>JADJJH010000002.1 GCA_016706595.1 Bacteroidota bacterium | reverse complement strand
AACCAACAACATTAGGTGCTTGTGATTCAATAGTTGTAGAATTACGCGACTCTTTAACACCTTTGGTTGTTGATGCAAGTATAGTTGCTGTGTTAAATCAAAATGGTACGGCAACGTGCATATTCCCACCAATGACAGGTAGCAAATACATAATAGTGAAACACAGAAGCGCAGTTCAAACATGGAGTGCTTCTCCAGTAGCTATGGTACCGAATATAACATATGATTTTTCAAATGCAGCATTAAAAGCATATGGTAGTAATCAAGTTGACGTTTCTGGAAATGGAACGATATGGGCATTCTTTAGTGGAGATATTAATCAAGATGATAATATTGATTTAATAGACAATGCCTATCTTGAATCTGACATTAATGACTTCTTGTATGGCTATCAAGTTTCTGATTTAGATGGCGATGGAAATGTTGATTTGCTTGATTGGCCATTGTTAGAAATAAATGGAAGCAACTTCATTTTTTCAAATCATCCATAAGGAAAGTTGCTTATTTACCTCAATACCCCCAATCCACATGGCTCGCTGGCAACTTTTCGCCCTTGCTTAGTGTTACCACAAACCTAGTAGCACATAGCCTAATTTGTTCTAAAATTTGTGAGCGTAAAGTAGTTATTGAGGACACTAACCATGGAGAAAAGTCGTTAAAAGCATAATTCTGAGTCGAATTTAATGTTTCAATTCAAAATAAATTTTATTGTACTATAGGAGGTTGCAAGTTTAATAGCCTACTTATCATCCACTTACTTTTGCCATTCATGTCTGAAATTCTTTGTAAAATAAATTTCTGAAAAAAACATTTATTCCCGTTATAAAAGTCTTCCACACAGTAGTTAACATAAACTTCGGCATCTACGTAGTTACAATTTAAAGATTGAATCACCCTGACGTTAATTTTGGTCAAAGCACCAAATGCCTCATATGAACAAAACCAAGATTTTCCTTTCTTTTCCCACCTAGGATTATAGGTATGTGCCCATGCTTCTGTACAATTATTATCTGACAATGCATTTAAAAATAATGATACTACTTCTTCAGGCGAATTATTGAAATCATCGGTGAATTCCTTCGATTGGCCAAAATCAGGTTTTATTAAAGTTCCCTCGATATTATCAACTTCTCCTATTGGAGGCACTGCTGAAACAGGAGCTTCTATAGCGGTAAGTTCAGTGTTTACCTCTTCAATAGCAGGTGCTTCAATAGCTAAAGGTTGGGTAGCAGGCGCTTCAGTAGCAGGCGCTTCAGCAGTTGGAGCCTGAACCGATATGGTTTCTGTTGAAAATGATGTTTTTTTCCTAGGGATAATCGTTGAAAGTGCAAGAATAAAAGCAAATATTCCAATAATACAAATTGGTAGAAAAAAATCTGTCTCAATGAAGCTTTTCTTTTTTTTAGTTTGAATAGAGGGTGGTGCAGGTTTTGGACTTGTAATAATGGGATTTGGCAGTATATTCGGTTTGTCAATCTCTTCAAAATTTAGATTAACTTCTTTGCAATTTTCGTCGATAGGTATTTTCTTAACCTGCGTTCCAAATGCAATAATTAACACTTCTCCTTTGTATGTATTTTTATTGAGAGTTAGTGGCGTCTTGCCTAATCTTTCAAAATTTGAATTTATCACCCAAGCGCCATGAGGGTTTGTATTAATATGAATATTTAGATTCTCAAATTCCTTTCCATGGATTATTATATTTGGTTGAGAAATTGCATTGCTGATAGTCGGAGTTTCTATTTCGTCAAACGACGAGTTGCAAAATTTATTCAACTTGTCTAAATAAAATGAAAGCGATGGTTTATTTAAATTATAAAGCTTATTTACTAATTTAGAACTATTGAATTGTTCAAAATCTTGGCCAATAAATAACATATTATCAAGCGTGTTAAATCCGCCTTGCATTACTTGTAACCAAAGAGTTTTGTCAACTTTAAGAGCTTCTAATGCTGTAATCATGACCCAAAATGAAAATCTATCCATTTCAGGGCTGAAGTTATTCATCGTTCTTTTAGGGTGCTGAAATTCACTTCTCCCTTTTTCGATTGATTTTTTGTTAGATAATGCTGGAACATACATTCCATCATAGTCAATTAATTTAACTTGAAAATTTGATGAGCTACCTGTGATAATAATATTGCCGCACTGTAAGTCTCCATGACCTATTTTGTGCTTCTCAAGATCGTCAGAAACCGCAACCAATTTTTTCTGCAATTCAGTCAAAACATTTTTGTCAGATAAATGATTTGAAATAAACTGATTTATTAATAAGCCATCTAACCATTCCATTTTTAAAATAGGGTAGGAATTGCCATTGACACTTATTTCGTCCTCTAAAAACTCACATTCTGTTTTCCAAGATGCATCGAGGTCATTTAGGTAGTCGCAGATTATTTTATACCGATCTATTGCTACATTATCAGCTGTAAGAAAACATCTAATTGCATAATTTGTCCCATTTAAAGAACCTTTGAACACTGCCGCAAAAGCACCGGAACCAAACAAGTAAACTTTAATTGGAGCAACCATTGAAGGAATAAGGTTTATGCCATTCAAAGACTTAAAAGCATTTCCACCTTTCTTTTGAATAAGTTGATTGTATTCTCCAATGGTTGGATAATTATTAACCATTATTACTTATTTTTCTTTTGTAGATATTCATTCCATTTTTTTTCAGATTGTTCTCCCCAAATGCTATCTGCTGTTACCTTAAAACCAGCTTTAATCAACTCTTCTTGTCTCTTCTTTGCTTCTTCTTTGGGAATTATTGGAGGTTGTTTTGTCGGTTCAACCATTTCTTCCTTTGGCTCTTTTTTTGGTTGAGAAATTTCAGCTATCTTACCTTTTAGAATTTGAATTTCGGATTTTAAATCATCTATTGTGCTTTCATGCATCTGAATGATTACATTTTCAGATGTATCCTGAGGTTTTGAAGTTTCATCTTTTGAATTTAATGGTCGGGAAAAATACACCAAAAGTATGTTTGCTATTAAAAGGCTAATCGCTACCAACAAAAGCATTTCGTGGAGTTTTAGTTTTTTTTTGACTTGATTAAAGTCTTGGGCAACTCCATTAAATTGGTTGCGAATGTCGTTCATTTCCATAATTGAATAATTTCTTTGTTGTAAGGATGTCGGAATAAATTCTACTTCTTTTTCTTTTGGAAAAGAAAAGTCTGTTGGCGGATGAATTATTTTTACCATTCCATTATTTTGTACTGGAATTATTATTGCAGAAATATCATCCTCCTGAAGTTCTTTACTATCCCAATATTTTAAACAGAAGTCATTTAATTGATTAAAATCTTCAATTTTTAAGATTTCAGAAAGGACAGATGGTTTCTTAAGAATAAGTCTACTGAGTGCATCTGTTGCAATAATTATTTTATCATCGGAATTGTATTCAATTGACTTTGTTTTAAAAAACGTTTCATCAATTTTATTTTGAATTAATTGTTCTGTATTAATGAAGTGAATATTTGCATCCAAATTGTCCACATTAGTGAATGGAAATGCAGTCACTTCATTTTTTGTGTTTAATAAAAAAAGGTTCGTGTCGCCACATGATATAAGCTCGATTTTGTTATCAGTTGTGAAATGCAATCCGATAAATGTGGCAGTAGCACCTTGATTTTGTTTTGATTTTTCTAACGAGGCTTTAGCTGGATTAGAACTAAATTCAAATTTTGTATTTTTATATTCTACAACTTGTTTTTCAAAATAGCTAATAAGTTCATTAACATTAAATGTTGGGTTTGTTACAAATCCTTTTGTAATTATTTCGGCCCAAAGTTCAGAATTAAAACTTTGGGTTGCTCCATCAGCTAAAGCGAATGTTTTCGTTTCAGAATTGATAGCACATTTATCTTGAATATATTTAAATTCGTAGGATGACCTCTTATGGAGTTGTAATAATTTAATCATACTTTAAAACAATTGAGAACCAATATCTAAGAAATTAAGTAAATCAACAGCATCTCCATTATATACGTATGCTTTCGCACCATTTTCTATATTATACCCTCTGTTTTTGGCTAATCTTATCATATTTTCGTCAAGCGGGGTTGACATTTCAAAAAGTAATTTTTCGAATTTGTCGCCAGAATTAACTTCATTTGGGAATAGAAGTTTATCTCCTGCTCTTGTCGAAATATGAATATTCAGAATATTTGCCCCCCCATAATTTGTTCTTAGACTTTTGATTTGTTCAACCTCATTTTTTATAGCACTAAAATTGCTTCCTGCGTCGGTGGCTTCTCCATCTGTTATATTTATTATAATCGGTGGATGGCAGTCTCTGTGATTACCCCAATTTATCCAGTCATTACAAATTCGTTTAGCATTTTCAAATGCCTTTGTCATAGGAGTACTACTAACACAATACGGTTTAATCCATATTGGCTTGTCATCATCTTGTTCTAATGGGAATTCAAAAATATTTTTTATTGAGACAACCCATTTGCCTGACAATTGTCCTTCCCAACCTGATTGAACGGCATCTTCTTGTTTGCCATAACCTACGATAGCAATTTCAAATCTGTTTCTAATCTCTCCACCACTGCCAATACAACGCAAGCCGACTTGGTAAATTATGTCGTTGATAGCGTTCGTAACTTCAACTGCTTTAGAATGTGAAGCATTTCCAAATTTATCCTTCATTGAACCGCTTTGGTCAATAAGGTAAAC
Source organism: Bacteroidota bacterium (assembly GCA_016706595.1). GTDB lineage: Bacteria > Bacteroidota > Bacteroidia > Chitinophagales > Chitinophagaceae > OLB11. The sequence goes on along the minus strand of JADJJH010000002.1, from coordinate 1,127,815 downwards.
AAGTAAGCAGGGGTTTGTGCTACTAATTGTTAGATTTCTAATGTCGTGCATATTTTCTGTTTTTATTTGTATAAATCTCCGTCTTTGTAGCCTTCTGTTTTATTAGGGTTTTCCATTGATGAATAGTTTGAATTAGGATTATTGTGCCCTCCGCTATAACCGCCTTGGTACACGCTTCCAGATGTGCCATTGCTTTGCCCTCTTTGTGAAGTTGTTCCGCTAGTAGATTGAATTCCTTTTGGATTATTTCCATATTGGTTTGAACCTGCTTGCCCTTCCTGGAATATTAACCAGAAAACATAAAATGGTATTAATTGCCACCAGCCACTATTTCCAATATCATGACATCTTTTAGCTCCTTGAGCCCATAGAAACCAGAGAATCGGAATAAGGAAGATGAAAACTATGCCAGCACCATCATCACTGCCGGTAGAGGCAACAATGCCAGCAACAATTGCGTATGCAATTGCATAAATTATAAGAGAAATACCGTATTCAGTTCTTCTGATACGACCGTCAAATGAAAATGGGTTTGTAAACATGATTTAATTGAATTTGGTGTATTAATTATAACGAACCTAGTTTTATAAAACCATCTATCATAATTTATTCATGGTTATTTCATAAACAGGTAGTTTTCTTTTGTAGATGCGTAGTTTTCGACCATGGATGAACAAAAACATGTTGAAACATTTATTGAGAAAAATGCTTATTTCAATTTCTTTGCATGGCTAATTAATCGCAATTACTAATCCACATTATCATTTTTATAGTAATTACCTACGGCGAAAAATTAAATATCTCAAACAACAACAGGGTTAAGCTGAAACTTATTGAATATTGTTTGATACTTGCATTTGATGCTTTCCCAATAATTATTTTTTATGATAGAGATTAAAACCTATTTTAAATTAAATGGTTAAATTCCTTGTCTTAGTTTCTGATTTAAATGCTATTATAAATTAAGGGTTATTTTCATGCCTCTTAATAAAATAAATTTCAAGTAATTCTTCATTTGTTTTTCTCGAAAAAAAATCACCAATTCTTCCTTACAATTGTGCAACTGTAATAATTTATCATTAGTTTTGATTCATACATTTATATCAAATGCCTCACCTTTATCTTCTTATACTTCTTACCCATACCTAAAGCAATGGCCGTTGGGTTTTTTATAATCAACTCTCCTTTTTGTAAACCGGCAATTGCCTCTTTGATTTCCTGAAAATCTTTGCCTGATACTCCGAACAAATCTTTAATCACTCCATCATTGATAGACTGTTGCTTCATGATAAGTGGATACTGAGCATTGGCATAGAAATCAAAGTATTCGCTTTTATAACTATCCATGTTTTGAGTGGCCAGAATAATACTTAAACCTTTATTTCTACCAGTGGCAATTAAGTCACGAAGTGGCTTATTGTCGAAGCCAAGCATGTAATGAGCTTCATCAATGATAGTGAAGTGACGAAGCTCAACGCTATCTTCATCTACTGCCTGTTTCGGTAGTTTTTCGTAAATGGTATTCAATTTTGAAACAATAAAATATACGATTGCCTTTGCGATTGGACCATCTTTTGGAAAACCATCCATTTTAACTATGTAGCTATCCTTTATAAGGTCAATTCTGTCTTCGGTAGCAAACAGGTTATTTCGTATCAACTGCTTTAAAACTGATTTTATGCTATCGTCTTTATCCCTGTCCTTATCTGGCTGCAATGATATATATTCCTTAATGATGCCATCGAAAGTTACAGGATGGTTTTGTGATTTTTTATAGGCGTTGATAATGGCTTCTGATAAACGATTGCCCATGTTTGCACTGATAGTTGCACGGTCAATAGAACAAATGGCCAAAGCCAATTCAGTGGAATAGAGATTGATTTCATTTTGTGCCCTGCCTGTAAAATCTTTGAACGGAGTGAACGGCAAGGGAGATACAATTGGATCAAGGATAGCACTTCTATCTATTTCAAACAGATTCAGCCATGCGTTATTAGCAGGGTCAGAAAATTCACCTTTATAATCGAACAATAAAAAGTTTACCGGGTAAGGACTTTCGATAGAAAGTGTTCTTATCTCATTTAATAGAACAGCCAGCAAATTTGACTTGCCTGAGCCAGTTGTACCTGCAACTAATATTTGAGTATTGGAAATATCTCTACCATTCAAATTAAGTAATGCCGGAATTTCATCTTCGTAAGTACCAATATTTAAATTTAGGAAAGGAATAGAACCCGCATTGCCTGCTCTCGAAGAACTAACTGTATTTAATAACCAATCATCCAACACTTCATCTTTAAGCAATACATCACGTCCACGGAGTATTTCAGCGTTTACTATTTTGCTTTTTAAACCTGTGTTTTCCCAATCTATCTGCAAACCATTGTAACGTAGTTTTAATAATGCGGAATAGGCTGCACCCAAATTGTGGAGTGTAAAAAGTGTTTCAAAAATCCTGTTGCTTGTTTTCGACATTTGGATTTGCTCTATGGAAGCAAGGTCTCTATGCTCTTTATTAGAAAGCCCTGCCAGTAAGCATATTCGCATTATTTTGTTACCGTTTAAAGAAACAGGTTTTTGATTGGCAGTGTATTTTTCCAGATTAATACGTTGCTCAATTTTAGTACGCACATCATGCAAACTATCCATTAAGCCTTCTGCCTGTCTTATATTTTGTAAGTTGATTACACTCATGGCTTATTCGTTTATGTTTACTCCAAAATAACCGGGAATGATATCTGTAAGCTGCCTTTCCCTGTCACGCTGAAGCGTAAATGTTTTAGAAATAAAAGGTTCGATTTTTTCAAGGTCCATGCCGGTTCGTATTTCACTATCTGAACTAAGCAATATAGTTTGATGGGATAGTTCTGGAAAGTAATTTTCCAGCACTGTTGCCCGACTTGTTTCATCCAATACGCCCATTACAGTATCAATCATTACCGGTGGATCATAATCGCCAAACTCATGTAAAGATTTCAGCAATACCTGAATGACAACTTGCTTGGAAGCTGTATTTAATTGATTCAAGTAAAGTTCATTTCCTGCCTTATGGTAAATTTTAAAAGTTAAGTCTTTCAGGTTTTCAGATAATTCAACCCTATCAATTACATCACGATAAGCAGCAAGATTTATATTGAGGTCCTGCTTCATTTTTAATTCTATCTGTTGCTTTTTTACTTTTAGCAAACGATTGGCAACATCCTCAAAGAAGCCTTTTAGTCTGCCCAATGCTTCATATTTTGGATCGGGTTCTTGGCTGGTTTGAATATCAAACTGGTGAAGTTGTTTTTCAATTTTACCTATTTCACCTTTAGCATCTGCAATGCCCATTTCATTTTTCTTAATGCTGCTCTCATTATCTTCATAGGCTTTTAACAATGCATAATCTCTGCCTGTTATTTGAGCCCTCATGTTTTCTATCTGCGTTTCCAATAATGGGATCTGATTGAGAGAAACATTCAATTCTACCTGCTGCTGATTTAAAGAGGGGAACGTATTGTTAGTTTTTACATTCAATAGGTTTTCGAGAGCTTTCACCTCCGAAAATTCTAAAAAGTCATATTGGTCTTTCTCCGCAGGATTACTTGAAGCTGCTATGACATAATCAACCAACTCTGCCGTTGTAATATCTTTTAGTACAAGGCTATTTTCTTTAAGATATTGTAATATGGTTTTACTAATCGCTTCAATTTGCTCGGGAGAAATATTGCTGTTATGTTGTTGTTCCTGCTGGCCTTTTACTTTAAGAATAAGATTGATTTCTGATTTGATTGCTTCTGTCATCTTAGGCAAGCAAACATTCAATTCCATTTCTTTTACAAATTCATCTAAGTCATCATGGTAAATGCCTTCTTTTTTGTGAATGTTTTCAATTTGCAGTTTAGTCTGATCTATTTTATGCTTAATAGTAGATTCCTGATTTAACCCTACTTTCAGGTTATCATACAATTCTTTATTGGCAACGGAGTATTGCAGGGCATCTTGCAACTGTATTTGTAAAAGGTTTATAATTTCTTCCTGTTTTTTCTTCTGGTCGAGCAATTGTAAGTATTCCTGTTTATCATTTTCTACTTGCAAACGCTGAGCTGTATATCCCTGATATAAACTTTCTGCACTCTTTGCCATTACCATGTACTTATTGAAACCCATTACGTTTTCAATGTTCTCTTTTATAACTCTGTTTAGCTGGTCTTCTTTTAATAGATTACCAGCTTCCATTGCATCAAATAAAAAGTACCTGCTTAATTCCTGCGGTAAATTGGCTTTGATAATTTTGTTTACTTGTGCTTCCTGTTCTGCCCTTTGTGCCGGTGGGGTTGCTGTGCCATAGGAAAAGATAGTACCATTCATATTCAGCTTTACACTTTCCACAGGCACCCCTGATGGGTTAAGCATGTAAGTTCTTGTGAGTACATATTGCTGATCCTCATTAAGCACTTTACCGCTAAAGTGTAGTTCCAACATTATCTTTTCATCTTCGTGCCCAATGGAACCTGCATTTAGCAGTTCTTTAAACTGCTTAGCACTATGGATATGCAAACCATACAAGGCTCCATAGATGGCTTCAAACAATGTAGTTTTTCCACCGCCATTTGCACCTCCAATGAGTATGATAGGTTTATCCTGCTCAACCGATATATCTAAATCAAGATTGAGATAGGTTTTAAAATTCTTGGCCTTTATTCTTTTTATCAGCATGGCAGTTATTTTATTTTTAGCAAGGCTTTTTCAATAATTTTTCAATTCCTTTATCGTCCATATCCTGATTGCGGATTTTCTTCTCATGAAACTCTTTCAATAAATCATCTTTTACCCAATCAAAATCAAGTTGATGTTCCGTACATAATACCTCTATCATACTTAAATCCTCCTTACGGATTCCGTAATGTAGAAAGGTGGTATCTAAACTTTTTTTTGCCATATTTAATTAAATTTTATTTTATTTCAGCTGGGTTGAAATAATCCCAGCCTGTTAAATCATTTGTATCTTGAATTCGATTACTGCAATATCTAAATGCTAAAACTCCACTTGTTTCTTCTGGTAATATGACACCACCAATTAGTTTTCTATCAGTATTGATTTTGTTTTCTGCATCCATATAATCCAATAACGCATTGTGTTTATTGGGTGCTTCTAAATCGCTTCGTTTTGTTTTAGTATCAAATAAACCAATTGTTCCATTATTGAATTTTACAACAAAGTCCACATAAAATAAACGTAATTCATTTTGCAAATTGGTATAGGGAACAGAAAAATTTTCTTTACCACTATCACCATTTTTATACCACCATTCAAGATGTACTTCATTAGAAACTAAAATATCTTTAAATGCTTTTTCTACATTAGATGCTGCATTGCTTTCAAAGAAAGGTGCTAAGGCATGACTTTCAATTTCTTGTCTGTTAAAAAATTCGGAGTAATAACGAATTTCAGGAACTTCCCACTCTCCATTTTCTACCCGACGTTTGTCATTACCTTTTTCTTTTTGCCACGTTTCAAAGCGCTCTAAAGCCAAAGCAATATCTTGAATAAGTAATGCCTTATTTTGAGGGAATAAAAACACTTTTCGTGCTTCAAATTCAAAAATATTTAAATAGTATTCTGCAAAATGAATTAAAGTACGAGCTAATAATTTCCAACTTTTACTGCGATTTAAACGAGTGATATTGTCATAACAAAACCGATCAAACATAACACCAAATTCTGCATTTGTAATGGCAAAATCACGCATTTGATTATGATTCAGTACAATTGAATTAACATCGTATGTGTCAATTTCTATATCAGTTGGAATATGTATTTGATGTTCATCAATATCAAATGTCCAACCTGCTTGTTGCATAGCTAAGATATTATCGGCTGTTTGTTTTTTGATAACTTCTTCTTCTTGTTGAGTAAATAAATCAGCTTCAGGAACTTGTGTTATACCATATTTTTTTTGAATGATATTAAAAAATGTTGTTTCAAATGCTGAACTCAATACTCCTTTTGAAGGTCGGTCATTTACGATGGTTGCCGAAGTAAGTTTATTAAAAAACCAGTTTTTATCTTCTTGTCTTTCTGCTAATTGAAAGTTGAAAAAGTCGGCATCTGTTGGTACAAAATTGATTTGATTACTTTCTATATTGGTATACACATAGCCATAATTTAAATCATCATGTGTATAATGCTTTTGATGTGGCATACGAAGAATACGACCTACTGTTTGCACTCCAAAATTGGGGCTTTGTACTGTTCTATAACTGATTAATACAGCAGCTCTTGGACAGTCCCAACCTTGAGCAATGGCTTGCTTAAATAATAATACATCTTGAAATCCATTTTTATCTTCTAATCCATCTTTATCTCTTTCGCCACTGAGCCACACTGCCAAGCGTCCATTGTTTGTGCTAATGCCATATTCATTGCTTAAAATACCTTCAACAATATCACGAATATTTTTATCTTCATCACTTAGGCTTGCATTGTCTGAAGGTAACTGTATAAGCAATAATGGATTTAATTTATTTTTACCTAATTCTTCTTCATATTGCAATGCCAATTCGTTGCGTTTTGCCATAGCTTTTCGTAGCAAATGTAAATGTACATTTTCGCCATTTTGCTCTTCGGGATTTAAACCAATGTTTAGCCTTACTCCTTTTTTAATCATTTGTTCGTCTATTACTTCCTTACGGGAAATAAACACATTGCGCTGTGGTCTGGTATTGGGTGTGGCTGTTACCATCACCTCTATTTTTGCTGAAATCAATTTGCGTACAGCTATTGCTTGCTTACCAGTAAACGCACTTAAATGAGCTTCATCTATAATTAAAATAATTTGTGTGCCATTAGCTACGGTATTTTGTACAAGGGTTTCTAAGTTGGTATTGGTTTCGTTTTCTTTGCGCCAAATTTTGGTCATGCCATCTACACTACTCCAGTTTACAAACAATAAATCATTTGCATTTAACAATGGGTTGGTACTTAAATTACTCAGGTCTATACAATTTATTTTGGCTGTATCATCATACAAATTTTGCAGGCTTTCAAAGCTTTGAATGTGTAAAGTATTAGGTGCAAACCATATATAAGCCACATTTTCGCTTAGTCCTGGTTGCAAAGGCAATTCGTCGCGCATACGATACAGAAAATCTGCCATCATTACGGTTTTGCCACTACCTGTGGGAGCTTCTAATAATATAGGAATTTGTTGCTGATTTTGTGCTGTACCTAAGGCGTCAAACGTATGTTGCAATAATGCCTTAACTGCTTTTTCTTGAAATTCTTTTAATATATACATGGCTTATGCTTCGTCGGTTTGGTCATCAAATAATGTAGTGGGTACTTCGGCTTCGTTAGGATTTAACTCTATGTGTTTTCTATCGAGTTTAAGGGTTTTAAACGTAGCTCTGAAAGCGTTGTAAATAGCATCTGGCAATGGCACAGCTTCTATATAATCTTCTATATCGGCAAAGTCTTCTGCAAGGCTATCTTTTTCGGGACTAAAGCAATACAAACGTACTTTTTCTTCTAATGGTAAATTGAAATTTTCACTTACCCATTGGTTTACTTGCCCACATACTGATGGAAAATTGCGGCTATGATAAATAACCACCATATACTTGCCCAAATCGTTTTGGAAAACTTTGCATTCTGATGATTTAAAACCTGCTTGCTTGGTAATATCTGTAAAACAATTTTCTCTGATGCACAACAACTCTGTGCTGGCATTGGTAAGCAACCTACGGTTGGCTTCGTTTTTGGTGCTTGGCACAAACTCACTTTTATAATACCGTAAGTTATTATTGGTAAGCCCAGCCACTGCCACACCCTTGGCATTGGTATAGCCTTGAATAACACGTTTATTGCGCTCATAGGTTACCTCCTCACAAATGTTGTTTTCGTTGTTAGTAACCAATATGCATTGCCTATTGCCTCCATCTTCGGCATTGAGAGCCATGGTCGCATGAAGGGTTGTGCCTGAACCTGCAAAGAAATCGAGGATTACCTTAGGATTTGGATGTATATTTTTTAGTAAATATTGTGATGCCGAAGTTACTTTTGGATACGGAAAGTTTAGTTTTAAATCTTTCATCAGCTCTTCATCAGACGCTCCATTAGAATAAATTGAAGGGGTAGCTTCAAATAAATTTTCTTTCAATAAGTATTTCCTTTCTGGTTGTTTTGTTTCATCTTGTCCAAACAAAATCATTCCTTTTTCTAGTAATTTATCCATCGTTTTGTCTGGATTCCTCCATCCTTTGGAAGGCACTGGACAAGGTTTCCTATTAATTGGATGTAATAGTGGTCTGTGAGACCTTGTTTCAGGTTTATCTGGTGCTGCCATTGAAACACCTCTATAAACATCTCCATTTTCATCAATAAATTTATAGGCCTTTTCCCCTCCGGAAAAATCTTGATTAGAAAGCCAAACTTGAAATTCTGTGTTTATTAATTCTAAATCATATTCGACTACAAAATCTTTTAGGATTTCTTTAGAGTAATTAAATGGTTTTATAACCTCTTTAATTGATTCAGGTATTTGTTTTTTACCAATTTTGGAGAATAATACTTTTGCTTTATTTAAAATAGCTAAGGCATTAGGTTTTTCTCTTGTAAGAATATTACTTAGAGTTTTAAATTTTTCTTTATTTTTAGCATAAATTAATACATATTCATGCATAGTTGCAACACCAACTACTTCTCCTTTAGGATTTAGTTTATTCCAAATAATTACTCCTAAAAAATCACTGCTTGTAAATATTTCTGTTTCGAGCAACAAATTCAGTGCATCAAACTCATTTTCATCAATATGACAAATAAAAACTCCATTTTCATTAAGTAGTTGCTTAGCAATGTTTAATCTTTTTGAAATAAAATTTAACCAATAGGAATGTTTAAACGGGTCTTCTTTTAAAATCCACCTATCGTTATATCTAAATTCATTTTCTTTACCGGTATTATACGGAGGGTCAATATATATTACATCTATTTTTCCTTTGTGGGTAAAGCTAAGGGCAGTAAGGGCATGTAGGTTATCTCCCTCTATGAGTAAATGGTTTGGTGCAGGCCTCCCCCCAGCCCCCTCCAAAGGAGTGGGAGTTTGTTCATTGTTAAATAAATCTTCACTCGGAGGCATGGGCTGAGCTTCAATATATTTTTCTTTTAATTCACGTAATACAGGTAAGTTTTGGCGTAGTAGTTCTTCTACATCTTCGGGTTTGTCTTCCCACACCAAGCCGTACTTCTTTTTGGTGTTTACCAATTCTATAAGGGCACTTCTTTCTTCTGTTGTAAGTCCTTCTAGTTGTTTTAGTTTATGTATGAGTTCGGTTTTGTTCATTGTTTAGTATTTATCTAATATTACAAAGCATCATTCTTTTTAGGTAAGTGCTTTTTGTATGCCCATATTTTATAATCTGCTAAAATTCCTTTGACACTTGGCACTTCAATTTCTTTTTTTCATTTCCTTTAAATTTCATTTTTTTAGCTTTAATAGACCATCTTTTTTGTAATTCATCAATTCTGTCTTCTTTTTCATTCAATATATAATTATACAAATTAGGTTCAATTCCCAAAGTATTTTCATCGTTATAATTAAAATAAGAAGTATTAGAACTACCTGATGGAGAGGGTAAATCTATGATTAATTTATCAGGGTCAATTTTATTGAAAGAATCACCCATAATAATTTTAAATGTACTAAAAGCAGAGTTGCAATTCCCATTGCTTGTAAAAAGTATTTTTTCTATCTTATCATTATTGTCTAAAATATACGTTTTTAAGTTATGATTATAGCCATCATATTCTATTATCAAATCAGCATCGGCTGATGATTTAGGTTTTAATCTCGCATATTTTTTCAAAGTATCTACAATACCAATTGAATATTCTTTTTGCCAATTAAGTATAACAACCAACTTTTCTTCTTTGGATTTATTTTTCAGATTTATTTTATAAATTCCAGAAATTATATTCCATAATGAACCTGCATTTCCATAGTAATAATCAATTTTGAACTTTTCCTTCCTTAATTCTAAACTAGGTGGACAAGTACCAATTATTAAATATTTTAACCCATTTTTCAGGGGATAATTATCTAAAAAAGGATGTTTTTCAGCTATTTTCATTTTTATTTCCATATTATCTGAATTATTTGTGCTAAAAGTTTTTGTCTTTCTTCTAATTCAGCAGGTCCAAAAGTTTCAGGCATTGCTCTCATGTTTAATTTGTACTTATTGATCAATGCTATAAGGTCCAATTTTGATTTATAAGTATCTTCTCTTAAAGTCTCATTCCAATAGAGTGTATTTGAATATGATTTTAATTTCTTTTTGTACACTTCATCATTGCTTGAAATATTATCTTTTCCTTTTAGTAATAATAATCCACCAAGTCTATTTCTTTCTCTGTAAAATCTTTCTTCATCATTATCAAACAATGCAAAATTTTGATTATTATCTGCAAGAATATGTTCAATATGAAAACCATTTACTGAACCTGTTTTTGTAACTAAATCATCAAAACCATGTTTCATGTTTAAATTCATTCCAGTGGCCAAGAAATTTTCAAGTCTTGCATAGAAGTATCTTACAAAGCGACTAGGTATATCTTTATTCGAAATATCCTTGAAGAAAATGTAATTAAAAGGTTTATCGGCATTGGAAATATCTTTATGGTAATTAATCTCACGTAAAATATATTCATCAAATATTTGACGGTAGTCTTCAATATTGGCATCCCTAATTTTTATTACAATTTCCCACACCATATCACTAAATCGATTACTGTTATATGCCCTTTGTAATGAAAGTAAAGAAAAAAATCTATCTAGCTCTGATGAAATAGTAGCGATTTTTTCTTTTTCGTTAGGGTCATTTAATGAACATACTGATAATATAAGCATGAACTGGGTATCTTGTTCATTTAATTGGTTGTAGTATACATGAGGAAAATTTGAATCTAGTGAATTAAAGTATTTTAATACTGTATTATACAAATCTACATAATAAGAAAATTCATTAATTAGAAATTGCTTAATGGCAGATGAATTATTTTTTAATTTTATCTTTTTATTAAAATCTTCAGTAAAAATAACTCTGTGATAATTTGTTTGAGATATTTTAAGAAAATCAGCTTTAGAATCAGTATACCTTGCCCTGATAAAGTACCAAAAAAATTCGTCTATTTCATCTTCTGACTGTTCATTTACTGTGTTTACTTTTTTGTCCCATAATTCATTTAAGCCTAATTTGTCAAGATCAATTTTATCAACTAAGCCCAGCAATTTTCCTTTCAATATCTCGTAAGGTTTTAATTTAACACCTCTATCGTTAATAACTTCAAAAACCATTGGTACATTAGTTTGTTCAACAGTAAGATTAATTAACACTAATCGATATAAGTAATAAAAAATAAATGTTTCTAGTTTATGCTTTGAATTTAAATTTTCATCTAACCACTTTGAAACAAAACTATAATTAGCTACAATATTCTCGGCAGTTATACCTGAAGATATTGGTATGCTTTTAATGTCATCATCACTTTTTAATAATTCTTCCAAAGTCTTAATATGCTTTACATGATGCATCCAAAATTCTTTTTTAGGCCCTGCATATCCTACAATTTTTCTTTCTATCCAGTTTTTAGAATCAGAATTAAATTTTTCACATAAATGATATAGCTTAATTAGAATAATAGTTAATGTTGTCAATCTTTGTTGTCCATCAACTATAAATACTTTCCCTTCAATTACATTTGTGACGTAAGTATTCAAATAATACCAAGGATAATAAGCAGTTACTACTTCTTTGGAAGGAATAAGTTCTTCTTTTTCTTTTGAAGCATATTCAATATTGAATTTAAAAAATATATCATCTAGTAGTCTTTCTACAGGTTCTTTATTCCATTTGTAATCCCTTTGATAAAAGTCTATAAAGTATGTAGTACTTGCAAATAATGTATCAATGTTCTGCTTATCTGGTGAAATGTCCATATTATCTATTTTAGTTTATTAATTTGGTTTCGATTATTTCTGGCAAAAGTGATTCAGCATCAACAGATGGAAGAGATTCCACATTTTTTAATTGTCTATTAATGGCACGGGTTCTAGTTCCTACCACATCATCCAATTGTCCTAAACCTGTTTGGATATTTTTTTGTGCTTTTTCTAATAAGCCCCCAAATGTTTCAAATTCCTTTTTTACATTGGATAGTACTTGCCATACTTCGCTACTTCGTTTTTGTAAAGCCAAGGTTCTAAAGCCCATTTGTAAGCTATTTAATATTGCCATCAAAGTGGTAGGACCAGCAACCGTAATTTTAAATTCAGTTCTAAGTTGGTCTATCAAAGAGCTGCGTCTTATTACTTCTGCATAAATACTTTCAAATGGTAGAAACATAATGGCAAAATCGGTCGTATTGGGTGGGTCAAGGTATTTATCTCTAATATCTTTAGCCATTTTTTTAATGGTTGTCTCTAGGTTTTTTGTAGCTGCCTCTATATCATCTGGAATTGCATTTTCATATGCAGCAATTAAATGCTCATAGGTGTCTTTAGGAAATTTTGCATCTATAGGTAAATACACAAATTCATTTTCGTCTTGGCTTCTTCCAGGTAATTTAATGGCAAACTCAACAGGGTCTGAGCTTCCCTTTTTGGTTTTTACATTGGCATCATATTGATTAGGCGCCAAAATTTGTTCTAGCAATAATGCCAATTGTACTTCACCTACACCACCTCTCAGTTTTACATTGCTTAATACTTTTTTCAAACCACCTACATCGGTTGCAATTGTTTGCATTTCGCCCAAACCTTTTTGCACTTCAATGAGTTGTTTGCCTACTGTTTCAAAACTTTGTCCTAATCGTTCGCTGAGAGTTTTTTCTAACTTTTCTTCTACTGTAGTACGAATTGATTCTAGTTTCAATTCTGTTCCTTTCACTAATTCATTTTGTTTATTTTCCATTAATGCAAACTTTTCTTTTTGTAAATCATTAAATGATTTAATATTATCATTAAATGTTTTTTGAAAGTCTTTAAATGCATTTACTAAGGCTTCACGAATAAGCTTGTTGTCTTCTTTTGATTGATTATTTATTTTATCTAATTGCGTAACATTGGCTCCTGAAAAATCAGTAATGTTTTTAGTAAGCTCTTCACGGTTGATTTTATTGTTGGCATCAATTTTTGTAATCAAGGCTCCAACTTTTTCATCAAGTGTTTTATTAATTTCTTTTAAAGCATTCTGGCTTTGCTCCGTAATTGTTTTTAAGGTTTGTGATTGTTCCCCTTTAAAACCAATCAACGTATCGTTCAACTCTTTTCTGTTATCCTTTGCTATGGTAGCATTTTCTTCACGGTTAATGCGAAAGTCTTCTTTAAGGTTGGTTTCAATTTTAGAAAGGCTGGTTTGTAATTCAGTTACCTTATTTTGCAATAAGGGTAATTCATTGCTGCTTCTGTTTCTGAAAACAATAATGAGTAAAATCGCTATAAGCAGCAATACACAGATGACTATTAATAAGGTTGTTTCCACTACTTTTTACTCTTTTTAAAGTTTATTTTTTTCTCTGCTACCTGCATAGCTTCATTTGCAAGCTTCTCATCTTTCGCTACTTCATAAATTTGGTCGGCTAAGCATGGTTTCATATCATAGATTTACAATTAAATCCAAATGTAATATAATAGAATTATTCTTTTCAAGAGATTCGCGTTCCTGAATAGAATAAAGCCTTTTAGGGATAATTGTCTTTGCAATTTCGTCTGAATAAATTTTTCTTACGAATGGTAAGTTTTAGTGGTACCTGCAGATAAATTGATATAGGAAGTTGTTTATATGCGATGTAATATTTTGCCAATAAATACTAACTCAAATAAATTACACGTATTTATGACTTAAAATAACGCGCCACTAATTATTTATAGTTTTAAACATTAGTAATATTTTCGAATGAAATAGAACAAAGTTTCTAAAATGCCTTCTTCCCACCATTTTACAAAGCCATATTTACTTCCAGGTTTTCCAGTCATCCTAGCAGTTAATAGAATTTCTCTTGAGCTAATATCAAAAAATGTTGGGTAACTAGATACCATCCTATTTGGTTTGTTTAAGTTTTCCATAATGACCACAAAGCCAATTCCATCTTTCTTACTTAATTTATAAGAGCTAACAATTGCTTTTATGCTATCAATCGTCAATTCATAATCATCGTATGTAATTAGAGTAGTTTCATCAATTTTATTATGTAACATTTGAATCTCGCTTAGGTTTGAGCTAAAGGTATCTTTGTTTAATTTTCGATCGACCCAATCTACAGAAAACTCCTTATTCAAAAGCTTAATCATAGCAGGGATGTATCTCTCTTTGATATCGGCAACCTCACTTTTAGGTATGAAGTCGGTAATTTTTACAGTTGAGAAATCCCATCCATACCATGTAACATTATTGGAGTTATTAAGCTTGTCTACATTTAATTCATAAACACTTCCTCTCTTATATTTCTGCGCAACAGATTTAACGTTTATAAGGAACAGACTAGCAGATATAAGTAATATAAAAGTGAGATTGGGTTTCATTGGTATTTTGATTTTAGATGAGTTTTTATATTCAATATTTGATGCCGATAAAAATTTGATACTAATACCTTTTTGATTGGTAAATAAATTCAATAACTGAATTAATCACAATCACATTTATAGTCCATGATATATTTATTGAAACGTGAACCGTAGGATTCAGAATCTCCATAAGAACCGTATTGGAAATTGGACCAAGCTGTGCTAAGGATTCCGCAAAAAATATAAGTGTCAGTTGAAAAACTATACTCACTTCGTTTAACTTCAGCTACTACGTAAATATCATTATTGTACGAATATGCTGTGACTTTATAAAGCCAAGAAGAATTAAGTACATAACTACTCAGTGAAGATTTAGTGTAACCCTTGCTTACAATAAAATTTAGCAATTCATTGCAGCCAATTGTAGTTGCTGCGCAATTAAACGTGATAAAAAACAGGACGAGTAAAACGGATATTTTTTTCATTTTGATTTGGTTGATAAAGTTTCAGGTCGCTATAAAGGTAGTAATAGTGATTAATTTATTATAGCTTAAAGTGAGAATTTTCACACTTAATTTTTAGCCATCAATATTTAATTTTTAACTGTGGCATTTTAAAACTCGCTTCTTAGTGGATTTTGTCGACATCATGTAAAATTATTTAAGTACTTCATTATACATGAGCATTACATAAAGCGTATTACCATTTTTTCAAAGTGGGTGAGGTGGGTAAGCCTAGTAAATAAATGAATGGCAAATAACAGGGTTGGTGATTCCTTTACTTGACGGACATGATACATTTAAGGAATCAAAAATATTAGGTTATTTTCGTCTACTTTATGTATTAGATTTGTTTTCAAACAAATCATGTAACTACTTGTGGTATCAGTTTTTTTTAAAGATTGCTAATTGGGGATATTTTGAAGCCAGATAAAAATAATATCAAGAATAAAGCTTTGGTAGTTTCAACTAAAGTACTACCCAAGCATACTGAGATTATATTGGTTAGAAATAATCCAGAAACAAATAAAGATACCAAACTGTCCGAAGCCTTCACCTTCCTTCCTAGCGGTCTCGTTTACAAAGATGAAACAGGCATGGGTGCCACCACGCTTGAATTAATCTCTGGCCGGAACTCCATCATTGTTGAGCCTATCAAAATAACAGCATCCAGTAAAGCACTCAAGCATGAAGCCTTGTATGTAGGAAGTAATACAAAGTTTCACAAGAACAAGAGTGTATCAACAAAGGAAATTCAAGCGTATGTTCTGAAGAAGCTACCTAAATTCAAGAAGATCATAGTTGTAGCTGACAGTCTGCTTAAAGTGATTGATGCCATAGGAGAAGAAGTATACAATAAGTACTTCCTTCTAATTGATGAAGTGGATTCTTTGCAGCTAGACAGCACGTATAGAAAGAGAATGGAAGAATGCTTTACAGTTTATAAGAAGTTTCCAATATCGAGCAGGGCAATGTTATCGGCAACACGAATTGATTTCTCAGATCCTACTTTGCAAGAACCCATTACCTTTCTGAAATATGATACACTCCGTCCTAGAAATATTGGGATTTGCTCTACAACTACTAATAATAAGTTGATTGACCTGGCAGCAGGAATGATTTTTGACCGTTTACGATCAAATCCAAGTGATAAAATATTCGTCGCATATAACTCTGTAAATGGATGTTATAATGTGGCTCAGGCTCTTGTTAAAAAGGGATATATTAAAGTAGATGAGATCGGAATATACTGCAGTACTGCAAGCAAGAACAAAGTAGGTAACTATTTCAAAGAACTAGACAGTGATCAGTTGGGGTTTAAACTGAATTTTTTCACTTCTGCTTATTTTACCGGTTTCGATATTAATGAGCCTTACCACCTGATTTCTATATCTGGAACTGGTAATGAAATTCATTCCCTTTCCGACAGACGACTTAAACAGATTGCAGGAAGATGCAGAACCCAACTTTTATCTGAAACGATATTACATGATTCAGGTATCAAGGATTCCAAAATCTATACCAAAGAAGAATTGATTGATATGGCGAGTTCGCAGATTGAAGCTTTTAACTGCATAAAGAAACATTTCTCAAAACATACGGCATTGTTAATTATTTATGATCAGTTCATCGATCGTATGTCAACTGCCTTAGAGGACCTGGGTATGAAATTCACCAAACGGGAAAGGAGTGGACTGCTTTCGATTTCGTACTTGAACATCGATGCCTACTTGGAAACTAAGCGGGTACAAAGAGAATTATACAAGAAAAGTGATGCACTTAAGAAAGCTTTAATCGCGAGCGGAAATAAGGTTGTAACTATAACTAATATTGTCTCAATCACTGTTGATATAGAAGATGTAACTCAAATCGATAGAAACACGCAAGTTGAAACTATGATGAATCGAATTAGAGAAGCATTGCAGAAGGGTGAAGCAATTGACTTTTCTAATGATAATGGCCTCACCAAACTACAGAAGGAAATCGTAAATGATTTTAGGAAACTATCACCTAATCTTGAGAAGTTTAATCTCCTTGAAAAGATGGAAAGTACTTTGAGAGATAGAAAAGATAGCAGGATATATAATAGGCTTATTTTTTCTGCTCAATTTTGCTGTTCAGCTGATTCAAGCCTTTTTAAACAAAGGTTCACATACCACTTTCCTTTAAGGTCAGTTCATACTAGCAAAGAAATCATGAATAAACTTAATCAGTACTTTGTTGAATGTAATTTACCTACGAAAGTTGATTCTGAGATAAAGGCTGTTAGGCTCTTGAACAATCTATGTAGTTGCACAAAGAACAATAATAATAAAAATAACAGCACTGAAGGAAAGCATACAATCAAAGACTATAATCCTTACAAACTCGAAGTTTTGAAAACTTCAATGTCCGCCGAAGAGATAGGAGATTTGTTCGAAAGTATGCTGCTCGAATAACGTACATTCCCCATTTATGACACTTAGTGTAGAGTAAATCTATATATCTAGAAGAACTAAGTGTCATATTCCAGAGTAAAGCCATACATCTCGCTAGACTAAAGGTAGTTCACATGTTCCTGCAGTGTTTCAGTTTGTCAGCCTAAAACGGGTAAGTGGGTAAGGTGGGTAAGCATATTTTCGATAAACTTATAACTTACTCCTATGGCTATATTATATACTTATTCTAACTCTTTACTTTCTATAAATACCTTACCCTACTCACCCTCTTACCCTCAAATTCCTAATTGCATTAAAATTATTTAGCTAAAAGCCTTTATAGGACTGTGTTCTGTGATTTTTAGAAGTTTGCTTTAACATTAGAGTTTTGGGTAAGGCAGGGTAAGCAAGTAGAAATTCCATTTATAACTCACTTAAGCCTCTGAGTCCACAACATACTTAAACTGCCAATTCTCAATCGTTTAAAACTTGCAAAGTGAGTTCCTTAATTATTTAGAAGCTTTAACTCACATTTTGTATTTAAGAAAGCATTTCAAATTACCAAATTGAATTGGTCTATGTGACAAATTAGCCACCAATTCAAGCTAGGGCAAGCAACTTTTTAATGAAGATTACATTTTTTAAACAACTATAAATTTTCTTACAACTTGCTTTTGCTATATGATTTATAGTAATGGATACTTCATTCAAAATTCAGATAGAATTTCAGGTACCCAAAATTTTTTATTTATAAAAATATAGAAGTCTCTAGGTTTTGTAGGTAGATGAATTTTATAAAGAAGCCCCCCTTAGATACAATTAAATGTACTTCTTACTAAGACTCTAATAACCGAGTACTGCTTAAGCATTTACTACCACCTCATAAGAAGGCCCCCTACTAAGTTTTGGAAAGACAATGCCCCAGCCTCAATTGAAACGAAGAGCTTTTTACAGCCAAGACGTTTTCTTTTCAGGCTAATTTATTTCTTCCAAAACCTCATATCATCAGTGCTCGGTGGTAAGCTGTACTAATAGATGCACACTAAAAACCTTTACAAAGTATGTTACATCAAGAAAAACAAATCAGAACCTCCATTATCATGTGGACAAAAGAAAGCACTTTAAAAGCTTTCCAAAACAAACGCGAACTCACACCTGAAGAGGTAAAGAATGGAGTACGCAAATTATTCACCATTAAAGGATCTGGCACTATACTAGACGTTCGTGATGGTTTAGGGCAGTATGTTATGTCTGCCGATGGTAGCGGTGAAGTCCTTCGCAAGAAGATATTCAACACCGACTATCTCTCTCCATCTGGGTTCAAGAATCCTACATCTCAGGAGTACTTGAAAAAAGGGATGCTAGCAGAAGCAGAAGGACGTAAGCAAGATGCTGCAGATTATTACAATGCCTTTCTAAATGCTGTAACAATGTCTTTTTCGATCCTTAGCAACTCAAAGCATTTTGAAAACTTGTCGAATGGCGATCAAATAAATGCGAACCTGCAACAGATAGAAACAGACAATGGTATGTTGGTAACGATTGATCCGAAATCAATTTCTGTTAAAGAAGTTTCGGCAAGTTCTTTAACAAGCATCAACCCATTCGAAGCTCTTGAATTCAATCAAGAAACTCCAGTAGTACTTGTTGATAGAACTGTTTTAGTTGAACGTAAAAACGTTTCCGAGCTAATGGATTTAGCATAAGCTACCTTATTGATAACCTAACCAGTTATCCTATGAATGGGGCTGTCCAGATTGGATGGCCCTCTTTTTTTAACCTTTAAATAAACTAAATATGAAAATTGAACAAGCCAGTCGCAAGAAGGCTAAAATTAAACTTGCACTACAAGGGCCTAGTGGCTCAGGTAAAACCATGAGTGCTTTACTACTTGCTTATGGCATTTGTGGAAACTACAGTAAGATTGTTGTGATCGATACCGAGAATCACTCAGCTGAATTGTACTCTCACCTAGGTAAGTATAATGTAGTAAATATCGGAGCTCCTTTCACACCTGAAAAGTATTGTGAAGCTATTAAACTTTGCGAAGCATCAGGTATGGAAGTAATCATTATTGATAGCATCTCACACGAATGGGAAGGCTCTGGTGGCATCCTTGATATTCATTCAAACATGGTAGGTAATTCATTTACTAACTGGAGTAAGCTAACACCTAGGCACAACAATTTTATTCAAACAATATTGCATTCACCATGCCATGTACTAGGTACCATTCGAAGTAAACAAGATTACGTGCTTACAGAGAAGAATGGTAAGATGGTACCCGAAAAAGTTGGATTAAAAGGTGTCACCAGAGAAGGAATGGACTATGAGTTCACCATAGTACTAGATTTGGATATTAAACACAATGCATCTGCTAGTAAGGATAGAACTCAGCTATTTTCAGGTCATCCAGAATTTAAGATTACTTCTGATACTGGTAAGAAAATTTTACAGTGGTGCGAAAGTGGAGAATCTATTACACCACAATCTACAAACAATAATGAAGTAGAAGTACCGCTAGAAGTACAAATTAGTAATTGCTCTACAATAAAGGAATTAATCGAATTGTATGGCACTTGCTCTCAGCATCTTCAATCAGACTATAGAAGCTATTTCGCTATTAGACGTGATGAACTTACACCATCTACAAATCCTATTGCTCAAATCTCAAAATCACACCAAAATGGACACACTTCAGTTAGTACCAGTTAAATTTGAACAGATAGAAAGTATCGACAATCTTGTTTCGACAAGTAAGCCTTTTATTGAGGCAAATACGATCCATGCAACACTTGATGAAATCAGGAACAAACATACAATCCCTGTCTTCGCAAGGACTAATGAGAGACTGATCTCAATAGCTGAGTTCATCGAGGTTTGCAATGAAGTGGTACATGATATATTTCGAGACCATCTAATACTTCCACCATCCATAAGATTAAGCCATCCAATTAGAGCTCGAATCGCTGAGGCTAAGGATAAAGCAGTTCATGAACTTAAAGAGAATGAAATCACATTACACTACGAGAGAGCTGCATTTATCATTGAGATTCCTGAAATAAAAAGTACAATTGAAGGAAGTCCACTTTCCCTAACAGTTGGGGGCATTAAGGGCTTTAATTTGGATAATCTTAATGGCAGAAAAGGAGTGACAGATGAACACTTTTCATTCTTTATTGGATTCCAAAATAAGCTGTGTTGCAACCTTCAGACATGGTCAGATGGATATACTGGCAATGTCGGAGTAAGAAGTTTAAGTCAGTTGAAGGCATTGATGTATAACTTATTTCAAAACTATAATAGCTCTCATCATTTGCATCATCTGAGAAGGCTGGCTGAGTTAGAATTGTCTGAAACTCAGTTTGCATTATTGGTTGGCAAATGTAGGCTACTGCCTTACCTCCCTTCCGACGCGAAGAATAAAATTCGACCGTTACTTTTTAACGATACCCAAATCAACAGTATTGTGAAAGAATTTTATAGAGATGAGAATTTTGGTTGTAACATCAATCAAAGAATAAATCTTTGGAGATTGCTTCAACTGTTTACGGGAAGTAACAAAAGCAGTTACATCGATTCATTTTTAGATCGCTCTGTAAATGCCTATAATTTTGTG
Source organism: Bacteroidota bacterium (assembly GCA_016706595.1). Taxonomy (GTDB): domain Bacteria; phylum Bacteroidota; class Bacteroidia; order Chitinophagales; family Chitinophagaceae; genus OLB11. The sequence goes on along the minus strand of JADJJH010000002.1, from coordinate 1,106,739 downwards.
GAGCAGATTCGTTTTGAATTGGAAAATCCTGGACATAGTTGGTTTCTTAATTGATGCCGCTTTGTTTAAGGTTAGTCCCGGTGAAATATCCGGGACTTTTTTCTTCATCTTGTAATAGTGTAAACATGGACCACAAAGTTAATTTTATCGACCACAAATCAATCTTAGTTGTCAACTCAGCCGGTCTGCTTAAAAAGGTCGAAGTACCATTTAAAGTTTTTGTTCGCGGAACTGAGAAGACACACAAACAGGTCTATATCGTGGAAGAGGTACTCACTACTGAACGTGATGAAATAGTATACTTGATAAATTCAAAGCCATACTACCATCAGAACTTTATTTTAGATATAGTCTTCTAGATTAACCGGGAGTTATGCTGTATTTTTTGCCAAACACTGTTTGGATTTTGTGAGATGGTTTTTCTCCTTAATTAAAAACCACTGATAAAATAGCTGTAACGTACGGCTAATATTCAAGTACTCCTAGAGCTACAAATAGGTAGCTTCAGGAGTACTAAATAAAGCATCTTATATTACTATTATTTAAAAAATGGGTCAGCTAATGACTTGTCAAATGTAGCCATTTCGTCATAACCTAATTCATCGATTGAATAGTTTTCTGGTGGTCTTTGATTAGTTATTAGTTGGGTAAAATTAATACCATTTAATCTTTTTTTGCTCAATTTGCTTGTACAGGCAATCACATTCGGAAGGCTACCATTTCGAAGCGCAAATGGATTTACAATATGAAGTTGCGGATAACCAGTGTTCAACAATATTTTTTTCTTTCTGAGCATTAGTATCGCTCGCTCATCACGGCCTTTTTTCTCACGGTAATTAAATAGCCAAAATGCATTATTTGTCTTTAGCTCGGGGATTATTTTTAATACAATCTTTTTTTCAGAGGCATTTAAATCTTTAAAAAGATTATGAGATACGACTATAATTTTTTGCGGTATTTTAATTTTTCCATTGCCCGATTTCTCATTTTGATAATTCCCATTTTTGAGGTAGTTATTTCCTAGATTTAATGTCAGATTTCGTGCTTCGGCATTCCGCCAAAGTTGTAAAATATTATCATCTATTTTGTTAGATTTTTCCATTTGTTATATTTTTTTTTAGTGTACAAAAAAGTGCAATAAAATGTAGTTTGTTTGTACAATAATGTACATTGCTATTCTTCTGTAACGCTTTACTGTAAAGGGTTTAAGGTTTGATATTTGCATAGATAGTATTATTCTATGTCTAAATTGAATGCATAACTCTATCAATGATTTATGAAGTACCGCTAAATGCTTACCCATGCAAACTAATTTAGCATGATATACTCTGAGCTTCTTAAAGTGGTAATTCACTACTAGCTAACTTTGGTATTTTTAGAATTAAATAAACTATCTGCGATTTCAGAAACTGGTGCTTGTCTGTTTGATAGTAGATACTGATCTAGATCTGTCTTTTTGAAGTAGATTAATTTCTGTTCCAATTTGTAAAATGTAACCTCTCTTTTTGAAGTTTTCTTATACAGGAAGCTCTTTGAGAGCCCGGTATAGGCCGCAGCCTCTGCCAACGTTAAGATTTCCTTTTGGGACAATCTTTGTTGGCTTATGAAGGCTTGGATTGCCTCCAGTTGTGTTTCGATTTTATGGGTCATTTTAATTTCGTTTAGAGTGTAAAACTATGTTTGCCAACTGAAACAATTTAGACATGAAACACAGGTTTCCGAAACTTTTAGCTAGTCTAAAATCAAATGATTAATAGTAAAATTAAAATGTTAAACTTCATCTGGAATAGCAGTTCGCATTTCAATTGATTTTGGATTTCTAATTTTCACAAAGTATCCGTTTCGTCTGCTATTGCCTGATCCGTTTGAAACCCTTTTGAATCCAAGTCGAATTAAAGTTTTACCAATCAAATTTATATCGAAATTCTCCCCATTCATTTCTTGCTCAAGGTATTTTTTAATTTGGTTAGGCATCATGAATACCGCAGTTGAATCACCTTGCTTTGGGATTGCAAACATCTCTTCAAGTAATATCTGTAACTCAGTTTGATACTGAAAATTTTTATTCTCACGCTGAATTAATTCGGTTTCTTCTGAGTTGAAGTACGAGATGAATGATTCGTCATTAGCTAAAGCGTAAACCTGGGCATAGACCAAATTCATATCGATTTGATGCTTGAAATTAGCGTTTATTACCTCAACAGTGAGAAACCTCCGATTTCCAGTATTATCAGTTAAATATTTGGGATTATTTGTAGCAGCAACAAAACTGGAAGTCCTTGCATAATGATTCTCAAACACACCATAAGCCTTACGATAAAGTACATTAGGTTGAGTCATTAAAGCTTTCAACTTTGGGATTTCAGTTCGCGAGTACGAATCGATTTCATCAATAAAAATTACGAATCCTGACGCTAAGCGACGTATTGAATCTTTATCATTAAAATTTATCGCGCCTGAATAAAAGTAGGTTCTAAGTTCTAAAGGAATTAGAGCTTGAATCCAACGTGTTTTGCCAATACCTTGACCACCAAGCAATACTAATGAATAGTCATTGCTATACTCCGGGTCAATTGCACATCTGCATGTGCCCACTAACCATTTGATAAGATATTGGTACCAAAGAATCGTGTTCGTAGTAGTAACCGAATCTGCTAGTTGTTGTATATAGTCTGTTTTCCCATCCCAAGGAGGGAGTGAGTCGAAAAAGTTTTTAAATGGATGAAATGGTTTTACAAATCGAGAATCAAAAAATGTTCTTAAATAGTCTTTAGCAATGCATATTCCTTTAGCCTTAATTTCTATGTTGAAAGTATTCAAGTCTTGATCCTCAATTAATTTCCATTCTTCTGAGTTGATTTTTTTTAGCTCCACTCGTGAAAGAACCTCATTATACCTGAAATCATAACTTTCATTTAGGTAACTAATAGCTTTGGCTTCATCAGGAACTTCAACAATTCCGTCTTTGTTCTTAACGAATTTTTCTTTTTTTATTGGGTACATCAGTTTATTCAGCTGAAATTTATTTATATTTGTCATGTTTTATTTTTTGTTCCCCTTGAATCTGCCAGGACCGAGGGGATTTTTATTTAATAGAGTTTATGGTTACTGAATAGGTTAAGATTTACTTTTTGATATGCGGTAAGCTGGAACCTTAAATCTCTCAATGGCTAATGCCACTTCAGTTTTTTTGTAGATAATCTTACGACCTATTTGACTGAAGGGTATGACGCCTTTGTCCCGATAAGTTTGTAGTGTTGATTTTGAGACTTTAAGGAGCTCCATCACTTGATCATTCGAAAGCCAATCATCTTTTGGTGTTGAATTGTTTACTCCAACTGTTTGGATTATTGAATCTAGTTTGTCACTCAGATTCTTGTAAGCCACTTCAGTTAGCACGATTAATTTATTTTCCATGTTTTACGATTTTGAGTGCAAGGTCGTATCGTAAAACACTGAGTTTTGTTTTGTTAAATAGTTGCCGAAAGTTAGCCGAAAGTTTGATCACTCTTTTATGCTGAAATGAGCTTTGTGCTAGGATTTCGTGTTTTCTTGGGCTGGAAAATTATTTTATTTTTTTACTCTTAGCCGAAAATTGCTCCTTTGCCATGGCAAGAATTCCGTCAATTTTAATTTGACTTGCTTTACTTGAAGTATTATGTCCATTTGGGAAAGTTGTAGTAAAAGGGATTGCCGTTCCTTTTACGAGAAAACAGCATTCTGCAATCTGGTACATTTCATTATCACTTTTGTCTAATTCAAAAATTTTACTAAGTTCTTTAAGAAAATACCTTAATTGGGATTTTGATTTTTCCCAACTCAACTTAGCAACAAGCCCAATAGTTTTTGAATTTGAAAATATTTTTGAGAAATCTCCTGATGATTCTATCGAAATAAACTTTCCTTCGCCAACTAAAAAATCTTTAAGCGTTGAAACTACACTATTGTTCGAAAAGAAGTCAGATTGAAATATAAGTTGCCCCCCATTTAAGTTGTCTTTCTTGGACATTTTTTTTGACTCATTGTTTTTCTCACTTGTAGATGCCGGTAAAGAATATGGTGCATTAGCAGATGTAGCAATTAGGACGCTTAATGTTGGAATTAATTTCTCCAAATCTGCATACAGCGGATAGATAAATAAAGTCAGAAATTCTTCTGAAAAGTTAAGCAAATTGTCCCATCGGCCCGAATGTTGAATTTCATAATCATCAAAATATACTTGACCGATACTGAGGATATCATCGCCTTTAAATCTCCATATGCACTCCATTTCTGTTTGAAGCGGATTCGGTTTTTTGACCCTAATTGATTCAATTTTATTTTTTAAAATGGTAGCATTTTCCTTAGCTAGTATGATTTCAAATATCGAGTATCCTTGTGGAATTGTTATTGGTTCTAATTTGATTGCTTTCTCAAATTTTAAAATCTCATTATCGAACTCCTGGAGTTTATGGCTAAACGCATTTAAAGAGTAGCCGTTTATTGTTTGACATTTCCAATCAATTTCTTCAAATACATCGCCAGAATTATTCGGTTCAGAACCAAATGGGTGCTCTAAAGCATCAACAGTGTAAATAACAAGCCACTTGCTTAAGAATTCAATATAAGTAGTTATTTTACTCATTGAACACCTCCATTGCTTTATCTAATTCAGAGCTTACAATTTTCGCATAAATTTGTGTTTCTTTTATAGCCGCATGTCCCATTAACTTTGAAACCTTGTCTATGCTAATGCCTTTTAATAATGCTCTGGTTGCCCAAGTATGCCTGCTGATATGAAAGCTAACATTCTTTTCAATTTCAGCTTTACTAGCTATTAGTTTAAGGTTCTTGTTAATATATGCAGTTGCTCTGCTTATAGCAGTATCTAGTTCTCTTAGATTTTTTAAATCTAATTCATTTGGCAACATGGGGAAAATGAACTGCTTTGTATTAGGCTTCTTGGGCTTGTATTTATTTATTATTTCAATTGCTTTGTTGGGAACTCTAATTGATAGTTGAGTTCCAGTTTTCATTATCGTGAAATTTATTTTTGTACCATCAAAATCTTTCCACTTTAGTAATAATATATCTGATACTCTTAGCCCACCAGCGTAGGCTGCAAAAATGAACATATCCCTATGTAAATCCATTTTTGTACCTGGTGTTATTTTTAACTGTTCTATTTGCAAAAGTTCTATTTCGTTAAGATAGCTTCTTTGAGTTTTCTCTAATTTTAATTTGTACTTATTGAAAGGGTTAACACTATTATCTATCAGGTCTATTCGTATGGCATCGTTAAATAGTTTTCGGATAAATTTCATATCCTTATGAACTGTATTAATTGAATTTTTATGTACCGATTTTAAATAGCTTTCATATTTCAATAGAAATTCAGGGGTTATATCCTGAAAGGCAATGGATCCATTTTTAATATACTCACGTAATTTAGTAATAATAGAACGTTGTTTATCATACGTACCAATTTTGCCTTCGTTCAAATAAATTTCATTTGCTTCATCAGCGAACACGAAAAAATCTGTAGGCTTTTTACCATAAATTTTGTCTCGCAACTGCCGGCTTGTTAAAGACTTTTGCATGGTATCATGACCAAAGACTTCATCTTGTAATTCAGTAAATTTATTAGATAGGAAGGAGTTAAATCTAGCGCTATTGGGATGTTTAGATTTTATTCGGTTATTTTTATCATCCCACAAATCTGATGCTAACATGATACCTGATGATATATAGGTAATCTTTCTGTCTTTTATGATTCGAAAATGTATAGGAGCTTCGTCATTTTTATTAAGTTTATCTTTCCTGTAAACTGTTGATACACTTGCCATTGCTAAGAATTTAATTCTAATATGAAAGTATACCAAAAATTGAAAAGTGGGGTAAACATTGGGGTAAACAATTTCCACATTCTATGAACTTTTAGTACTTTTCATTAAGTCAATGAAAATACTAAAGTGCCTATTTTAGAGCATTTGAGCGGGATACAGTTTTTTAGAGTTTTAAATACGTAATCCCTTCGAGGTCACTTTAGAATCAGATTGAGAAACAGAGTGAAAGCAGTGTTTCCCATTCTGATTTTCTTTTTATAATTAACATCCTGCCCTTTCAACGAGTTTAGCCATATGACCTTTTACGTTGATTTGATATTTGTTTAAGGGTAAGCGAACATTCAAGGGCTTGCCATTTTTGTGAGCAGGTTTGCATTGCAATGACCCGTTCAATAATTCAATCATTTTTTGTTCAACTCCTTGTTTAATTTCATCTTTAATTACCGGCAGTTTTTCACTAGAACCCATAAATAAATCAAACCCAGGATTTTCGTAATAGGCCACCATTCCCTTCGTATCAATTACCAGTCTGTCTACATGTAAAACATAGGTACCATCCTCAAGTTTATTTAATTGGTCATTAAGTTTTGTGAAAAGATAAGCTTCTGGATCAATTTCTGGCCCTAATACAATTGGCATGCTATACTTAGTATCCACATGAGGCATAAAATATTGTGATTCGTTACCAATTATCGGTTGTCCGTTTATAGCTATAGGCATGATGTCTTTTTCTACTGCGGTCATAATCAATTTTTTAGTAGCCCAATCTTCTAGCAATACCGAATCGGGAAGGCTGGTATTCATGAAGGCCTTTTTTTGCTCTGAAATAACTTTTTGATATTGGAATGGGATGACTTTTATTTCGCCAAATGTGATTTCATTCCCTTTAAAAATTACTTTTTTGTTAGAAGGGTCAGAAGAAGAGGAGGTTACATCTTGAATAGAGTGAGCGCTTTTTGTACAACACACTACTAACATTATGGCAAGTGGTATAATGCTAAGGTATTTTATGAGCTTGACTGATGTACTTCTTTTTTTTGTAAGCATGGTAATTCTAGTTTTTAATGGTGAATAATTTATTGAATGTGCAAGTATCGGTGCGCCCTGTAAAAGATTTTGTTCGATTAAAAATATGCCATACGCTAAGTTGTCGTTAGCATTAATTTGGTCGGCTTGAAATTCGTGTACCATTCGAAGTCGATTAAAATAGATATGTGGAAGGGGGTGGAACCAAAATATGATGCGCAGTAGAATTAAGAAAAGGTTGTCTAAACAATGTAATTGTTTGCTATGTTCTTTTTCGTGTGTGATAAGTAATAACCATTGGGCATTGTTGTAATCTTGTCGGCTTCTAATAAAAACCAAATGGAAAAAAGAGAATGGGGCATGATTTTGTCCTGTTTCAATAATGGTGCATTGGGATTCTGTGCTTTTAATTCCGGATTTGTATAACCCAATAAGTTTTATGATTTCTAATGCGATGAATAAGATGCCAATGAATACCCCAGCAAGATAAATGACCCATAGTATGGTTTCAATTGAATAATTGCTACTAAGCGCAGGTGTTGAAATTTCACTTACTTGTATGGCATTTTTAATTTCAACAAGTTGGCGAGTGGGTTGAGGTAAGGCTAGCGTATTAGCTGCAACTAGAGTATTAAAATTTGCTAGTGGAAGAAGAAGTCCGAGCAGTAAACTACTCACTAAAAAGAATCGATTGTACTGATGAAAGCTCTCTTTGCGAAATAGCAATTCAAAAACAAACAAACAGGCAATCCAAATAATGCTGATATTAATTAGATATTGTAGCATAATTATTTTTTTGAAGTTTTAGCTAATGATTGCATCATAGAATTTAGCTCTTTCAGGTCGAGGTTGTTTTGCTCAACCATAAAGCTCACTAATTGTTTAGGTGAACCACTAAAATATTTGGTAAGCAAGCTTTTTACATTTTCTTGTGCATAGGTGTCTTTAGAAATCAAGGGTCGATATTCATGGGTTTTCCCGTAAGCTTTATGACTTACAAATCCTTTTTTTTCAAGAATTCTTACTACCGATGAAATGGTACTATGCGGAATGTCGGGTTCACCTAAATGGTCGATGATATCAAGTACCATACATGTATCCAATGTCCAGATAATTTGCATAATATCCTCTTCTGCTTTTGTTAGTGTAGGAATTGTAATTGATTTCATACGTTATATAACGTAACATTACGTTATATATTTCAAATCACCTAATATTTTTCAAAAAATCATCAAAAGTATCTATCGTAAGATAAGGACTTGTATGAATCAAGAGTGCTCAAATAATTCCAACTAGCTTGGTTGCGATCAATTTTTTAACTACTCGGGCACTTCAACTACAACGCATTGAATAATGTAAGCCCCCCCTTGTTTTATGTATAAATTATCTCTTGAAAGCTCGCAAAAAAGGGTTCTGGTTGCTTGCTATAGTTGGTAACTGATTCTCCAATTATATTATTTTCGATTTGCAATGCAAAGCAATTAAGCATAACCCATATCAATCCTTTACTTTTGCTAGCATCAATAGCAATGTTTGATGTGTTGCTTGATAAATAAGCATGGTAATTACTCACTGGCAATCATGTAAACTCAACAATAAAGCATGTAACAAACGAAAAATTTAAATGAACGTATGAAAAAATATCCTACTAGTGTAACCGCATCCGAAGCTGTAAGTCAAATAAAATCAGGAAGTATTATCTTTGTTCAAGGCAGTGCGGCTACTCCGTTAATTCTTACAGAGGCTCTTGGCAATCGTGCCTCTGAACTGCAAAAAATAGAAATTATTTCTATTTCAACACTTGGTGACATGAAGCTGCTTCACCCAGAATTCCCGGATAGTTTTTTTATAAATTCCTTGTTTGTATCTGCCAATACGCGTGAAGCGGTAAATGATGACAGAGGCGATTATATTCCGGTTTTTTTGAGTGAAATCCCTCGTCTATTTAATCAAAAATTACTAAAACTTGATGTAGCGTTAATACATGTATCACCTCCAGACAAACATGGCTTTTGTTCATTGGGCGTATCGGTAGATATTACTCGTTCGGCTGTTAAAAATTCGGCTTATGTAATTGCACAAATTAATCCGTTAATGCCACGAACACTTGGCGACGGTTTAATTCATCTGAGTGAAATAAATGCGTTAGTAGAGGTAAAACAGGAATTGCCCTTAGTAAATTATGCCAGTATGGTAACTGAACAAGATATTCAGGTTGGCAAGTATTGTTCATCGATTATCGAAGATTGCTCGACGCTACAAATGGGTATTGGTGCCATTCCAGATGCCGTTATGAACGAACTAGGAGGTCATAAAAACTTAGGCGTACACACTGAAATGTTTTCCGATGGCGTAATGACTCTTATCAAAAAAGGAGTTATCAATAACCGCAATAAGAAAAAACACCGACAGAAAACAGTCACGACATTTGCCATAGGTAGTCGCGAACTATATGATTTTGTTGACGATAATCCACAGGTTTCGTTTCTAGAAACAGATTATGTAAATGATGCTTATGTGATTGGGAAAAATCCGAAAATGGTGGCCATTAATAGCGCCATTGAAATTGACATTACCGGTCAGGTATGTGCCGATTCAATTGGAACTTATCAATATTCAGGTGTTGGTGGTCAGATGGATTTTATTCGCGGTGCAACGCTATCTGAAGGAGGCAAACCTATTATCGCAATGTCAAGTGTAACAACAAAAGGTGAATCTAAAATCGTTTCATTTTTAAAACAAGGTGCCGGTGTGGTAACTACTAGAGCCCATGTGCATTATGTGATTACAGAATATGGTATAGCTAATCTTTTTGGTAAAAATCTTCGCCAACGTGCGTATGCATTAATAGACATTGCCCATCCAGATCATCGTGAAAACCTTGACCGAGAGGCTTTTGGCAGATTTGGAGGGAAGTATAGCTAAATTTTATGAATGATTTAATACGTAGGAATTAGTAAATGTGCAAATTCGGCAATGTGGCAAACCTTCTAGCCTAAATTAATCTCCCCTTCGCACATTGGCCAATTATCGTCACACTCGCACATTGGCCAATTACCCCCTATTGCTTCACAAAATTCCTCAAATAACTGCATTCTTGATAAACCGAATCATAAAATGGGGTTGCACGATACATCCGATGGAATTCACCGAGAAATGGATTTTCACTGCTGCTCCACCGCGAAAAGGGATCTGAATTACCATTGGTTTCATAGCCCCACAATTCGTTTGATTTATTCGGGAATCGTTTCTGATAAATCTTCGCCATCATCCAAACACATTTTTGCTTAAGCAAAGGATTATTGCTTTGCTCATACACTTTCTTAAATAAAGCATTTGCTCTTTCATTAAAAAAATATTGTTTATCGAAAGCACTATACTTATACAATGAATCAAAATAATAAGCATGATCATGATACGAAGATCTATAATAAGCAACCGCTTTCCAAGCTTGTCCGTAGTATGAAATTGAATACAATGCACAGGCTAAATGAAAGGCACTTTCCAAATCACCCTTCGACGCAACTTCAAGTTTATTAAGGGTATCTGACAATTCTAATAAAGTGTATCGTTGCAGACTGTCTTCATAATATCCATCTTGATAATCACGAATATGTGCAACAAATGGGTTGTTTACTGTAATCGTCGATTTGGATTTTTTGAACGCCTTTGATGCTTCGGCAAAATTTTGAGTTTGTAATAATTTAATTCCCAGCACTTCATACAATATTTCATCCTTATATACATTATCCTTTACCAACCATTTATCAAATGCACTTGACGGTGCCTTCATATACTGAATGCAATTTTGAAGTTCTTGCACCGAAAAAGCGGTATCAATTAGCTGTCCCGAGTTTGTATAATAATATGAATCAAAACCAAGCGGCCAAGCATCATATCGATAATAATATTCTTGTGGTAAGTTCTCGTGCTTTACATAACACAACATCGCTTTCGTTTTTTCATTTGCTTGTAAATACTTAGTGGGCAATAATCCCCGCATGATATTACCATACGCCATTTGATAAATCTTTTCGTTTGCCGATAACTTTTCCAGCCAAGCCAATTGTGGCAAAATTTCGCTTTCAATTTGTGACGTTATTTCTTTACACTGTATAATGCTACTCATTAGTTGCAAAATCTTTACTTGCTTTTCTACTTTCAAACTTGGCTTCATTTCAGTTGCAAGAAGTAATAATGAGTCGGCACTTTTATAGTCTTCATTCAACAAATACATGTAAGCTGAAGCACTCATCCATAATGCCTTATCTTTTACTTTGCCCTCATTCGCTACATGCAACATAAAGTTTGCCGGCTTCATCAATTTGAATTTAGTTTGATATTTCCTTTCAATTAAATGATTAAAATCTACGGCACTAATTTCCATACCCATCCATCTATAATTTCGCAAATAATAATTATAGCCGCTTGTAAGAAAATCTCGATGTTGGGCAAAGGCTTCTTCAGCTTTACTAACTTCTCGAACAAGCAATACATCCAATAAATCATTTTCAGGATCGAGTTCGTACACTTTCCTAAGTGTGCGCATTTGATATATTTCAGGATGCCTAAATCCTTGCATAGCATACACAATTGCCTTCTCATGATTGTTTTTACAATATTGCAAAACCCCTTGCATACGCTCATCATTTATCGCCCAATCAAAACCAATATATTCATTAAATTGGTGTTGATGGTCTTCTGCTTTTTCAAATAAACGTGAAAACAAATACGCACTTTCAGCATACTTCTCTAAGCGAAACAAGGCACCGGCTTTTAATGATAATGAGCGACTGTTGATACTTGATTTTGATTCATGAAACGATGGCATCAAACTATCAAACAAAGCAATCGTTTGTTGATATTGTTTTCCGTAAAACGACAATCGAATAATTTGAAAGGCATAACGCTCTTGTAAAAATGGATCGGTGCATGATTTTAAAGAACTAAATCCTTCTTCAATTAATTTTACACATAAAGCTGAATCAGGTTCTGCCACTTCCCATTCATTTTTACTGGCTGTTGCAATCGGTTCGCATTTTTTAGCAAATAATACATAATCTAATGCTTGATGATTACTTACTTTACATAACCATTTGGCAAATGCATTCTTACTTAACGAATCTACAATTACTACAGATTGATTATTCTTAATTGCATCAACCCATTGTTGAATTTCGGGTAAAGCTACTTCGTACAATATTTTCTCAATCTCTGTTTGAGGTAGTTTACTGTACGTATGCCATTCATCGGTATTTTTATCTTGGAGTGATGCAAATACCAAATTACTTGAATCACTGACAGATTCATAAAACCTTGGCCCCAAACCATAATAATAAGGCTCGCAATTTTTTACAGAGATGGTATGAGGTGTAAAATAACTCGTATAACTATCATACGGATCATAATCGGCACAGCAATAAGTTATATAACTGATGGCAATGATGGCACTTAGGACTACACTAAAACGCGTCCAATACTTGTTGAATTTCATGGTTAGGATATTGTTGTATGAGACTATCATCCAAATGATAAAAAAGTATCTGTAGAGAATCTTGATTCAGTTGTTTCGACAAATAGATGGCACATGATTTTAAATCTTGACTACTAATTTCTTCAATTCGTAATTCATCATCTTGTTTTATAAAATAATTTTGAAGAACTGTATCGTGTTTGGCAATAAATAAATTGCCATATTCCTGCTTAAAAGATGAATTGCCAACAATATCCTTGGATGAAATATCATGCAAAATACCTACAAATTTTTTCTTTCTAAAAAGTACACTCCAATGGAAAATTGGTAATGCAATACTTAGTGGCAATGGGTAATTTGAGATGTTAGTCATATAATCTTTGCATAATTGCAAGTCAAAAATTGAATTTTGATGTCCGTATTGTTGCAAACTTCCCATATTGTAGCACATCAAATATACTTTATCAACCGGTGGAATACCGGTTTGTGCTTGATACTTTATTTGATGTAAACGTAAAGTTGAAGAAAATTTTTTAGTGCGTAAGTACGCCTTTTGATGCAATGCCTTCAATAGATTAAAATACGTTTCTTTGGTTGAAGGCGTCCAATCCATATCCCATTGAATTTCACTGAAGTTCAAATGATATTGCAAAGTTATACTTTCGATAAGGGTGTTTATATGATTTGCCAGTGAATCAGTATTAGTCGTAAATTTTAATGCACTTCGTGTGATATATACTACGGGAACTATATTATAATTTGATGGAAAACTATCCTTACATCGAAGTATAGACACGGGTACTACTTGTATGTTTCCATGTACATCACTTGCCGTATCAAGATCAAAAAAACGCACAAACAGTTCTCGAACATGTAAGCTATCTGCATATTGCTTTTCATTTTCTGACAAATCAAAAACAGTGCGCCAATAATAAAAACTTGGCTCTACGATTCGATTCGGTTTATTTGTACATGCAAATACAAACAGACATATAATTAATAAAGTAAAAGGTTTAATCAGCAGAAATGATTTTGCGTACACGGCAAGCTAAGTTAGCATGAATCTGATTAGAAGCTAATATTTCTAATAATAAGTTGAGCAAAGATTGGAATTCTTCTTCTCATTGGCTTCTATATCAACAAAGGTTGAAAGAATATCAGCCTTTTGCTTGCGCACACAAATTGAATGTTCATAATGAGCCGAAGGCATACCGTCTTGAGTAAGGATAGTCCAATCATCATCGGCACAAAAGACTTCCTTCTTACCTAAATTAATCATAGGCTCAATCGCAATTACTAAACCATCTTGCAATTTCAACCCTTGACCGCGACGACCATAATTAGGCACTTCAGGCTCTTCATGCAAACTTTTTCCAACTCCATGTCCGGTTAATTCACGTACTACACCATAACCATTTTGCTTTTCGGTATATTCTTGAATAGCCCAACCAATATCGCCCACTCTATTTCCAACAACGGCTTTTTCTATGCCTTTATACAAAGATTCTTTGGTAACTCTTAGAAGTTTTTGAATTTCCTCAGAAATTTCACCGATGGCAAATGTATACGCACTATCACCAACAAATCCGTTTAAAACTGTACCGGTATCAATGCTTACCACATCACCCTCTTTTAATTCATCATCAGTTGCAAATCCATGCACAACAGCTGCATTAACACTCATGCATGTACTGAAAGGGAAATCACGAAAGCCTTTGAAAGCAGGTATTGCACCATGATCTCTAATAAATGCTTCGGCTAAGGTATCGAGATATTTAGTGGTGATACCCGGTTTGATATGTAAGGCTAACTCAGCTAGAGTTGCAGAAACAAGTAAATTGCTTTTGCGAATCAACTCGACCTCTTCATTTGTTTTGTAATAAATCACTTGAAAATTTTAACCTGAGACCGATGCATCAATAATTAATTAAACGCTTGCAGGTACTGCGGTACGACCGGAAATACGACCTGATTCCATCAAACCATCATAATGGCGCATTAATAATTGACTTTCAATTTGTTGCAAGGTATCTAATAATACACCTACCATAATCAACATGGATGTACCACCAAAGAAACTGGCAAAACCGCTAGTGATATTCATTTGTCCGGCAAGACCAGGTAAAATACCAATCATTGCTAAGAAAATGGCACCAGGCAAAGTAATACGATCCATGATAGCACCAATATAGTTGGCAGTATCAGTACCTGGCTTGATTCCTGGAATAAATCCATTATTACGCTTCAAATCATCTGACATTTGCGTTGGATTGAATATCAACGCGGTATATAAATAGGTAAAAGCAATTACTAAAATAGCATATACTAAATTGTACCACATTGAACCCGGATCACTTAAATGCTTTACAATACCTTGTGCGGTTTCGCTTTCAGAAAAACCAACAACAGTAGCCGGAATAAACAACATGGCCTGTGCGAAAATGATAGGCATAACCCCTGCTCCATTAACTTTAATTGGAATAAAATCACGTGCGCTTCCTAAATCTTTAGCTGATGATGCACCTACTATACGACGAGCATAGTTTAAAGGGATTCGACGAACACCTTGCACTAATAAGATAATAGCCATGACAACTAATACCATAACTGCAATTTCTATTAAGAATATCAATAAACCACCACCTGCTGCTTGTGTTTTAGCTTCAAACTCTTGCACTAATGCATGTGGCAAACGAGCGATGATACCTGCAGAGATAATTAATGAAGTACCATTACCAATTCCTTTATCTGTAATTTTTTCACCTAACCACATTACAAACAAAGTACCTGTAGTAAGAATCACCACTGTACTTAACATCCAAGCAAAACTATCATCCATGATAGCACCTGCATTTTGGCTGCGCAAATAAGTGATATAACCGATCGCTTGAAACAAGGTAACACCAACCGTTAAATATCGAGTATACAAATTAATTTTACGACGACCGCTATCTTCTTTAGATAACTTCTGTAGTTGAGGAATAGCTATTTGTGCTAATTGCATGGCGATACTTGCCGAGATATAAGGCATGATACCTAATGCAAAAATAGATGCCTTATTAAAAGCACCTCCTGCAAACATATTAAATAAACCAAGTAAGCCGCTTTGTCCTTCACCAGAAGCAAGTTCATTTGGATTAATACCTGGTAAAACTACATAACATCCTACGCGATAAACTAATAAGAGTGTTAAGGTAAAGATGATCCTGTTACGAAGTTCTTCAATACTCCAGATATTCTTTAATGTATTTATTATTTTTTTCATTCTGCTTCTAGATTCGTTGTTTGAGGGGCGTAAATTATAAATAATTTAAACATTTCAAACGAAAATTAATGTTTCTTTTTCTTTTGGCTTATCAGGTATGATTCTACAAGTCTTTACACAAGCTATTTTATGTAATCTATTAAATTACAATTTCCAAAGTACCACCCGCAGCTTCAATTGCCTTTTTAGCAGTTTCAGTTGCCGCATTCACTTTAAAAGTAAGTTTGCTTTTCAATTCACCATGACCTAATATTTTTATTAAATCAGTACGATTTAATAAACCGGTTACATATAAACTCTCAGGAGAAATTTCCTGTAATTCATAGCGTTCAACTAGGGCATCAATTTGTCCTAAATTTAATACCTTATATTCAATACGGTTAATATTTTTAAATCCACGCTTTGGTAAACGACGATGTAAAGGCATCTGACCACCTTCACTACCACGACGTTCGTTATGACCGGCACGAGACTGAGCACCTTTATTACCTTTTGTAGAAGTACCACCTTTACCTGAAGAGTTACCTCTTCCAAGACGTTTTCCTGCTCTATGTGTTGCACCTTCTGCAGGTTTCAATGTATGTAAATTCATTGTTCTTATTTTTCTGTTTTCACTAAATGTTCTACTTTCTTAATCATGCCAAGAATTTGAGGCGTTGCTTCGTATTCTCGGGTTTGACTGATTTTTCTTAACCCAAGGGCGATAAGGGTTGCCTTTTGTCGCTTGCTACGATCGATGCCACTCTTAACTTGTGTTACTTTAATCTTACTCATTTTCGTTGTTCTTACTTTTATGATGTTCGAGTGTTAACAGATTATCCGTTGAACACGTTCTTTAAACTAATATTTCTGTCTTTTGCAAATTGAATGGGTTCACGCATTTTTACTAAAGCCGCTACGGTAGCTTTAACCACATTGTGAGGATTTGCTGATCCTAATGATTTTGCCAAAACGTCGGTAATACCTGCGCTTTCAAGAACAGCACGCATGCTTCCTCCAGCGATTACACCCGTACCATGTGAGGCCGGTTTTATCATCACTTTTGCAGCACCCGACTTTGCCAAAATTTCATGAGGTACAGTTCCATGTAATATTGGAACTTTTACCAAATTCTTTTTAGCATCATCGATACCTTTTTGAATAGCCATTTGAACTTCCTTCGCTTTACCCAAGCCGTGTCCAATGATACCTGCACCATTTCCAACCACTACAAGTGCCGAAAAACTAAATGTTCGTCCGCCTTTTGTAGTTTTTACCACACGATTGATGGCCACTACTTTATCGTGCAATTCCATATCGCCCGACTTTACTGAATTTCTTTCTGTTTTAGACATTTTCTGTTATTGAGAATTCTTTAAATAATTATTACTTCGGATTAGAAAATCATTCCACCTTCACGTGCACCATCAGCGACCGCTTTAACACGCCCGTGATAAAGGTAACCTCCTCTATCAAATACACAATTTTCTATTCCTTTTGCTTTCGCTTTTGCAGCTAAAGATTTACCTACCAATTTGGCAATTTCAACCTTGTTTCCTTTCGCGTCAATATCTTTTCCACGGCTATTTGCAGAGGCAATGGTCACTCCAGTTACATCGTCAATCAGTTGACAATAAATTTCCTTATTACTTCTGAAAACCGATAATCTTGGTTTAGCGGCAACTCCGTTAATTTTTTTACGGATTCTCCACTTTAGCTTCTGTCTTCTTACTACTTTAACGTCCATGATATTTTATTTTTTACGAAAATGACTGTAACCATTTTCAGTTTATTGATTTTTATTTACCTGCTGCTTTACCTGCCTTACGACGGATATATTCACCTTGATATTTCACACCCTTTCCTTTGTATGGTTCAGGCTTACGTAAACTTCTGATTTTTGCAGCAACTTGTCCAAGTAATTGTTTATCAGATCCTTCTAAAGTAATCATTGGGTTACTACCTTTTAAAGTTTCTGTACTTACTTTTAATTCTTTAGGAACTTCCATAATAATATTATGAGAATATCCTAAAGCCATATCAAGAATATTACCTTGGTTGGTAGCTTTGTAACCTACACCCACTAATTCAAGTTTTTTCTCAAATCCAGTAGTTACTCCTTTTACCATATTATCAACCAACGAACGATATAATCCGTGCATGGCTCTATGTTTAATTTGGTCTGAAGGGCGGCTAATTTGAACACTTCCTTCATTAATTTCCACTTTGATTTCACCATCTACCAATTGGCGTAATTCACCTTTCGGTCCTTTCACCACGATTTCGTTAGAAGCCGTTACATTGATGGTAACGCCTGCAGGGATTTCAATCGGTTTTTTTCCTATTCTAGACATGTTATTTTATTTTAACTCAGTCAAATTAAATCAACTGAACTGTTGTTGTTTATTTTATTTCAATACGATTAATAAATATGACAAAGTACTTCTCCGCCGATATTGCTCGCTTTAGCTTCCTTATCAGTCATTACGCCTTTAGAAGTAGAAATTATAGCAATCCCAAGTCCGTTTTGAACTCGTTTAATTTCAGCTGGTTTAGCATATTGACGCAGACCCGGACGGCTCACTCTTTCCAAACCTCTGATAGCAGGAACTTTAGATTGGGCATCATACTTCAAGGCAATTTTAATAATGCCTTGCTTATTATCTTCTTCAAATTTATACTTTGAAATATATCCTTTCTTGTACAAAATTTCAGTCAAACTCTTCTTCATATTCGAAGCAGGAATTTCAACCAAAACATGTCCGGCCATTTGTGCATTTCTGATTCTCGTCAGAAAATCTGCTATAGGATCTGTTACCATTTTTAATTCTTTTTACTTTTTTAATATTCGGTATTCGGTTAAGGCAATATATTTTACCAGCTCGCTTTTTTAACGCCCGGAATCAATCCGTTTAAAGCCATGTCTCGGAACTGTATACGTGAGATACCGAAGTATCTGATATATCCACGACCACGACCGGTTAATTGACATCTATTTTTAAGACGCACCGGTGAAGCATTTTTCGGAAGTAAATCAAGCGCTTCATAGTCACCTGCTTTTTTCAAAGCTGCACGTTTGTCGGCATATTTCGCTACCATTTTTTCACGTTTACGCTGACGGGCTTTTACTGATTCTTTAGCCATGATACTATTAGTTATTTTTTACGTTAAGATTTTTAAATGGCATACCAAGTTCTTTTAATAACTCATATGCTTCTTCATTCGTTCGTGCTGTAGTGACAAAAGTAATGTCCATACCACTGATTCGAGGTAATTTATCGATATCAATTTCAGGGAAGATGATTTGCTCAGTGATACCAATTGTATAGTTACCGCGGCCATCAAAGGCCTTTTCATTCACCCCTTTAAAATCACGTACACGAGGTAATGATACCGCTACAAAACGGTCTAAGAAATCGTACATGTTCTTACTGCGCAAAGTTACCTTAGCACCGATAGGCATATTCTTTCTTAATTTAAAGTTTGAGATATCTTTTTTAGACATCGTAGCGATTGCTCTTTGACCGGTAATATTGGTCATTTCTTCAACCGCAACATCAATCAATTTTTTATCTGCTACAGATCCCTTAACACCTTGGTTAAGACAAATTTTTACCAAACGAGGGCATTGCATTACAGTTTTGTAACCAAATTTTTTCATCAATGCCGGTACAACTTCTTGGCTGTACTTTGTTTGTATTCTAGGTATGTAAGTTGTTGTTTCCATTATTTAATTACCTCCCCTGATTTTTTTGAAATTCTTAATGCTTTACCATCTTTACGCTCGGTACGCACTTTGGTAGCCGATTTAGTCTTTGCATCCCATAACATTACATTTGAGATAGCAATTGGCGCCTCTTGTTTTACAATGCTACCTTGTGGACTTTGCGCATTCGGTTTAATATGTTTAGTAACCATATTTACCCCTTCAACTATAATACGCGGACTTACATCATCGGTATTCACCGACAACACGGCTTTTGGCGTATTAAGATCCTTATCGTCACCTGTGATAACTACCACTTGGTCACCTCTCTTAATTGAGTATTTTGTTTTAAATCTGTTTTTCACTTTACTGCATTTTAAGTATTATAGCACTTCCGGTGCTAATGATATAATTTTCATGTATCCTTTATCACGTAACTCACGTGCCACCGGCCCAAAAATACGGGTACCACGAGGCTCATCAGATGCATTTAAGATAACAACGGCATTATCATCGAAACGAATATATGAACCATCCTTACGACGTAATTTATTTTTAGTTCGAACAATAACTGCTTTTGCTACCGTTCCCTTTTTTATAGCTGCACCTGGCATTGCATCCTTCACAGTAACCACGATTTTATCGCCGATATGTGCATAATCCTGACCAGAATTACCTAGGACACGAATACAAAGAACCTCTTTAGCTCCACTGTTATCGGCTACATTTAGTCTACTTTCTTGTTGTATCATTTTCTTTTTATTTGTCAATGAACTTGGCTACAATTCGGCAATTACTAGCTCGGTTCATTTTTTTTTAATTTTACTTAGTTGTCAAGTTTAACTAGAATCATGATTCTCCGTTCAACTTGAGTTCCGTTTACTTCACTTTTTCAACAACCTCTACTAATCTCCAACACTTATTTTTACTAAGTGGGCGAGTTTCCATGATCTTCACAAGATCACCAATCGAGCATTCGTTTTGTTCGTCGTGAGCCATGAATTTAGTAGTCTTTTTCAAGAACTTACCATAGATAGGATGCTTTACTTTACGTACCACTTCAACCGTAATAGATTTGTCCATCTTATTACTAGTAACTAAGCCGATACGCACTTTACGGCGGCCTCTTTGTATTGCTTGATCTTCTGTTTGAATTTCTGACATAATCTGATTTCTTTATTAATTAAAAACCTAGTTCCGTTCTTCTGAGTTGAGTCTTCAGACGTGCGATTTCACGACGTAAAATTCTGATAGACATTGGATTTTCAACCGGCGTAATAGCATGGCTGAATTCCATTTTTCTCAAACGAAGTTCTGTTTCCTCGATAGTATTCAAAAGTACTTCTTCGCTCATCGCGCTTAAGTCTTGTGTATTTTTTTTAGTTTTTGTTGACATCTCTTTTCGTTTTTATAATTTATGCTTCAACGAAGTCTCTACGAATTACAATTTTAGTTGCGATTGGCAATTTTTGAGCAGCTAAAGATAAAGCACCTTTCGCCACTTCCATAGATACACCGGCAATTTCGAACATGATACGACCCGGATGAACTACGGCTGCGTAGTACTCGAGATTACCTTTACCTTTACCCATACGAACCTCTGCAGGCTTGTTAGTAATTGGCTTATCAGGAAAAATACGTATCCAAACATTCCCCTCACGTTTCATATGTCTAGTCATTGCCTGACGAGCCGCTTCTATCTGACGATTCGTAATCCATTTTGGTTCTAAAGACTTTAGTCCGAATGTACCGAAAGCCAATGTAGCTCCACGTTTTGCATCACCCTTAATTCTTCCCTTATGGGCTTTTCTGTGTTTCGTTCTTTTTGGTTGTAACATGTTCTATCTATTATAAGAATTGTTCAAAAATTAATTTTTAGTTCTACCACCTCTTGCGCCACCGCCGCCGCCACGTTGACCGCCGCCACCGCCACGTCTATCATCTCTTCTGTCGCCCATACCACCACCACGACTATCTCTGTCGAAGCCAGGACGTTTGTCATCCTTACCGGCAATAATATTAGGGTTCAAATCACGTTTGCTTAATACTTCACCTTTACAAATCCATACTTTGATACCAATTTTACCGTAAACAGTAAGTGCAAATACATTTGCATAATCGATATCCATACGGAAAGTATGTAATGGCGTACGACCTTGTTTCATTTCTTCACTACGTGCAATCTCAGCACCACCTAAACGACCACCACATTTTACTTTGATACCTTCAGCTCCCATTCTCATGGTAGTTTGTATCGCCATCTTCACTGCTCTTTTAAAATTCACACGACCTTCAATTTGCTTTGCGATTGAATCCGCTACTATTTGTGCATCTAATTCAGGGCGGCGGATTTCAAGAATATTAATTTGAACATCATCCTTACCGGTTAATTTCTTTAATTCTTCTTTAATTCGATCAACTTCTTGTCCGCCTTTACCAATAATAATACCCGGGCGAGACGTATGCATAGTTACAATCAACTTACCTAACATGCGTTCGATTACAATCTTGGCAATACCACCTTTATTAATACGGGCATTCAAATATTTTCTGATTTTCACATCTTCGATAAGCTTACCTGCATAATCATGCTTGTTTCCATACCAGCTGCTATCCCAGCCTCTTACGATGCCTAATCTACTTGCTATTGGATTTGTTTTTTGACCCATTTCTATGTTATTTACGAGTGGTATCCGAAAATACCAACCCACTATTTTTAATTAGTTTTAATTTCCTTTTGATCTACAATGATGGTAACATGATTACTTCTTTTCAATTTACGATGCGCACGTCCTTGTGGTGCAGGCATCATACGTTTGATGGTACGCGAGCAATCAACAAAAATTGTTTTCACAATTAAGTTACTCATATCTTCTCCTTCGTTTTTAGCCTTCCAGTTAGCCACTGCGCTTAACAGTAACTTCTCGAGGGGTTGTGAAGCATGTTGTGCATTGAACTTCAAGAAGTTTACAGCTTTTTCTACTTCCATACCTCTGATTACATCCACCAGTAAACGCATTTTACGTGGTGATGTAGGATTATTTCTTAAACGGGCTACTGCTTCCATTGTATATTAATTTCTTTTAACTTTAAATAATTATTTGCCTCCGCTGTGCGATCTAAAAATTCGTGTTGGCGAAAATTCACCAAGCTTATGACCTACCATGAATTCGGTTACATACACAGGAATGAATTTGTTTCCATTATGTACGGCGAACGTCTGTCCCACAAAATCAGGGGTGATAGTCGAACGACGACTCCAGGTTTTAATCACGCTTTTCTTTGCTTTTCCGTCTGCGATGTTCTGAACTTTTAAAGCCAGTTTAGCATCTACATAAGGACCTTTCTTAATTGAACGAGCCATTAATTATCTTAATTTATTTGTTTTTTAATTTTTTACCGTTACTTCTTACGATGATCAATTTATCTGATCCCTTTTTCTTTCTGGTCTTTTCGCCTTTCGCGTATTTACCGGTTCTAGAACGTGGATGACCTCCTGATGAACGTCCTTCACCACCTCCCATCGGATGATCTACCGGATTCATAGCAACACCTCTGTTTCTAGGCTTGATACCTAACCAACGGTTGGCACCTGCTTTACCTTTTGTTTCAAGCGCATGATCAGAATTTGAAACCGATCCAACTGTTGCACTACAAGTAATTAATACTTTACGTAATTCACCTGAAGGCATTTTCAATACGGCATATTTCTCTTCCTTCGCATTTAACTGAGCCGAAGCACCTGCACTTCTTGCGATAATACCACCCTGACCAGGTTGTAATTCGATATTATGAACCACAGTACCTAAAGGCATATTACGTAAAGGCAAACAATTTCCAACTTCAGGGGCAATTCCTTCTCCACTTAAAACCGTCATGCCAACTGTTAAACCTTGCGGCGCAATGATATAACGCTTCTCTCCATCTGCATAATGCAACAAAGCAATAAACGAAGTTCTGTTTGGATCGTATTCAATTGAGTGAACGTTTGCAGGAATATCCTTCTTGTTACGTTTGAAGTCAATCTTACGATACATTTGTTTGTGACCGCCTCCGATATAACGCATTGAACGTCGACCTTGGGCGTTTCTTCCACCTGTTTTCTTGGCAGGCTCAAGTAATGATTTTTCCGGTGTATTCGTGGTAAGTTCTGCGTATGCATTACCTATTCTCCAACGAGTACCTGCTGTGACCGGTTTATATTTTTTTAATGCCATTTTCTACTTTATTAAAATGCGTATAAATCTATTGTTTCTCCTTCAGCAACCGTTACCGTTGCTTTTTTATATCCCGACTTTCTGCCGTTAAATATACCGGCTTTGGTCATACGTGTTTTTGCTTTCGCCGGCACTACACATGTATTCACTTCATTAACTCGTACATTGTAAAAGTCTTCAACGGCTTTTTTAATTTCCAACTTATTGGCACGCTTGTCTACCGCAAAGCAATAACGATTAAACTTCTCAGTTTGCTTATTGATTTTTTCAGTGACAATCGGTCTTTTTATAATTTCTGATGGTTTCATTTCTCTGTTTTTTTACGGGAAGTAATTATGCTAATGCATCCATATCTTCCTGCGTGAATATTTTTGCAGCTTCTTCTGTCATCAATAAAGTTGAAGCGTTAAGGATATCATACGTATTAGCATCACTTAATAAAGTTGTTTTTACACGAGGTAGGTTACGACTGCTTAAGTATACATTTTCGTTGTAATCAGGTAATACATATAATGTTTTCTTACCGGTTAAATTTAACCCAGCCAACATCGCTGTAAAATCTTTCGTTCTTGCTTTATCCATTTGCATATCTTCAACAATCATAATGCTGTTTGATTTTGCTTTATGAGCTAAAGCTGAAATTTTAGCAAGATCCTTCACCTTACGATTCAATTTCATGTTGTAAAATCTTGGCTTAGGTCCGAAAATCGTACCACCACCTTTATACAAAGGGTTACGAAGATTACCCTTACGAGCACCACCAGTACCTTTTTGCTTATGTAATTTATGAGACGAACCTTGAACTTCGGCGCGTGTTTTTACCTTGCTATTACCATGACGTTGCGCAGCAAGATATTGCTTTACCGATAGGTAAATCAAATGATCGTTTGGTTCAATACCAAAAACCTCATCAGGTAATTCAACAGAACGCCCTGTGCTTTGTCCTTTTATATTTAATACTTCTACTTGCATGTTACTTTTGGATTAATACGATTGAACCATTATGACCCGGAACTGAACCACTTACTAATACATAGTTCTTATCAGGAAATATTTTTAAAACTTTAAGTGCTTTCACTTTTACACGATCACCACCCATTTGGCCGGCCATACGCATACCCTTGAATACACGTGAAGGATACGAAGATCCGCCAATTGAACCCGGCGCTCTTTGACGATCATGCTGGCCATGAGATGCTTCACCCACACCACTAAATCCGTGACGACGAACAACGCCCTGAAATCCCTTTCCTTTAGTAGTACCGATTACACTCACCATGTCACCTTCCGAGAAGATGTCAACCGTGATGGTATCGCCTAAAGATTTTTGTAGATCGCAGTTGCGCATTTCTTTTACAACCGATTTAGCTGAAACGCCGGCTTTTGCAAAATGAGTAAGCATAGCTTTAGTGCTATTCTTTTCTTTCTTGTCACCAAATGCAATTTGCAACGCATTATACCCGTCATTGGCTTCAGTTTTCACTTGCGTTACAACACAAGGTCCTGCCTCAATGATGGTACAAGCAGTTTGCTTACCATTGGCTTCGAAGATGCTGGTCATACCAACCTTCTTTCCGATTATTCCTTTCATTCTCTTTATAAGTTTAGTCAGCGCCACGCCCGAAGGAGTGGATGACGATTATCTGTATTTTATCAAGCTTTGATTTCCACTTCCACACCAGATGGTAAATCTAGTTTAGAAAGCGCATCTACCGTCTTCGATGAAGAAGTATAGATATCTAACAAACGCTTATGCGTGCAAAGTTGGAACTGCTCACGTGCCTTTTTATTGACATGCGGTGAACGTAGAACCGTGAATATTTTTTTGTCGGTAGGTAATGGCATTGGGCCTGTTACTACGGCACCTGTACTACGTACGGTTTTAGCGATTTTCTCAGCAGATTTATCTACCAAGTTGTGATCGTAAGACTTTAATTTTATTCTGATTCTCTGCGACATATTAACGTTTCCCTATATTATTTTGGGAGTGCAAAGGTATTCAAAGAAAGTTACTGAGCAAATTTATTTAGAAAAAAAATGAAGTTTTTTGAAAATATTTTTTCTTTTTTTTTGCCCCCCACACGTAATGAACTCAAATCACTATCCGTTTTGGGGACCCTTTCACGCTTTTTCTACGCCACTTTCAAATACGCAAACTTCGATTTTTCAAGCTTCTCGCGTGCATAGGGCAAAGTGAGGGTAAACGATTTTTGTTTTTTATCACTTGGCAATTCATACATCGCATCAGTCAATATTAACTCGCAAATCGAACGTAATCCCCTTCCACCCAATTTAAATTCAATCGCTTTTTCTACTATAAAATTTAGTACATCATCTTCTATGATTAAGGTAATTCCTTCATAATCAAACAAGGCTTTGTACTGCTTGATCAAAGCATTCTTAGGTTCGGTTAAAATTCGTCGTAACGAATCGGCATTTAAAGAAGTGAGATACGTAACTACCGGTAATCGTCCTAATAACTCTGGTATCAAGCCATAGCTGCGCAAATCCTGAGAGTTTACATATTGAATCAGATTGTCTTTATCTAAACTGGTTTGTTCGTTTCGACTCTTAAATCCAATCGCCGAGGATTGAATTCTACGGGCTATCATTTTATCGATACCTTCAAAAGCACCTCCGCAAATAAATAAAATATTTTGTGTATTTACCTTCACCATTTTCTGGTCGGGATGCTTACGACCTCCTTGCGGCGGAACTAGTACCTCTGCGCCTTCTAATAATTTCAACATGGCTTGCTGAACACCTTCTCCGCTTACATCTCGGGTGATTGAAGGATTGTCACTTTTCCGTCCGATTTTATCAATTTCATCAATAAAAACAATGCCTTTCTCGGCTAATTCTACATTATAATCGGCAGCTTGCAATAAGCGCGATAAGATACTTTCAACATCTTCGCCTACATAACCGGCTTCGGTAAAAACGGTAGCATCGGCAATGGCAAATGGCACATTCAATAATTTAGCAATGGTTTTTGCTAATAAGGTTTTACCCGTGCCGGTTTCGCCAACCATAATAATGTTCGATTTTTCAATCTCAACATCATCTTTCACTTGCTGACCTAAACGTTTGTAATGATTATAGATAGCCACACTCAGCACTTTCTTGGCATCTTCTTGTCCGATAACATATTGATCTAAATACGTTTTAATATCTATGGGTTTGTACTCGAATTTCATGGTCGGTTTCAATCCCAAATCTTTAGTTGGTAGATCATCGCCAAAACTTCCTAATTCTTGTTTTATAATATTCACCGCGCTTTCAATACATTCATCACAAATATTTGCTTTTGCGCCACTCACCATCATTCGCACTTGTTCGTTATTTTTTAAGCAGAACGAACATTGCAGATTTTTTTCTTTTGCCATGTGACAAAAATAAGGAATAATTCAAGATATTTGTTTCACGAATCAGATTAGGATGAAGATACCCGAGAAACTAGGCCATAACTTTACGTTTGATACATTATATGAATTGTCGTTATTAGACACACGCTTTGCAAACCATCGTAGGTTGCGCGTATTTCATCATCATGGCAAAAAATGTACTGCACCCGGATGTAACAAAGAAGGTGTTTTTTTGATAAAAGCCAAAAATACAGATGGTGGTTACCATGTTGATTTGTACACACAAGAATTTGAATTAATGACCATCGACCATATCATTCCAAAAAGTAAGGGCGGTGATAATTCATTAGAAAATTTGCAGCCGATGTGTCATACCTGTAATATGCATAAGGCTGATAAAGTATAGGATTGTAATCCAAAAAACTCCCTCTTCTTCGATACTTCGATTTTTTAAAATGCCTCAATTACCACAGTAAACTTCGGATTTAAAAATTCGAAAAGCCTCGTATATGAAGCTTTTATGGATGTCTAAAACTCATTGACTAGTTGTTTTACAAGATAAATTACTTTATAATAATTACCTGCCCCTACTACGCTAAGGAGGGGAAATCCAAGATTTATCTTAAAACTTAAAAGCGCATGCCCTACTTCGCATCAATAATTACATTGCCACTTTTTTCAGGCATAATTATCACTTTCGCATTTTCAGAAAGTGAAAGTTCTTTGTACGCCTTAATTTGTTCGTAACGCAGTTGCTTGTCGGTTAAGCCTTCATTAATAATTCGTTGATAATCGGCAATACCTTGAGCCTCTACCCTTTTACGTTCAGCTTCTTGTTTTTCTTTTTGCAATACAAACTGCATTTTTTGCGCATCTTGTTCGGCATTAATTTTACTTTCAATGGTAAGTTTAACTGCCTGTGGTAAAGCGATATTTCGAACTAATAAATTTTCCAATATCAAACCACGTTTTACAAATTCATCATCGATGCCTTTAAAAATCCTATTTTGAAATTCATCTCTTCGAGTAGAGTATAATTCAATGGCATCATAATAAACTGCATTGTCGCGAATTTTAGTTCGTGTAACCGGTCGAATAATTTTGTCCTCATATTCCAATCCTATCTCTTGAACTAATCGAGTAGCTTGTTTATCATTCACTCTAAACAGTACCGACAAATCTATGGTAACTTCCAAACCATCTTTAGTTAATACTCTAATGGCATCATCTCCTTCCTTGGTTCCTTCATCATGCACCCCACTCATCGTATAATTCTGGGTTCTTACGTCTACTTCTTTTACTTCGACTAACGGATTTACAATATTTAAACCACTATACAAAACTCTCGATTGAATTTTTCCAAAAAGTGATTGCACGCCAATATGTCCGGCATCAATTTGTTTTACACTCGTACTTAAAATGCCAACAAGAATTAATAAAATGCCAACTAGTTTAATTCCCTTTTGAAGTTTTGCAACATTTGGGATATTAGTCTGCTGTAAAGGAATACGGGTAGAAAATAAAAGCAATACGATTCCTAAGATGAGTAAAAACATAGATTGGGGGTTATTTGAAAGAAATACAGATTGAAAGGTAGGAACTATTTATCAAAATTCATCAATTGTAATTCATTGAGTTTTTTTACAATAAGTTCTCCAGCCTTTTTATCTTTAATGATGAACTGCAATTCTTTTTTCATTTCATATCGTCCACCTTGCACATAACCCGGAGGGATGATACAATCTGCTTCATTACATGCAAAATCAATGGTAACATAATCATCCATTTTGCCAAGCTTTACGGGCTTTACATTTTTGATATAAAAATCCCAACTGATATATGGATTACATTCGGGATTTAAACAAATAATATGCTTGAGTGTGCCTGAATTTTCAACCGCTAGCGATTCATAATCCCACATTTTTTCGGATTTCAGAAGTTGATTGATTTCGGCTACCAATTGATCTTTACTATTTTGCTGAGCAAAGCTTACTTGAGTTAGTAAACTTAAAAATATAACGATGAAAAAGGGAAAGACATTTGTTTTCATACCATTTGAATTAAGATGATTATTAAGGTTTTTAAATTTGAAACCAAAAGTATACAATTATTTGATTATGCAACTATGCGGTATTCTTATCGAATTGTAAATAGGGCTCATAAACTCGATAGCACGCCATCTGTTTCGTTGGGTCTGAATCGCAATATGAATATATAGCTTCATCAACCCCGCCTCACATATAACGCACTCTCAAATTTATGAGCTAGCCCTAAATAGTGCCTGCAAGAAAACGCCAATTTCTGCGTTATGCTTGCAAAAAAAAATGTCATTTACCCAAGTAAACTCTATTTTTTTTTTGCTTCGCAAGCCTTGAACTTGACCTTTCCTTATCAGGCACATTAGTTTTCTTGCAGACACTAAATATGGATTTCAAATCCTTTCCATTTAAATTAAAAAAATGCAAGCTTTCTGAAAATGAATATCTTCGGCAAAATTATACAGTACATGCAACATTTTGAACTTACCCATTCCATACATGCGCCTATCCAAAAAGTTTGGGAAGCCTTTACCGAAATGGAACAAATCATACAATGGTGGATTCCTAAATCATTAAGTATATTTTCGGCAAGTATGGATTTTAAAGTAGATGGTTTTTTTCATTACGGAATTAAATCTCCAGAAGGCTATGAATCATGGGGAAAGTTTACTTATCGAGAAATTGCACCTCATGAAAAAATTGTTTTCACTGTTCATTTTTCAGACGAGCAAGGGCAAATTACACGTCATCCTATTTCGCCCAATTGGCCAGCTGAAATATTGAACACTATTAACTTTCACACTGATGATCAAATAACTACCATTCATTTTTCAGCCATTCCCTTTCAAGCAACAGAAATTGAAATAGCAACATTCGAGGCTTCTATTGACATATTAAAATCTGGTTTCCAAGCTACATTTGACCAGCTTGACCAATTTTTAAAGCAAGAAAGTGTTATTGGCTAAATCTTGTCTTTGATTGATATCAATTTTTCATGTTCATTTCTATTCATAATGACAATCCGTTAAGCTATATCAATCTTCGTCACCTTAATATTCTTTTCTTTTTGTCTTGACACAAAAAGAAACAAAAAAGTCAAGGCTCATGAAAAATAGCTAAAATGATTTTCATTCGGCTTAAAATACCTAAACTCGTGCCACGCTTCATTTGGCTATACTTACTCGGACAAAGGTATTTTTTGCGCCTCATTTCGATCATTTTTTAACGCTATTTTCCATAGGCCTTCAAGAATGAATTATCCTCTATGGAAGTGCATTCAAATAAACTTTAGTGAGATTCATAGCAATTACAAATAAAGTTCGTCACTTGGTGCATTTTCACAGATGGACACTCTAAAATCCAAAACAAATCTAATTTTTATATTACATTCGTTGCCTTCAAACATATCAATATGGCTAAGGCAAAATCTGCAAAAAAAGAATTCTTTAAAGAAAGTTCACTTGAGTTTATAAAAACGTATTTAAACAATGCATCACCGACAGGCTATGAGGCTAGCGGGCAAAAAATATGGCTCGAGTATTTGAAGCCTTATATTGATACACACATGGTTGACCCGTATGGAACTGCCGTTGGTATCATTAATCCGGATGCGCCATACAAAGTAGTGATTGAAGCTCATGCCGATGAAATTAGTTGGTATGTGAAATATATAACTTCAGATGGCTTTATTCATGTTTGCAGAAACGGAGGAAGCGACCATCAAATTGCCCCGTCGAAAAGAGTAAATATTCATACAAAAAAAGGTGTAGTGCGTGGTGTCTTTGGATGGCCTGCTATTCATGTTCGCACACCACAAACCGAAAAGAAACCCGAAATTGAAACGATATGGATTGATGTGCATTGTAAAAACAAAAAAGAGGTTGAAGAACTGGGCATACATGTAGGTTGCGTTTGTACGTTTACCGAAGGTTTTGAAGAAGGCAATAATGGTTATTGGATAGCACGTGCACACGATAACCGAATGGGGGGCATTATGATTGCTGAAGTTGCCAGATTATTAAAAGAAAACAAAAAGAAACTTCCTTTTGGGTTATATATCGTAAACTCAGTGCAAGAAGAAGTTGGATTAAATGGCGCCACCATGATTGCGCAACGAATAAAACCTAATGTGGCTATTTGCACTGATGTTACTCACGACACAACCACACCCATGATGAGTAAAGCCGCACAAGGCGAAGCAAGTTGTGGGGCCGGACCGGTCATTTCTTACGCACCTGCCGTTCATAATATCTTATTAGATATCATTTTAGATACCGCCAAGAAAAATAAAATTCCACATCAATTACAAGCTGCCTCGCGATTTACCGGAACCGATACTGATGCATTTGCCTTTAGCAATGGTGGCGTACCCAGTGCCCTAATATCTTTGCCTTTACGTTATATGCATACTACTGTGGAAACCGTTCATAAACATGATGTTGAACATTGTATCAAACTGATGTATGAAGTGCTTTTAAAATTAACACCCAAGACGAACTATCAGTATTTGTAAAGTGCGAATGTGCGAATGTGATCCGATAGCTATCGGATGTGCTGATGGGAGAATTTGACAATTGGTGAATTCGTAAATTGGTGAATTCGTAAATGCGGGGTTTGCTCGTTAATGAAAGAAAAGTTTTCTAGTCATAAATTTTTTGGGGCTATCGGCATAGTAACCTTGCTCGACTTAAGTTCCGGCTTTCGCTTATATCCTTTCATACTTCAAGGTATAATCGCTCAATCCGGCAGCCCTTGAGCGAAATAATTATTGCAGCGATTAGACGGTAGGAATTGGATGTCAGGATACAAAAAATATAGCGCACATCTAAAACTCCTTAAAACAAACTACCACTTCCGGCTTGCCATTTATTGCCCAAGTTCAAATGCTTATACGCTTTCTCTGTAGCTTCTCGTCCGCGAGGGGTTCGTAAAATATAACCTTCTTGAATTAAAAAAGGTTCATACACTTCTTCGATAGTACCGCTTTCTTCACCAACGGCTGTAGCAATATTATTAATACCAACCGGTCCGCCTTTAAATTTTTCAATAAGCGTCAATAAAATTTTATTATCCATTTCATCTAACCCATGTGCATCAACTTTTAAAGCTTTTAAGCCATGTTCCGAAATACCTAAATCGATAACACCATTGCCAAGTATTTGGGCAAAATCACGCATTCTTCGTAATAATCCGTTGGCGATACGTGGTGTACCTCGGCTTCTACGCGCTATTTCACGAGAGGCGTCACTGGTTATTTTTACGTTTAATAAACCGGCACTTCGAGAAACAATTTTATCGAGTACATCGAGGGTATAATAATTCAAACGCGATTTAATACCGAAGCGTGATAGTAATGGTGCCGTTAATAAACCCGAACGTGTAGTTGCACCTACTAAAGTAAATGGGTTCAAAGCAATTTGTATACTTCTCGCATTCGGACCGCTATCAATCATGATATCAATTTTATAATCCTCCATGGCGGCATATAAATATTCTTCCACCACAGTACCTAACCTATGAATTTCATCGATAAATAAAACATCTCTTGTTTCTAGACTGGTCAGTAATCCTGCAAGGTCGGCTGGCTTTTCAATTACAGGCCCACTGGTTTCTTTAATATTTACGCCCAATTCATTAGCAACAATTCGCGACAAGGTAGTTTTGCCCAATCCGGGAGGTCCATGAAACAAAACATGATCTAAGGCTTCGCCTCTTTGGTTTGCAGCTCGAATAAAAATGCTTAAGTTTTCAATCAGCTCTTGCTGACCAGAAAACTCGTGCATACTGGATGGCCGTATACTATTTTCGAACTCCTTTTCAGGACCCTGATCATTCAATTCTGCTTGTAAATTCGGATTTGCCATGGGTGTCAAATGTACAAAAAACTTTTGAGCCACAATAGGAAAATGAAAACACCACAAGCATCAAGAAATATTAACATGATAAAGTAATTATTCAAACATGTCAACTTCAAATTGATTGCCATATTGGTAGTGAAATTTCGAGAATTCATCTAGATCGACAAAATGTTTCATAACTTCCTGCACATTCAATAATTCCGATTTGCCTGACATCAACAAGTGATATGAATGCCAATTCCAATTTTCGAAATTAGAAACAAAGCCATGATGCATTGGGTTCTTATGTATATAAACCAAAACCTTTTTAAAGTAAGAAAGTGAGTCAACTTCTTTTCGCTTAAAATTTTTAATAAATAATGAACCTCTTCTTTTATAGAGCTTATTAAAGGCTTGTGTATAGCTACTAAATAAATTAGAGAATTGCTTTGAGACATACAAAGAATATGAAAATTGAAAATTTTCGGACATCTGCATAAGAATAAGCTTATTTAGCTTCACTTGCAAATCATTCATTTCTATAGCATGTAAATCGCTTGAAGAAATTGCATGTTCATAAAAAGAAACTACATCATCGAAATTCTTAATTTTCAGAAGCAGATGAAAATGATTTGGCATTAAACAATACG
The DNA here is from genome assembly GCA_016706595.1 of Bacteroidota bacterium. GTDB lineage: Bacteria > Bacteroidota > Bacteroidia > Chitinophagales > Chitinophagaceae > OLB11. Next base: position 1,073,358 of record JADJJH010000002.1, on the reverse strand, counting down.
CATACAGCTCAACAAAAGGAATTAAATGACAAGCCATTTTGTTTAAAAAAAATTGATAATTTTCTTGGCTTCGAAACAAATTATCATCTCCATTCGCATGGTTATACATATGATATATTGTATTTTGCTGCAACATGATTTGGTAATTGAAAAGTATTGTATTATTTTAACTTTTCTAAAAAATTATATTAATAACTTTTCTAAAGTCACTAACTTTAGAAAAGTTATTATAAAATATAAATTCGTACAAAATGAAATATTACCTACTACTTTTATTAAATGTATTCGTTTTAAGTGCAAACTCACAAAATAAAATAACCTATCTTAAAATGGACCGAACAGCATGCTTTGGACGTTGTCCGGTGTATACTGTTGAATTGATGAGTAATGGTGCGATATATTACGAAGGAAAAAGAATACTGAATTTATTGGTAAACGAGAGGCCAAAATTACTGTTTCACAAATGCAGAAATTCATAAAACAGATATCGGGCTATAAACTTCTTTCATTGCAAAATGTTTATAAACCAATAGCTGCTGATTTGCCACGACTCAATTTTACCTTTACCGTAAATGGCAAACCGAAATCAATTAAAAATGGCGAAAGCGGCCCTAAGTATCTTGAAACCATTGGAAAAAAAATTGACTCTTTAGTAAATACCTTAAAGTGGACAGAAACTAAAGAAGAAAACAACGGACCAGATCTGCAAATCGGTGTTGGAAAAGATAAAAGCACATTTGTTTTTGTTGAACATGAAGCTGAATTTCCGGGAGGAGATGAAGCACTTATGAATTATTTGTCTACACATATTGTTTACCCGCGGCTTGCATTAGAACAAAATATCCAAGGAAAGGTCATCTGTGAATTTACGATTACAAACGAAGGCAAAATAAAAGATGTAAAAGTTATTAAAGCGGTAGGGTTCGGACTGGATGAAGAGGCTGTAAGGGTAATTAAAGACATGCCACTTTGGAAACCCGGCACACAAAATGGCGCTAAAGTTGATTCGAAATTTACACTGCCCATTGTTTTCACTCTCGATTAATTATTAACTAATTTTACTGCATGAAAATTTCAATCATTCACTTTTGTTGTATGCTGTTTTGTATTCTTTTACATAACGCAGCATGCTATTCCCAAACCTATAACGACAATGCTTATCGGAATAGCCAGAATAAAATGTATTGGCAAAATCGCAAACCAAATGCCGCCTATTGGCAACAAGATGTAGCTTATAAAATTAAGGCTAATATCGACGAGCGAACAAATATTATATCTGCAAGTGAAGAACTTACCTACTGGAATAACTCGCCCGATACGCTTACCTTCGTATACTTTCATTTATACCAAAATGCTTTTACCAAAGGCTCTTATCTTGAAGAACTTCATGCAGCTAATAAACAACCCATTAGAAATCGAGGGCAATACGGAAATTTAGGTTTAGGCACCACGATAGATAATATCAAAGTAAATGGCGAGCCGGCCATTAAAGAGCTCGATAATACAGTAATGAAAGTGTATCTTAATCAGCCACTATTGCCTGGTAAATCTATTCAGCTTGCCATGTTGTTTAAAACTTATTTCGATCGTGGCGACCATCGACGTCGAATGGCCATATATAATTCATTTGGCAACAAACACTTCAATGGCGTGCATTGGTATCCGCGTATATGCGTATATGATAAAAAGAAAGGCTGGGACACTGATCAGCATCTGAACAAAGAATTGTATGGCGACTTTGGCTTGTTTGATGTTGAACTCACTTTTGCCAATAACTATGTGGTTGAAGCAACCGGCGTATTACAAAATGCAAATGAAGTATATGCAGGTGGGCTGCGTGAAAAACTGGATATTAAAAATTTTGCCAATAAGCCTTGGAATGAAGCCCCCTCAATCATTACACCTTATGATAGTACCAAGCGAAAAACCTGGCATTATATAGGTATTAATGTGCACGACTTTGCATTTACTGCTGACCCAAGTTACCGTATTGGCGAAACCGAATGGAATGGTATCAAGTGTATCGCCTTAGTTACAGAACCACATGCTTCGCGTTGGCAAACTGCACCAAGTTATGTAGCCAAAATTATTCAAACTTTTTCTGAAAGTTTTGGCATGTACGAATATTTAAAAATGGTAGCAGTCGATGCAAACGACGGGATGGAATACCCGATGCTAACTTTGGATGGAGGCGCCGAACCTGATTTTCATGGATTGTTTATGCATGAAATTGGTCATAATTGGTTTTATGGTATGATTGGCAATAATGAAACGTATCGCGCTGCATTAGACGAAGGATTTACACAGTTTATCACATCGTATGGATTGGAGAAAATTGATGGATCCTTGATGATCAGCTCAAAAGAAAAAAATAAATTCAAGGCTAAATATCATATACCATTAGGCACCAAAGACCGTACTGTATATAATCGATATATGGCAGATGCAGTGCGCAACACAGACAAAGCTCTAAATACTCATAGTAATGATTTTCATTCAGCACTAGGTCACGAAAATGGATATAGCAATGTGTATCATAAAACAGCTACTATGTTGTATAATCTTCAATATCTTTTGGGCGATGAATTATTTTTAAATGCTATGAAGCACTATGTGGCTAAATGGAAAATTGCGCATCCTTACTTCGAAGATTTTAGAGAAAGTATCATTGAGTACACACATCAAGATTTAAATTGGTTTTTTGACCAGTGGATGGAAACCACCAAACATATCGATTATGGAATTCTATCGGTTAAAAAAGCCAATGAAACTGATGTATTTAAAATCAAACTGAAGCGTTATGGTGACATGCAAATGCCAGTCGACTTTACCGTAACTGCAAAAAACAAACAACAATATAATTTTACAATTCCAAATACCTATTTCAAAAAAACCAGTAATCACACACAATTGCTTCAATGGTATGGCTGGGATTTATTACGTCCAACCTATACTGCAACGGTAAAAATACCTTCAGGAATTAAGTTGGTGCAAATTGACACCACGAATCGTTTAGCCGATATTGACATGATGGATAATTACAAACGTCCGAATTTAAAATTAGCACCCGAATCACGAATAGTTCGCTTCGATAATTTTATGAATAATGCAAATGGTTGGAAAAAATATACCTTGTATTGGCGACCTGATTTTTGGTGGAACCCTATCGATGGTCTTAAAGCAGGCTTACATTTCGATGGCAATTATTTTAATACCTTACGTAAAGTATATGGAACGGTTTGGTTAAATACACGCATGCTTTCACAATTACAATATCGATCATTTGAAGGTGAAAGCTGGTGGCAAAATGTTTCACCCATTGATTATACGATTCGATACGAAACGCCCCTCAAGCAAATTTCAAATAAAATAAATTGGGGATTGTCTTCGCGTTTCATGGATGGATTTGCAAAACATAGTGCCTATGCATATCAAAACTTAAACGACAAATTACAAGTAAATATAGAAATTACCTCGCTGTATCGTAAAGCCGACACAAAGCGAGATTACCTACTATTTAAAGAGGAATGGTCGAGTTATGCAGGTGAAAACAATACGGCAAATCGCACAAAAGAAAACTCTTATTTGCAGTTACAACTCAATCAATCATTTAATAAACCTACAGGAAATGGTATCGGCAAACTTACCTTACGTGCCCCACTCTCGTACAATTATGCTTATTTGCAAGGAGAACTTGTGAATGAAAAAGCGTGGAAAAAACTCAATATCCGTAGTCGTGGATGTATACGTTTCGGTACTGGCAACGATATTCCTTATGAAAGCGCCTTATTTATGCAAGGGGCAAATCCTGAGGAGATGATGGAAAATAAATTTAATCGTTCACAAGGTTTTGTTCCTCTTTCTGCAGGAGGATTTACCACCGATGCATTGGCAGAATGGCATAGCGGGGGTGGATTAAACTTACGTGGCTATAATGGCTATTATGCCATCGATAATGATGATGCGGGAAACTTATACATCAACTATAAAGGACGGAGCGGTGCCGCAATGAATATGGAAATTGAATTTGATAAATATTTCAAGTTTCGTCCAAAATACCTTCGTGATTATTTGCACTTGGATGCATACCTATTTGGCGATGCCGGTGCAATAAGTAGAGGAAAATTAAACCCTTCAAATATCCCTGATCTTAATCCGGTAAAAGCTTGGAGTAAACTACGAGCCGATGCAGGTATTGGCTTTGCCCTTACGATTAAGAAATGGGGTGCTCTTGAAAAAGTAAATCCTTTTACCATTAGGTTTGATATGCCATTCTTTTTAAGTGCACCACCAGCAGCTCAACCCGAGTACTTAGCATTTAGATGGATAGTTGGCGTGAATAGAGCTTTTTAATTAGTGTTTGCAAGAAAACATCAACTACATCATCATCCTCGCCTTTGACGCTTTCTTATCAAACCCTTAGTTTTCGTTCAGACACAAATCATTCTATGTTCGGCATTTCATACTTGTAAGGTCGAATTTCTAGCCCCGATTGTAGTGAATACCCCGCAACCAGACGCCTCGGCTGGTGAGGAGTAGAAACGAAAAGCGGGAAATAGCTTCAAAAATTAAAAATTGTTATTCATTAACGCACCAAAATCTCGAACACCTTAACGCCTTATCAATCTAACAACATTACATTTTTCCTTTCCTTTGTTTACATTTGCGCCTATGGGATTATTTGATAAACTGTTTAAACGCAATAAAGAACAGGAAGTAGCAAAAGAAACACTCGATAAAGGACTCGAGAAAACCAAAGAAGGTTTTTTTACACGGATTACCAAAGCCATTGCAGGTAAATCGGAAGTAGATGCCGAAGTGCTTGATTCGGTAGAAGATGCTTTGATTATGGCCGACGTTGGTGTAAGCACCACCATCGAAATCATTAAACGAATTGAAGACCGCGTTGCAAAAGATAAATTTTTGGGCACTTCAGAACTCAATAAAATTTTGCAACAAGAAATGGCAAATATCCTTGCCGATGCGCCAACCCTCGAATATCAAAAATTTGATTTGCCTGCCGGGAAAAAGCCCTATGTGATTTTAGTAGTTGGTGTAAACGGTGTAGGTAAAACCACCACCATTGGCAAACTCGCTTATAATTTTAAAAAATCAGGTAAGCAAGTCTTGTTAGGTGCTGCCGATACTTTTAGAGCTGCCGCTGTTAATCAACTCACTATTTGGAGCGAGCGTGTAGATGTGCCCATCGTAAAAAAAGAACAAGGAAGCGATCCGGCTTCTGTTGCCTTTGATACAATCAATAGCGGTGTGGCAAAAGGTAGCGATGTAATTATTATTGATACCGCCGGACGATTACATAATAAAGCGCACTTGATGGATGAGCTGAATAAAATTAAACGTGTGATTCAAAAAGTAATTCCGGATGCGCCACATGAAGTATTGTTGGTACTTGATGGAAGTACCGGACAAAATGCTGTTGAACAAGCCAAACAATTTACCCAAACAACCGACGTAACTTCGTTGGCCGTTACCAAATTAGATGGCACAGCCAAAGGGGGTGTAGTATTGGCCATCGCACATCAATTTAAAATTCCGGTGAAGTATATTGGCGTAGGCGAAAAAATGCAAGATTTACAAGTGTTTAATAAGTACGAATTTGTTGATAGCTTGTTTAGTTTAAAGTGATGGTTCTAAAAACCCCTGATACTTCGTTGTGCAAATTTTTAAAACCCTTTATTGACGATAGTCAACGCTTCCGATAGCTATCGGAATTTAATAATTTGCACGCCTTGTCTGAGGGGTTTTGGGAACCATCACCAAGCCAGTAATATTATTATTAAAATTGAACAAAAGAAATCAATGAAATCAAAAAAACTCAAACGCGATATTGTAAACATCACCACTTTAGGATGCAGTAAAAATATGGTGGATAGTGAAGTGCTAAGCGGACAATTACTTGCCAATGGCATTTCGGTAAAGCATGAAAGCGTAAAGCCCGATTATAATATTTCAATTATCAACACTTGCGGATTTATCGATAAGGCAAAAGAAGAGAGTATTAATACCATACTCGAGCATGTGGCTTTGAAAGAAGAAGGCTTACTCGAAAAAGTATATGTTACCGGCTGTTTAAGTGAGCGTTATAAAAGTGATCTTGAACAAGAAATTGAAGGGGTTGATGCATGGTTTGGCACCATGGAATTACCGAATATTTTAAAAGCCTTTGAGGCCGATTACAAAAGTGAATTAGTAGGTGAACGTTTGTTAAGCACCCCTTCGCATTATGCCTATTTAAAAATAAGTGAAGGTTGTAATCGTACCTGCTCTTTTTGCGCCATTCCCTTAATGCGTGGTAAACATGTAAGTAAATCTATTGAAGATATTCTTATCGAAGCAGAAGGTTTGGTGAAGAAAGGCGTGAAAGAAATTCTGCTCATTGCGCAAGAACTTACCTATTATGGTTTGGATTTGTATAAGGAAAGAAAACTACCTGAATTGCTCGAAAAATTATCGGCGATTGAAGGTGTTGAATGGATTCGATTACACTATGCTTACCCACATAAATTTCCGATGGATATTTTGGAGGTTATGAAATCGAAAAGCAATATCTGTAATTATTTAGATATGCCTTTACAACACATTTCAGATAATATGTTGTCGGCAATGAAGCGACAAATAACAGCCAAAGATATTTATGACTTAATAAAAGAGATTAGAACGGTCATGCCGGATATATGTTTGCGTACTACTTTTATTGTGGGCTTCCCAGGTGAAACCCGTGATGATATGGAAGCATTAAAAGCATTTATTACCGAAATGCGTTTCGATCGTGTGGGTGTATTTACTTACTCGCACGAAGAGGGCACCAGTGGATATGCATTAGAAGATACTTTAAGTCAGGAAGAAAAGGAAGAGCGTGCCCAAGAAATTATGGATGTACAACAAGATATTTCGTATGAAATTAATCAGCAAAAAATTGGTAAGGAGTTTCGTGTATTAGTCGACCGTAAAGAAGCCGGTCGTTATTTAGCACGTACCGAATTTGATAGTGTTGAAGTAGATAATGAAGTGATCATAAACACTAAGCAAAAATTAGTGGTCGGAGAATTTTACAACGTAAAAATTGTGAAGGCTTACGATTACGATTTGGAAGCAGAACTGTGTTGAACTAAATAAAATGTGTTTCAAAATAAAGTCTCAAATTGCTCGTTTATTCTATGCAATCTATAAAAAGTTCATATACGAGGCTTTTCGATTTTTTTAAACCCGCAGTTTACAAAGGTAAATGAGGAGTTAAAAAAAATCGAAGTAACGAAGTAGATGAGGTTTTTATAGATTGCTTAAATCAATTAATTTTATGAATACAAATCTCGACCCAAAACGTTATCCCATCGGTCCTTGCCCCTATCCCGAACTATATACCCCCGAACTATTGCAGCAATACCGAAACGAAATAGATGTTTTTCCGGCGGCACTCGAAAATGTAGTGCAACATTTTAATGAAGCCCAATTACAAACTCCTTATCGTGAAGGGGGGTGGACTATCAATCAGGTGATTCATCATTGTGCCGATTCGCATATGAATGCCGTTTTGCGAATAAAGTTGGCATTATCGATTGAGCATCCAACCATCAATCCTTACCCAGAAGAAATTTGGGCAGAGATGTCTGATTACAACTTGCCTTTTAATAATTCCATCACCCTATTATTTGCCATCCATCGGAAGTTGGTAAAACTAATTGATTCATTAACAGAAGAGCAATGGAATCGTACTTATCTTCATCCTCAATATCAAAAAGTATTTACTATCAAAGATGTGGCTTGCTTATATGCCTGGCATGGCAAACATCATTTAGCACATATTACCCATACCGTTTTTTAAAATGAAATTATCACACTTACTCTTATTCTGTATCACGATACTATCGGCTTGTAATTTTCGCAACACAACCGAGTTTACCATCCATAACGAAAATGATTATGCAATTGACATTACCGTAAAGACAAATAATTGTGATACAACGTATGCTAATATCAAACCGAAAAGTGAGTTGATTACAGAGTATGATTGGACGGATATTGAGAAGCAAGATGGGCAATGGATTTTTGTAGTAAAAAATTCACAAAACCGAGGCGCCGACAGTTTTGCGCATGGTTACTTTATCGCCGGCGAATTAGCTTCATTTGCTGAACTTCATAGTACAGGCAATCAGCTAAAAGTTCGGATAAGTGAGTAATTATTTGGGGCTATTTAGCAATTGAACTTTATTTTGCCATTATCGCGCTATTCGCTAAAGCGGCTTCGCTTTGCTGCGCCGGCTATCGCTACTATCGCGCAGCCCTTCATCGGTGGAAATTATCAGCAAAAGGTAAATTGTTTGCAACTATGAATATGAAATTATGACTCTCATTATCCGGTAATTATTTTTAAATTTGATAAAAATAAAGAAATGTCAACTATTGATTTTAAAGAAAAAATACATTCAAGAATAGATAGCATTGATGATCAGGAATTCCTATCAACTATTTATGATATTCTAGAAAATAGACTTCCATTGCCTAAGGATTTATTATCAAATGAGTCTTTTTTACAATCTATAGAAAAAGGAATGGATGATGTAAAAAACGGCAGAGTAATTTCTCTTGAACAATCAAATAAAGAAATCGACGAATGGTTAAATCCGTAATATTAACTTTAGAAGCGGATGTTGAAAGGAAGCAAATTTTGCAATATTGGAATGAAAGAAATCATTCTAACAATTATAGTAAGAAACTCGACAAGGTTTTTAGAGCAAATTTTAATATGTTAGCATCCTTTCCAAAAATGGGAAAATCATTAGGCATTAATGATTTGCGTGTATTAGTAGTTAAAGACTATCTTTTTGTTTACAGGGAGATAGAAGAGTTTGTAGAGATAATATCAATATGGGATTCTCGCCGCGATCCAAACAAACTAAAAACTAGGTTCAAATAATTAGACTAATTCAAATTACAATTTAGCTTTAATATTCCCCTTCCCCCAAGAAACAAATCTTAACTCAAAAAATTATATTATTTTCGCTCGTCCTTATAGGTATAACTATATTTCGAGGATAAGGCATTTCTTAAAAAACCGCTTAGGCGAGGCTTTCAGATTTTGCAAAGACTGCGTTTACTTATGTAAATAATGGATTTGCAAAATCTGAGTAACGAAGCATAAGAGTTTTTTAAAGATGCAAAAATTATGAAACTAAAATTATTACCATGGGTTTATCTAAAGTAGTGGCAAACGCCGATGAAGCAATCAAAGATATTAAAGATGGCATGACCATTATGTTAGGTGGTTTTGGGTTATGTGGCATACCCGAAAAATGTATCAACGCCTTAGTAAAAAGTGGTGTAAAGCAATTGACTTGTATTTCAAATAATGCCGGGGTCGACGATTTTGGCATCGGACTTTTATTACAAACCAAGCAAGTCAAAAAAATGGTTTCATCGTATGTGGGTGAAAACGAAGAATTCGAACGTCAGCTATTAAGTGGAGAACTTGAAGTAGAATTAATTCCGCAAGGTACTTTGGCTACTCGCTGTATGGCAACCGGATATGGCATGCCGGTAATTTATACCCCTGCAGGTGTGGGTACTGAAGTGGCCGAAGGAAAAGAAACCCGCAACTTTAGCATGTATGGCGAAGAAAAGGAATATTTAATGGAGCGTGCTTTTGAAAGCGATTATGCCATTGTAAAAGCATGGAAAGGTGATCATCATGGGAATTTAATTTATAAAGCAACGGCTCGAAATTTTAATCCGATGATGGCCATGGCCGGACGAATAACCATTGCCGAAGTAGAAGAATTGGTAGAACCCGGACAATTGAATCCAGATGAAATTCATACACCGGGTATTTTTGTTCATAAAATTTTTAAGGGCGAAAATTACGAGAAGCGTATCGAACAACGCACCGTAAATAAGAAAGGTTAATTAAATTTCAGCAGGACAGAAAGTGTGAAGGATAGTATTCTAGGTTTATTAATTCTCCAAATTTCACTTTCTTTTTTTTCTAATTTTATTTTTCACGCGCTCTTCTTGTAATTTTCAACAAACAATTCACCTCTTTTCACCATTGAGAACATTCGTAGGATAAGTTTAAACTTTACATTATTTAAAACAATACCATAGCATTTTACCTTCAATTTATTCTCTGCGTATTCCCTCAATTCATTATCATATATGATAGCAGTCTTTGCTGCTTGATTGAGTTCCTGTTTTAATTCTTTATTCGCTAAGTGACTTACTCGTTTCCTCCCTTTGACACTCGTTCCTGAATCATGATCAAAAGGTATCACACCAGCTAGACTGCATATTTTCTAGGTTATCAAAGCTTGTAAAATTTCAGTATATGCTATGGTCATCAGCTTTATCATTCCAATTCCTTTAATGCTTACGATAATGTCATAATTGCGGGCCATTTTCTCATCGCCGTACACCAGTTTCATTATCTCTACTTCAATTTTTTTTATGGTTGCGGTATTCATCTTAATTTTTTGGGCATATGCTTTAAGAATAAAATCATTCTTAGCAACTTCTACTAGCTAAACGCCTTCATACTTGCTTTGTATCCAGCATTCTCCCTGACAAATCTTTTTCTTGTACTCAGTAATTCCTTTAATGTTATAATAGCCTTATTTAAAGGTTTTGAAGGCTCAATTGATTTGTGTTTTTCATCAGCATATTGCGCAATTCTTTTAGCATCCACTTTGTCATTTTTACCACGACTAATGCCTAAGGAATTTTGTGGCAATCCTGGAATACGACTGTATTGAATATTAAGCGATTCGCAAAATTGAAGAAGCTTGTATTCATATCCGCCGGATACTCCATCACTATCAGACTTTCCGATAAAAGAATCCGGTTGTCTTTGCACCATTTTTTCAATAGGGCAAAACCTTTAGTGCCATTTTCGATTTTGATGTGTAGGTTCAATTCTGAACAGTGAACATCTAATGTCAATTTAGAGACATCAACTCCTAAAATAAATTTCCATTTTTTCATACATTTACTTTTTGACGTTAAACAAAAAATGCTCTTGTCTAAAACCTTTGTTAGTGCAAAGAGATAATTCTAGTTGGACCTAGAGCAATAAATAAAGAGTGAAGCAGGGACTTATACTATCCTTAGTTCTGGAAAACTAGAAGCGAAAATAGTTCCCCCTGCTTTGCTCTTTAAAATTATCAACAAAAAATGAAAAATGTGAATTCCCCCCAGTCCCCCCTAGTACATAATAATAGTAATACTCTACTTATAATTATTTCAATACACTAGACCAAAGGAAGTGAAAATCCTTTTGCTTGCCGCAAGCAAAAGATTGAAACGAATAGCCTGTACCGTTGCAATAAAATACACTGAGGTACGAAGTGACTATTTTATGCAAACGGGGCACACCCAAATAAAATAGGTGTTGTGTGCAAAAATGAAGTCATGAAATAACTAGTATCGACATAAAAGAATGTAAAATCTTCTTACAATGATTTTTGCAAAGAGTGTATTTATCATAATACATAAGAAATGTTGAATGACGAAGCATCCGTGAATATTAGCCGTATGAATATGCCAAATACTAGTTTACTGTAAAGTTTACGATTACACTATCCTTACGATCTGCATAATCAGTAGCAACACCTATGAGGCGGCAATTGGTTGTTCCACTTCCACTGAGTACCGACAAACTTTGATTAAAGATATATCCACTCTTTCCATCAACTGCTAAGTTCTTCGAAAAAATAACTTTTTTCACAGTATCTGGCGTTGGGTCTATGGTTGAAACCGTCATCGTTAACGACTTTAATTTACCGGCATATTCGCGAATTTTATTGCGCATTTGTAAGTCGGTAGCGGTTCCCACAATATGAATATCTTCTCCATATGCATAATTATCAAGATTTACAGGCACTGTAAGCGCTAAAACCGGCGGAATAGTATCTTTATTTGAATTGTAAGCATCTCCGTTTTGTAATTTCTGTTTACACGAAAAAATGAAGAAGGATGAAAGTATCAACAAGCTCGCAAAAATGGGTGTGAAAATTTTCATTCAATATCTATTTGAGTCGTAAATATAATTCATTTGATGGTATTACCAAACGCAAAGGGTGCATTTCAAATATTGGTTTTATAAGATTTTTCATTCGATGCCGTCAATGCGCGGCTTTGCGAAGCAATCTTCTGAAAGTGTGTTAAAGAATGAGATTGCTTCACACGAAAAGTCGGGGCAGTCGCAGAGCCCCGCAAACCCGGAAATAAAAAAGCAGTACAATTCAATAAAAATCTTGAATGTCTCGCTAAAATTTGAGGCATATTCAACCCAATTGCAATTTCAAAGTGCAAAGAATGGCATATTCATAACAATGATGAAGCCATACAAAATGTGTAAATAATTTTATACCCATTGTGATGAAAGCAAAGATTGTTTGATATTTTTACTTTCATAACCTATGCAAAAAGATGAATTGTTTTACAGACTCGCATTAAGTCGAGTTGAGGGTATTGGACCCATTAAATTTAAACGCATTTGCGAACTAACACCTTCCATTGCCGACATATTTACCAAGTCAGTTAAACAAATAAAAATGCAATTCGGCTTACCCGATGCAGTAGCTAAAAACATCAAATCGTTTGAAGATTTCGACCGTATAGAACAAGAACTGAAATTTGCAGAAAAAAACCATATTCAAATTCTGGATCAAGCTGATACTTGTTATCCTACTCGATTAAAGCATTGCATCGATTCTCCGGCTATCCTATTTTACAAAGGACAAGCCGATTTAAATGCCGATAAAATGATAGCCATCATCGGCACACGCGCTTGCACTGAATACGGCAGAAAAAAATGCGAAGAAATTGTTGAAGAATTAAAAACCTATCAAGTACAAATTGTGAGCGGCTTAGCGTATGGCATAGATGCGATTGCACATAAATCGGCCGTAAAAAACCAAATTCCTACCATTGGTGTAGTGGCTCATGGCTTAGATGATATGTATCCTGTAGCGCATAAATCCTTAGCGAGCGAAATGCTTCTACAAGGTGGATTATTAAGTGAATACTTTTCAAAAACCAGGGCCGATAAAGGCAATTTTCCGGCGCGTAACCGTATTGTTGCCGGACTCACCGATGCTACACTAATTATTGAAACCGACCGTAAAGGTGGCTCAATGATTACCGCCGAAATTGCCTATTCATACAACCGCGAAGTGTTTTGTTTACCAGGTCGAACGATAGATGCTAAAAGTCAGGGTTGTAATTATTTAATTCAAAATTTAAAGGCCCAAATGTTTAGCAATGCGGCCGATATTGCCAAAAGTATGGGTTGGGTACAAAAATCAAAAGCTAAACCTATTCAAAAGCAATTGTTTTTAGAATTAAACGAAAACGAACAATGCATAGTTGATTTATTAAAGGATGTTGAAGAATTGCATATCGATGAATTTTACACAAAATCAAATTTACATAGTTCATCGCTTGCCTCGGCCATTTTAAGTTTAGAAATGCAAAACATCATTGTTGTAAAACCAGGCAAAAGGGTTTCGCTGGTGTTTTGAGCTTACACTTTTAACGAATTATACTATTTAAATAAAAAGCCAAACCTTACATTTGCCCGAAATTGTAAAAATAAAATGAGGCATGCAAATTCTCGTCGACCACACGAGATGCTCATCAGCCGAATTCTACCGGCTATTAACGTCGAGTGGACAAATAAAAAACAATAAATACTTACACATGAAAAACTTGCCTATCATTCTTAGTTCATTAGCATTACTTGGTGTAGCCGTTCTTTTGGGCCTGAAGCTAAGTGAAAAAAAGGATACTCGTACTAAATCGGTTCATCGCGAAGCAGGAACTAAAGGCGTTTTGAGCGGTGTAAAAATTGGCTTTGTTGACATCGATACACTTGAAAACAACTATAGCTATTTCAAACAAAAGAAAGCTGAGTTTGAAGTACGTCAAAAAAGTATTGATGCCGAATTAGAAAGAACAGCCGGAAGTCTACAAAACGACTATATCAAATTACAAAACCAAGCCAAGGCGGGCACACTTTCCGAATCGGCGTATGAAGCCGCTCAGCAAAACCTCATGCAACGCCAGCAAGATTTAGAATTGAAACGTCAGAATTTAGGATCGAAATTTTTGAAAGATCAAGAAATTTTCAATAAGGAAATTCATGATAATCTTCATGCTTACATCGAAAAATATAATGTAGATATGGAGTATGATTATATTTTTTCATACACAAAAGATGGCTCTATTTTATACGCCGACGAAGCACTTGACATCACTAATGATATTATTGAAGGCATGAATAGCGATACAAAAGGACAAAAAAATAGCACACCAAAAGAATCAAAAAAATAATATGCGAAAGAAAATAGTTGCCGGTAATTGGAAAATGAATTTAGGTATACAAGAAGGTGTACAATTGGTAAACGATATCATTGCCAAGCTTCCTGTTTTTCAAACTCACCAACATGTGATTTTTTGTACACCCTTTACGCATTTGCAAAAAGTAAACGAGGTAATTAATCAAACTAAAAATTCTTCTTTACATACCGGCGCACAAAATTGTCACGATAAAACTTCGGGTGCTTATACCGGCGAAATTTCTATCGCTATGTTACAAGAATTAGGTGTGAATAGCGTAATTATTGGACACTCAGAACGTCGCCAGTATTTTCAAGAAAGCAATGAATTTTTAAAAAATAAAGTCGATGCTTTATTGGCAAATAAAATGCATGTTTTGTTTTGTTGTGGCGAGCCTTTAGAGGTTCGAGAAGCAGCACAACAAAATGCTTGGGTTGAAAAACAATTGCAAGAGAGTATATTCCATTTAAGTGCCGAAACTATTCAACAAGGCATCACCATTGCCTACGAACCCATTTGGGCAATAGGCACAGGTGTTACGGCATCAACCGCTCAAGCACAAGAAATGCATGCCTTTATCCGATCTTTATTACAGGCTACATACGATGAAGACACTGCACAAAATATTTCTATTTTATATGGTGGAAGTTGCAATGCCGCCAATGCTGCCGAATTGTTTGCTTGCGAAGATGTTGATGGTGGTTTAATAGGTGGCGCTGCCTTAAAAGCAGAGAGCTTTTTACCGATTATTGAAGCGATGAAGTAGGGATGTGGTGATGTGCTAATTTGCTGATGTGAAAATATGCCAATGTGCTAATGTGAGTATATGCTAATATTAGAATCCCATTGACTCATCAGCATATTATCATATTAACCTAACAGCATATTTTTTTGCCCCCATTCAATTTCTTCAATGCAAATCTAAAGGACCCTTTTGTAAATGATTTCAAACTGAAGAGTAGTAATTCATTGGATTCTGGATAAAAAAAAATTGAATAGATGAATGAACATGCTTTCATTTCTTTTTGCTTTCTAATATCACTTCAAGACCGTTGCAAAACCATACATTAAATCATAAAACCTCAATTGACTTCAAATTTCTTCGTTACTCAAGAAATTTTTCACCAATTGAGTTTTGCATCGGTCTTACATCATTCTATTTTACTATTTTCATATTAAACGCACCATTATTGGTAGCACCATAAATACTGAGCCAAAGAGGTAAATACATTTCAGTGCCTCTGGCTTTTGTAATATCGCCTAAGTCTATGATGTTTTCTGCTATCCACCCAAACGATTGTAATATTTCATTTACCGTTAATTTGGCTTCTGTATCATTTCCACACACAAAGGTATGATGGTCGCCTCCGTGTATTAAAGAAGGATTTATCATCAGTCCACACCACATGGTATTGAGTGCTTTTACAACTTTTGCTTTTGGAAATGCTTTTTGAATTTCTTCTCCAAGTGAATTTGTATTAGCGATTGATAGAGAAGGTGGCATCCCTTTTGAAAAATCCAGAGGATTGGCTAGATCTATAATAATCTTTCCATCTAAATTACTTTCTCCTGCCATTTTCAAAGCATCCAATGATGCAACCCCTGCTGTACAATTAAAAATAATTTCGCCAAAGCTAGCTGCATCTTCAAATGTTCCTGCATTGGCCTTGCCATGATGTTTGGCAACAAAAGCTTGCATTTTTTCATGGTTTGATGTTCGGGAACCTATCATCACTGAATGTCCTAATTCAATTAATTTTGAACCGATAGCGTCTCCAACATTTCCGGTTCCTAATACGGCAATTTTATTCATGGTATAATTTTTATGATTTCATATAATTTTACTAAAGCTGATTTCAATTTCGACTTAAATTCTTCGGTATCAGCGATCTAATCACGATCTCTCTTCTGCTTATAAAACAACGATCTCCTTAATAAACGTCTCGCCAAAATGTTGATTGATTTTGGTAATTAAAAAATGTTTGCTGTAAGTAAGTTCATTTTTTAACGCGGCAATATTAGTATAGATGTATAAGGTGCTATCTTTAATTTTCAACGATTCAGTGTGTCGTGCTGCCGTTTTGCCTACCAGCATTTCCCAATCTTGTTTTAGCTTGGTAACTTGATAACGGTATTTCCAATTGCTTTCTTCAAGCATTTTGTTTAAAGCTTCCTGCATCGAATATTGTGCCATCTTATGAATTGGTATTAGCAGGTATAACAAATTTATCGACATCGGTTTTGGTGATGCGTGCATCCGATAAAATAATTAATCGTTCAATTACATTACGCAATTCACGGATATTACCAGTCCAGTTATGATTTACTAATTTATCAACTGCCGCTGCATCTATCTCTTTAATTTTGATATTATAGTCGCTACAGATTTGCTCAATAAAATAATTACACAATAACGGAATATCTTCTCTTCTACTATTTAATGAAGGCACATGAATAGTAATCACATTAAGTCGATGAAATAAATCCATTCTAAATTGATTAGCTTCAATTTCCTTTTGCAAATCCTTATTGGTTGCAGTAATCACTCTCACATTCACCTCAATTTCTTTCTCTCCGCCAACCCGCGATATTTTACCTTCTTGTAAAGCGCGTAATACTTTCGCTTGCGCACTTAAACTCATATCGCCAATTTCATCTAAAAATAAAGTACCTCCATCGGCTTGCTCAAATTTACCAATACGTTGTTTTACAGCCGATGTAAATGATCCCTTTTCATGTCCAAATAATTCACTTTCAATTAATTCGGTGGGTATAGCCGCGCAGTTCACTTCTATTAAAGGTTTCGAATTACGATTACTTTTTTCATGTATCCAGCGAGCTACTAATTCCTTACCGCTACCATTTTCGCCTGTAATTAATACACGTGCTTCGGTAGGTGCCACACGGTTGATCGTTTCGCGTATTGAAATGACCGATTCGCTAATCCCTAATATTTCTTGAACACCATTTACTTTAGCTTGTAATTTTTTTGTTTCGTTTACCAAACTTCCCTTTTCAACTGCATTCCGAACCGTAATCAACAATCTATTTAAATCAGGTGGTTTGGCAATATAATCAAAGGCTCCTTTTTTACGGCTTCAACGGCTGTTTCAGTACTACCGTGTCCTGATATCATGATAATTGGCACTTCAATGCCTTCGCGGTATAACTTTTCGAGCATTTCAATGCCATCCATTTTAGGCATTTTAATATCGCTTAAAACACAACTATAACTTTTAGCTTTTATAAGGTTATATCCTTCGCGACCATCAACGGCCTCTTCAACTTGGTATCCTTCGGCCACTAGAATTTCGTGCAATGCTTTGCGGATACTTTTATCATCATCAATAACTAATATACTAGACATACTTTACAATTGGACTACGGGCTTGCAAGATAAGTAATTTGCTTGCAAATGCAATTGCACAATTTAGGCAAGTGTGAAAATTTAAAATCCCTTAAGCAATCTCATCTTTAGCGTACCTTGAAAGGTCTATATACGAGGACCTTCATTTTTGTAATTCCGCAGTTTACTTTGGCCACTGATAGGATTCCGAGTTGAGCTTAATAGCCAAATCGGGCATTAATTGCAAAGATGGTCAAATCCTAATTTAAGAGTCAAAAGTTTGTACATAATGTTCGAGTTCAAGGCAAGCGAAAATGAGAAATTCTGGAGTTTACTATGGTAAATGACAGGATTTTGAATGAAGCTTAACGCTGAAATCGGGCATTATGTACAAACTTTATTTTTGGGCATCGCGCCATTCGTAGACCCAACTACTCTGTATCATTTCCAAATGGCCTTCGCTACAATCTTCGCGCGTACCTGCAAATCCATCGATATCCAGTACCCATTCAATCAATTCAGTAAATCGAATACGATAGATTTTCGATTCATTAAAATCGTCGCCAAAACGCTCATGTAATTTCATGGCGATATCTTCATAATCATTCCAGTAAATAGGTGGTTCGTACGACATATTTTATTTTTTTGTAAATTTAAATGATTACTCGCCGTGAATTTGACTTTGGTCCGGAACAGTGACTTCAATAGTACCTGAACCATTCAATAATAAACATTGACATGATAAGCGTGAGCTCAATTTTGGATTTCTTGCCCGATCAATAAAATCTTCTTCTCTATCTGACAATTCTTCAATATTTGCATCAACACTATCGATATAAACATGACAAGTACTGCAGGCGCAAACACCCCCACAATTATGATGAATTTTAATGTGATTTTTTAACGCAACTTCGAGAATACTATCGTTTGGCGCACAATTCTCAATCGTTTGAGGTGCTAATCCTTTCTCTTCAAATTTAAAATGTATCGTATACATTGGCAAATGCTTCTATAATTTTTATTGCGTGCAAATCTATGGGTTAAAAGATACAAACAAAAAAAAGGGTGCAAATTAGTGCACCCTTTCTCATATTAATTCTCTATACAACTTATATAGTTTGCAAAACGATTGGTGCGGCAGCAAGAATTTCTTCATTCGCTTGAGAAGCATACTTTTCAAAGTTCTTTACAAACAAAGCGCCTAATTCATTTGCTTTCTTAGCGTATTCCTCTTTGTTGCTCCATGTATTTTCAGGAATTAAAAGATCCGAAGGTACATTCGGGCAAGAAGTTGGCATTTTAAAACCAAATACTGGGTGGGCAACATAGTCTACATCATTCAGTTCACCTTTCATAGCGGCAGTAATCATGGCACGGGTATAACTTAGCTTCATTCGATTACCCACACCGTAAGGTCCGCCACTCCATCCGGTATTAATCAACCAAACTTTTACATCGGGATGTTGCTCAAGTTTTTTTCCTAGTAATTCGGCATACTTGGTTGGATGTAGAGGAAGGAAAGCTCGTCCGAAACAAGCTGAAAAGGTAGCTTGAGGTTCAGTTACACCCACTTCGGTACCGGCCACCTTTGCTGTATATCCGCTAATAAAACTATACATCGCTTGTCCGGTGCTTAATTTCGATATAGGTGGTAAAATGCCATAAGCATCACAAGTTAAAAAGAAAATATTTTTCGGGTCTCCACCTATGCTTGGTTCTTTAGCGTTTGAAATATGATTAATTGGATAGGCAACTCTTGTGTTTTCGGTAATGCTCGAATCTGCGAAATCTACTGTATGCGTTCCAGGTAAATAGTTAGTATTTTCAACTAAAGCATTCGGTTTAATAGCAGCATATATTTGGGGTTCCTTTTCTTCGGTTAAATCAATACATTTAGCATAACACCCACCTTCAAAGTTAAATACCGAACCACGATCCCAACCATGCTCATCATCACCAATTAATTTACGATAAGGGTCGGCACTTAATGTTGTTTTGCCAGTTCCACTTAAACCAAAAAACAAAGCTACATCTCCATCTTCCCCTTCATTGGCTGAGCAATGCATACTTAATACGCCTTTTTCGTGCGGAAGAATATAATTGAGCACACCAAATATACCTTTCTTCATTTCACCTGTATACGCTGTACCACCGATCAAGATTATTTTTTTAGTGAAATTTACTACCGTAAAGTTTCCTTGTCGGGTTCCGTGCACTTGTGGATTTGCTTCGAATCCTGGCGCTTGTAATATTACCCATTCAGGGGATTGTGTAAGTAATTCTTCAGCAGTTGGGCGTAAAAACAAATCATTACAAAAAAGATTTGCCCAAGGATATTCATTTACGACCAAAATATTTAAACGATGTTTGGGGTCGGCACAAGCATACGCATCTCGAACCCATAATTCCTTATCTTTTAAATAAGCAGTGACATCATTATACAAAGTTTCAAAATGCTCAGGCGAAATGGCTATGTTAATATCACTCCAATCCACGCTATCTTCTGTCATGGCATCTTTCACCGTAAATTTATCTTTTGGTGAACGCCCGGTAAATTTACCAGTATTTACTGCTAATGCACCCATATCGGTAATAGATCCTTGTCCTAAACTTACCGTCTGTTCGCTCAATACTTCAGGACTTAAATTCCAATTTACTTTAGAAGGATATAGGCCCAAAGCCGATAAATTATGGGAGGGGTTTTTAATGCCAGTTTCTTGCATAAGATTTATTTTTAGGCGGCAAAGATACTTTCAGCCCAAAACAAATTCATCTGAAGCAGGTCATAATTTGTTAACAATGAACAAATAATGTATGTTATAACACATATTATAAAATTTTAAGCCTACGTTTGAAAAAAAATTAATAAAAATGAAAAAAATCTTTATTGCAATCGCAATTGCTACAACACTTTTCGCTTGTCAAAGCAAACCAGAAGGAACTACTGCTGAAGTGACGGATCAACAAACTGCAGGTGAACAAACCGGTACATCTTATACAGTTGATGCTGTAAATAGTTCGTTAACTTTTATTGGAACTAAGCCAGTTGGTACTCATACCGGTAAAATGCAAGTATCTTCTGGTACGGTCAGCATTCTAGAAAACAACATTAGTGGTGGAAATTTTGTAATAGATATGAGCAAGATGGAAATTTTAGACAAGGATACAAATTACTCATACAAGCTAGTGAACCATTTATTATCTGCTGAGTTCTTTGATGCTGCAAAATATCCACAAGCAAAATTTGAAATAACAGCTTGTACGCCCATTCCGAACGATAGCACGGCTACTCATAAAATTAGCGGTAATCTTACTTTAAAGGATAGTACAAAAAATATTAGTTTTCCGGCTCGTATTTCAGTGAGTGAAACTGAAGTACATGCAACTGCCGACTTCGTTATAGACCGCACACAATGGGGCGTACACTATGGTAATGATAAATCTTTAAAAGATAAATTTATTTACCCAGAAGTAAAAATCATTTTTGATATATATGCTAAGCACTAGTCAATAGCAAGAAAAATAATTAAGAGTCGCCATATAGCGACTTTTTTTAATTTACATCATCCCCTTCGTCTAATAACATTCGCTCTAAACCTTCCATGCTAACTACATCTATCGCTTCAATTTGAGTTGGTGTTACATTTAATACATGTTCTAGCTCAAGCTCAGCAATTTGCTTTCGACATGCGGCGTTTACATGACAGATTACAAAGGATAAATTTTGTTGATAGAGTTCATTATGCATCCTTTCAATAACTTTAACTTCTTCTTCATTAAGTTCCTCAATATGCACAAAATCAATCACCAAACTACGGCTATTCTCAATGCTATCATCTATCAAATCATTTAACTGCTCTGTTAACGTCGAATCCATTTTTGCATACAACGGCGTAATAATATCAAAGTCAGTTCTTGCTTCTATTTTATATCTCATACAATTCTCTTTTGAAGTAAAAATAATTAATTATATTTGACAAAACTAATACCCCTCAATGGATTCGCAATTTTCACCGAAAGTAAAAGAGATAATTTCGTATAGCCGTGAAGAAGCCCTCAGATTAGGAAATGATTTTATAGGTATTGAGCACTTGCTCTTAGGCATGATACGTGACGGACAAGGATTAGGTATCAAAATACTTCAAAATCTACGGGTTGATTTATACGACTTACGTCGAGAACTAGAACTTGTTATTAAAAACAAGGGCATTTCTAAAAAAACGGATAATATTAATAGTTTACCACTTACTAAACAAGCCGAAAAAGTAATTCGAATTACTGTTTTGGAATCTAAAGCCATGAAAAGAGTTTTAGCTGAAAGTGAACATCTGGTTTTATCTATCCTAAAAAATAAAGAAAACGTAGCTTGTCAAATCTTAAATCAATTGCATGTTGATTATGATTCATTTAAAAGTGAATTAGAGATGGTGACCGGAACCGGCTCAGCACCTAGAATCAGTAATGAATTGAAAGATGATCAGGGCAATTTTGAAGAAGATGATGATCGCAGTCAGTACCAACGCAAACCTGCTAACCCGGCGAATTCAAAATCTAAAACACCTGTACTCGATAATTTCGGACGAGATATAACTCGTTTAGCAGAACTCGGACAACTCGATCCGATTGTGGGTCGTGAGACTGAAATCGAAAGAGTTTCACAGATATTATCACGTAGAAAGAAAAATAACCCCATCCTCATTGGCGAACCCGGTGTAGGTAAAACAGCCATTGTTGAAGGACTAGCCTTACGCATTTATCAACGCAAAGTATCACGCGTTCTATTTGAGAAGCGTGTAATTAGTTTGGATTTGGCAGCTTTGGTTGCCGGTACAAAATATCGCGGTCAGTTTGAAGAGCGCATGAAAGCCATCATGAACGAACTTGAAAAAAATCGTGATGTCATCTTATTCATCGATGAAATTCATACCATTGTTGGCGCAGGTGGCGCAAGTGGTTCACTAGATGCATCGAACATTTTTAAACCTGCATTAGCTCGAGGCGAATTACAATGCATTGGCGCATCGACCTTAGATGAATATCGAATGCATATCGAAAAAGATGGTGCACTCGATCGTCGTTTTCAGAAAGTTTTAATTGAACCACCAAGTGTTGATGACACTATAATTATCCTTGATAATTTAAAATCGAAATACGAAGATTTCCACAATGTGAGTTATAGCAAAGAAGCCATTGAAGCTTGTGTTAAACTTAGTAATCGATATATCACCGATCGACTATTGCCCGATAAAGCCATCGACGTTATGGACGAAGTTGGCGCTCGTGTACATCTAAAAAATATTGATGTCCCTAAAAATATTCTTGAACTTGAACAAAAGATTGAAGACATCAAGGTTGAGAAAAATAAAGTAGTTAAAAGTCAGCAATTTGAAAAAGCTGCTTCATTACGCGATTCAGAAAAGAAATTACAAGAAGAGTTAGAAGTCGCAAAAAATAATTGGGAAGAAGAAATAAAGAGCAGAAGAATTCCGATACACGAAGAAGAAATTGCCGAGGTAATTCATATGATGACCGGCATACCGGTGAAGCGTATGGTAGCTGCCGAAAGCGAGAAACTTCGTAACATGGGCGATGAGTTAAACCGAGTGGTAATAGGGCAAGAAGAAGCCGTAAAGAAAGTAGTGAAAGCTATTCAACGTAATCGAGTAGGATTGAAAGATCCTAAAAAACCCATCGGTTCATTTATCTTTTTAGGCCCTACAGGTGTTGGTAAAACCGAAATGGCTCGTTGTCTTGCCCGTAATATGTTCGATAGTGATGAATCATTGATTCGCATTGACATGAGCGAGTATATGGAGAAATTTTCGGTGAGCAGATTAATTGGTGCGCCTCCGGGATATGTGGGTTATGAAGAAGGCGGACAACTTACCGAAAAGGTTCGTCGCAAACCTTATAGCATTATTTTACTCGACGAAATCGAAAAAGCACATCCGGATATTTATAATATTTTATTGCAGGTGTTAGATGATGGTCAGTTGACTGATGGTATGGGACGCAAAATTGATTTCAAGAATACCATTATTATCATGACTTCAAATATTGGTGTGCGACAGTTGAAAGAATTTGGTGATGGTGTTGGATTCGCTACCAAAACGAAAACAGAGAATGCCGAGGATAATAGCAAAGCTGTAATTGAAAAGGCTTTGAAAAAAACATTTGCGCCCGAGTTTTTAAATCGGATAGATGATGTGATTGTATTTAACGCATTAACGCAACAACATATTCATGTTATTATTGATTTGGTGATGGAGAATGTGATGAAGCGTTTAGCGACTATAGGGTTTAAACTTGAGCTTACTGATAAGGCGAAGAACTTTATAGGCGAAAAAGGTTACGACCAACAATTTGGTGCTCGACCTTTGCATCGTGCCATTCAAAAATATCTTGAAGATCCTTTAGCTGAAGAGATTTTAAATCAGGGTATTAAAGAAGGTGATACCTTAATAGCCGATTTAGACGAAGAAACTTCATTATTGAAATTTACACAAAAGGAGAAGGGCAAGAAAGAGAAATCAGGTGAAGCAAAGGATTAATGCAGACATCTCTAAATCCCCCTGATGCTTCGTTATTCGAATTTTTAAAATCCTTTATTTACAACAGTAAACTCTTCCGATAGCTATCGGAATTGAAAAATTCGAATGCCTCGCCTGAGTGGTTTTTATAGATGTCTTATGAATGCTATATTAATTTGAATACAATTAAAATAAAATGATTCAAGTTCATAATCTTTGTAAACAGTATCATGGCCATTTAGTATTAAAAGGAATTGATTTTACAATTCAAAAAGGAGAATTTTATGGTTTACTCGGGCCGAACGGTGCAGGTAAAACCACCACCATTAGTATCTTAAGTAATTTACTTCAAGCTGATGAGGGCGATATACAAATTGCAGGCTTTGACTTGAAAAAACAAAGTCGAGCATGTAAACAATCTATTGGGGTTGTTCCGCAAGAAATTGCTTTGTACGAAGAATTAAGCGCATGGGATAATTTACTTTTTTGGGGAAGTTTGTATGATGTTCCAACTAAATTATTGAAATCGCGAATAAATGAAACCTTGGAACTTTTTGGTTTAACTGAACGAAAACAGGATAAAATAAAAACTTATTCGGGTGGAATGAAACGAAGAGTGAATATTGCATCAGCCATTTTGCATCAACCTAAAGTATTGTTTATGGATGAGCCAACGGTTGGCATTGATCCACAAAGTAGAAATTTGATTTATGAAGTGATTGAGAAACTGCATAAAGAAGGTTTGACTTTTTTGTATACAACACATTATATGGAAGAAGCCGAACGCTTTTGCACCAAAATAGGCGTAATTGATGATGGCAAAATTATAGCTGAAGGCAGTTTAAGCGAGTTGAAAAAATTAGGTAATGTAAGCGAGACAATCGAAATAAAATTTAATGAAGTTTCGGATTTGGCATTAGTGAAGTTGAAAGAATTTTGGCCGAAAGGCGATTATAGTAATTCACAGAAGTTTTTATTTTACTCAACTGAGGTACATCAAGATTTAGCGAAAATAATTTTGAAATGTAATGATCTGGGTTTGGATATTTTACATATCGAAATACAAAAAGTAAATCTCGAATCTGTGTTTTTGCAACTCACCGGTAAACAACTTCGCGACGCATGATAAAATTTGTAATCAAAGATTTAAAAATATTTTTGTCTGACAAGAAAGGCATATTTCTAACGTTTTTATTGCCTATTATTTTAGTGACTTTATTTGGTGTCATTTTTGGTGTAACAAAAAAAAGGGAACCACGTGCTCAAGTCTTAGTGGTTGCCGATGAAGACCAAAGTCCTACTTCAAAAAATATAATGGCACAATTAGATTCACTCGACGAACTAGAAATTATTCGAACTACAAGCGATAGTGCTAAAGCTATGGTGGTGAAAGGTGATGAGTCCGTCATTATGATTTTCCATAAGGGCATGGCCGATTCTATCCGAATGGGCGCTCAACCCGAAATGGAATTATGCTACGATGAAGCCAAAAAAATGGAATTAGGGATGTTGCAATCAGCTTTGATGGCTAAGCTGATGGGTATCATAGGTAATTCACAAATACAAAGAAAGACATTATTGGATTTTGATAAAAACAATCCACAGATGGATAGCCAACAACGAGCCAAAATTCACCAACAAATTATTTCACAATTCGCTGCAGACGCAGATACTAAAAATACAAAAGAAGATAAACCCTATCTAAAAGTAAGTGCATTGGTAGCTGAAAAAGAAAACTCACCAATGTTGGTGCAAGTAGTAGCAGGCAATTCAATTATGATGTTACTTTTTTCGGTTGTAGGCATAGGCGCAAGTTTATTGGAAGAGAAGCAAGAAGGGACTTTAAAGAAATTATTAGTTTCACCTATACCAGTGAATCAAATTTTGTTTGGCAAGATGTTGTATGTAAACATTATCAGCATTTTGCAATTATGTGTATTGTTTTTATACGCCTACTTTGTATTCAAATTAAATGTTCCTGAAAAAATACTACCCTTATTATTAATGATTATTGTAACAGCGTTTGCTTGTTCAAGCTTTGGTGTTTTATTGGCATCAATTGCCAAAACAAAATCACAAGTGCAAGGTATATCTACCCTCATTGTGATTACCATGAGTGCTATTGGCGGAAGCATGATACCTACTTTTGTGATGCCTGCGTTTATGCAAACCATGTCGCACTTTACAGTAAACTACTGGGGCATACAAGGTTTTTACGATATTTTTTGGCGCAATCTTCAGATAACCGATATAAACTTTTTAGGTAAAGTTGCTGTACTAATTGGCATTGGCTGTTTGCTTAACTTTATCGCATTAACAATGTTTAAGCGCAATGTGAAGCAATTGGTTTAATACCCATTTGATTGTTAAAGTAGCATAAACACTATGAAAAATTTACAATGGTTATCTATAATGATTTACAAGTCCTCCCACCCTCCTCTGCCAAGACAAATTAGATATATTAGTTTGTAAATGAGGGAACATAAAGTGTGAAAATGGACTAATTTGGTTGAGAATTTTGGGTGAAATATTAAGAGTGGTTCGTGTATCTGAGGTTTTATGAACCAAGAAGCGTTTTTGAACTTGGGGTGAGAATTTTAGATAGATGTTTTACATTTGAGGTGCTAAATATTTTTAGATTGAGATTTGGAAGATGCATCAACAATTGCGAAGAAATGCCCAATCTTAAACAGACAAAAACAAGTATGGAAAGAGGAGAAACAGCAACACTCGAACAATACACATCGAACAAAAAACAAACAACCAATTCAAACCAACTTAATAAATACAACTATGGCACTTATTAATCCTTATATCAACTTCAACGGAAATGCCGAAGAAGCCTTCAACTTTTACAAATCAGTTTTTGGTGGAGAGTTCGCAAAAATTATGCGTTTCAAAGACATGGCTAGTGATGAATTTATTGTTACAGAAAGCGAAGCAAATAAAATAATGCATATTGCCTTGCCCATTGGCAAAAACGTTTTAATGGCGAATGATGTTCCCGAAATTATGGGGCGAACAAACGAAAATGAAAACAGAAGTAAAATTTCAATCAGTGCAGAAAGTAAAGAAGAAGCAGACAAACTATTTAGTGGGCTTTCTGCAGGTGGACAAATTGAGATGCCTATTTCTGATAGTCCTTGGGGTAGCTATTTTGGAATGTTTAGAGACAAATATGGCATCGAGTGGATGGTGGATTTTGACCCAAATTACAAAGCCATTTAAATCTTAGATCCTATCCTCGCCCTTGCCTGCTAATAAATACAAAACAGCCATACGTATGGCAACACCATTTTCAACCTGTTGAAGAATGATAGAGTGTCTACCGTCGGCGGCATCGGAACTTAATTCAACACCACGGTTAATTGGACCCGGATGCATAATGGTAATTTCTTTTTGAAGTGCGTCGAGATGTTTTTTGGTAACACCGTAATACAACGAATATTCGCGCAACGAAGAAAACAAAGGCATATGTTGACGCTCGAGTTGTATACGTAATACATTCGCTACATCGCACCATGCCAATGCCTCTTGTAAATTATACGTCACATGCACACCCAAGGCATCGATATGTTTTGGAATTAATGTGGGTGGGCCTGCAACCAAGACTTCGGCACCCATTTTTTTAAGACAATAGATATTTGATAGTGCTACACGGGAATGCATGATGTCGCCAATGATAGCCACTTTCTTTCCCTGTAAACTGCCCAACTTTTCGCGTATCGAAAAACCATCGAGTAAGGCCTGTGTTGGATGCTCGTTAGTTCCATCTCCTGCATTAATTATAGCGGCATCAATATGATTCGCTAAAAAGTGTGGTGCCCCGCTAGCACTATGTCGCATGACCACCATATCCACTTTCATCGATAAAATATTATTCGCAGTATCAATTAAAGTTTCACCTTTTGAAACACTAGAACTGCTGGCAGCAAAATTGATAGTATCGGCACCCAATCGTTTCTCGGCTAACTCGAATGAAATTCTTGTACGTGTTGAATTTTCAAAAAACAAATTAACAATGGTGGTATCACGAAGGGTAGGTACTTTTTTGATAGGTCGTCTTAAAACTTCCTTGAAATTATCGGCGGTTTCAAAAATGAGCTGAATATCTTTTGCCGTAAGATTTTTTATACCTAACAAATGTTTCGTACTCAGCGACATCGTGATCTATTTTATTTTTAATTATCAATTAATACAACTTCATCTTTTTCATCCTTCTCATTCCAATATACTTTCACTTTTTGACTAATCATTGAATCAATTACTAATCCTACATAATCGGCTTGAATGGGTAATTCACGACGATATCTTCTATCAATTAAAGTGAGTAATTCTACTTTTTGTGGTCGACCAAAATCAACTAATGCATCCATCGCGCTTCGAACGGTACGTCCGGTAAACAATACATCATCAATTAAAATCACCTTTTTATCTTCGAGCGAAAATTCGATTTCGGTTTTATTAGGAATATGAATTTGTCCACCGGAATTAAAATCATCTCTGTAAAAAGTAATGTCGAGTTTTCCGTAACAAATTTTTGTTTTCAGTAATTTATTGAGATTGGCAACGATTCGATCAGAAAGTAAAGTTCCACGTGGTTGAATTCCAATGATAGCCGAATTGGCAAAGTCGGGATGATTTTCAAGCAATTGATGTGAAAGACGTTGTATAACGACATTGAACTTATGATGATCAAGGAGGGTCTTCAAATCTATTTCGGGTTTGGGCAAATGTAAAGAAAAAAACAGAATATCGAAAAGCTAGTGTTTCATGATCAAGAAAATTGCGTATCCGTGAGAAAGCGTGAGGGATAGGAACGAAAATCCTTTTGCTTGTTTCAAGCAAAAGATTGAAGTGGATAGCCCGGCCCCGATGCAGCCCCGAAGTGAATAAATTGCTTTGGTGATTGAACTTGTATTCGGGGCGCAATCGGGGCACGCCCATAATAAATATCGTTTCGCTTTTCATAAATGAATTAATTTGCAGGTTACAGTCCCCACCTGTTTATGCGCCATGTATTTCGTCATTTATTTCTATTCACATTGCTTGCATTGCAAATAAACTGTTTGCGTGCACAAACCTTACTTGCAGGTTGGGATTTTCAAACTACGAGTAATGGTGGCACTGCAATAACAGTGTCGCCGAATACACCCACTTTACTACAAGCTAATTTTGGTACTGGACATTTATATTTGAATGGAAATTTCGGTTCATCAAATTGGATAAGTGCTAATCAATTGAATGCATTTGGAGGAACCACTATGAACGCCGGAACCGGATTTTCAACCTCAATATCGGGTGCTGCTTCGTTGGCATTGGTAAATCAAAGTGCAAACGGGCAGGCTATAGTATTTGCGTTTTCGATGAGTGGTTATGCCAATTTACAAGTGAGTTATGCAACGCAACGAAGCGGAACGGGTTATACATCACAGCAATGGTTAGTAAGCAGCGATGCAATTAACTGGACGCCCATACAAACTATCAATAGTATAGGCTCGAGTTTTAGTGTTCAGTCCTTGAATCCGATTACAGCGTTAAATCAAATCAGCACAGCTTATGTAAAAGTAATTTTCACAGGCGCTACTGGGGTATCAGGAAATAATCGAATCGATAATATTCAACTCAATGCTACACCAAGTATAATGCCCCCTATGGTAATCAATGAATTTGATACCGCAACCGTGGGCATACCTTATAGTTATTTTATAAACGCGAATCATACCCCCACTAGTTATAGTGCCAGCAATTTAGCTTCAGGTTTATTAGTAAATTCGTTAAGTGGTGAAATCAGTGGTATACCTGATAGTGCAGTTTCAAATTTACCTATTCAAATTTTTGCCAGCAATTCCGGAGGTACCGGCAATGCAACGTTAATGCTTACCATCGAAAAAGGAACTCAACAAATTGTATTTGATACATTGCCTTCAAAAACCTTTGGTGATAGCAATTTTAATGTAATAGCCACTGGAGGCAACTCGGGTAATCCAATTATTTTTACAAGCGACGATACAAGCATAGCCACTATTTCGGGAAATCAGTTACAGATTCACGGAGCAGGGACTTGTTATATTACTGCCACACAAGCGGGAAATGTAAACTATCATGCTGCCATACCTATCAGTAGAAATTTTACTGTACACAAAGCTGTACAAACCATTCAATTTATTTCACCCGGAAATAAACTGGCTACCGATAGTGCCTTCAATTTACAAGCGAGTGGTGGTGCCTCAGGAAATCCAATTCAATTTATAAGCTCTGATACCAATACCCTTATCATAAGCGGTACTGTGGCAAGTATTGTGGGTTCGGGAAATGTACAAATCACGGCTTCACAAAGCGGTAATCAAAATTATGAAGCGGCCAATTCTGTATCGCATAGCATTACAATCAATAAGGTTTCACAAGTCATTTCATTTAATTCAATAATTCCAAAACTAGTTGGCGCTGCCGATTTTACTTTACATGCAAGTGGCGGAGCATCGGGTAATGCGATTTTGTTTACCAGTTCAGATCCATCTATTGCAAGTGTTAACGGCAATCTCGTGAGCATTCATAATTCGGGCATAGTGTTCATCACGGCTTCGCAAGCAGGAAATTTTTATTATGAAGCTGCAAACAATGTGAGTCAAGTTTTGATTATTAATTCTTCATCAACCGATATTCAATACACATTTGGAACAGCTATCTTACCCACTTCATTACCTACTAGTGGAACGCCTATTGCTCATTTAAATATCTCGGCAATAAGTCAGGGTAATAATGCAAATATTAACCAAGGTACCATTAATCTAACTGCAACTTCTTCATCCAATAACCCGGGATCATCGGGTGAAATGAATGCTGGCATTACTGCACGCAATCGAAATTTACAACTTGATAGTAGTGCGTATTTTGAATTTACCATTCAACCCGATTCGGCTTATGTATTTACTTTACATACCTTACAATTTAATTCACGATCTACAGGAACTGGGCCTACTAACCTTGAACTCAGAAGCAGTGAAGATAATTATGCAAGTGTAAAAGCGAGTATGAATGTATTAGCCAATTCATCATGGTCACAAATAATTTCACCGCTTGCTGCAAGCTATTCATTTACCACGCGAACCTACAGATTATATGGTTTTGTAAATGGGGGTAGTGGTTCTATCAACACCGGTAGCAATCCAAACAATTGGCGTATCGATGATATACTCTTGAATATTTCTGTGCAGGCATCCACATCTTGCAATACAAATGTAACGGCTACTGCGGGTATTATAAACTGTCATGGTGGTGTTACAGACATTGTAGTACATGCCCTCAATACTAACGGCAGCATCCAATATCAACTTCATAATAATCTTGCGCAAAGCGATTCCATATTTACGAATCAAGTTGCCGGTTTGTATACGATAACTGTTACTGATGCATTTACGTGTTCGGCTTCTACCCTTTTACTGATTACTGAGCCTGCGACGACACTTGTTACCGCAAGCGGTGTAAGTGCTTGTGCAGGACAAGCCGTAACGCTTTACGGAAATCCAGTGGGTGGAATATATAGTTTACCTAATCCGTATGTAGGTGTAAGTAACAGCTATACGTATAGTTATACAGATAGTGTAGGTTGCACTACCGTCTCAGCGCCTGCTGCCATTACCATCAACCCTTGCGCCACCTTGCAACTTAATTGTTTTATTCAATCATATTATATAGGAAACGAAATGATGAGCCCTTGTTTGTTTTTACAAGGCGCAAGTAATGATAGCACTCTTGTAGATGATATAACGATAGAGCTTAGAGATCCTAATACATTTTCATTAATTTCAACAGGGTATACTCAATTGCATACCAATGGAACGGCAAGTATTAGTTTCCCCAATGTGAGTGGTTATTTTTATATTGTAATAAAACATCGTAATGCATTACAAACTTGGTCGGCATTACCTGTTTTACTACAAGCCGGAATTACGCAATACAATTTTAGTAATTCAGCATCCAAAGCCTTTGGCAATAATTTAATTGAAGTGGATTCGAGCATATGGGCTCTATTTTCCGGTGATGTAAATGTAGATGAGAATTTAGATCTACTTGATTTATCGGAAGTAGAGACTGAAGTAGAGAATTTTAATTTTGGCTACACGCATTGTGATTTAAATGGAGATGGAAATGTTGATTTATTAGATCTTCCTACGCTTGAAAACAATGTGGCCAACTTTATTTCATCGATGCATCCGGTGTATATTATTTTTCCGGAAACGATGGAAAGCGGCACGAAAACATTTTATAGTTCGAGTACAATTTCATTATCAACCGGTTCGTGGAATTTAGATGATGCTTTAATAGGCACTTCATCATCGGATAAAAAAAATGGAACTAAATCGGTTCGCATGCAAAATGTAGGGAAGCTAACTATGCTTTTTGATGTTTATATCGATAGCTCATACCTTACTATTTACCATGCAAAATATGGAAGCGATTCTGCTAGTTCCTGGGCTCTATTTTCTTCAATCGATGGAGGGGCAAATTGGCAACAAGTAGGAGGTCAGGTAATTTCTAATTTGAATAATTTACAATCCACAGTTTTTCAAGTACAATACACTGGTAATATTCGATTTCAAATTCGAAAACTCAGCGGAGGGAAACTTAATATTGATGATTTTAATATTACCCAAACGCAGCCCATTTTATTTCCCGATAACGACCCTTTGAGTTTAGGAAATCCAAGTAATGCGGCAACCGATATCAGCATGCCAGATAATTATTTACTAACTAAAACCCAATATGTACTTGCCTATAATAATAGTAAAGGATTAGCCGATTGGGTTATTTGGCATTTAGATATCAACGATTTAGGTTCTACTCCTCGATGTGATTGTTTTGCCATGGATGCACAATTGCCTTCTACATTTTATAGAGCCGGAGCAAGCAGTTATAGCGGTAGTGGATTTGATCGTGGACATCAATTACCATCATCGCAACGCAATAATAATATCACCAATAATGCGGCTACTTTTTTAATGAGTAATATGATGCCGCAATCGCCTAACCTCAATCAAATTACTTGGAATAATATGGAAGCTTATTGCACTAACCTCGCGAATGCCGGCTATGAACTTTACACATATTCTGGTGGTTATGGTTCAGGCGGAACCGGCAGTAATGGGGGCATTACCTATACCATAGCCGGCGGTAATATTCAGGTGCCATCCCATTATTGGAAGATAGTTGTGGTGCTTCCTGCAGGAAGTAATGATGCCAATCGAGTAGATACAAATACCCGAGTAATTGCAGTAAGCATGCCTAATACGCAGACTGTAAATTCAATGAGTTGGGGAAATTACAGAACCAGTATTGATGCTATAGAATCTTCTACTGGATTTGACTTTTTAAGTGCACTGCCTGTGAGTTTACAAAATACAATTGAAGGCTTGATAGATAGTGGACCCACTAATTAGTGTTTGCAAGAAAACGACAAAACATCGTCATCCTCATATTTGACGCTTTCTTATTAAACACTTAGTTTTTGGGCAGCCACTAATTATACCGAAATGATATCTATAACAGACCACTAAATTGGTTTGAACAGCTATCTAATCGGCATAAACTCCCGTACGTACGGGATAAGATTTGGTCTACGACACAAATCACATGGGTATTAGAATGAACAGATTTATAAACCACAATAGCAACATAGGAAAAGGTAATTTCATATTTATCATTCACAGAAAACAAGAGCACCTTTAGTTAGCATCCATTACAAAATAAATATAGTAATGTATAATAAGAAACAAAACAACAAAAACCGCAACCGCTAGAAGTATATATTTTGTTTCGCGTTTCATAAATTATAATACGAATATATGGATTATGATTTAGATTAAATCATTGTGTTCAGTAAGCTAATTCCATTCAAATTTCCAATAACAATCTGTAATGTAGCTTATCCTTATAACGAGTTACGAGGAAGCCATTGGCATCATAGATGGCGTCAGCAATTGAGTATTTTTTACAAGCTAGATTTTAAATATTCGTTTCGATTTTCTATGAGATTTTCTAAAACATGAAATGACGAAGTGGAAGAGGTTTTTAGGAAAGTTTGTGATGTACATTTCGCATAAAGCCTGCATACTTCGTTCTCTTGATCGGTGAATCTTTAAAAACAATTTTAAAAGTCTCTTCTGTAATTTCCATCCAATCACTTTCCGAATGAGATAATATTTCAGGCAAAGGCGTAAATGCAGGTTCGTTATGGGGTATTGAAAAACGGTTCCACGGACAAACCTCCATACAAATATCACAACCAAAAATCCAATCATTCCATTGCGGCATGGTTTCATTAAATGCATTTTTTAATTCAATGGTATAATAAGAAATGCACTGACTTCCATTAATTTGTTTATTAGGTAAAATGGCTTCGGTTGGACAAGCATCAATACATTTTGTACAGGTTCCGCAATAATCCTTCGATAAAATATCATCATATTCTAATTCAATATCAACAATCAGTGTTGCAATAAAAAAATAGGACCCTTGTTGTTTAGTAATTAAATTTCCATTTTTACCAATCCATCCTAAACCACTACGAAGTGCCCAACTACGTTCAAGAACCGGCGCTGAATCTACAAAACCTCGCCCTTGAATATCGCCAAATTGATTG
Source organism: Bacteroidota bacterium (assembly GCA_016706595.1). Lineage (GTDB taxonomy): Bacteria > Bacteroidota > Bacteroidia > Chitinophagales > Chitinophagaceae > OLB11. Next base: position 1,038,491 of record JADJJH010000002.1, on the reverse strand, counting down.
CGTAATGAAGTTAAGATGGCATTTAACTTTGGCCGTAATACTTCATGATAATCTTGCCCATAAGCATAGCGTGATATTTTGGGCAAACCTTCAGGCTGTGGCGTTTGCGGAAAGTAATTACATAATAAGGTAATCACACTTTTAGCCCCATCAACCAATTTGCGAGGATCTGTTCGCTTTTCGAAATGATTTTCCATATACTTCATTTCACCATGATAGGATTGCTTAAGCCAAGCTTCCAATCGGCGCGCATCCTCATCCATAGCTTGCGCCTTGGCAATACCACAATAGGCAAAACCATGCTTTAAGGCCTCATCTTTTATTAGTCTGCTCGCTTTACCGTTTATCATAGAAGCATACAAATTAAGATAATTTTGGAGATTTTTTAACGGCAAAGCATATAACTTTACCGACCTGTTTGAAAAAATAAATCCAAACAATTTAAGTTTACGCCACATGAACAAAAAAGCCCTTTTACCACTACTGTTATTATTAGCAGTTGGTGTATTTTTTTCGTTTCGATTGATAGCCGATCAAAAATCGATATTACGTGAAAATAGTGATGTGTATATCGAACCATTTGTAGCATCTGAAGATGCTAATCTCACAAAAAATCAAGCGATACTACAAACCATAAGTCGAGTAATTAGTGAAGGTCATTTTTCGCCTAAAGACTTAAATGATGATTTTTCGAAACGCGTTTTTAAACGTTTTTTAGAAATGACGGATTACGGGAAATTATTTTTTACCAAATCGGATATCGATGATTTCATGAAATATGAAACGACGATAGATGATGAAATCAAAAGTGGTAGCACCGAATTATATGATACCGTTTCGCAACGTTTTAAAATTCGGTTAAAAGAGGCTGAAGCGTACTATAAAGAAGGACTTGCAGAGGTTTTTACTTTCACCGGCAACGAAGAAATTGAATTAGATGGAAAAAAAATGGATTGGTGTGCAGATCAAAATGCATTGAAATCAAGATGGAAAATCAATATGAAATATAGAACACTTTCGCGCTATATTGAATTGAAAGATGAACAAAAAGCCATTGCAGAAAAAAAGACTAAAGAAAAAACAGATACCATAAAAACCGATGTTCAACTTGAAAAAGATGCTCGTCTAAATGTAGGGAAAAGCATGGCGACCTATTTTAAACGAATTAATAAAATTGGGGACAATGATCGGTTTGCATCCTACATGAATAGTATTTGCCATGTAGTTGACCCACATACCGATTTCTTTCCACCAAAAGATAAGCAACGATTTGATGAAGAAATGAGTGGTTCGTTTGTAGGCATCGGTGCACGACTTTTAGACAAAGAAGGTGTTTGTAAAATCGAATCGGTACTTCCAGGTAGTCCGTGTGCAAAAGACGGGCGATTAAAAAAAGAGGATATCATTATGAAAGTTGCGCAAGGCAGCGAAGATCCGGTGGATATTGCCGGTTGGGATTTGGAGGATATAGTTTCCATCATTCGTGGGAAAATAAATACCGAAGTGCGACTTACTGTAAAACATGCAGATGGCAGTATTGAGGTAATTCCAATTATAAGAGGTAAAGTTGAAACTGAAGCAACCTTTGCTAAATCAGTAATTATAAAAGCCGATAATCAAAAGATAGGCTATATTTTATTACCAGAGTTTTATGCCGATTTTAATGACCGCAATGGTAGACGTTGTAAAATTGACATGCAGAAAGAAGTGGAGAAATTAATGGCTGAAAAAGTAAATGGAATCATTATTGATTTACGAACCAATGGTGGCGGCTCATTAGATGATGTTGTTGAAATTGGTGGTATGTTTATTGACAAAGGGCCTATCGTGCAAGTTAAATCTAGAAATGCTATGGCCGAGGCTTTGCGTGATGAAGTTGCCGGCGTTTTATATGATGGGCCATTGGCTATTTTAGTAAGTCAGGGAAGCGCCTCAGCATCTGAAATTTTAGCAGCGGCTATTCAAGATTATCATCGTGGTATTGTAATTGGCTCTACAACATTTGGCAAAGGAACGGTTCAACGAATATTTCCCTTAGAAGGATTTTACCAAGGTGATCAATCCTTATTACCATTCGGATCCATTAAACTTACCTTACAAAAATTCTATCGCATCAATGGAGGTTCAACGCAGTTAAAGGGCGTAACTCCGGATATTACTATTCCGGATTTATATGATAAAATGGATGTTGGTGAAAGAAAAGACTCGAATTCAATGCCTTGGGATCAGATTGCAAAAGCAGATTACAAACCATTGAAACCCTTGGTTGATTTTAATGCCTTAATAGAATTAAGTCGTAAAAGAATTCATGGCAACGAGGCTTTCAAATTAATTTCGCAAAGCTCAGATCGATTAAAAAAACAATCAGATGAAAATAAATATTCGTTGAATCAAACGAAGTTTCAACAACAAATGAAAGAAGCCAAAGATTTCTCAAAAAAATTAGAAGATCTTGAGAAAAATAAAAAAACAATAGCCATACAAAATGTAGCTGTTGATTTACCATTAATTGCAAAAGATACACTTCTTACAAAATCGAATGAAGATTGGATTAAAGCACTTAAAAAAGATCCATATGTAGCCGAAGCAAGTAATGTATTGGTTGATTGGAATAAGTTGCTTAAAGAAAATTCAACCGGCTCGATTATCAATTCGCCTAAAAATTAATGTAGCAAATGCATCTTGAAGAAGTTCCACAGGATAAAAAAAAGTTTAAGGATGGTGAAAATGCACCTAAAAAAGTGTTGTATGTTACTCATGCCGATGGTAGTTATGTGCAAACAAATAGTGCAGGATGGGAAGCCGAGAATGTGGCTTTAGAGCAAGCTTGGGAAGAAATTGATCATCAATTAGCCCAGGAGAAATTGAATTTCGAAAAAGGTGTTAGCAGTCCGATTGCTTATTACATGACAAAAAACCGTATGGACATCGGCATCCTAGCCGCGTATGTAAACAAGTGGCAATGGCAAGTAAAACGACATATAAAACCATCCGTTTTTACAAACCTATCCGAAAAGATGTTACAGAAATACGCCGAAGTTTTTAATATTAGTATCGAGCAATTGAAAAAGCCGGAGTAATATGCGATATTTGGGAGATGATCATACCTTTCGAACATAAACCACAGGCTCATTGCGAAAGTGGGGTAACCTCAAACCTTTTACGATTTTATGGGTTGCCAATATCTGAACCCCTAGCTTTTGGCATCGGCAGCGGTTTGTTTTTTGCCCATCTTCCATTTGTAAAAATTAATGGCGTTCCAGGTACTGCTTATCGTATTTATCCTGGACAAATTTTCAAGAACGTTTGTAAACGATTAGAGGTGACCGCCAAAAGTGAAACCTTTTCATCGGTTGAAAAAGGGATGCAGCGATTGAAAGAAAATATACAACAAGGCATTCCAACCGGGTGCCAGGTAAGTGTATTTTATTTACCGTTTTTACCCGAAGTATTTAGATTTCATTTTAATGCGCACAATTTGGTAATCCATGGTGAAGAAAATAATATATTTCATGTAAGTGATCCTGTGATGGATGATAAATGCATCATTGCTTATGATGATTTAGCTAAAGCAAGATTTGCTAAAGGGACACCGGAGCCTAAAGGTAGAATGTATTATATCACCAAAGTACCTGACACACTTGATTTGCCTATGGCTATAAAACTAGGCATTAAACAAACATGCTTTTTCATGAAATCGCCGCCTTTACCATGGTTCGGGGTTAATGCCATTAAATTTTTAAGCAAGCAAATTCAAAAATATCCTGAAAAATTAGAGCCTCGAAAGGCAACTTTGTATTTAGGCAATTTGATTCGTATGCAAGAAGAAATTGGAACTGGTGGTGCAGGATTTAGATTTTTATACGCAGCTTTTTTGCAAGAAGCGGCATCAATAACCCAAAATCAAAATTTAGGCGAACTATCACAAACACTCACCGCGATTGGCGATCAATGGAGAAATTTCGCCTACCATACCGCCCGACTTTGCAAAGCTCGCACCTCGGATGTAGTAGGATATAAAGAATTATCGAAGCAACTCTATTCAATTTACGAATCCGAAAAAGCATTTTATAATCAGTTAGCCAAGGTGTATTAATGACTGTCTGCAAGAAAATTCATGTACCTAAAAATAAAGGCCAAGTTCAAGGCTTGCGAAGCAAAAAAAATAGAGTGTACTCAAGCAAATGACATTATTTTTTGCAAGCATATCGTAGAAATTGGCGTTTTCTTGCAGGCACTCATCATGGTTTGTCAACAACCCTGTTATTAAATAATTCCTTATTTAGTTGCAAGGCATGAAAAATGTTTCTATATTTCTAAAACAAAAAACCTAAAGCCATGATATTCCGACGATTTTATACCATACAAAGCACTAAGAGTACGGAAGAATTAAGAAATTCATTAGTGGGTCAGCATCTCAAAGTTCATGTTCTTGATTTTGAAGTGAAAGAACTGAATGGTGATGTAAAAATTATTCCTCACGCCGAAGATGAAGACCATATATACACGCTACCCATCACTAGATTACGTTTTGGCAAAAGCAATAAAGGCACCTCAATTAAAATGGTAAGCAAACCTCGTCGAATTGATATTGGTGGTCCTTACTTAGTGATGTTTTTTGTTGTATTTAGTCTACTCGCAGGCATTATGATTTTTATGTTCGGACAAGGAAAGTATAATAACACAGGTTTTATACTTTTAGGACTTTCGGTATTAGTGTTTGCCTTGCTTTGGTTTAGATTAGAAATGGGCTATTTTGATTATATACGAAAGATTAGAAATTGGGTTAAGGAACACGTGTAAATTTTCGTCCTTCAATACAATCGCTAGTGAGTTTACCTTTGATACAATTGTTAGTGTTTATTGTGATGTTTAATACATGAAAATAATTATTGCAGGTAGTTCAGGAATGATTGGCAAATTGATTTTGACGAACTGCCTAAACTCTTCCAAAATCAGTGAAGTTATAAGTTTGGTTCGAAAACCAACAAGTTTAAAACACGAAAAGCTCAGAGAGTTAGTTGTGCTTGATTTTGAAGATTATTCCCAACACGGCACATCATTCAAAGACATTGATATTGCTTTTTTCTGTTTAGGCGTTTATACAGGACAGGTTGCTGATGATCTTTTTAAAACCATTACAGTAAATTACGCAGTTAAATTTGCGAAAGCACTTGAAGAAAAAAGTCCTCAAGCAACTATTTGTTTATTGAGTGGTGCGGGTGCAGACAGAACAGAAAAAAGCAAAACTTCCTTTGCACGTTATAAAGGAATGGCTGAAAACCAGATTTCAAATCTCAATTTAAAATTCCACAGTTTTAGACCAGGTTATATTTTTCCTGTTGAACAAAGAAATGAACCAAATTTTGCTTACCGCATGATGAGAGTTTTATATCCTTTAATAAACTTTCTTGGGAAAAGATATAGCATCAAATCTACTGAATTGGCAAACGTAATGTTCTTTGTTGGAATGCATGGGGCAGACAAACAGATACTAGAAAATCAAGATATTTTGAATTATAGTCACAAGCAACAATGATTCAACCATCGCAAAACACTAACTCCCGAAACATAAAATGCGTTAAGCTGTTTCCAATAGCAATTTAATATTCTGGGGTAATGTACTGAAAAATAGTTGGGGAAATTTTCAAAAGATAGATTATACTTGGTCGTTAATCTGAAGAGGACGTGCGGGGAGATCAACTTACTAGCAATAAGATTAATGCTTATACAGAAAATAGGGTGCTTTTCGGGCACCCTTTTTAATGTTTTCGGAAGCAATATGGCTAAGAAAACCACCTTGTTTGAAAATAGATGTACCACTTAATGAAATTGATACGGTTTTTCATTGTTAATCCTCTGTGAAGTCTAAATGATTTTAAGATGGCTAAAATACCCTTCAATGCCATTTGTAGTTTTAGGGATTTTACTATTCATCAAATAATGAAACATATTTGGCAAGGCTCTATTAATTGTTTGATACGACGTCTTAGTAATTTTGTGTACCAAAATCGATTTGATTCAGGTCGAAAGGTCTTTTCATTAACGTAGTCTTTATGCCTTGCATACCAGGATTTGAACTCATTAATCCAATAGATTTTGTCATTATCCGTACGGATTTTTAATAGCAAAGAACAGTTTCAGTTCTTGCCCTGCTATGTGCTTTGGGTATTGAGGCCAGAGTAGGCACATACGCTGGATATGAACAAGACAGCGTTGTGTTTTTACTTCAGGCAAAGAAGCTTTATGGCTTTCAATATACTTTTGTGACCATCAGTGGTAATACTCTCAATTTGAATGCCAAGCTTGATTAAATTGAGTAAACTTCTTGATTTCTTCATAGTGCTCACCATCAGTAAAGGATAAGTTGAGTGTATCCATCTGTATTATCTTGGTAGGCCACTAAACAAAATTGCTTAAAATAGGTGGCGTCCATTCTTAAATTCACGCCTTCTCTTGTATTATTCGCAACGTAGGCGAACTATCCAACAGCTTATAAAATGTACGTTGTAAAGTGTCCTTTGAATAGCCACTATCACGTGTAAGGGTTTTAAAAGTCTGCTTTCTATAATCCACTTCCTAAACCAAACAAATCGATTCTTGATGGTTTGTTCCTTGCGATTTTCAGTGAACAATATCCCGCAATTTTGCACTTGAATCGCTGCTTACCTTGTTGATTGCCCCACCGAATGCTGTCCAAAAACCACAGCCCAGCATCGTTTTTTTAATTGATTTTGACATAGAAAAAAGTTTGATGAAATGCGTTTCATCAAACTTACTGCAAACCCTTTGATACCAACAATTACAACGGAATTTACCAACTATTTTTCAGTATTATGCCTATTCTGGCTATTTTATTTTACTAGTTCATACCAATCAAAACCCTCTTTTTTAAATACGAACCTCAATTCATCGCCAAGATGCATTTGCGGTTTATTATTTTCGCTTACATATAAAAAGTATGTAACCTTATAACGACGCATTTCTGCTAGTAATTCATGGTAAGTATAATCAGTACGTTCGATAGTATAAAACGGATTTTTACTGAGGTAGGCAATCACCCACATTCTTCCGGCATCGTTTGCATTTGATGTAAAACTTCCCCGAATTTGATGGTTCTTACATGCATCAGCTTGTTCAAATAAATCATGATTCTTTCCCTTCAAAGCCTCCATTTGTAAAATAGGAAATACGATGAATGAAAATGCCAAGACTACTATTGCTAATTTACTAAACCATTGACCTAGTTTTACTTCAAATGATTTTATAAGCATTGCCCCGGCTATCATCAACAAAAATACTTCGAGCCAAATGTAACGAGTTTCGATGTGCATCATTAAATAACCTAATGGCAAAACCATACTGGTAATTATTAGCCATTGAGCATGGGTATTTTCGGTATCCGCGAATGCATCCTTTCTGAAGAAAAAATAAAAGAAAGAAATCAACAAAATACCCAAGCCTAAAAATGATATTTCATTAAAACATTGTATGGCTGTAAGTGAAGTATGTACAATGCGAACTATCCACTTTACAAAATGTTGCATTGATGAAAATGGGCCACTTAGCTTGTCTTGACTTACATAAGGATCTTCCCAAAACGAAGGTGAGTTATAGTAAGTTGGTGGAATCAATAACTTAATGTCGGGTTTAAATGTTTTGCCGCTATTGATATACCAACTCATATTGAGTTTACCTGCCAATGTAGTGATCGACCAAACATTATATTTCTGGTGAAGGGCGAATGTCCATGGTAATATACAAAGTAGTATTATAGAAAGTGCAACTATATAATTACGAATGGCTTGTCTGCCATTGATGAGTTGCTTTTTGTACAACCAAAATAAACTGACACCAAAATGTAAAATAAAAAATACCAAGGTATAGGCCTTTGCATAAAAACCAAGCGCCATCAGCAAAGCACAAAATATAGAGGGATATTTTTTTGTAGTGAACCGTGATGAAAAAAGTAATAATAAATAAGCGAGTACAAAACATAGTTGCAATACATCACCAAAAACTTGAAAGTAAACAGCAAATGCCATGAAAATGGAAGCCGCTTGCATCAAGGCTAATTTACTGAAAGCATTCAGTTGAAATGTGCAAAGCATGCGATAAAATAAAACTAAGTTGAATGCCCCGAAGACAAAATTTAACCACTTGGCAATTTCCCAAGCGTTATAACCGTATTGAATAAATGGTGCAATTAGCCATGCATTTAATGGACTCCATAATCCATTGACACTATTGGCATAATCGCCTTTGGCCACTCTATCTGCAATAGTTAAATAGGCTGTTGCATCACTATCGAGCATATCGCCTAAATAGGGTTTCAGTAATATCCACAAAGTGGAGTATACAAGTAATGAAATGGGTGTTATGTAATTAAAGAAGCGATGCATGCAGTCGGCTAAAATAATCAAACGATTTCAGCATTCGGCTACCATACCAGCTAAATAATTCTCCATCCACCAAGATTATTTGTGCATGAGGTAAAATTTGTTTGAAATCGTCGATATGTTTTTGTTTGAAAGGAAATGGTTCACTCGATAACAAAACGACATCAGGATTTAATGCTTTGATTTCATCTACACTTAAAACCGGGTATCTACTTTGCGATAAACAATTTACAAATCCAGCCTCTTGCATCATCGAATGGATGAATGTATCGATGCCGGCTGCCATCACAGGGTTTTGCCAAATTATGTATAATGCTTTTTGCGAGGTTGATGTAAAGGTATTTTCTTGTTTTGATGTAAGTATATCCTTTACAATTTGTGCAGCTTGATTTTGCCTACCCACTTTTTCTCCAATACTCAGTATCATTTCTAAGGCTTCGCTTACATTACGAATATCACTTAAATAAACAGAATAATTCTCGGCTAAAGCTTCTATATCTTCTTTGGTATTTTCTTCTTTATTTGCAATAATTAAATCTGGATGTAAAGAATGGATTATCTCAAAATGTACTTTCTTAGTGCCCCCTACCCTTTGCTTAGTTTTAAACCATGCCTGTGGATGAATGCAAAATTTAGTAATCCCTACCACTTCATCATTTAGCCCTAAATCAAACAATAGTTCGGTTAAAGATGGAACCAAAGAAATAATACGAGTAGCCGGCATGTTAATTAGCGACGTTTGAATCATTAGGTCGTACAAATAGTTGCTTGTACAAAACTAAAATTACCATACCAAAAAGTAAATCATACGGAAACATTACATCACCAAACACCTTACCAAATAAATAGTTTCCGAAAAAAAGTTTCATCGCTAATTCATAAAACATCAAACTAAAATAGGCAAATGCACACCATCGTTTACCTAAAGTAACACCCATCCAAGCCGATGTGAAGAGCAATAACATAAAGGGATGAAGATGCATAAGATTAAAACTCTGAAAATCAGAGAACAGACTGTAGAAGGCATGCCCGGTAATAAAAATATGAAAGCCTAAAATAGTATATGTAAATAATTTTACATTCAAGTTGAACATGAGAATTATGATTTTTTAGTGGTGTCTGAATTCTTTACTTTCATTTTTTTTCGTTTGGAAGAGAAGAGTTCATATAAATTATTAAAAACTTTTTTATAGGATAATCCCATACCGCCTTTTGTTACTGTATTTCCTTCTGCATTTGTGCCAGACGAACTAAAAGCATTCACACGTAAACGCCCATCGTCGGTAACTAGATATTGTGCTTTTAAATCGCCACCAAAATAATAATTACTATTCGATTTTCCACTGGTGCTTTTATCGACATCTAAATTGCTATTGATATCAATTACAAATCGATCATTAAATAAAGGCGCTGAAATGCCAAAGTTAAACTGATCAACATTGTTCTGACGGGTATCGGTTGAATAACTTTTATTATAACCTAAGGTTAGTGAAACATTATTGAGGCCGGTTAGCTTACTAAACACATTTGTTAATCCAGACGACAACGCGCTTTCCACTATATCTGAAGCGGTTGTTAAACCACCTCTTTCGTAAGTGCTGTTACTGAAACCATCAGAACTATGAAACTCACCTAATAGCAATAGCACACCGGCTTGTGAAACCAATTCACGTTCATCATTTTTAATTTGCATTAGCTTATTATAGGCCATGGTGCCTATCGCTTTATTTTGTGGCTGTGAAATATCGAACGAAATTTCAGGACTTGCCAACTCGTCTTTTAAAAACAAAGTTACATAGGTTTCATACTTACGTTTTGCCTCATTAATTTCCACTTGATCATCAGTTTTCCCGGCAATCAACGGATAAAGAGGTAATGGTTTCTCAAGTTTATAGATTGCAGTAACGTTTAATTTTGCCAATAAAGGGTCCCCGTTCCATCGTATGGTGCTGCCTTCATCAATTTTAAAAGTTCGAGGAAATGCACCCCTAAAATTAAATTGATAATTCCCTTCACTAATGGTATAGGTACCAAACATGCTCATCGAATTTCCCATATCTAAACCCAAACTTATGTTTCCATTACCCCTTGCTACAATTTGTTCTCGTGTGTTTTTATCTAAAATAATAATCACTTCAGCATCAGGTGTAGCTTCGATATTCATGTTCATTTTAAAATAGTTCGATTTTTTTGAAACATTCATTTCATCTTGGCTTCTTCCGAGTTGCACAAAAGACACATAATCATAAGTAGATGCATTGCCTGATGAACTTATTGGCATATAAAAACTTGCCCCTTTTAAAGGCTTAGCCTGTATATCCATGGTAATATCATCAAGATACCCTTTCATATCGGCTTGAAATTTAGCAGGCATATACCCATAAAACAAATCATTATTCCACTCATGCGTATTCATGCACAATAAATTATTGGAATTGATATGTACATCAAGATAAAACTTCGAAAAACTTTTATGATTTATCTTACCACTTACTATGCCGCTATAGTTACTACCTCTTTCATCATAAATCGGAAAATCATCAATTTGAATTTGATTGTCTATAAATTTGACATTTGCTTTTGGTATTGTATAGGTTGTTCCAAGATAAATGATTTTCAAAGCGGCGGCTTCAATCGTCATGGCCCCGGCAATTTTCGGGTTTCGTACACTACCCACTAATTCAACATTCCCACTAGCCTTTCCATGCAAATCTTTTACATAATCACTGATGAACTGACCTATTACAGAAATTTCAGCTTGCTTTACCTTGGCAGACAAAGCCATTGTACTATCCTTCATATCAACATATCCGTTGAACTTAATTTCTTGATTTTCACGCGAAAGTTTACTTGAATTTTTGATACTGAAATAATTCTTCGTTAAGTCGTAAGTGAAATCAGCATCTAAAACGCCTAATGTATCCTTATCAAAACGAATTTCATTACTTGAAATTAGGTTTGCATGAAATATAGGCTCACTGTAAAATTTATCAATTCGAATTTCGCCCCCTAATCGGCCATATATGGAAGGCTCCGTTAAATTTAAATAATCAGATAAGCCATGAAGTTCAAGTTCCTGAATGCTCACCAGTAAACTTTCATCAACTTGTTCATCAGATCGAACATTTATTTTTTGCGCTCCGCTTTCAATGGCCAATCCAGGAATTTTTATTTGATTCCCAAATATCAAATCTTCATTACTATGGATCTGCCAATTATCATCTTTTATTGAGATGTTCGAAGGCAACACACTGACATATAAATTGCTATTGGATGCCGTGCCTTTCAAATTCATTTCAGCATCACCTAAAACCTCATTCATACTTTGTGTAATGATTGACATCGATGCGGTGTCATTTGCCATTAAAGCATTAATTTGAAATGATGGTATAACAACCAGATCGTTATAAAGCAAATTGCCGGCCACTGCATTCATATCAAATTGTGTAAAATCACCGGCACCAACCACCACAATATCTTTTAATGAAAATTCACGAAACCCAAAACTAGGTACATTCACATCTAAAGAAAATAATTGCTTTTGGGTATTTAAATTCCCCGAAATATAAGTTCCTGAAATACCGGCAAACTCCGGCAAAAAAGTTTTTAAAAGGGTATCGCAATCTTTTATTGAAACCTTGTAAGCAAATTCTTCATTGGTAAATTTCAGCGGTAAACTAATATACTGAGGCATATAATGCGATAGGTAAACTCGAATAGCATTTCCCAACCCCGAAATATTAAAATTACCTTTCAATTCAGCATCAGCAACCGAACTACTTAATTTCAGTGTTTTTACAGATTGTTCACGATAAGATTCAAGCAAAACCTCTTCAAGAAAAATAGGTTTTCCATTGCTCACGATTTCCATTTTTTTAAATGAAGCCGTGCCTGTAAAATCATCAACTGTAGAACCTGTAAAATCTAAATTTGTGGTGCCTGAAACTATCATTGGCTTCTTTGTTACACCTAATTTTTGCAGATCGATACTTATAAATCTAGAGTTGAATTTAAAGATGGGCTTATCGCCACTGATATCCAATTTGCCGTTGAAGTTCATGGTTAACCCCGGATCCTTCGAAACAAAAATGCCATCAAATTTTTTATTCTCTATTAAGCCATTAATGGTTACATCATTATAAGTACTTCCTTCTGCTTCAATTTTCGAAACCACCGCATTCACCTTCATATTCAAATCATCTAAATCAAATCCACTCCCATTAATGTCACCCTTCATGCTCATCTCCCCAAACCTATTTTGTTTCAATAATTTACCAATATTAAAATTCATGGTTTCAACCGAACCCTTGTAAGCTGTAAGTTCATTTTTAAAATTCATATTCAAATCAAGCACAGCATTACCTAAACTTGTATACAAACTTCCTTTGGTATTAAAGCTATCTACTTTCCCACTATAATCGCCACTATACTGAATGGTTTCGAGATCACTCCATGCAATATTATCATTCTTAGTTTGTGGAATTAAATGATTCAGATCCGCACCACTCGTATGTAACTGAATATTTTTAACTATAAATAAAGTCTGATTTACATCTGGCAAACCTTTTACCACTGCATCGCCACGAAAAGATGATTGCTTGGTAGAAATATTCATATTCTTCGCTTGTAAATTTCCAACCAATCCTTCAACTTCACCTTCAGCAAAAACTGAAATCGGATATTCATTTAACTGCTTTGCGAAATAGGCTATATCAAGCGATGAAACACGACTTTTCACAAGCTTTGCTTTCATGCTTACTTTATTGATATAATCGTTAAAGTCGTGAAAGGTTTTATAATTCATTTCATAATAATTCTGCACTTCAGAATTTGCAGTTACCAAATGTAATTTACTTAGCATCGCCTGCACTTGTGAAAGTTTTACATCCGCTGTTGCCGAACGAATCATTAAGCCACATCTTTCGATAGCTTGTAACTTATCAATATGCGAAAACAAAGTATCGTCAATCACTTTAGTTTGTTTTAGGTGCAGATTGATATCACGAACTACAATATTCTTTTCATCAAACTCACCGGCTTGAGAAACCTGATTGTTTTTCAGATAAACAAAATTTGAATGATTGAGCTCGAATTTATCGATGCTTATTTTAAAATGATCGGGATTAAATGGTGTTCCCCAAGTGCTTGAATCATCCGGACTTAAATCTTCAGGTTTATTGCCGTCATACTGCTTTACAAAAATGGAAGCTTCGTCAATCAATAAATTTTTTAGTAGAATATTTTTTGATTTTACATCGAGTACATTAGTTTCAAGTACTAAATCTTTAACCTTAAAATCAATATCTTCTCCACGCCAGCCATCATCCATATTAAATCTAACATTTTGAAGATTTAGTTTATGCAAGATGATGATAGGACCGCTTGCCTTGGTTGTTGAACTAGGCGAAGTTTTTGTTGAAGTATCCTTACTATCTCCTTGTAAAATCTTACTTATGAAATCATAATTCCAAATTGAATCTTTATTTCGAGTTAAATTCACTTTTGCATTTTCGATGCCAATATTTCTTAACACCGGTGCCGAGCCTTTCCAATAACTAAGTAATAAATCGGTACAGTTTAATTGAAGCTTCCCTACATAGGCAAGTGTATCCTTTTGTTGATCTTCTACATAAACACCTTCAAGATTTACATGATTAAAAAACTCGAATCTAACATACTGAATTGCGACACGTGTTTTCAATTTATCAGATAAATATGTTGCGCCTTTACCGGCAATTAAGTTTTGATATTTTTCTGTTGAAAGTAACCATACAGCGGCAGTCATGAGTAATAAAATTACCAAGAGTAACGATCCAAATATTTTGAATAATTTTTTCAATACAATTGTGGGGTGTGCGCAGTTTTTCTTTGGGCTAAAGATAAGCGATAGCGCGACTTTTTAAACGACTATCTCAACAAAAATATCATAAAGCCTTATTATTTTAATAGAGAAGAAAGAGTAAATAAGGGATTTATACCCATTCATTTTACCTACATAACTTTTCTTAATTTTTGTACTTTTGTTTGAAGGTGTTCATTCCTGTCAATCAATTTAACCAAAAAATAAAGCATATGAAAGTCTATACATTTTATATAAAAGCAATTATTTATATATTTTTTGCTTTCCCAACCATACTGTATGCTCAAACACCAGTTGTCGGCGACAATTGTAGCAACGCAATTTCAATTCCGGTTAATGCAACTTGTATGCCGGCAAACTACAGTACAGCCGGCGCTACTAATAGTGGATTACCCAATACAAGTTGTGGAGGGGTAACCCTTACCGACCTTTGGTTTCAGGTAACCGTACCGCTCTCTGGTCATATACAAATTACAGTTTTGCAAGTAACATCTATGTCTCTCGATTGGGCAATCTATACAGGTACTTGTGGAACGCTCACCGAAATTGAATGCAACCATAATTACAATTATTACAATATCAATTCGAGTGCTATGGCCGGACAAACTTTGTACATTCGAGTATGGCGATATGCTAGTTCAGTGGCAGGAACCTTTAGTATTTGTGCATCTGATATAACACCACCGGTAAATGATTATTGTGCTAATGCAATCAATATAGCGACCGATACAATTTGTAATTATACTAATTATAGCAATACAAATTGCACAGCCGATACCGGCACAATAAGTGTTCCCAGTTGTGGTGGCTATCAAGGTGGTGATATCTGGTTTACCACAACGATTCCTCCATCAGGACATATTAGTATTCAAAATCAAAATGTAAGTGGTGGAATCAATTCTCGACTTGCAATATACACTGGAACATGTGGCGCCCTCACTGAAATAGACTGTAGAGGACCGAATGATGTTTTTAATATTCACAATCATGCCATGGCCGGACAAACCCTTTATCTAAGGGTTTGGGACTTTACCAACCCATTTAAAGGAGGCAATTTTCAATTATGTGTTTGGGAACCCAATACACCCGAAAATGATACCTGTGCCTATGCAATTCCTTTAACGGTTGGAAGCACATGCAGCTATTCAACATTTACGAATTATGGATGTACAGCTGAATCTTCATCAGTTTCACCTACACCAAGTTGTGGTGCTTTTCAAGGTGGCGATGTTTGGTTTACAGTAGTAATTCCCAGCTCAGGTCATCTTACCCTGCAAAATTTAAATGTGAGTAATATCAATGTAAGGTCTACAGTGTATACTGGTACTTGCGGTGCGATGAACGAAATTGCTTGTATGGGCCCCAATGCCTATTTCAATATTCATGATCATACCATGCAAGGACAAACACTTTTTATCAGAGTATGGAATTTTGGCAACGAATTCGGTGGCGGTATTTTTAAGCTTTGTGCTTGGGAACCTAACACACCCGAAAATGATTCTTGTCAGTTTGCCATACCACTTACAGTTGGATCAACTTGCAACTATTCAACCCATAATAATTTGGGCTGCACTTCCGAATCAACAACTATTGCACCAAATCCAAGTTGTGGTGCCTATCAAGGCGGCGATGTGTGGTTTACTTTGCAAGTCCCTTCATCTGGTCATCTAGTTATCGGCAATCAAAACGTTAGCAATATTTCAACTAGAATAGCTATTTACACCGGCTCATGTGGTGCTTTTACCGAAATAGCTTGTATTGGTGCGAATACTGATTTCAATCTTCATAATCATAATATGGGCGGAGTGAATTTATATATCAGAGTTTGGGATTTTAATGATGCTTTTGATGGTGGCACATTTAATTTATGTGCTTGGGAACCTAATATACCCGAAAATGATTCTTGTGCTTATGCCACTCCTCTTACAGTAGGCAGCAGTTGCAATTTTACCACCTATTCAAATATTGGATGCACCGCCGAAGCAAGTTCTGTTTCACCTGCCCCAACCTGTGGATTTTATCAAGGCGGAGATGTTTGGTTTACCCTTGTGATGCCGGCATCCGGTCACCTCATTATTGAACGCGAAAACTATACCGGCATGAATGCTCAATTTGCCGTGTATACCGGAACATGCGGTGCCATGACACAACTTAAATGCGCACAACTTAAAAGCTTCATTAATTTTCATGACCATTCACTTGTCGGTCAAACTTTATACATTCGAGTGTGGGATTATAATTCGGCTACCGAAGGTGGCAGTTTTGGTATTTGTGCTTGGGAACCCAATACTCCTGAAAATGATTTTTGCGCAAATGCCATTCCAATCACCGTAAATTTAAACTGTAGTTTGGCCACCTATAACAATATAGGTTGCACCTCTGAAGCAACCAGTATTGCCCCAAATCCCACTTGCGGTTTTTATAGTGGTGGCGATATTTGGTTTACGTTTACTATGCCTAATTCTGGTCTCGCAACCATCGAACGTGTCAATGGAAGCGGCATGAATGCTCAATTTGCGGTATACTCTGGAAGCTGTGGCAGTTTAACACAAGTAGCTTGCGCTCAATTACAAAGCAGCTATAGTGTAAATAATATTGCCTTAGCCGGACAAACACTTTACCTCAGAGTGTATAATTATAATACAGATGATGGCGGAACTTTTACGATGTGTGTGTATGACCCAACTTGCTTACTTACCATCGATAGTGTAAGCACAAATCCAACTTCTTGCAATTTATATAATGATGGCTCACTCAGTATTTATGCAAATTGCGCCATGTGTCAAGGTGCCATTGAATATTCAATCAATAATGGCAACTATCAATTAAGCAATACTTTTAGTGGACTAGCACCAGGATTTTATTCAATTAAAATAAGAGACAGTGGCAAAATAAGTTGTAGTGAAGAATGGATTTATAATGCCAACATTACTTCTCAAGTGTATGCCCCAACTTATTTCGAAGATTTGGATGGCGACAATTATGGGAAGAACTTGGTACATATTACAACTTGTGGTGTAGCACCGGCAAATTATGTTTTAAATAACGGCGATTGCAACGATAGTAATCCTGCTATTCATCCTGGAGCATTTGAAATAAATTGTAATAGTATTGATGAGAATTGTAACGGAAATGCCGATGATTCACCTATTGAAATCAATATCGTTTCAAATTGCCACACGATATTGGATGGAGATATGATGCCTGCAAATAATTTTGAAGACGGCACTCATTTTGGAGACGTAAAAATTGGAGATAGCTTACAACATGATTTCATCATTGAAAATAATGGCATTAGCAATTTACTTATTAGCAGTCTTCATATCAGTGGAACAGATTCGGCTTCTTATCAATTAAATACAAGCAATAGCTTAGTTATTTTACCCAATCAAAGCAATACCATGAGTATCAAATTTAAACCAACAAGTCTTGGTATAAAAAATGCAATGGTAAGTATTAGCAATGATGATTGCGACGAATTTAATTACGATTTTTCGATAACAGGCAATGGCACCAACGACAATTATTCATTTCTACATTTGAATGTATTTATTGAAGGTTACTATGTTGGCAACTCACAAATGGCCCCTGTTTTATTAAATCAAGGATTAGTTGCTTGTCCTACCCAAACCGACACTTTAGTTGTTGAATTACACGACACCAATACTTACAATTTTATAACAGAAGCCAAAGCAATTGTAAATACAAATGGTACGGCAAGCTTTAGATTCACGAATATAAACGGCTGGTATTATTTAGTATTGAAACATAGAAATGCTATTCAAACTTGGAGTAGCCTGCCGGTTTATATTAGTTCAATACCAACAAATTACAATTTTACAGTACAAGCAAGTAGTGCATATGGAAGTAATGTAAAAGAAGTTGAAAGCGGTGTTTGGGCCTTGTTTGCAGGCGATTTTAATTACGACGAAAATATAGATTTGCTAGATAAGGCTTTGATAGAGATGGATATTGAGAGTTTCCAGTACGGTTATTTTGCCACTGATATCAATGGAGATGGTAATGTTGATTTATTAGATAACCCGACGATGGAAATTAATATCAATAATTTCGTTTATTCGGTACATCCCTAGGCGTGGTTCTATAAAAAGATAATATTATTTGGGCGTGCCCCGCAATACAAGTTCAAAAACCAAACCCAACACACCAAAATTTTTTCTCCCCGGG
This sequence comes from Bacteroidota bacterium, assembly GCA_016706595.1. Taxonomy (GTDB): domain Bacteria; phylum Bacteroidota; class Bacteroidia; order Chitinophagales; family Chitinophagaceae; genus OLB11. The sequence continues at coordinate 1,020,044 of JADJJH010000002.1, read as the reverse complement.
GGGCCCCCGGGGCCGGCTTTTCGTTCCAAAGCCTTTCCCATCCGCCCCCCCCCCCCCCCCCCACCCCCCCCCCCCCCCCCCCAACCCCCACCCCCAAAAAAGAACCCCCGGGGGGGGCCCCCGGGTTTTCCCCCCCCCGCCCCCGGCGGGGTCCCCCCCGGGGAACCCCTTGTGTGGGGGGGGGTTTTCCCCTTTCAAAATTTTTTTTAAACTTTCTTCCACATGGTTTTTAAAAATTCTTATATCGATGATGCATTTCTAATGCGGAATATGGGTTCAATTTCATCTAGAGCTTAATCCCCAAAGCGTGCATTGTTCCCGAGTCAAAATTGTGATAGTCTATACTACAGAGTTTGTATAGAATGTTCGAGTTCAAGGCAAGCAAAGACTATAAATACAGGAGTTTACTAAGAAATGACTGGATTTCTAGTTGAGCTTAACGACGAAATCGGGCATTCTATACAAACTCTAATTTACCAACTTCATTTCATCAACAATCCACTTCGCGTCGCCAAATTTTTCGATAATGAATAAAGTATAACGAACATCGAGTACAATGTTTCGACATAAATTCGGGTCAAATAAAATATCACTCATAGTGCCTTCCCAAATTCTATCAAAGTTGGTACCTATCATTTCACCTTTTGCATTTAAAACCGGACTACCCGAATTACCACCTGTAGTATGATTCGAAGCAAGAAATGCTAAGGGCACTGTTGTTTTACCATTGTGCTGTATGCTATATCGACCATAATTTTTTTGTTTGTGTAAGGCTAATAAATTCGCAGGCAAAGTAAATTCCTCTACTTGATCATTATGCTTGGCAACCGCACCATCAAGTGTTGTGAGGTACGAATACTTTATTCCATCTGCCGGCGTTACCCCTTCAACTTTACCATAAGTAACTCGCAAGGTAGAATTCGCATCAGGATAAAATGGCTTGTTGACATTAAATGCCATAAGTGCACGCATATAAATTTCATAATAGGCAGTAAGCTTTAGCTGACTCTTTTTTAACTTCGCCGTAATGCCGGTTTGTATACTATCATAATATTTATAGGCCTTATAAGCAGGGTCGCTGTTGATAAGCAATTGAATATCAGATTTGTTTTTTTGTGCTAAAAGTGTTTCTATTTTTTGTGTTGATGTTAGGATAGAACCTCTATACATATTTCGAATTTGCTGCTCATCGGTGAACTCACTTGGTTCAATTTTGTTTGCATAGATAGCAAATAAACTTTGCGTAATTTTTTGATCGGTTTCAATATCGCTAGCCTTAAGATAAGCCATTAATGAAGTTTTATATTTTTGCATACTATCTAACGTTGAGCATGTATCAAGCCATTTCATCATTGGTTTATATGCAGAAGCTGATTTCATCAATTCACAAGCGCCAATAGCTTCGGTGAGATATTCGTTCATAACCACCAAATTATTTTGTTGCAAATAGGTAGTTTTCATATCGTTCAATAAATTACCATAGCTTAGTTTTCTTTGATTATTGGCATTCACCCAATCTGTAAATTTCTTTTCTTCAGCCTTCTTTTTTGAAATTGCATCATTTACTTGTAACCCCAATAGTTCACCCTTCCATTTTTTATAATAGTTTGCTATTCTACCTCTTTTGGCAGTGTACTTAATAAAAACTTCCTTACTGCTTTTCATTTGATTATCCATGATGTTCAATCGTTCTTCTCGAACCGAAATACGAATTGGATCAAGCGTATTCATTACCTCAGCAACGCCATCACTTGTGAGATACTCGGTTGTTGTACCCGGGAAACCATATACCCATGTAAAATCGTTTTCTTTTACCCCACCAATATTTATAGTAAATGATTTTTTAGGAATATAAGGTTTATTGGTAGTTGCAAAAGCTGAAGGTTTATTCTCTTGATTTGCATAAATTCTAAATACTCCAAAATCACCGTTATGTCGCGGCCATGCCCAATTATCGGTATCGCCACCAAAATGACCAATGCCGTTTGGTGGAAAAGCTACCAATCGTATATCGGTATACTTTTCAGTCATAAACAAATAATACGCATTCTCATAAAAAAATGATTTTACCAAAGCGTCGTAACCGGTAGAGTCTTTATATTTTTTTTGTAAGGCATCAATGTTTTTTGATTTTAAGGCAGCTTTGGCACTGTCGTTCATGCTTTCTGTTATGCCTTCCATTACTCGATTTTTCACATCATCGATGCGGATAATAAAAGTTACACTTAAACCCGGACAAGGCAATTCTTCGTTTTGATTTTTTGCAAAGAACCCATTTGTCATGTAATCGTTGGCTACGCTGCTAATAGATTGTACCGAACCATATCCACAATGATGGTTGGTAATTACCAAACCTTTATCCGAAACTACTTCGCCGGTACAGCCTGCACCAAAAATAACTATGGCATCTTTTAAACTCCCTTTATTGATATCGTAAATATCTTTAGCAGTAATTTTCATACCCATACTTTGCATATCCTTTTCGTTCATTTTTTCTAACAAAAAGGGCAACCACATCCCTTCCTTGGCAAATACCATCGATGTGTATAAAAAAAGGGAGAGAAAGATTAGTTTTGATTTCATGACCATTCTATTTTCGTAATCTTCAAAAATAACCTTTCAGCAAGCAATCACCAATGTTTATAGAACCAAATATTAGAAATCATAAGAAAGGCTGGATAGAAGTAGTATGCGGTTCGATGTTTAGTGGTAAAACCGAAGAGCTTATTCGCCGATTAAAACGAGCACAGATTGCCAACTTACGTATTGAAATTTACAAACCAAAGATTGATGTGCGTTACGATGAGTTAGATATTGTGTCACATGATGCCTCTCGTATTCAAAGTACACCGGTCGAAAATTCGCAACAAATATTATTGCTGGCGCAAGATGTTGATGTGGTAGGTATTGACGAAGCTCAATTTTTTGATGAAGAAATGCCTAATGTTGCCGAGAAGTTGGCTTTACGTGGTATACGGGTAATTGTTGCCGGTTTAGATATGAATTTTTTAGGCCGACCATTTGGTCCGATGCCGGCGGTATTAGCCATGGCCGATTATATTACAAAACTGCATGCCATTTGTGTTGAATGCGGTGATATCGCCAATTATAGCTATCGAAAAACTATATCGGATGCCACGGTTTTATTAGGCGAAAAAGATGTGTATGAACCACGCTGCAGGACTTGTTATCATAAGTGATTACTGGTTAATGATAAATTATAAATGGTTAATGATAAATTATAAATGGTTAATGATAAATATTAAATGACTAATGGTGAATGTTGAATTATGAAAGAGAACATTTTAAAGACAAAGACATTCACTTTCTCAATTAAAATTGTAGACTGTTATAAATTATTGATACAGGAGAAGAAGGAATATGTGCTCTCTAAACAACTATTACGAAGCGGAACCTCTGTAGGCGCTATGATTAGAGAATCTGAACATGCAGAAAGCAAACTTGATTTTATTCACAAAATGGCTATTGCACAAAAAGAAATTAATGAATCAATATATTGGCTAGAACTTCTTCATGCAACTAAATTCTTAAGTACAGAATTATTTAATAGCTTAAATAATGATGCAGATGAAATTATCAAACTCATTACTACTAGTATCAAAACTTCGAAAGCCAACATTAACCATTAACAATTTGTCATTAACCATTAATCGTCAACCATTAATCATTAATCATTAACCATTAATCATTAACCATTAATCATTAATAATTAACCATTAATAATTAACCATTAAAACTAAAGTCTGGTTCATGCCAAAATAATTATTATAAATCAATAGATGCCTGATAGGCTTTTGAGAGCGTTTATTTATTTCTTCGGGATGATAGAGATAATCAGGGATAACTTGCTCTGTTAAAATTTGATTGGCTAAGTGAACTGCAAACCCAGTTGCTGTATCATATTCACCACAAAGATGTTTGAAGTATAAAAGAGTGGATGATGCACAAAATCGTTTTACGAAATCATTCGCTTCAAAAGTATTTGTATCGCCATTATCACCCGATAATAAAATATCGATGTCACTTAATTGCAAATTATTCTTAGCTAATAGATATTGAATTTCCTTCTCAAGGTCAAATACTGTTGGCTGAAAAAGTGTTGCAATATCAAGAATGGAATTACATTCCGTTTCAGGTTTCGTTTTACTTAGCATAAAAAATGTCGATCCTTCTCCGGCAATACTTCCTAAGCTATTGTGCAATAAAAGCGATTCGCTTTGAATACTTTCTTGCTTCCAAAATCCCCATTGCATTTTCATGTCAAAATGTTCCTTAGTCATTTCATCGAAACAACCCACTAATGAGGTCTCAATTTCATTCTCATCAAAAAGAAGGGCTGTATCAAGTAAACAATGTTCAAACGAAAAAGCGCGATGAACATAAGTAACACTATATGAATTTACTTTTTTATTCAAGGCAATCATACCATTCAATTGATTGTATGTTGAGTGAATAAATGGCGTTGCATTTAAAGCAGTCTCTTCATAATCTTTAATTGAATGTAAAAAAACTTCCGTATCGGTTAAGCAACCTGTGCCGGTTCCGATAATGATGGCTTCGGGTTGACAATTTACTTTTTGCAAACAATCCATCGCCGCACTAAATCCAAATTTTAATGCCCTACTCATACGGCGAATTTGTACCGGGTTTATAAATTGTTTGTAATCCGGTTCAATACATGAAAGCCTATTACCTTCATAACTTATCATTTCATTCAACAAGGCTTCTACTCCGAAACTTGGTTGCGGTGAAATACATGAGGATGATATGATATATAGTGGAGCCAAGAATTTTATACTTTGGAAAAAATTAAGCTGGCATTATTACCACCGAAAGCAAATGAATTCGACATCACATGTTGAATGGGTATATTTTTCTCAAAAACGGTTTGCGGAATTAATCCTGTTTCAGGCATTGCCTCTTTAAAATGTAAATTTGCATACACACATTGTTGTTGTATTGCATTAATCGAAAAAACTGCTTCAACTGCACCCGCTGCCGCAAGGGTATGTCCGGTATAACATTTTGTAGAACTAAAAGCAGGTAAATTGTGAAATAATCTTTTCATCGCATTGCCTTCCGATTCATCATTAGTAAGTGTGGCGGTTCCGTGTGCATTGATATAATCAATATTGCTCGTTTGCAAGTTCGCCCTTTGTAAAGCTCTTTGCATCACTTGGTATGCACCTTCACCAGCCGGATTGGGGGCTGTCGGATGAAAGGCTTCATTAAAATTATCGTAACCGCTAATAAAAGCGAGAGGGGTAGCCTTGCGTTGTAGGCAACGACTTTCGCTCTCGAGTATTAAGTAAGCTGCGCCTTCACCTAAATTTAATCCGTTGCGGTTTGCATCAAAAGGACTACAATAATTTTTATCGATATTTTTCAAGGCATTAAAACCGTTGATCGTAAAACGCGTGAGCGCATCTGTTCCGCCACAAACTGCAATATCGGCTTGCTTGGCCTTAATCATTCTAGCGCCCAGCATAATTGCGTTGGCTGATGATGAACATGCCGTGCTGATGGTGGTTAAAAAGTGTTTGATACCAAATGCAGTTGCTAAACGTTGCGTTGAATCGGCACAATCAATGGTTTCGGCTAAGTACTTATATGCAGAAGGATTATTGAGCATGTCGAAATAATGCTTTTCAATTTCGCACATTCCGCCAACTGAAGTAGCATTCAACAAGGCTGTTCGACATGCATTATTGGGTAGTAAGCCTGCTTGTTCATAAGCTTCCTGTAAAGCTAAAATAGCCAAGGCTGAAGTCCTATTAAAGCCTTGTTGAGATGGCAATTGAGCCGATTGAATTAAATCGCTGGTGGTTTCTTTGATTTCACCATAAGGGAAAGATTTTGCATGAAGGGTTTCAAGCATATCCAATGAAGATAATCCATGCAATTGCAAACTTAATTGTTGGTGATTTGTCTGTACACCTTTGCCGAGTGCGGTATAAATACCCAAACCCGATACCATCACCCTTTCCGGCATGTATTATTTAGTTCGGTGTTCGGAAATATATTGCGCCATAGCTTGAACCGATTCCATCGCTTTTCGACCTTCACGCGCATCTTCGATTTTAATACCATAGTTGCGCTCAAGTAAAACCATTAGTTCAAGCGAATCGATACTATCTAAGCCTAAACCTTCACCAAATAAAGGTGCATTATCATCAATTTCATCAGGTGTCATACCCTGAAGATTTAAAGATTCGATGATTTGTGTTTTTAACACCTGCTTTAATTCCTGTACATCTTGCATATAAAAAAACTTGAGGCGTAAAAGTAGAAAGTATTTGCAATAAAGAAAAAACAATTTCAAGGATGCGCTTTAGAGCAGCATTGAACGGCAGAGTAGCAGGGTGAGGGATAATAGTGGAAAGCTGCCCCAATGTTTCAATTGGGGGACTTGGAACGGCTAGCCCGACCCCGAAGCAGAAAAAAACACTGAGGCACGAAGTGATTTTTTTTCGCTATCGGGGGCACCCACAAATAAATTCAAAAAAAGACTAGAAAAAATTGTAGTCGACAAAAAATCTGTATTTGAATTTTACTTGAGCACTCAATATCTTCGCTAAAAATTATCAACATGGAATTAGGCATAGGGTCACGTATCGAGCATCCCAATTTTGGAAAAGGTGTTATTGTAGATATCGGCACTGAATTTAATAATATCTGGTTTAAAAGCAGTAACTCGGTAAAAAGTATAGGCAAAAATTTCGAAGGCTTACGCATACTTTCAGCTGTTGAATCGAGTGAAATTGGTGGCATGGTAAATATGGCCGATCTAGAATTTGTGCTTCATAAAGTACTCGACGAACGTAGTGACATTAGCGAAAAAGTACCTTTAGCACAAAAATGGCAAGGCGGTACTATGGTTTTAAAACCACTAGATGAACACTTACAAGGAAAGGAAGTGCCGATTGAAACCTTCTTTCATAAAATTGTGATGGTGCGCGACCGACTGAGAGTAATGGAACAACAAATTAATGCACATAAAATTTTAAGTGATGCCGATAAGGTTGACCTTCAACAATATATTACTCGAATTTATGGATCGCTAACCACCTTTAATGTATTGTTTAAAAATGTGGATGATGCATTTAAAGGCAGTAGTAAAGATTAGAGGGCAACTCTAAATAAACCTCTGATACTTCGTTATTCGAATTTTGCAAACCCTTTATTTACTGTAGTAAACGCTTCCGATAGCTATCGGAATTGCAAAATCCGAATGCCTCGTCTGAGAGGTTTATGTAGAGATCCCCTTTCGCAATCTTCATTCCTAAAACTTTAGGAACAATTTTCAATCTGTAATTTGCAGGCTGCAATTACCCTTGCGATAAAAAACTTTAATGCCAGATTATTTACTTTCTATAATACACTCTGCACCAAGCCGGACCGGATACATTTTCATACACCATCTCAATCTTATTTTGTTGTTTCAATTCCTTGATTTTTTCTTCGAGTGGCTCAATGCTGGTAGCAATAATATATTGAGCATCGTCTGGAGAAACAACATGTAATTTCATTTTAGAAGATATATAACCTGCCTCAGGAAATTGCAAATTGGTATTGGTCAAAAAATCTCCTCCAAAACTTGAACGTGTATTTTTAATAACAAACTCGTCAATGGTGAGTTTTAATGAACTAACAGAATGGACATAGTGCTTACTAGTATCTCCCAAGCCTGCTGTTTGTATTAAAAAATATTGTGATAGAAAAAAGACAGCTAGAAGTATTGAAAAGAAAAAAGAAATTTTTTGATTACTAAACAACTGATCAATTATTATAGCTGACAGGATAGCAATCACAGGCAATAAGGCCAAGAGATATCGAGCCGAATAAAAATTGACAGAAGAAAATAATGAATAAAAAATAAAAAAAACTAATAGAAGATGTACAACTGGCATGCTTACTATTTGCTTGAATAACTTCCATTTAAAAATGGCTATTAAGAGGATACAAGCAAAAAATAAAAAAGTATATACATTTCTGCCTTCACTAAAAAACAGATAAGTGGCAATTGCATGCAACCTATTTTTAATACCAGCTATCGAAAGATCCATCATCGAAACATGTTCGGGAAAGAGATACCAACCCCATTTTAATTTTTGTATTAAAATAAACAATCCGAATATCCAAAGAGGCAAACTCCAAAAAAACAAAAACGCTATTCCTTTCAAATTCAATTTTTTGTGATATAAAAACTGAATCAGCTCGTATAAGCAAACAACAAGAATAGCCACTATGCCGCTTTCTTTCGTGAGTACCAGCATAGCTCCACACAATATGTAGAGCAAATAATTTTTTTGAACATAGGCATAGAAACAGAATATCCCTAAAAATGCAATTAACACTTCGGGTAATAAAAAACTAGATTGCACAATAAAAACTTCTTGAAATAGTAAGAAAGCGGTTGCAATAAAGGCTATGCTTATTCCATGGTGCTTTTTAAGTATAAAGAACAATGCTATCAACAAAACCATCGACAGCCCTAGCATGCACGCATGCATAGCCAATGGTGTAAACGAAGTAAGTTTTGCAAAGCCTGAAGTAAGAAAATAAAAAAACAAGGGGTGACCACGAAATATTTCCTGATTCACTTCAGAAGGCAATAAGGTAATTTTATGGGTATACATTTCATAAACGGCTTTTGCATACGACCAGGCCTCATCCCAATAAAATGGTAAATGCAAATTGGATAGCTTTATCAAAATCAAACCCAGAATAGCAAGAGAAAGCATAAGATAAACATACCCATTTGCTATTTTTGAATTCCCAAATTGTAACATCATGTAAATGTAATTGCTTTGTTTGAGTTACAAAATATCAATGCCTTGTCTATATTTACAATCCTATTATTTAACGGTTGAAATCACTAGTAAGTTATATTGTTCTTAGTATCACCTTGATTCTTTTCAGTTTCTTTTACTATCCACGTTATCAACAAGGTGGAAGTGAAACAACCATAAGCTGGGATGTGAGTGGTTACTATTGGTATTTACCTGCCGTTTTTATTTATAAAGATCTAAAGCATTTACATTTTTCTGATAGTCTGCGAAGTGCCTACGGCTGCTCACCCGACAATCAACAAATCACCATTTTACCCGATGGCAGCAAAGTACTTAAATATTCGAGTGGCATGGCGGTACAATACCTACCCTTCTTTTTAGGAGCTCATGTCATCAGTAAAAGTTTGGGTTATCCGGCAGATGGACTATCGCCGCCTTATCAAATTGCTATACATATTGGCGCACTCTGTATGATGCTGCTCGGACTTTGGTATTTACGTAAATTATTGCTGACCTATTTTAAAGATGGGACAGTTGCTATTCTTCTATTGTTTTTAATGTGGGGAACCAACTATACAAATTATGTGGGTATCGATATCGGCATGTCGCATGCTTGGTTATTTAGTTTGTATTGTTTATTGATATATGCCAGCGACAGATTTTACAAATCACCCACTACAAAATATGCAGTGCTGATTGGAAGTTTAGTAGGCTTACTTATTCTTTCCAGACCCACGGAAATGATTGCTGCTATCATCCCTCTTCTTTGGGGCATTTCAAAAATTAATATCAAAGAAATTAAAGCAAGAATTCAATGTATACAACAACATGCCGCTAAGTTTTTAATGGCTATTATTTGCATGCTGTTATTTGGAAGCATACAATTAGCGTATTGGAAATATGCAAGCGGGCATTGGTTTGTATATAGTTATGGCGATCAGAAGTTTTCGTGGCTTCATCCCCACTTTATGGATTATGTATTTAGCTTTAAATGCGGATGGCTTTTGTATTGTCCAATGATGATACTCACCTATATTGGATTTGTTATTTTATATAAAAAGAAACTCAGTTTTATTCCCATTTTACTTTTTTCTGTTTTAAATATTTGGATCGTAAGTGCTTGGGATGTTTGGTGGTACGGCGGAAGGGCTATGCTACAAGGTTCAGCCATTTTAATGCTACCCTTTGCTGCTTTAATTGAATATGTAAATACAAAACGTATTTGGACGTTTATATTTTACCCCATTGCCTTTCTATTTCTATATCTCAATATTTGGTGGACTCATGGTGCACATCACGGCGGATTTGTAAGCGCTTCCGATATGACCAAAATGTATTATTACAAAACAGTAGGTCGAATGAAAATTAATCAAGCCGATCGTAAATTTTTATTTATCAATGAAGAATATAATGGAAGTGATACAGGCCAAGTTCTCTATTCGAATGACTTCACAAATGACACCTTGCATACCACAAATGATGATGGAAATAAAAAACTTTTCTTAGCACAATCCCAAGTCATTACCAAAACCTATTCATATTCACCAAACCTATCCAATACCCCCATCGCATCATTGAATCAGCGGCATTCATGGTACCGATTTTCTGCCCATATCAAATGCTTGCAAAATAATTGGGATGCCAATTACATGACCTGGATGGGTATTCAATTTATAGCCAATGGGCAAGTGGTCAAAGAAAGTAAACTACAGTTAGATCAATTGTTTTATAAAGAACGTGAACAACATATTTTTATAGATGCAGAAGCCCCAGCTTCATTCGAAAAAATAGAAATCTATTTCTCCAACTTGAATGAAGTAAAAGGCGCCTTTTTAATTGATGATGTAAAATTGATTGGGTTACAATAGCAATCTAACACCTTACATCTTATGGCTAACATCTAACGCTTAATTCATCAACTCAAAACTCCTTTTCACAAAGGCAGTTAACTCTTCACCTTTCAATAAATTTTGAGATAATCTGGCCAGGTCAAGTGCTTGTTTTACCATGGCTTCTTGTTTCACTTTATCATCGCTATGCAAAATTTGATTGGCTAATTCGTTATTTGTATTCACCACCAAATTATACATATCAGGCATATTGCCCATGCCAAACATATTTCCTCCCACTGCACTCATCTCTTTCATACGTCGCATAAACTCGGGTTGTGTAATCATAAATGGCATGGCATTAGCATCCATCGCTTCCAATTGAACTGTATATGTTGAAGTAGGTACAATCTCTTCCAACACCGTCTTCAATTTTGTTTGATCTTCATCTGACAATGCCGAAATAATAGAAGATCCTTTTTTGATTAAATTCTCAATCGAATCCGAATCAACTCGAACGAATTGCATCTTTTCTTGCTCTGATTCTAACTTTTGAATTAAATGCGCAATGATGGGCGAATCGAGTAATAGAACTTCATAACCTTTTGCTTTGGCTGCATCAATGTAAGCATGTTGCGCTTGTTTATTTTGTGCATATAAAACAACTAACTTACCATCCTTATCAGTTTGATTTTCGGTGATCTTTGCTTTCAGTTCTTCTAATGTAAAATAGGTATCATCAACGGTTGGATACAAAAAGAAATCTCCGGCTTTTTCGTAAAATTTAGGTTCCGATAACATGCCATATTCAAGAACTACTTTTATATCATTCCATTTCTTTTCAAAATCTTCACGATTATCAACAAACAGAGCCTTCAATTTTTCGGCCACTTTTTTGGTGATATAGTTTGCGATCTTCTTTACATTACCATCAGCTTGCAAATACGAACGAGAGACGTTTAATGGAATATCCGGTGAATCGATTACACCTTTTAGCATAATTAAAAACTCAGGAACAATCCCTTCAACGTTATCGGTAACATATACTTGGTTTTGGTATAATTGAATTTTATCTTTTTGCAATTGCAAATCATTACTCAATTTCGGGAAATACAATATGCCCGTTAAATTAAACGGATAATCGACATTGAGATGTATATGGAACAATGGCTTTTCGAATTGCATTGGATACAATTCACGATAAAACCCTTGATAATCGGCATCACTTAATTCAGAGGGTTGTTTAGTCCATGCCGGGTTAGGATTATTTACAATATTATCAACCTCCACTTTTTCTTCCTTCGCATCATCACCTTCGCCGATTTTTATCGTTTCTTCTTTAGTACCAAACTTAATCGGTATTGGCATAAATTTATTATACTTATCGAGCAAGGCTTGAATTCGATGTTCATCTAAAAATTCAGTTGAATCGTCGGCGATGTGCAAAATTATTTCAGTTCCACGATCGGTTTTATCAGATGCTTCGAGTGTAAACTCCGGACTTCCATCACAAATCCAGTGGGCAGCGGGTTCATCTTTAAACGATTTGGTAATAATTTCCACCTTGCTTGCCACCATAAAAGCCGAGTAAAATCCTAACCCAAAATGACCGATTATGCCTGCATCTTTGGCAGCATCTTTATATTTATCTAAAAATTCTTCGGCACCCGAAAAGGCAACTTGATTAATATATTTTTCAACTTCATCGGCCGTCATTCCCAAACCTTGGTCTATAACATGAATTTTTTTACCGGCTTCATCAATTTTAATTTCGATGATAGGGTTTCCGTATTCACCTTTGAATTCACCGATATTGGAAAGATGTTTGAGTTTGGTAGTTGCGTCTGTTGCGTTAGAAATCAACTCGCGCAAAAAGATTTCGTGATCACTATATAAAAATTTTTTAATGAGGGGGAAGATATTCTCTACCGATACATTTATTTTTCCGCTGGCCATAGTTTGTTATTTTTTCCTGCATAGGGCAAAATCAATACCAAAGCTTGTTGGCGTGACAAATTTTCAGAAGGAAATTCACTCCAAACTCATCTTCTCATCGCCTTCCTGATAAGGCAAATACAAAACAATAAACTGAAACATCTCATCGGTAGTTCGCATACTTCCATTATTATCACGAACTTCTTTTGGCGGATGATTAGGATTGTAAGGGTTGTTTACCGTATTATCAAAAACACCTTCAACCCAAATTGTATAACCCGCCGGAATGTGTACCGGCTTTTTATAGGTATAAAAATTCTGCCAATTAAAATCCCAACGTGGAATATGTATTAAGCGTATGGTATCACCGGTTGGACTTAACGCATAAGCCAAAAACGATTTACCCAACAAGTGCATATGTGGATTGATAGTAATTACCGAAATATCTTCAAGTAGTGTAACAGATGTTTTATAGGTTGAAATTTTATTAGGTGGAATTACCAATGCAGGAACTATTGGTGTTAAACCTAAAGTGCCTAATTGAAATTCGCTTAATGGCCTTTCAGGCTTCTTTTTTGCAAAAAAGATATTGATATACGAACTATCCCAGGCATCTTCAACACTTGGACCATAATGCAAATCGGCCAACAAAAAAGCATTCTTACGATTCACCTTCCAACCACCAATGCCTGCAGAATATTTTTGCGCAATGGCACCCGGCAAATAATTCACTACCGATTTTACCAGTGTGGGTGCCGAACCATCATCGTGCAAAATACCGATGCGTTTGTAAGCTTGTGCAATCGTACTATCATGTACCATGTCGGCAACTAATTCACCGTCATACAAATTCAGTTTTTTATCATACTCAAAGCGCACCATATCTCCATTTACATGATGAACCACTTTCGTATTCCCCGGAACAAATTCTATGCTTTGCACAAAAGTATCTTGCGGTAATTCAAAAGGCACCTTCACCAATAAAAAACGATCGCTATAATTACCCGACAAACGAACAGGTTGAACCGGAATTTGCAAATCGGGTTTGCCTAAAAATGAACGTTCAGGAAAATCAGGAATCTTTGGAATATTCTTTCTGTCTCCTACTTTACAACCTTGCACAACCCATTTTTCAATTAAGGCAATCTCATTATCAGTCAACGTATTTTGTCCGGCAAACTGGGTATAATGCACATCAGCAGGCCAAGGCGGCATCAATCTGTTTTTTATGGTATACACTATTTTTTGTGCATTTTGTTTTACATCCTCATAGGTTAGTAAATTAAAATGACCAATTTGATTTGGGCGATGACAAGGCGAACAGCTACGATATACAATAGGCGCAATATCGGTTTCGTACAACGGATTTTTACTAACCGAAGAACAAGCACTCATGAATAGAATGAAACAAAATCCGTTAATCCACCTAAGCATCTACTTTAACTGTTTTAATTTTCAAATCGGTATTGCCTTTACGATGAACGATAATACTAGCATTTAACTCAAAGCCAATCAATAATATTTGCGCCATAAAATTTACCCATATTAAAAAGATAATAAGGGTACCAATGGAACCATAGATTTTATCGTAATTCACCAAATTATTAACCGCATAAAAAAATACGATGGTAAGCAAAACAATGAGCACCGTAGCCATTACTGAACCCGGACTCACCAATTTCCATTTGTTTACAGTGGCGGTTCCAAATTTATAAGTGAATGAAACCGTTATAAAACAAAATAAAATAAACAGTGAATAGGCAATCATTTTAAGCACATAGAAGTTCTCTAAAAATTTTAGACCCAAACCATTGGCAACCCAAGCTTGTAAAATCATAAAACCAATAATGGCAAAAATAACTACTATCATCAAAAAGGTAAGTAGTATCGCAATGCCACGTTGCTTCAACGCTGTTTGTCGGCGAAAGCCTGGCAATTGTTTGTCAAAACTTTGCATTAAACCCATCATACCATTCGAAGAATAATAAATAGTAAGCAAAACCGAAAACGAAAGCAATACATCCTTTTTGTGTGAAATAAAATCGCGAATGATGGTTGAAATACTTTGTCGCATACTATCGCCAGGCGACATTAAAGTAAGCATATCATCGATGATACGCACTATCTTTTCTTCAGGTAATGGCAGGTAAGGCACCAGTGTAAAAAAGAATAATAACAAAGGGGGCAAGGCCATTAAAAATGAAAACGAAATTGCATTGGCACGATTGGTAAAACGGTTCGAGAAAATTTGTTTCTTGAAGAAATTTAATGAATCAAAAAGTGATACGCCTTCAAAACCCGGAAGAATAATTTTCTTCAACCATGCATTGAAGGCCTGTACTGGTTTCGAACGAAGTATATAGTATTCTAATCTTGTCATTTAATAAGGGATAATGAATAATTGTTAATGGCAAATGGTAAATGATTAATGGTTAGTGGTTAATGGTCAATGATTAGTGGTTAATGGTTAATGATAATTGAAGATTGATAATTGATAATTGATAATTAACCATTAATAATTAACCATTACTAATTACCGTATTCCCCTCTCATTCAATGCTTGCTGATATTTTCTCGCATTACGTAAATGTTCATCATAGGTAATGGCAAAATTCGAATAACCTTTTAAATCTTCGCGTGCACAAAAATAAAGATACTTGGTTTCGGGTGCATCTAAAACAGCATCAATAGTACTTGTATTAGGTGTGCAAATTGGCCCTGGCGGCAAACCTTTATTTCGATAAGTATTATAGGTTGAATTTACGGAAGTATGTTCGCCTTTCACCCTTTTAATGCTAAAATCACCTAGGGCAAACTTCACTGTTGGATCGGCTTGCAAAGGCATATTCAATTTTATTCGATTGATATAAGTACTTGCAATCAATAATTTATCTTCAGGCATATTCGTTTCTTCTTCAACAATGGAAGCCAAGGTAATGATTTCCACGACAGTCATATTCTTTGTAATTGCTTTTTGCTTGCGTTCGTCGGTCCAGAATATTTTAAACTGTTTCGCAATTTTTTGAATGGCACTGCGCGCATCGGTATTCCAATAAAACTGATAGGTATCCGGAATGATTAAAGCTTGAATCTGGTTGCTATCAATTTCGTATTGGTGTAAAAAAGAAGTGTCTTGAAAAAGCATTCGCAATTGATTACTATCTGCCTCTAGCTTACTGCAAATTTTGCGAATAATATCATCTTGTGTTCGCATTTTATTAAGTACCAATTTCACCGGAACTTGCTTACCCCCTTTCAACATCCACGCTATGGTAAAATTTCCCATGCCTTGTTTCACTTGATATTTTCCGGCATGCAAATTATCTGGCAAGCCAAGCCATTTTGCCATCCTATTAAACGACTGTATATTTTTAATGATGTGGTTCTCTTCTAAATTTTTAAGTAAAGCTTCATAGCTTGAACCTGTTGGAATATAAACAAAGGTCTTATTTTGGATGCTAGCGGTGTTCGATGAAAACAATAAATAGTATAACACAAATCCTGTCAGTAATCCGATGAGTCCAATGATGATGAATAGTTTTTTCAAGAAAATATTTTATGTCAAAAGTAATTGTCAATCTTCAAATATCAATCTTCACAATTCAATTGTCATATAACATTCTGAAGATTGACGATTGTAGACTGAAGATTGACGACTGAATAATTTCTGCTACATTCCCAACCACGCCAACGCATTCTCACTCAGCATTTTTTGTTTAGTTGCAGCATCCAAATTCATATCGTCAATTAATTTGCCCGGTTCATGTTCGCCTAAAGGGAAAGGGTAATCGCTACCGCAACATATTTTATCGCTGCCCATTACTTTATGCAATAAATTAAAAGCATCCACATCGTGAACTAAGCTATCAACCCAAAACTTACCTAAATATTCGCGCGGATTTTTTGCATTATCGATAGCACATAAATCAGGTCGGACTTTCCAGCCATGTTCAATTCTGCCAATCGTAGCAGGAAACGAGCCGGCGCCATGGGCAAAGGCAATACGAAGCTTTGGAAAACGCTCCATCACACCACTAAAAATCATACTACAAATAGCGCGTGATGTTTCGGCAGGCATTCCCACCAACCAAGGCAACCAATACTTCATCATTTCATTTTCACCCATCATTTCCCAAGGGTGAATAAAAATACAACAACCCAATTCTTCGGCCGCTTGCCAAAAAGGTTCAAAACTTTTATCGCTTAAATTCAATTGGTTGATATTGGAACCAATTTCAATGCCGGGCATTTTTAGCTCCTTCACAATTCGCTCCATTTCTTTGATTGCCAAATCCACATCTTGCAAAGGCACGGTGCCCAAACCAATAAATTTTGTGGGATACAAATCGATACATTGCGCAATATGGTCATTAAAAAATCGAGAGGTTTCCAAACCATCTTGCGGTTTGGCCCAATAATTAAACAATACGGGAATGGTTGAAAGCACTTGCACATCAACATTTGTATGGCTCATATCAATGATCCGATCTTTAGGCTCCCAACAATTACTTTCTATTTCTCTAAAAAATTTATCGCCTTTCATCATACGTGCACAACATGGCTTATGATGATCGAGATGAATAAATTCGCCGTACCCGAATTTCTGAAACCAATTCGGAATTTTTTCGGGCATGATATGTGTGTGAATGTCGATGCGTTTCAAGGGGAAAGTATTTGCGCAATATTACGGAAGGATGGGAGAATGTGCGAATGTGAGGATGAGATAATTTGCGAATGTGAGAATTCGACAATATGCGAATTGGTGAATTTGTAAATGAGGGGTTTGGTAAGTAATGAAAGAAAAGATTCTCTATTCATAATTTTTGGGGGCTATCGGCTAAGTAAACTTGCTCAACTTAAGTTCCGGCTTTCGCTTATAGCCCCTCATACTTCGGGGGCTAATCGCTCAATCCGGCAGCCCTTGAGCAAAATAACTAATTCATCAGATGTCAAAAGTCAGGAATTAGCTGTTAGGGGATTTGTGCTTACCTCTTGTATTCCTGCCTTCTATCCCTTATCTCTTATCTCAGATCTCTCATCTTTCTCCTAATGAGCAAACTGCTCTTCAAAATTTCCTTTAATACGTTCGATAGGTGGATTGAAATACCCAAATTTCACATGCGGAAATTCGTCGTGAATAATATCCATCATTTGACGAACGCCGTAACATTCACCGGTATCGTTCATGCCTAAATTACCTAAATACCAATCCGGATCGATATTAAAATTGCGCCATTGTATCATGTTCAATTTGGTATAACGTATTGCCACTAACATCGCTTCCACTTCGGCAACACTATCTGTCATGCCTGGAAACACAAAATAATTTACCGAAGCCCAGCCGCCATTATCAGTTACTACTTTAAGCGATTCAAGTATATCTTCGAACTGATAATTATTAGGACGATAATATTTTGTGTACACATCCTTACGAAATGAATTCAGACTTACACGAATACTGTTTAACCCGGCATCCATCAATACTTTTACCGCCTTTGGATCGCTGCCATTGGTATTGATATTGATACTACCTTTTTGTGTGTGCTTACGAATTTCAACAATACTATCGCGTATAGTTTGCCACATTAATAAAGGTTCTCCTTCGCAACCTTGTCCCCAACTAATAATTGGAAACGGCGCGGTTTCGAGATGGGGCACCGTGTACTCAACAATCTCTTCCGCAGTAGGTTTAAAAGTTAATCTGTCGTGCGATGAAACAATGGTTTCTTCTTCGGGTTGAAACGAAATACATCCCAAACAATTGGCATTACAAGCCGGTGATGATGGGATAGGACATTCCCAACGACCGATAAAAAAATTACGTGCAGCCGGACAACAATAGGTATTGCAACAAGTATCGGCAAGATGTTTTACTAGGCGATTATTAGGATAAGCTTCGGTAAATTTTTTAACACCGGCTTGAATTAAAGTATCATCATAACCACTTTTTTCTTGACGAATATCTTTTTCAATTCGAATGGCCGTTACATAAAATTCGTTATTGAACCATGCGGCGGCTGTATAGCAAAACAAAGGTAAAGTAGGAGCATCTTCGGCCGTTTCGTAAGCGGCTAAATACAAACCCGTATACGCAGGTGGAATAAAAGCAGCCACTGCCCAACCTTTATCGCATAAGCGAAGATTGCCGGTTTCTACATCAATACCTATTCCTTTTCTACCTGGAAGTTCATATAAATTCCCTCCATCAGGTAATAATATCCAATCGTCGAGTTCAACGGGCATGGCATCCCATCCACTTCTGCCTAAGGCATATAAGCTGGTATCTTCAAAAATATTTCCTTTCCCGTCTGAGTAAAGTAAATAAGGGGTTTGGGTAAGTTTCATAAAAGGCAAAGATGGGATAAAATTTTTAATGTACTGAACGTAATTCGTAATTCGGGGTTCGTATTTCGGGGTTCGGGGTTCGGTTTAAAATTCGAAAAACTAAAATCGAAATACGAAGTGGGAATTTTACTTGCATGTACAATTTGCGAACCTCAAACTCCAACCCCCTAACCTCGTCTTCCTGAGATCTAATTCCTGACATCTAACATCTGAGATCATACTCCTAGGCTACTCCTCACACTCTTCAAAATATCCATCACTTCATCATACGAATTTCCTTCGGCATAAATACGCAATAAAGGTTCGGTGCCTGATGCGCGTATCATGGTCCAGCAATTATTTGGCAATTCGTATTTATAGCCATCAATCAAATTGGTATCTATAACCTGATATTTTCCGAAGGCTGTGATGCCGTTTTTACATAAGGTCATGGCATGCTGCTTCAATTCTTCAGTTAAATGCAAATCGGCACGTTCGTAATAAAATTCACCTACGATATCATAAATCTCTTTACAAAGTTCTTTGAGGGTTTTACCTGTAGCATTCATAAATTCATAAATCACGAGTCCATCATAAATACCATCACGTTCAGGTATATGACCTTTTACACTAATGCCTCCGCTTTCTTCGCCACCCACTAATACATCTTCGTGCATCATTATCTGACTGATATACTTAAACCCAATGGGAGTTACTTCGCAAGGCAAACCATATTTTTCGCATAATTTATTTACACGTAAAGTGGTAGATGCTGCGATAGCGACTTTACCACTTAAGTTTTTATATTTATGTAAATAATGAATCAGCAGTAAAATGATATGATGCGAATCGACATACTTACCATCTTCATCGTACAAGGCAATTCTATCGGCATCGCCATCGTTGGCTAAGCCAAATTTCAATTCAGGTGTATTTTTTATGGTTGCCGAAAGTTCGAGTAAATTTTTATGTAAAGGTTCAGGGGCGATTCCTTTGAATGAAGGATTGATTTCGCAATGCAATAAAACTGCTTTTGGAAAAAGATTACGAACAACATCTTGACCGGCACCATACATGGCATCATACGCCATTTTAAAAGGCGATTGATTCATGGCTTCAATATCAAACTTGGTGCGGATATAGGCTTCGTATTCGGAATCTAAATTTACATAGCTTAATAATCCTTGAGCTTGATAATCTTGAAGATCACCAGAGATTTCAACTTCGGAATCAGGAATTAAATTTTCGACTTCGGTAATTTGTTCAGGAGGTGTGGGTCCACCATGCGCGCCTTTTAATTTAAATCCATTATACGAAGGCGGGTTATGACTAGCCGTAATAACCACACCTTGATCGGCATGATGGGTGAGCACGCCAAACGAAATCATAGGTGTACTTACAAAGCGTTCGCAAGAGATTACTTTTATTCCTAGCGAGCAAAGTACCTTAATGGCAGTATCGGTAAATAATCGTCCGCCGAACCTACAATCATGACCAATTACGACCAAGGGATTTGCATTTTTTTGTTTCAACCAAACAGCAGTTGCGAAGGCTACACGCGCTACATTTTGCACTGTATATTCTTGTGCGATGATTGCACGCCATCCATCGGTACCAAATTTAATTTTATCCATGTTCAAATTTTGAGTGGACAAATATAGTTAGATAAGAGATAAGAGATGTTAGTTTAGAGATATGAGATTTGAGATAAGAGATTTGAGATGTTAGGTTTCAGGATGGCGGATTGGAAATCATTTCTTTACATGAGATTTGCTCAATAAGCTTATTTCCTTGCATGGTGCCAACGCCACAATAGATGCATGATGAACAGATGCTGACCCCACAAAAAAAACTGCCTCAATGGAAGCAGTTTCTATAAATAGTTGATTGTATTTTATTTTAAACCAAAAGCCTTCTTCACTTGTGGTACATAATCTAGTTTTTCCCAAGTGAATAATTCAACCTTTAGGGTCTTTTCGTTTTTCTTTCCTTTATTGAAGACTTTGGTTACTACTTCGTTTTTACGTCCCATATGTCCGTAGGATGCTGTTTCGGAATAAATGGGGGTACGTAATTTAAATCTTTGCTCAATTGCATATGGTCGCATATCAAAAATTTTCTCTACGATTTTAGCAATTTCCCCATCGGTTTTATTCACTTTCGAAGTACCATTCGTATTGATGAAAAGTCCGCAAGGCTTAGCCACGCCAATCGCATACGATACTTGTACTAAGGCTTCGTCGCAAACACCGGCAGCTACTAAATTTTTTGCAATATGACGAGTTGCATACGCAGCGCTTCTATCAACCTTACTAGGATCTTTACCGCTAAAAGCACCACCGCCATGCGCACCTTTACCGCCATAAGTATCAACAATAATTTTTCGGCCGGTTAGGCCTGTATCGCCATGCGGACCGCCAATTACAAACTTGCCGGTTGGGTTAATATGGTAGGTGATTTTATCGTTGAATAATTTTTGTAACGAAGGCTTTAATTGTTTTTTTACACGAGGGATGATGGTATTGATAACATCAGACTTTATTTGTGCCAACATTTTTGCATCCTTATCAAAATCATCGTGTTGGGTTGAAACAACAATGGTATCGATACGGATAGGGGTATTGTTATCATCGTACTCGATGGTTACTTGGCTTTTAGCATCAGGTCGTAAATATTTCATTTCCTTACCTGCACGACGAGTATTTGAAAGTTCTTTTAATATTTTATGCGAAAGATCTAAGGCAAGTGGCATATAATTTTCTGTTTCACGCGTAGCATAACCAAACATCATACCTTGGTCGCCGGCACCTTGCGCATTTGCTTTTGTTTCGAAACTTTCTTTTTTTACAACTCTATCTACACCTTGATTGATATCTGAACTTTGTTCGTGAATCGCTGAGAAAATACCGCATGAATTCGCTTCGAACATATACTCAGATTTGGTATATCCAATTTTACGAATCACTTCGCGTGCAATTTCTTGCACATCTAAATAAGCTTCCGATTTAACTTCACCGGCTAACACAACTTGTCCGGTAGTTACTAAAGTTTCACAAGCAACCTTTGAATTTGGATCATAAGCCAAGAAATGATCGATCAGTGCATCAGAAATTTGATCGGCTACTTTATCAGGATGACCTTCAGAAACAGATTCGGAAGTAAATAAATAAGGCATAGTATTTTTTTTAGGTGGGCAAATATAGGGTAGAAAATCATTATTTCTTATTCATCCACTGCTTTTCGCTTTGAAGACGTATTCGCTGTTTATCTTTCAATTTTGTAGCTTCATCGATGATGGGCTTTCAACTGACTTACTTGGTGTTAATTTCGGAAATTAATTAGCAGCACGATTTTTGTGTGCTAACAAAAGGATACATAACAACCTAATACATGATTAAATTTTTACTTCAGCATTTATTTCAGTTACGATCAACTAAGACCATAGTGTCCATTTGCTTCTTGCTTGCGGCTTCTGCACATTCAAGTTTTTCGCAAATTGTCATCACACCTAATCTTACGGCGGCGGAACTCATCAATCGATTGACAGGCAGCGGAATTACCTATACCAATCCAACGTTAACTTGCCCTAATAATGCCAGTGGCAAATTTGATAATGGTTTAGCTTCATCGGTTTTGGTAGATAGTGGAATTGTTTTAACAACAGGTAGAGCCCTTAGCAATGGTGCCAATTATGGCGTAAATGGAAATGGTGGAAATTTTGCTTCCATCAATAATAATACAAATGGTGGGGATGCAAATTTGGCTACAGCAGCCGGAACTACAGCAAGTAATTTACACGATTTATGTAAACTAGAATTTGATTTTGTACCTACAGGAGATACGATACAATTTAGATATCGATTTGGATCTGAAGAATATCCGCAATATAACTGTTCGGATTATAATGACATTTTCGCCTTCTTTATATCCGGTCCGGGTTATGCAACACCCACTAATATGGCGCTTGTACCTGGCACCAATATTCCGGTGAGTATTAACTCAATTAATAATGGCACGGTAAATACAGCAGCCGGCGGACAAGCAAGCAACTGTTCATCGTTAGGCGCAGGATCACCTTTTACCTCGTATTATGTAAATACTTCAGCAAGCACAACAATTACCTATAATGGACTTACTGCTTTACTTACGGCGAAGGCAGCTGTTACACCCTGTTCAACTTATCATATGAAATTTGCGATTGCTGATTTAACCGATCATATTTACGATTCGGGTGTTTTTTTAGAAGCCGGTAGTTTTAGTTCAGATATTGCAAGTGTAGTTTCGGTGAGTTCAAGTAATACAATCGCATCTGCAAACCCATTTGCCATTGAAGGTTGCACACCGGCAGTAATTACGATTGCAAGACCATCACCAAAACCATTTGCGCAAGTTGTGACCTATACTTTGGGTGGAAGTGCGGTAAATGGAGTTGATATTGCAGCCTTGAGTGGCTCAGTTACGATTCCTGCAAATAATACGAGTGTAACCTTAACGATTAATGCTTTGCAAGATGGCATTACAGAAGGTGTTGAAACCTTAATCTTGTATATCAATGGAAGTTTATGTAGCAGTGCCATTACTGAAACACTGACCATTGATATTCAGGAATATCCCAACTATACAATTCCGAATGATGATACAATATGTTTAGGTCAATCTATAAGTTTATCAGTGGTACCCAATCCTGCAAATCCAAACTTACAATTTTCATGGTCACCTGCATCAAGTTTAAGTTCAGCAAGTGGTAGCAGTGTAATTGCAATTCCTTCGGCAACCACAAATTATACCCTTAGCTCAAGTTATCCTGGATGTGGCAGCATTGATTCAATATTTACGATTACGGTGGACCCTTTGCCTACATTATCATTGAGTTCAAGCAATGTAACATGCAACGGATTATACAACGGAATTATAACCGCTAACGGAACTGTAAATATTTCACCATTGAGTTTTATAATAAGTCCGAGTGGTGCATTAGGAAGTTCGTCGCCATTTCAGTTCAGCAATCTTTCACCCGGTTTATATACGGTTACCATTAGTAGCGGAAGCGGTTGTACAATTAGTTCAACGAAATTAATTAGCCAGCCCAATCCCCTGATCTGGTCAATTCCAATGCTAACAAATCCACTATGTGAGGGCAGTAATAATGGCGCAATAAATGTTACCGTGAGCGGTGGAAGCGGAACGATCAATTATTCGCTATTGCCTTTAGGCACTGCAAATACAACAGGTAATTTTACGAATCTAAATGCGAACAGCTATACCATACTTGCGGTTGATGCGAATGGATGTTCAACAAGCACATCCGTAAATTTAACGAGTGCATCAGCGATTGTATGGAGCATTACGAATACGAATAATGTGAGTCCATGTTTTGGTAATGCCAATGGAAATATCACAACCATTGCTACTGGGGGAAGTGGAGGTTTTTCTTATACTTTAAATCCTGGAGGTATGATCAACACCTCCGGAAATTTCAATGCATTGATTCCGGGCCTTTATACCGTTTTAGCGAGTGATGCCAATGGATGTACAAAAACAACGTCCTTGTCTATTACTCAGCCAAATCAATTACAATTCGTTTCTTTAAATACAACACCGGTGCAATGCAATGGAGGCAATACGGGCAGTATACAAATTGTTTGTAGTGGAGGAACAGGAACTATCCAGTATACATTGCAACCGGGCAGCACACTTTCCAGTTCCGGTAATTTTAGCAATTTAACGGCAGGCAATTACACGATTATTGCGAGTGATGCCAATGGATGTACTTATCAAACAAATACCAATATTAATCAAACCTCAATGCTTCAATTTACAATGAGTAATACTTCCAATGTAAATTGTTTTGGCGGAAATGATGGAAGCATACAATGTTTAGTAAGTGGTGGAACGGGAAGCATACAATATCAATTACAACCTGGAAGTATTTCAAATAGCACAGGTAATTTCCCATCATTACAAGCCGGAAATTATACTATCATAGCCACCGATGCAAACGCTTGTAGTGTAAGTACAACTCTTCAAATTCAGCAACCTTTGGCAATTAGCTTGAGTACTCCTTTGGTTACAGATGTGAATTGTTTTGGTACCGCAAGCGGAAGCATTCAAGTAACAGCGAATGGAGGAACAGGAACATTCATTTACCAACTCATGCCAGGTAATATTTTAACAAGTAACGGAAATTATAACAACTTACTTGCAGGTAATTATTCTATTACCGCAACAGATGTTTTAGGTTGTACGCAAAGTTTAGTGGTTATAGTTAGCCAAGCACAGCCGCTTCAAATTGCCACTTTAGCGATTTCGAATCCGGCTTGTACAAATATTTCTAATGGCAGCATTCAGATACTTGCCTCTGGTGGAACGCCAAATTATCAATATGCCATCAATAGTTCTTCATTTGGCGTAAATAGTTCCTTCACCAATCTTTCAACCGGTTCATTTTTTTTACAAATACAAGATGCCTTGGGGTGTTTACATGATACTGTAGTTCAACTGACACCAATGTATGAAGTTCAATTCAATAATATTTTACTTACCAATATTTTATGTAAAGGCAGTTCAAGTGGCAGTATCAATTTGCAAGCTTATGGGGGAACCAATCCTTACTCGTACACATTGAATGGAATAAACACAGGCTTGATTAGTAATTACAATAATCTATTTGCCGGATTGTATACTATTCAGGTCAGTGATAGTGTAGGATGTTTGGCTGATACATCATTAACTCTTAGCGAACCTGCATTAGCACTTTCTTTTAATTCGCTTACTAGTATTCCAGTTTTTTGCTTTGGAAATACTACAGGATTTATTAATGCTTTTGGGTTAGGTGGCACTTCACCCTACCTATTTTCGATGAATGGAGGAAGTTTACAAAGTAGTGGAAGCTTTGGAAACTTAAGTGCCGGAAATTATCTGATACTCATTAAAGATGCCAATGATTGTGAGTATGATACGATGATTAGTGTAATTCAACCACTATCGCCTCTTCAACTTACTACAAAAAATACGAAACCAATTACCTGTGTAGGATTAAATGATGCCGAAATTTATATTTCGGTTACCGGGGGAACAAAACCATATCTATTTAAATTGAATGGGGTAGTGACTGGTAGTGATTCTACTTTTTTAAATTTAAGTCCGGGCAACTATACTATTGAGGTTACAGATAGTAATGGATGTATTTCAAATCAAATTATAAATATCTCGATACCTACTAATCAACCATTTATTGTAATCGAAAATATTATTGAAAATCATTGCAAAGGTGATTTGATGGGTTCTATTGATTGGACGGCCTCCAATGGTGCAACGCCATATGCTTATACATTTAATGGTGTATTTGTTGATACACTCAGCATAATGCAAAATTTGGTGACAGGCATGTATACAATTGAAATGACAGATTTGAATGGTTGCAAAGCCGATACAAGCATTTATATAAAAACTTCAACTACTTTACAATCTTCGTTTTTGGTTACACCCGCAAGTTGCGCAGGCGAAGGAAATGATGGTTCTGCCATCGCGGTTGTTACTGGAGGATTTGCACCTTATGAATATTCATGGATAGGTTTTATCGGAAGTAACGACACCATGCATCAAATAACTTATGGCGAACATTTGCTAATTATAAAAGATGCCGAAAATTGCCTCGATACCAATCGGTATGTAATTGAATACATCCCATGCTGTGAAGTGAGTATGCCAAATGCCTTTTCACCGAACGGAGATGGCAAAAATGATGTATTCAGGGTTATTCATTATGGGCTTATCCAAATTAAAAGTTTTGAAATTTTTGACCGTTGGGGAAATAATATTTTTCATACCACACAAGATGATGACGGATGGGATGGAAAGTTTCAAAATGTTGATTCTGAAATAGGTACATACTACTATTTACTTACATATTACTGTCAATTCAACAACAAACTCATGATAAAAAAGGGAGACATAACCCTTGTCAGATAAGTTTGGCTTAATTTTTGACTTCGTGACTTGAACTTGGGGTATTTCTACATATTCCGAGGTAGAAAAGTCACGAATATGATATCACCTCCATTACTACTGAAAAATCAATTTGCAATAAAAAAAATATTTTATTCGATATTTTTTCACGAGTTACTAACATTGTTGCGTAACTTCGTATCACCCGCCATGAAAAAACTTAGCAGCATATTATTGTTTCTTAGTCTTTTTACGAATACTAAAGCCCAGAGCCCTGTTCAAAATTGTATGGGAGCAATCCCAATTTGCCAGAATGTATACACTCAAAATAGTTCATTTACAGGCCCTGGAGTAATCAATGAGCTTAACGCAACAAATCAAGGATGTTTAACAACAGGGGAAAATAATTCGGTTTGGTATATAATCAATGCGGCTACAACCGGAACTTTAATTTTTACGATTACCCCCTTATCGCCTAGTGATTATGACTTTGCCGTTTGGGACTTAACTGATAAATCATGTGATGCCATTTCTTCTGGATTAGTACCCATTCGATGCAACTACGCTTCTTTTGCCAATTCAACACCAGGTGGTTTAACAGGACTTTCAACTACTTCATCCACGGCGTCAATAGGTGCTGGAGGAGGGTCATTTAGTAGTGCAATAAATGCAATAGCTGGACAAACCTATACCATTCTTATTAATAATGCCTCGGCCAGTACAGCTGGTTATACTATTGATTTTACTGGATCAACTTGCCAGATTCTAGATAATGTTGCGCCGATAATTAAAAGCGACAGTATAACTGCGTCTTGCACTGGTCCAAGTAACATAAACATTCTTCTAAGTGAAAATGTTGTTTGCAGTTCATTTGCTAATGATGGAAGCGATTTTGTATTAAGTCCGTCAACAGCAAGTATCATTTCGGCAAATAGTTCAGTATGTTCAGCCGGTGGCAGTTTTGCAAATTTATTCACCTTAGACTTTTCTGCGCCATTAACTCCGGGAAACTACGTCATATCAATAGCTACAGGAACCGATGGCAATACTTTGATTGACAATTGTGGAAACCCAATGGCAGTAGGTAATTCAATTTCATTTGTCATACTACCGGCAGTGCAAGCAGCTATTTCAACACAATTTGGATGCGCTGGCACGCCAAGTGGTGTAATTAATGTTTCAAATATTGGTGGCAACCCGCCTTTCACCTACAAACTCAATGCAGGCAGTTTTACAACCAATAATAATTTCACCGGTTTATATGCTGGCAATTATACCATTACAATCAAAGACAATAATGGTTGTACTGATGATACGATTGTAAACTTGATGCAAGGACCTGACATTTTGTTTAATTCAGTAGTTGTAAGCGATCTCATATGTTATGGATATAATACCGGCTCGGTAGTGGTTTCAGCAAGCGGTGGCACCCCACCCATTCAATACGCAATTAATACCTCCGCTTATTCTGCTTCTAATTCATTTACCAACTTGGCTCCTGGAAATTATATTATACATGCTAAAGATGCGATAGGTTGTATCAAGGATACACTAATATTTATTTCTTCACCAGGGCAAATCAGCATAGCTTCAAGTTCCATCACAAATGCATCTTGTAATGTAAACAATGGATCAATTACGGTAAACGCATTTGGTGGTGTTCTACCTCTGAATTTTTCATTAAATGCAGGCCCTTACCAATTAACACCTAACTTCAGCAATCTTGCGTCAGGCATGTATGTGTTACATATCAAAGATGCAAACAATTGTACCAAGGATACGACAATCACTATTTCACAAATTAGTGCTGTTGTAATCAATTCACTTAATGTAATTCAACCAACTTGTTCCGGTAACACAGGTAGTATAAATGTTATTGGAAGTGGAGGTGTAACCCCGTATTCCTATTCAATGAATGGAACCACGTTTACAACCTCAAATACATTTAGTTTATTAGCTTCAGGTACTTATACCATTACCATGAAGGATGCTGGAGGGTGCACTGCTACCTCCACCACAACATTAAGTTCACCGGTTAATTTATTTTTCACTAATACAAGTGTTACTATACCAACTTGTGTAATCCAAGGCAGTATCACAACCAATGGATTGGGGGGGGCACTTCCCTACCAATTTGCAATAAATACCGGATCCTATGGTTCCACAAACACATTTACTTCATTAGTACCTGGAACCTATACTATACACCTTCAAGATAATAATGGCTGCAGCCATGATACCATTATTTCAATCCCTGGCATCCCTTTACCAAGCTTTGATAGCCTACAAATTATAAATGCAAGTTGTAGTTTTCCAAATAGTGGAATTGTAACAGCATTTGCTTCAGGAGGTACTGCACCACTCACCTATTCAATCAATGGAGGAAGCTTTGGAGCATCCCCAGTGTTTTCAAATTTATCGGGCGGAACATATACAGTGTTAGCAAAAGACGCCAATGGATGTACAGTTTCATCAGTAGCTAACATTACCTCATTCAATACCTTAGTTTTTGATTTTTTCGACCATACAAATGTAGGTTGTGGCGGAACCCCCTTGGCAAATATTGTTGCTGTAGTGATTGGCGGAAATCCTTCTTATCAGTTTAGTTTGAATGGTGGTCCCTATCAAGCATCAGGCATTTTCACAGGCGTAAGTGGCGGATTGTATACAGTTACCGCAATGGATGCAAGCGGCTGTACGGCAACTACGGTTACGTTTATTTCAAATTCATCAAGCTTATCAATTACTTCAGTAAACACAAGTAATTCGCCTTGTGCAATTCCACCAACCGGAAGTATTTCCATTTCTGGTAACGGCACTGCACCACCAATTACCTATTCATTAAATGGTGCAACCACAATTTTCCCTGGAAATTATAATAATCTTCCACCCGGAACATATACAATAAGTGCCTATGATGTAAATGGTTGTCATGTTGACTCTGTTGTAACCATAGCAGGCAACCCTCCATTGTATTTTAGCAATCCAATTGTTGTTCATCCGCCTTGTAGTGGAGGATATGGAAGTATCAGTTTGCAAGGCATTGGTGGCTTGCCTCCATATAATTTTTCGCTCAATAGCGGAAGTTTTACGCCTGTTTCAAATTGGCCTGTACTCATCGCAGGCACTTATACTATACAATTACAAGATGCAAATGGTTGTTTACACGATACGATTATTTATTTAATCGATCCCCCAGCCATAGATATCACAAGTACCTTTGTGTCAAATGCATCATGCACGGGTGCTGCTACGGGTAGCATCTCAGTAACACCATTAAATGGCACTCCACCATTTCTGTATTCATTAAATGGTGGCACTTTGCAAAGCTCACCCAGTTATACCGGCTTAGGTCCAGGTAATTATGCCTTGCATGTTACAGACTCGAGCGGATGTGGGGCCGACACTTCATTTGTAATTAATAGTGGTGGTAATTTTACCATTATTGATATTGATCTCATTCAACCTCTTTGCTTTGGTGACCTAAATGGTAGTATTAGTTTTGGTGCAATAGGCGGACTCGCCCCTTACCAATTTGCCTTGAATGGTAGCGCGTTTAGTACAAATAATAATTTTACCGGTCTATCATCAGCGAGCTATACCCTTCATGCCAAGGATAATAGTGGTTGTTTTAAAGATAGCGTTATTATGCTTGGCGAGCCTTTGCAAGTTGGATTTTCATCAATACAAATTATATCTCCTATGTGTTTTGGTGAACAAAATGCTTCTGTTACTTGTGTTGGAAGTGGTGGTGTTTCGCCTTATCAATTTCAATTAGATGGAGGAGCCATAAATACGCTAGGCAACTTCTCGAATCTCTTTGGCGGCTGGCATACGCTAACAGTTATCGATGCAAACAATTGTACGAAAGATAGTATCATTCAAATTACACAGCCGGCATTACTTGGCTTCTCAAATATTAATATTACGCAACCTGGCTGTTTAGGAAGTGTTGGTCAAATTACAATTTCGGGTGGTGGTGGAATTTCGCCATACAATTATGCTATTGGCTCAAGTGCTTACTCGGCTACCAATACTTTTACCAATTTACCGATTGGCTTGTATACTTTTTATGTTAAGGATGCCAATAACTGCGAAAATGATACGATTATTTCCGTTGTTCAAAATCCATTGATTTCATTAAACAGTGTGAATCATACCCCTGTACTGTGTCCTGGCAGCACTACGGGATTTATAAACGCAACAGCTACAAGTATTGCGCCACCCATTAGTTATAGCTTAAATGGAGGCGCGCCTCAAAGCACAGCCAATTTTACAAACTTACCTGCAGGCACACATTGGTTACATGTACAAGATCAAGCTGGTTGTTACATTGATAGTAATATTATTATCGAAAGTGCCCCTCCTATTCAAATTAATAATGTATTAGTTTCAATGCCATTATGTTTCGGCTCGGCAGATGGTTCGGTTCAAGTTAATGCAATAGGTGGTTTAGGATCATTGCAATTTTCGATAAATACAGGTTCTTATAGCAACAATAATCTTTTTACAAATCTTGCAGCTGGCACTTATACCATGCATATTAAAGATAGTCTTTTGTGTTTGATAGATACTACAGTGTTATTATCATCACCTAGCCCTTTATACTTTGCCTCAATCAACCTAATAAATCCCTATTGCAGCAATGCTACTGATGGAAGTATCAGCATTAATGCAGCGGGCGGACAACCACCTTATTTATATAAAATAAATACTTCGCTTTATACAACCAACAATACCTTTCAAAATTTATTTCAAGGGATTTATACAGTTTATGTAAAAGATATCACTGGATGCATTCATGATACAGTTATTAATCTCCCATCATCCAATTACATGAATTTTTCGAATGTGGTCATCACCGATGTGAATTGCAAATATGGAAATGATGGAACCATCTCATTAGGTGTAACGGGCGGATTTAGTCCGTACCAATTTAGTATCAATTCTGTATCAACAGGCGCATCTAGCATGTTTGGGAATTTAGCAACAGGTTCATATACAATTATTGCAACTGATATTTATGGCTGTGAAGCAGATACTATCATTACAGTAAACGAGCCTGCAACTCCATTGATGGCATCTATCCTAAATATTACTCATAATGTTTGTCGTGGCGATAGTATCGGAAGCATTACGGCCACAGCATTTGGAGGCACTTCACCGTATGCCTACTCAATTAATGGCAGTTCATTCCAAACATCACCTAACTTTACTGGACTATTCGCAGGTACCTATTTGGTTTTAGTAAAAGATTTCAAAGGATGTTTAGAAGATACCATAGCAATCGTACTTGAGCCTGATACTTCGGCACAATTAGAATTAATCAGTATAAAAGATGTGAGTTGCTTTGGTGTAAATGATGGTGAAATTATTGTGAGTTCGAATTATGGCATTGAACCCATCGCCTATTATTTCAACGGCACAATGGTGGCCCTAGACACTTTGTATGATAATCTAAACCCGGGCAATTATATCATTGAAGTAAAAGATTCAATGGGATGCATATCGACTGGGAAATTTGTGGTAAAACCTTCAGACCTTAGACCTTATATTATCATTGATAGTATCGAAGAAATCTTATGTAAAGGAGATCGGGATGGAGCAATTGATTGGCATACAATCAATACTTACCCCCCATACTATTACACGTTCGACTCGATCTATATCGATACCGTAAGCTATATGAGTGGTATTACCAATGGACTTTATTTAATACAAGTGACCGATAGCAGAGGCTGTTATGCTGATACTTTGGTACCACTAGTTGAAGGGGATTCATTAGATTTAGACATTGTTTCGATACCTGCCATATGTTCAGGCTTAGGTGATGATGGACAAGCAGACGCAGTTGTAATAGGAGGCGAAGCACCATTTAAATATAATTGGTCGGGTGCACCCGGTAATTTTACTTCTCACGCTAACAATTTACTTTTTGGCGAACATACGGCAATGGTTACCGACAATTTAGGTTGCATCGATACTGCACATTTTGAAGTTGAATATGACCCCTGTTGTTTAGTTAGTTTACCCAATGCATTTTCACCAAATCAAGATGGCAAGAATGATATTTTTAAGGCAATCATATTCGGAGAAATTACCTTGGTATCCTTTGAAATTTATAACCGATGGGGCAATATGCTATTCTCAACTGTTGTTGATTCAGATGGATGGGATGGCAAACAAAATGGAACAGAAAGTGATGTGGGTACTTACTTCTACATCTTACGGTACAAGTGCCATATGAAAAATGAAACGATTATGCTAAAAGGAGATGTTACTTTGATACGTTAAAAAAGTGATTGCTCAAATGGCTTTTATATCTAAACTTTGTTATTCAATTTGCGCTGTACATAATTTTCGAAAGCCATAACTTCAACTTCAGACATTTTGTGTTTAACTTGTATCTGTAATGATGATTGGTTCAATACTATCAGAGATAAATAATCATGCTTTAATATTAGCTTGTCAATTTGCATCCAAGCCAGAGATTTAGTAGAGAGAGGCATATCAATTTCAATACCTTTTTCATGGATATAAACATATTGAATCTGAAAAATTCGGCTTTCTAATTTTAATAACAATAACATGATAAAAGATACTAAGGAAAAAAGTATAGCCGGAAATATTTGATCTATTTGAAGATAATGCATACTTCCCATCATCAAAAACCCTGCTTCAAGAATACGAAAAACACGATTATTGCCGACATCTCGAATGAGAATAGGCTTAAAAAGTGAAACCATTAAAATAGTGATCACAGGCAAAAGAATTGCCACAGGCATCATCCATTCTTTTTGAATATTGATTACATATGGAAGAGCATAGCAAAATAATACAATACCTGCCATGATATGCATTGCCCTACCCTGTTTATAATATTTAGCTTGCTTACTATTTTG
This sequence comes from Bacteroidota bacterium, assembly GCA_016706595.1. Lineage (GTDB taxonomy): Bacteria > Bacteroidota > Bacteroidia > Chitinophagales > Chitinophagaceae > OLB11. The sequence goes on along the minus strand of JADJJH010000002.1, from coordinate 986,294 downwards.
AATGATAAAAGTAAATACCTCAGGCATTTGCATTTGATTTCATAAACATGTTGCACATACGATATAAAATACGTGCTCCGACATTGGCATCTATGGCGTCTTGTGAATCTTCGCCACAACTTACTTCATTCAAATCAAAGGCAATGATACGTCGACCGCTATCAACTACCTTTCGAAAAAGATACTGAATTTGTTCAGCTTCAAATCCACCTTGTACCGGAGTGCCGGTATTGCTGCATAATTTTGGATCAAGACCATCAATGTCAAAACTGATATAAACTTGCTGGGGTAATTGGGATATAATGTCATCGCAAATTTGTTTCCAAGTTTCGCCTTCATATTCTCTTTCTTTGATATCGTGATCAAAGAAAGTTTTAATACGCGGGTTGCTTTGAATAAGTTCGTACTCTTCATCACAAAAATCACGAATTCCAACTTGAACAAGTTTCGACATTTCAGGCACTTCCTTCAACACATTAAACATTATCGAAGCATGGGAATAGGTAAATCCTTCGTAAGCATTTCTCAAATCGGCATGTGCATCAATTTGCAAAATACCAAATTCACCAAAATGCTTACCGGCCGCTTTCATCAAACCTAATGGGGTACTGTGATCGCCACCTACTAAAGCTACATACTTACCTTTAGCATATAATTCGCTAGCACGTCGAAAAATCCATTCGTTTAAATCGATGCAGCCTAAATTAATTTGTTCGAGTTTTTTTTGCAATTGGGCATTATCACAAGTAGCACCACCTTCACTTAAATTAGAAATTATCAGTTCAGCGCAATGACGCAAAAAATCATTTTTCTTAATAATTTCTCTATCCAGTTCAGGCATAAAATACCCTTCGCTCCAAAAATTCATGGCATCCACATCACAAAGATCAATTTGATAGGATGATTCTTTTATTTTTTCCGGCCCCTTGGCTGTACCATTTCTGTAAGATACGGTAACCTCCCACGGGATCGGAAGTAATATAAGTTTTGCATTGTCTTCGGTACTTGGCAAGCCAAAAATATTATTGCTTGCAAGTCCAATCGAATTGGTATCAAAATCTGTAATTGCCATGTAAATAAAAATTGGAATGCAAATCTAAGTTGTAGATTTGTTTTACCGTTTTTTTAATTCTGATTTTTATCATGCTTTACAAAATCCTCAATTCAGTTAAATTAGTGTAAACACTTTACTACTCGGCTAATAGGCAAACCCATTACATTATAAAAGCAACCTTCAATTCGTTGAATGGCCACTGCGCCAATCCATTCTTGAATAGCATAAGCCCCCGCTTTATCATAAGGTTTGTAAGTGTCAACATAAAAAATAATATCAGCTAAACTCAGTTCATTAAATTCAACAAAAGTTGTATCGGCGAATTTAATTTCCTTATCAGATTCAAGAATTACGACACCAGTAATTACTTTGTGACGCCTACCACTTAACATCGACAATATTTGAATAGCCTGTGCACGATCATGAGGCTTTCCAATAATTAAACTATCGAGCACAACGACGGTATCGGCAGCCAAAATTTTACGTTGTGGGAATCTCGATTGAATGGCTTTTGCTTTACGCAAAGCAATTTGAATGGGAACCTCCTCAATTGAAAGGTCAGCTGAAAATGTTTCATCCGTTTCTTCTGTGATAATTTCAAAATCAATTTCAGCCATCTCCAATAACTGCTTTCTTCGTGGTGATTTTGAAGCTAATATTAATACTGTTTCCATAACTTAGGATATCATCATTGACAAAATTCCACTAAGAGTAACCCATTTGAATAATGAACTAATAAAACGAAAATGGGCCGTGCTATTTGCATAATATAATTTTAGGGATATAAATAAAATCGGAAGTACAACTAGTCCTATCCAATACCAAAATACAAGTGATTGAGCCTTTACAAAATACATCAACAAATAGGCGACTAAGGCTAAAATAAAAAACATCAAAGTATACACGAGCCATTTAGCTTTAGATATACCCAATCGCAGTGGCAATGTATCACAGCCTTGTTCTCCATCCCCTTTAATATCTTCTATATCTTTTACAATTTCTCTGCACAATGTAATCAGAAACGCAAATACTACATAAATCCAAAACTTGGAAACTTCGGGTAATTGTAATTGTCCTAAAGGGAAATGAACTTCAAAGATGGCTATAGAGAGTAAAGTAAGAGCAGTTAAAATAGCGATGACAAGATTTCCAATAAGGAATTTACGTTTGAAGGTAACAGAATAAAATAGTAATAATAAAACACAAATTACCTGTACAAGAACGTACCTCAATTGCAAATAATATAGTGAAATACACGAAGCTAATATGAGGGCCACTAAGTTTAAAACAATATGCCAGGAAATGATAGTTCTTCTTTTATAAAACTTTTCGATAGTTACTCGTTCCGGCTTATTAACTGCATCAATGCTAATATCAAAATAGTCGTTAATGATATAACCCGCAGCCGCTATACAAACCGTAGAAAGTAAGAAAAGAAATAGAACAGAATTAGCAAGAATCTGGTAAGATGCGCTAGAATTTAAAACCGGAAGAATCAAATATTGATGGGTAAGAAACTGAGTAACTACAATAAATATTAAATTAGGAAATCGAACCAAGGTAAAAAAGGCATACAATTTTTGCATGACCTTCTATTTCGAAATTGATTTTAAGTTACTAATCGCAGTTGCCGGATTAGCGGTTGAAAATACAGTGTTACCAGCAACTAACACATCTGCCCCAGCCTCAACAATCTCTTTTGCATTTTCAAATGTTACACCTCCATCAATTTCAATTAAGGTAGAAACGCCGCGGCGAGCAATTTCTTTTTTCAAAACCACAATCTTTTCGATGGTTTGTTGAATAAATTTCTGTCCGCCAAACCCTGGATTAACGCTCATCATACATACAACATCAGTATCATGTAAAACATCAAATAATAAGTGAACAGGTGTATGTGGATTGATAGCAATACCCGCTTTCATACCCAAACCTTTAATTTGTTGCAAATTGCGATGTAAATGCGGGCAAGCTTCGAGATGAACACTGAGAATATCAGCGCCAGCATTTTTAAAATCTTGGGCATATTTCCCTGGCTCTTCAATCATCAGGTGCACATCTAATGTTTTCTTTGCTTCACGCTTGATGGCAGCAATTACAGGTAAACCGAAGCTAATGTTTGGAACGAAACGACCATCCATTACATCAAGATGAAACCAATCTGCTTCTGAATTATTAATCATCTGAATATCTCGAGACAGATGAAGAAAATCTGCCGAAAGTAATGAAGGTGCTATAAGTGCCATAATAATTTATTTTTTAATAAAAGGTTTAACTCTTTGTAACGCAACTTTTCCATTTGGCAAGTCCTCATTTAAAGATAGTGCCTGTTGATAATTTACATATGCAGAATCGTACTGTTCAAGAATTTCATAACACAAACCACGATTGTAGTAGGCTTCAGAAAACTCAGGTTTAACTACAATTGCCATTGAAAAATGTCGTAAGGCTTTTTCAATTGAATCTTGCTGCAGCAGCATCCATCCTATATTATAAAACGATTTTACATAGTCCTTATTCAGCAAAATACATTTCTTAAAAACCTCCTTTGCTTCTTCAAATTTATTTTGATCTTGCCAAAACATGGCTTCTCCATATAATGGTTCCATATCGGATGAATCGGATTTAAAAGCATTTTCAAAATATTTAATAGCAAGTGGGTTATTCTTTGCTTTAAAAATTAATGCTAATTGCATATGAGCAGCCGCATACTTTGGATCAGTTTGTACTGCAGTTTGAAAGCTTGAAATGGCTTTATTTGTATCCTTCATATTTTTATAACACATCCCTTTTAAAAAATATGCTTCTGCATTATATACATCAGTGCGTAAAACAGTATTAATTTCAGTAAATGCTTTTGGGTATTCTTCAGTAAACAAAAACATTTTAGCTATTTTCAAGTGAGCTTTTGGGTCATCAGGATTTAGCTTAATGGCTTTTTGAATCCATTGCACGCTTCCATTAATATCTTTATGTTCAAATAATATATCTGCAATTGAACTAAAATAATAGCTTTTAGTTGAATCCAATTTTATCGCTTTATACAAATCTGAAAGTGCCAAGGAATCTTTTTTTGCCTGGCGATAAATTAAACTTCTTTTAAAGAACAGTTCAGCATCCTTAGGTTGTTTTTCAATTAACCTCGTAGCCTCACTAATTGCTAAATCTTCCGGGGTTAATGCCCTATCAGCATTGCTTTCGGCTTTCTTTGAAGTACATGAAATAAGCATACTTCCTATTATTAAACACATGAAACTTAAGCCTCTAAAATTCATGGGGCAAACTTACGAAAATGAAAGCAATTCCATCTATCAAAAAAAGCTACCCATAGTGGGTAGCTTTCCTTTTATAATTAATTTAATTCTAGTTTGTCTTTTTTACCTTTTGAACAAAAGAAAGTGTTGCATCTTCGAAAATTTGTACAGTGTAAATACCTGCAGCTAACTCACTGATATCAACCTTAATAGAATTCATACCTTTAGTATTATTCACTAATATTTGTTTGATAGTTCTACCACTCATGTCAAGTACTTTAATTTTTGTACGTGCTTCATTCTCTGCGAATAAATCGATATTTAAAATATTACTTGTTGGATTAGGGTAAATACTTACTGAATTTCCGTCGGTAGCCCAAATTAGATCTACAATATGTGATTCGTATGATTTATTACCATCTAAATCAACTTGCTCCAAACGATAGTAATTATGTCCAAGTGCAGGATGCATATTCTCTGCAGAGTAGTTCAGATTAAAACTGCTATTACCACCTACCGCTTTTGAATTTACTTTAGCCAAGGTAGTAAATGAAATACCGTCGGTGCTATGTTGTAAATTAAAGTAAGCATTATTTTGCTCCATACTAGTTGTCCATTCTAAAATATCAGTCGAAACACTCTTGTGTCCATCAAAACGTGTAATAGTTACAGGTAAGGGTACATTTAAAGGGTTGCATGCGTGGAAATAATAACCACCAACAATCGAAGCTACAGGGAAGGTAACTTCCCATCTTGCTGCAGAGGCGTTCCAAGTAGCTGTTACTGAATGAACCGTTGTATTAGGCCCTGGTGCACCAGGCAATGTAGTTTGTGGCACCTGAGAAATACATAATGTAGCCGTTCCGCTAGTTGCGCTTGCAGATATTTGAGGGAAAGAACCTGCATTTGCATTATAATCATCAAAATCGTCTTGAGTTAGATATAAGGTAACATTGGCAGCACCATTATTACTTGCATTAATTGTATAATATCTAGCAAAATATGGTTGCGAGTTATATACAGGTACAGCAGCTAGAACAGTTGCACAAGCATCTACCGACCCTAAACTTGTACCGCCAACAGCGTCTTGTATAGTTGCAATCAATCGACAACTAACATCATGATAAGAAACCACACTACCGTCTGGTTGTGCAACGGTTTCACATTGTGTACCTGCAACAGAAGTAGCATTACCTGCGGTTGTATTGACAATATCCCCACTTGCAGGAGTAACCGTTACAGTTACTTGCGATGTAGAAGAACATCCTATTCCATCAGAGCCTGTAACTGTATAAGTAGTAGTAGACGCTACAGAGAATGGAACTCCGTCAATTACACCTGAAGACCAAGAATATGTTATACCTACTGAAGTTGATGAACCTGTTAAAGTAACTACTGAATTGGTACAAACTGTTGGAGGAGCAGCATTTGCTGAAACTACTGGAATTGGATTAATTGTTAAGTTTAAAGTGTATGAACTATCACACCCATTCGAATTTAAGAAGGTAGATGTGTAGATACCTGTTGAGGTATAAGTTACACTATTAACAGGCCAAGTATAGTTTACACATGCATTAATTGTTTGCGGTGCATTTATTGTATTTTGATTGATAGTAAGATTTAAAGTAACTGTACTATCACAATTATCTGAATTTGTAAACGCAACTGAATAAATTCCTGTATTGGTATATGTTAATCCACTTACAGTCCATGTATATGCATTACAAACAGAAACAATTGTTGGTGTATTTACAGAACTTTGGTTTACAGTTATATTTAAAACTCGATTACTATCGCAACCGGCAGCGTTTAAGAATGTGGCTAAATAACTTCCTGAAGCTGTGTAAACCAATCCATTAACCGGCCAAGTGTAAGAATTACAAACTGTTAAATTAGTTGGCGGATTGGTACTACTATTATTAATAGTAAGATTTAACGTAACTATACTATCGCAGTTATTAGAATTCAAGAAACTTGCAGTGTAAATACCTGAATTGGAATAGGTTAGTCCACTCGCCAACCAAGTATATGAATTACAAGCTGTAACAACACTCGGTGTATTTACACTTGGCGTGTTTATAATTAGGTTTAAAACATAATTACTATCACAACCAGCAGCATTTAAGAATGTGGCAGTATAAGTACCGGAATTTGTGTACGTAGTTCCGTTCACACTCCAAGAATAGGTATTACAAACAGATACATTACTTGGTGTATTTATGGTACTATTATTAATCGTTAGATTTAATGTATACGAACTATCACAATTAGATGAATTTAAGAAGGATGCTGTGTAAACACCTGAAGCATTATAACTTAATCCATTCACCCCCCAAGTATAAGAATTACAAGCTGTAATGTTAACCGGTGCATTTACACTAGATGAATTAATAGTAAGATTGAGGGTAACTACACTATCACATAAATTTGTTGACAGTAAGGTAGCTGTATATGTACCAGAATTTGTGTAAGTTAAGGTACTTGCAGGCCAAGTATAAAAATTACATGCAGTAATACTTACACTTGAAGTTAAAGGAACACTAGGTTGCGTAATTGTAATGGCCGTTGTGCCAGTACAACCTTTAGCATCAGTGGCCGTAATCGTATAGTTTCCTGGCAAATAAGTTGAGGCTACAGGCAATCCATTAATTAAATAGGTTAGTGGTGAATATGGCACACCACCTGTTGCGTTTGGTGTAATGCTTGTAGAACCACCAAAACATAAGATAGGTGGGAATGTAGCCGTAACAGAAATTGGAAGTGCAGCAATCATATTACCTGTTGCGGTTAAGAAACAACCATGGTCATCTTCTATCACAACCGTGTAAGGACCAACCGGCAAAGAATCAACCGATAGGGCAAAATTATCAGTGAGAATATCATTTAATGTATCTCCGGCCGCATTGGTCCACCAAGTAAGATAACCTTGTAAGACATTAGTACCTCCAGAAATATTTATACTAAGCATACCATCATTCCCTTGGCAAGAAACCACCGAATCAACAACAAATGAAGCAGCAAGTGGAGCAGGCTCTGTAAGAAAAACCGTATCGCATGCAATGGTTAATCCTGATAAAGCACAAACCGTGTGCGAACCAGGTGTAAGGTTTGCGAAGAACCCGGTAGCATTTACAGCAACACCTCCATCTAAGATGTAAGTATATGGCCCACCTAAACCAGAGGCAATTGCTTGAATAGAACCATCATTAAAACCAAAACATGATATATCTTGATCTATCGTAATGCCAACTGCAAATGCAACAGAATTTATAGTAAGATTAAGAGTAGAGGTTTGTATACAACCTCCTGAATTAATGCTAGTTGCCGTATAAACACCTGAGGTTGTATAAGTAACACCATTCACAGTCCAAGTATAAGTATTTGGTGCTGTTACAGAAGTCACTGAACTTGTATTGCTATTTATGGTAAGATTTAAAGTGTATGAACTATCGCAACCTGCAGCATTTGTGTAAGTTGCTACTTTTATACCACTATTTGTATAGGTAACTCCGTTTACTGCCCAAGTATATGAAGTACAAGCAATCACAGATTGCGGCGCATTTACACTGGCGTTATTAATAGTTAGGTTTAAAGTTACTATACTATCACACGATGTAGAACTTACAACAGTTGCAGTATAAATACCTGTATTTGTATATGTTGCACTATTTGCAGGCCATACATAAGAATTGCAATTCGTAATTGTACTTGAAGAACCTAAAGCTAATGGTTCTGTAATATTCAAAACTGAAGTTGCTGTACAACCTTTTTCATCAGTAGCTGTAATCGTATAAGTTCCTGCACTATAAGTTGATGCCAATGGCAAACCGCCAATTGTAATTGTTTTTATGCCTAAACCTCCTGTTGCTGAAGCAGAAATTACAGAGCTACCGCCGTTACAATTAATTGCTGTGTTTGAAGCAGTAATCGCTACAGCCGGTGTTAAACCTAAGGTTACTGAGCCTGTTAGGAAACATCCATTATCATCTTCTATTTTTAAATTATAAACACCTATAGGTAGATTTGATATGGTTAAATCAAAATTGTTAGTCAGTTGATTATTAATTGTATCTGGGGGAACATTTGAATTTGTCCATAGGGTTAAATAACTCTGTAGGTTTGTTGTTCCACCGGTTACAATAGCACTAATTTGCCCATCATTTCCCAAACATGAAACAGTTGAGTCAATAACAAAAGCAATATTAAGTGGAAGTGGCGCAACGAATGAAATTGTATCGCAAACGGTAAAAACTCCATCGGTTGCACAAATTGTATGAGAACCAGGGGTTAAGTTATTAAAATAGCCAGTTGTATTTGTGAATGCACCGCCATCAATATTAAACGTATAGGTTCCAGTTCCGATCACTAGGGCTTGCGCGGCCGCATCATTACTGCCTGCACAAGAAATTGGAAGATCTTCAAAAATGTTTAAGGTAAATGAGGCCCCTGTAATTGTCAAATTCAAGGTTAAAATTGAATCACAACCTGAAGCATTAATCAATGTCGCGGTATAAACACCACTAGCAACATAAGTTACTGAGTTTGCTGACCACGTATAAGCACCACTTGTACTTACTGTAGTTGTGGATGAACTACTATTGTTAATGGTTAGGTTTAAAATTTCAGTATGAATACAACCAACTCCATTTAAAGAAGTAAAGGTATAAGTACCACCTGTCGTATAAGTTAATCCACTCACTGCCCAAGTATATGAATTACAAGCCGTTGCAGCAGTAGTATTTGATGTACTATTCGTAATCGTTAAATTCAATGTTGATGTATGTACACAGCCTTGCGCATTCAATGAAGTGAATGTATAATTACCGCTAGTTGTATAAGTTAAACTACTTACAGCCCAAGTGTAATTATCACAAGATGTTTGTGTAGTTGTTGATGATGTGCTTAAATTGATTGTGATATTTGCAGTTACAATACTATCGCAACCTGCAGGCACTGTGGTATACGTGTGAGTATATACTCCACTTGTTGTTACTACGGTTGACCATGGTAAAGTATAACTATCACAAGATGTAGCAGTAAATGAACTTGTTAGTGAAGAACTCGGTGTTGAAATAGTGGCAACTGCAGTATCTGTACATCCATATGAAGTTGTGACATTAATGGTATAGGTTCCACCGGCTAATCCGTTAACAATAATAGGCAAGCCTGAATATGGTTGAGCTAAACCACCGTTTATTGTGTAAGTACCAGAAGTTCCCGTACCGGTAGAACCGGTTGATGAAAGTGTAATTTGAGCGGACCCATTACTACCATTAAAACAGGCTACGGGTGTAGTTGCCGAATTAGCAGCTGCAAACGTACCAGATGGGTTTAAGAAAAAACAAGGTGTGCTCACCAAACCTGTTAGGGCTTGCAAAGTTCCTGCTGCAGGAGAATTTGCGGTTCCATTAATCGCATAACTTGTACCTGCTACAATACATGTTGCAACGCAAGCTGTTTTTCCTGGAGCTGTTACTACTTGTAGATTAAAAGCTGGATTGAAATCAACCGGAAAATTCACAGTATTTGTAACTCTCATTGTTGCAATCCGCACTGTGTCACCTAAAGCAATAGTTACTTCATTACCTGCGGTAGCATTTGTTGTGGTAACTCTTAGGTGATTTGTTGCGGCTGTTATACCCGGTGAAACCGTAGGCAAAGTACTTAAATTACTGCCTCTTGAAATAAATGTGTGTGATAAGGTACCTCCATTCGCCATACCTGAAGTATAGTTTATTCCCGCTGAATATCCACGTAAGCCAACGGTAGTTGTACCAGAATTTATGAGAACCAAATCATACTCAAAAATATTTGATGCTACATTAACCGGATTCTGTAACCTAATGGTTATGCCTGTTCCGGCGGTCTGAGCGGTTAATGACATTTGAATAAACATCAAAAGAATCGTAAAAACCCCTCCTTTTACTGTGTTTTGTAGTTTTGTTATCATATAATACTAATTAGTTTGTAATTTTTTAATGCACAATTTATCCTCAATTTACAATAAACATATCGCAAAAATAAAACATTAATTTTAATTTAATGCAACAATAGTCATTTCTTTTTAATCCTCATATTAAAAAAAAATAAGTTTCTTTCATAATTCATTCATGACAATACTCTTCTACATTTCCTTTACAATTCATTCCATTATTTCTGTTAAGTTACTTCACTTTGTCATCTGTTGCACGAATTGATGTGACCTTATTGACCAAAGCGGAAATAAATGTAATCAAAGCGTATGCCAACAAAGTCAGAGTGGATAAATTAATAAAAAAAGACCGCCACAAGGGCGGTCTTTTAACTAACATAATTTAAAATTATTGTTTGTTGAATGTTTGAGCATAGTTAAGGGCTTTGCCATCAACTACTTTCAACATATACATTCCGTTGGCTAATTCAGCAACGTTTACTGTAATCTTATTCAATCCTTCTACTAAATCAGATTGGATAGTCTTAACCGTTTTACCGGTCATATCCATTACTTTAAAAGTAGCACGAGTTACCGTTGATGAACTTACATCAACATATAAATCGCCAAGGGTTGGATTAGGATAAACAATAACTGCATTTGCTGCAGCTAAGTTTGCGCCGTCTGAAGTGCTACGAACTAAGTTTGGTGCAAACTGACCATAGTTACCTAACTTATCCATTTGGGCAAAGTAAGGATTGGTTGTTTCATCAAAACCACATTCGGTTAATTCAAACTTGTCGCCGTTTGCTAATGTACCTGTATAAGGTATTGTAGCAATTACGTGCCAGTCGCCATTCATAAACTCTTTCGACAACATCGGCAATGTTTTTTGCCTCGTCGCCATAAGATTGAAAACTAAAGTTCTCTTTTTGAAGAATGCCGCCTGATGGAATGATATCGAAAGGCGCTACTGAGCTATTGGTATATAATACCACATCACTTTTGCCGACCATTTGATACCAAATACAAGACCTACGAAATTACCATTGATGGCAGGGTTCACATAACTAGAACGAATCGTTCCGGTTGTGTTACGTGCTTTGATGGTGATGGTTTTAGCATCGTTGCTGATACTATACTCATAGTTCCCGGTTGTGTTCGGGCATTGACTGAATGCGCTGAACGAACCCACAATGCCTAGTGCCGTTATTATTATTTTTTTCATTTTTATTATTGTTTTTAAAGTTTCCTCGTTCACCCCTCTCCAAATGGAGAGGGGTTATGAGGTTAAATTATTGGATACTAGTTAGGAGTGTGTTGAGATAAGATATCATTTGGAGTTGAAACCGGAGCATTTGAGAAGATAATTTCGTTCAAGATAAAGTTCTTATCATTGTCGGCGTTATTATACTTAACTCGTGCATCCATGTTAGCATCTTCTGTACGATATACAGGGTAAAGAATATTGTTAGGTGTTGCAATACCTACAGCGTAGATAATTGGCTCCTTATCATTATTTAAACCATTATACTTAACATTTTTATCTGTTCTTGTATCTCCAGCCCATAATGATCTAGCACCATCAGATTCTGTTCTTCTTGCTGCATTCGCTACGCCTGGCTTATTCCAAACCGGTGCTGCTGTAGTAAAGTCTACAACTTGATTCACACTAGTTAAAGGTAAAGTGGTTTCGCTCATTACACCTAAGTGATTTCTGTGTTTAATTGCAACATGGTAGTTTCCAGGGCAAACTGTTGAGAAGTATAATGCATTACCATTAACATCTACAACGTCACCATCTCTTTGTACCAATGCATTAGTAGTTGCAACAATTGAATAACCTGGAGCTGCTGTACGGATTTCAACATGAACCCAATCAACAATCGCATCATTACCAGTAATCGCAGCCATTGCAGGTGTGAATGATTCACCACCTACATAACCAGGAGCACCAATATTAGCAAAACTTAATGCAGTGTATGGCTCTGTAGTAAAGATTACACCAGTTGATCTTAAGTCATCTTTCATTAAACCAGTACCAGCAACGTAAGCACCGTGCAAGAATACTTTAGGTGAAATATAAACACCATTGTTCAAAGTAAGAATCAAAGTATGAACTGAATCACAACCTGCAGCATTTGTAAATGTTCCTGTGTAAGTACCAGAAGTGGTATAAGTTACACCATTCCAAGTATAAGAGTTACAAGCAGTTACGTTTGTTGTACCTGTGCTACCATAGTTGATAGTAAGATTCAACGTTGCTGTATTTGTACAACCAGCAGCATTTAATGATGTAAATGTATACACACCACTTGCTGTGTAAGTTACACCATTCCAAGTGTAAGAGTTACACTGTGTTGTGGTAGCATTACCATCAAATGTGCTGTAATTGATAGTTAAACTTAATGTTGTAGTGTGCACACAACCAGATTGGTTGATGTAAGTACAAGTATAAGTTCCGCTAGTGGTATAGGTCATACCATTACAAGCCCAAGTATAAGAATCACAAGCAGTAGCTGTTTCTGTAGAAGATGAACTGTAATTAACAGTCAAATTCAACGTAGCTGTATTTGTACAACCTGAAGCATTTAATGAAGTGTAAGTATACGTACCAGAAGTAGTATAAGTCATTCCATTATCAGCCCATGTGTATGAATCACAAGCAGTAGCTGTTGTAGATGAAGTAGAACTGTAGTTTACAGTCAAGTTCAATGTAGCTGTGTTAGTACAACCTGAAGCATTTAATGAAGTGTAAGTATACGTACCTGAAGTAGTATAAGTCATTCCATTATCAGCCCAAGTGTAAGAATCACATGCTGTAGCTGTAGTAGATGAAGTAGAACTGTAGTTAACTGTCAAATTCAACGTAGCTGTGTTTGTACAACCTGAAGCATTTAATGAAGTGTAAGTATACGTACCAGAAGCAGTATAAGTCATTCCATTATCAGCCCATGTGTATGAATCACATGCTGTTGCTGTTGTAGATGAAGTAGAACTGTAGTTAACTGTCAAATTCAAAGTAGCTGTGTTTACACAACCTGAAGCATTTAATGAAGTGTAAGTATACGTACCAGAAGTAGTATAAGTCATTCCATTATCAGCCCATGTGTATGAATCACATGCTGTTGCTGTTGTAGATGAAGTTGAACTGTAGTTAACAGTTAGGAATAATGTATGCGTATCAGGACAACCTTGTGCATTTACACCAACAGCAACATAAGTTCCTGAAGCGGTATAAGTTACCCCATTTTGTGACCATGTATATGAATCACAAGCAGTAGCTGTAGAAGATGAAGCAGAACTGTAGTTTACAGTTAAGTTCAAGGTAGCTGTGTTTGTACAACCTGAAGCGTTTAATGAAGTGTAAGTATACGTACCAGAAGTAGTATAAGTCATTCCATTATCAGCCCATGTGTATGAATCACAAGCAGTAGCTGTTGTAGATGAAGTAGAACTGTAGTTTACAGTCAAGTTCAATGTAGCTGTGTTTGTGCAACCTGAAGCATTTAATGAAGTGTAAGTATAAGTACCTGAAGTAGTATAAGTCATTCCATTATCAGCCCAAGTGTAAGAATCACATGCTGTAGCTGTAGTAGATGAAGTAGAACTGTAGTTTACTGTCAAATTCAACGTAGCTGTGTTTGTACAACCTGAAGCATTTAATGAAGTGTAAGTATACGTGCCAGAAGCAGTATAAGTCATTCCATTATCAGCCCATGTGTATGAATCACATGCTGTTGCTGTTGTAGATGAAGTAGAACTGTAGTTAACTGTCAAATTCAATGTAGCTGTGTTTACACAACCTGAAGCGTTTAATGAAGTGTAAGTATACACACCACCAACTGTATAGGTCATTCCATTATCAGCCCATGTGTATGAATCACAAGCAGTAGCTGTAGTAGATGAAGTAGAACTGTAGTTTACAGTTAACATTAACGTTTCTGTGTGCGTACAACCTGCAGCATTCAATGATGTTGCTGTATAAGTACCAGAAGCTGTGTATGTCATACCGTTAGCAGTCCATGTATATGAATCACAAGCAGTAGCTGTGGTCATGTTAGAAGTACTGTTATTGATCGTTAATACTAACGTTTCAGTGTGTGTACATCCTGCTGCATTTAATGAAGTAGCAGTATAAGTACCACCAGCAGTATAGGTCATTCCATTTACAGTCCATGCATAAGAATCACATGCAGTTACTGAAGTTGAATTAGATGTACTGTTGTTGATAGTTAAGTTCAACGTAGTAGTGTGTGTACAACCAGCAGCGTTTAATGATGTAATTGTGTATACACCAGAAGCTGTATATGTTGTGCCGTTAGCAGCCCATGTGTAAGAATCACAAGCAGCAGCGCTTACTGTAGCAGATGTACTATTATTGATAGTTAAACAAATTACATTTACGATTGCACATCCTGTAGCAGGGTTTTGTGTAATGTAGTAGTAAGTGCCTGATGCAGTATATGTTACACCATTTGCAGACCATGTGTAAGAATCACAAGCAACTTCACAACACCAGTTGTTCACCTGAGTATAACCTAATGAAAGGTTTAAAGTTTCAGTGTGCGTGCAACCTGCAGCATTTAATGAAGTATGTGTGTAAGAACCACTTGCTGTGTATGTTGTTCCGTACCAAGTATACATATCGCACCATACATAAGATGTTGATGAAGATGTACTTGCATTAATCGTAAGATTTAATGTAGCACTATGTGTACATCCTGCAGCATTTAAATACGTTGCTGTGTATGTACCCGATGCAGTATAAGTCATACCATTAGCAGACCAAGTATAAGAATCACAAGCAGTGATGTTATCAGTTGAAGATGTACTATTATTGATAGTCAAGTTCAATGTTGAAGTATGTGTACATCCTGCAGCATTCAATGAAGTTGCAGTATATGTACCACCTACTGTGTAAGTCATACCGTTAGCAGACCATGTATAAGTATCACAAGCAGTTACATTATCAGTTGAAGAAGAACTGTAGTTGATTGTTAAATTCAAAGTATATGAATCAGGACAACCAGCTGTGTTCGTTCCAACAAATGTGTAAGTACCAGAGTTAGTATACGTTGTTCCGTTTACAGACCAAGTATATGAATCACAAGCAGTAACTGATGTTGTTGTAGAAGTACTATAATTGATAGTTAAGTTCAAAGTATGAACTGAATCACAACCATTTGCAGCAACAAAAGTTCCAACATATGCGCCACTTGTTGTGTAAGTATTACCATTCCAAGTATAAGAATCGCAAGCTGTTGCACTTGAAGAACCTGTGATAGCAGCTGGATTAGCAATAGTAACTACAGCAGAACCAGTACATCCTTTAGCATCCTGAGCAACGATTGTATACGTTCCTGCAGATACCGGATATGCCGTTTGTGCAGCGAATGCTGAACCATTTACTGAGAAAGTTAATGTAGAACTGTAATAAGGAACAAATGGTGCATTGCTAGATACTGAATCTAACAACATCCAACCACCAGTAGCTGAAACATTTAATGTAGTGCTACCGTTTTCGCAAACAATAGCTGCATATGTACCAGAAGGTACAATTGGATCAGCAACGATAATAGCACCTGTTTCGTTATAGAAACAACCACGATCATCTTCGATAGCAACATTGTAGTTACCAGCGCCTAATGAATCAACAGATAAAGCGAAGTTATCAGTTAATACATCATTTAATGTATCTCCTAATGAATTAGTCCACCATGTTAAATAACCTTGTAATACGTTAGTACCACCAGTAATGATAACACTTAAAACACCATCGTTACCAGCACATGAAACCATGTCGGTAGAAATGAAAGTGATATCTAATGGATCTGGTTGGATATAAGTAATTGTACCTGATGTAGTACAAGTTCCATCAGAAGCATATACTGTGTGAGTACCAGGAGCTAACAAATCAAAATATCCAGTTGTATTAGATGAAGTTGACATGTCAGGGTGAACAATTGTGAAAGTATAAGAACCTGTTGGTGTAACTGTTGCTTGTAAAGAACCATCAGCATTACCAAAACAAGAAATTGGTTGATCTTCAGATACTGTTAAAGTAAATGAACAACCTACACTTGTGATAGTAAGGTTTAATGTTTCAGTGTGTAAACAACCAGCAGCATTCAATGAAGTTGCTGTGTAAACACCACTTGCTAAGTAAGTCATACCATTTACAGCCCAAGTATAAGAACCAGCGCCAGAAGCGGTAGTTGAGTTAGATGTGCTGTTATTGATAGTTAAGTTTAATGTTTCAGTATGACAACCTGTAGTTACAGAATATGAACCTGAAGCATTGTAAGTAACACTGTTTACAGACCATGTGTAAGAATCACAAGCTGATGCTGTTGTTGTGTTTGATGTTGACGGAGTAATAGTCAAATTCAAAGTTTCAGTAGCGCAACCTGTGTTAAAGGTATAGCTTCCTGAAGCAGTGTACGTTGCACCATTTACTGTCCAAGTATACGAATCACAAGCAGAAGCTGTTGTAGTATTCGAAGTTGTTGGATTAATTGTCAAATCTAAATACTCAGTGTGTGTACAACCAGCAGCGTTCAATGATGTAGCAGAGTACATACCAGAAGCTGTATACGTTGCACCGTTTACAGACCATGTATAAGTTCCACAAGCAGAAGCTGTAGACATATTACTTGTACTGTAATTCACTGTTAAGTTTAATGTTTCAGTATGTAAACATCCTGCAGCATTCATTGACGACCATGTAACCTGAGAAGTTACATGTTGCACCATTTGCACTCCATGTATAAGTATCACATGCAGTAGCTGATGATGAAGCTGAAGTACTGTTATTAATTGTCAAATTCAACGTTTCTGTATGACAACCTGTTGTCACCGACCATGAACCGGAAGCAGTGTATGTAACAGTGTTCACAGACCATGTGTAAGAATCACATGCTGAGATTGTTGTTGTACTTGACGTGGTAGGTGTAATTGTCAAATTCAACGTTTCAGTATGACAACCTGTAGTTACAGACCATGAACCTGATGCAGTGTAAGTTACACTGTTTACAGACCATGTGTAAGAATCACAAGCTGATGCTGTTGTTGTGTTTGATGTACTATTAACAATATTCAAGGTTAACTGATGAACCGAATCACAACCATTTGCAGCAGTAAATGTACCTGAGTAAGTACCACTTGCAGTGTATGTAGTTCCATTCCAAGAATACGAATCACATGCAGTTGCACTAGATGAAGAAGAAGTACTATTGTTAATAGTTAAGTTTAAAGTAGCTGTGTTAGTACACGGACCAGAACCAATTAAGGTTGTGTGAGTGTAAACACCAGAAGCAGTATAGGTTTGACCGTTATCGGCCCAAGTATACGAATCACAAGCACTTGCAGTTAATGAACTTGTTGTATTAGAACAAGAGTTGTTTAATAAGAAAGGTGAAGGGCCAGTTGAACTTGGTATCATTGTTGTTGATAATGTACCTAACGCCTGTGTTAGAGACATGGCACTTCCAGCACCATCTAAAAGGATATTCACAACAGAATGTGTATAGCCACCTACTGAAATAACTTGCACCGGGGCAACGTTAGTAATAGTTGGTGGTAAAAATGGATTATATGCGTTAGACCACAAACTTGCATTTGAAACTTTTACCAAATAGGTACCTAACTTGTAGGCAACATTAGGAACCATAAGTGGTTCTGATCCAGTCGGAATACTTACTGTTTGACGTAAATGAAAAAATCCAGGATTTGAATTAGATAGAGGTTTCAATCCAGGGCTGCCTGCAGGGCTACCCAAAGCCATACGATAACCATAAACAGGATCTAAGACTGTGCCATATCCTGTTGCACTTGCAGGAATAATTGGATCCCTTGATCCTGGCACATAGAATAAACTATCATTAGCACCGGGGAATGGGAAAGTACCTGGCATCGGAGTCATGTTCAAACCCCACTGAAATCCTTTCAGTTGTGTGCTAATTGTAGTTCCTACATTTTTTGCATACAAGTCAAAGGTGAAAGTTGTTGGTGAGGTTTGCACCAGATTCTCATAGGTAAGTTGAACGGCTGGTTGCGCATAGGCGAAATGCGTCCAAAGCATAAGGCAAAGCGCCGTCAGACCTTTGCCAAGCATTCGAATTGTTGTTGTTTTCATAATTCTTATTTTTTGTTTTTAATGAATAATTGTTTTAGAACATTTTTTGTTGGTAACATGGGTCATTCTTAAGTTGGTAATACCTGAGTTAGTTAGTTTCATAAGGCTATTGGTTTTAGACCAAGCTACTTTCTCAAACATTACATTTCTCATTGTTAGTTTTTTAGTGAAAAAAATTTGTTCTTTGGTTGAATAAACCATTTGTTCTTTGTTTCGGGTAGTAAATTTTTCTTTCTGTTTCTTATAGTTGCATTGGTTTAAAGGTTAACAAATTCGGGCATTACATAGATTTTAACAATAAAAAAAGCCAGTACGTATACAGGCTTTTACAATATTTAAAGGTTGAAATAAGTTAGTACATACATAGGTATATCGAGTTGTTAAATTACTAATAAATGATGCTGCATGCCATGCAGATTGGGTCGAAATTTTCAACTTACACTAAATTTAGGAGGTAAATGTAGTGTTAAAAAATGATTTATAAAAACAAATCCAACACTAATTTTTAAAAAATATAACAATTAATCTTGTCTTAATATTAAAATTCTCATCACCGAAATTAAACTCATAAGGCATACTAATCGCTTCATTATGAAGACTTAGCAGTTAAATTATTGTAGACACATATAATTTTAATTGCATATGATAACGAAATCTAGAGTTCTAGGTTCAATGACAAGTACATATTACTAAAATCTAAATTCGTGACTTGGATTCTTCTATTCATTCAGGGCAGGATTCCGTATGGAGTTCAAAATGTTAAAATCGAAATTCGAAGATTGGATTCTTTAGCACTTTGGGCTTCGGGAAAATTAGAAAAACTAAAATCTGATTACGAATGCGGTACTTCAGGCATATACAATTTCAAAACCTCAAACTACGAATACCAAACTCCTCTTTCCTAAGATATAAAATCAAATTCAGATTCATTTCCGAACCATGAACGCCAAACCCCACATACCTGGCATCTGATTCTTAATTGCTAGCACCTGCGCTCGTCCCCAACGAATCTTCAACCGGTGTAACCGACAATGAATCGTTTGCTGGAATCAAATTAGCCGATTCCTCTTGCACTGAATCCTTATCATCCGTACAACAAGCACTGTTGCCTGGTGTACATCCTTCATCTTCACAACCTGCAGCTTTACAAGCCACCATCATGGTTTCAATTTTAGCTTTCCTATTCTCTTGAATTTGATCATGAAAAATACCGCTCAAAGTTGGTGCAATTACTAAAGACACAATACTCATTAACTTAATTAAAATATTCATCGAAGGCCCTGAAGTATCTTTAAATGGATCGCCAACTGTATCGCCGGTAACAGATGCCTTGTGTGGTTCCGATTTCTTGTAATAAGTCTCACCATTGATATTTACACCTTTCTCAAACGATTTTTTTGCATTATCCCAAGCACCACCAGCATTATTCTGAAACATCCCCATCAATACACCACATGCAGTTGCACCAGCTAAAAATCCGCCTAAAACTTCTGGCCCTAATAAAAAACCAATAATCAATGGCGATACAATGGCAATAGCACCCGGTAACATCATTTTTTTAATGGAAGCATCTGTTGAAATTGCTACACATTTATCATACTCAGGTTTCCCCTTCCCCTCCATAATACCCGGAATTTCTCTAAATTGTCGACGAACTTCTTCAACCATAGCCATGGCGGCCTGACCAACTGCACGAATAGCCAATGATGAAAATATAAAAGGAATCATAGCGCCAACAAATAAACCGGCCAATACATCGGCTCGGTAAATATCAATCCCATCAATCCCTGCAATACCTACAAACGCAGCAAATAAAGCAAGAGCAGTTAAGGCGGCTGAAGCTATCGCAAATCCTTTACCGGTAGCTGCTGTGGTATTTCCAACTGCATCCAAAATATCTGTTTTTTCACGTACATCAGCTGGCAATTCACTCATTTCGGCTATACCTCCTGCATTATCAGCAATCGGACCAAAAGCGTCAATAGCTAATTGCATGGCTGTGGTTGCCATCATACCCGCAGCGGCAATTGCCACACCATATAAACCGGCAAAATGATAGGATCCATAAATACCTGCAGCTAAAACAATCATTGGTAAAAAAGTACTTTCCATACCCATAGCTAAACCACCAATAATATTAGTTGCATGTCCGGTAGCACTTTGTTTTACTATACTCATAACCGGGCGTTTACCCATAGCAGTATAGTATTCGGTAATGATACTCATTAGGGTGCCTACTACCAATCCAACTAAAATGGAGAAAAATACTTGTGTGTTTGAGAAAGTGAATCCACGAAGCGTCATGCTTTCAGGCAATATATAAATCGTTAAAAAATAACAAGCTATTGCAGTTAAGACAATTGAACCATAGTTACCCATGTTCAAGGCATTTTGTACTTTTGTAGTACTTAAGCCTGCACTTTCAGAAATACGAACAAAGAAAGTACCAATAATAGATAAGATAATTCCCACACCAGCGATTAACATTGGCAATAAAATAGGTGCTAATCCACCAAACATATCTGTCCCCGCAGGAGAAATAGTTTCTCGTCCTAAAACCATAGTAGCTAATACAGTGGCTACATACGATCCAAATAAATCGGCACCCATACCGGCTACATCGCCTACGTTATCACCAACATTATCGGCAATGGTTGCTGGGTTACGAGGATCATCTTCAGGAATACCTGCTTCTACTTTACCCACTAAATCGGCACCCACATCTGCTGCTTTGGTATAAATACCACCACCCACACGTGCAAATAATGCAATACTTTCAGCACCTAATGAAAATCCGGTTAATACTTCAATGGCACGTTTCATCTCTTCACTATCAACACTCGCATCAGCCGCGAAATACATTTTCAATATGATAAATAAACTCCCTAAACCTAAAACCGCTAATCCGGCCACGCCCATACCCATTACTGAGCCTCCTGTAAATGCAACCTTCAAGGCTTTACTCAAACTAGTGCGAGCAGCTTCGGCAGTACGCACATTACTTTTAGTAGCGATGCGCATACCTAAATATCCAGCTAAGGCACTAAAAAATGCACCCACCACAAAGGCTACGGCAATTGTCCAATGGCTATTTTTATCGCTGTATCCCATGATACCAAGCAACAATGAGGCAATAACTACAAAGTACCCCATTACTTTATATTCCGCTTTTAAAAATGCCATCGCGCCATCCGCAATATAGCCTGCTATCTCTTGCATTCTAGCATTTCCTGCACTTTGTTTAGATACCCATGCGCTTTGTATAAAGGTATATAGCAAGGCCACAATACCAAAAATTGGAACTAAGTAAAATAGATAATTCATATATGCTTTTTTTTTGAACGTGCAAAAGTAGGGATTCAGATTTTAAAAATGAAATTTAATACAATGGTCAATGTTTAATGATTAATGTCTAATGATCAATGATTGAAGATTGAAGATTGACTCCTGAATATTATATTGCGCAAAAATTAAATTTTCATGATACAACGCAAACAAAGTATTTGGCTTTTACTGGCTTCACTTAGTATACTTCTTACTATTATACTTCCCTATGGTATTCAAACCACTGCGAGTTTAGGTTCTGAACAAATGATTACAAGTGATTTACTTCTGTCATCCAATAAACTCTATATGGCTTTGGTAATCATCACTTCGTTGTATTTATTATTCTTGATATTCCTTTACAAAAATCGCAAACAACAAATGAAGCTTACGTTAATAGGCATGCTACTAGCGTTATCTTTATTAGGTCTGCAACTCTATGAATCCTATTTTCATGAAGTCAATCAAAAATTAGTCATTGGCTTATTGGGCAGCAAATTGTATCTCGGAATTCTTGTTCCAATCATCACTGTTTTCTTTGTAACACTTGCATACACCGGAATCAGAGCCGATGAGAAATTAGTTCGAGATAGCGATCGTCTGCGCTAATACCAATTGGAATTTTGCATCAACTCAAAATTCGCGTCACTCTATTCATCTACACTAAATAAACATCGGCATTATCCCAAGCAAAGCATTAGGGAAATTTACTCTAGATTGAGAATAACATGAGTTAAATATTATTTACACTTAATTTGAATTTACTAATTATTAAAACGAATTTTGCGACCTATGTCAATACAAAAACTTTTACTCGCTAATGATAAAGTGGAAGGTATCCGCCACTTTGAAGCTTATCGAAAACATGGTGGTTATACATCAGTTGAAAAAGCACTTACGAATTATACCCCTGATGAAGTAACTGAAGAAGTGAAAAAAAGTGGATTGCGTGGAAGAGGTGGTGCCGGATTTCCTACGGGTATGAAATGGAGCTTTTTAGCAAAACCAGAAGGGGTAAAACGTTACTTAGTTTGCAACGCTGATGAAAGCGAACCGGGTACTTTTAAAGATCGTTATTTGATGGAATTTATTCCTCATATTTTGGTTGAAGGCATGATAGTATCTTCGTATGCCTTGGGCGCAAATGCCGCATACATCTATATTCGCGGAGAGTATGCATGGATCGTAGACATTCTTGAACAAGCCATTGAGGAAGCTAGAGCCAATGGATTTTTAGGAAAAAATATATTAGGAAAGGGATACGATTTAGAGATGTATGTTCAACGTGGTGCAGGTGCTTATATCTGTGGCGAAGAAACAGCCTTACTTGAATCGTTAGAAGGTAAACGTGGAAACCCTCGAATTAAACCACCATTTCCTGCCGTTAAAGGTTTATGGGGTTGCCCTACGGTAGTGAATAATGTAGAAACACTTGCGGCTGTGGTACCCATTATAAATATGGGTGGAGAAGAATATGCCAAAATTGGTGTTGGCAGAAGTACAGGCACTAAATTGATTTCGGCTTGCGGTAATATTAATAAACCGGGCATATATGAAATCGATATGACTTGCAGCGTTGAAGAATTTATTTTTAGCGATGAATATTGTGGAGGCATTCCGAACGGGAAAAAATTAAAAGCATGTATTCCTGGCGGTTCTTCTGTACCTATTTTACCAGCTAATCTTTTGCTTAAAACAGCCAAGGGTGAAACTCGATATATGAATTATGAATCTTTATCAGAAGGCGGTTTTGAATCGGGCACCATGATGGGAAGTGGAGGATTTATTGTGTTAGATGAAGACCAATGTGTAGTACGACATACTATGAGCCTTGCGCATTTTTATAACCATGAAAGTTGCGGACAATGTTCGCCTTGCCGAGAAGGTACCGGATGGATGTATAAAATATTAAAGAACATCGAATACGGCAAAGGAAAGATGAGTGATATTGATTTGCTTTGGGATATTCAACGTAAAATTGAAGGCAATACAATTTGTCCACTTGGCGATGCCGCTGCTTGGCCTGTAGCTGCTGCTATTCGTCATTTCAGAGATGAATTTGAATGGCATGTTATGCATCCTGAAGAGGCGCAAACTCGCAACTTCGGATTGGCACATTATGCAGAGCCTTTGCTTGCCACAATGTAAATTGTTTTCAATAAAATAATTCATTTGGGTGTGCCCCCGAAGCGCCCCGAAAGCATAAGCATCTTTCTGAAAATATTATAACAAGTCGCTTCGGTGCTACTCCGGCGTCGGGCTGTACGTTTCAATCTTTTGCTTGAAACAAGCAAAAGGATTTTCACTACCATCCCTCACACTTATCTAAATTCACATGATTATATAACCATAAAAAATGAAAAAATACATTGGTTTGATGTTGATTATTGGCGCTATTGCTATAGGCATTGGGTTATATTTATATAACAATACAAATCAACCAAAAAAGCATAATAGCTATAAAGCATTAGCCGAAAAACGATTTAAAAAAGAACTCACTTCATTAAAAATATACTTAGAAAAACATCCTCATTACAATCAAGAAATTGCTTTCTTCATTGACATGAAAATCCCTTCATCAAAAAATAGATTTTTCGTATACAATCTTCAAGAAAACAAAATGATAACACAGGGTTTAGTAGCGCATGGAACTGGCTCGGAGACTGACATTGAAGGTGAATTAAAATTTAGTAATATTAAAAATTCTCTTTGTACTTCCCTTGGTAAGTATGAAGTTGGAAACAGTTATTCTGGCCAGTTCGGAAAAGCTTACAAACTTATAGGGTTTGACACAAGCAATAACAATGCCCTCGTGCGAAATATAGTTCTACACAAATACGAAATGGTTCCATTTGCAGAACAAAACGAAGTCATTTGCAATAGTTACGGCTGCCCTATGGTAAATGAAAAATTCTTCATGAAACTTGAGGAAATTATTGATGAAGCCCAACACCCTATTCTCATGAAAATTTATTATGAATAGAAGGAAGTTTTATTTAACGCCTCTCAACAAAGCTTTTATCTGCAATATTTAAACTTTTTTTATAAGTCTGAACCTTTATTTTTGCGCACGTGAATTTTTTATACCCTTTATTTACTCTTGCTGCATTAACCATTGCCATTCCGGTAATCATCCATCTCTTTAATTTTAGGAAGTACAAAAAAGTGATGTTTCCAGATATCAGATTCTTGAAAGAATTGATGGAACAAACCCAAAAACATTCTCAACTTAAACACTTATTGGTGCTGGCTTGCCGAGCATTAGCTATTTTAGCTTTAGTGTTTGCTTTTGCGCAACCCTTCTTTTCTAAAGATCAAGAAAAAGTGCAGGGCGGGCCCAAAGCGATATCCATGTTTATCGACAATTCATTTAGTATGGGGATCGAACAAAACTCAATATCCTTATTAGATAATGCGAAAGCAAGCGCAAAAGAAATTATCGAACGCTATGATGCAAACGATAAAATTCAAATTTTAACGAACGATTTTGCCTATAACGAAAATCGCTTTTTATCGAAAGATGAAGCCTTACGCCAACTAGGCAATTTAAAAGTTTCTCCTAAAACAAGAAACGCCGAAACCATACTCGAAAAACAAAAACAATTATTATTAACTGAACCTGGAAGACAACAACAAATCATTTATATCTCAGACTTTCAAAAGAAAAGTTTCACAGCAAATTTAAAAGGAACTGATTCGATAAAGAAATTTTTTGTACCCGTAAAAGCTACTAATTTAAACAATGTAGCCATTGATACGGCGTATTTCGAAACCCCTTCTATTTTATTAAATCAACCTAATCCTGTGGTTGTAAAATTAAAAAATAACGGTAATGAAGAAATAAGTACATCACTCTCGTTAATGGTAAACGATCAACTGAAAAGCGTTGCCAATACTACCTTACAACCCAATGAAACCAAAACAGAAACTATTTCGTTTACTACTTCTACTGCGGGCAAACAAAATATAAAAATCTTTATCAACGACTATCCGGTTAGTTTTGATGACACCTTTTATGTAGCCGGAAAAGCCAATGCAAATTATTCGGTGCTAGTCATAAACCAAACCAATGCCAATGCATTTTTAAGTTCGGTTTTTAAACCCGGCACACAGTTTCGCATGGATAATACCAATGTAAATGCGGTAAATACAACCTTACTAAAAAATTATTCATTAATCATTTTGAATAGTTTGAATGCATTGCCCGAAAAACTTTCAACAGCGCTTGAAACCCATTTGAATGGAGGTGGAAGCATCTTAAATTTTGCACCCAAATCGGGCTCAGCCGAAGGCATTAATGTATTCTTAAATAAGGTGGCTAGTTGCATGTATTTAAATTTAGATACAGCCAAATCATTTGTAAGTGATTACAATAAATCGCATGAAGTGTTTCGTGATTTGTTTACTAAAACACCTGAGAACATTGATTTACCGGTTGCTTACAGACATTATGTAATCAGCGATGCAACCCTAAGTACCGGACAAAAATTATTCTCATTTTCAAATAGCGATGCCTTTCTTTCGGCTTACAAAATAGGCAATGGTAATTTATACGTATGCGCTTCGGATGCTGAAATTAATTCAAGTAATTTCCCTAAATCATATTGGTTTCTTCCTTTAATCTACAAGATGGCTTTTATGAATTCGGGCAACCCAATCTATTCGCTCACCTTAGGTAAAAATGCCGGCATCTTTATTGAGAATCTAAAAACCAATACCGAAATGGTATACCATATGGGAGCAGGCGAAATAGATGCAATTCCCGAACAACGTGTGATTGGCAATCGAATGCAAATTAGTTTACATAATGGCATTCAAAAAGCCGGATTGTATCATGTGTATTTACCCGGCAATAATGATTCGGTTTTTGTGGGCTTAAATTACGATCGAAGCGAATCGGAATTACAATATTGGGACTTGCAAGAATTGAAAAAATCGAGCCAACTAAAAAACGCAGAATGGTTGTCGGATAGCTTCCAAAACGCTTCATCGATCAATGAATTACAACACGGCATGCCACTTTGGAAACTTTGTATTACTTTAGCCCTGTTATTTTTACTGGCAGAAGTATTGCTAATTCGGTTCATGAAATAATTCTGCCTGCTTTTCGAAAACAATATGATGCAACTCTTAGTTAAAAAAGCCACACTGCTCAATCCTAACGGAAAATTTCATCTCAAGAAAAAAGACATCCTGATTAAAAATGGATGTATTGAAAAAATCGGAGATAATTTGGAAAGTAAAGGCAGCAAAATCATCGACAAAAAAAATACGTATGTAAGCGCAGGATGGCTTGATTTATTTTCGGATTTCTGCGACCCGGGATTCGAGCATAAAGAAGATATGACAAGTGGCTCGGCAGCTGCAATCGCAGGTGGATTTACCGACATTTGTTTAATTCCAAATACTCGGCCAACCACGAGTAGTAAATCAGGTATCGAATATATTAAAAGCAAAAGTAAGCTAGTTAATTTGCATCCATTAGGCGCCATTTCCAAAGATGTTGAAGGTAAAGACTTAGCTGAAATGTATGACATGAAAATGTCGGGCGCAATTGCTTTTACAGATGGGTTAAAACCGGTTCAAAATAGCGGCTTATTGCTAAAAGCCTTGCAATATATTAAAAGCTTTGATGGTGTAATTATACAAGTTCCTGAAGATACTTCATTAGCTAAACACGGACTGATGCATGAAGGTGAAGTATCCACGCAATTAGGCATGCAAGGCAAACCAGGCATTGCAGAAAGTATATTAATTCAACGCGATATTTCTTTATTACAATACACCGATTCTAAAATTCATTTTACCGGTATCAGTACCAAAAAATCGGTTGATCTTATTCGACAAGCAAAAAAGCAAAAGCTTCGTGTAAGTTGCTCGGTAACCCCTTATCATTTGCTTTTTATAGATGAACAATTATCAGATTATAATTCAATGTATAAAGTAAATCCGCCGCTTCGAACAGAAGATGACAGACAAGCTTTATTGAAAGGAATTGAAGACGGAACCATCGACTGTATTAGCTCGCATCACTTTCCGCAAGATTGGGACGCAAAACAAGTTGAATTTGAATATGCACAATATGGAATGATAGGTTTGCAAACTGTATTGCCGATGTTATTGCAAGCAAGTAAAACCATTAGCATTGAAAAATGGATATCCATGTTAACCGATAAACCGAGAGCTATTCTTTCATTACCTGAAATCGTAATTGCTGAACAAACCGATGCATGCATTACCATTTTTAATACCGACGAAAAGTGGATGTATAACGAACAAAGTAATCGAAGCAAATCAGCCAATTCGCCATTATTTGGAAAAAGCTTACAAGGAAAAGTATTGGCCGTTGTAAACAATAAGCAAGTTGCCATTCATGAATAGAAAAATTGCCACAGGCACCGGCATTATCACCGCCATTCTGATACTCGCTTACCTTACTTTTTTGTTGGCTAGTCATACCCCCAATCAAGCGAAATTAAGTTTGTTTCAATTTTTAATTTGCTTCACAAACATTCTTGTTTCATGCTTTATGCTATATCGTTATTATGCGGATATCAAATTTTCGGAAGCCTTCATTCATTGCATGAAAACCCTTGCCACGATATTATTTATTATGATACTCGGGAATTCTATTATGTTTTATCTTATACCTGGTGCCGATACTAATTTTGAAGCCTTAACGATGGTGATTATGAAAACCATTTTCTCGTACAGTGTTAGTGGTATTTTGTCAGCTTTATTTTCATCATTAATTTTTAATACTTTTACAAAAAAATAAATGCCCGAGTTATCCATTATCATCCCTTTTTTGAATGAAGAAGAATCGCTTCCAGAGTTAGTTGCATGGATTGAACGTGTGATGATCGCCAATCATTTTTCGTACGAGGTAATTATGATAGATGATGGAAGTGTTGATGAAAGTTGGCAACAAGTACTTCAGCTTCGCGAAAAAAATCCGTTGATTAAAGGCATTAAATTTCAGCGTAATTATGGCAAATCTGCCGCATTAAATGAAGGCTTTAAAGCAGCGCAAGGTGATTATGTAATTACCATGGATGCTGATTTACAAGATTCACCTGATGAAATTCCTTCGTTGTATGAAATGATTCGAGAAGGCAAATATGATATCATCAGTGGATGGAAAAAGAAACGCTTTGATAATGCCTTAACCAAAAATCTTCCATCGAAATTATACAATTATGTAACCGGTAAAATGAGTGGCGTAAAATTGCACGACATGAATTGCGGTTTAAAAATTTATCGAAACAAAGTTATTAAATCGGTTGAAGTGTATGGCGAAATGCATCGTTATATTCCGGTTTTGGCCAAGTGGGCAGGATTTAAAAAAATTAGTGAAAAGCCGGTAATTCATCAAGCCCGAAAATATGGCGTTAGTAAATTTGGATGGGAACGTTTTGTAAACGGATTTTTAGATTTAGCCTCTATTATGTTTGTGGGTAAATATGGCAAAAAACCTATGCATATATTTGGATTTTGGGGCAGCATTGTGTTCCTACTTGGCTTTGCAATTGGCGCCTATTTAACTATTGCTAAATTTGCTTTTCAACAATATAAAATGACCGAACGACCGATCTTTTATTTAGGTATTGTATGTGTAATTTTAGGTACTCAATTATTTTTAGCAGGATTTATTGGCGAATTGATTTCACGAAATGCTGCCGACCGAAATCATTATCATATTGACGAAAAGTTAGGTTTGGCTTAAATGTTATGCTATGAAAAAAGTGTTCTTTGTATTGGTTTGTTTTTTTTGCAAATCCATTGATTTATTTGCTGCCAATGGCGATTCGATTTTTCACATGCCTTATGTACATACACTGCATGTAACATTCCCCTACCCTACCTTTTACGATTCGTTGATTGCGTCGCATACTAACGATTATTACTTGCAAGTACAGATTGATTTTAATGGTGAAGTGTATACCAATGTAGGCATAAAAGCAAAAGGCAATTCATCGTTTAATAATCCCTCACAAAAAAAATCGTTTAAGATCGATATGAATGAATTTGTGGCAGGACAAGATATTCACGGACTTAAAAAATTGAATTTCAATAATGGGTTTAAAGACCCATCGTTCATGCGTGAAAAATTAACGAACGACTTTCTTAGTTCACATCAATTGCCTGCGCCTCGTGTAACTTATTGTAATGTATATTTCAATAATCAATTGTGGGGATTATATGCCATTGTTGAGGAAGTTGATGATGAGTTTTGTAAACGTTGGTTTAATAGCAATGATGGCAATTTATTTAAAGGCGACCCTCATGGTGATTTAAAATGGAAAGGAAGTAGTACACAAAGTTTATATGAATCGTCGTACGAATTAAAAAATAATAATACCGCCAACAATTGGAGCGATTTGATTTCATTGATTGATGTAATTAATAATACGCCATCAAGTAACTTACCATCCTTACTTGATGCTAAATTGAATACGAGTTTATTTATAAAACATTGGGCCGCATTAAATATCTTTTCAAACTTAGATGCATATATCGGTAGCGGACATAATTATTATATTTATCATGATACTATTACAGATAAATTTCAATGGATAGCTTGGGACAATAATGAATCCTTTGGAAGTTTTAAATACGGATTAAGCAGTACACAGTTATTGAACTTGGATATGTATTACTTATCGCAACCTACTAATCGACCATTGGTAAATAACATGCTCAATAATGCTTATTACAAAGCAATGTATAATGATGCTTATTGTGCACTTCAACAAGATTTCACCAATTCCTATTTCGACACTATTATCGATTCAATAAAAACGAAAATACAATCCAGTGTATATGCCGATACCAAAAAGTTTTATAGTAATAATGCTTTTGATTCGACTTTCAATTATGATATCATAGGTAGCGGGCCGGGCAGTATTTCGATATTTGGATTAAAGCCTTTCATTGCCAATCGATCAACCGCCATACAAAACAATATGGCTAGTCATGCAGTAACTTGTTTCCCATTACAAACTCAATCGCTATCAAATTCCAATGATAATTATCAAATTTATCCAAACCCTTGCAATGAAATACTTAGCATCGAAGGCACAAAAGATATTCATGAAATTGAACTCAGTGACTTGAGTGGTCGTGTGCTTTTGAAAAAATATTTTGACAAAACTTCTATGGTAGAAATACCAACAAGTTCATTAGCTAGTGGACAATATTTACTTCGCATCAACCAACAAACTGTAAAGAAAATTGCAAAATAACCTATAGAAATTTTGTATTCTGTTTAACATCCTAGTTATTCAAATGCGTTTTTCGAATAGGGCTAAGCCCCTAACTTTGCCAACTTATGAAATTTATCATTACTTTATGTTTACTTGTATTGAATACATCACTTTTTGCGCAAAAAGCCAGTGTAAGCGGTGTTGTAAAGGATGCAACCACAAACGAAAAAATTGAACTCGCTTCGATTACTTTCAAAAGCAAAACAGACAGCACGAAAATTCTAGGCACAAAATCGAAAGAAAATGGAAGTTTTCTTCTTGAAAATATCCCATTTGGTCTGTATAAAATTTCAGTTTCCTTTATCAATTACGAAGCGAAAATTTATACAGATTACCAAATCAATAAAAATGAAGTAAACCTAGGAGAAATTAGTCTTAAGTCATCAAACAACAATTTAAAAGGGGTTAGTATCGTTGGGGAAATACCCGCTTTTGAAATGGCTATCGATAAAAAAGTTTTTAATGTAGATAAAAACATAACCGCTGCAGGCGGTTCAGCAGCCGACATGTTAAAGAACGTCCCCTCGGTAAATGTGGATATGGATGGAAATATAAGTATCCGCGGAAAAGAGAATATAACATTATTGGTTGACGGCAAGCCTTCGTCGATGTTTGGAAACGATCCGCAAGCTGCACTCAACAGCATCCCGGCTTCGAGCATCGAGAGTATTGAAGTTATCACAAATCCTTCGTCGAAATACGAGGCACAAGGCATGAGTGGCATTTTAAATATCATCCTAAAAAAAGATCGAAAGAAAGGATATAACGTTTTACTCAACGCCGGCATAGCTGCACCTTATCGATTGAATGGCGGAATCAATTTTAATGCGAATGTAAAAAAATGGAATTTCTTTTTAAATGCCAATGCACGTACCTCAAAAACTTGGGAAGAAACTACGAATAAACGAGAAAATTATACTAACACAAATACCTACTATTCCTACACGCACAACGACCGAACTCCACTTAGCGGGTTTATCAATTTTGGCGCTGATTACACTATCGACAAGAACAACAAAATCACCTTAAGCGAAAATATTTTTAATGCACAAATGCGCGGTGATAGTTATACAACCATTGAAAATGAAATTAATTTCGACACCTTGCTTTCTACACAATATCGTTCTAATCAATATATGGGTAATCCATTTAGCTCAACCACCAATTTACAGTATAAGCACAATTTTAAAAAGCCAAAAGAAGAACTGAATGTTGAACTGAATTTTAGCAAAACAAGATACCGCCGTGAAAGTATATTTGAAACTAAAATGTATGATTCGAACAATTTAATTACCGATAATTATTTGCAAAACATACCGATTTTAGGTGGTAACTGGAATGGCACTTTTCAAATTGATTATACCAAACCTTTATGGAAAAATGCACGTATTGACATAGGGGAAAAAACTTACTATATTCAATTCGAATCCGAAAATCAACCTACCATAAAATATCCAAATCAAAATGAAGTAGAAGAAACGATACTCAAAAATCATTTTAAATATACACAACAAGTTCATGGTCTGTACACGAACTTTGCCAATCAATTTAAATCAACCGGCATACAACTTGGATTACGTGCCGAATACTTTACTTATGATGGTTTCGCTTATCAGTATAATGCAGGCGTAAAAAATAGTTATCTAGGATTATTCCCAACTGTTTTTGTAACGCAAAAATTATCCAAGAAAGAAGACCTTTCATTTAATTATGCACGACGAGTGAATCGCCCTGGATTTATGCAACTCATTCCATATATCGATGTAAGTAATCCGCAAGATACTTCACAAGGAAACCCGAATTTAAAACCTGAATTTATACATGCCACTGAATTAACCTATACCTATCAATATGGCAAAAGCAATACCTTAATGGCAAGTGCTTACTACCAATATACCAATAACTTAATTCAACGATATCGCCGATTCAATGACAATGGAACTACCTTCTCACAAAATCAAAATTTAGCTACCGGTACAACTTTTGGATTTGAAATCATTAATAGAGCTAATTTATTAAGTTGGTGGGATGCCACGCTTAATATCAATGTGTTTAGAAATATTATTGATGGCGCTAATTTGGATGCAACCTTACAACGAGCAGGCTATGGTGGTTTCGCCAAATTAACTACGAATGCCAAATTACAACATGGGTTTAATTTTCAATTAAGCGGGAATTATAATGCACGTACTGTGATTTCGCAAGGGTATATAAATCCTTATGGCAATATTGATTTAGCCCTCAAGAAAAGCTTTAAACAAGGACTTGTAAATTTAACCCTTACCGCAAACGATATATTGAATACTATACAAACCCAAACGCAATACGAATTGTATCCCTACTATAATCAAAATGTTTTACGAAAAAACCAAACACGAAGTATCGGCTTAAACATTCAGGTTAAGTTAGCCAGTAAATCGCAGCTTAACAATTCAGATGCGATGAAACGACCAGCAACGAAAAAAGACAAAGAAGGCAAAAACAGAGATGAAAATTTAAAGAAAGATGAAGGCGGCGGGGATGATAACGGAAGTAACAACCGCGAATCCAAATAGATTATATTCGTCTACTCTTAACTGACATGCAATTCAATTTATTTAAAAAAACTATTTATGTATTAATGCCATTGTTGGTGTTTTTTATAAATAGCTATGCCCAACAAATTAAATTAATTGGCAAGGTTACCAATGCGCAATTAGAACCTCTAAGTTTTGTTACTGTGCAAATTAAAGATGTTCAGATTGGCACCAAAACAGATGATGACGGTCGTTTTGAATTTATGCTCGAAGAAGGCCAATATGAAATTGTATTTTCATTGATTGGTTATAAAAAACAAAGTATAAAATTACTCCATCGCAAAACTGAAGGTCTGCAAAATGTGATACTTGAAGAAAGTAGCAGCCAAATGGAAGAACTTAAAATAGTTGGTTTCCGAAAAGATAAGGCCGAAGAAATTATCCGTAACGTCATTGAAAAAAAACAAAATATCATGCGTGCCGCTTCGTCTTTTTCGGCGGAAGTATATATACGTGCTACCGAAGAAAATGAGACTGGTTTAACAAAAAGAAAGAGAGAGAAACTCACAGACTCAGCACGCGCGGTACTTGATGCTAAACTCCCGGATATGAGTATGACAGAAGTTTATCTTCAACTCAATTATCAATATCCCGATAAAGTAAAGGAAATTAGAACCGGCGTAAAAAAGCGTGGTAACAACGACGGTCTTTTCTTTTTAAGTACCACCGAAGGTGATTTTAATTTGTATAATAATTTGATTCGTATTCCGGCACTTAGCGAAACGCCTATGCTTTCGCCCATTAGTTTTAGCGGCTTGATGGCTTATCGGTACAAAACAAAAAATATTTTTAAACGAAATAATTATACCATCTATACCATTCAATTTATACCGGGCCGACTAGGCAATGCATTACTTGAAGGTGAAGTACAAATTGTGGATACTTCATGGACTATCATTTCATCAACCTTTCGATTTCCAAAATATCACTTAAACGAATATGATTATTTTGAAGCTAATCAAACGCTTGAATTGGTTGACGAAAAAGCATGGCTACCTACTCGACAAGAATTTATTTATATTAGTAAAGGCGGCAAATCAAAAACTTCAGGCCGAACCATAGCTGTTTATGATCATTATAAAATAGACACGCAATTCGCTAAACGTTATTTCAATCGTGAAATTAGTTCCACTTCAATAGAAGCCTATAAACAAGATTCCAATTTTTGGAACACCGTTCGTAAAGAGCCTTTGAATGAAAATGAAGTGAAATTTATTTTTAAAAATGATAGCACGTATCGTGCAACGCACTCGAAAGAATATCTTGATTCAATAGATCATCGCACCAATAAAATCACCGCACTTAAAATATTATTTTTTGGCCAAGAAAACTATAAGCGCGAAAAAGAAAGAACGATTAGTATTAATCCGGTAGTATCCATGGTAAGGCCCTTTTTGCCCGGCGGTACACGTATTGCTACGGGGGGTAGTTATCGCAAAATCTTTCCATCTAAAAAAAGTTTGTATGTCAATGGCGAATTAAGTTATGGTTTGCGTAACCGCGATTTTATGGGCTCACTGATGTTGCAACATATTTACAATCCATTTTCGCAAGGTTATTTTGTGATAGATGCCGGTCGTAGTTTTGATTTGATATTTTACGGTGATGCATTTATTAATTTATTCAGACGAAGTAATTTTTACATCAAAAATAATATCAGTTTCGAACATGGTTTAGAAGTTGCAAATGGTTTGGTTTTTAGGGCTAAAGCCGAATTTGCAAGAAGAGAATCTATCGATCAATTAAAATTGAATAAAGAATATGATTCGTTATTGGTATTTAATAACGACCCGGTAAAATTCAATTCGTACAATTCATTATATGGCTCTTTAACGCTTGAGTATACACCATTCCAAAATTACATTCGCGAACCACGACAGAAGATTATTTTGGGTTCTAAATTCCCAACTTTTTATGCAAAATGGCGAAAAGGTATTGCCGGCGTTTTGCAAAGTGAGGTAAATTTTGATTATTTGGAATTCGGAATCTTCCAAAAACTTAAATTGGGCTTGGCAGGTATTTCGCAATACCGAATTCAAAGCGGCGAGTTTATCACACAAAAAGATTTAAAGTATATCGATTACAAATTCATTAGTCGCGGAAATCCCTTTCTTTTCAATAACCCCTTAATCAGTTTCCAAAACCTCGATTCAACTTTCCCTGTCTTTAACCGTTTTTATGAAGCTCACTATTTGCATCATTTCAATGGCTCTATCATTAATAAAATTCCGCTCATTAAAAAACTAAAATTGCTTGAAGTAATTGGTGGGGGATTTCTTTTTTTACCAGAAAGAAATTTAAATTATACTGAGGCTTATGTTGGTATAGAAAAAATCATTCCTTTGTTTCGTGAGCGATTTAAAATTGGATTTTATGTTTCAGGAAGTTTAGCCAATAAGTATAATAACCCTTTTCAACTCAAATTCGGTCTCGACAAATTTGATCGAAGAACCAATAGCTGGGATTGATTTACCCACATTACAAGTGGCATATCTGCCAATATCACCACCAAATTCCACACGTATTCCATTAAAAATATAGTTTGTCCAGTATTTATCCACAGGTTTTCCAATGCTAGTTTTCACTTACAAACAGAATCCTTTTTTCAGATAGGCACAGAGTATCTTCACGCTCCAAAATGGAATTCGCATGCTCATGCGTATTCCCTTATTTATCTATCAAACAAAAAGGAAGAACGTGCGACTGAAGTCATTAGAAATAAAAGGATTTAAAAGCTTTGCTGATAAAACCATCATCAACCTCGATAACCAAATTACGGGCATTGTTGGACCGAATGGTTGTGGAAAATCGAATATTGTAGATGCCATCCGATGGGTGATTGGCGAACACAAAATCAAAACCCTCCGTTCGGATAATTTAGAAGACCTGATTTTTAATGGGTCAAAAACCCGCAATGGCTCAGGTTTAGCAGAAGTTTCATTGACCTTTGAGAATACCAAAAACCTTTTACCAACCGAATTCAATATCGTTACCATTTCACGTAAATTTTATAAAAATGGTGAAAGTGAGTACCGATTGAATGATGTGAGCTGCCGATTAAAGGATATCACGAATTTATTTATGGATACCGGGGTTACCTCTGATAGTTATTCGATTATTGAACTAGGCATGGTAGACGATATCATTAAAGATAAAGATAATAGTCGCCGCCGTATGCTTGAACAAGCTGCAGGTATTTCGATTTACAAAACACGTAAAAAAGAAGCCAAGCTTAAGTTAGATGCAACTGAGCAAGATTTAAATAGAATTGAAGATTTATTGTTTGAAATTTCAAATAACTTAAGAACACTTGAAAGTCAGGCCAAGAAAGCAGAGAAATACCATTCAATAAAAAATGAATATAAAGATGCCAGCGTTGAATTTGTAAAAGCTTCGTTAGAAGATTTCAATTCATCGTACCAATTACTAAGCACTCAACAGCAACATGAAGTAGATGCGATACTTGGATTAGAAGCCATCATTTCGAAAGAAGGTGCTGAATTAGAAGCGCAAAAACTAGAGCTTACAAAACGCGAAGAAGAATTACATCATATTCAAAAGGCTTTTAACGAATTAGTTGATCAATTACGTAAACTGGAAAACGAAAAAAATCTTTCGTCTCAAAAAATTCAACATTTGAATGAATTGGTAAAGAAAATAGACCAATCGATTAAAGAATCAAATGTACAAACAGCAAGCTTAAGTAAAGCCACGCAAGATGCCGAAACTAAATTAAGTACCGAGCAAGACACCCTAGAGAAATTTAAACTTCGTTTAGATGAACTTCGTGGCGATCTTGATTCGAAGCGCAGTGTATATGATGCGCAAAAAGCAGAAGTAGATACTTTACGTAATGAGCATCAAAAATTACAAGTTCATCAGTTTGAAGCTGAAAAGAAAGTGGCGATTGCCGAAAATAATATTAATAACCAACAACGTTCCATTCATCAACTTGAAGAAGAAAATAAAAATCGACAAGTAGAGATTGACAAACAAAATACACAGAAAGAAGAGCATCAAAAAAACCTAGAAACAAAAAAAGGGAGCCTTACCGATTTGCAACAAAAGCAAGCCGAAGCCACCGAAAAATTATTAGCCTCGCAAGCCGCTTTAGAAGATTTACGCGTTAAAACCTTTGAAGAGAACCGAAAATTAGATGCTAAACAAAATGAGTTCAATTTATTAAAATCATTAGTTGATAGTTTAGAAGGTTATCCGGATAGTATTAAATATTTGAATAAAAATTCGGGCTGGAACCATGGCGCACAGCTACTTTCAGAATTATTGAGCGTAAAAGATGATTACCGAGTTTGTATTGAAAGTTATTTAGATAAATACTTGAATTACTATGTGGTGGATACACCCGAGCAAGCTTACCAAGCCATTGATTTATTAAAAGACAATAAAAAAGGCAAGGCAGGATTTTTTATTTTATCGGAACTTGAACAAAAAGCAGCCATTGAAGAAATACCTGAAGGAAGCATAAGCGCATTAGATGTAATTCAATCTGATGCGAAGTATGCACCCATCTATCGCTACTTATTGCATAATGTTTGTGTAGCAGATAATTTACAAGTTGTAAACCCGGGCAAAGCCGTAATTCTTCAAAAAGATGGAACCGGGTTTAAAACGAATAAACGCATAGTTGGTGGATCGGTAGGCATTTTTGAAGGTAATAAAATTGGTCGCACCCAACGATTAGAAAAATTGAATGAAGAAATCATTTCATTGCAATCGAGTGTAAATCAATTGAAGCAAGAAATAACCGAAACGCAAAACTTAATAGTTGGATTTAATCGTGATGTGAAGGATGATCAAATTCATCGTACCCGTGATGAAGTGAACCGATTAGAAAATTCGATTGCACAAATTGAACATCGAATCGAAAATTATACCCATCAAATACAACAATCGGGCGAAAGGGTTAAACAACTCAATGAGCAATTGCAACAAACCAAGCAATCGATAGAAGATACGCAGAAATTGCATATTGAAATGAAGCAACAGATGAGTATTGCATTTGATAGTTTACAACAAAGTCAACAGAAATTTTCGAGTGCCGAAGCCGAGTATAATAAATCGAACGAAGAATATAATCAACATAATATCATTATTACGCGTCAGCAAAGTAGGATAAATGAAATCAATAACGAACGCAATATTCGTACCCAACAAATTGAAGATTTAAAATTAAAAATTACTGCCGATGAGCAACAATTGGTAATTACACAACAACAACTTAATGAAACTTCTACCTTATTAAAAGATAATGAAGAGAAGTTGTACAAGGCATTGCAAGAAAAAGAAAGTGGTGAAAAAGCACTCAATGAAAAAGACCAGGCTTTTTATGTGTTCAGAAATCAGTTGAGTGAGAAGGAAACTGCACTCAATAAAAAGCGTCGTGAGAAAGAGGTAAGTGAAGCGCAACTTACCAGCATTAAGGATAAACTAACTGAAATGAAATTGCAACTTACTTCGATGAAGGAGCGTTTGCATGTTGAGTTTAGAATTGATTTGGATGAAGTGCTAAAACAACCTCGTGTTGGCGAAGCGGCTATAGAAGAATTAAGTGCTGAAGTAGATAAACTAAAAAAACGTATCGATAATTTAGGCGAAGTAAATCCGATGGCTGTTGAAGCTTATAAAGAAATGAAAGGGCGTCATGATTTTATACAAGAACAGAAAGGCGATTTAACCAATGCCAAAGATAGCTTGATGAAAACCATTGAAGAAGTAGAAGCAACGGCCAACCAAAAATTCAAGGATACGTTTGAAAAGGTGAAAGAGAATTTTATTAATGTATTTCATGCCTTGTTTACGCAAGATGATAATTGCGACATGAAATTGGTTGATCCAGAAAATTTAGCCGAAACCACTATTGAAATTTATGCGCAACCAAAAGGTAAAAAACCAAGTACAATAACCCAATTATCGGGTGGCGAAAAAACACTTACCTCTGCAGCCTTTTTATTTGCCATTTACTTAATTAAGCCTGCTCCGTTTTGTGTACTTGATGAAGTGGATGCACCTTTG
The DNA here is from genome assembly GCA_016706595.1 of Bacteroidota bacterium. Lineage (GTDB taxonomy): Bacteria > Bacteroidota > Bacteroidia > Chitinophagales > Chitinophagaceae > OLB11. The sequence goes on along the minus strand of JADJJH010000002.1, from coordinate 946,739 downwards.
GATGATGCCAATGTAGGCAAGTTCACGAATATGATTCGTAAATTTAGTGATAACTCACAGTTTATTATAGTAACACATAATAAACAAACCATGGCCAGCGTAGATGTAATTTATGGTGTTACGATGCAAGAAGCCGGGGTTAGTAAATTAGTACCGGTTGATTTTAGAAGTTTAAATTAAAAGTCAATGCATATTGAAGCCCTCAGAGAATTTGCTTTATCATTGAAGGATGTGGAAGAAGTTTGTCCGTTTGGGCCCGACAACCTTGTTTACAAAGTGAGCAACAAAATGTTTTTGCTTTTATCTATCGATGAAGATCCTTTGCGATTTAATGTAAAATGCAATCCTGAATATGCTATACAATTACGTGAAGAATTTCCAAATGCAGTTTTACCGGGTTATCATATGAATAAAAAACATTGGAATACCATTGTGGTTGATGGCACCATACAGGCAAAGCAATTACAACAGTTTATATTGGATTCGTATGCTTTAGTGAGGAGATGAGAGATTTGAAATGATAGAAAAGAAACAGTTGATACCTGATATCCGAACCCTGTCTCCTAACATCTAAAACCTATTTCAGCCTCAATAAAACTTCATACACTTCTTCAATACCTTTCACACCATCGATAGTTAGCATGGTGGTTGTACCAATATTTTTCAGTCGTGCATTTTTTAATTGGGTTTGAATTGACGATAATATTTTACTAAAGGTTTCACTTTCAAAATAGGGTGAAGCCGGATTGCCAACAAAATATAAGCGCAATTGCTTGTTTTTAAGTAATAATTTTTCAAAGCCTAGTTCTTGCGCAAGCCAACGTGCCCGTAGTGCCATAAATAAATCAATTACAGGTTGTGGCATGGGGCCAAATCGATCTTTTAAGCTTTCCGAAAATCGTTGCAGGGCTGCCTCGTCTTCGCATTGATCGAGTTGAGTATATAACGATAATCTTTCGGCAATACTTTCGACATAGGCATCAGGGATTAAAATTTCTAAATCGGTATCTACCGTACAATCGCCCACATAATCCTTTTTATCATCGATCTGATCTTTAAATACATCCTTAAAATCAGTATGTTTCAATTCACGAATGGCTTCATTCAAAATTTTCTGATACATCTCAAAACCAATATCAGTTATAAAACCGCTTTGCTCACCGCCTAACATATTACCTGCACCTCGTATATCTAAGTCGCGCATGGATATTGAAAACCCGCTGCCTAGCTCACTATATTGCTCAATTGTTTGCAATCTCTTTTTACTATCGTTAGGCAATAAACTTAGCGATGGCGATAATAAATAACAAAAAGCTTTTTTATTGCTTCTACCAACTCTTCCGCGCAGTTGATGCAAATCGCTTAAACCAAATTGATGTGCATTGTTTACCATAATTGTGTTGGCATTCGGAATATCTACCCCACTTTCTACAATATTGGTACAAACTAATACATCATATTTTTGTGCCATAAAATCAAGTATCGCTTCTTCTAATTCATCACCATCCATTTGTCCGTGCGCCATGCCCACACTAATATCGGGACACAAAGCTTGTATATGCGCCTTCATTTCGGCCAATCCTTTTACCCGATTATGAATAAAAAATACTTGTCCGCCTCTTTCTGTTTCATAGTAAACAGCATCGCGTATCAACTCGTCGTTAAACATTGCCAACTCGGTATGTACAGGTTGTCGGTTGGGTGGTGGCGTATTAATCACACTTAGGTCGCGAGCACCCATTAATGAAAATTGCAAGGTTCGCGGAATGGGTGTAGCTGTTAATGTGAGTGTATCCACATTGGATTTAATACTTCTAATTTTCTCTTTTGCCGCTACACCAAATTTTTGTTCTTCATCAATTACTAAAATACCTAGGTCTTTATACTTTACATCTTTAGCCAATAAAGCATGCGTGCCAATGATGATATCAATTTTACCTTCAGCCAATCTTTGTAAGGTTTCTTTTTTTTGTTTAGAAGATTTAAAGCGATTTAAATAATCTACTGTACAAGGAAACTCTTTCATCCTTTCGGTAAAATTCTGAAAATGTTGATACGCCAAAATAGTTGTAGGCACTAATATTACCGCTTGCTTGCCATCGGTAACGGTTTTGAATGCGGCACGAATGGCGATTTCTGTTTTGCCAAAACCTACATCCCCACAAACCAATCTATCCATAGGTGCTTCGGCTTCCATATCCTTTTTAACATCAATGGTTGCCTTGCTTTGGTCTGGTGTATCTTCATACATAAATGAGGCTTCCAGTTCGGTTTGCAAGTATGAATCGGGCGAATGCATAAATCCTTTAGATGCTTTACGGGCGGCATACAATTTTATCAAGTCGCCGGCAATATCTTTAATTTGCTTTTTGGTTTTGGTTTTTAGTTTCTCCCAAACTCCGCTGCCAATTTTATGAATATGAGGTTCGGTACCTTCTTTGCCGCTGTACTTGGTAATTTTATGCAGTGAATTAATATTTACATACAGCACATCATTATCCTTATAAATAATTCGCACAGCTTCTTGCATCACACCATTGACATCAATTTTTTGCAAGCCGCTATATCTTCCAATTCCATGATCGATATGGGCTACAAAATCGCCCGGCTGCAAATCGCGCAATGCGCGTAAACTTAAAGCTTTGCCTTGGCTATAAGCTTGCTTCATTTTATATTTATGATAGCGCTGAAATATTTGATGATCTGTATAACAAACTATTTTCAAGTCACTGTCAATAAATCCTTGCGATAAAGAATTAGGAATAGGCGTAAATAAGATATTAGCTTTTAATTCAGCGAATATGCTACGAAGCCGCTCGAGTTGCTTCGGGTTTTCTGAAAAGATAAATAAACTATAATGCTCTGCACTTTTATCTTGCAAGTCTTTAATCAACAAATCAAAATTGCGATTAAAGGAAGGTTGCTCTTTCGTTTGAAATTTGAATTCTTTGGAACTAGACGTTTGCAAAACTTCTTGCGCAAAGCCTTTGCCAAATTCAATGACCGTGCGTTGACTTATTTGTTTCAAGATATCGGATTCGGTAACAAAATCGTCTTTGGTAATTTCAATTTCAGTTTCATTACTATCGGTAATTACCACCGATTCTTTTTCATGAATAAAAGCCGAAAGTTTATTCAATCTCGTTTGAATGTGCTCGGCATCATGTAACCAAATAATGGTATTTGTAGGAAGAAATTCGAATAAGGAAACTTTCTCTTGGGTACCGAAATGCGTTTCAATATTTGGGATAATGGTTACTTGTAAAAGTTTACGCTCTGATAATTGCGTTTCGGCATTAAAGATGCGAATGGTATCTACTTCATCATCAAATAATTCAACACGATAAGGATGTTCGTTTCCAAACGAATAAATATCGATGATCCCACCACGTATGGCAAATTGTCCGGGTTCGTACACAAAATCAACTTTCGTAAAGCCCATGTCTACTAAAAACTCAAACAAAAAATCGGTATCTAGCTTCTGACTTTGTTTAATAAAGATGGTATTTTTCGAAAAGGTAGTTGTGTTTACTACTTTTTCGATGATGGCTTCGGGATACGTAATAAGTACTTTACGTTTAGCCGATTCGGAATTAAACTTCATTAAAGTTTCGGCACGTAGCATAACATGACTGCTATTTAATTCGCCAATGTGACCAGATTTTTTATAACTATCCGGAAATAAGCAGATATCGAGGGCGCCACTTAAGGCTTCAAAATCGTTTTGAAAGTAGGCAGCGGTTTCCTTATCATCTAAAATAAAAACATGGTTTACATCCAATTGTTTGAAAATGGTTGTCGATAAAAAAGAAAACGAAGATGCTTGTAAGTTTTTTAAAGTGATGAGGCGAGGTGAGGGCAAAGTAATCTCATCTAAAATATTTTTTAGTGAAGGATGCTGAAGGTAAAGTCCTTGCAAATAAGCCAAATTCATACTAGGATGCGAATGTAAGTCTGATGTCGCAAACTATAAAGTTCAATTTTTCCCAGAAATAAATCAAAGGGCAAATTGGCTTTCTGTATTTGCAGACTCTATGAAGGTATGATAAGCATAATTAGTTTCACTAGCATGACAGATAAGAAATAGTTATTGATTCGATTTATAGCTTGCGTGAACGTTACAATTTCAGTTCATAACATCTAAGATTCTCCTTAATATCACCTTTTACAAATCCGTTTTCTTTTTCTTGAATTAAGGTAAATCCTGCCTTTTCGAGCAATTGCCAACTTGCTTGGTTACTGCTTACGGCTTCGGCATATATCGAATTCATTAGAGGATTACTTTCAGCCATTTCAATAAGCTGCTTTAATATAAAAGTAGCAATTCCCTTACCCCAAAATGGTTCAGCTAGCACATACCATATTTCAGAAACACCTTTTTCAAGATCGAGTTGTTGCATACCACACAGACCTGCGATTTGATGATCTGCTAAAATTAGGTATGGACCATATTGCAATGCTTCGCCTGCATGAATATGTATAAACTTTTGAAAGAAGATTTTTAATTCAGATTGCTTTCCAAATTTTTTAAAATTTGTAAATCTTACTACTTCTTCATTAAAAAATATCGAGCCCAATAATGTATGATCTTCCAGTGTTGCATTCACAATGTCAATTTGCATATCAAGTATATTAATTCTTAAATATAGGCATTACTTACTTTATTTATCATGTATCATTTTTGAATCCACATGCATTTTAATTCCAATAGTAAGTTGCCACTTAACACACCAATCATGCAAACCTTAAAATATTGCTATTCATTTAACTCCTATAATGTTTAATCACCTATTCTACCCTCTCTTTTTTCATTTGATTGCAACATAGATTGTACCTTAGCAAACAAATTTTAGGTTATGGATATCTGTTTACAAAAAGTCAAGTGGTTGGTTTTACTAATTACCTTCTCGATTTCTTTCGAAAAATCAATAGCCCAATGCAATATCAGTATCACCAATTTACCGGATACTATTTTAGCTTGTAAAAATTCTACCATTCAACTCAATCCAAGTTTATTAGTAACTGGCGCTGTACCTTACTTTTTAGATACTACATGGACACCAGCTGTTGGACTGTCGAATCCTAATATTTTAAACCCTTTAGTGAGTGTAGGCACCACCAGCACAAATTATGTACTTACAGTGCAAGCGGTTACACCAACCAATTTAATTCCGAATGGAGATTTTTCATTAGGTGATTCTATTTTTAGTTCAGATTATATTTATGGAACCGGCGGCCCCTGGGGATTACTTTCATCAGAAGCACAATATGCCATTGCTACCAATCCATTCAATACACATATCAATTTTGCAAGCTTTGGTGATCATACTACAGGCACAGGCAATATGATGGTGGTAAATGGTGCCGCAGTTGCCAATGTAAATATTTGGTGTCAAACCATCAATGTAAACCCAAATACCTTTTACGATTTTTCTGCTTGGGGAGCCACTTGCGTCGGCAGCAACCCTGCCATATTACAATTTTCGATTAATGGAATTCTTACTGGCCTGCCATTAGCATTGCCTCTTGCCACCGGCGTGTGGACACAGTTTAATGTTACTTGGTTTAGCGGAAGTAATACCTCTATTACCATTTGTATCACCGACCAAGCAACCGCATTAAGCGGTAACGATTTTGCTATTGATGATATTTCGTTTCGTGAAATTTGTAATGTCACCGATAGTGTGTATATCAATACTGTAAATCTTACACCCAGCATTCAAACGACGAATCAATTTGGCTGTGATGAAGATACTGTAAACTTTTATGCCAATCATGGAGCAGGTAATTTACCGGCTACTTATTTATGGAGTTTTGGTGATGGTGGTGCTTCGAATGTGAAAGACACTTCTCATATTTATTACACGCAAGGTGTGTATAATATTAAACTCATCACTGAATTGAATGGTTGCAAAGATTCGGCAACAGCTATTGTAAATACGCTACATCCATTAGTTGCCGGCTTTGGTGTAGGAGATACTTTTTGTGTGAATGAAGTTGTAACCATTGTAGATAATTCAACTACAACCGGACCGGTAAATTTTGAGGTGAATTGGGGCGATGGCACCATAGATAATAACAATAGTCATATATATACAAGTTCCGGAAATTTTACCATCAAATTGATAATTACTGATACCATAGGTTGTAAAGACTCGGTGACCCAGGATGTATTTATATTATCGGCACCCTTTGTAACTTTCAGTGTTTCAGATTCCCTATTATGCATTGGCGAACCTCTCTTTTTTAAAGATTCGATGAATACTATGACCGAATCTTTTATTTGGGATTTTAATGACGGACTGCAATTAATGAATGTACACAACCCCATGCATACCTTCGAAAATGGAAATACATATACCATAACCCTTACCGGCACCAATGCAAAATGTGCACCTAGTTCGTACAGCAAAATTGTTCAGGTTTTTGATTACCCTGAAGTAAACCTCGGTGCCGATACCATGATTTGTCCGGGTATAACTTCGAGCATAGTATTAGCCAATATCATTAACCCAAATGCCATTTATACTTGGAGTACCGGAGCTACTTCTAATGCTATTTCGGTAAGTGAACCCGGACATTATTGGGTATTGGCAACCACGCCAAATAGCGAGTGTAGCACAACCGATAGCATTTGGATTAAACGCGATTGTTTTATCAATATTCCGAATTCATTTTCACCCAATGGTGATGGACGAAACGATTATTTTTTACCAAGAGAATTGTTGGCAAGTGGCTTGCAAAGTTTTAATATGGAAATTTATAATCGTTGGGGCGAAAATATTTTTTCGGCCAACTCAATGGATGGCAGAGGTTGGGATGGAAAATATAATGGCGTTGACCAGCAATTAGGTGTGTATGTTTATGTGATTAATGTTCAATTTTTGAATGGACTTAAAAAAGAGTTCACAGGTAATGTAACCTTGATGAGATAAAATAGGTTTAGATAGAATTATCTGAATTTACTAACCTAGGTTAATTATTATAGAAATTGCATCGACTAGTTTTGAATTCATAAAATATATGAATTTATGTTTAGCAGTTTATTCTTGTCAACTCGCGTTAGGCAGCCTAACGCCTTTATTTATCGCTTAGTCATCGCATTCTCCTTACTTTGGTTACTATCCTTCGCTTTTACTCATGATAGAACCAATTGGATAATTGAAAACCTTTTAGTGATTTTGTTGACCCCTGTCATACTCATCAATTTAGCCTCTTTAAGAGTGCGGAGGATAACATACTATTGCTTATTTACCTTTGGCGCTTTGCATATCCTAGGCTCACAATTTGCTTACTCAAGTGTTCCATTGGGTGACTGGTTACAAGCGGCTTATAGTTTACATCGCAATCCATACGACCGAATTGTGCACTTCAGTTTTGGATTTTTGATCGCCTTTCCCTTATTAGAAGTATTGGTTCAAAAATGGATGGTAACTTCTTGGCGAAAGTATATCATGCCCATAGAAATTATTTTATCGTTGAGTGCCTTCTTTGAATTAATTGAGTGGTGTATTGGTGGTGTTTTAATGCCTAGCTCTGTAAAAACCTATGTAGGAACACAAGGTGATGTTTGGGATGCCCAGAAAGATATGGCTTTGGCATTATTAGGCGCGGCTTTAACCATGCTATTTGTATTTTTTTATGATCAAAGAAAAGCGAAAGCAAATCGCAAATCAAGGTAATATTTTGCATGTATTATAGCAATTCGGGCGAAGCATCTCAAGCACTGTAAAATTTCATAGGAAGTTTGAGTACCATAAAAAAACTATACTTCCCACTAATGAAATCCTATATGGATCATTGCCAAAACAGCTAATACTTTTCATACCATGCAAATTTATTCTGCACAATCTGTGATTTCTCCTTTCTTAAATGAGTTAAAAAGGAAAGAGAAACTGGAGAATGTTTTTTCCCTTTTAGCCAAATTAAGCTCCATGTTGTTTTAATTGGAAGCCCCTTAGTGGGAATTATTTGAAGTTCATGATGTTCAAGTTCACTTTTAATACCAATCAAAGGCATTATTGAAAAACCTAAATCTGCCAATAATGCTTGTTTTACGGCTTCATTAGAAGTTAATTCAATTTTCTTAAAATCAGACAATCCATTTCGTTCAATGAATTGCTCCATCGTTTGTCTAGTACCTGAGCCCTTTTCCCTAAAAATGAGTGGGGAATTTTTAAATATTTCCTTTGGTTTTAGCCCTTTGTTATATTGGGAATTAGAATTTCCAACCAAGAATAAAACATTTTGAAGTAAGTCTAGCTTTTCGATTTTTAGTTTACTTGGCAAAATAGAAACTAGGGCAAAATCAACTTCATTATTCTCTAAACTCTCTATAACCTTTTGTTTATTTGTAACATCCATTAATAATTCAATGCCTGAATGCTGTTTCATAAAATCGGTTAAAAAAAAAGGTAACACATATTTACCCGTTGATACTACAGAAATTTTTAGCTTCCCGTTCAACTGCCCTTTATGAGCCAGCGTTTTATAATTAATTGCATTTACTTGGTTAATAATATTTTCGGCGGCCTTGGCAATTTCACGACCAAAATCAGTGATATAAATTTTTCGACTTATAACCTCGGTTAAAGGAATATCGAACTGGTCTTGAAAATTTTTAAGTTGAATAGATACTGCTGGTTGAGTTAAATGCAATTCTTCTGCAGCTTTCGTAACACTATTTGTTTGTACAATTTTCAAAAATATTTGAAGTTGATTCAATGTGTAATTCATTAATTTTTCTTATGCTATGTATTACAAATATAAATGAATATATATTAAGTATAATTCTCAAGTTTGCACCGATAAAAATGCGATTAACACTAAATGAACAAAAGAAGTTTGACCATTGAAAACACTACCTCTATTAAACTTCAAAACACAAACAGAGTGTAGCAAAACTACGATGCCTTACATTAAAAAATTCATCTGTTCTAAGCATTTTCCATATTATTCCCAATCACCATATTTCATTCCACTCATTAATAAATAAATTAAGTATGAACACTCATGAAAAAGTAACACTCATTGAAGGTGAATTTTCGATAGAAGAAGGATTCGATGTATTAACGAACATTTTTTACTCGAAAATTCATTACCATGAAATGAAAAATTTTAGTTCCCAATTACGATTTGGAAAAGATGACCAAACTGCGTCAATAAGAATCCCAGATTTAAACAAGGATCTTGAAAAAATAAAAGAATTTATTTCTCAGCTGAATAAAGAAAATAAAAAATTACGAATTACATCAGAAATACATATTTCGATAGCGGGAGAATAATTAGATTATGTTTCAAGGTAGAAAATTAATCATAGCCACCAAACATGAGAAAGAAAAAGCAATTGCACCAATTTTAGAAAAAGAACTAGGCGTACATTGTATTACAGTACCCAATTTCGATTCAGACTTACTAGGTACTTTCACCGGTGAAATAGAACGAGAGGATGAGCCTTTAGAAACTGCTAGAAAAAAATGCTTACTGGCTATGGAGTTAGCAAATTCTGATTTAGCGATAGCCAGCGAAGGTTCCTTTGGACCTCATCCTTCGATTTTTTTTGCCTATGCAGACGATGAGATTCTTTTATTCATAGATAAAAAAAATGATTTAGAAATATTTATTCGCGTACTTTCAACTGACACTAATTTTAATGTTCGTGAGGTAAATACGATAGCTGAACTAAAAGATTTTGCCATACAATGTCAATTCCCCGCGCATGCACTAATCGTTAAAAAATCAAAAAATGATTTTTCTGATATAACAAAAGGTATTACTGATTGGAATGCCCTGAAAGGAGCAGTCAATCATCTTTTAGAAACACAAGGTAGTGCCTATATAGAAACCGACATGAGGGCTATGTATAATCCAACCCGAATGCAGGTGATTGCTCAGGCTACACAAAAATTAGCAAATAAAATCAATTCATATTGCCCAGTTTGCCATGCTCCAGGACTCGGAATTACCGCAATAAAAGAAGGGCTCCCTTGTAATCAATGTAGCTCACCTACCCATTCTATTATAAGCTATCTCTATGGCTGCCAAAAATGTAATTACGAGAAAGAAGAAATGTTCCCAAATCAGAAAGAAACTGAAGATCCAATGTATTGTGATAATTGTAACCCTTAAATAAAAATAACTTTGATTACAAAAAATATACATCGCGCAATTGAACAGCTTAAACGTGATGAGCTTGTATCAATTCCAACAGAAACAGTATATGGATTGGCCGGAAATGCATATAGTTCGATGGCCATAAAAAAAATATTTGAACTAAAACAAAGACCCTTCCATAATCCATTAATAGTTCACATCAAATCAATTGACTACCTAAATCAAGTCGCATCAAATATCCCGCCTTTGGCATTAAAACTTGCAGAAAACTTTTGGCCAGGACCTTTAACCCTTGTGTTAAAAAAACAATCCACGATTCCTGAAATAGTTACTTCGGGTAAAGATACCGTAGCCATAAGAATGCCCAATCACCCTTTGACATTATCACTGCTCCAAGAACTCGATTTTCCTTTAGCTGCACCGAGTGCGAATCCATTTGGCTCTATTAGTCCAACCAATGCCAAACATGTATTCGATTATTTTGGTGACGAATTAGAGGTGATACTAGATGGTGGTAACTGTGAACACGGAATAGAATCAACGATAATTGGTTTTGAAAATGATCAATATCCAATTCTATATCGGTATGGCACCATCACCGTAAGTGAAATTGAAGACATTATTGGTAAAGTAAAAATCTCTACATCAAACAATTCTGACCCCATTGCTCCTGGAATGTTATCACGTCATTATGCACCCCAAACAAAAACCATTCTAACTGACAATGTTTACGAATTCATTGAATCTCTAGAAAATCAGAAAATAGGTATACTCAGTTTCAATAATCCAGTATCACACAAAAATATTTTACACCAAGAAGTTTTATCTCCGTCAGGGAACCTGTATGAGGCTACCAAAAATTTGTATGCAGCTATGCACCGGTTAGACAAGAACAAACTTGATATTATTATTGCTGAACGTTTTCCGGACAAAGGGCTGGGAAAAACCATTAATGACAAATTAGAAAGAGCATCAAAATAGCATTTCATGTAATCTAACACCCCTCATAAAATATGCTGTATACATACTATTCAATAAAGAACATAGAAGTAAACTTAATCACATCATATTTAGTGTCCTCTACTAAAATAGCTTTACCATATTAAAATAAGAAAAGTCCGCCAAATACAATCTATGAATTACAACCTACTCATCGAAAATCTCACAAACCCTGCATTGCTATTTTTTGTACTTGGTATCATCGCCATTTATTTAAAAAGCGATTTAGAAATCCCTCCGAATTCTTCGAAATTCATTTCGCTGTATCTCTTATTTGCAATAGGATTTAAAGGCGGCCAAGAACTGTCGCACGAAACCTTTACCGCTGAAATTGGTTGGTCTATGATATTTGGAATATTTATTTCATTAATGATTCCGCTCTATACTTTTTTCATTCTGAAAAGCAAATTAAATGTATTTGATGCAGGTGCTATAGCTGCCGCATATGGCTCGGTAAGTGCAGTAACTTTTGTAACTGCGGTATCGTATTTAGAATCACAACAGCTCGATCTGCATGGTCATATGGTGGCCATAATGGCCCTGATGGAATCTCCTGCCATCATTATAGGCTTGTTACTAATTTCTATATATAACAAAGAAGACGCTGGAAAAATTAACAAAGCAAGTGTTTTGAAACACTCCTTTACAAATGGCAGTGTACTCCTTATTCTTGGGAGCTTAGTGATTGGCTGCGTAGCCAACGCGAAACAAGCAGAAGGAATAAAACCATTTACGAACGATCTTTTCAAAGGATTTCTTGCTATTTTTCTTTTAGACATGGGCATCACGAGCGGTCGAAAACTAAAGTCGTTTTTTTCATACGGATGGTTTCCTATTTTATTCGCCATCCTAATTCCGCTGCTAAACGGCTCTATCGTTGCAGCCTGCAGTTCAATGGTAACAAACGATATCGCTAATAGATTTATGTTTGCCATATTAGCCGCCAGCGCTTCCTATATTGCCGTTCCTGCTGCCATGAAAATATCGGCACCAAAAGCAGATCCGGGGCTTTATTTACCAATGGCACTTGCAGTAACTTTTCCTGTTAACATTACCATCGGAATGCCTATTTATTTTATTATAGTTCAAAGCATTTAACCCATAGATCACATTACAAATGCCAAATCAAAGAATAAATTGTAATTCCATTCCGTAAATACCGATTTGGAACAATTCCAGCATCGTGATAAACCGAACTAACAAGCTAGAGCTTACTTTCTTTAAATTATATTGCGTAATCTGAGTTTGTTTCTCGAATTCAATCATACCATACCATTAGGTTGTTACAAGTTTAGTAAATTCGGCTACTCGCTAGCACGGCAATTGTTTCGCAAAGGTTGATGGCCAATATTAAGATATCGCTTTATCAGCCCAACAACACCTTTAAGGCACTTTCAAGTTTCTAAGCAAGTGCTACATAAATTCAATTTTATTTTGCCGGCATTTCAACTATTCTGCTTTCTACATCTTTACTTTCTAACGCAGCCACATCCTCTATTTGCTTATTAATTTTAATAAATTGTAACAACAACCAAGCCACTGCAATGAAAACGGCAAATACTAAAATGCTTATTTGCCAACTAAATTTTTCTTTTAATGGACCTATGAAAGCAGCCAATGAAATTTGACCAAGATTAGCAATGGTCATATATAATGTAAACTGACTAGCTGAAACTTTTTTCCAGCAACATTGCATAGCAATGGCAAAAAGGCAAATGCTAGTAAAAGTATAAAGAGTATTAAATACGATCATGAAAGTATAAATAAAATTATGATTGCTCCAATACTGTTTAAAAAATACAAAAGAAGTGGTGAGCATTATTAAGCCTAAAAAATACACATTCAACATTCTTTTTTTACCAAACCTTTCAATTAAAATACCGCCTAAAACCATACCTACAATTCCTCCAATTAATTTTGCTGCTGCATAATATTGTGAGTACGTGACATTAGTCCAACCCAATTCTTTTACTGTAAAAATGGGAAGCAGAGTGGCAATGTATTTCATTGCGCCTTGGCACATAAATAATAAGATTGCCATCAACAATGAATTACGTAAGGTAAAAACCTTGAACAATGATTTAAAAATAATACGCCATTGGTCGATCTGTAGTTCTTTAATTTCGAGAGATGCTTTACCGCTTGTCCAAGGAGCTATTTTTTCTCCAGGACGCTCCCTTGAGCAGATAGGCAGTATCATAATGAAACCGATAATACTTGCCAAGGTAAGAATCGCGGTTGTGTAATTATATTCTTTTATTATCCAACTTCCGACAGCCAATGAAACCGAGATGCCAATTGTTTTTGCCCCCCACATAAAGCCATTTGCGCGTGCTTGTTGGTTTAAAGGAATAATATCAACGGCCATTCCATCGGTTGCAACATCTTGAAAAGCGCCAAAGAAAGAAACCACAAAACCGGCTGCCATAAAATGGTGTAAATTATTTAAGGGATCGGGCACATATGCTAGATATATGCAACTTAGAATTAATCCTAACTGACCAAAAATTACCCAAGGCCTTTTCCGGCCCATTGATAAATAAGTATATCGATCCATCAATGGGGCTACAATAAATTTAAAACTCCATGGTAAGCTTATCGCTACGGCAAAACTTGCAATTTCTCCCGCTGATTTGCCATTCATCGCCAACCATGCAGGTATGCCAAAAGCTAACATTCCTTCTGGAACACCTTGGGCAAAATACAAGGCAATAAAATTAAAATATCGCAAGAAGGTATTCGTCGAAAGTGAGGTCATTGGTTTGGTTACATTTTTAGTTAAACTCATTCATTCGCCAAAAGTTATGTCATTTTCAAGTACGTTTTTTGATCATTTACGACAACTTAATTTTTAACAAAATTGACATACTTTGATAGCATAAATAGTCTTCTTTCTTCATTATGAATCTTCTTTCAACAAATCTTTACCTCCAAAGGCAAAAGGTAATAAATCTTTTGCCGAATGAATGACTACTATTTTACCTTCAGTGCCGGATAAAATTAATCGGATATTTTTTTTGTTTCGATCTTCACACTCCGAAATAAACTGTCGGCACATGCCACAAGGAAATGCCGGTTGATCACTTTTTCCGCTCGACGATACATAACTTATTGCCATGGCTATAATTCCGGTATCGGGATATTGGGATATGGCTGAAGCCAGCGCACTTCGTTCAGCACAAACGCCTACCGGATAAGATGCATTTTCGATATTCACGCCTTGCACCATTTTGCCGTTTGATAATAAGATGGCGGCGCCTACTTTAAAATTGGAATACGGCGCATAAGCATTTGAAGTTACTTTTTTTGCAAGCTTCAATAGTTCACATAACTCGCGACCTAAATCTTCGGGTTGTAAAAATTCTTGGTAAGTAAATTGATATGTAGCCATATGAGGAAAACAAATGTAAGGAAAGAAATTTCAATTTGAATAGGACTTAAATTTTCAATTCAGCACACACCGTGGCAACGATTAAGGCGGTACCCCGGCACGTTTTACAAATTTAGCTTTGGTTTTGCATTATGTTACGTGACGGCGTATGAGCCGCAAGCGTGTCTGCCACCCAAAAAACTACCCTTATCCATAACTCACTCCATTCAACATTAAAAATCAGTTATTCAACCCATTCTTTTTCTTTGAACCATATGAATAGCCGACTTTTAGCAACTTTTACTAATCAGGAATACAGCAAATCAAACATTGATATCTATGCATGAATTTCAATATGCCGAATTCTATGAAACAAGAAAAGAAAGTAAATATTCATACATGAAAAATCGATACCTCGTAATCATCATCCTTTTTATCATTCCTTCGCTGACTTTCGCACAAAATACCGGCTTATCGGGTAGACTATTCGATACTACTTATGCAAAGCCGGTTGTGTATGCAACCGTTTCAGCCATTCGAAAATCAGATTCTATTTTGGTGAAGCATACACGAACTAACCAACAAGGCAAATTTGTGTTAAGTCCGCTACCTGTTGATACCTATATTTTACTAACCGGCCATGCAAACTATGTAGACTTTGTAGATGAAATTATATTGAACAAGACGGATAGTATCCAAAACTTAGGCGACTATGATTTGTTACAACGCGGGCAAGTTTTACGTAATGTAATTATTACCAATAAAGCTGGCATTAAAGTAAAAGGCGATACGCTTGAATATTTAGCCGATAGCTTTAAAGTAAAACAAGGTGCTATGGTTGAAGATCTTTTAAAAGTGTTGCCCGGCATTCAAGTAAATAAAAAAGGAGAAATTACCGCCATGGGTGAGAAAGTGGAAAAGGTATTAGTTGATGGTGAAGAATTTTTTGGCGATGACCCAACTGTGGCTACACAAAATATTCAATCGAAAGTGGTAGATAAAGTACAAGTGTTTGATAAAAAAAGTGAACAAGCCACCTTTACCGGATTTGATGATGGGGAAGAACAGAAAACGATTAACTTAAAACTAAAGGATAATATGAATCGGGGAACCTTTGGAAAAATAGAACTAGGGGCCGGACTCGATGATAGATGGCAAAACCAAGCCATGATTAATAGATTTAAAAATAAACAACAAATGAGTGCCTATGCTTTAATGAGCAGTAATGGCAAAACAGGTTTAGGTTGGGAAGATAGAAGCAAGTATACCGGCAGTAATTCGGGTATGCAAATGGATGAAGATGGTGGATTTATGTGGACCATGTCGGACGATGATGATGATGGCAGTAATTGGCGTGGACAAATTCCGGAAGGGATTACCAAAGCCTATGTGGGCGGCTTGCATTTTGCCGATAAATGGAACGAAAACAAACAGCATCTAAATACCAATTATTCGTTTGGAAGAATCAATAAAGAAAAAAGAGAGCGTTCACTTACCGAGAATTTGTTTCCGGGCAATACGTTTGAAACCGGCGATACAACTTACTCATACAGCAGCAGAAATACGCATCGTTTAAGCGGCAGATACGAATTTACCGTCGACAGCTCTTTGAGTATTATTTATAACCTAAGTGGTAGATTAAGTTTTAGCGATTGGTACTCAACGAATCAAACAGCTAATGTAAGTAGTAATGAAATACCGATTAGTATTAGAAATACCATAAATAATAATACCTCGGTTACTAGCAGAATTAATAATTCATTGACAGTAAATAAGAAATTCAAAAAAACAGGAAGAACCATTTCATTAAATAGTTCTTTCAATTATCAAAAAAATACTGGAGAAGGTGAACTTGAAGGAAATAATGCTTTTACGGTGGGGGGCAATTTACTAGGTAATGTAATTGATCAACAAAAAGAAGATGATTATTTATCGAATGTATTAAGTGCAGATTTAACCTATACAGAACCTTTAGCGAAGAAGATTTTATTAAAAACTTCGTATGGCATTTCATCCGATAAAAGCGAATCAGGCAAAAAAACCTTTGAGAAACCCATTGGCGGAACCGAGTATAGCGATCTCATTGATTCATTGAGTAACGAATATGACCTTTCTGTGGTGAGTCATACAGTAGGTGCCGAATTAAAGTATACCGAAAAGAAATACAATGTAACGGTTGGCAGCAAGGTAAGATATTCAATTTTTAAACAAGAAGATTTAATTCGAAACCAACAATTCAATTATAATCGAATCAATTTATTTCCAACCTTACGATTCAATTATAAGTTTGATCAATTTCGTAGGTTTACCTTCAGCTATAGTGGTTCTACACGTAATCCAAGTATATCGCAAGTACAACCTGTTCAGGATAATACAAATCCATTAAATATAATTATTGGTAATCCGAATTTAAAAATTGGGTTTAATCAAAATGTGAATATCAATTATTTCAGTTATAAGGTTTTATCGGCTCGCAGTTTATATGCCGGCATTTATGGAGGAAATAGCATTAATGCCATTTCAACCAATCGCACCTTTGATGAACAAGGCAGAACGGTAACTACGTATGTAAATTTAAACGGAGGCTATAATGCAAGTATCTGGGGCGGCATCAATGCAAAAATTCCTAAAACTCCGTTAGAAGGGAAATTAAATATTAATGGAAGTATGGCCCATACACCCAACATTATTAATGATGTAAAAGGAACTACCAATACGCAAAACATTACGCTTACACCAGGTTTACGATTTGCAAAAGATGAGAAATTTGATTTCAATATAGATTGTAATGTAACTTATAATAACACTACGAGTACTTTGCAAGCATCGCGCAATATCAGGTTTATCAGTTTAGAACCAACGGCTTCTATAAGCATTACTTTACCGAAAAATATAGAATTAGAAACCGATGCCGACTATATGTATAATCCACCGGTAGGACCCTATGCAAATAGTTTTAATCGGTTTATTTGGAATGGTGCCATTACCTATACCATGTTACCAAAGAAAAATTTAGAATGGCGAGCCAGCATGAATGATATTTTAAATCAGAATACCGGATACGAAAGAACGAGCACGAATAATTATAATACCGAAAGATATTTTCAAACTTTAGGGAGGTATTGGATGATAGGTATGGTTTGGAATTTCAATACCGGTCCTATGGCTGCATCACAAAGCTCGGCACCAAGGCCACCAAGAGGCATGGGCGGTGGACGCCGACGTATGGGTCGATAATTTTTAATCATTATTTTACAGAATATCATATGAACAAACTGATTTTAATTTTTATAGCAGTACTAAGTTGTTTGCAATTGATTGCACAAACCGAAGCTGCACTACCGCCTATAGTTTTTAGAGGAAAACTCACTTACGAGCGTAAGATGAATATGCATAAGCAGATGGATGAAATGATGAAGGGGCAAGGGTCAAGCTCGATGGCCGATAATTTAAAAAAACAAACACCAAAATACAAGACCGATATTTTTGAATTGTTTTTTAATGAAAAGCAAAGCTTATATAAGCCTGCACCGGATGGCATAAGTGAAAGTAAGATGATGATGGCAGGCATTCCTTCCGACCGAAATATGGTATTTAATGATTATGAAAACAAAAGTGCAACTTCAGAGAAAAAAATATTTGAGAAGACCTATCTCGTAAAAGACAGCCTGCGAAATTATGAATGGAAAATCACAGAAGAATTCCGCAAGATTGCCGGCTTTAATTGCAGACGTGCCGAAACCATTATTATGGACTCGGTGTATGTCATTGCTTTTTATACCGATGCCATATTAGCCCAAGGTGGCCCAGAAGGATTTAACGGTTTACCGGGCATGGTATTAGGTGTTGTAATGCCAAGATTAAATTTATCGTACTTCGCAACTAAATTCGATAATTTTTTAGTGGATGAAAAAGTAATCACCCCACCAATAAAAGGTGATAAAATAAATTACCAAAGTTTAGATGAAAAACTAAAAAGTAGTATGAAGCAATGGGGTGATTTTTTACAGAGGATGTTGTGGTATGTCAATATTTAGAAATCCTAATTCCTAAGCATGAAGGTGGCTCTATAAACCCCTGATACTTCGTTATGCGAATCCCACACGTGCGGGACCCTTTATTGATAAAATTCAACGCTTCCGATAGCTATCGGAATTTAAAATTCGCATGCTTCTTCTGATGGGTTTTTAGAACCCCCTTGAGTAAATTCTGATGAAGTTCAGATTTTCATTGTAAGGAAAATCAGATAGTGTTTTACGTCTTAATTCTGAATTTCCATTGAAAGATAGGAAGGACACTATACATTGAATACTTCTAACGAAAATTTATAACCCAAGTACAAATCTTAAGCAAAATCACTCTGCGGTCTCTTTTAGCACAATGCATTCTCTAAAATCTGGGCAGCGTTAAAAATAATAGCTTGTGAAGTAGAATTGAATTATTTTTGGCGGCTAAGTTTTATCCATTGCAAATACAAATAATTAATCAAAGTGAGCAACCCTTACCTGCTTATCAATCGCATGGTGCTGCAGGCATGGATTTACATGCGTCGCTTGAAGAAGACCTGACTTTGCAGCCCATGCAACGTACATTGGTTCCAACCGGTTTGCGAATTGCATTGCCAAATGGCTACGAAGCACAAATTCGTCCACGAAGCGGACTAGCCATTAAGCAAGGTATTACTTGTTTAAATACGCCAGGCACTATCGATAGCGATTATCGTGGCGAAATAAAGGTAATCCTTATCAACCTATCGGATGAAGTACAAGAAATTAAAAATGGCGACAGAATTGCCCAAATGGTTATAGCGAAATACGAAAAAATTACTTGGCAAAGGGTAGATTCACTGGATGAAAGTAAACGCGGAGAACAAGGATTTGGCAGTACTGGATAAATTCGAAATAAATACTTTAAATTATCATATAAAACACAAACGCAGTTAAAGAAGCAAACACAAAATACCTATCCCTTCAAAAACTGACAATAAAGCAAAACAAGATGAATATTATTATACCAATGGCAGGCATGGGAAAAAGAATGAGACCTCATACACTTACAACGCCCAAACCATTAATACCTATTGCCGGCAAACCCATGGTGCATCGAATAGTAGAAGATATTGCCCATACTTGCGACCAGCCCATCGAAGAAATTGCCTTTATCATAAGTAGATCTTTTGGAGAGGTAGCCGAGCAAAACTTAATCGCCGTTGCCGAAAAATTTGGTGCTAAAGGAAAGATATTTTATCAAGATACTCCCTTAGGTACTGCCCATGCAATTTTATGCGCCTCCGAATGTTTACATGGTAATATATTTATTGCATTTGCCGATACTTTATTTAAAGCAGCCTTTGAAATAGATACGTCTAAAGATGCCATTATCTGGACGCAAAAAGTAGATGACCCTTCGGCATTTGGTGTAGTACGAATGAATGCCGATGGTATGATTACTGAATTTGTTGAAAAGCCAAAAGAGTTTGTTTCGAACTTGGCTATTATTGGTGTTTATTATTTTAAAGATGGTGAAAATTTAAAGTCTGAACTGCAATACCTTTTAGATCATGACATTAAAATAAAAGGTGAATATCAACTTACTGATGCCATGGAAAACATGAAACAAAAAGGTGTGCAATTTTTCACAGGTCAAGTAGAAGAATGGCTCGACTGCGGAAATAAAGACGCTACCTTGTATACACTTGAAAGAATATTAGAAATGAAGCGTGAAAGTGAAACGCTTTTGCATCCTTCAGCACAAATCGAAAATAGCAGCATTATTGAACCTTGTTTCATTGGCGAAAATGTAAGTATCAAAAATTCAGTCGTGGGCCCTTATGCTTCACTTGAAGCAAATAGTATAGTAGAACATTCCGTATTAAGTCGAAGCATTATTGGGGAGCATTCAATCGTTAAGAATTCTGTAATCACAAATTCATTACTCGGAAATCATGTAGATTGCCACTCAAAACCGGATGAGTTAAGTCTGGGAGATTATTCCTTTACATCATAAATGAGATTTTTAGCTTTCATACTAATTCTTGCCACTTTCTTTTATAGCTCGTGTCGATCTGTAAGTAATGTAGCCATGAGTTCAACTGAATCCATATCTACGCAACAAAAAGCAAAATCCTCCAAAGAACTAAAATTATTTTTACAAGCCGAAAACGCTCGACTTGCAGATGAAGCTCCAAGCGCCATTGCATTATATAATGATTTTATAAAAGAATACAAACATAATGCTACTGCACACTATAATTTGGCTCGCTTACAATTACAAAAATCAGACCGCATAAATGCAGAGAAAAATGCATTGAAGGCATTTAAATTAGACAAGGACAATCATTTTTTTGAAGAATTTTACATCAAAACATTAATGGCTAATCGAAAGTCGAAGAAAGCCGAAGAAGCCTATACGCATATTCTGAGCAAGTATCCTAATGTAGTTGAATACAGATATGGCAAGGCCGTTTTGCATGTGATCACTAGCGAGTATCAGAAAGCCATACAAGAATTTGATTTGCTTGAAAAACAAATGGGGTTTGATGAAGATATCGTTACCCAAAAGAAAAATTTATATCTCAGAATGGGCGATTATAGTTCAGCCATACATGAAATTAGAAAATTAAAGGGAAATGAATTCGGTACACCGAAATATGATATCATGATAGCCGATATTTACGAAGAAAATAATCAAAGTGAAAAGGCTAAAGAAATCTATACTCAAATTGAAAAAGAATACCCTTATGACCCTATGGCACAAGTTGCTTTGGCAAGATATTATTTGGATGGCGAAAACAAACCCGGCTATAATCAATACATGAAATTGGTAATGGGAAATAAAAATTTAGATGTCGAAAAAAAGATAGCTATCATTTTACCAACCCTTCGAAAATTAGAAAGTGATAGTTTAGAACGTGAAGAGATTATTGGCATGGCTAAAATTATTTCCGACGAATCGCCAACGAATCAAGACGCATTATCATTGTATGCCGATGTTTTATATTTTTCAAAAAAAAATGATGAAGCACTAAAAGCCTACCAAAAACTTCTAGTATTCAACGAACACAAATTCAATACTTGGAGCCAAATCATCAGCATATTTTCTGAATCCCAACTTCATGATAGCGTAATTTATTATAGCAAAAAATGCCAAAACCTCTTCCCTAATAATGCAGTCCCCTCTTTTTATGCCGGCATATCGCATTTGCAATTAAAACAAACAGATAGTGCCATCGTTTGGCTTGAAAAAGCAGCCGACAGCAAAAGTGATAATGACTTGTTGAATACACAAGTTTTATCATCTCTTGGGGATGCCTACAATACAGCTAAATTATTTTCAAAAAGCGATAGCTGTTTTGAAGCTGCCTTGATCTTGCAACCCAATGAAGCATCGACCTTAAACAACTATGCCTATTATCTTTCCTTAAGAAAAGAAAAATTAGAGATTGCTGAACAAATGTCGAAAAAATCATTAATGCTTCAACCTCAATCAAAATCGTTTTTAGATACTTACGGGTGGATACTATTCCAACAGGGAAATTATAAAGAGGCATTAATTTATATACAAAAATCGATTGATGCCGACGGACAAGGCGATGGCACTTTATATGAACATCTTGGTGATGTGTATTATAAATTAAATGAAGTAGAGAAAGCAAAACTAAACTGGTTAAAAGCAAAAGAATTGGGCGAACAAAGTCCGTTATTACTAAAAAAAATAAATGAGGGTATTTACTATGAATAAACTTTTTACGATTACCCTTATTTCGTCTGTCATTTTATTTGATAGTTGTAATATGATTCGTCCATTTTTTATTAAGAATAAGAAAAAGGAAACCCGTAAAGAAAATAGAACAGAAAAGAAAATAGAAAGGAAAGAAAACAAGATTGAAAAAAAGCAAGACAAGGTAAGTGAACTTAAAAATACAATCTCAAAAAGCGATTCACTCCCCACTATAAAAAAAGAAAGTTTAATTGTATTGACACCAGATACTGCCTATGCCAATCGCTTAATCAACACAAAGAAAATAAACTACACCACTTTTCAATGTAAAGCCAAAATGCATTTTGAATCAGAAACTGAAAAGCAGAATTTCAATATTCATTTTCGAATTAAAAAAGATAGTGTGATTTGGGCAAGTATAAATGCGCCGATTATTGGGGAAGTGGCTCGTGCATTAATTACACCAGATAGTGTAAAAGCCTTTGAGCGAATGAATAAAAAACAGTATTTATATTCATATAAAGACATTCAAAAACTAATTAATTTACAAGTTGATTTTAGCACTTTGCAAGAACTCATTTTGGGGAATGCTATAGCCACAGACGGCACAATCACTGACATAAAAGTATTAGGACCTTTGGCTAATATTTTCATTAAGGGGATCGATTATACTTCGCAATTAACTTACACAAAAGAAGACAGCACGTTAAAGCAAATTCAACTACAAACGGCTCGATCTACAACTACAAGTTCATTACTTATTGTGATGAATCAATATCAACCCATTGGACTTCGTTTTTTACCGGTGCAACGACAGTATACTATCTTAGATTTGAAGGGCGCGATTCAATTAGATATGGATATTAATAAAGCTGAATTTGATATTGAAGTTGATTTCCCGTTTACGATTCCTAAGAATTTTACATTACAAGATTAGCCTTAAGATAAGAGATTCTTCTTCAATCCAAGTTTGATTCCGAAAATTGAAATTGCATCTGAACAATCCGAATCCAAATTAAAATACAAGGAACCACTTTAATCACAAAGGGAACCATAAAATCAGTTCGAATAATTGCCGGGAATAGATCCGTCACTGATAAACTTGTAAATACGATAGCTAAAACCAATAATGTTTTATCTATCATAGTTTGCCAACTCATCATAAACCAAATGCTAACACCCATCATAGAAATTATAAAAGTGGGCGACTCGGCTTTATGATTAAAAATAACGATCCATATCAATATTGAACACAGCGCAAGCATGCGAAAACGTAATGATCGGTAATATTTGTATTTAATAAAAGGAATACAAAGAATAGCAGCTCCAACTAAGGTTAAAATGCCTTTGTTGGGTGTAAAATTAAACCACGATTGTAACCAACCGGCAACCGAAAAACCAATAGAGTTACTAAAGTCATGGGATAGCATATGTGCCCAACTGGTATATAAAAAGGTAAGTTGCTTGTAATCGATTACAAATAGAGGTATGAATGTAAAAAATAGTACCCAAAACAATACATAGGCAATTTGTTTCAATTTGTTTGGGTAAAATAAAAAAAGTAGGAAGCCAACTAAGCCAAAAATTTTAATATACACTGAGCATACGATGCAAAATGTAGCCCAAAAATATTGTTTCTTTTCAAGCAAGGCAAAACACATAATAAGCAAGCCGGCCATAAGCGCATTCGATTGAGAGTTTTGCATTGAAGTAATTAATTCAACAAAAACCAATAAGAGTACAATCCCTTTTTGAAGTAAAGTAAATCGAGGTAATAGGTATACTCCGCCTACTAAAACCATAGCATTTAAGATATTCCATAAGGATAGACCAAGCCAATCAGGCAGTATCGCAAATCCGGAAAAAAATAAACTAAAGGCCGGACTATATTTAAACAAATCCCATTGTTCGTTTGGGTAAAGGCAATATAAATCTTGCCCATTGATTAAATGGTAAAATGATTGTTTAAAAATCAGGTAATTATTAAAGTTCGTATATACATGTATATCAGATCCAAAGGTTTTGAATGGCGCAAAATATGATTTAAGACTTACGGCAATGGCCGCAATGAGCATCAAAGAAATGATGAAAGTTTTACCCTTAATTAAAATTTGAATTCGTTGTAACATCCTCAAAAATAGTCATTCAAATTTTATTTGAAAAGGCTATCAGCTATTTGTTGCACAAGGGCTTAAGGTGATGTGGCTTACAAGATCTACTTTCATCCTACTACCTTCTACTCACCCCTACCGTATACTGCTTATTCATCGCAGTAATTATCAAGTGATAATTTCCAGGCTTCGCATTTTCAAGAGCCGCGCAAGTAAAATTCGCATTCAATAATTTTTCACTTTTATAGATACAATTCCCTTGTAAATCATACAAAGCATAACTCACATTTTCAATAGCCGGATCATAACTCTTGATTGTAAATTTCCCATCACATGGATTTGGATAGAGTGTGAAAGTATAGTCGATGTTCTTTATATCTGAAGTGCCGGTAACTAAGGCTGCAGCTAATTCGAAATTCGGAATGCCATACCCTAACGTATGATCAGGGGTTGTATACTGACTGCTGCTCATACGCACAATTCGACGAAGTTGAAAGGCTGTTAAATTTGGAAACATTTGCCACAAACAGGCAATGGATCCACATAACATCGGACTAGAAAATGACGAACCATTACTTACGCCAATAATACAATTTCCGCCTATTAATTCAGCTCCGGTTCCCATGCCACATCCATCGGGTTTGGTTCTACCATCAAAGGTTGGACCATAACCACTTGCACCCCACATACCAGATCCATTTACCATCCCTACACTATACACACTATCGCCATCGGCAGGTGTAATTAAATAATGCCACGGGTTAGTACCTTCATTACCTTGCGCCACACAAACAAAAATGCCTTTCTTAACACTCATATTTGCAGCCTTTACTACTAAACTGTTTTGTCCATTCATATCGGCATAGGTATAACTTGTGTGAGGTGCATTAAACTCATTATATCCTACCGATGAATTAATTAAATACACGCCTAAACTATCGGCACGTTCGGCTGCCGATAACCAATTATCTTCTTCAATAGGTTGTTCACTTAACCAATCTTCGGTGACATAGATATGATAATTTGCATTAGGTGCTGTACCCACATAAGTACCCGGAATATTAGCTGCCATGCATCCTAAAACATTCATGCCATGCTCGTTAGGTACCGACATCATAAATACCGAATCATGCGTTCGTGCAAAATTGCGAACATCCTTAACCCTCCCTTGGGTATTCATCGAATCAAAAGCTGCGCAAGTATTTGCAAATCTGAAGTTTACATCAAAAACAGCAATATCCATGCCTTCACCTTTATACCCTTGATCGTGTAAATAGTCGCCTTGCATAATATCTATTTGTTGAAATGCAACACCATAATAGGCCGAAGTTCCTCTTGTTTTTTTAGAAGAAGAGAAATCAACTTCAGGAAATTTGCTAGGCGGATTTTCATTGGTTTTAAAAACGCCCGATGGATAACGAGCTACCAATTTTACACTTTGCACCATAGGCAATGCTAAAATATCAAGCACTTTAGATGAATCATAAGTAATAACCACAATTTGATTAAACCATTTAGATACATTGTGCAAACGAACTGCAGCTGCGGCAGTCATAACTTGGCTAATGTAAGCGGGCACAACCGGCAAATCGGTACTGTCTAAAGCTATGCCTTGAAAGCTTCGTCTATCCAATGATTTTTGGGTCAGAAACGATAAGGAATCGGCAAAAGTAAGTGTACCTGCTTTGTCGCTAAACTTCACCCTAAAGGCATAGGCAGGAGCAGCCTCAAGTGTATTTGAAAGAATAAGTAAAGCCAACAAACATAAGCGTGAAAATATTTGTATCATTTAGTTGTAATTTTTTGCTTTGAATACTACCGAAAATCCATTTCTAAATCCTTCATTGGGCTGAAATTCCCAATGGGTAAGGAGTTTGTAGACGATGCCGACATGTTTTGCATACACTTCTTTATAGGCTGTAAACTCGCTATAATTTACAGTACTTGTTGAATCATTAATTAGTCCGGTTCCTTTAGGTCCGATACTTGCTTCAACAAGTACGGCATTCGGAAATTGAAGTAAGCCATTATCAAAAGCCTGATTAATATTTTTGTATTTATAATCCCAATCGAGATACCATTTTATTTCTTCCAAGCTGGTGGCAGAAGCCGGTAAATAAATATTTCCATCCCAAACCGTATTCGCTTTTACCGGAAATACCAATTTCACAAAACGCAAATTATTTTCAACCACTTCCAAGCGATAATTGGTGAGTGTTGCATAATAAGTCATATGCTCTTCCCATATAGCCGTATCGCTGTAACGGATAAATCGTTTGATAAAATAGGATGGCCTTCCTTCGTTATCAATAAACTCATCACCTATTTCATCTCGAAATTCGAGGTGCACATATTCGGTATCTAAACTAAAATTATTATAACGCATCGAGTCAACTGAATACTCAATAAAATGCCCAGCCGTTAACGGATAATATTCTTTACCAATTTCTATTTCACTCGGCGGAATAACTTCACGCTTACACGAAAAAAATGTAACAGAAAATAGAAAGAAAATTACAATTCGAGTATTCATTGTTTAAATGTAAGTTATAATTCCTTAACCACGATATGCATGCTATTATTTTGCGTACGACTGAATAATTCCTCCACCAATTACATCATCCCCTTCATAAAAAACCGCTGATTGCCCCGGTGCAATACCTTTTACGGGCTCATCAAAAATTACTTTTACCTTACCTCCTTCATTATATAAAACAGATGCACTTGGTTTTGTTTTATATCGAATTTTGGTATCTGCTTTCAATCCGTCATCAATGCCGGCATACTTTACCATATTGATACGCGCAACATACATTTCAGATTTATCTAATTCAGCTTCATCGCCTAAGGTTACTGTGTTCGTATCCGGGTTTATATGGGTTACAAACATGGGTTTACCTAAAGCAATATCTAATCCTTTTCGTTGCCCGATTGTATAAAAAGGATATCCTTTATGCTTGCCCACTTTAGTTCCATCCTGCAAAACAAAATCACCACCATTTACTAATTCTTCCAAGCCGGTAACTTTCCTTCGTAAAAAATTACGATAATCGTTATCGGGCACGAAACAAATTTCATAGCTCTCGCTTTTCTTAGCTAATTCAGGATATCCATAATCCATTGCCATTTGTCGCACTTGGGTTTTATGATAATTGCCTAAAGGGTAAATACTTCTACTTAAGCAAGCCTGTGTTAGGCCCCATAAAACATAACTCTGATCTTTAGTTTCATCTATCCCTTTCGATAACACATATCGATCGAGATGCTTACGCACATTTACATAATGTCCGGTGGCAATAAATTCACAATCCAAGGCATCGGCGCGTTTCAACAAGGCATTCCACTTAATATGCGTATTGCACATGACACATGGGTTGGGGGTACGACCGGCCATATATTCTTCTACAAAATTTTCAACTACGGCTCCACCAAATTCTTCTCGAATATCTAATACATAATGCGAAAAACCATGTTGCACAGCTGCTAAACGCGCATCATTAAAGCTATCTAAATTGCAACAACCCGTTTCCTTTTTACCAGGTGCTACCGTGCTTCCGGCATAATCCCAGGTTTTCATGGTAATGCCAATTACTTCATATCCTTCATCGTGTAACATCAGTGCTGCAATGGTACTATCAATACCACCGCTCATAGCAACTAATACTTTTCCTTTTTTACTCATTAGGCTGCAAATATAAGCATATACCATTTATGCAATCTTAAAGCAATGTTCTATACTTTATAACGATTAACCACATACTATGAAAAATGATTTATATGTTGGCATGTATTCTCATTTTCATTTGGGGTAAACCTTATAGGGTAAATAGGCAGAGCTTCTAATAAGCATTTCTTTGTGAAGAACGAAAGAATTAATTACTATTATTTCTTTGAAAGCATCTTTTGCATTTCTATGTGAACTATATGGTGAAAAATTTATCGTTCACAATGTAAAATAGTAAGGTGGAATTCTGACCTTAAAAAAAATAATTCAAAGATTAAAAACTCAACTAATTCCTAATATCCATACTATACGGATCCACAGAAATTTCTGAACCTGATATTATCGATTGCATGATATTTAAATCAATTACATGAAAGTAACCGTTTCTTCCTCCGCATTCAGAAATATGATGGGGTGCAGGCCCGCTTACATTCGCATTTCTACTGGCAACAAATAATAAATCCCTCGCATCATCTACCACTAAGCCATGTGGTTGATAAAATTTTTCGAACAAGGTATTGGTAACACTTAATGTATTGATATCTACTACATATACCGATCCTTTAAAAAATGGGTACAGCGTATTATTATCTTCTTGACAGGTTACATACAATTGATTTTTTTTCACAGATATCGCCATTTCGAGGGGTGTAGTGCCTAATGAAATTATTTTTACTAAGGTATCGCTTTTTGCGTCCATCACACGTAATTCATGACTTGCTTGACAAGTGATAAAATATTTCGAATAATCAGGACTCATCAACACCTCATGGGGGTCGATGATATTGGATATCAGATTGGGCGCTATGCCTTTTTGTATCGAAATATTATCTATTTGCGGAATCGAAGGAATGATTCGATACAACATATTACCATATTGTGCTGTTACATAAACCGTATCGCCGGTTTGTGAATAAGCAATACCGTGAGGGTTGCTAAATAATCCGGAAGACCACATTTTTGTTAGGGTCATTGTTTGCAGATTCACTTCCGCCAATCGACCATTACTGGCTAAATCAGAAATAAATGCTTGCTTTCCATCGGGCGAAATTTTAATCACATTCCATGCACCTGCACTAATGTTTACCGATTCTAGTAAGGAATCAGTTGTGGCATCATACTTTTCGAAATAGGCTCCATTGGCAAAACATACATACCAAAATTTCCCATCGGGCGATACCTTAATATTATGCGGCAATTCAATAATCCCAGGTTCATGTCCTACTTTGATATAACGCATTACCAATTGGGTTTCGGCATCAACGACACTTACTAAATCGCATCCTTGATTTGTTATATATATTTTCGAGCGAGTGGATGCATGGGTTGCAAACGGGATATCTCCATTTTTGTTCGGACAACCTCTTTCTATCCAGTTTTTGATAGTAGCCACTTCGGATTTACTTAATGGGGGTTGGTTAAGAGGCATTGATGGCTCAATGGCAACACCGAATTCGGGATAAGTGTTAGTAAATAAAAGCAGTGATGATTGAGTTGTAGAAAACGGAATGGCACAAGCACCTGTATTGGTTCCGCGAAACAAACTTTCCCAAGAGCTCAGATCTAATCCACCGGCATTGCTATAGCTTTTACTATTATGGCAGCCAGCTGTTGCGCATTTATTGGTAAAAATAATTTGAACTTCAGGTGGAAAGTTTGAGTTTTCGATAGCCGGCTTATACTTCACGCAAGCTATTGAAAAGCATGCTAAAATCAAGACAAGAATACATTTCATAAACACAAGAGCAAGTTACAAAGAAAATGGTTTGGCAAATCGCACTTCTAAAAAAAATAATGAATGCAATTTGGGTGGCATACAGGCTATACGCTCATACTCCGCATTCCGCAAAGCTCCATTTGCGGGGTATCCGCTCCTATCCTTGCCACAATACATCAAACGCAAAGAAAATTTTCGCATCCCTTCCAAATAAACAAACTCCTTGAAGCTATCAATTTATCAAGGCCATAATAAGAATACGTTATGAAGACAATAAATGCCTAATGCAATCCCTTATCGCTTAAATATCGCTCGGCATCTAAGGCGGCCATACATCCGCTGCCGGCCGCAGTAACCGCTTGTCGATAATTTTTATCTTGCACATCACCACTTGCAAATACGCCTTCAAGATTAGTTTTTGTTGTACCCGGCTCTGTAATAATATAACCTACTTCATCCATGTCAATAAAGGGTTTAAAAATATCGCTGTTCGGCTTATGTCCGATCGCTACAAACAATGCACTCACTGGCACATGTGTTAAGGTATTTTCTTTTTTATCTTTAATTACAATAGCGGTTACTTTTTCGCCGGCTTCAATTTTATCAACTTCGGCATTCCAATACACTTGAATTTTATCGTTTGCTAATACGCGTTCTTGCATTACCATACTGGCACGCATTTTTTCACTTCGTACCAACATATGTACTTTGCTACACATTTTACTTAAATAAACAGCTTCTTCACAAGCCGTATCACCGGCACCTACTATCGCTACTTCTTTACCCTTAAAAAACGCCCCATCGCAAACGGCACAAGCACTTACGCCGCCACCGGTTGTAGCCAATCTTTCTTCGTCGGGTATGCCTAGCCATTTAGCACTTGCACCTGTTGAAATAATTATCGCATCGGCAGCTATCCACTTTTCTTCATCAATTTCCACTTTGTAAGGTCGTTCCGAAAAATCGACTTTTGTTGCATAGCCCCAACGAATATCAGCACCCATTCGCTTCGCTTGCTCTTCAAAATCTACCATCATTTTTGGGCCCATTACACCTTCAGGGTAACCAGGGTAATTTTCAACTTCGGTAGTAATGGTTAGTTGTCCGCCCGGCTGTAACCCTTGGTACAATACCGGATGTAAATTAGCACGTGATGCATAAATTGCTGCAGTATATCCCGCAGGGCCTGAGCCTATAATAAGTACTTTTACTTTTTCAATTTCGTTCGACATAGACTGTGTGTGTTTGTTATGATGATGTATTAGAATTGTATGTTGTTGATTTTACTCTGTATATCTGTTTATTTCAGAAGGATTTTGTTTTCCCCGGTTGGTAGCAGCAGGGCGGGTAAATAGTTATTAGTATGTAATCTGAATTTGATATAAATTATTTTAGCGTATCAAGTAAAGTATAAAAAGATGGATTGTAAGCTCCCCAAATACCTAGGGCACCGGGGATATTACTTTGTATTTTAGAAGGTGCCGCAAATGGGTTGCCAATAGTACCTGCCGAATAGCTTAACGTTTCCCAAAACTTAAACACCTTACTATCAATGGCGCTCCATTTAATGGTTAGAGTATCTCCACGCCGTAAAAAACCTAAAGTTTGAAACTCATCTTGAGTATAATCTACAGTTTTATCGTACCCTATATCAATACTTACGGGCAAAGTTGTACCATTAATCACATCATCATTGTAAACCGAATTAAATGAAGTGAGATACCTTTCTGGTCTATCGTTTTTTATCCTTTTATTCACCAAGGTTTCCAATCGAACGGCATTACCAAACGAATCCGGATCAATATATCTTGCTTTTACAATCGAAAAACTATCTTCTCTGCCAGGCACAGGTTCTGTCCAAACAGAATCTAATCCCACTGATGCAGGAATTTTAGCATAGGATTCAAACGTTCTACCGCCGCTATTTACTTGAAGTTTATAAATATGCTCTACCTCTCCTTTGAAATTCATGGCAACAGGGTCGCTAATATCCGGACCATACACAGTAAATGAAAAGGTATTTGATCCAATGGTAGTATCAATAGAATATTCTTTTAGGGTAATGCTTTGTCCGCTGCTTATATCTGCTACCACTACTGTTGCTCCTTTGATATACGAAATATTACTTAAGTCAATTTTATCGAAAAAACCGATGCTATTGCTTAAATACACAAATGGTTGTTGATTAGTTTCGATAATCCCTTCAATCACCACCAGTTTTTCGCTCGAAGATAATTTTACCGGCACTTCTTTTTCGCATGAAATTAATAGCATGAACGAAAACAAAAGCGTAATAAAAACAGTCATTTTTTGCATGCCACGAAAGTAAAATGTTTTAATGTGTTTATTCTATTTTTTTTCTTTTGGCACATTGAATTCAGTTATAATGTTTATTGTAGTTCAAAATTTATCAAAACCTGCTTCATTTGTCTAAAAAATAGGGGCAACCTAAAGTGTATATTATCAAATACCACTCATAATTTTCATTTAACAAGCGCTAGGTAATTACCCTCTTTTTTTTCATTTTACTAAAAATTTCTCTTTAATATGAGATAAAGCTTGTTATTGCCTTGAGTGCAAGGCAATTCTATTTCCTTCTGTATCTATAAAGTGAGCCATAAAACCATTTTCTGCGATTAAAGTGTTTGGCATTAGAATTTTAGCCCCTACACTTTCAAATCTTGCTAGAGGAAGGTGTAAATCCTTCACCTAGCACAATGCCGCCGCCAACCCCATTTTGCATATTTGTGGGTAACATACCATATTTGCTGCCTGTTAAAGGCAATTCAATGATAGCTGCATAAAAAAGGATTTCAAAAAAATTCTTAACTCTGTTGAAATCTGTAACCTGAATTTCGAACCAGTGAATTGTATCAGTCATGTTGATACAATGTAAAGATAATCGTTAACAGAATGAGGGTTTTCGTTTTTGAGTAGTTGAATTCTCATTGATTGGGATGCTTAATTATGACTTACAGAGTGAGGAATTTCAAATACAAAAACTACTAGAAATTAATTCTCAAAACTCTGCGCCTCACGTACTCCGCAGTGACTTCGAGAACCTCAGTCAACAAAGCCTTCAGGCCTCTTATTCTCTGTTGTGACTTCGAGAGCCTCAGTCAACAATAAACCTCAGCGGTAAAAAAGTTACTTCAAATTTGCATCAAAGTAATCCGTAATTTTTTGCATCAAATGAACTCGATCTTTGCCGCGTACATTATGTGGGTGTCCGGGATACACAAAATAATCAACTTGCACACCCTCGTCAACCGACTTCTTTATCAATTTCATACTATGTTGCCAAACTACAACATCATCATCGGCACCATGTATTAAAAGCAATTTGCCTTGTAAGTTTTTCACCTTATCGAACAACAAATTATTTTTATACCCTTCCGGATTTTGTTCAGGCGTATCCATGTAACGTTCGCCATACATAATTTCGTACATACTCCAATCTAAAACCGGTCCGCCGGCAACACCACAAGCAAAAACCCCTGCATTTCGCAACATCAACGAAGTAGTCATAAAACCACCATAACTCCAACCATGCACGCCCATTTTTTTAACATCAATAAATGGTAAGGATTTTAAGTAGTCTACACCTTTTAATTGATCTTGCATTTCGAGTGTCCCCGACTGCCGATGTATCGCACTTTCAAATTCAAAGCCGCGATTACTGCTTCCTCTTCCATCCATAACAAAAACAAAATAACCATGCTGCGCCATGTAATCGTACCAAAGATTACCACTATAAGGAAATGCATCTTTGTTTAATTGTACATGTGGACCATTATACAAATACACAACCGCAGGATACTTTTTACTGGCATCAAAATCGATTGGATACATTAATTTGCCATACAATAAGGTTTTGTCATCGGTATATAATTTCACATCATCTACTCGCGCAGTATTATAGTTTCCTAAAGTATTACTGGCCGTTAATAATCGCTTTTCAGCTTGAGTACTCAGATTTACAATTTCAATATTTCGTGGAATTTCTCTACCACTATAACTATCAATCAAAAAATTTCCATTGCCGCCTAATTGTGCGGTATGTGTTGCAAGGGTCGTAGAAATTAAACGAACAACTTTGCTTTGTAGGTTAACCGCATACACATTTTTTTGCATCGGACTTTCCTTCGTGCCTGTAAAAATAATTTCGTTGGCTTTGGCACTATAACCTAACACTTCATTTACCAACCAATTGCCGGAAGTAATAGCACTTAAAGGCTGATCATTTACAGAATGATACAAATGCATATAGCCATCGCGTTGGCTCCACCAAATAAATTCGTTAGGGTTATTATTGTAAAAATATAATGCATGTTGTGGTTCAACATAACGATCGTGCTTTTCTTCGAATAAAGTTTTTACGAATGTGCCGGTAATTGCATCGTACCTATTTAATATCGCATGGTTTTGATCGCGATTGAGTAAGGTGACATAAATATATTTCTCATCCGGACTCCAACTCACCGTAGTGAGATATTGATCCTTCGGTTCACCGGTTTGCAAGTACACCGTATTTCCGGTTCGGCAATTATAAACACCTATTGTTACCTGATGCGATGTGCGACCTGCAAATGGATACTTGATATTTTTTACCGTTGCAGGCGTTTCATTCCAATTTACTATCGGGTAATTTTCAACCATACTTTGATCCATCCGATAGAAGGCAATATGATTTCCCTTTGGCGAAAAGAAGATGCCTTTGTCGATACCAAATTCATTACGATGAACGGATTGTCCGTAAACAATATCTGAACTACCATCATTACTTAGTTTTACAAAACCACTTTCCTTATATTGTACAAATAAATTATTCGCCGAAACGTAAGCGACACTCATTTTATTCGTATCAACCATAATGTGATCTGCATCTGCCGGTAGTTTAGCAACGATTTCGATTTGCAAATTTTTGTTTACCACATCACCGAATAAAATATGGTTATCGTGTTGGAAATAAAATTTTTGTTCACTTAGATAACTAAAACCTGGCAAAGCAGCAAGCGTCTTAATTTTAATAGCACTTAATGCATTATTCAATGTTGGCAAAGTAAGTAAGGTATCGCTTACAAATGTGTTTGCGTTGGTGCGATAAATATATTTTACACTATCGCTGCTGATGGAATAACTGTAATAATCGCTATTACCCATCCATTGCAATTGCTTTAAGTTTTTTACGGCAAAGGTCGAAGCCATTCCGCTAACGGCTTCGGTCATGGTAAAATTCTTTTTTTGAGCCGATGTGTTGATACTTGCAAAAGCAAGTAGTAGCCATAAAATTTTCTTCATAATATTAAGATTCAAATTGCATGAGTTGTTCAAAAAGGGTTTCATATTCAGGTTGAAGATTATCAATTCTAAATGAAATCGATCGATAATTGTTTTCAGTTTGCTGAAACAACACTTTGTTCGAGTAGGTTTCGGGCGCAGCTAATAATGCTTCAATTTTCTCTTTTTCTGCCTTCAGCGCATTCAATTCCTCTTCTAGTTTATTAAACTTATTTCGAATACGCTTTTCTTCTTTTTGCTTCTCCTTGAATTCACTACTCGTATTTTTTGAAGGCTCGGGGGTTGCAACTACTTTTTCTTGCACCACTACTTTTTCAACTACAGGTGCTTGCTTTTGCTGACTAGCCTCTTTCTCTTTACGCTTTTTAAATTCTTCCCACTCAAGGTAATGCCCATCAAACACATTGATTTTACCATTTTCGATTTCCCAAATTTTATTGGCGGTGTTTTGGATAAAGTAACGATCATGCGACACCAATACAAAAGTACCTTCGTACTGGTTTAAGGCTTGAATCAGCATATTTACCGAACTTAAATCGAGGTGATTGGTAGGCTCATCCAACAATAAATAATTCCCTTTACCTAAAATTGTTTTTGCTAATGCCACACGTGCTTTTTCGCCACCCGATAAAATTTTAATCTTTTTATAAATATCATCACCTCTAAATAAAAAGCAACCTAGAAGTTCACGTAATTCTTGTTCTGTTTTTTCACTACCGCAGAGTTTTAATTCAGAGATTATATCATTCTCCATCGTCAACGCTTCCAACTGATGCTGGGCATAAAATGAGATATCAGCATTATGACCGGGTGTAATTTTTCCGGTTGCACCTTCCATGGTTGATAGTAAACGAAGTACAGTAGATTTCCCCTTTCCATTCGCTCCAATCAACGCAATTTTATCACCACGATCTACTTCAGCGCTTGCATGATTTAATATTTCAATAGGACCATAACTTTTGGAAACATCTTCGAAAGTACTTAATATTCTACCAGGCTGTCTGCCCACGGTAAAACGAATATTCATTTTTGCTTTTTCAGCGATTGGGGCTTCAATACGTTCTAGTCGATCGAGTTTTTTTACGATACTTTGGGCTTGTTTTGCTTTAGATGCTTTAGCTTTAAATCGTTCAACAAATCGTTCTTGTTGATTGATAAAATCTTGTTGATTTTCATACTCTCGAAGTTGCATCTCATTTCTGATCTCTTTTTCCTGCTCGTAAAAAGCATAATCGCCCGAATAGTGATTGAGGGTTTGTTGTGAAAATTCAACAATTTTAGTCACCATACGATCCAAGAAAAACCTATCGTGCGAAACGATGATTACCGTTCCCGGATAATTACTCAAGTATCTTTCTATCCATTCGATAGAAGGTAAATCGAGGTGATTCGTAGGCTCATCCAATAATAATATATCAGGGTTTTGCAAAATTATTTTCGCAAGAAGAACACGCATACGCCATCCACCTGAAAATTCATTGAACGACCTACTTAAATCTACCGTTTTAAAACCCAGCCCTTCTAAAACCTCTGCCGATTTATATTCCATCTCATAACCACCCGCCAATTCAAAATCATGATGCAAGTCGGCAAGTTTATGCAATTTCTTTTCATCTTCATGGGCAGCCAAATCGTTTTCGAGTGCGCTAATTTCTTCACCAATCTGCAATGCCTTCTCAAAAGCGCCCATCGCCACTTTTAAAATACTATCATTGGTATCCAAGCTTTGTAAATCCTGATGAAAATATCCGATACTCAAATTCTTGCTTCGGTTTACTTGTCCGGAAGAGACCGAGTATTCGCCGGTAAGAATTTTGAGTAAGGTAGATTTGCCGGTTCCGTTCGGACCAATTAATCCGATTCGTTCGTTTAAATAAATATGCCATGAGGCATTGTCTAGAATTTTTCGCGCACCAAATTCGAAGGTGATATTAATAAGAGATAATAGCATGTTTACAGAAAGTGCAAAAATGGAAGATTTTCAGAGAGAATTCCATCTTTTTTCAACTATTTTTACCCTGGTCATGAATAGATGTCTTTTTCTACTCCTTTTTATATCCTTGTTTTCTGCCTGTAAGCAAGATGGGCAGGTGATTGTGCCTTCACGAAATCCGTTTGAGGTAATGCCAATTAAATTAAAACAAAATGTTTTATTGGAAAGCTTTTCTGAGGAATCGCAATCAACTACGGTTACCAATAGTGAGCTTATCGATCAACTTAAAGCAAAATATACAGGAAGATTAATTTCAGCTAATTTTCATAGAAATGATTTTTTAGCTACTTCGTATGCCGATTTTTTAGCCGCTAAACTGGGAGGTTTGGTTTTTAATTCAAAAGGTTGTGTACACAGAAAGGTTGGATCAAACACCATAGGAGGCAGTGAAGATAATTTGCTATTATTATCACCTGTAAACTGGGATTATGCCATCGAAAAAATAGTGAATCAAGATATAGCACCTTTATCGATTTCGCTTGAAACTACTACAGATGCAAATGGAAAAGGCCTAGTGAACATTTACATAGCCCACAAAGAGTCTATTACAAGTGATACACGATTAGTAGTGTATTTGCTTGAAGATAATATTCAGCCTATCTTTCAAGTTGGCGCCCCAACAGATTATTTGCATCAAAATGTATTTAAAAATGTGCTTACGTCTTATGATGGCGATGCCATTGACTTAAGCAAATCTTCATCCAAAGGAGAAATTATAAAGCGTAGCCTAAGTGGAATTAACTTGGCTGATTACAATGTGCAAAATTTAAAAGTCATTGCATTTATCTATTCTTATTCTTCTGATTCGCGAAAAATAAAAGTGATTAATGTGCAAGAAGTAAACTTTTTTGGCGTGCACTATTGGGATGTGTAAGAAGACGGGGTTGGAAGTTCGGTGTTTGGGGTTCGCAAGTACATATAAACATTTAGTAGCTATTTTTTACTTTAGAAACATCAGTATTGTAGTAAGTACAATTATGCGAATTACGATTAACTAACCCCGAACCACGATTTCTCTTTCCCCTATAATCAGAATCTTTTTTCTACTAAGCATCCATCCCCTAAATTGCGCCCTCATTCAACTTTATATGCGCAAGCTCAGTATTATTGTTTTGCTTTTTTCTGTATTCTTTCAAGAGGATGTATATGCCCAATCAAAAAAAGTAACTATTAGCGGATATGTAAAAGATGCCAGCAGTGGCGAAAGTTTACCTTCTGCCTCAGTGGGAATTGTTGAACTTCAAAAAGGGGTAAATTCAAATGGCTACGGTTTCTTTTCTATTTCTATACCGCAAGGTAAGTATACTCTTAAGGTAAGTTATCTTGGTTTCGAAACGCAATTACTCGAGTTAGATGCCACTGCCGATAAAAAAGTAACTATCGAAATGCTGCCTAAAACAGCAGTTAAAAAAGAAATTGTAATTAAAGATAAACGGCGTGACGAAAATGTAAAAAGTACCGAAATGGGTATGCATCAGCTTTCGATGGAGAATGTTAAGAAGTTACCGGTGATTATGGGTGAAGTAGATGTACTTAAATCATTGCAATTATTGCCGGGTGTAAGCTCTGCTGGTGAAGGACAAAGTGGGTTTTATGTGCGTGGCGGTGGGCCCGACCAAAATTTAATTTTGCTCGACGATGCGGTTGTGTATAATACCGGACATCTTTTTGGATTCTTCTCGGTATTTAATGGCGATGCTATTAAAAATGTAACCTTAATTAAAGGGGCGGCACCAGCCAATTATGGAGGGCGACTATCATCTGTGGTGGATATTAGCATGAAAGAAGGAAATAATAAAAAGTATCAAGTAGAAGGTGGTATCGGATTAATTGCTTCTCGGCTTTCCATTCAAGGTCCGCTGCTAAAAAACAAAGCCTCGTTTATGATCAGTGCTAGACGAACGTATATCGATGCACTTATCAAACCTTTCGTAAAAAAGAATAGTGCATTCAATGGCTCGGGATATTATTTCTACGATTTAAATGCAAAGATGAATTATCTCATTTCAAAAAAAGACCGACTATACTTGAGTGCCTATTTAGGTAAAGATGTGTTTACCTTCAAAAATAAAGAAAGAACCTTTGGGGTGAAAGTACCTTGGGGAAATAAAACCGCTACTTTACGTTGGAACCACGAATTCAATAATAAATTATTCATGAATACAACTCTTTTGTACAATGATTATAATTTTACTTTCGAAGGAGATCAGCAAGATTTCAATATCAAACTATTTTCAGGCATTAAAGATTGGAGTGGCAAATTTGATGTCGATTACTTTAGCAAATTCAACCATAATTTTAAATTCGGTGGTATTTATACTTATCACACTTTTACACCGAGTACGGTTTCCGGAACCGTTGATAGTGTTGAGCTTACACCCGATAATACCTATCGAAAATATGCCCACGAAGCTGGCATTTATTTGCTTGATGAATTTGATTTAGGCAAACGACTAAAATTTAATATTGGCGTTCGTTATACTCGTTTTTGGCAAGTAGGGCCGTACAAAAGATATACCTATGATATCAACGGCAAAAAGGCCGATAGCGTTACCTATGGAGATGGTGAAGTCGCTAAATCATATGGTGGTTTTGAACCTCGTTTTAATGTTCGATTCACACTCGACGAAACTTCATCACTCAAAGCAAGTGTGGCTAAAACTTATCAATATTTACATCTCGTAACCAATAATGGATCAACCTTACCAACCGACATTTGGAGTCCGAGTACCTATTTTGTAAAACCGCAAATGGCATGGCAATATAGTATCGGATATTTCAAAAACTTCTTTGATAATAAAGTGGAAACCTCGGTTGAATTGTATTATAAAGACATGCGCAACTTACTTGAGTATCGCGAAGGTTATACGCCTTCTTCATTGCGCGATATCGATTACGATTTTGTATTTGGAAAAGGGTATGCTTATGGCGCCGAATTTTTTATTAATAAAACTAAAGGTAAATGGACGGGCTGGTTAGCCTATACGCTTGCCTGGACTTATCGCGACTTTAAAGACTTGAATATGGGTGAACGCTATTTGGCGAAGTACGACCAACGACATAATATTTCATTTACGAATACTTACGAAATCAATAAAAAATGGACCGCCTCTATGGTTTTTGTTTATGGTTCGGGCAATCGAATTTCATTACCAACAGAATTATATACGGTTGATAATACCTTGTTGCAGAACTACGACAAACTCAATAATTATCGCTTACCTTCTTATCATCGTTTAGATTTAGCAGCGATTTATACGCCTAAACCCAACACTACAAAAAAGTGGAAAGGCAGCTGGACCTTCTCTATTTACAATGTGTACAATCGTGCAAATCCATACTTATTATATCTTGATATGCAAGGCGGCTTGGGTAGTGGTGTAGAACTCAAAGTAAAACAAGTGTCCATCTTCCCTATTCTTCCGAGTATTACGTATAACTTTAAGTTTAATTAGTGTTTGCAATAAAACACCAACTACATCGTCATCCTCGCCTTTAAACAGGTCATTTACCAAAGTAAACTCCCTACTTTCAAGTCTTCGGTTTTATCGTATTTGACGCTTTCTTATTAAACACTTGGGTTTCGGGCAGACACTAATTAGGGATTATTTAGATTTCCCAAAGTTGATGTTCTGAACTTTTTATTACCATTTTTATTTTGCCCCCGAGGAAAATATTGCTCAATGCATGTGAATTAACGGGGACCCCGAAACAATCGTAATCAGTATTCAGTTAGCAATGCTTTTACCACTTGGCTAGCCAAAATCCTAGAACTCCACTTGCGTGCTAAGTTTCTCATTTTCTCTCAAGAAGATGATTGTCGCATTATCGCCCTTCTTAAAAGTATTTAATAACTTCATATAATCTTGAATATCGTTGATGTTGGTTTCGTTAATCTGTACAATAATATCACCAGCCTGTAATCCGGCCTTAGCAGCGGGTTTATTATCGCTTACACCATCTAATCGCAAGCCTTTGCCATCAAAAATATAATCAGGCATGATACCTAAAGTTACTTTAAACGACATCTTAGTGCTTTCGGCATCACGAGTTTTTAAAAATCCTAATTTCGGCTTATTATCAAGTTGATATACTAAATCGATAATGAGTTCAAGAATCTTTGCTTCACCTGCAACGTTCACTTTCGAAATATCATCGCTTGGTTTGTGATAGTCGTTATGTTGTCCGGTGAAGAAATGTAATGCCGGTATATTTTTTAAATAAAATGAAGTTTGATCACTAGGTCCGATACCTGCGCTATCATATTTTATTGCAAATGTCTTATTCACTTTTTCGATATTGCTTATCCATTCAGCTGAAGTACCTACGCCATAAATTAATAATTTTTTATCGGCTTCATATCTTCCAATCATATCCAAGTTGATCATATAGTTGATGTTACTTAATGGATAGGTAGGATTTTCGCACCATTTTTTTGAACCTATCAATCCTAATTCTTCACCCGAAAAAGTCATGAATAAAAAATTATAATTCTCAGTAATTCCATTCGATGAAAAGTAACGAGCTAATTCAATTACTCCTGCTACCCCACTAGCATTGTCATCAGCACCATTATGAATTTTACCAATCGGGTTGGGATCCATGCTATTATGATCGTAGCCATAACCGAGATGGTCGTAGTGTGCACCAATGACCACTGTTTCTTTACGCCCATTGTCAATATATCCAAGCACATTTCGTCCACGTTTTACTTTTAATCCTATGGTTGAAGTATCGTGTACTTTTGCATTATAGGTATAATCAAAATCGTAATAATAAGCACTCGTGCCCTTGGGTTGTAATTCCATGCCTTTAAACTCACGAGCAATATAGGCAGCCGCTTTTATTTCTTCAGCTGTACTGGTTCCCCTTCCGCCTAATTCATCACTCGACAAAAAGGAAATGTGTTTCATGACTAATTCACCATTGATACGTTGCGCTTGCGAAGAAAAGCTTAGGCTAATCAACAAGGCCATTACTATTTTTTTCATAATTCTAATTTAATAGTTTTTAAAATTTCAAGATTCAAAGTAAGGTGTTTGGAACCGTTTAATTTTCAATTCGAATGGTTCTGAAAACCTCTCAGACGATTTTGTCTGTGGACAAACAGAGCTTGCAAATTTTTCAATTCCGATAGACATCCGAAGCGTTAACTTATGTAAATAATAGATTTTTAAATTTACATAACGAAGCATCAGAAGTTTGTAAAGATACCTTACTATTATTCAACCCAATCGGCAATATAAACATTCGTATCGCGGTTACCACCATTGTTTCTATTCGATGAAAATACCAAATGCTTGCCATCAGGCGAAAACATCGGAAACGCATTAAACATACTCTCGGTGGTTATTTGTTCTAGTCCACTACCATCTAAATTTATCATCCACAACTGAAAATTATATCCTTTCTCGGCATGATGGTTACTTGAAAAAATTATTTTATTCCCTGATGGATGAAAAAACGGTGCCCAATTCGCCTTCCCTAATTGGGTAATTTGACGAGCATCTGACCCATCCACATTACAAGTATAAATCTCCATATTGGTTGGCGCTACTAATCCTTTTGCTAAATAATCAAGATACTCTTTTTTAGCCGAATCTGTATTGGGTCTCGAAGCTCTGTAAACTAATTTTGTACCATCGGGCGAAAAAAAGGCACCTCCATCATAACCTAAAGCATTGGTAATTTGTGTTTGATTACTGCCATCAATATCCATGGTCCATAATTCCAAATCACCACTTCGTGTGCTAGTAAATACAATTTTATCGCCTTTTGGCGAAACCGTTGCTTCAGCATCATAACCCTTATGATTAGTGAGTTGATGTAGTAATTCCCCATCTTGATTGGCAACAAAAATGTCATAACTATCGTAAATACTCCACAAGTATTTACCGGGTATATGGGTTTCGTGCGGACAACTTTCGCCTCCTTTAAATGTAGATGCAAAAAT
This sequence comes from Bacteroidota bacterium, assembly GCA_016706595.1. Taxonomy (GTDB): domain Bacteria; phylum Bacteroidota; class Bacteroidia; order Chitinophagales; family Chitinophagaceae; genus OLB11. Next base: position 903,739 of record JADJJH010000002.1, on the reverse strand, counting down.
AATATCTTGTCCGTTAGGCATAAAATAGCTACAAGTTGTTCTACCCAAGCCATTACTAATACGTGGAGGCTGATAATTACTATCTGCAATGGCAGAACGAATATCCATATTAAAAATCTGATCACAGGCTAATCCCCATTTTTTAAAATTGCTTTGAAAAACTAAGGACTTTCCATCCGGACTAAAATACGCCTCCGCGTTATCGCCACCATAAGTGAGTTTTCGCAAATTGCTTAAGTGTTTTTCTTGGGCAAGTAAAACTGTACTAAATAATAAAACGCTAAAAAAGCCTACCATTTTTTTCATCGGCGCAAAAGTATAGTACGAATGTTGTACAGCCGATAATTTGCTTATAATTATTGCTAATATGGTATTAAAGTCCTACCACTTAAATAAACTCAACCTAAACACGAATTTAGAAGACTTTGCATAACGGCCAATCCTTTCTCATTGGCCACACGAATATTACGTTCAGGAATATTTTCCGGGGATGGAAAGTTGCGCAGTGCATGCTCAATACTCTCTTCTCGAAGTAAATGCAACATTGGGTAAGGCGAACGATTGGTATAATTTGCTGCATCTTGCTCATTACTTCCGGCGAAACAATACAAAGGGTGAAAACTGGCTAATTGATAAATGCCTTCATATTTCTTTTTACGCAATAATTTTTCGGCTCGATCGATAAAACTGAGGTAAGAGATAAAGGAAGAAAAAGTATTGGGTAAAATAAGTAAGGTAGTTTCCGTTTCGGCATGTTTATCCAAATAAGTACATTCCGTTAAAAGTTGTTCCGCTATTTCATCCGATGAGTTTGTTTCAAGTACCACATATTTGAGCTTTTTTTCTTTTACCACTTGCAAAGCAAAAGGACAAAAATTACAACCTATTACTACCTCTTTCACCCAGCGATCGGTTTGATGAATAACGGTTTCAATAGTTGGCATAGGTGAAATAGAATAGGTTACCAAGCGTGTTAAAAAAAAACCGACTCTTATGAATCGGTTATTATGTGTGCCCAGAACAGGAATCGAACCTGCACATCCTTGCGAATACAAGATTTTGAGTCTAGCGCGTCTACCAATTCCGCCATCTGGGCTTTAGTGTTTCTTAAAGCGCTGCAATAATACAATTTTACATCTGAAAATATTTATTTAAAACGATTTTTATCGAACTTATTTTCATTTTGAAACCGTTGCAAAAATCAATTGGCAATAAAGTTCAAGGCTTTCAAGAAATTTTAGACAAGAGTTATCTGATTGATATTGAATGGATATCCCGAAAGCTTTCGGGACTGAGTAACGAAGAAATTTGAAGCCAATTGATCTAATGTTATTTTGTTAGGGATTTGCAATGGTTTCATTTATAATATGCCCAATCGATGATCAATTGAATATACTTTCTCGTGTAAAATACTTAACTTCTTATATCCTTTATGATTGGGGTTAATGATAAAATTATGCTCTTCTTCAATGACAGCTGAAGGAACTTTGAGTATCCATACCTTCTCATCTTGTAAAAAATGGTCACCAATATATTGTGTGTATTCAATATCCTCAACCCAATTCTTCTTCAAATCTTTAGCTAATAATGTTTGGATCTCTTTGTCGGGAATTGATAATTCTAACAAACTAAAAGAAGCTTTGTGTAAGTCTGAAGTTCGCTTATTTACTAAAATCTCAAGCACGGCTAATGAAATATGTTCGGTTGCATATAACATCGCTTCACCTGGCGAATTCCAACGGCCGCCAAATAATTTTGCACCTTCGCCATGAAGGTCATCCTTGAATTTTGTATTCGCCAATCGGTAAATAATCATGCAGAAATACCATGTTGAATGCGACCGATAGTATTGATTACCTCTTGTATACCGGCATATGAATGGAGTAATTCTTTGGGTTTTTTATTTTGTAATGAAAAAACTGAGCTGTTTAACCATGTTTTAAAACCATCCTTGCCAAATAACTCATTACCCATACTGATTAATTTTTCGCTGAGTAAAATTAACTCAACCTGCAAGCCGCTAAAAATGGTATTTTCTTTGGCATAACGATGTAAGGTACGTTCAGAAATGTGAAGAATATCGGCCCAATCGGCGATGGTAAAAGGCGCTTTATCTGCAATTTTTTTAAAATGATGATAATCAAAATCACGAACAAGCAATTGCCTATTGGTTGCTTTTTTTATTGGAAGAGAATAGGCAAGCATGGGCTCACGAAAGGCATCTGAGGCTTGCTTTGATGGAATCTCTTTGGATACATTTTTTTTCATATACCGACTTTTGTCACACAAATGTATGCCACTTGTCAAAGATAAAAAAATTATTCCCCCTTTTTCTTTACCATCGTTAAAATGGTGGCTATCCCCACTAAAGGTTCATCAGTATCATCAAGCATTTCAACCAACCATTTTACTATCCCTTTCGGAATATCATCTTCGCTACGCAATTCTTGCTCAATTTTTTCTTTGCAAGTAAAACGAACTATTAAATTAGTACCTGGGTAAACAGGTTTCGTAAAACGCAATTCATCAATGCCATAGTTTAATAATACCGGATTGATATCATAACTATCAACAAACAATCCGGCGGCCGCACTCATAATAAAATATCCATGCGCCACTTGATGAGTAAACATGGTTCCTTCAAAATTCGTGTCCTTCATATGCGCATAAAAATGATCTCCACTCAAATCGGCAAAACGATCAATGTCTTCGCTCGTAATTAAACGTTTCTCCGTGGTAATCTGATCGCCAACTTGCAAATCTTCGAAGTATTTTTTAAACGGATGAATGGTTCCAACATTCCCTTTGGCGCCTTGTTGAAATTGATTGGTGATGGCGGTAATCATAGTCGGACTCCCCTGTATGGCCGTTCGTTGCATATAATGCAATACACCACGCATACCGCCCATTTCTTCGCCGCCGCCAGCTCGACCTGGTCCGCCATGAACTAATAAAGGCATGGGTGAACCATGACCGGTACTTTCCTTTGCACAATCATTATTTAAAACTAAAATTCTTCCATGAAGCGTTGCAGCCCCCATTACATAATGCTTTGCAATACGAGTATCCGCGGTGGTAATGCTACTCACTAATGAGCCTTTACCTAATCTAGCCAAGGCAATGGCTTCATCAGTATCCGAATAAGGTATAATCGTTGATACCGGACCGAAAGCTTCAACTTCATGGCAATCGGTTTTCTCAAAAGGCTTATCGTTATAAAAAATTATCGGGCTCATAAAAGCACCTTTCTCTTTATCGGCACCACTTACATTAAAATGATCTAGGCTACCTATTACTATCTCTTGAGATTTCATAAGTTGTTGCACGCGAGCCAAAACATCGGTTCGTTGACTTACTCCTGCTAAAGGCCCCATACGTACGCCTTCAACTGAAGGGTCGCCAATAGTGGTCGATAAAATTCTTTTACCTAAGGCTATTTTCACATCTTCAACCCTATTTTCAGGTACAATAATTCGTCGGATAGCAGTACATTTTTGTCCGGCCTTGGTGGTAATTTCTCGGGCAACTTCTTTAATAAACAAATCAAACTCAGGCATATCCGGTGTTACATCACTTCCCAGCACACTGCAATTCAATGAATCCGCTTCCATAGTAAAAGGTACCGCTTGTTCAATAAGGCGAGGATGAGATTTTAACTTTTTGCCGGTTTCAGCACTTCCTGTAAAAGTGACTACATCTTGGTTTTGAACAAAATCTAAAATTCCACGAGCACTACCACAAATTAATTGCAAGGATCCTTCAGGTAAAATCCCTGACGCAATAATTTCTTTTACAACCGCCTCGGTAAGATAAGAAGTAAGTGAAGCAGGTTTTACAATAGCAGGAACACCCGCCAAAAGATTCACCGCAATTTTTTCGAGCATGCCCCATACCGGGAAATTAAATGCATTAATATGTATAGCAACCCCTTCGAGTGGTACCATAATATGATGACCAATGAAAGTATTATTTTTTGACAGCTTGGCCACATTGCCTTCAACATAATAAGGTTCATCAGGAAACTGACGACGTAAACTCGCATAGGTAAATAAATTACCAATACCGCCTTCAATATCTACCCACGAATCCATGCGTGTTGCGCCTGTGTAAGCACTCACTGTATAAAAATCTTCCTTCTTATTTTGTAAGTGCATCGCTAAAGCTTTTAGCATTCTACCTCTTTCTTGGAAAGTCATTTTGCGAAGATTTCTATTGCCTACTTTTCGCGCATAACGCATCATGGCATCAAAATCTAATCCGCTTGAACTTGCCGTATATAATGGCTCTCCAGTGATTGCATTATATAATATTTCATCTGCATTCGCTGAAGGCATCCATCTACCTTCGGCATAATTTTCTAAAGCAATTAACGACATAATAAAAATTTAAGAGTAAACAAAAATTATACCTTCCCTTCGTACTTTTTCTTTCTGAAAAACAAATACCCACTCGCAAAAAATATAATTAATAAAACGGGCAAGCCGATATTTAAGAGTTGCCAATTTAATCGTTCTTTTTTTACACGAGCTCTATCCAATAATCGAAGTTTGATATCCTTATTTCGAGCTTCAAGCAAACCGAAATTATCGGTTAAGTATTCGATACAATTTAAAATGAAAGCCTTATTCGCAAAAAGCTGATCTGTATATTTATAATAACCGCATTCCATCGGCCCGCGAGAAGGCGATACATCGTTTAAAAAAACATTCCCATCTGAAATCACAATCATACTATTCTCTTTCTTACAAGATTCGAGAAATTCTTTTCGCAATGAATCCTTGTAAACAGCTAAAAACTTTGGATCAAGTCGATTCGTATAAATCGAGCGAAATTTCCCTTCCATTAATACCGCCATCGGTATATTCTTTTCTTTAAACATATCAGCCTTGGGCTTAAACTGCAAAGCCGCTAAACTCACTCGCACCGGCGAAGGCACTCTTCTGCTTCGGTTAGAGGATGTTAGCAAAATAGTTTTTCTCACCTCTGGATTTTCGATCGTATCGATACTACTGGCAAATAAAAACATCACCGCATCCATATTATTTACAATAGGATGTTTAGAAGTTGATAAGCTATAAGGAAAATAAGGAAAAGGCAATAATCGAATATCAGGTTGATCGCCACTCATACCAACCGTTAATGCCAAAGGATTTACTTGTTGATAATCTTCTATGTAATCTGGATTAATTCGAACGCCATAATTGAATAACATATCCTCGAGATTCAAATTATAATCCATAGCCAACGATGCACTAGTGGTTCGTAACGAATCCATTTCAAATTGCAAAGGATCAATCATCCATAACATTTTACCCCCTTGCATGATATATTGATCTATCTTAAATTTCGATTTATCGTTAAATGGGATGGTTGGTCTGCAAACGATAGCTGCACTATATACTGGTGGAATTTCGATATTTTCATTCAGATCAATGGTATCAACATCATACAATTTTTCTAAGGTAGTGAGCATATCATAAGTCGCAGGCCCAATAAATTCACCATTACCCATTACGTAGGCAATTTTCTTTTTATCGGGTTGAATAAGATGTTTGATAGCTTCTGCTAATTTAAATTCAAGTAAAGATTGCGAATAATTGAGCTCCTCATCAGGCGACATGCTTATATGGCGTTCGAGCAAACTAACCGGCATTTCTTTTTGATTATACATTACATTGGCTGAAGGGAAAATAATTTTCTCTTCATAGCCTTCTTCTTCGTCTTGTTGAATCTTTAACTTAGTAAATTGTATTCCTTTGTCTGAAAATGCTTTAAAAACTTCAAGCTTTTGTTTATCATCTTTACCTTCAATTGGATTAATAAAAGTGAACTTGACTTTACTGCCCCCATATTCTTTAAACTGCTGCAACACCTCTTTAGTGGCTTCATGTAGCCGTTGAAATCCTGCCGGGAAACTCCCTTTTAAATACACTTCAATCATTACCACTTCATCAAGATTCTGCAATAGTTTTTTGGTCGGTGCACTTAATGAAAATCGCTTCTCGGCGGTGGCATCAAAACGCAAATGCCATTTTGAACTGATGATATTTACCAATATCAAAATAGAAACAATGATTACAAATCTCGAAATGGCCTTGCTTTTTTGCGAACTAGTTTTGTTTTCCTTACTACTCATATCCTTTTAATTCCATTTACGTTTTTGAAGTGAAAGTCTGGTTGCCAAAATAAAAATGATCACTACACTTAAAAAATAAATAATATCACGACTATCAATGACGCCTCTGCTAATACTAGTATAATGAAATTGCATACCTATCTGACTTACGATATAATCTATTCCATTTCCTAAAACAGGAATTTTGCTTAACATCTCAAAACCTGAAAACAAAATAAAGTTGGCAAAGATGGACATCAAAAATGCGATCACCTGATTTGAAGTAAGGGATGAACAAAAAATGCCTATCGCAGTAAATGCTGCACTTAAAAACAGCAAACCTATGTAGGCACCTAAAATTCCGCCTGAATCAAGATTATTTTTCACGATAGCTAATTTAGATATAGTAAAAACATACAGCAAGGTTGGCAATACCGAAAAAAGCATGAGTGCAAACGAGGCAAAAAATTTACCGAGGATAATCTGACTTTCTTTTAAAGGAAGGGTTGATAAAATTTCGATAGTACCGCTTTTATACTCGTCTGAAAAAGATCGCATGGTTAGGGCCGGCAATAAAAACATGAGCACCCAAGGCGCAAAAGCAAAAAATTTATCCATGCTGGCAAAACCATAATCCAAGATATTGGCATCAGGCACAACCCACATAAAAAACCCACATATCAATAAAAAAACAATGATGGCGATATACCCCACTAACGAACTGAAAAATGAATTCAATTCTTTCCAAAATATTTGAACCATAAGCAAATCTTAAAACACGCGCAAATGTAAGTAACTATATTTATTTGCCCTTTTATTTTCATGTTGAATCGCAGATTGATATCCACCAACTTAACCTATCTTTATATCGTCTTTTGAGCGTTCATTAAAATATATTCATATGAGAAAGAATTATCTTCTAATTTTTGCCTTGCTACTTCAATTTCAGATGAATGCACAAATTAACGTAGTTGACAATCAATTGGCTGCAACTCTTGCACAAAATTTAGTAGGGACCGGGGTAACCATCAGTAATCCTACACTCGATTGCCAAGGTGTATCAAATGGAGTATTTACCGCAACAGCAAGTAGTCTGAATATGGATAGTGGCATTGTACTTACCTCTGGAAGAGCCATGACCACAGCTTTGGATGTTGGTGCTAACGGACCTGAAACCGGATTTGCGAGTTTAATGTCGTGGCCTACGTTTGGCAGTGGGTCTGATCCTGATTTAAGTATTTTAGCAAGTCCAAGCCAAACGCGAGATCGTTGTATTCTTGAATTCGATTTTATAACCATAGGTGATACTGTAAAATTTGATTATGTATTTGGATCAGAAGAATACCCCGGATTTACATGTACTACCTATTTTGATGTGTTTGGATTTTTTATCAGCGGTCCGGGTATTGTGGGTCCGTTTACGAATAGTGCTAAAAATATTGCCTTAGTTCCAGGCACCAATTGCCCGGTGGGTGTAAATACTATTAATGCATCAACAGCCAACCCATGTGGTTCGGTAACTTCGCCTTGTGCACCACCCAATAATGCTTTGTTTGATGCAAATGTTGGGGGAGCAACGGTTACTTATTCAGGATTCACTCACGTTCTTACAGCCATTTCAGAAGTCATTCCTTGCTCAACATATCATTTAAAATTGGCCATTTCAGATGCAGGTGATCATATTTTAGATTCAGGTGTATTTTTAAAAGCAGGAAGCTTTTCTTCAAATGTGGTAGATGTAAAACTTGAAACAGGATTGAGTGCTATCAATCCTTATATCATTGAAGGTTGTGACAGTGCACACTTAACCGTTACCAGAAGAATCATTTTAGGTGTGCCTTATTCAGATACTGTTCAGTTTCTCATTCAAGGAACTGCAGGAAATGGTATAGATTATACATTTATGCAAGACACTTTAATTTTTGGAGCATCATTTACAGATACTATGCGACAAATTGATTTATTCGCTTTTCAAGATGGCTTAAACGAAGGCACTGAATTTATTAAAATTTATGTTTTAAGCGGATGTAGTGCAATTATCACAGATAGCATCACCATCGAAATTCGAGATTCATTATCATTTAGTTTATTGAATTTAGATACCGCCATTTGTTTAGGGAATAGTGTAGTAATCAACGGACAAGTAGATTCGGGGATCACTATGATATGGACACCAACTAACGGAGTGTTGGATCCAACGATACTAAATACGATAATTTCTCCAACCAATTTCGGCACGCAATATTATATGGTAACTGGCACTTATGCAACATGCACGCCTGTAAGTAAAGGATTCACCATTACCACTGATCCAATACCTGTTATTGACCCACTGCCTGATTATGAAATATGTGAAGGTGAACAAATTCAAATCAATGCCATTGTGAACCCGGCTTTCAATTATAATGTGAGTTGGACACCCAGTACGGATTTACAAAACACAAATGGCTATAATCCAATTTTTATAGGAACCACTTCTCAAAATATCGATTTTACAGTAACTTCTCCCAATGCAGGTTGCACAGCTACGGATCAACTTCACGTTGAAGTATGGCCATTTGCAGCAGGCTCAATTAAAGAAGACACCTTGATTTGCAATGGCGAACCGGTGCAGCTTTGGGTTGCCGGAGGCACTGGAAATTTTTTATGGTATCCTGCTACAAATTTAAGTTGCGATAGTTGCCCCAACCCCATTGCAACCGGATTAGGCACTACCACTTATTATGCTATTTTACTTGAACCGCATGGCTGTCAAGATACGCTTGATGTAATCGTATCTATTCAACCTCCCTTTACTATGAACTTATTAAATAATGATACTACCATTTATATGGGCGAATCGGTTCAATTAATGGTGGAAGGAAACGCTCCGTTTTTATATTGGTCCCCCACCGAATATCTAGGATTTACCCAAAGTAATGATCCCGTAGCAACGCCATTAGAAGATATAACCTACACGGTAACCGGTGTAAGTTTAATGCACGGTTGTCCGCAAACCGACTCGGTACGTATTACAGTAATTATGCAAAATGTATTTGTACCGAACGCATTTTCACCAAATGATGATGGTTTAAATGATGTATTTAGAATAACAGCAAGAAAGTTAATTAATGTGCAAGAATTTATGATTCTGAATCGATGGGGTAATGTTGTTTTTTCAACCAAAGATATCAGGCAAGGTTGGGATGGAAAATATAAAGGCATTAAACAAGATGCAGGTGTTTATTATTACATGATACGAGTTGCGTATCCAAATGGAACTAGCGAGTTTATTAAAGGCGATTTAACTCTGCTGCGCTAATTGCCGGAATTCAGTTAAAACAAACCAATTACCATAAAGAAATGACCATTTACTCAATGGTCATTTTATTTTTAGTTTTGTACTCTATGTTTGTTGAAAATAAACATTATGAACAAGAAAAAAATTTACAGCACCTTAGTTTCATTCGGGCTGCTGATGAGTGTACAAAGTATACATGCCCAAACTTCATTGAATACCGCAAGTAACCGTGCTACGATCAATGGAAATACCTTTGAATATAGTATCGGTGAAATGACTTTAATTTCTACCGAACATAGCGGCAATTTAATTGTAACGCAAGGTTATTTGCAACCTGCAGCTGATGCAACATCTTCACAAAACCATTCGGATGATGGGTTAAACACTTTGAGTTCCTTAATTAAAGTTTATCCGAACCCTACCGATAATATTTTATTTATTGAAACGCCAGATGTACTAAATGATGCTTTTAGTTATCAGCTCATAGATGCAACAGGTAAAGTAGTTATTGCTCAGCAAGATGCGCAAAAAATAAGCACCAATAAATTTAGCTTGAACCTTACTGCATTAGCAGCAGGTAATTATTATTTAATGATACATGATATCGAAACCCTCTCTTACAAAATTCAAAAAACACACTAATGAGCATCTCTAAAAACCTCTGATGTTTGTTATTCGAATTTTCAAACCCTTTATTTACGTTAGTAAACTTAGCCTTTGAAAAATCCAAAAGCCCGCCTGAGAAGTTTTTAGAAATGCCCTAATAACTTAATCAATATTAAAAACAAAACGAAAATTAGAAATTATGAAACGAAAATTAAATCCAAAAAAATTAGTAGCACTCGGCTTCATGGCATTGATGTCGGGTTTCTACATGGCACCTGATGCTAAAGCACAAGTTCCACAAAAATTTAATTACCAAGGTATTGCTCGCGATAGCAAAGGCAATCCTCTATCTAAACAACAATTGGCCGTTAAGCTTACGGTACTTCCTACCGAAGATGCCACCATGGCAGAGTACGAAGAAACCCAATTGATTTCAACCAATGAATTTGGTTTGTATACTTTGCAAATTGGTAATGGAACACCTGTTTTAGGTGAAATGAAAACCGTAAAATGGGAAACAGGCAATAAATATATTCGTGTAGCCATTGACCCAACAGGTGGAAGCAATTATGTAGATGCAGGTACTACGCAATTATTATCGGTGCCTTATGCAATTTATGCCGACAAAGCAGGTATCGCTCGTGAAACGGTTGGTGGAGAACATGGAGGAACTCGTTCTGGTAATGTTTCAACATCCGCTGCTGGCACAGGAACTATAAATTTTCTTACGAAGTTCACCGCAGCCAATACCATTTACAATTCACAGATTTTTGATAATGGAACCAATGTAGGTTTAGGAACTATTACACCTTCTGCTAAGTTTCACGTATTTAATAATGCGGCGGTGGTGCAAGAACATTTACGTATGCAAAATGCAAGCGCAACCGGTGCAGGTAGATTTACCATGTATAATGATTTAAGTGGAAGCTATGCAACCTTTACAAAATATGGTACAACCTTTGCAGGTGGCTATCCAGGCGTAACAACACTTTACCCTTATGCAAACTTATTGGCTTTTGGTAATAATGGTATTGCATCAGGCGATGGACTAGGAAGATTTTTAATTAGTTCCGGTGGTAATGTGGGTATCAGTATTTTTAAATCAGGAGTAAGTAAATTAAAATTCCATGCCGATTTTACTACTGAAAATGTGGGAATTGGAGGTAATAGTACACCGGTTGCTCGAGTGCATATGAATAATACAGACGGAACAACCATGAGTATGCTTTTATCGAATAATACAACAGGCCATACCGCCAACGATGGTTTAGACATTCGAAATACTGGAAATGTTGCTAGTATCACTAATCGTGAAAATAGCAGTTTAAGTTTTGGAACTAACAATACCCAAAGAGCTACAATTCTTGCTGATGGGAACGTGGGTATAAACACAGCAACTCCAATGGCGAAATTGGAAATTAATGCTGTGAACGATAGTGCATTAGTTTCTAACTCAACCATTAGCGAAGATTCAACAACAGGTAACTACCTCTCAACTGGATCAGTTACAGGAGGTAGTTCACTTACGTACGGTGTCATCGGACAAGTTACGAATGGCGACTATGGTGCCGGTGTTTTTGGACGAGGTTTTGGTTCATCACCCTTACCATTTAATAATCGTGATGTAGGATTATATGGTTCAGCTAATTGGTTGAATCAAGCGATTGGTGTGCTTGGTACATCAAATGATGGTACAGCATTAATGGGCTTATCGAACACTGGCATGGGTGCTTATCTAAAATCAACTTCAGGCAATGCTTTAGTTGCCGATACAGGAAATGTAATTGTGAATACTGGGCGTTTAGGTATTGGAACTGTTTCACCAATATCAACTTTGGATGTTGAGAATACTGGTGATAATCGTCCAGACAGTGCCTCAGCAACATTTTTTAATAATGGAGCAATTTATGATGGTAATGCAATTAGTGCTATTTCAAATGATGGTGTAAGTGGTGGTGGTACAATTTGGTCAAAAGCGCTTATTGGTGGTGGACAAGCAACTCCGAATACATCGTTCGAAAACTTTGGTGTGTGGGGACATGCAACAGGTAATGGATCAGGTGGTTATGGCGGTATCTTTTCTTCAGGTTCCTCGATGTCTGGTTCAACAAAATTTGTAAGTTTAGGTGGCGATGCCTTGAGACCTCTTGCAGCTTTTATGGGTGGAAATATTGGTGTTGGAACAACAACACCGGCTTCAACTTTCGAACTTTTATCCAGTAATAGCACAAACTATTCAATGCACTTAAATGATCTTGCTGGCAGTAAACCATTTGGGTCTTCGATGTTACGCATTGATGAAGCATATGATGGATTTGCAATAGATGTAAATAAAACCGGAATATTTGAAGCGGTAAATATGAATAAAAATAATACTTTTTCAGGTACACCAACCTTGCAAGTAACTGGAAACATGGCGTTGGGCACCCCGTCACTTAGAGTTTCAGCAGATTCAAATTTAAAAGCTGCTCAGTTTGATGGCTATGTTCAAATTAATGATGGTACCGAAGGAAATGGAAAAGTATTAACTTCTGATGCGTCAGGTAATGCAAGTTGGAAAGCAAACCAAACTGGTGGAAATTTCAGTGGAGGTACAAATACCCCAAGTTCAACATTTGCATTTCTTTCGCCAACCTCAGCAACTGCTACAATAACTTCTTCAACACAAAAGGTTATGTGGACAGCAACTGTTTCACTAGGTTCAGTTTCAGTTGGAGGCGCAACTGATTTAGATATATACCCAGCTTATCAAGAAACCTTTGGAACCATCATTTCACTAGGTGGCGGAATCTTTGATTTAAGGTGTTTACAAAATACTCGCCAAACTTATACAATAACAGGATTTGTAACTGGCTTAACACCTGGCACTTATACATTCGGTATGGCTGGTAGCTCTAGTAGTTTGAACTGGAATAATAACGAGTATTCTTATGTAACCATCCTCGTAATGGAATAATCAGTTCTGATAAACGAAAATTATAAATAAAAAATAAACGAAAATGAAAAAATTAATATTTGTATCTATCCTTTGCCTTGCAGGATTTGCAGGCACGGCTCAGCAAAATGCAACGGCTGACCAATTAAGTGCACAACAAAAAGCAAAACGTGCACATTATGAAAATTCAGAAGAATTTAAAAATCCAAAACCGGTAAAACTTGAAGAAGCGCCTGTGCGTAAGGCACCTGTTATGAATGAGGCAGAAAAAAATCGACCTGCTCAAATCGTAATTGATAAACAGCATGCAACAAAAACCACAGCACCTACTTCAAACGGACAGGCTTCAGGTACAGCACCTAAAAGAGAACTCACTGATGCCGAAAAGCATCTACGTCAAACGACCCAATCAGGTCAAGGTGGTCCGAGAAAATAATTTCATCTGACCCAAATCAAATAAACCGCTTCCATCGAGGCGGTTTATTTTTTTAGTGATGATAAAGCAATACAAAATCATGATCGCTTTGCCTTATTTTTATTAGATTTGTTCAAAACAATTATTATGTATAAAAATAAATTTATCATCGCATTTTTAAGTTTGAATTTCATCATACTTACCCATTACGCAAATGCCCAAACTTCCTTAAATTCGGCAAGTAACCGTGCTACAATCAATGGAAATACCTTTGAATATAGTATCGGTGAAATGACTTTAATTTCTACCGAACATAGCGGTAATTTAATTGTAACGCAAGGTTATTTGCAACCTGCAGCTGATGCAACATCTTCACAAAACCATTCGGATGATGGGTTAAACACTTTGAGTTCCTTAATTAAAGTTTATCCGAACCCTACCGATAATATTTTATTTATTGAAACGCCAGATGTACTAAATGATGCTTTAGTTATCAGCTCATAGATGCAACAGGTAAAGTAGTTATTGCTCAGCAAGATGCGCAAAAATAAGCACCAATAAATTTAGCTTGAACCTTACTGCATTAGCAGCAGGTAATTATTATTTAATGATACATGATATCGAAACCCTCTCTTACAAAATTCAAAAAACACACTAATGAGCATCTCTAAAAACCTCTGATGCTTCGTTATTCGAATTTTTCAAACCCTTTATTTACGTTAGTAAACTTAGCCTTTGAAAAATCCAAAAGCCTCGCCTGAGAAGTTTTTAGAAATGCCCTAATAACTTAATCAATATTAAAAACAAAACGAAAATTAGAAATTATGAAACGAAAATTAAATCCAAAAAAATTAGTCGCCCTCGGCTTCATGGCATTGATGTCGGGTTTCTACATGGCACCTGATGCTAAAGCACAAGTTCCACAAAAATTTAATTACCAAGGTATTGCTCGCGATAGCAAAGGCAATCCTCTATCTAAACAACAATTGGCCGTTAAGCTTACGGTACTTCCTACCGAAGATGCTACCATGGCAGAGTACGAAGAAACCCAATTGATTTCAACCAATGAATTTGGTTTGTATACTTTGCAAATTGGTAATGGAACACCTGTTTTAGGTGAAATGAAAACCGTAAAATGGGAAACAGGCAATAAATATATTCGTGTAGCCATTGACCCAACAGGTGGAAGCAATTATGTAGATGCAGGTACTACGCAATTATTATCGGTGCCTTATGCAATTTATGCCGACAAAGCAGGTATCGCTCGTGAAACGGTTGGTGGAGAACATGGAGGAACTCGTTCTGGTAATGTTTCAACATCCGCTGCTGGCACAGGCACTGTAAATTTTCTTACGAAGTTCACCGCAGCCAATACCATTTACAATTCACAGGTTTTTGATAATGGAACCAATGTAGGTTTAGGAACTATTACACCTTCTGCTAAGTTTCACATATTTAATAATGCAGCGGTTGTACAAGAGCATCTGCGTATGCAAAACCTAAACTCCGCAGGAGCTGGAAGATTTACTATGTATAATGATGATGCTACAAAATATGCAACTTTTACAAAATATGGCACTACCTATGCAGGTGGATACCCTGGTGTTACTACCCAGTTTCCTTATGCTAATTTATTAGCCTTCGGAAATAATAGTGGTGGGTTTTTAATCAGTAATTCAGGAAGTGTAGGTTTAAGTTTGTTTAAAGGCGGTACTTCTAAACTGAAACTATTTGCCGACTTTACAACAGAAAATTTAAGTTTAGGAGGCAACGCTATTCCTGCAACACAAGTTCATTTTAATAGTGCTGTGAGTGGTGATACTTTGAAAATTACCAATAGCACTACCGGCCATTTAGCCGCTGATGGATTAGATATCCGCATGGCTGGGAATGCTGCAAGTATGGTAAATCGTGAAAATAGCAGTCTTGAGTTTGGTACTAATAATTTAACACGAGCAACCATAGACGCAACAGGCAAAGTTGGCATAGGTATCACAAGTCCGGCTTCAAAATTACATGTTACAGACGCATCAACTGCCTTTACAAATGGCATAATACGAGGAGAATATACAGGCCCTGCGGTTTCTGTTGATATTGTGGGTGTTTACGGACAAAGTCTAGCATTGAGCAACTGGGGTATTGGGGTAAGAGGTGTTGGTAATTATTATGGTGTAAATGGCCATTCGGATGCGGCAACCGGTGTATATGGAAGCTCTAATTCAGGAAATGGTGTTAGGGGTTTTTCAAGTTTAGGTATAGGTTTAATTGGATCTTCAAGCTTAAATTACGGATTATATGCTTCCGCAGATAGTATGGCTGCAGGTTATTTTCTTAATTCAAGTGCTAATAGTCCTGCATTATATAATGGCGTTTTAGTAGGTGAATATACAGGGAATGCGGTACAAGATTATGTGGGTATTTATGGTAAAAATACAAATACATTGGGCTATGGAGTGGGGACAGTTGGAGAAGGTGGTTGGATTGGAGTAAAAGGAATGTCACCATATTATGGAGTATATGGCGTAGTTACAAACAACGGAAATGGCAATGCGGTTTATGGTAATGGCAGTACCTATGGTACTGGAGTTGCTGGTTTTTCATTTGCAGGCAATGCCATGGAAGCTTATTCAACTGATGGCAATGGCGTAGAATCATATTCTGGAAATGGAGTTGCAATCAATGGAATAGGCGATTCAAATTCAGCCGGATACTTTACTTCCGGCAATGGATCGTTGAGCCCTGCATTATACAACGAAGGTGTTGTGCATGGCGAATACTTAGGGAATTATGCTCAAGATGCAATAGGTGTTATGGGGCGTTCAACCCCAAGTTCAACGATATTTGGTATTGGAGTTTCGGGTTTAGGGAATTGGATAGGTGTAAAAGGAAGTGCAAATGGAACCGGTAATTATGCCGGATATTTTGATGGTTTGCTGTATGCAACATCCGCCTCTTCAGGTATTAAAGCTTTTAAAATTGACCACCCAACAGATCCTGCCAATAAGTATTTGGTTCATTCATCAATAGAAAGTAATGATATGATGAATATTTATAATGGCAATATTACAACCGATGCAAATGGCGATGCAATAGTAAGTTTACCTTCCTATTTCGAAGCGCTGAATATTGATTTTAAATATCAACTTACGGTAATTGGAACATTTGCGCAAGCAATTATTTCTGAAGAAGTACACAACAATCAATTCAAGATAAAAACAAATCAACCGAATGTAAAAGTAAGCTGGCAAGTAAGTGGTGTGCGAAATGATGCCATGGCACAAGCGCACCGAATTGTGGCTGAAGTTGATAAAGTTGGAAAAGAGAAAGGTAAATTTTTAAATCCTGTTGAAAATGGACAACCGGAAACAGCAGGAATTGGATATGTTGAAAAAAGTAAAGAAGAAACTAAACCTCAGGTAAAAAGAAATACAGTTCAAAAGCATGAAGAAATGATGGAACGTATGCATCCCTCAACTCCGATGCAAAAAGTGCAAATAGAAACAAAAGAAGCAAAATAACTTTTGCAAATATTATGATTAAAAAGCCCGTTCGAGTTGAACGGGCTTTTTGTTTCTGAATGAATTGTTACTGCAAATTTTTATATGCATGACTTGTGATACATTTGCGCAACAAAAAAATAATTATGTCGAACATTACATTTACTATGATTAAGCCTGATGCAGTAAAAGCAGGGCATATTGGTGCGATACTTGCCCAAATTAACGAAGCAGGATTTAGAATTAAAGCCATGAAAATGACCAAACTTTCAATGGAAACTGCCGGTCGTTTTTATGAAGTGCATAAAGAGCGTCCATTTTATGGAGAGCTTTGTGAATTTATGAGTAGCGGTCATATTGTAGCAGCTATACTTGAAAAGAATAATGCAGTAGCCGATTTCAGAACTTTAATTGGTGCAACAAATCCTGCACAAGCTGAAGAAGGAACTATTCGTAAGCGTTTTGCTACGAGTGTTGGTGAAAATGCAGTTCACGGAAGTGACAGCGATGAAAATGCTTTAATTGAAGGTAGTTTCTTTTTTGCAGGAACAGAACAATTTTAATTTCAACTTTATATCAATTCTGTAAGTGCTGCAATTGCAGCACTTTTTTTTTACGGCGGAGTTTTTATTTTTTACCGCGGAGAAAAAGAGAAGCAGAGGGGTTTGTAGCGTTAAGTACCTGTCACTTCGAGGAACGTGGCAGTTTGTAATTTGCCGCTTTTTTTCACAACGGAGTTTTTATTTTTTACCGCAGAGAAGGGAGAAGCAGAGGCTTGATGGTTAAAGAGTCCGCAGAGGTTTTCTTCTATGTTTTTTATTAATAGTTGAAAGCACCTTTGGTACTTTTATGTTGAAACGAATTTCGTATTATACTGCCAACTGCCTACTAAATACTGCTTACTTATTTTTTTTGCCGCAGAGAAAAAAAGAAGTAGAGGGGCTTGCTTACAAAAGAACGCAGAGAGATTCTTTTCTTTTTTAAATTCATTTATATGGATTATAAGCAATCCTTTCAAACTTCCATCAGTTCTGCTTTAAATCATTGCAACCTAGAATGCTTTGATATTTTCATTTTGGTATATGCTTACAAATTATATTTGAATCTTCGCATCGTGCGAGGGATAGAACGGAAATACTTTTGTGAGGTACGAGCAAAAGATTGCAGTGAAAGCCCGGCCCCGAGGTAGTACCAAAAGCAAAAGAAATGTCACTTTTAAACAAGATGATCTGCTTTTGGGACACTTCAGGGGCGCACCCAAAATATAGATTATAGAAATGAAGGGTGATTGAAGTTCAAATAGTTATCGAATCATATCAGCATATTATCACATCAGCATATTTGCATAATAACACATCAGCATATTTTATCTCACCACCAACTTAGAAGTGCTTGTTCCACATTTTGCAAAGTAAACACCAACTGGCCAGCCACTCACATTAATTTGCAATTCACCTTCATTGATTTTCCCTTCAAAAACTAACTTGCCTTGTATGGTATACACTTGAATTGAAGAGGAATACGAAGAACGAATATTTACTAAACCGTCTGTTGGATTCGGATACAAAATAAATTCTGCAGAGGGTTGATAGTTATTAATCGATAATGGATAATTATTATTTACTGCTGCATAAGTTGTATTCATCTGCACAAAACTTCCGGTGCCATTTGGATATCTCCCAAATGAAGTATCACTTTGCTGATTAAAAAATGAAATGCTATCAAGTATGGAAGTGGTATTACTTAATATTAAGATACCACTATCTTTATTTAAATTGAAATTAGTATGCAGCACTTGTTGTGATTCATCATCGTCTGCCCAAACCGTAATATATCCATTTGGTTGAATGGTAGTACCTGCAGGAAATTGCCATTTGTTAAGTGTATTGATGTCGTCTGATAAAAAAACACCATCTAAATTAATGAGTTGCGAACTAGTATTATAGAGCTCAATCCAATCTTCACGTTGATTATATTCATCAACCGAATGGGTTGCATTGCTTGCTAATAATTCGTTGATGACTATCGTGCCAGCAGTTGGCAGACTAGATGCTGCATGAAGTACATGAAATTCGTGCTCGGCTCGTTCAGGTGAAAATATCCCTGCATTTGCGTTTTGTGCATAGATATAATATTGCATTTGACCTCCTTGCATGCTTAGATCAATGCCAAACACATTATCATTTGCTGCACCATCATTATGTGCACCATCATCAAACATATTTACCTTTTCAAATTTCAAGGTTTTATCATATCGATAAGCTAACCAGACATCACTGCTCAACGCATTAGCAATATTTGCGGTGATTGTGAATGTGCTTGCAAATAATGGGTTTGCTATACTTGAAGTAATAGATGAAATGACTGGCGTGATGGCCGTAAATTCTGGTCGTGATTGAAGATAAATAACCCGAGCATTCATCAATTGCTTTATACCAGGGATATAATAAGTGCCTTGCAATGTCGATGAATCCATGGCTTGTTGAAACTGTGTGTAGGTATAAAATTTATTTGCGTCAGATTGAACAGCGGTATCAATGATTGTGGTTAATTGCGAGGCAATTGTTTCGTAAGCCGGATTCGCAAAATATTCATTCATGATGGTTCGCATATGAGCTACATACTTCTTTTTGTAAGTAGCATTACCCTGAACTGCATTAATCAAGGGCCAAAAAGTATCTGTTGCATGATTATCAATAGCAAACTGTTGTTCACCCGAAACCGATAAGGCACCCATTGATGTTGCACCAGCCCCTGCAAAAGGGAAAGCACCGAATGACATGTTTAAGTCCCAAATAATTGGATTAAAATGTTGCGTATTGTCTTTATATACATAGTGATTTTGAGCAAATACGCCGCTGTAACTATCTAAATTCACCAACAGATTATTAAAGGCAAGCATCCAAATCACTCTATCCATATCCATCACATTTTCTAAACTTGCGGTATTGTTGGTAACCGAATCGCAAAGTTGAACCAATTCAAGCCAGCCTAGTTTCGATTTTAATTCGTAGTACAATTCGTACGAACTAGTGTCGTTGTTAATATACTTATAATTGCTTTTTGTGGTAGGACCAGGATTAACTGTTGGGTTGCATTTAAAGAAGGTATTTTGTGATGAATAAAAATGATCGGCACAAAAATTCTTGTCTACATTTTCGGCACTAGAATATAAACCCACATAGTTTCCATTAATATAAACTTGTGCAAAATTTGCCTTAGAACAATGCATATAATTTTTCAGAATTTCGTACGATAGAACTTCTCGTATCAATGATGGATCTCCATAGCCATTACTTAATTTAATATCGGTATAGCCATCATGTTTATGCTCTTTAAATTCATCAAACTGAATATGCAAGGGGTTTTTTAATTTACTTGAATCGTATGAACTATTGCCTTTATACTTTACACCTACGCTATCATACGCGATACCATTTATTTTAACTTCGGAAGCCATCAAATATCCTTCATCTCCAATTTTTGCGGTATCCATTTGATAATCCCAATTCACTTGTGGAAAGGTAATTTCAATTTTTTGAATGGTATTTACATCATATAAGCCTTGAGCTAATACTATATTTGAAGTAAACAGTACATACAATAAAATACCTAGCGGTATAATTTTCTTTCTCATACATTTTGAATTATACAATGAATCACTTCGTGGGTAAAAAAGCCATGCTTTACACGATTCCAAACTTAGCAATATTATTCCACTATCAACTTGTGGTTCGTTTTAATACCTGCATCATTCATTACCGATAAAATATAATATCCACTTGTTAATTGATTCCGTTGTAATTGATAGATACTGCCAACAACATTCAATACCTTTTGTACTTGCCTGCCTTGTTGATCTAAAACCACTACATGATGAAAAGTACTTTGGTCGTTGAAATAAATTTGTATAGAAGTTTGCATTGGGTTTGGATAAAATTCTAATGAAGAAACTTCTGTATTTTGCACAGTACTTGGATAACAAGTTCCACAACTGGAAAAACAAACTTTAGTAAGCACGGTATCCATAATCAATGCCAGGCTTCTATCGCCGGCTACTGCGCATGCCGAAGGAACCGTTTCGACGGTTGAAGCCGTATTTCCATAATAATATTTATAGGTATATGTTGAACCTGCTGTCATATAGGCTATGATCTCAAAAACATTATCGCCGAAACTATACAATCGAGTTGTAGCGGGATCATTGCCCTGAAAATTTCCGGCAACGTGAACCCCATCAGCTGTTGAAGCTTGTGAAGTCATATCTACTTTAAAGCGAATTAAATTCATCCCTTGCGCACAATTTGCACCAAAAACAAAAGCAGGCAATTTAAGGGTGTCGGTATTTAATGAATCTACATAAATCCATCGATTATCATTAAAGCTATAACCTACTTGAGCTTCAACTGGGATCACTTCTACCTCATAGCCTTGATCGCCATTAATAAATTTATAATCATACTTTACGAAAGCGGGAATATCTACTGTAAAATGAAAGATATTAGTATCTAAAGCATCTTGTACCATCAAGCAAGTGTTAGGGGTAAAGTCGGCGCCAAAACCCGCCACCGATTGAAAGTCGCCCCAAATATGAATGCCATTCACACTTTTAATTTGGCCACTCATATCTACTGAAAACATTACTTTTTTAGCCGATACAGACAAGGCATTCAACGCTAATAAAACGAATAATAAACTTCTCATGATGAATAAATTATTTGGTGAGATTAATTTTTTTAGTGGCCATTCCATTTTCTGCATGTATCAATAAAGTATACATTCCGTTTGCAAGCGACGATACATCCAGCTGGTTTTGATTACTGAAATTCATCAACAAACGACCATACATATCATATACACTCACTGTGAAGTTTTTCCCTAGTTGACCATTATCCATGATGTTTAATTTCCCATTGGTTGGGTTTGGATAAACTTCTATGCGTGCCGATAAATCTTTTTCATGTAATCCAGCAGCAATATACGTAAACTTAGTTCCTGCCGAGTAACGATATACACAACCATTGGCATCTGTAATTCTTACCACATAAATACCCCCTGCAGTGGGTGTGTAGGTTTGACTATTAGCACCTACAATCAACACACCATCTAAATACCATTGGTAAGTTGTTGCAGTACTTGAAGTAAGTACAGTACTGTTTGAAGTAATTGTGGGAATAGCCGGTGGTGTATTAAAAATATAACAACTATCGTATATATGGGCTTGAGGAAGTGAACTACCTGAAATGGTTTTAGTCCATAGTTGAGTACCTGCTGCATCCACTTCATAAATTTTACCTGAGGTAGCCACACAAACAAGCATATTTCCGTTTGGCAATTGCTCTGAACTGCCCATGTTGCTGGAATATCCATTTACTGCATGTCTGCTTGTATAGGTTGTTGGGCCAAACGCTTGTCCTGCTGTTTTTGTATAAGTATATCCACTCACAGGAGTAATCACTTGATCAACTGAGGATGCTGTTGAGGAAACACCTTTATTATTAAACCCAACTAATCGTCCTGCATTGGGCACGCCTTCTGGTATCCAGTGTGCATCATGGGTAACATTTAATATGGCAGTTCCGGTTCCTCCATAAGCAACAGGATTTCCCCAACGATACAAGATATCGCCACCTCTTCCTGAATTTCCACCAAGATGTGTAGCGGCTTCGGCAGTTGTTGTACTATGATCGATGATATACCATTCGTTTAAGTTATGAGAACTAAAAGCTACCTGATCCAAAATTGGATTATAATCAACCCCATTCATGTGCATCCAATCTTTTGCTTGTTTATAATTGATGTTTAATGATTCCGGATGATCTATCATTTGCGCTGCGGGCACATAGTTAGGTTTTGCCGCATCAACACTTTGCATTAAGTGATCCCATGCATGCCATTCCCAAACAACATTTCCGGTTGTGGCTCCTGTAGGTTGAATTTCTACAATTTTATCTGGCCACATTTCAATCGCGCTATTTCCACCAACTGCGGTCACTTCAGTAGCGGTTTTTCTTTCGTAAGCAATTACTAAAACATTGCCATTTGGCATCGGACAAATATCATGGTGTGTGCAATAATTCGTTGTTGAATAAGTATAATCCCAAATCAAGTTACCGGCATAGTCGTGTTTTTGTACTTTACCGCATATGGGACCACCGGTAAAAGAAACACCTGTTGCTTTAGCCGATCTGGTTAATATGCCACCTGGTTCTAGATACGATGAGTAACCAGTTTGCGCAGGTAAACTAGTCCAGGTTTTAAATGTGTTCTGAAACGTATCCATTAATGTGGCTGTTGAACCATTCATAGCGCTATATAAAGTGTATCCATTAAATTGTTGGGCATTGGTAGCATGAAAAGCAAGAACCAATAAAGTCATCGAAAAAAGTTTACGCATAAGATGTTTTTTTTATTAAGCTAAGATTATCAAATTATCAGTTAACATTTCTAAAAATCGGCACAGAATTCCGTCTTATTTATTGGTTTCAAAAAAATGAAGGAAGCGTTAAAGAATTACTGAAGCAGATTGTAGGTCAATTAACTTAACTACAAATAAAGATAATTCATGATATTCAAACCTATAATTTATGGATAGACGATTGAAATTTTGAGGTTAAACAACTTTCTATCATAAATTATCTATTTACATTTTACAAACACGATACACTTCATCCTCATAACTCTTGCCTATTTGTAATTGAACCACATTATCGTTCACTTTAATATGCATAATTTTTCCGGTGATTTTCAGGATAGATAACATCGAAACGATATAAGATCGATGAACGCGTAAGAAGTCGTTTGCGGGTAATTTTTCATACAAAGCCTTAAGCGTCATGCGGGCAACCACCGGTTTTTGATTTCGTAAATGAATTCGCAAATAATCGTTTAATCCTTCTATATAAATAATATCTAGTAAATCAATTTTCAATAAACTATAATCGGCACGTATATAAATATAGGGCTGCTTTGTATTGCTTGCATTGTTCGTATAATTATAAAATTCGTAGGCTTTCAATACAGCTTGATTGAAACGATCGATAGTAAATGGTTTTAGTAAATAATCAATCGCATTTAAATTAAATCCTTCAATTGCATATTCACTATGGGCTGTTGTAAATATTACCATGATATCACGTTTCAAATCTCTAAAAAAATCGATACCAGAAACAGACGGCATTTGAATATCCAGAAAGATTAAATCAACAGGAAAATTTTCGATATACCGCAATGCATCATTCGGTTTTAAAAAAGATTTTACCAACTGAACTTTCTCGTTTTGCTCACAAAACGAATCGATTACCGTTAATGCTAAGGGTTCATCGTCTAAGGCAATTGCTTTCATCATATAAGATCAAGATTTAGATTTACTGTAAAACTAAAATTATTATTATCAATCTTCAACATATGTTTTTTAGGGTAGAGATAATGAAGTTGATGTTTCCCATTTTCAAGCCCAATCCCCGACTGAGATTCTTTATCCATTCGGTGAGGAACTTTTAAATTGAACACGTGCAAATAGAGATGCGTATCCGAAACACTAATTTGAATATCAATCTGCGAAGTCTCTTCAGGATTCACTCCATGCTTAAATGCATTTTCAATAAAAGGAATAAGCACTAAAGGCGCGATCACCTTCCCTTCAACCGAACCGCTAAAAGAATAATTTACAAAAGCCGTTTCGCCCAAACGCATTTTTTGCAAATCGATATAACTATCAATATAATTCATCTCCTTTTGCAAGGGCACAAACTTATCTGCCGTTTCACTAATCGCATATCGCATCATACCCGATAATTTTACAATTGCAGTAGGCGTTAGATTTGATTTTACGATAGCTAAAGAATAAATGCTATTGAGGGTATTAAATAAAAAATGTGGATTCATTTGTGCCTTCAAATACGATAACTCCGCATTAATACGGTCTTTATTTACTTGCTTAAGATGGTCGCTCATACAAAATGAAAACGATGCAAAAGCGCCGCTTACAAACAGAAAAAAACTGCGATTTACATCATAGAAAAATGAATTCATGAATGGTCCATGAATATCAATTGAAGTATCTGGAATGAATTTTTTAAAAATGAGCAGCACCGGTAAAAAAGTGCAGATTAAAAATGCTATAAAAAGAATCAAAGCATACAATCCGTACTTTTTTCTCAGGTAATATGCCGAAAAAAGATAGTTATAATTAATGTAAAAAAATATCAAAACTAATGCATAACTAAAAATTTCCTTTAAAAAATGCGGATGAAATACATCTTGTGTATGTAGTAACGAATGGGGCGAAAACATAAAGGGAATTGAAAGAAAAAGCAAACTTCCAATAACAAGAAAAAGTCGCCTGTTTTTATTTTGCATATCTTAAAATTCTTACAGAAACTAAATATAATACTTCAAAATCAATTATCTACAATTATAATTATCCTTTAGCAAAACATACTCACATCATAAAAAAATAAGGAGTTCCTATACATTATCTTTACTTTTAATCGTTAACTGAAACAAGTTCAAGGTTTGATCTACCGGATAATTATTTACATACTTTCACTGCTGCTTTGTACTCACGCCTTAGAAGCGCAGGATATTGAAGTGAGCAACTTCCGCACGCGCAAACTTAGCACGATGGGCAATGCCATTCAGATTGATACCCTTAGCATTGTGCCTGGTTCAGTTCAACTCATTGGCTATGACACTTCTGAATATCATGTAAATTATGGGGCATCTATCCTTTACTTAAATAAAATACCAGTTGCCGATAGTTTACTTATCAGCTACCGAGTATTTTATGAAAATCTAGGTTCTCCATTTTTTCATAAAAATAAAAGTTGGGTAGACAGCTCATTTGTAGTGCAGTCGTATTATTATAATGCCGTTCAAGCCAATACAAAAACCCCATTTGTTGATTTTGGTAATATGGATTATAATGGAAGTTTTGGCCGGATGCTATCTTTTGGCAATAGCCAAGATATCGTTCTAAATTCACAATTTAATTTGCAAATGCAAGGCGAACTCGGTGATAGCATTTTTATAACCGGCGCTATTACCGATAACACGATCCCCTTTCAACCCGAAGGAAATACACAACAATTGCAAGAATTTGATAAAGTGTTTATTCAATTGCAAAAAAGAAAAGCGAGTTTAATTGCAGGTGATTATGACATTAAGAAACCTGAAGGCTATTTTATGAATTTTTATAAACGGGTACAAGGTGTTTTTCTGTCAAATTCATTTACTACATCCAAACATGGCGAAAACAAAATAGCTTTAGCGGCTTCCTTAGCAAAAGGGAAATTTGTACGTAATATTCTAACCGCAATCGAGGGTAATCAGGGTCCCTATAAACTTACCGGACCCAATGGTGAACAATACTTTGTGGTACTCGCCGGCACCGAAAGAGTGTATATTGATGGAATTATACAAAAGCGAGGTGAAGATTATGATTATGTAATTGATTATAATACAGCAGAAATTATTTTTATGCCGCGTCGAATCATCACTAAAGATTTACGATTGAGTGTGGAGTTCGAATTCTCAGACAGAAATTATATCAATTCATTATTATACCTAAATAATGAATGGAAAATAAACCATAAAGTTCAACTTCGACTCAATGTATATTCAAATCAAGATGCTAAAAACCAAAGTGTACAACAAACCTTAGATGCGAATCAAAAAATATTTTTAAAGCAAATTGGAGATAGTATACAAAACGCATATTACCCTAGCGTAAAATACGAAGACACATTTAGTAATAATAGAATTTTATATCGCAAAACCGACACTTCAGTGAACGCAATCGTATACGCTAACGTATATATTTTTTCGGTTGATAAAGATAGTGCTAAATATAGTTTAAGTTTTAGTTATGTGGGCGAAGGAAAGGGCAATTATATACAATCGATAAATAGCAGTAATGGCAGGGTGTATGCTTGGGTTGCGCCGCTCAATGGCATACCTACCGGCAATTACGAACCGGTAGTAGTTTTAGTAACGCCCAAAAAACTGCAAATGATTAGTTTAGGGAGTACCATGCAATTAGATAGCAATAAAGTATTGCAGCTTGAAACCGCTTTAAGTAATAGCGACCCAAATACTTTTTCGTTAAAAGATAATGATCAACATATTGGCTTAGCAGCTCGATTGCATTATCAAGAGGAAAGATTGCTAAATAAAAAGCAACAAATAAAATTACAAAGTACAATAAGTTACGAATTTGTGCAAGATCGGTTTAAACCCCTTGAACGTTTTCGGCAAGTTGAATTTAATCGCGATTGGAATGTTCCACTCGCATCCATTTCACAAAACGAACATCTTGGCTTTATACATCTTGCCCTTGTAAAAAACAATTTAGGTAGAGTATCTTATCAATTTGGCACCTATTTGCGAGGTGCAATGTTTACAGGTACGCAGCATGTTGCTTTGATTGAAGTACGAAAAAAAACTTATTTCGCACAGGCGAAAGCTGATTATATGCAACAAAATACAAACACCTATTCAGGTAACTTTTTTCGCCCCACCCTGCATATTGAAAAGCGATTCGAAAAATTAAATTCCATTCTGGTAGGCACTAAATTTTTTGCTGAGAATAATGCCCTTCGTGATGCCATTTCAGATACACTTACCAAATCTGCATTTTCGTTTGACGTATTGAATGTATATGTCAAAACCAAAGAGGCTGCTAAGAACCCAACAATGCTCGAGTATATTCATCGAAATGACCAGTTTGCAAAAAATAATAATTTTGTTCAAGCTACCGATGGACATACATTTTCATTACAATCGAAAATAGAAAGTATAAAAAACCAAACCCTACAACTTACTGCCACACATCGTATATTACTGATTAATGATAGCACGCTTACCCCTCTTAAACCCGAACATAATTCATTGGGTAGATTAGAATATAATTTCAGCCTGATATCAGGATTGATTACAGGAAATAGCTTGTATGAATTTGGGTTAGGACAAGAACAAAAAAGAGAATTTGCCTATGTTGAGGTGCCGGCCGGACAAGGCATTTATGTTTGGCGAGATTACAATCTCGATTCATTGAAACAACTGAACGAATTTGAATTAGCCATTTTCCCGGATGAAAAATTATATATTAAAATATTTACGCCAACCAATCAATATGTAAAGGCAAAGTATTCATTATATAACCAAAATATTTCCATCAATCCTTCAGCCATTATCCGTCACCCTAAAAAGAAATCGTTTGCTTTATTGATTTCAAAGTTTTTCTTACAATCTGCCATTCAACTTAATAATCGATTTTTAAGTGAAGCAGGTTTTGCACAATACAATCCATTTATAAAAAGCTTTAGCGATAGTACACTTATTAGCAATGCAAGTTCATTAGTGAATTCTATATTCTTTAATCGATTTAGCAATGTTTGGGGCATCGATTATATTCGAAGTACAGGAAAAAACAAAACCCTTTTAAACTATGGTGTTGATTCGCGAAGAAATACCGAAAATTTAGTACGTGGTCGTTACAATCTTAATCGAAAAATTACTGTAGCCTTATTGTATAAATCAGGGAGTAAATCTGCCTTATCGCCTTTTCTCGAAAATAGAAATTATACTTTGCAACTACAATCTATCGAGCCCTCCATCACTTTCTTATTGCTCAAAAATCAATTACGAATTTTGACAGCTTATAAGTATGATGAACGAAATAATGCAGCCATGTATGGCGGTGAAATGGCTATTGCTAACAACCTAAACCTTGATATTAAATACAATATTATTAGTTCGGGTGTTGCCGGATTAAAATTCACTTATTCTACAATTCAATATAATGGTCTCGAAAATACAGGTTTAAGCTATACTATGCTTGATGGTTTACAAAAAGGAAGCAACTTATTATGGCAAGCTAATTTTAGTAAAAGAGTTTCGAAAAACATTGAAATGAATCTCGAATATGAAGGGCGAAAATCGGCATCGAATGCGGTGATACATACCGGACGAGCTAGCGTAAGAGCAATCTTTTAACGAATAGCTTCCCATTCTATTATAACTATTCCGTTTCAAAAAAAAATCCCAACGATAATCGTCAGGATTTTTTTAGTGAGGTCTCGACCGGATTCGAACCGGTGTAGAAGCTTTTGCAGAGCTTTGCCTAGCCACTCGGCTACAAGACCAAGAAGCGCAAATGTAATACTAATTCTAAAATAACCAAATTCGAATGGTAGTAAATTCAGAATCATGTTAAGTAGGTAAACAGTCATTCAAACTTCGAAAATAACGTAGGAGCGCTTATAGGGATTTCTCCAAATGCCGAAGCTTCGGTGGGTGAAGAGTTCAAGCGGAAAGCCAGCCGAATCGCGAAACAAACGTTTCCCCTCCCAAATTGCATTCAATCATGTAATACTATTGAATAATTACAAAGTAATCTTTTAAGTTTGCTAAAAAAATATGGCTCGCATCGACGAATCAGAATTGATACTAACACAAGGCGGACAAGTTTATCATCTTAATCTTCGGCCCGAGGAATTAGGCTCAACGGTTATTACTGTAGGAGATCAAGATCGTGTAAAGGAAGTTTCGAAGTACTTCGATAAGATTGAGTTTACAACCCAGCATCGCGAATTTGTAACGCATACCGGCTATGTAGGCAAAAAAAGAATATCGGTAGTATCCAGCGGAATTGGCCCGGATAATATTGATATTGTTATGAACGAATTAGATGCGTGTGTGAATATCGATTTTAATACCAGAGAAATTAAATCCGAGCATCAAACTTTATCCATTTTTCGTTTCGGCACTTCAGGCAGTTTACAAAGCGAAATACCCGTGGGTAGTTTAGTCGCTTCAACACATGGAATTGGTTTAGACAATTTATTGCATTATTACCAGTGGGAAAATACTATTGAAGAAAAGGGCATCAATGATGCGTTTATGCAACATGCCAATGTAAGTGATGGAAATATCAAACCTTACACATTTCAAGGCGCTGAAATTTTATTAAACCATTTTTCAAAAAATTACCATCAAGGTATTACAGTAACCTGTCCCGGCTTTTATGCCCCGCAAGGTCGAATTGTTCGCGCCGAATTAAAATTTCCTGAACTCGTGAATAAACTTTCTGCCTTTAATTTGCAACAGCATCGAATCACTAATTTTGAAATGGAAACCTCGGCTATATATGGATTGGGTAAGGTATTAGGGCATCAATGCTTGTCGATAAATACCATCGTAGCTAATAGAATACAAAAAACATTCTCTACAAACATTGCCAAAGATGTTGAAAATATGATTCAACGTAATCTCGAAATCATAGAAAATATTTAAACATGCAAATTCAGTTTACAAAGTATCAAGGCACCGGAAATGATTTTATTATATTAGATAATCGCAACAAAGCATTTGATCATTTTCCCCTATCTACCATACAATTTTTGTGCAATCGGCATTTTGGAATTGGTGCAGATGGCTTGATGTTATTGAATGAACAAACGGGTTACGATTTTGGCATGACTTATTTTAATAGTGATGGAAATGAAAGCAGTATGTGTGGAAATGGGGGAAGATGTATCACTGCTTTTGCTAACGAATTGGGCATTGTGCGCAATCATGCAAATTTTTATGCAATAGATGGAGCACACCAATCGGCAATACAGACCAACGGAATCATTGATTTAAAAATGAATGACGTAACTTCTATCTTGATCAAAGAAACTTTTTTTCAATTGAATACCGGATCACCTCATTACGTACATTTTTCTGAAGATGTGAAAGATTTAGATGTTAAACGCGAAGGTGCATTAATAAGATATAGTCCGATGTTTAAAGAACATGGCATAAATGTAAACTTTGTTGAATTACTGGATGAACAAACTATTTATGTGCGAACTTATGAAAGAGGTGTCGAAGACGAAACCCTTTCGTGCGGTACCGGGGTAACGGCTTCGGCATTAAGTTTTATAAAAGATAGGTTGGGGAATCAGCAAGTGATGGTAAAAACTTTAGGAGGCGAACTTCAGGTTGGTTGTGAAAATATGGATGGTCAGCATTTTAGAAATATTTGGCTGTCTGGTCCAGCGAAGCGGGTTTTTCAAGGCGTAATTCATGTAGAATAGTTATGAATCGTATAACTACGAAATACTAACTGAGAAATTCGGAGAGATTTATCCTTTCCAAGAAATTTATCTTCTTGTAAAGCATTCAACTTCTAATTTCAATTTTAGTTCGTGGTATTTCCTTCGAACCTAGGCCCCCGAACTCTGAATCTTGATCTCAATCTATAGAATTTAACACGTGAAATGATTACATTTGTGATCAATAAAAATTCCATGAAGAAAATATTTACCTCCCTGTTAAGCTTAATAGCTTTTGCGGCTTATGCACAAACACCGATTGTATTAACTCGCGCCGATTTTCCACGGCCCACCTCAAGTAGTCCATTACCCGATAGTGTTTTATATACAAACGTGCCGATAGCAGGTAATACGGTGGATATTTCATCAACCGGTGCTTCAAGTACTTGGAATACCTTACCCCTAGTAAATGGTAATATAAGATACCAATCATTTTTACCCATGTCATCTACACCCTTAATTTTCCAATTGTCGTTTTTTAGCTGCGATTTTGCGCAACCACTTTTAGGCAATGCAGGTTTAGTTGGCAATTTACCTATTAGTGATGCCTATGAATATTATAATTATGCAAGCGCGGATGCACGACTAGAATTAAAAGGATTTGGCGCAAATATTACCATTCCTGGTCAGCCCATTGCTTTGCCTTTACCTGCTGTTTACACTACGCCAGATGTAATTTATAAATTCCCTCTAGAGTTTGGCAATGTCGATAGCTCTCTTTCGGGTTATTCAGTTACTATTCCACTTGGTGCACCAATCGGTGATATTGAAATTAAGAGAAAGCAAAAACGTGTGAATGAAGTAGATGGATGGGGCAGTATCATCACACCAGCCGGAACTTTCGATGTATTGCGTGTGAAATCTTCTATAACGCGTGTAGATTCAATTATCACGGCATTAGCACCATTGGGCTTTCCAACTAAACCGGTTGAAATTAAATGGTTAGGTCAAACTAAAAAGATTCCGGTTTTTCAAGTTACTGGTACCGATGTTGGTGGAAGTATTACGCCTACAGCAATTACCTTTTGGGGACAAGATCCGAATGGGGTAGATGAAGTAAATACCTTGTCGCCCCTTCAAATTTATCCTAATCCCGCTGATGCACAAACAACTATTGAATATGATTTAACAAAACAGTCTGAAGTATCTATTATCATTTCGAATGTAAAAGGTGAAACGGTAGCGCAATTTCATTTTACCAAACAATCTGAGGGATTCCATCGAGAAGTTTTGCCGTTGCAAAGTTTATCCAGCGGATTGTATCAAATTACCTGCATAGCTAATAAAAGTGTTTTGCATTCTAAGTTGTTGAAGAAATAAAATTGTCACATCTTCTGTAGCTTTATAGCTACATAACAAAGTCTAAAAAGACGCCTCTAAGTAAAGTTGAAATACCAGAAGGTATTCTTGATGTATCGTAAACTAACTTTTCATGGGTTCTCATTGAATTTTAAGCCTTGGAGCTGAATATTTAAAGTTTTTTACTACATTTGCCAACTTTACAATCAAAACCTGTAAAAGATAATCATAGCGTATGTCAAAAATGGATAAATACACAGCACCACGCGGCGCTGTAAGCGGTGAGCCAAAACTTAGTGAAGCTGAAATTATAGAGGCTTCAGGAATTGATAAATTAAAAGGGATAGAGTTTTGGTACGAGAACAATAAAAAAATGATCAATAATATTTTGATCGGAATCGCGGCAGTGGTTGTAGGTATTTTTGCTTATTCCCGCTTTTATAAAGGTCCTCGTATCGAAAAATCAAATGATGCCATTTTTAGAGCCCAAACCTATTTTGGCATGGACTCATTAAACTGGGCTTTGAATGGTGATGGGAATGGAAATCATGCCGGTTTTTTGAAAATTATTGATAAGTATAGTGGAACCCCTGCTGCAAACTTAGCGCATTATTATGCCGGTGTTTGTTTTCTTAAAAAAGGAGATTTCAAAAATGCTGAAAAACATTTAAAAGAATTCGACGGAAATGGCAGCATGATTGGACTCGTAGCTAAAGGAAATTTAGGGGATGCCCTAATGGAGCAAGGCAAAACAGATGATGCTATCTCAAGTTATATGGATGCTGCCTCTGATAAAGACAATGCACTAATTACACCTATGTATCTTGAAAGAGCAGCTATGGCGTATGAACTAAGCGATAAAAGTGATGAAGCATTGAAATTGTATCGCCGAATTAAGGATGAGTACCCTAATAGTTCTCAGGCTCGAAATGTAGACAAAACCCTTGCACGTTTGGGCGATTATAATCCATAATTGATGTCTACAAACCCACAAGATACCAGTTTATTAAAATATAGCAACCTGCGGATTACAGATTCGCAGGTTGTTTTGGTTTATACCGAGTGGAATGAAGCCATTATCCAAGAATTGAAAACAGGTGCCGAACGAATTCTTGCGCAGTTTCCGCAAGTAAAAATCCATACCATTCAAGTTCCAGGTGCAGTTGAAATTCCCTATGTTATTCAACAGTTTCAAAAATATAAAGGTGCCGATGCTTATATTGCTTTGGGATGTGTAATTAAAGGCGAAACGCCTCATTTCGAATATGTTTGTAAAGCCTTGGTAGAAGGAGTTTCACAACTTAATGTTACCTTAGATAGTCCGGTTATTTTTGGTGTGCTTACCGTTAATAAAATCGCTGAAGCATGGGATAGATTAGGAGGTAAACACGGACATAAAGGCGAAGAAGCTGCCATTGCCGCTTTAAAATTAATTTCATTTAAAAACAACCTTAAAGCATCCTCATGAAGGTTCAATTATTTATCCCCTGTTTTGTAGATCAGTTATATCCTGAAGTGGGTATGAGTATGGTGAAAGTTTTAGAGAAAGTGGGTTGTGAAATAAAGTATAATGCCAATCAAACTTGTTGCGGACAGCCTGCCTATAATGCTGGATATGTAAATGAAGCAAGAAGTGTAAGTGAGAAATTTATTCATGATTTTTCTGGTGAAGAATTGATTGTTTCGCCATCGGGTTCATGTACCGGATATATTAGAAATTCATTTGAAGAAATGTTCGACAATTCTTCTTGCCATAACGATGCGAAAGCCATTGTAAAACGTGCTTATGAGTTTAGTGAGTTTATGGTAAATGTGTTGAAAGTAGAAGATATTGGAGCCTCTTTGTCAGGTATAGCAACGTATCATGATGCCTGTGGTGCCTTGCGTGAATGTGGCATCAAAGAAGCCCCACGTAAATTATTGTCGAATGTAAAAGGTTTAACACTTCGTGAGATGAAAGAGTGTGAAACCTGTTGCGGATTTGGCGGCACCTTTGCCGTAAAATATGAACCTATTTCAGTTGGGATGGCGCAAAGTAAAGTTTCGAGCGCACTCGAAACCGGGGCCGAATATATTATTTCAACCGACATTTCTTGCCTAATGCATATCGATGCGTATATCCGACGTGAAAAAATAGCATTGAAAACTTTGCATATTGCCGAAGTGCTAGCGATGGGGTTGTAGAGTATTAAACAATCCATTTCTCACATAGTATAGTTTTCCGTTTAGAGAAGTAAACCTCAACTAACTATTTTAATAGTGTAAATAATTGCTATTAACAATTGTTAATGTTATAAATATGTAAAAATGGATTTCTACATTTGGATAAGCAATTTCCAAATTAATCAACCTAGCCCTAAGATGTAACTTAAATTCATTTTTAAACAATAAAATATTTACTCTATGAACAGAAAAATTTTCCAATTCATGTGTTGCTTGTTTTTGGGGGTAGTACTCCATATACAAGTTAAAGCACAGTCTTATCAGGTCTTAACAAACAATGCATTTCAAACTGGCAATGGAACTACTCCACAAGGGCATCAGCGCTGGTGTAGAACTGTTTTTCTGCTAACCCCAGCAGAAATGGCTGCCGCCGGCGTTCCTAATGGCCAATCCATGAATTTCATTAGACTAAATCAAAATGTTGCTGCCGCTATAGCTGCAAGTGGAACGGTTCAAATTTATTTAGAAAATACAAGCCATGTTTTACTTTCTAAGAGTACGACATGGTCATCTGCAATTTTGGGTATGACCCAAGTTGCCACTAATTTACCGTTATCGCTTCCATCAGCCGCAGGTGTTTATAATTTAAACTTTAATACCACCAATTTTACCTATACTGGAGGCGGACTCTACGTTGCTTTAGAATATGCAAATCCAGCAGGGGCGCTTTCTACAGCCACCGCGCACTTGGTTACCACTTTGCCAGCGCTACCTACCGGCAGCACATTGGCGTTACGCATACAATCTACAGCAGCTGTAGCGCCAGCCACGATGGCTGTTGCAGCAGCTAGACCAGAGATGGCGATTGGCCAAGTTTTTTCAAATGACGTTACAGTAACTAATGTGTATACTTTAGGAAAAATGCCAATCGAGTATGGGGCACCCACTGTCATTCAAGCAAACGTAAAAAATGTTGGTACGGTAACGATGAATAGTATCAGTGTGGCATTAAACATTACAGGGAATAATACTTTTACTGACAATCAAGTCATTCCTTCTTTAGCACCCGGCGCATCTACTAATGTCGCTTTTGCAAATTATTCGCCAACCAATTTAAGTCTAGCAGATTTAGTAACTGTTACCGCAACCGCTCCGGGAGACATGGATCCAACCAATAATGCAAAAACTTGGTCTATGGATATTACACCTAATTTGTATTCTTATAAAAATCCGGTTTTGCCTAATACCGGTGGTGTTGGGTTTAATGGTGGCACTGGCGATTTTGTGGCAAAATTTAATTCTAATATCGGACAAAACCCGCCTTACAATGTGTTTAATCCGGAGATTAATGAAATCAAAGTGGATTTAACAACAACAGGTCAAAATTATCAAATAGGTATTTGGAATGCTGCGGGAATTAATAATACACCTGGTGCAAATTTATGGACCTCACCTGTTTTAACTTCATCAATTGGAACTTCATTTATTCCAGTACCTAATGTAAGTGTGAGTGGCGATTATTATGTAGGCGTTCGACAAATAGGTACGGTAAATATTGGATTTGCTTATCAAGCCGAAAACCCAATTCGACCTAGTACCTTTTATTACACATCACCAACGGGTGGCACTTCTTGGACAGATTTTGCAGTGTTGAATTCTGCTTTCAGATTTTCAATCGAAGTTCAGGTTCGCATTCCTGTTCCACCGAATTGTGCTGCAAATTTATTTCCTTTGGATAATTCGAGCATTACTTGTACTTCTCCAACTTTAACTTGGCAAAGTGGTGGTGGTGCCCCAACAGGCTATGATGTTTATTTTAGCTCAAACTCAGCCGATGTCTTAGCTCAAGTACCTGCTGCACTAGTTTCTGCAAATCAAGCCGGTACCACCTATACCCCGGTTGCACTTTTACCCAATACTCCATATTATTGGACCATTATTCCGCGAAATTTTGATGGAGGTGCTATTGGCTGCGCCATGCAAACATTCACAACTGGAAGTCTTACAGCCTGTTATTGTCTTCCAACCTATACCGGCACATTGTGCACAGCAAGTATTACCCAAGTGGATATAAATACATTGAGTAATTCTACCACTTGTTCTCCGCCAGCACACACTGTATTTCCGCCAACAGGCGCATTAACTACATCATTAGCACAAAGTAGTACTTATAATTTAAGTGTAACTTCAGGTGATGCAAGTATTATTTCTGTGTGGATTGATTTTGATCACAATGGAATTTTTGATGCGGCAGAATGGACACAAGTTGCTACAAGTTCTGTTGCGAATGTTGCATCAACAGTTGGAATTACGGGCCCTGCAACGGCAGTTTTAGGAAATAGACTTATGAGAGTTAGAACTCGATTAGCGGCTAGTGTAAACGGTGCAACTGATGCTTGCACATCTTTTGCTTCAGGCGAATCAGAAGATTATGTGGTAACGATAATGCCACCGGTTCCATGCTCCGGCACACCAATTCCGGGAAATACCATCGCAAGTAATACAGCAGTTTGCCCTGGAACAACAGTTAATTTTAGTTTACAAATACCAACAAGTGGAACAGGGGTCACCTATCAATGGTATAATAATGGAGGCTCTATTTTAGGTGCCACTAATAATATATACACTCAAGCAATTACTATTGCAGATGACTTTTATTGTGAAGTAACTTGTGGTGGTAATATCGGCACTTCAAACTTAGTATCTATTGCACTTTCCCCATTATATAACTGTGTTTGTGCATCTAGCGCAACAAATGTTGCTGATGAAGAAATTTTCAATGTAACTTTTGCAGGCAATTCTACCAATCCTTTATACGCATTTCCGAATGGTTGCACATTTGCCGCTCCGGGCCCAGGATCAGTTCTCAATATGTATTCTAACTTTATACCTTTAGGTAGTTTAGCTTCTGTTTCTCAAGGTGATAATGTGGCGTTCACCATCGAAGAAGGTGAATGTGATGGTGCAGCCTATTTCCCATTTGGCACTGCGATATGGATTGATTATAACCAAAATGGAATCTTCGAAGCCATAGAGCAAGCATTTGTTGAAAGTACAACAGGTATGGGACCACGAAATGTGGTTGGTACTATCAATATCCCAGCTAATGCACTTACCGGCCTTACTATTATGCGTATTATAGTTGCAGAAGGACTAGCAGGTGCTTCACTTACACCCTGCCTATCGTATGGCTATGGCGAAACTGAGGATTATTTAATTACAATCAATCCGGGAGTTCCATGTTTAGGTCAACCTTCACCAGGTAATACCATTGCATCAGCTACTTCATTTTGTGGCAGTGGTTCAGTTAATCTTACACTTCAAAATCCACCAACCGGATTTACAGGTATTTCTTATCAATGGTACGAAGATGCTAATCCGATTACAGGTGCTACTAATGCAAGCTATTCAAGTGGAACTATCACAAACACGCACAGCTACTATTGTGCCGTAAGTTGTAATTCATTTCCACTTCCTGGCAATTCAACGCCTGTAGTAGTTACCATCAATCCTAATCCTGCATTAAGTCTTACTTCTTCTGGTGCTGGTTATTGTGTTGGAGGAAGTGGTGTTACATTAAATGCATCAGGGAGTTCTGCAAGTTATACATGGTCTCCGGCAAGTGGGTTAAATGCTACATCAGGCGCAAGCGTAACTGCAACACCCGCACAAACAACAAGCTATATTGTAACTGCTACGGATATTAATAATTGCACATCTACCGCATCAACCAATGTGAATGTATATTCATTGCCAACAGTAAGTACTTCTGCAACACCTACTTCGGTATGTGCCGGTGGCACGGTTCAATTTACTACAATAGCTTCTAGTTTGGTAAGTGATTCACTATTCACAACTTACATTGGTGGAAATGGTTCTGCAGGAAATGTTTTTGATGTGATAGCTACTAATACAATTACTATTACCGCACTAAAGATGATGATCACTTCTGGTACAATTGCTGAAGTCTGGTACAAACCCGGTGGTTATGGAAATACAAATATTACTAGCAGTGTAGGTTGGACACAACTTGGAGCGACTGTTGGTTATACATTAGCCGGGTCTGGTCCTACAACTATTCCAATTACTTCAACGCTTACTATACCGGCCGGACAAACCTATGGTTTAGTTGTTGTTTGTAACGGAGCAAACTCTTATACTAATGGAACCGCAGTTGGCGCAATTGCAGCTAGTAATGCTGATTTATTCATCACACAAGGTCATGGCGGCGGCGGCGGCAGTGGTGCATTTAATTACACATTTTCACCTCGTGTTTGGAATGGAGAAATAGTATATGAAAAGGGTAGTGCAGTTTCAAATTATAGTTGGACACCGGCTGTTAATATGAGTAATGCAAGTATTGCTAATCCTACGGCCGTATCAAACATAACTACAAACTATCAAGTAACCGTTACAGATGCCAATGGTTGTACCGCAAGTGATGTAGAACTTATCACTGTAAATAATTGCAATACGACTGTAAACTTAACATGTTTTATAGAAGGATATTGGGATGGTGTAAACCAAATGAAACCTGTACTTTCATTGCAAGGTGAACCAACAACTACAGGTGCTTGCGATTCAATTGATGTTGAACTGCACAGCGATGTTGCACCTTTTGGTATGGATGCTTCCATTCGAACTGTATTACAACAAAACGGAACAGCTACTTGCCTCTTTCCTCCAATGACAGGAGATAAGTATATTGTTATAAAACATCGAAATGCAATACAAAGTTGGTCAGCAATGCCTGTTACCATGGGTGCTTCAGTAAACTATAATTTTTCGGATGCTATCACAAAAGCCTATGGAAGTAATATGGTTCAGGTTTCAACTTCTCCGGCAATATGGGCATTTTTTAGTGGTGATCTTGTGATTGATGAAAATGTTGATTTATTGGATTTAGGTTTTCTTGAAACAGATATTTCTAATTTCGCCTTTGGTTATTTACCAAGTGATATTAACGGGGATGGAAATGTTGATCTTTTAGATAGCCCTATATTAGAAGCGAATATTAATAATTTCGTATTCTCGAATCATCCTTAAGTTTTACTTAAATTAGTTTTAAATGGTCTGAAGAGAAATCTTCAGACCATTTTTCGTTAAGAACAATCCAACTTTAATGGATTTCAATTTATCTGCTTTAATAATAATCCGTAAACATGCACCAAATTGGAAAGAATCTATAATACATTTAGTCAGAAAATTCATATTTCATCATATTCTCACTGAAATTAATAAGGGTGAATCGAATGGAAGTAAACGTGGATTGCTTACAATCGATGTAATTCAATTTATAGGGGAACGAAATTTCTCTGCGCCTGTAGAGGGTAAAATTGATACCTACTTCGTTTATGCAACTATCTGCTATATTGAAGTAAAATTTGTTTTGCAAAATCTCTGTCTCTCTGCGGTAAAAATTAGTGTAGCTATTTTTTGTGTAGCTTAACGGATTATCATTTCTCCTTTTGATACTTTTACAAATGATGAATTTTACTGCAGATATTCAATTGCAAAATGATAGAGTTTTGCTTAGGGCATTAGGAACTAATGATTTCGCTAATTTAAAAACGTTTGCAATCAATGAAACCGAACTTTGGAAATATTCACAAGTACCCATTGAAGGAGAAGGAAGTTTGAAAAAGTATATAGAGCAAACATTAGAAGCTCGGTTTCAAGGAAAAGAATATGCATTTATTGTATTTGATAAACTAAAAAACAAGTATGCAGGCAGTACCCGTTTCTACGATATTCAAGTAGCGCATGCAACATTACAACTAGGCTATACGTGGTACGGAAAAGAGTTTCAAGGTACAGGCTTAAACAAACATGCTAAGTTTCTCTTGCTAAGTTATGCGTTTGAAGAATTACACATGCATCGTGTTGAGTTTAGGGCTGATTTGCAAAACGAAAAAAGTATTGCCGCAATGAAAAGCATTGGTTGTATCGTTGAAGGTATTTTGCGAAGCCATATGCAAAAATCAGATGGCTCAAGAAGAGATAGTATCGTTCTAAGCATTCTAAAACATGAATGGTTTGAGGGTGTTAAAGCATCTCTGCAATCGAAGTTGTTTTGATTTGCAAATAATCCTTACTAAGGCTTACTCATCAACTCTTCAGTAGATACATAATATCCACAATTCAGCACTTCAGTTTACGGCCCAATTACTTTTTATGTTTTGCGTAAAGTATTTACGCCTAAGGGTTTGCTTTAAATGTTGATTTACTTTCTTTAATGGAAACGATGAAGAAAGAAGAATATGATGAGTCTGCTTGATGAAAGTAAAAATCCTTCATACGTTTCGGCCTCGACAAGTCTCGATGCTCTATCGAAAGATTAATGCAAGCAGCAAGAACTTGTATTGATGTAGATTACTTCGAAGTTGGCTCCAAAAATATCTGTTAGATTGGCATTCATGCACATATAGGTGGTTTGTATAACGTAGTGTAAAATCTACCCCTAAATAAAAAAAGCTACCTTTCAGTAGCTTTTTTTTTTAATAATTATATAATTGAAATAGTTTAAGCCATTTTCTTCAATTCTTCTATTCTCAATTCTTTATCTTCTTCTTTTGTTAGCTTATCCGATTTATCTAAGTCGATTAAAATTGGAGCCGCAACAAAAATGGATGAATAAGTACCGGTAACCACACCAATCATCATAGCAAAGGCAAATCCACGTGTTACTTCACCACCAAAGATGAAGAGAATTAATAAAGTAATGAATACGGTTAGTGAAGTCATGATAGTACGACTCATTGTATCGTTAATCGCCGAATTGATAATATCCACCTTAGAACTTCCAACCTTCTTTCTAAAATATTCACGAATTCTATCAAATACAATTACCGTATCATTCATCGAGAAACCAATTACGGTTAGTACAGCCGCAATAAAATGCTGATCAATTTCAAGTGCAAATGGTACTACGCGTCGTAGGAATGAGAACACCGCTAGAGTTACAAATACATCATGCAATAAGGCTACGATGGTACCTGCGGCATACTGCCATTTTCTAAAACGTACAAAGATGTATATTGAAATTAATAACAGCGACCAGAATGTTGCCCATAAGGCTCCTTTTTTCAAGTCATCAGATATCGTTGGCAATACAGTTTGCGAGCTCATGATATATGAATTCTTGAAGGTGGTTTCAGATACATCACCTTTAATAAAACCACCGCTTTTTAAACCATCATACAATTTTGTTTGAACTTCTTGCTCAACGGTGTTGGCTACTTCTTTAATTTTATATGAAGTGGTAATATTCACTTGATTGGCTGTTCCGATTGTTTTTACAATTGGGTACTCATCAAAATTCGCCTTCAATTTTTCACGAATTTCTCCGGTTTTTACATTTTTATCTAATCGAACCGTATAACTTCTTCCGCCAGCAAATTCAACACCGTAATCGAAACCATTAAAAATAGACGCCACACCAAGTATTAATACAACGATTGAAATCATGTAAGCCTTCTTTCTCCATTCAATAAAGTGAAAATTGAATTTCTGGAACATCTTTTCAGACAATCCTGTGAAATAATTAAAGTGATTACCACCCTTCATACGGATATCGGTGATTAATCGAGAAACAAGGATACCGCAGAATAATGATAATAAAATACCTAATATCTGTGTTGTAGCAAATCCTAATACAGGACCTAATCCAAAAATGAATAAAATTACAGCTGTCATTAAAATGGTAATATGACCATCCAGAACCGGAGACAACGATCGGCGATAACCTTCATTAATTGCCACATCGTGTTTTTTGCCAAGCTTCAATTCTTCTTTAATACGCTCAAAGATGATAACATTCGTATCCACTGCCATACCGATGGTAAGTACTAAACCTGCAATACCTGCAGCAGTTAGAGATGCATGTAATGCGGCCAATACGCCAATGGTAAATAATAAGTTTAATATTAAGGCAATATTTGCAACCCAACCTGCGGTGTTGTAATACACTAACATCAAAATAAAGATTACTATAAAGGCAATCACAAACGACATTAATCCACCACTTACAGCTTCACTACCAAGTGTTGGCCCAACTACTTGTTCCTGCACAATTTTTGCCGGCGCAGGTAATTTACCTGTTTTTAAAATGTTAGCTAAATCCTGGGCTTCTTCAACTGTGAAACTTCCTG
Source organism: Bacteroidota bacterium (assembly GCA_016706595.1). Taxonomy (GTDB): domain Bacteria; phylum Bacteroidota; class Bacteroidia; order Chitinophagales; family Chitinophagaceae; genus OLB11. Next base: position 861,177 of record JADJJH010000002.1, on the reverse strand, counting down.
AGATATTTGATCGTCCACCTCCAATTTTTTCGCTAGGTGCCGGTGCAGAGTACACAACATCATCTAATACAATCGCAATGGGTTTGCCGATATTATCACCGGTCATAATTTCCCATGCTCGAGCACCAACCGGGTTCATGGTCATTTGCACGTCGGGTTGACCGCTTAATTGGTCATAATCTTGGCGCGTATCAACAATTGTTTCTCCACCTAATTTAGGTTCATCCGTACCAGGGCGTTTTTTTATAGCGTATAAAACACAAAGTTTTTCCTTAGATTGTTCATTAACTTCTTTATCGGGATTACCATAATAGAATTTCAAATCTTTTGGGAACTTGTTCTTTACAATATCTAAAGCTAAATATTTATTAAGTTGAATGGTATCTTTTACTCTAATATATGAAACTCGAGCTTCGTTGATTACTTCACCTGTTTTTGGATTTGTTCTCACATCAAATCCGCCCATCAAGAAAAAGCGAAGCGGATTTTCTTTACGTGCTTTTGCTTCTTTTTGTTCATCTGTCAAACCAACAGTTGATGTATCAGACTTTGATGTATCATTCTTCATTAATGAAGTTAATGAAGTGGTGTCACCGGTTTTAGTCTTTGCGGTATCAGTACTTTTTACAGTTGCTGCAGTAGTGTCTGAAACTGATGAAGTATCAGTACTTTTTACACCTGCTAAATAATTTTTCAATTCTGCATCTGCATCCAAAATATTCTGAGAAATTAAATGCTGAGGGTAAGTTTCCCAAAACTCTAATTTTGCCGTGGCTTGTAAATATTTTCTTACACGTTCAGGATTATTTACACCTGCTAATTCAACACTAATTATTCCACGATTTTCATCTAAGTTTACATTAGGTTGTGCAACCCCAAATTTATCGATACGAGTAAGCAATACACTGTACGTACGATTAATGGCATCTTTTGATTCACGGCGCATGATTTTAATGACTTGATCATTTGATGAACCGTAATCAATATCCTTATTACCCGACTTGGTAAACAAATTGGCTAATTTAGCCGATGGGTTCTTAGCGATATATGCATCAGCAAACAAAGAAATAAAATCGGCCTGACTATTGGCTTTCATTTTATTTGCTTCTGTTATAGCAGCATTCAAAGCAAGATCTTTAGGATTATTACTCATATTTCGTACGAGTTCATCCAAACTTACTTCCAATACTACATTCATACCACCTTGTAAATCAAGTCCTAAATTCAACTCTTGCTCTTTCGCTTCTTGGTAGGTATACTTTGTAAACCCAAGGTTGTATACTGTTGTAGAAGCCAGACTATCCAAAATCGGACGGATTCTGTCTTTCATAGCAAATTGCCGCTCTTCTTCGCTAAGATTCGGGCTCTCTGCTTTGAGCATAGAAAGCACCTTAGCTTCTTGTTTCTTTTCGAAATTTCTTACTACAAATGTGAAGGATAACTGGAATAGAGAAATTAATATCAGAGCTATTGTAAATAGCTTAATCAAACCTTTTAACTGCATGTCGTTGTTACTTAATAATTTAGTATATAATTAGAACGCGCGAATATACAATTAATTTGGAAAAATGGTAATCCTTTTTAGATTATCTGATTTTACGACGTAAAGCCTACTAGCCTCAAGAAACGCTAAATTATAATGTGAAGCCCCGTTTTATTTTGAACAGTTTTGTAATCTTTGATTGTCATTTGCTTAGCAACACATCCCCTTATCCATAATAAAAAATGAGGGAAATTCTATAAAAAGAATCTCCCTCCAAAACAATTCAGCCTTAAAAGAATTAGCGGTGACTTCTATGTCGACAAGATCTACCATGATTATGCCGACCCATTTGTCGTGAACGTGGTCCACAATGTCCAGCATGAAACCCAAATCGTGGCGATTGAAAGCCTCTTTGATGTAAGCCTTCATGACGAGAACCTCGGTTTACATGATGATGGCGAGCGTGAGCACGTCGCTGTGGATGCGCATTCAGGCTGGATGTGAAGATAAAAAATCCCAAAGCCATGAATACGAATTTTAGCATTTTTAGTGTTTTCATAATTATATATTTTGTGGCTCTGACCTGTTACTACAAAGATGGTTTAGTTCATTATAGCTAATTAGATAGTCTTAACATTTCACAAAAAAATAGGGCTACTCAATGAGTAGCCCTAATATAATTTAAATAATTATGGTATTAGTTTACCATTAATTTACTTGTATATTTTTTACCATCAGCATTTAAGGTAGCAATGTATAAACCTTTTGCAAGGTCAGCTACTTTAATATTCACTTTTTCGGTAGAATTTGCTTGTAAACTTCCGATATTAATACGCTTAACTTCTTGTCCTATTGTATTAGTTAGTGTTACACTTACATTTTTAGCAGATTCTGTTAATGAGATAGACATATTTGCATATTCTACAGCTGGATTAGGTGTAATACTAACACTAATTCCTGCATCATTTACATTATTAATTGATTCAGGGTAGCAAGTTGGGCAAGAAAGTCTCCAAACGATATCGTGCATTTCGCAACCATATCCAACTGTCCAAGCTAAAGTTGGGATATAACCATCATACCAACCAACTGAATCTTTATAAACTACAGAAGACATATTTCTGTCGGTAGCATAAAATGGCATAAATGTATTGTCACCATTTGGTTCATACGACAAGAATAATAATTGGTTGTTATTTCCGATAGTATCTCCCGGTGCATACGTAAAGCCAGGCTTGAATGTATAAGAAACAGATACTCTTTCTCCTGCTGGAACCGTCATGTTTACAGGGAAAGCAAGAAATTTAATACCATATGAATTGGGTGGCGTAAAGGTACTGGAATCAGCATTCGTTAATGCGTATTTGATTACAGTTGGAGCCGGAGCACCTGTAGCATTCGTTTGGAAAGGACCTTTATTGAAATTAGCTACATTAAACATTTGATATAAGAATCTTGTAGTATCAACACCAAAGTCGGCAGTTTGTCCGGTAAAATAATACTCAGGCAAATTGGCACCACCACTATGAACGAAAGAAAGGATTACTGTATCTACAGCAGCCGTTTTCTTAATGTAAGATGTTGCGATAAATATTGAATCCACAGTATAGGCATTCGTTTTACCGAAAACAATAAAATCAGGAGGGGTATTGTTTCTGATCACATCAGCCCATGGCTCAAGAACTTGACCAATTGATTTCCATTGAATCCCAAATCCACTATTTGGCGCTCCAAAACGTACAACTGAATCAGGGAACATATTGTAAAGAGAGCGATTGGCATCCAATGTAGTTGATGAAATACCTTCCTGCGCTGCAACGAAATCAACGTAGTCAAGATAAATACTTCCGCCTCTAGTTTTTGATTTTTGATTTTCAAAACGTGCCTTAGAAGGGGCTGCATCAACAACTGCATTGTCTAATTTAAGTGGCGCATGTAATAATGATTGTTTTTGTTGTGCTTGAAGCGATGTGAACGCTAATGCACACATAGTAATTCCGAGTAAAATCTTTTTCATTTTATATATTTTTTTAACTGGGTAAAAATAGAGATTAATTTATTATGAACAAAAAAATAATTTCAATGAACTGCGAACTACTTTTGCCACATTCTAAGTAAGTAAACTGATATGGAGTTAAATTTCAATAATACCGAAATTGCCTTTAGTGCCAAAGCCAATAAAGAAATGAAATTGGCTCATTTTTTATTTGGATCTATGGCGAAACCATGGCTCACTAAAATGGGTATTAGGTTTACAAAACTGAGTTTTGCTTTACATCTTCCTATTAAATCCCTGATTAAAACTACCATATTTAAACAATTTTGTGGCGGCGAAACCCTTGAAGAAGCTAATACAACTGCTTTACATTTAGCAAAATACGATATTGGTGTAATTATGGATTATGGTGTTGAAGGGAAATCAGAAGAGGCCGAATTTGAAAAAACCACCGAAACCTTTTTAAAAACAATATCTTTTGCGGCCGATAAAGATTATATCCCTTTTATAAGTTTAAAAATAACCGGCTTTGCCCGATTTGAATTATTAGAAAAACTGCACGAAGGGTTAACTTTAACGCAATCTGAAACAGAAGAAGCTCAGCGAGTTTTTGAACGCATTGATAAAATTTGTGCCGCTGCGGCAAAACTTCATAAAATGATTTTGATTGATGCTGAAGAAAGTTGGATTCAAAAACCGGTAGATGATTTCACAAACCAGATGATGCAGAAATACAATCAACACGAAGTGATTGTATTTAACACTTTTCAAATGTATCGTAACGACCGCTATCAATTTTTACAAGATTCTTTAGAAAAAGCAAAACTTGAAGGCTACCAATTAGGCGCTAAATTAGTTCGTGGCGCTTATATGGAAAAGGAACGAGCACGCGCTTTAGCTAATCATTACCCTTCTCCTATTCACGAAAATAAAGCTGCTACCGATAAGGATTTTGACCGCGCGGTTACTTTTTGCTTACAACATACCGACCGTATTACATTGTTTGTGGGCACTCACAACGAAAATAGCAATATGCATACTACCCAAATTATGCAACAACAAGCTATGCCTAATACTTCTTCTAAAGTTTATTTTTCGCAGCTCTATGGCATGAGTGATAACATTTCATTCAATTTGGCAAAGGCCGGTTATCATGTTTCAAAATATCTTCCCTATGGACCGGTTGAAGATGTAATTCCTTATTTAATGCGACGTGCAGAAGAAAATACAAGTGTGGCAGGTCAAACAGGAAGAGAGCTAAGCTTAATTCGTAAAGAATTAGAAAGAAGAAAATTAAAAGCGTAACACTTATTTTTTTCGAAACAAAAAATAGCAACTTTTAATATAATCGAGATACTCGTAGTCAGAAGCATTACGCAAAAACTCATAGCTAGGACGGAATTTTTTCATGAAGATTTTCAATTCCTCATCTTTTAAATAAGTGATACGAGCAACTAATTTTTGATTGAAAACAAAATCGATATACTTCTCTTGCTCCCATTGTTCATACATTTCTTGAAAAGCCCATTCCTGTCGATTCTTTTTGCTTAACATCGCCAAAGGCATACTTCGCATATCCACATCTTCTCGCTTTTCTTTTCGCAAAACCAGATCATACGTTTCGCGATATCTTACACTATCCTTTACAAAATCTAAAGGCTTACCACGTATATCCACTTCACGTAACATAACGGGAGCTTTTTCCATTACCAATTTATAATAAGCTGGTTCCTTCTCACTTTCTATTCGAATACGAATCGTTTGATAACCAATTTTAGTAAATTCAATCAATTGGCCTTTTTTTACTTCTATCGAAAACTTACCATCCTTTTGAATGGTCATTCCTTTTAAAGTATAAATATTTCGCACATTCACATTCTCGAGAAACTCGTCATTAGAGGCATCTTTAACTTCTCCATGAATAATGGTTTGTCCGTTTACAAGACCTGCTATTAAAAGCATAAAAAACAGTAAACCTAATTTAAACTTCATATCTGTGGCAACGAAAATAATGTGACAAGTTACTAAATAAACTATTTCACAAAGCTTTCACACTTATTATATAACAACGTTAATCATTTTTCCTTTAATGAATATAAACTTCTTAAGTGGCTTACCTTCCATCCACTTCACTACAATTTCATTTTGCAAGATTGCAGATTCTACCTCAGAGGCATTCGCCTCCAATTCAAATTCACATTCAGTTCGGGTTTTGCCATTGATGGCTACCGGATATACAAATGAATTCTCTATTAAATATTTTTCATCTTCCTTAGGAAATAGTGCATCAAGAACTGATGTTTGATTACCTGACAATTGCCATAACTCTTCACTGATATGTGGCGCATAGGCTGCAAGTAAAACACTCAATGGCTCCAATATTTTTTTCTTGTGACACTGAAGCGTTGTTAACTCATTTACGGTAATCATAAACTGACTAACCGCAGTATTAAAGGCAAAGTTTTCGGTATCCTGCTTAATTTTCTTAATGCACTTATGAAGTACTTTATACTCTGCATTTGTTGGTTCTTCATCATTCACAATACAACCTACTTGTTCATCAACAAAAAGTCGCCATAATTTTTTTAAGAACCGATGAACACCTTCTATGCCATTTGTATCCCATGGTTTACTTACTTCAAGCGGACCTAAAAACATTTCGTACATCCTGAAAGTATCTGCTCCATACTGCTTAATAATATCATCAGGATTCACCACATTAAAAAGTCGTTTACTCATTTTTTCAACCAATGAGCCACAGATATATTTTTCGCCTTCTAAAATAAATTCCGCATCATGATACTCCGATTTCCAATTTTTAAATAACTCAAGATTTAATTCTAAGCCGTTACAAAAATTATATTCAGTATATAATTCATCGGTTTCATATTGACCTTTTAAACCATGGGAGACAAATTGATTGGTGCCTTTAATTCGATACACCAAACGACTATTCCCTTGAATCATGCCTTGGTTAATCAACTTTTTATAAGGCTCATCAAAACTCAAATAACCTAAGTCGTGAAGGGCCTTACACCACATTCGCGAATACAACAAATGCCCAACCGCATGCTCGGCACCCCCCACATAAACATCTACCTGATTCCAATAATCACTAATGGATTGATTGCAAAATTCTGTTTCATTATGTGGATCCATGTAACGCAAATAATACCAACTACTGCCTGCATAACCAGGCATTGTATCGGTTTCGCGGACAAACTGCTTATCATTGATATGTACATTTGTCCAGTTACTTGCATTTGCCAAAGGTCCTTTACCTTGTGGTCCGGCACTATAGGTTTCAAGAAAAGGAAGTTCAAGTGGCAAATCTTTTTCATGCAATGTTTGCATGTGATTATTTTCATCATACAAAATTGGAAAAGGTTCGCCCCAATATCTTTGTCTGCTAAACCCGGCATCACGCATGCGATAATTAATTTTTCGTTTGCCAAGGGAAAGCTCTTCCAGTTTTTGCAACATCAAATTGGATGCTGCCTTATAATCGAGTCCGTTTAAAAATTCGGAATTCACATACTTCACATTTTTTTCTTCATAGGCTGCTTCACTGATATCAATATTTTCGAATATATTCTGTATGGGAATATTAAAATGTTTCGCAAAAGCGTGGTCTCTGCTATCGCCGCAAGGCACCGCCATAATAGCCCCTGTTCCATATCCTTTTAACACATAATCTGCTATATAAACCGGTATTTCTTTTTTAGTAAAAGGATGTTCAACGTAGGCTCCTGTAAAGCATCCGGTAATCTTTTTAGTTTCTGCAAGTCGCTCCCTTTCGCTTCTACTTTTCACCGATTCGATATAAGAAATTACTGCAGGTTGTTGCTCGGCAGTGATGATACTTGGCACAAGCTCATTCTCAGGCGCTAATACAACAAAGCTCATTCCAAAAATTGTATCGGGGCGTGTTGTATACACTACAATTTTTTTTAAGCTTGAACTCCCATGATCAGTTTTACAAATCAATTCAATTTCGGCACCTTCACTTTTGCCAATCCAGTTGCGTTGCATTTCTTTCAAGCTTTCCGGAAAATCAACTACCTCTAAACCACTTAGCAATCTATCGGCAAAGGCGGTGATTCGCAAAAACCACTGACTTAATAATTTCTTCTCAACAGGATGTCCGCCACGCTCTGATACCCCATTCACGACTTCATCATTTGCCAAAACCGTACCTAATGCATCGCACCAATTCACATAACTTTCGGCACGATAAGCCAAACGATACCTCATTAAAATCTCCTCTTTTTCAAGTTCTGATTTTGATGACCAATACAAAAAATCCATATGATCTTTCATGGCTATCGGTAAATTTGAAATAGGCTCGGCTTTATTTGTGAATGGATTATACCATGCATGATACAGTTGCAAAAAAATCCATTGTGTCCATTTGTAATACGACGCATCAGAAGTTTTTACCGAGCGATTCCAATCGAAACAAAAACCAATATTATCGAGCTGCTCGCGATATCGAGCGATATTCTTTTCGGTAGTCACTGCGGGATGTTGACCGGTTTCGATAGCATATTGTTCAGCCGGCAATCCAAAAGCATCAAAACCCATAGGATGCAGAACATTAAATCCTTGCAATCGTTTGTAACGAGCATAAATATCTGAAGCAATATATCCTAATGGATGACCAACATGCAAGCCGGCACCTGAAGGATAAGGAAACATATCAAGCACATAACATTTTGGTTTGCTCGTATCGTTACTAACTTGATAGGTTTTATTTGATTCCCAAATCCCTTTCCACTTTCGTTCGATTTCGCTGAATTGATATTGCATATGATTGCGCCCTTTTTATGAAGCGGCAAAGATAGATTTTCACCAACACTATACAAGAAATAATTGCATGTCGCCTAATAGTTTATCCTGCATAAGCGCTTCTTTCGTTGGCCTATCATCTTTTCCAAAAATGCCAAAAATTGTACTACCACTTCCACTCATGGCTGCATACAAAGCACCTTGATCATAGAGTTTTTGTTTAATGTCTGCCAGAATTGAATGTCTATTAAAAATGGATTCTTCAAAATCATTAATTAGTAATTCTCTCCACTCTGTAATTGGCAAATTAACGATCTCAGCACACGATCGTTGTACCTGACATGGTTTAATTTCACTAAAGGCATCGGCGGTTGAAATGTGCAAATTTGGGTATACTAACACCATCCGATACGCAGCTAAATCAAGTTGAATTAACTTTAATATCTCTCCTCGACCACTTGCTTTACAAGCAGAATCATACAAAAAAAACGGGCAGTCACTTCCTAGCTGTGAAGCATAATGATGAAGCTTTTCATGCGAAATTTTCAAATCGAAGAAAGTATTCAACATCTTTAACATAGCCGCTGCATTGCTAGAGCCTCCACCTAAACCGGCCCCTATGGGAATTTGCTTATGCAGATGAATATGTATAGGTGGCAAATCGGGATGATCGGCCTTTATGAAGTCATAGGCAGCCACCACTAAATTTTTGCCCTTGCCGGGAATTGAAATACCGGATGACATAAATTTCATTTCGTCTGCCACAACAAATTCAAGTGCATCGTTAATTGCCACAGGATAAAATACGGTGTCGAGGTCGTGATAATGATCTTCACGCTTAGCCGTAATACGTAAACCGAGATTTATTTTACAATGAGGGAAGCTAATCATGTGATAGAATGAATACAAATAAAAAAGCCCCACAATGTAGGGGCTTTTTGTTTTAATGTGTTGAAATTATTTTTTCTTTATGACTTTTCATTTGGTCAATCATTGCTTTTAAAGCTAAATCAAAGGATTCTTCAAATAACTTCGATTCGTGCTTTACAAAGAATGTGTGTTTTGGCACATGAACTTTAATTTCTGCGATCTTATCCTTAATCTGATGAACGACGTTATCCACTTTCAGGTAAACTTCCACGTCGACAATATTTTCGTGATAGGTTTGAAGTTTGACAACCCTTTCTTGTACGTGATCTAATAGTTTCCTGTCAGCATCAAAACGATGCGTTCTAATTTGTACGTTCATTGTAAGAATTTTTTTTCTGTGAGTAATAATATGTTAAGAACTATGATAAAAGTATAACATTAAAATAATAATTTCAAAATAAATGAACTCGATTTTTAAAAAGGACTTCTTTTCTTATACTTTTAACTTTTCGGCAAAGGCATGAGCAAAAACTCAAAAGACATTATTATTATCGGTGCAGGATTAGGCGGTTTAATTACCGGCGCATTGCTTTCGAAGGAGGGTTTTAAAGTTGAAGTTCTTGAAAAAAATAAGCAAATTGGCGGTTGTTTACAAGGCTTTGCATTAGATGGAAAATTATTTGAATCGGCAGTACATTATGTTGGCAGCTTATCGCCCAATCAAACCTTGTACAAAATTTTTAAGTACTTAGGCATTATCGACCAATTAGATTTGCAGGCACTGGATGCAGGTTGTTTTGATAAAATTGTAATTCAAGACGAGGAATTTGAACTAGCTCAAGGTCATGAAAATTTTATTGAATCATTAAGTATCAAATTTCCAACTCAATATCAAATCATTCGCAATTATGTAGATGGCATAAACCATGTTTGCAAACGATTTCCTTTATATAATATCCAGCATGGAAGTGAAGGAGAAAAGCAAAAGGTTCTATCACAAGCACTGCAAGAAATGTTTATTCAATTTGGTGCTGATGATAAATTGCAACAAGTACTTACCGGAAATAATATGTTATATGCCGGCAGTTTAGAACAGAACCCCTTTTACATTCATGCCCTAATACAAAATAGCTATATTGAAGGCAGCTATAAATTTAAAAATGGAAGCGCCCAGTTAGCCAATTTATTACGCAATGTAATTCAACAACAGGGAGGTAAAGTGAAACGAAATACTGAGATTAAAAAATTAGTTGAAATAGATGGAAAAATACAGCATGCCATAGATCAACATGGAGAAAGACACGAAGCCTCACATTTCATTTCTAATTTGCATCCACAAGTTACTTATGCTATTCTCGACTCGAAATTGATTCGACCAATAGCTAGAAAAAGAATTGCCACTTTACCCAATACGATTTCATCCTTTTTATTAAACATATCATTGAAACCCGGCATCGTTCCGTATCGAAATCATAATATCTATTATCACTTACATAATAATACTTGGCACGATATCACCTCTAAAGCAACTCTGCAGCCGGGGTCATTTGGCATTTTTTTTACAGAAGATAAAACATTAGCAGGCTTCGCCACCTCTATTTCTGTACTCACTTATATGGATGCATCTGCAACCGCCCTTTGGGATAACAGCTTTCATACCACCGGTTTAAATACCAGATTGGACAGGGAGTATCTTGAATTCAAAGAAACGCAAAGCGCTTATATTCTTTCAAAAATAAAAGATATCATTCCTGAAATCCAAAATGCGATTTCACAAACCGATGCTTGTACACCACTCTCCTATCGCGACTATTTACACTCGCCCGGAGGATCAATGTATGGCATTCAAAAAGAGATACAAACCTTATCACAATCAAGTTTTGCCACCAGAACTAAAATTCCAAACCTTTACCTTACCGGACAAAACATTAACCTCCATGGCGTTTTAGGTGTATGTATTACCGGTATATTAAATACAAGTGATTTTTGCGGATTAGAGTATATGGTGAATAAAATAAATTCGGCGCAATAGGATTCGCAATACCTATATTTGATGGCTGTGAAAATCCTAAAAAAAATATTCAAATTCATTATCCTATTTTTCATCTGCTTGCTAAGTTTATTGCTAGTATTTGGGGTGTATGTATATAGGATAAGCGATACAGACCCACCACAAATTTCGCTTACTAAGGATATTGAAATAACACCTACAAAAGTTGATTCATCGCTTACTACTTTCAAAAATAATTGGTTACACAAAAATAAATTTCATTTGTATGAAATGTACCTAAGTGGCGATGGCTTTGAGCGTGGATTGGCTTTTGGCAAGATGGGCAAAACACTGATTCGCGAACAAGAACTTGCCTTCACCAACGAAATCCAACGAATGATTCCTTCCAAACGATATCTTAAGTTCTTGAAATACATTGTTGGATTCATGAATCGGGATCTTGCTGATTATGTAATTAAAGAATATCAAGATGAAATTTACGGCACCTCTATGGCGGCATCCGAAGAGTTTAATTGGATAGGCACTAACTATTCGCGTCAATTGAATTATCATGCAGCTCATGATATCGGACATGCACTTGCCAATATGATGTTAGTGGGTTGCAGTTCATTTGCAACCTGGAATGAAAAATCGAAGGACAGCACCTTGCTTATCGGCCGAAATTTTGATTTTTATGTGGGTGATGAATTTGCGAAAAATAAAATTGTTGCCTTCTATAAACCAAAAAAAGGTCATGCATTTATGTCGCTGACATGGCCCGGCTTTAGTGGTGTGGTAAGCGGCATGAACGCTGAAGGATTAACAGTCACAATTAATGCTAATAAATCAGATATCCCATTTGGTGCGGCTACACCGGTATCCTTAGTAGCCCGAGAAATTTTACAATACGCAAGTACTATTCAAGAAGCTTATGCCATTGCATTAAAACGAAAAATGTTTGTCAGCGAAAGTTTTTTAATAGGCTCAGCTAAAGATCATAAAGCCGTTGTAATTGAAAAAACACCTGATGCTATCGATTTGTATGAAAGCAAAACATCATCCATTATTTGCACTAATCATTACCAAGGAAAAATATTAGGCAAACAAGAACTTAATGAAAAGCAAAAACAAAACAGTGCATCGGTATATAGATACCATCGTTTAAACGAATTACTCAATGCAACACCAAGTAATACACCAGAACAAAGCGCTGCTATACTGCGCGATTATAAAGGTATAGGCAATTCCGATATTGGCTTTACCAATGAGAAGGCTATGAATCAATTTCTTGCTCACCATTCTATCATCTTTCAACCCGAAAAATTATTGGTTTGGGTAAGCACTTCTCCTTGGCAAGAGGGCGCTTATATTTGTTATGATTTGAATACCCTATTTTCTAATAAGACACAGAATTTCAACTTCCCTTTATACGATACAAATCAAACGATTGCCGCTGATCATTTTTTACAATCTAATGAATTTAAAAAGGTTCAACGCTACTTATTTATCGAGAATGAACTAAAACTTCATCATGCAATCGATCCGCAAGAGGTGATTTCTATCAACCCCAATTATTATGACACATACAGAATTGCCGGTGATGAATATCTGCGGCAGCGAAAATATAAAGAAGCCAAACAAATGTATGGACATGCTTTAAGCCTGGAAATTGCAACGCAAGAAGAGCGAAATCTGTTGAACGAAAAAATTAAACAGATTAATTCAAAGCACTAAATATCTTTACCGTTCAATTTATCACATGATAGCAGGCATTGGGACCGATATTGTAGAAGTACACCGTATTGAACAAAAGGTGACTGCTAACGAATATTTTAAAGCGCATGTGTTTTCGCAACAAGAAATAGACTATTGTGATAAGCAAAAAAAACCTGCTATACACTATGCAGCTAGATGGGCTGTAAAAGAAGCCTACCTTAAAGCTTACGGTTTAAAATTTATTGGCAATCACAAACTTCACGAAATTGAAACCTTGCATAATGATGATGGCAAACCTTATATCCATCTGAAGGGTAAAGCACTCGAAGAATTTAATGCCAAACATTTCCAAACTATTCATGTCAGCATTTCGCATACCGAAGCACATGCCATTGCTTATGTAATCATTGAAATTGCGAATTAAATATGTCTACTATACCCGAAATAGAACTTACCTCAACTGTTGCCCAAGCTACATTTCAGCTTGGTAAATTAAAAGAATTAATTTCTTACTTACAAAATCATTCGCCCTATTATCGTAAGCTTTTTATTACGCATCATATTTCAAATGACAGCCTTCAATCCTTAACTGACCTCGAAAAAATACCTACCACATCAAAAGAAGATATACAAGAAAACAATTTTGATTTTCTATGTATTCCAAAAAATCAAATCATAGAATATACCGCCACATCTGGTACTATGGGTGCACCGTTAACGATAGCACTTTCGAAAAATGACATACAACGTTTAGCTTATAACGAATCGCTTTCGTTTGGTTTAATGCAATTGGATGCCAACGATATAGTGCAATTTATGCTTACACTCGATAGACAGTTTATGGCGGGCATGGCCTATTATTTGGGCTTACAACAAAATGGAGCCAGTGCCATTAGAACCGGACCTGGCTTACCTGCCATGCAGTTTGAGGTAATGAAAAGATTGGGAACTACCACATTAGTTGCCGTACCGTCCTTTATCATTAAACTAATTGAATATGCACAAAAAGAGCGTATCGACTTAGCTTCCTTGCAAGTAAAAAAAATACTATGTATTGGTGAAAATATTCGAAACGAAAAATTTGAATTCAATGCTTTAGGCAGATTTATAAAAACGCATTGGAATGTTCAATTATTTTCGACCTATGCATCCACCGAAATGCAAACGGCTTTTACTGAATGTGAATTTGGACATGGAGGTCATTTACATCCAGAATTAATACTCACAGAAATTATTGATCAAGAGGGCAGAACTTGTGCACCTGGCGAATATGGTGAAGTTTGTATTAGCCATATAGGTGTAGAGGCCATGCCGCTTTTACGATATCGTACCGGTGATATTTGTTGTATGCATTATGAGCCTTGTCAATGCGGAAGAACCACACCAAGGTTGAGTGCAGTAATAGGACGAAAAAAACAAATGATTAAATATAAAGGCACCACATTATACCCACCTGCTGTGTTTGATATGTTGAATCAATGTAGTTTTATTAGTGATTATATTGTCGAAGTAAAATCGAATGATATTGAAACCGACGACTTAGTTATCCATATTTCAACGCCATTGAATGTGGATGAATGTGAGCGAAAATTAAAACCATTTTTTCAGACTACCTTGCGGGTAATCCCTGAAATTGTATATAAATCGAGTTATGAAATTCATGCAATGCAATTTCCGGAAGGCAGCCGAAAAGCGATAAAATTTATTGATAGTCGAAAAAATCAAAATCTTTAACTACGATGGCTGAAAAAGTAAGAATCGATAAATATCTGTGGAGCATTCGTTTATTTAAAACACGTTCATTGGCATCAACCGCTTGCGATGCAGGCAAAGTAAAATGGAAAGGTGAATCGATAAAGCCAGCAAAATCGGTTTTATTAAATGAAGAATACGAGGTGAAAAACGGTGATAAAAAGACCTTGATTCGAGTAACCGGCATTATTCATCAGCGTGTTTCGTACGAAGAGTCGATTAAGCATTATATAGATATTACACCCGAAGATGATAAGATTATTGAAAGACCCTTGCCGAGTAGTTTTTATACAGGCAAACGTTTGAGTAAAGTAGGGCGACCCACCAAATTACAACGACGCGATTTGGATAGTTTCATGGATAGACCAGAATAGAGATCATTACAAACTCATCTTCAATTCCACACTTACCCGCTCAGCAATCGCCTTCCTTATTCATTGCTTTGCCTCAAAAAAGCGAATAACATCACACATTGCGATTATATTTGATACTTATAAATCCAAACTCATGTATAAACTTTTATGCTCAGTCATTTTTTGCATTGTGCTTGCCACAAATGTTCTTGCCCAAACAAACTTTCAAGTGGGTATTCAATCCGGCAAATTCATACCCGAAAACAATCAAGGGTTATTCACTTCTTCGCAGTGGGATGAAATTCCAAGCTATCGACATCATAAATATGTTTTAATACAATTTGAGAAATTACCGGATGCAAAGGCTTTGCAGTTATTGCAGTTCAATAATATTGAGTTACTCAGTTATTTACCTACAAATACCTATTATGCAAAGGTTGAAGATTCATATACAGCTAATCGATTTGAGCATTTGCACATACGAAGTGTAATTGCACTTCAAGCCAAACATAAAATTCATTTAGGCATTCAAACCAAAGACATTCCGCATTATGCAACAAAAGGAAATGATTACCTGTTAATGATTTCGTTATATGATGGCATTCAAGCGAATGAAATTTCAGCTTCATTGATTGAACAAGGTGCAAAAATTTTAAATATTTACAATCAACAACATGTTGCCATACAAATTTTACCGAATGCCATTGAACAAATCGCTAATCTTCCTTTTGTTCAATTTATAGATTATATAAATGCACCAGCCGAGAAAGAAAATATTAGAAACAAAACTGACCATCGAAGCAATACCTTAAATACCGATTATGGTGCCGGTAGACATTTTGATGGATTAGGCGTGAGAGTTGCACTAACCGATGATGGCTTTATCGGACCACATATTGATTATCAAGGAAGAACTTTTCAAGATGCTGTGATTGGAAATAATACAGGCAATCATGGTGATCATTGCGCCGGAACGATTATGAGCGCTGGTAACCTCGATCCTTTAGGCAGAGGAATGGCGCCCGCTTGTAATTTATGGGTATATGAAGCGATTTCATCCAATAATTACATATTAGATGATACCATTTATACCGATCCTTCTTTAAGTATTGATATCGTTTCTACTTCGTATAGCGACGGTTGTAATACAGGATATAATGCAGGAGCCGAATCTGCCGATCGACAAATTAGCACGTACAAAAACATTATGCGTGTGTTTTCGGCCGGAAATAACGGAACTCAAAATTGTAGTTATGGAGCCGGTGCCGGATGGGGAAATATTACAGGTGGGGTTAAATCATCAAAAAACTTGATTGCCGTTGCCAATCTCGATTACAAAGATGTAATTGCTTCATCAAGCAGCCGCGGCCCTGCAACGGATGGTCGATTAAAGCCCGATGTATCAGGTGTTGGAACAGATGTTTATTCAACTATCGACCCAAATGATTATGAGTTAAAAACTGGCACCTCTATGTCGTGCCCAGGTGTTGCCGGCACCTTAGCGCAATTGTATCAAGCCTACCGCGATATGAATGCAGGCACCGACCCGAACATGGGTTTAATCAAAAATATATTGATGAATACCTGTGATGATATCGGTAACCCTGGTCCGGATTTTAAACATGGTTATGGAAGAATCAATGGATTACGTGCCGTGAAATTATTAGAGAATGCAATGTATTTTGATGATTCAGTAAATACCTCGGGTGTAAAAACTTTTACTTTAAATATTCCAAACAATACCCAACGTGTAAAGATTATGCTGAACTGGCTTGATGTTGAAGCAAGCGTTGGCGCTACCACTGCGTTGGTTAATGATTTAGATTTAGTAGTTACAGATCCTTTATCAACCACTTATTTGCCTTGGGTTTTAAATCCTGCACCAGTAGCTGCCAGCTTAAATGCAAATGCAGTTCGTGCCGCAGATCATTTAAATAATGCTGAACAAGTTACCATTGATAATCCGATGGCAGGTAATTATACATTAAGTGTACAAGGATTTGCAGTGCCCTTCGGGCCTCAAGCATTTTATATTTCTTATGAATTGATAGCCAATAATGCCTTAGAAATTACTTATCCAATTGGAGGTGAAGGATTTAAACCGGGTGAAGTACAAACCTTACGTTGGGATGCCATTAGTAATGGAAGTACGTATTCGCTCGACTACTCAACAGATGGTGGATCAAGTTGGAACTCGATAGTGAGCAGCGTTATAGCTACACAAAATTATTTCGATTGGACCGTTCCGAACACATATAATGGAAATTGTAGAGTTCGTGTAAATCGTGGCGCTACAAGCTCTGAATCACCTGCAAATTTTTCCATCATGAATATCCCTGCAAATTTACAAATTGCTTCAGTTTGCCCGGATACCATTACCATCACTTGGTCGCCAACTGCTAATGCAACATCGTATGATGTGTATCTTTTGGGTGTAAAGTATATGAATATTGCCGGTAGTACAAGCGATACTTTTTATCATTTTACAGGATTAAATAGTAATGATGAACATTGGTTTAGTGTAACCGCAAAAAATAGTAGCAACAATGCGGTAAGTCGACGAGCATTTGCCATCAATCAAGTACCTGGTTTAGCGAATTGTATTTTGCAATATGATGCTGAGGTATCTGCAAGCACCTCACCAGGCAACGCTACTTTATTAAATTGTGTTAGCTTTTCTTCAATTCCGGTTAGCATTACCATAAAAAATAATGGCATCAATTCGATGAGCAATATTCCTGTTTCATATAGGGTAAATTCCTTATCGCCGGTGAATGAAGTATATACCGGAACGATAGCTGCAGGAGCACAAGCAAATTATACATTTACGACTTCTATCTCAAGTTTACCAATTGGAAATAATCAAATTAAAACATGGTGTGCTTATACGGGCGATCAATATCATGGCAACGATAGCTTGGCGCAAACTGTAATTTTAGCCAATAGCAGCATTGCCTCTTTACCTTGGAAAGCCGACTTTGAAAGTGATGCGATTTGTGCAGGTGTGAATTTTTGTGACAATACCTCATGCTCTTTATTAAACGGTTTAGTAAATGAGCAAAATTTAGTAATGGATCAGTTCGATTGGAAGGTGAATGAAGGAAGTACACCTACCACAGTTACCGGTCCGGATGTAGATCATACACTCGGTACTGCAAGTGGTAATTATGTGTATACTGAGTCTTCCTATTGTTTTAATCAAAGTGCATTTTTACTAACGCCATGTTTTTCATTTAGTACAACAAGCAAACCCTATTTAAGATTTTGGTATCATATGTATGGTGTCGACCAAGGTACCTTGCACGTAGATGCATTTGTAAATGGAGCTTGGCAATTAGATATTATGCCGGCAAAAGCGGGAAGCTCAGGCAATTTATGGGTGAAGCAAGTTATTGATTTAAATGCTTATGTAGGACAAACAGCTTATTTTAGATTTAGAGGCTTTACCGGTGGTGGATCTAAAAGTGATTTAGCACTCGATGACATAGAAGTTATTGATTCGGCAGTCGCTTCGGCAGTGAATGATATTCAGACAAGTTTCTCAATCTTTCCAAACCCGGCAACACAATTTATTGAAATCAATGCAAGCCACAACCAAAATGCATTCGATGAAATCTGTATGTACAATGCTTTAGGTGAGATGGTTTATTGTGAAAAATCAACCTCACCTATAAAACAAAAACAAGTTAGTGTTTCAAATTTTGCTAATGGAATCTATTGGATGGTTTTGAAAAGTGGAGATGAAGTAGTGTTTCGAAATAAATGGCTGAAGCAATAGGCATTTGCATATCATCAATGCTCAAATTTCAATTTGCTATCATTTTATTTAGTTCATTGTAGGCATTAGTTGTAAGATACCCCCATTTAAATCTTTTTAAATAAGGGTATGAGTACGTTTGTTTTCCATTATCTTCCTCTAATTCGGTGTAAGCAATTATTTGATGCTGATGATCGTAAAAGACAATTCTTCTATCTGAAATGAATGTACCTACTTCGCCCCAAGCATAACTTGCACTATCATTTAATAGGGCAAGTATTTTCATGGTTTCCGCTTCACTAAATGATTTATCGAATGAAAAAAAACCATTGTCCAAGACAGCTTTTGTAACATGCGCTAATGGAAAATTCATCCTACTCTTGATCTCTTTTTCACATTCCTTAGTGTAATTCTGCTGTGTGGCCACATCACCAAAAACATAAATATGTTTACAAACAATATCCTTTGATGGATGGGTTAAATAGCGATACCTGAGTACAACTAAAAAAATGATTAGGATAATAATTGCTAGTCTCTTAACCATAAGAGTAGCATTATTTTATTTCTAATTCAGTGTTTTCCTTCTTCATCAAACCCATTTTACGCAATATTTTCTTTTCGTAATTCCAAAAAAATGAAAATTGTCCAAATGGAATAGAAATAATCAGAATTAAGATTTGATATCCAAAAAGCAAAACGCCTACTTTCAATATCCAGTACCAAAATGAAAATTTTTCAATATCCAGCCAAGTTGTAATTTGTTTTGAAATAAATGCCGTGGTTGTGCCTGTTATCGCAAATACACATAAAATTAAAAATAATTGTAAGCCGCCAACTTTCCAGCGCTGTTGTAGTTTTTCGAACATGTGTTTTACCTTAATCTTTATTTACATCACTCACATCATGAATATCCATCAGTAATTTAGGCGGTCTACCGTTCATTACTTTGGTGAGCGCCTCATTAGGAATTACTTGATTCATAGCTTGCCCCTGCGCAATCACACTATGCCTATTTACATTCATTGGGCCTTCAATTACCCAATCCTTTGTTTCTTTTTTATCAAATCTGCAAGTATTACAAATCCAACCTGGCTTACCATCCTTTGTATTATCGGCTACCTCACCCCATTCATCTTTACGTGCAGTTACACGAAGCACATCATCTCCTCTATACCAAAGTGTAACCTCGCCACAACAGGTAGGGCAATCTCTATGTGCTAATACAGGCCGTGTAAACCATACCCTATTTTTAAAGCGGAAAGTTTTATCGGTTAAGGCCCCTACCGGACAAACATCTATCATGTTCCCACTAAAATCGTTGGTAATTGCCTTTGAAATAAGTGTAGAAATTTCGGCATGATCGCCTCGTTCTAGAATTCCATGACTGCGGCAATTGGTAAGTTGATCGGCCACATAGGTGCATCGATAACAGAGTATGCAACGTGTCATATGCAATTGAATATTCGGTCCGATATCTTCTTTTTCAAATACTCTTTTTTCAAAATCAAAACGACTACCCTCTTTACCATGTTCGTAACTCAAATCTTGCAAATGACATTCGCCGGCTTGGTCACAAATCGGGCAATCGAGCGGATGATTAATGAGTAACATTTCAACTACACCGGCACGAGCTTCTTGCACCTTATCACTAGTAATATTTTTTACTACCATGCCATCCATTACACCAGTTCGGCAACTAGCTTGTAGCTTAGGCATAGGTCGGGGATCTTTAGCTGAGCCTGCGGCGATTTCTACTAAGCATGTTCGGCACTTACCACCACTACCCTCAAGTTTACTATAGTAACACATTGCAGGTGGGGTCACATCTCCACCAATCATACGGGCAGCATGCAATACACTAGTACCGGGTTGAACTTCGATGGTTATATTATCTATAGTTACGGTAAGGGTAGATTTCGGAGGGGTCTGAACTTCACTCATGGCAACAAAAGTAGTATGTAAATTGTATAGAAAAAAGTGTTTTTATAGGCATAAATCACTGAGGGCAAACAAACTTCCATTCACTACATTAAAATCTACTTCAGCATCAATTCCATCTACCCTTCCTTTGCAATTATGTTGCCACATAATCCATTTTCGTTGAATACAAGGTGCTTTGCATTGTTCATAATGCGCAATCCACAATGGGTATGCATTGAAATCATCGCCCAGGTATGAATTATAAAAATCTGGATTCGTATAAATGATAGGTTTTTTACCATAAGCAAGTCGTAATTCCTCAATACAATCGTCTAATGCTTGTTTAATTTGCGTTGCACTTGCCCCATTTCTTTCTTCAATATCAATTACAGGTGGCAAGTCGCCCGGTTCAAGTTTTACATGTCTTACAAAATGCTTTGCTTGTTCTTTCCCGTTTCTGTTTGGATGAAAATATAAATAAGCACCTCGTAACAGATCATGGGATTTCATTTCATCCCAGTTTCTTTCAAAATACTTATCCATTCGATGAGTTCCTTCTGTGGCTTTTGCAATGGCAAAAGAAATTCGTTGTCCTTTATCGCGCATATTTACCACCGATTCCCAATTTATTTTCTTTTGATACTTTGACACATCTATGCCATGTGTAGAATAACCTGCGGGAATGCTAATGCCGAAATTTGGATAATGAATGTTTGGTGTTTGTATAAAAACATATCGATCGATCAACCATATGCCAAGAAGCATACACGCAAGTAATAACCATCCAAATTTTTTTAGGAATTTCATTCAGCAAAAGAAAGGCAATGGGATAAAACGAAATGGGATAAAATAAAATATCTTTGGCAAATAAACGTTAATTCCATTAATGCATAAAGCCCTACTCTTCTTTTTCCTTACAAGTTCTTATTTGCTTCAAGCGCAGGTTCAAGGCGGTGAACATGTTTTTGAATTTTTACGTTTAGCACAAAGTCCGCATATTACAGCTTTAGGTAGCATGGTAGTAAGCAGTCCGGCTAAAGACATGATGTTAGGTGCCGCTAACCCCGCTTTATTGCGACCAGAATTTCATACCCATTTAGGCATCAATTACAATATGTATTATGCAAATACCAAAGTGAGTAATGTGATGTATGCTTATCATGCTAAAAGCTTCAAACTACTTTCGGCATTGGCTTGCAATATTTAGATTATGGCAATTTCAGCAACCGATGCCGCAGGCTATCTCACTGGTGAATCGAAGGCTACCGATTATTGTATTCAATTGATAGCATCGCGTAGTTATCTGGAAAAATGGCGATATGGTGCAACTTTAAAATTTGCGAATTCAAATTTAATCGATAAAAAAGCGAGTGCTTTATTAGCAGATATTGGTGTGATGTATGCCGATACGAATAGCCAGTGGTATATTGGCGCAACGATTAAAAATGCCGGTATCACCATTAAAAATTATGAGACGGGGAATAATCAACCCTTACCTATGGATTTGCAAATAGGCATCACTAAAAATTTAAGAAAGCCCCTTTTTCCTTATCGGCTTTGGCCCATCATTTACATACCTGGGATATTCGTTATGATAATCCGGCCGATGCTAGCGATAATCAGTTGCTGTTTGCCGATACCACCACTGAAACAAAAACCTATTTTGCCGATAAACTCTTCAGGCATTTTGTTTTTGCCGTTGCAATAAATTTAGGCAAACGAATTGAAATCAGCGCTGGATATAATCATATGCGCCGAGCCGAATTAGCGATTACTGAAAAGAAAGGCATGTCGGGTTTTCGTATGGTGCAGGTTTGTACCCTTAACAAATTTGCCTTACATTTTTCACAGTCGCATTATCATATTGCAGGTGCTTATACCGAAATGGGATTAAGCATACAACTCAATCAACTTATTGGCTCGGGCAGCAAATTAAGTTGGGCCGAGCGTTATGCAAATCAATATCATTAAATCAAAGATTGAAATTCAAATACGTAAGTATTTACCTGTTGATTAAAAACAATTTGGGCGGCAGTCAGGCCTGTTTGTTGAACAGACAAGCTTTTCACGGCAAGTCAACACACCCCAAGTCGTTTTGCTGCGCACTTTTTGTTGCAATCATTGTTGCAATCATTGTTGCAATACATGGCATTCCAAAATATATTGATTATCCGTTATGCTACAACTAGGTGGAAACACAAATTTCACCATGAAGGAGGAGTGATGTAGAGAATATTCTGCTGAAATATGTTCTAGCAGATAGGTTGTATAGTAACGAACTAAAATATTCTGGATAAATTTTTCTATGATTATCCGTTAATCTACCCAAAATCATTTTTAATACATTATTCTTTTTATTTTACCTTTACTTAAAAAGAAACAATCCCTACGTTCACATTAGCGAAAAGGCTGAATAAAAATAGCTAAAATGATGTTCATTCGGCTAAAAATACCTAAACTCGTGCTAAGGTGCAATGCCCACCCTTACTCAGACAAAGGTATTTTTTGCGCATCATTTCCTTCCGATAGCTATCGGAATTCTAATCGCTATCTCTAATAGGACATTCACCCAGACTTTGCGCTTTAATAGATAAACATAATCTTTTAGGCAAAGCTCCAAACTCCATGCGCCGCCAGTTTAGGCAATAGGTAGTTTTACGGATAATCATGAGAATGTTTACTGGAGATTTTTTGCCCTGAATTCAATAGGAGGTTTTTGAGGTTTGATCAGTTAGTCTCACGCACATACATAGAGATGGCAGGTCGCACATTTATTATGTGACTACATATTTTTAGAATTAGCATTGAGTTGTTTAGGGACGACTGACAAAAATAAAATTGTTGATATTGTTTTCTAGAATTGGACCTATCTAATATATCAACATTTCCATCACCATTTAGGTCAGTTGCATAAAAGCCAAATTGAAAAGCATTTATATCAAAATCTAATAAAGACATATCTAACAAGTCGGCATTATTATCTTGATTGATGTCACCTGAATAAAATGCCCAAACATTAGGTTCTACTTGAATCATATTATCTCCAAATGCCTTATTAGATGAATCGGAAAAGTTATAATAGGTATTGCTATTCATCATGACTGGATTTGCACTCCAGGTCTCAAAACAATTTCTGTGCTTTATTACTATATAATATGCTTGTCCTAATGCTGTAGCAGGGGCACCTGCAGTTAAAGTGCCATCTGTGTGCAATTCACATTTAAAACTTGAATGCAATGCAAATGGGTAAGCACTTTCATGTAGTTCAATAATTACCGAATCTACTCTTGTGGAGGTGTTTAATTCGGCACCTTGATTAAACAAAACATTTGCCATCATGCCCGAAGAAAGATAATAACCTTGCAGAAAAAGTTTGATGCCATATGGTTGCAATTTTTCTACTTGCATGTGATTTGTCACGCTCCATATTCCACTATTGTCTCTGCTTCGTATAAATAAATTATGTTGGCCTATAGGTAGTAAGCTCAAATCGGCAGCAATTTGCAATAAAGCGATATCCGTATTTGGGGCTACCGAAACAGCAATTCCATTTCCAAATCCTGGATCTGTATCAAAAAAATATTCTATTGCGACTATGTTTGAGTTTGCAGAAGTTGCATTCGGTATTTTATAAAAGAATGAACGGTTGGTGATGCTCCAATTACCATTGTCATCCTGACTTCGCACATACAACTGATGCACCCCTGAACTAAGCGATGCAATGGACGCATTCATATTTAAGTTTGCAATATCAGCTGCAGGTGTTACACTAACAAGGGTTGCATTGCCAAATCCCGGATCTGTATCAAAAAAGTATTCTATAGCAACTATGTTTGTGTTTGAAGAAGTTGCATTCGGTATTTTATAAAAGAATGAACGGTTGGTGATGCTCCAATTACCATTGTCATCCTGACTTCGCACATACAACTGATGCACTCCTGAACTAAGCGATGCAATGGACGCATTCATATTTAAGTTTGCAATATCAGCTGCAGGTGTTACACTAACAAGGGTTGCATTGCCAAATCCCGGATCTGTATCAAAAAAATATTCTATTGCGACTATGTTTGAGTTTGCAGAAGTTGCATTCGGTATTTTATAAAAAAATGAACGATTGGTGATGCTCCAATTACCATTGTCATCCTGACTTCGCACATACAACTGATGTACACCTGAACTAAGCGATGAAATCGAGGCATTCATATTTAAGTTTGTAATATCAGCTGCAGGTGTTACACTAACAAAGGTTGCATTTCCAAATCCCGGATCTGTATCAAAAAAATATTCTATAGCAACTATGTTTGAGTTTGCAGAAGTTGCATTAGGCATTTTATAAAAGAATGAACGGTTGGTTACACTCCAGTTTGAACTATCATCTTTACTTCGAATATAAAATTGATGAATGCCAGTTGAAAGTGAAGCGGTTGATGCAGAAATTGGCAAATTTGCTATGTTCGAAGAAGGAGGAAATGTTACTTGTAAACCGTATCCAAAACCTGGATCAGTATCAAAAAAGTATTCAATTTGGGTTATATTTTGTGCATTTGCCTTAATGCAAATACTAAATAAAAAAATAAAGATGAATAAATTATTCTTCATGATAAAACACATTTACTAGTTAATTGTTCACCTTAGTACTTACCGAAATATTTAAATTGTTGCTATTAGATTGAGCTGGAACGGTTAATTGATAGATAGACGGAATGGAAGGAGTAAGGGCTAATTTATAAGGATTAGGACCTGCAAACATACCTAAGTTTTGATAAGCGTAAGTAGGCAAAAGTTGATAATTGTCGCCATTAAAAGCACCCCAATTTATAAATACGGTAGACATATCAACTGAGTTCAAATTTCCATTTCCATTTGGTAGTTCATTGGCTTTATTGCTAACATTATTCAATAACAATGGAGTTTGGAAAAACATATGGATTTGCGCTATAAAAAATATTGTTTGAAATTATTGAGTTTGAGATGGCTGTGAATCCGGGATTTTCAATCACATTGTAGGTAATTGTTGCCGAAGAATTAGGGTTTGCTATATATATTCCATTGAGGTAATTGTTGCTAATAATTATATCAGAACATAATGAAGACATACCAACCCCATTGCCATGAAGAAAGCATTTTGAAATAATTACATTATTAATTTGGGCACCAGAATTATAGCCTAATTGCACATCTTGGCAATAAGTATTCGAAATGAAAACATTGCTTACTTCAACAAATATTCGACCATTTAGTTTAGCACTAATTACAGAATTCTCTCCTCCGGAGATGATATCAATTCGGTCACAATAACCAGAGCTGTTGTTAGCCTGTATTCCCGGGTTCTGGTTTAAAAAATTGCCTGTACTTATCAAAACAATTTTTTTTGTAATAGATAGATTTCCGTAAGAGCCAAAATTTGTGGGTTCTAAGTGGATAGTGTCACCAGCAATGGCAGCATCGTGTGCTGCTTGGGCAGTCAAGTACGTTCCTAAAACTGTTGGGTTATTATTACAACGTAGTATTGCTGATTTAGCAAAATTTGCAAAAAATAAACAAGTGACTAGGAGTGTCAATTTTTTCATAATTACTTTTTTGTAAATTAAGTTCAATTAATTGGTACTTGCAAGGCCTAGCATCTAATATAGTTTTGAATGCAATGGATCTAGAAACTAATTTCAGTTTTTGAATACCAAATAGGGAGTTTTACGGATAATCATTAATTTTTCGCTTTGAGGAGTCAGAGATATTTCGTTCCCATAGAAATCCAATTGCATGGATTGCAAGCAATCCACTTAAACGGCTCACATCAATCTTGTGAGGACTGAGGATATAAGTTTGCAAAAGGCATTGTTCTTGAGATGATTACTTTTACTTGATCAAGTAAAGCGGACTTGGGCAATGCTGAAGAGCAACCCAATAGGAATAACCTGTTGATAGGAATGGCCGGGTATCTCAAGAAAATTGGGTTGCCCATTTGAACTCCATTCCAGTCGAGATACCTTACAAACTTGAAATGCTACTCCCCACAATATGAATGTGAGCCACTTAAACTTCAATTTGATGAACCTTAATGATTTCAACTAGAATACAATGAAACATTGATTCTCCATTTTAATATTTCTGATACTTTACTTATTGGTGCATCTATAAGGATTATAAACAAATCATCCCTTACTACATGAATAATAAGGGATGAAAAAAATATTTACAAAAACGTTATCGCAATTTTATTTGCTTCTATCGGTAACCCACTTAGCTACTCTAGGCCCCAATTCTTTTTGCGAACGACCGCCTACAAATACACCGATATGTCCGCCCGGGAAAGCATATAATTCTTTATCCTTTGAACCAATTTGTGCATTAATTGCAATCGTTGACTCGTTTGGAATAATATTATCTTCAGTAGCATAAATATTCAAGAAGGGCATTGTGATATTTTTCAAATTCACCAAACGGCCACCTAATTCAAATTCGTTTTTAATAAGTTTATTGTCTCTAAACAAGTCTTTGATATACTTACGATACATCTCACCTGCTAAATCCGGACAATCAGCTTTCCAAAATTCCATTCGCAAGAAATTCATCATTTTATCCTCGTCACCCAAATTATCTAATACACCAAAGTATTTCGAAATATCACCGCTAGGTTTCAACATTCCAAAACCAGCATTTAATAAATCTGCTGGAATAATACCTAATGAATCAACCATAGTATCAACATCCAAATATTTTGTCCACTTATACAACATGCATTTATCGGTTGTAAAATCAAACGGAGCTACATAAACAGTTAATGAATTTAATTTTTCAGGATAAAGCGCAGCATATATTGTTGAAAATGTTCCGCCTTGGCAAATACCCATTTTATTGATTTTTTGGATACCATGGGCTTTTCTGATATAATCAACAGCACCATTCATATAGCCATCGATATAATCTTCCATTGTAAGATACTTGTCAGCTTTGGTAGGGTACCCCCAATCCATGATATACATATCTAAGCCTTCATCTAAGAATTTTTTCATTAAGGAACGATCAGGTTGTAAATCCAATACATCGTGTCGATTCATAATAGCAAAAGAAACTAATACAGGAATTTTACATTTAGCTGATGTAGCTCTATCATATCTGTATAATTTCACTTTATCCATTTGCCACACCAACGTCTTAGGTGTAGTTCCTACTTCTACTTTTTCAAGTGCTTGTAATGTGTCGTACCCTTGTTGTAATTTACCAAGGGTTTGACTCATTTCTTCTAATATTCCCATTGAGTTCATAATTAATTAAATTTAAGATGGCAAATGTAAACTCTAAATTTGAAAGCCATCGAATATGTTTATAAAAAAAGTCCCGAATAAATCCGGGACTAATTTTTATTTGTAAAGGCAAAAAGTAATTTTTATTTCCTTAAATTAGGGAAAGGAGGAGGTGTATTAGAAGGACCCGTTTCATCTGTACCAGCAGAACGATAATCAACTGCATCTACATCACCTGTTGAATTACCATATTGGAAGATGAATCTTTCACGATTCCTTGCTTATCAACCATATAGTTGATAACAGAATTTACGCGATCCCATGAACGTTGTTGTTGAACTTTAGTTCCGCTACCGTTACCGATAATCACCGCACGACAGTTAGGGTTAGATTTCATTGCATTTGCTAATGAATTCAATTGATTCATTGCTGAAGATCCTAATTTAGAAACACCTGAAGCGAAGTTAATTGACCCACTAGGAATTGAACCACAACCTTCTGGTTTGTCATCACGCTTGATACGTGTGCAACATTCAGGATCTGGACATTTACCAACACCATCAGCATCAACTGGTTGACATTCCGTAGGCGTAATTAATTGCTTGTCTTTGTAATCAGCTACACCGTCTCCATCTGTATCAAACGGACAACCATGAGAATCAACAGAAACATTACCTGGCGTGTTAGGGCAACGATCGAAGCAATCAGGAGATACCATCTCCATCAGCATCTTTAGAACAATCTTCAGTTTTAGCTTGAGGACGCTTCATTTCATTATATCCATAATCTAAAGCGTTCATCCACCATAATGGCTCAACTGCTTTACCACCAACGTTAACATTTAATCCAACTGAGAAATAGTTGATATTATCAAAGTCACGAGTTAAACCTGATGGCGCATTTGAAGCCACACCAGGCCATTCTTGCCAGCGCTGACCATCAATTAAGTCATCACTTGAGAAAGTAACTTTATCTTCAATTTGTAAAGAAAGTTTCTTCGATAAACGAACTTGAATACCAGCACCTGCTGTAGCCATACCACGTAATGTACCTCCAGCTAATTTACCACGATTTGAGTGAGTTTCACCGTCTGTTTCGTATTCACCATCAAACATATCCTTTAGTTGATTATCGATATCCTTTCTGTTTTCATATGCAGAACCAGTTAAACCAATTCCAATATTATCAAATGCATAACGATTTCCTGCAGCATCCAAAGCATCTATTTTTGTGTTATAAGTTAAAGCACCGAAACCTGCTAGGGCATAATAACTTACTTTTGTTGCGTGCATTATGAAACTTTAGGTTATTTAAGGCAGCAACCACTTGAAATGATAATTCATTAATGGTTGTTTTGTAATTGTAGTTTACAGGGCTTGAGCCATAACCAGTGCGGCTCCATGGGTTTTGATTTCCATGTCCCAATATCCTTGTGCTTTCTCTGTAGTTATAACCAGAAGCACTACCATGTATGAATTGCAAACGAGTAGAGATTACATAACCCCAAGCTTTACGAACAGATAAACCAAAACCTAAGGTGTTTAATGGTTTCACTGCACGATTAAAAATCGAGCGTGATTTAACGTCACCAGAAACATTTAATAAACCACCAGAAATTCCGATTTCCCATTGGTTACGAGGTTTAGCCGGAAAATCATATTGGTTGTTAAGAAAATCTCTTTGCTGAGGTAATCTTTTTCAGGAATTAACGATGTATCAGAGACATCATATCCTCCACCTCGATACATTCCGCTGTTACCATCTTGAGCTTTAACGCTATTTGCTGAAAACAAAGCGATAAAACCGGCTAATAATAAGTACTTTTTGCTTGCCATAATTTTATTTTTATTATAAAAATTGATTGTAGTTCAATATCTGGCAAATATAGGCTCTTTTTACACAAACAAAAAAAATAATACCTTTTTGGGAAAATAAACTGTGACAAAAAGCCTCCTAAATAAAATTTTTTGAAATTTCGAGAAAAAATTTAAAAATTTAACCTTCAAAATATGAGAATTCATCGATTTTATGCCCTCAGAAAATACCTAAATAAACGAAAATTTGATGTAATCGATTGACACTTTTTACGGATTGTATTCCATTCCTGTTAAAAAAGAGGCTTACATAGTAAACGTAAGCCTCTTCAATGATATTGATATTAAGTGTTTTTATTTACCGTTAATTCAGGATGTTTAGGCGCTACCGTTGCTTCACCTGACGCACCTTCTGCAGCCGGGCGATAACTTACCGTTCCTGGTTCACCTGATTCACCAAATCTAAAAATAAACCTCTCCCCATCTATTCCTTGGTTATCACGCATGTAATTTATAATATTATTTACTCGATCCCATGATCTTTGCTCTTCTAATTTATTCTCGTTTCCATTACCTATTATTACTACTCGGCAAGTAGGATTTGCACGCATATCATTCGCTAAAATCGAAAGTGCCGCCTTAGCTTCTGAACTAAGCTTCACTTTATTTACAAATGATGAGATAGTACCACCCTTAATGTCTGAACAACCTTTTACTGGTTTAGGATCACAACACTTTGGATCTGGACAATTTCCTATACCATCAGCATCTGAAGGTTGACATTCTGTTGGAGTAATTAATTGCTTGTCTTTATAGTCACAAACTCCATCACCATCTGTATCTAAGCAACACCCATGGGTATCAACTGCAATACCAGGTTCGGTTCCAGGACAGGCATCAAAACAATCCGAAACACCATCACCATCCGAATCAATGTCACAAGGAGAACCATTATTATTTTCTCTCTTCAACTCATTATAACCATAATCTAATGGATTCATCCACCACAATGGCTCAACCGACTTACCACCTAAATTTAGATTCAATCCGATTGATGCATAGTTATAGGTATCAAAATCTCGTGTTAAAGCCGAACCACCATTTCCGGGTGCAGGCCATTCTTGCCAACGTTGCCCGTCAACTAAATCATCATTTTATAAGACCATTTGTCTTCAATCGAAAGAGAAACTCTTTACCTAATTTAAATTGAATACCCAATCCAGCGGTTAATACTGTTCTGTAGGTTTTTTCTTTGCCAAACCAAGGTCGATTGTCATGTCTTTCAGCACGTGTTTCATATTCACCATCAAATAAAGTAAGTAAATCTTCGTTCTTTGCGTTTCTCGACTTATACGTGTTCGACCAATTATCTGGTTGATCGGCATTATAATTTGTATTAATAATTTTGCTGAAATCGTACCGTTTATTTGCCTTCAACGCATCAACCCATGTATCATATAGGGTACCGCCTATACCTGCTAATACATATAAACTTGCTTTGTTTCGTGCTTTATGAAACTTAATATTATTAAAGACGCTACCAATTGAGTGATAACTCATCGATATTTGTTTGGTAATTGTAAACACTGGGTTGTAACCATAACCTAAAGCTGTCAAGGATTTTGATTTCCATGATCCAGTATCCGTACCAGGTTGCCAGTTAAAGCCAAGAAAACTTTTCCATGTAAGTATTGTAAACGAGTTGAAATAATATAGCCCCAAGCTTTTCGTACATGAACACCAAAACCCATAGTTTGACCTGGATTCTTAGCGCGCCAAGGCATCTTAGTTCGTACATCGCCCGATACATTTACAAAGCCTCCACTTATCCCTATCTCCCACTGATTGCGGGGCTTAGCAGGAAAGTCATACTCATTTTTTTAGAAAGTCGCGTTGCTGATCCATACGACGTAAGGGCACCAAGGAAGTATCCAAATAATCATAACCAGCTCCCCTGTAGACTCTGGTCGAAGTAGTTTCGGTAGTGGTACTTTCTTGTGCTTGAGCAAACGTAAATGACAGGCTAAGCAAGACTACCAACACAGATAAAATAGTACAATTTTTACTTGACATATTTTTCGTATTTTAATTTTTAATTTACAAAGGTAAAAACTTTGAACAAACTACATAATTTTATCATGAATCTTTTTATTTACAAACCCCTTGTTTATCATTGTATAAGATGAAGAAATTAAGAAATATTTACAGGACGATTTAAATGCCTTTGAAATTAACTTCGAATTCAGCCGTAAAAAGTAAAGTTTCGCTACTCGATAATATCATGAAATATATCGTGAAATCAAAAGGCAAACAGCTTCGTCCCATTTTCGTAATTCTTTCTTGCAAACTTTGTGGTATCGTTAATGAACGTATCGTATCGGACAGCTTCATTAATTGAATTACTACATACAGCTACCCTTGTTCATGATGATGTTGTGGATGATGCCAATTGCCGCAGAAGTTTTTTTTTTCGATTAATGCCCTTTGGAAAAACAAAATTGCCGTTTTTTTTTGGCGTTACTTACTTTCAAAAGGCTTGCTGGTATCATTAAACAACAAAGATTTTAGAATCTTGAAATATTGGCAACTGCTGTAAAGGATATGGTGAGGGAGAACTCTTACAAGCGGAAAAAGCAGACGATTAGATATAACAGAAGAAATATATTTTGAAATTATTACATATAAAACCGCATCTTTAGTTTCATCTACTTGTGCTGCCGTGCGTCAACTACCGAGAACAGAGAAATTACAGATAAACTAAGATTATTTGGGAAAAAATTGGTATTGCCTTTCAAATAAGATGACCTATTCGATTATGGCAAAGTAGATATTGGTAAACCTACCGCGCAACGACATCAAAGAAAAAAATGACCTTGCCTTTGATTTACACTCAATCATTCGCGATTCAAAAACCAAAGCGAAAATTATTCACATCTTTAAAAATCCGGCAAAAAAGAAAACTGAATAAATTTTATTATTGATGCGGTAATTGCACAAGGCGGTATTAATTATGCCGAAGAAGTGATGAGAAAATATAAACAAGGGGCCTTAGATATTTTAGATTCACTAAACAAAAAGTGAGCACGCGATCATGCATAAACTTATGATTATATTACCGAAAGAAATTATTAATCTTGTGCTTGATATGGAAAAGAAAATTACAATACTAGGAGCCGGCTTAATGGACTCATTGCTATCAATGCTGTTGCAAAGAGGATACAAGTGACGATGCTTGAACGTCGTTCGGATATGCGAAAAGCAAATATGTCGGCAGGCGGATCTATTAATTTAGCTATGAAGCGTTCGCGGTTGGGCGGCTTTAAAATGGCCGGATTAAAAAGATAACGAAGAGATTGCGATACCCATATATGGTCGACCGATACAGGGCGATGGCACAACCGTTTTTCGGCCTATGGCGGCAAAACAGCAAGCCATCTATTCTATTGGCAGAGAGATTTGAATAAAAAATTGATATCTCTAGCCGAAGCTAATGGTGTAAGTATTCAGTTCAATCTGCGTGTAGAAGATGTTGAATTAGATGCTCAAGTTTTAAAATTGAAGACGCACAAACTTTGGTAAAAAGCGGTACAAGATCATGAAATGATAGTCACTGCGGATGGTGCTTTTTCGGCATTGAGAAATGCGTATGTTAAAAAGATCGATTCAATTATAACCAATTTTATGGCGCAACATGGTTAAAAGGATATTTATTCCGGCAGGGAGAAAATTCGCAATAGCTTTCTGATTGAAGAAAAAGCCTTGCATATTGGCCAAGAAAAATTTCATGTTGATTAGCCTTACTGATTTTTGATGGTTCATTTGCTTGCATTATTTTTTTCCGTTCGAAGGCAATCCTTCTTTTTCGGCCATTAAAGCCAGGGCCGATGCAAAGCATTTTTGAAACCCAATTCCCCGATGCCTTGGAATTAAATACCAACTTTTGCAGAAGACTATTTTAAAAAACCCAACCTCATCATTGGTAACCGTAAAATGTTTCCCATGGATTTATGAAGATAAAGAGTTTTTAATTGGCGATGCGGCGCATGCCTATAAATACCTTTTTACGGACAAAGGCATGAATGCCGGATTTGAGGACTGTAAATTTTGATGGAAATTATGGATGCATCGAGCAGCAAATCGTGGAAAGAAATTTTACCTATTTACCAGCAAGCACGCAAAAAAATGGGATGCTGTTGCCGACCTCGCCTTGCGACTTTATCGAAATGCGCGACCTCGTTGCCGACCCCTTATTTTAGCTCGAAAGAAAATTGAAAAACAACTAGGTCTTTTATACCCTGCAAATTTAATTCGGTTTACGAAATGGTATCCTTTTCAAATACATCCTATCACTTCGCAATAAGTTTGCCAAAAGCGCAAGATAAATTATTGCAAAAAATTACTGGCCGAGAAGGAGATTTTGAAACGAATGTGAATTTACCCGGGATTCAAAAATTTATTAGTTAATTGGATTGTTGAATATGCGAATGAGTAGCATTGTTGGAGAAATAGGAAACCAAGTTTCAAAACTTTAGAACTTCATTTTTGGCAATCCTAAAATCAAGTTTTATCATTTCAATTCTTTGGCGGACTGCCAAATGTTGGAAAGCCAAGCTGACGCTTGCGTGATATTGAATGGAAATAACAATGTGTAATGGTGGAAGTAGCTTATCGGATTTGTTAAAAGTTTGAGTTCGATCTTCTTTGTCGGACGCAAATTTTAGGGACACAAGCTGACGCTTGCGTGATAATGCCAACAGTTTACTCAATTATTGAAAGTTTACAAATGCATCTGCACAATCTTTAAACTTGCAACGATAGTTATATAAACCATCTACAAGTTTAGGAAAGTTCTATAGACTTTATTATTCCTTCAGGTAATATACAGCTATATACTTGTTGTCCTAGGCTATTAAACAACACAAATTCACCTTCGGTTTTACATTCGTATTCAATATTTATTTCAAGTTGGAAGCAGGATTAGAATAAATACTAACTCCTTTATTTTCTAAAGAAAGCATAATTAGTTGTTGAAAACCGGCCAATTGCAGAAGGAAAGTGAAAAGACAGCACCCATCAAGCATCCGTGTATTATTAGATCAAGTACTGTTATCGAATCAATCATTCCGCTTATTTTGTTTTTCCATCCACCCATTATGCTGTGGGCTTGTGACATCACCATCAGATGCGAGTAATGGCGGTGGTTGACAAGCATTTGCTGTACCTGGAAAAGGGATGGCATAAGTGACCCGTTAACATACGGGTTTACCACCTCAGAATCAAAGAGAACTACCATCTATCAAACCAAAATTAATAAATAGTTCATTGATAGGTGGTGTAAGGTAAATGTATAGCCCCCATTATTGCAAGACCAAGGCAACGATAATTATGCATACCAATTGATAAGGACCCATCGTATTATTGCAATACGTTAGCGTATCTACAGATCCAAAGGCTTTCCCATTTACACTATGCCCATTAACTAATTGAGTAAAGTTTGTATGGGATACTCTGCGTTGAGCGAACGCTTGGGTGCATCAAAGATGCAAAGTAAGAAGTATTAAACCTTTCATTAATTTAAGATTAATGTTTGCAAATGCATCTGCACAACCTTCAAACTTGCAACGATATGTTATATAAACCATCTACAACTTTGGGAAGAGTTCTATAAATTTTATTACTACCTTCCAGGTAATATACAGCTATATGCTTTTGTCCTAGGCTGTTATACAACACAAATGCTCGTTCGCTTCCTTCATTCATATTCAATATTTATTTCGCTTGAAGCAGGGTTAGGGTAAATACTTGCTCCCATTATTGCCTGAACTATAATTAGTTGTTGAAACCGGCCAGTGCAGGAGTGAAAGAGAAAAGTGTGCTCATTGGGACAACCGACTCTGACTGAATCAATAATAGAATTGAATCAATAATTCCATTAATTATAATATTTTCACTACCTGCGCCATCCCAATTGGGTGATGTAATATCTCAATTGGGTGAGGATAACAAATTGCTGACAAATACTTGTATCTCCGAGTACTATGGGGCTATAAAATCCATTTATGAATACGCGAACAATTTCTGAATCTAATATGGGCCATTTACTGAGCCAACGTTAAGAAAATTTCGTTCACCGCTGGAGAAAATGAAAATTACCTTCCACCCTTACAACTAAATGGGAGAGATGTATGTCTTACACTAATATGATAAGGTCAAACTTTGGAATCACAATATGTTGCCGTGTCTACATCACCAACATGAAACTGTAACATTTGTGCCACTTATGTTCGTTGCCCCTCAAATGCATAACCCTACACTGGGCAAATATCACATGAGAAGCATGTTCAAAATTGAAAATAAAATAACTCTTTTCATTGTGAATAGTTGAGAGTTTACCTAAAACAGTTTCACATCCTTCAAAACTACATTTGTAGTAATACATACCGGCACTTAAGCTACTACCCTTGCATTTTACTTTTCGTTTCCCTTCATTTAACCTTCGGTTGAAATTACAACTTGCCCCACTTTTTTTAGCGCACACTGACAGTTCTCCGCAGAGTCTCCGCCTCAGGACTCTGCGATTCAATCTTATGATATTTAAAAACCATTTCATAAATCTAGTTAATTTCAATAGAACCACTACATTACCAGTGAAAATTAACTCACATCATTATTGTTTGAGATGGAGAAATTAGTTAGGCTGAAAATAAATTATTACAAAAAAAATGGCAGAAGGTGATTTTGAAACGAATGTCAATTTACCAGTTTAAAAATTCATTAGATAATTGGATAGTTGAATATGTGGAGAAGTGGCTTTGTTGCAAGATTAGCATACTGCCTGCCGCTTACTGCTCTCTACCACTTACTACCAACTGCCATTTACCAATCACCACTTGCACCGCCACCATCAAAGCCACCGCCTCCACCTCCGAAGCCACCAATCCTCCGCCAGAACTTCCACCACCTGAATTACCCCAACCACTTCCGCCACCAAAACCTCCAAAGCCACCTAGCCAAGGAGCTCCTCGATCGTAATTATATCCTTTACGACTTACATAGGTGAAATTTTTATTTCGGCGTATGAAGAAAATGTAAAATACCAAAACTAAAAAAATGATGATGAGAGCAAACGGAAATGGATTCACACTTTTTGTTTCGTCTTTAGCATCATTGGTAAACTCACCCTTTGTTGCTTTTATAATGGCTTTACTGGCGTCATCAAAACCGCATAAAAATTACCGGCTTTAAATTGTGGCTTCATGTATTCACGAATAATGCGTGAACATATCATATCAGTTAAAGCACCTTGTAAACCATAACCCGGTGAAATATTAATCTTTCGATCTTGTTTAGAAGCTAAAATAAGTACACCATTCTTCTTTTCCTTTTTCCCAATATTCCATTTACGACCTAATTCAAGCGCGAATTCCGAAACTTCCATATCGCCTAAAGTTTCAACCGTAACGATAGTAACTTCGTTTGAACTTTCTTTTTCAAAGGCTAATAATTTGGCTTCAAGTAACGTTTCTTCTTGCTCGTTTAACATATCGGCCAAGTCGTTGACTAAACGTGGTACGGCCGGTAAATCCGGAATACTTTTATGATATGTATGTTCGCTTTGTGCAAATACTAAACACGAATAAGTAACACATAAAGTAGAATCAAAAAATCGTTTACTCACAAATGCTAATCTCATTTCCCAAATACAATTTCGTCAGGTAATTCATTTTTATTTTCACCTTCCCATGGAAAATGCGCTTTTAATACTTGTCCGATATTCGCGATACAATTTTGCAAACCTTGCACATATTTTTGTTCAACAAAATAGCTACTTAATAATTTAGCTTCTGCATTCCAAAATAAAGGTTCGGCCTTTTCTACAATGCCTTTATCTGCACAAAGTGCAAAAGCTTTATCTTCTGTTGCTATATAAATAAGGACAGCATTCCTATCCACAGTTTCATTCATTTTCAATTGTATAAACAATTCTTTAGCGCGTTCAAATGCATTCGAATGTTCACATGAACTTTCAATAAAAATTTTTATTTCGCCTGATGTTGGTTGTTCGTGCATGCGTATTGCCTGCATCACCAGTTCGGTTTCTGCCTTGGACAATAAGTTTTTTATGCTTTTACGAAAGAACATGAATAGAAATAAATAATGGTAATGAGTGCTAAGAATTAAAACGACACTTTCGGATTTTTTTGCGCTTCAGGGTCAGCTTCAAAAGCCGGACGAGCGCTCATATTAAACATACCTGCTAACATATTCACCGGAAAACGCCTAACACTAATATTATATTCTTTAACCGATTCATTATAATCTTTAATGGCTGCTGTAATTCGATTACCTGTGCCACTTAACTCGGCTTGCAAATCTAAAAAAGTTTTGATTGGCTTTTAATTGCGGATAATTTTCACTGACGGCCATTAATCTTCCCATTGCCATACTGAGTTGTCCTTGCGCTGCTTGAAATTCCTTCATTTTTTCAACGGTTAAGTTGGTAGGATCAATCACCATTTGTGTAGCTTTCGCTCTGGCTTCCATCACTTCGGTTAAGGTCTTTGTTTCGAAATTAGCTGCGCCTTTCACCGTTTCAACTAAATTCGGAATGAGCTCGGCTCGTCGTTTATACTGAGCTTGCACATTGGCCCATTTTTCTTTTACATTTTCATCCAAAGAAGTAATCCGTTGTATGAACTTTTAAGCCATAATGCCAATGCGGCAATAACTAGAAGTACAATAATCCATGCTTTTTTCATATGCTTTTCATTTTTGTTTTTTAAATACGTTTATAATTCAGAGGATTCAAGAGCAATCGTCTTGCTTTAGTTCACAAGAATTGCAGAGCCTCATTGTATGTTTTTATTATTCTATTTCTTATTCATCAATTTGATACCTGCTTAACGGAAGAAGGGTTTTATTAGCAATAAATATCAAACCTCATTTCATGTGATTTAATTTTAATGTGTTTATTTTCTTTTGATGTTTACAAAGAAAGTACAAAAATGCTTTTAAATATAAAAAACATGTAATACTTTTGACGCATTAATTAATAAAAATATTAAAAAAATATGAAAAAAGTAATTATCCTCTCTTTAATGATTGTATCAGCGTTTTCAGTTGATGCGCAAAGAAAAAGAACACGCACAGCGACCTCTCAAGGGAATGTTGCTGTTAGATTAGGTTTTGGCGTTAATAGCACTAAGACAGATCCGGATTTAGATGCGGAGAGCACTACAACCGAAGTAGCCTTTACACCTTCTGTAGGTTACATGGTAGTTGATAATTTAGAGTTAGGTGTAAATTTTGGCATCACTAATGGTCGCACAGAAAACATCGCTTCTCAAGCTCCAGTATTGAACAAAACTAACATCAGTTCTACAGATGTTAACTTTGGTGTTTATGTTATGAAGTATTTCCCTTTAAACAATTGGTTTGCCTTTACAGCTGCTGCTAATTTAGGTTTATCAACTGGCACGTACGAAACTGAAAACGTGTTAGGTGCAGTTACTACACCGATTGCTCAACAATCAGGTAATCGTAATGGCGTTGGTGGTGCTATCAATTTCGGTATGGCATTTACTCCTTACAATGCATTCTCTTTACAAGCGGGTATTGCTGGTTTAGGAATTAGCAGTATGAAAAACGATCCTGATGGCGTAAATAATACAACCAACACTACAGACTTCGGTTTCAATGTTGCTCGTCAAACAGCTCATTTAGACTTCGTTTGGTATTTCGGTCGTGGTCTTTGGAAAAATAATCTCAACGATTTTTATAAAAAATCCTGTTCGAAAGAGCAGGATTTTTTTTATGCTCATTACAAATTCAAGTGATGATGTATGTTTGTAAAACGAAATTTAGTAGAATTCATTTATGTCAAAACTCTCAGTAAATATCAACAAATTCGCGACCCTTCGCAATGCACGAGGTGGAAATAATCCAAACTTAATGCAAATCGCCATCGATTGTGAACGATTTGGTGCAGATGGAATTACCGTTCACCCCAGACCCGATGAACGACATATCCGGTATGAAGATATTGCAATGCTGAAAGAAGTTGTACATACTGAATTTAATATCGAAGGCAATCCGAAAGAACAAAAGTTTATTGATTTAGTGTTAGCCCATAAACCAACACAAGTAACCTTAGTGCCTGATGCAGGTAATCAATTGACTTCTGATCATGGTTGGGATACCATCAAAGAAAAAGTTTTTTTACAAAAAGTAATTTCACTATTTAAACAAGCCGGCATTCGTGTTTCGATTTTCATCGACCCTATCGAAGAAAAAATTATGCATGCTAAAGAATGTGGCACAGATAGGATAGAATTATATACAGAAGCCTATGCATCTCGTTATAAAGAAAACCATGAACTTGCTATAAAACCATATATACATGCCGCTAAAATAGCCGCACAACTAGGATTAGGTTTAAATGCCGGTCATGATTTAGATTTGCAAAACCTACATTACTTTGACAAAAATATACCTAACTTACTTGAAGTATCTATTGGACATGCCTTGGTTTGTGATGCATTATACCTTGGCTTAGAAAATACCGTGCAGATGTATAAACGTTGCTTGGCAAAGCCAAATGAGTGAATTGGTAAATTTGGCAATTTGAAAATAAGCGATACAATTCCCTAACCCATTTACAGGTTAACCCAATAACCCATTAACAAACTAACCCCTTAACAAATTAACATCTAAACCTAATAACACCTTAACAAAGTAACTCACTAACATCTATACAAAAACCATGCATACCATCGTTGCTTTAGCTACAGCCCAAGGAAATAGTGCCATTGCCATCGTGCGTATGAGTGGTGAAGATGCTATTTTGATTGCTGATAAAATTTTTAAAGGCAAAAAACTGGGTGCTCAAGCATCGCATACAATTCATTTTGGAAAAATTATGGATGGAGATGATGTGGTTGATGAAGTGGTAATTTCTCTTTTCAAAGGTCCAAATTCTTATAATGGAGAAGATACGATTGAAATTAGTTGTCATGGCTCACCTTATATTATTAAGCGAGTAATTGAAACTTGCACCAAAGCGGGCGCGCAATTAGCCTTGCCTGGCGAGTTTACGAAACGTGCTTTCATGAATGGGAAGTTAG
This sequence comes from Bacteroidota bacterium, assembly GCA_016706595.1. GTDB lineage: Bacteria > Bacteroidota > Bacteroidia > Chitinophagales > Chitinophagaceae > OLB11. Next base: position 820,371 of record JADJJH010000002.1, on the reverse strand, counting down.
ATTTAAGTCACGCCGAAGCGGTTGCCGACATCATTGCCAGCGAAAATGAAAGTCAGCACAAAATGGCTTTGCGACAAATGCGTGGAGGGTATTCAGAAAAAATAAAATCGCTTCGAGAAGAACTCATTGACTTTGCCGCCTTAATGGAACTTGAATTAGATTTTAGTGAAGAAGATGTTGAATTTGCCGATAGAAAGAAATTTTTAGATTTAGTAAGTCAAAGCCTGCAAGTGATTGAAAAACTTATACAATCATTTCAATTAGGTAATGTAATTAAAAAAGGAATTCCAATTGCTATTATTGGAAAACCCAATGTTGGTAAATCTACTTTATTAAATTGTTTATTAAACGAAGAGAAAGCCATAGTAAGTGAAATCGCCGGAACCACTCGTGATTTTATTGAGGACAGTTTGCAAATTAACGGTATAACTTATCGCTTTATCGATACAGCGGGTATTCGGGAAACCGATGATATACTCGAGGCTAGAGGAATTGAGCGATCTTACGAAAAAATAAAGCTTGCGGATATTGTTTTGTATTTAGCGGATATTCATAAGCCTTATCAAGAAATTGTTGAAGAGTTCAAATCTTTTCATTTCGAAGCTCATCAAAAAGTGATTATTGTTTTAACAAAATCGGATGATGAGGCCGGTTTATGCAATGCCTACGATATTGAAGAAGCTGTTTCAACTTTATGTAAACGAATAACCCTCGAGATATCGGCAAAGCACCATCGTAATATTGATAAATTATTATCCCTTATCGAAAAGCAAGCACAAACTCATGATAGAGGTTTCGATTATATCGTTTCTAATGCTCGGCATCTGCAAGCCTTTCAGCAAGCTTATGAAAGTTTGCTTCAGGTACAAAAAGGATTACTAGAAAAAGTAAGCGGTGAATTTATTTCCATTGATATTCGAACTGCCTTACAAGCCTTAGGTACTATCACTGGTCAAATTTCATCCGAAGACGTTTTGAGTTCAGTGTTTAGTAGGTTTTGCATTGGAAAGTAGATATCATAAATTATCTACTTGTAAGCTTAGTCTAACACCTCAAACACAACCACCTCGTTCGTTTTATTCTTAAGGGCTATCGCGCCTATCTTTTGACAATTAAAAGAATTTTTTGCCATTTCGTAACAAGCTTCATTAATTAATATTTGTCCGGGTTTGGCCGCACCTTGTAAACGTTGTGCTGTATTTACCGTATCGCCAATTACGGTATAATCTAAACGTTTAATAGTCGCCGAACCGATGTTCCCACAAACCATTTCCCCGCTGTTAATACCTATCGAAACTTGGGCTGTAAATTCTGTTCCATTAATTTGATGTGGAAGTGAAATAATTTTATTCCTAACTGCTAAACTTGCTTCTATAGCTCTATCAAGATGAAAAGGCCCTTTAAACACTGCCATTACGCAATCGCCAATAAATTTATCAATAATACCTTGTTGTTCAATAATTTCTTTAGCTATGATGTCGAAATAATAATTCAATAAAGAAACCACGGTATCGGGTTTCTCTCTTTCACTGATTGAAGTAAATCCACAAATATCTATAAAAATAACAGAAGCCTCTAAGGTTTCATTTGCCATAATCGATGATTCATACTCGCGGCCATTCATAAAATTGAGTACATTTTCATCTACATACATTTTAAGAATATTATTCTCTTTGATCGCTTTTAAGGTCTCATGTAATTGAAAAACATGAAGTATAGTCTTTTCCATCGTTGCCTCAAGGTCATCAAAGTTTACCGGCTTGGTGATAAAGTCAAAAGCACCGCGATTCATGGCGGTTCTAATGTTATCCATATCGCCATATGCAGACACCATTACGGCTTTTACTAAAGGATGCGATTCGCTCAACTTGCTAAGTAGGGTAAGCCCATCCATTTCAGGCATATTGATATCACTCAAAATAATATCAACATCCGGATGTTCTTGCATTTTTTGAAGTGCATCAATGCCATTCAATGCAAATACAAAATCATATTTTTGCTCGCGAATTTTTTGACGGAATTTTTGCTTTATCAATAATTCCAAATCCGCCTCATCATCGGCTACTAATATCTTGGTCATAGGGTTCTTGATTTTAGTTTTTCCTTTAGATTCATAAAGTCAACAGGTTTAGTTAAAAAGTCATCTGCACCAAAACTAATGGCTTGTCTATAATTTTCGTCGTCTCCATACGCGGTAATCATCATCACTACCGGCGGTGGCGCTTCGTATTTTTGTTTAATTTGTTTCAACAATTCAAGCCCACTCATTCCAGGCATATTAATATCCGATAATATCAATACCGCTTCATGTTGATGTAAATTCATATAATGCAAAGCTTCTTCGCCCGAAAACGCAAAAGCAAAATCAATTTCCTTCTCTCTAATTTCTTTTCGAAATCGTTGCTCAAATAAAGTTTGAACATCATGTTCATCATCAACTACTAATATTTTCATGATCGTAATTTAATTTTTATATAATAATAATAAATTCTGCAAATTCGCCTTCAATTGAATCGACTTTTAATTCGCCGCCATGTCCTTTGGTAATAATGTCATACGACAACGATAAACCAAGCCCGGTTCCTTGTCCGGTTGGTTTAGTTGTAAAAAAGGGTTGATATATTTTGTCGATAATTTTTTTAGGAATTCCATTGCCGTTATCTCTAATTTTAATTTCAACTTTTGCTCCAAGTTTTTTTGTGCTTACCCATACCGTTGGTGCGTAGCTTGATCCGTCTGCTAGAAGATTGCCTTGCAATAATTTATTTTTTTCGGCCACAGAATAGAAAGCATTGGTAAGTAAATTCAGTAATACTCTGCCTATATCTTGAGGAACAACATTCATTTTGCCAAGGGTTTGATCTAAATCAGAGTGGATAGTAGCATTAAATGATTTATCTTTCGCACGTAATCCATGATAACTTAAACGCGTATATTCATCTGCTAATTGATTAATATCTGTCATTTCTTTTTGTCCGTTACTGCTTCTACTATGTTGAAGCATCCCTTTTACAATTCCATCGGCACGTTTACCATGGAAACTAATTTTCTCAAGATTTTGCTTTACATCTTCGGCAATAGATTTGGCTTCATCAGCATTTCCATTTTCTAATTCCGCAAACATTTCATCAATCATTTCATTACTCACTTCCGCAAAATTATTTACGAAGTTGAGTGGGTTTTGGATTTCATGAGCAATGCCTGAAGTGAGTTCTCCAAGCGATGCCATTTTTTCATTTTGAATAAGTTGTGCCTGTGTAGATACTAATTCTTCATGAACTAAAGCATTGCCAATGGCAACAGCAGTATAAGGTAAAATTGAACGAATCATTTCTAGTTGATAATCATTGTAGGCATTTTTACCAAAACTCATCACACTTAAAACACCTACTTCAACCTCGGCATGTGTTACCGGAAATGAAATTATCGATTGAGGAATTTGCTTGTTTGGTAGAATTAAAGTTTTATCTACGTATCGGGCGAAATCTTTTTCAGCATCAAATAATAGTACTTCTCGATTATTCATTAAACTCCATTCGGCAATATGATTGTAATAAGGATGATCTTGGTCAATTCTTGGCATGTCCCAATTAGCTAATACTTTCCACGTATTTTCTTTCCATGAATAAATACCCATTTCAAATATTGCCGCATCCATCACCGAATTAATAGTTTTATATAAATGATCAAAGGTTTCTTTTAAACTAAGCGAAGAAGTTACTCTTTGTCCGAGTTCATTTACAATTTGCAAATTATTGAATCGTTCAGTCATTTTTTCAAACTCAATTTGAACTTTATCATCAACCGCATTTTCAGGCTTCGCAATTTTAGGAATAGAAATTGCATCAACTGCTTCTTCAATTTGAGCAAGTGTTTGCATGGCATTTTTTGAAGCATCCATTTGAAGAGCTTGCGGGTTAATACGACTTAGTTTCCCACGAACTCGATGAACAGCCTCTCTATATTTTGCATTTAAAAATAGATAAACAATGAGCATCCCTGCCATCAAACATAATAAGTATATCAAAAAATTAAACATTGGTTTGTATTTATCGTGCGTTTCAAATATAAGGAATTATATTTTTCGATTTCTTGATCATTGTATATCTGGTGTACTTTGGTAATATTTTAAACATAACTACTTGATATTTGGTTATTTATTCTGAATGACCAATTGGCAATTTTAAAATAAATTCGGTTCCTTCACCTTCTTTTGTTTCAACTAGCAACTCTCCACCATGCGCTTTCACAATATCATAGCTAAGCGATAACCCTAAGCCAGTGCCTTGCCCTGCAGGTTTCGTAGTAAAAAAAGGTTGAAAAATTTTACCCACTACAGCTTCAGGAATTCCATTCCCATTATCACTCACACTAATTTCTATTTTGTTATTCAAGAGTTTGGTTCTTACAAAAACTTCAGGTTCATAATTTGCATCCCCTAATTTCTTTCTATCATTCACGGCATAAAATGCATTATTCACTAAATTTAAAATTACCCTGCCTATATCTTGCGCTGCAATATTTACTTTGCCAATTCGGTCGTCAAAATCGGTTTTAATACTTGCATTAAAAGATTTGTCTTTTGCACGCAAACCATGATATGATAATCGTAAAAACTCATCGGCCATTGCATTAATAAGGGTAGGTTCTTTTTGATTCGCATTGGTTCTACTATGTTGCAACATCCCTTTTACAATGGCATCTGCACGTTTGCCATGATGATGAATTTTTTCGAGGTTTTGTTTTAGGTCAGCCGCTATCGAACGAGTCTCTTCAAAATTACCATTAGCTACCTCGTCATTCATTTCATCGATCAATTCTTTACTCACCTCCGAAAAATTATTTACAAAATTTAATGGGTTCTGAATTTCATGAGCAATGCCGGCTGTAAGCTCTCCAAGCGATGCCATTTTTTCGGATTGTATCAATTGGCTTTGAGTAGCCTTTAATTTCTCGAGCGTGGTTTCAATTTGAGCTTTCTGTTCTGACAAAATTTCATTGGCTTTCTTTTTGGATCTAAACCGACTGTACATTCCTAAAGCAATTAAACATAATAGTCCGGCAATACCTATTAAGTAGTTCCTGCTGATTGCAGCAGTTTTACTTTCATTTTCAAGTTTATTAATTGATATTTCATTATGTTTCAACTGTTCTTCAATTTCAAAACCTATTGAGCGGTATTTACTTTCATCAGATTTCAGACTATCTTGTAAAGCAATATACTTATTCAATATCACCAAGGCTTGATTTGCATTACCAATTTTGGTGTAACAAGTTGCTAATAATTTATAATCACGCAAAGCTTCTGCTCTTAAAACATTTAGAGCTATCAGTTCTGATTCAAGCATGGTAATTGCTTCTTTATACTTTCCTTGTTCAAATTTGCTTAAAGCTAAATAGTAATTTGGAGTTAGATGACCTGCGGTTGAAACGAAAGGCAATTTTTCACGTTCAATCAGTTGCTTAAGTTTCAACAAGGTATCTTCAGCCGCTACATATTTTTTTTGAACGAGCAGATAGTTTGCCTCAATTTGCATCACTTTGGCTTGATTAGGTGCATCGGGTATTTCTTGCAATTCTTTGTTCGCGTTACTCAGGAAATAATTCACACTATCCATTTGCCGTAATTCCAAATAGGATTCTGCTAAATTTGCAGCAATGTATGCTTTATTAGCATGCATGTCAATGCTCGTATCAACATCCATTTTACTAAGCGCTCTATATGAGTATTGAATTGATAAATTATAATCACCAATCAAGTTATAGCTATCACCTAAAACTGCTAAATGATTTGAATAACCCACTATGCCTAATATGTTATTTCCATTAAATGCATTTATGGTTGAATAGATTTTATTTGTGTCAAGATAACTATTGGCTTTCTTGAGATTATACATTGCATATTCATTTAAACCTATCACTCTATAAAAACCGCTCAGTACAAAATAGCTAATGGATACAATCATTGAATCGTCTTCCTTAGCATATTTCTCAATTTTATTCGCATAGTAATTGAGGCCTTCTTTTAGATATTTACTATTGCGATAAGCAACGCGCATATTTTGCAAAAATGAACAATGAGCATTATGATAATATTTTTTCTTATTCGTCTCAAATAGTGCACAGTATCGTTCTCCAAATCGAATGGCATCTTCAAAATACTTCCGATTTATGCGTGAGCCCAACAGGTTAAATAATAATTGAAATTCTAGATATTCATTATTCTCTAAAACTGGTAAATATTTCTTTTCAATCAATAGTAATTCCGGTTCGGTAAAATCGCTATTTAAGGTTGAAAAAATATGATCCCAAAATACAGTATCTGCCTTTGTGCTGTATGAATTATGAAGACTTGCTTTTTCTAACTTGGCAAGCAAACTATCAATGGTTTTATTTTGTGCCGAAAGTAAACTTGCACTGAATAGAAGTATAATTACAATTCCGAATCTTTTCATTTTGGCGTTGGCGAATTTTAAACTTTACCAAGATATTGAATTTTTGTAAAGAACAACAAGATTCATACATTATATTACTTCCCATGTGCTAAACTAAATGCTTAGGCTCATAATTCAAATAGTCCATCATGCAGAAATATTCATTCTACTTTTCAAGAATACAAACCAATACACTCCACCTACCAAAAGAGCACCTCCAATAATATTTCCTAAAGTTACCGGTAACAAATTCTGCCATATAAAATTATACATCGTTAGGCTTCCAAAATCAGCAGAGGTGGTATGTATCATTTGCCAAAATTCAGGATCAGCATATTTTTTTAATACAATTCCTAAAGGCACAAAGTACATATTTGCTATACTATGTTCAAATCCGGCAGCCACAAATGCACTCACAGGAAACATAATACAAATTACCTTGCCGCTTACATCTTTGGCACTATAACTTAACCATACTGCCAAGCAAACTAAAATATTACAAAGTATACCCAAACTAAATGCATTTAAAAAGGGCAGATTACATTTAGCCTTCGCAATTAAAAGCATTTGCAAACCAACAGCTCCATTGCCTTGCATAAAATGTCCTGATAAAATAATGAGTAATATCATACAAAAAGCGCCAATCGCATTTCCGAAATATACAATCAACCAATTTCGTAGCACTTTATAAGTAGATATTTTCTTATTTGCCCAAGCCATAACTATCAGATTATTTCCGGTAAACAATTCAGCCCCACCAATGATAGTGAGCACTAATCCTAATCCAAATGCTAAACCTGAAATTAATTTTGTGATACCATATGGCCAGGTTGAACCTGCAGTAACAATTGTTGAAAAAATGGCACCAAAAGCTATAAAAGAGCCGGCCAAAACAGAAAGCATGAAGGTTTTCATGAATCCCATATTTGCTTTTTGCACCCCAATCTCTTCAGCCTTCTGAGCCATTTCTGCGGGCAATAGCATATCTATTTGCTTTTCCATTGATTCATTATTTTACAATAAAACTACATAAAGAAGTTTACAATTTTAGTACTTTCAAATCATGAGAACATATACCTTTAATTACGATAACATTCATTAAATAATTGTACATGTCCTACCCATATCAAATAAACTCTTTAGAAGCCTATTATAAAGCCTATCGAAAAAGTGTTGAAGAGCCCGAAGTATTTTGGGCAGAAATTGCTGAACATTTTAATTGGTATAAAAAACCAAAGCAAATACTCAATTGGAATTTTATTGAACCCAAAGTGACTTGGTTTAACGATGTGAAATTAAATATTACCGAAAATTGTTTAGATCGATGGGCCGAATCGCAACCCGATACACCGGCTATTATTTGGGAAAGCAATCATCCAAACGAAGCACATCGAATCATAACTTACCGTGAACTTCTTCATAAAGTAAATCTGTTTTCGCAGGTACTTAAAAACAATGGTGTTCAAAAAGGCGATCGCATTTGTATCTACATGCCTATGGTACCTGAATTAGCGATTGCCATGTTATCTTGTGCTCGTGTTGGCGCTATTCATTCGGTAGTTTTTGGAGGCTTCTCGGCACAAAGTATTGCAGATAGAATACATGATGCCAGCTGCAAATTAGTAATTACTGCCGATGGTGCCTTTCGTGGCAATAAAATCATCGATTTAAAAAATACCATCGACGATGCTTTAGTACAATGCAAATCGGTTGAGAAAGTAATTGTACTTACACGCACCCGTGAACCAATTAGTATGATAAAAGGTCGTGATATTTGGTGGGAAGATGAAATTGAAAAAATAGAAGCCAACGGCTATCCTTTTTTTATACCGGAAGTGATGGATGCCGAAGACCCCTTGTTTATTTTATATACCAGCGGAAGTACCGGTAAACCAAAAGGCGTAGTACATAGTTGTGCCGGCTATATGGTGTATACGAATTATACCTTCGTAAATGTATTTCAGTATCAACATGGCGATGTATTTTTTTGTACGGCCGATGCAGGATGGATTACCGGTCATAGTTATATCGTGTACGGTCCGCTATCGGCGGGAGCCACTTCATTGATGTTCGAAGGGATTCCTACCTTTCCCGATGCCGGAAGATTTTGGGATATTGTAGAAAAATTTCAAGTCAATATTTTATACACTGCCCCAACTGCCATTCGAAGTTTAATGAGCTTTGGGACCGGCTTTGTAGATGCTAAAAATCTGAGTTCTTTAAAAGTACTAGGCACGGTTGGCGAACCCATTAATGAAGAGGCTTGGCATTGGTATGATACGCATATTGGTAAAAATAAATGTCCGATAGTTGATACATGGTGGCAAACCGAAACAGGTGGTATTATGATTTCAAATTTAGCAGGCATAACCCCGGCAAAACCATCGTATGCAACACTACCACTGCCAGGTATACAAACTTTATTACTTGATGAAAATGGAATTCCTCTAAAAGGAAGTGATGCATCTATTGAAGAACTCCCACATGAAATGGCAAGTGGAAATCTTTGTATCAAATTTCCTTGGCCTTCAATACTTCGAACCACTTATGGCGATCATGAACGTTGTAAACTTACCTATTTTAGTACTTACCCAAATTTGTATTTTACCGGTGATGGATGCTTACGCGATACCGAAGGCAATTATAGAATTACAGGCCGTGTAGATGATGTATTAAATGTAAGCGGACATAGAATTGGCACCGCCGAACTTGAGAATGCCATTAACCAACATAGCGGCGTAATTGAAAGTGCGATTGTGGGATATCCTCATGATGTGAAAGGACAAGGCATTTATGCGTATGTAATTTATCAAGGCAATTTAGAGGATAAAAAATTAGTTGCTGCCGATATCAATCAAACTGTTACCCGAATTATTGGCGCCATTGCCAAGCCCGATAAAATTCAGTTTGTAAGTGGCTTACCAAAAACGCGTAGCGGTAAAATCATGCGACGCATACTTCGAAAAATTGCAGAAGGAGAAAGCGAAAACCTTGGCGATATCTCCACTTTACTTGATCCGGAAATTGTGCAAGCCATTGTAGGCGAAAGAATATAAGGAGAAATTTAATCCCTACATAGTGCTATTACGCTAGTGTATTGTATTTTTCTATTGAGAAACTTAACCTAGATAAACTACTTTTGAGCTCAAATTAAAAGAACATGAATATAGGTATCGTTTGTTACCCAACCTTCGGGGGTAGTGGAGTATTAGCCACAGAGTTAGGAAAAGCCTTGGCAGATAAAGGACATATCATACATTTTATTACCTATCAACAACCGGTTCGATTAGATGCGTTTCATCCAAATATTTTTTATCATGAAGTAACGGTTCCTACTTATCCCTTATTTGATTTTCCGCCTTATGAATCGGCATTATCGTCTACCTTGGTAGATGTAATTCTAAATCAGAATTTAGATTTGTTACATGTGCATTATGCTATTCCTCATGCGTCCTCGGCATACTTGGCGAATCAAATTTTAAAAAAGCAAGGGAAAAACATTCCTTATATCACCACCTTACACGGAACCGATATTACTTTAGTTGGAAAAGACAAAATGTACGAATCGGTAGTTACCTTTTCAATCAATGAATCAGATGCGATAACGGCAGTATCCGAAAATTTACGAGCTGAAACTTTGCATTCATTCAAAATTGAAAAAGAAATTCATGTGATCACTAATTTCGTTGATATCAAACGTTTTTCGCAAAGTAATAAAGATCATTTTAGAAAGATGCTCGCGCCTAATGGTGAAAAAATTCTAGCCCATGTATCTAATTTTAGAAAAGTAAAACGAGTAGAAGATGTTATCTATACTTTCGATAAAGTACGCAAAAAAATACCTTGCAAATTGCTAATGATAGGTGACGGACCTGAACGCCAAACCATGGAACAACTTTGTAGAGAACTAGGAACTTGCGAAGATATTCGCTTCTTAGGCAAGCAAGAAAAACTGGAAGAAATATTGTCTATCACCGATTTATTTATGTTACCCAGTGCGTATGAAAGTTTTGGTTTAGCTGCGCTAGAAGCCATGGCATGTCGCGTACCGGTAATTTCAAGTAATGCAGGGGGTATACCTGAAATTAATATTCATGGTGTAACCGGCTATTTAACTGAAGTGGGTGATATAGATGCAATGGCCGCTTATAGTTTAGAATTATTATTAGATGATGTAAAACTTGAAGAATTTAAAGCCAATGCCTTGAAGCAAGCCGAGAAATTTCATATCAACCAAATTATACCTTTATATGAAGCCTTGTATGAAAAAGTGTTGGTTCAAGCAGAAGTCGTATAAGGGCTAATCCCTTTCAATAGGTAAAATAGGCAAGATGACTATATCTAGCTATTGGCATTCGTCTATTTTCTAAGTACCTTTATGTTCATTTGACCTATTTGTTTGAACATCCGTAAATAGAGGCTATGGCGAATATATTTATCAGTTATTCGAGTGATGATAAGACCATCGTTAAGAAATTGGCTGCTATTCTTGAGCAGCAAGGATGGTCTGTTTGGTGGGATCGAGAAATTCCTGTAGGTAAAAATTTCGATGTAGTTATTGAAACCGAATTAGATTTAGCCGAATGTGTAATAGTTATTTGGACTGCCAGATCGGTAGCATCAGAATGGGTACGAGCAGAAGCAGGAGAAGCGAATAGACAAAAAAAATTAGTCCCCATTTTTCTTGAAGAAGTAGAAGCCCCACTCGCATTTAGAAATATAGAGTCGGCCTTATTATTTAATTGGCATGGTGATCTAGCACATCCAGAGTTGCCATTATTATTCAAAGCCATTTCCAATTTAATAGGTAGAACACCTCCTCCTCCTCCTCCGCCGCCGCCGCCACCTCCAATCAAAAATCGGCTCAAAGTGATTGCTATCATTGCTTTGTTTTTGGTTACAGCTATTACCTATTTTATAGTAAGACCAGCAGCTAAAAGCGAGGAGCATCTAATCACTTTAACAGGAATTGTAAAAACTGCCGCTGAAATTCCGATTTCCGATGTTGAAGTAAATGTTGAAGGAACAAAGTATGCAGGCAAATCAAAAACCGATGGTAGCTATCGAATTCAAGTAGATGAGTTTGCTATTGGCGATGAGATTACGATTAGTACGTCGCATCCAAAATATGAAGACAAATTTTTCTTTTTTAAGATACAAACGGCTGAAGTAAAAGACATGGATATTTATTTGAACCCTATCACTCCTTAATTTCTACATGATGAATTATCGTTTACTGATTGCCATAGGCCTACTATTCAATACGCAACTTGCCACCTCACAGCAATTAACCTTGAAAGGAAAAATTCGTTGTATGAATCCAACACCTTCTACCACCAAAGGAGCCGAAAATATTATTGTTGTGCCCGGGTATGCGCCTTCATTAGCCACCTTTACTGCATCCTTTCCAACAGGCTATTTTGAAATAAATACCGGTATGCCGTTTTCGAAATTAGAAGATAAAGTGGTGAGCTTACATGCTATTTCAAAATGTAAAGATTGTAAAGAAACTACCAAACGTGTTTTTATTTCGGCCGATCAATTTCTACAAAAACAAAACGAAACCAAACGCTATGTTACCGTAAAAGATTGGCTATTGAAAAGTACTTGTCAGCAAGTTGAATTATCCGAAAAACAAGTCGATAGTATCATTACCGTTGTGATGAAACAGTCGGATAGAGACTTAGATCATGTTACCGCCGCATCCGCTTTAACAGCAACCCCTGCCTTTTTAAATTTACTCACTTCACTAACTACGGTAGTGGGTGTGGGTGGAATTGCAAATGTTCACTACCATATAAAACAACTAGGAGCCGGTAAAATTCGATATGGCAATTTTATGCATGCCTCACCCATGTATCATTCTGCAAATACCGGTTTTAATTTTTCACCTGGGCGAGATATGTCTGAAGCTGTGTTTTGGAATCCTTCAGCTATTGCCTTGAGTAAACAAAAAGGAAATATGAGTTTACTAAGTAATGCCAAAAATATTGGCAAGCTTAGTGGCTTTATTAAAGCAAACGACAAGTTATCTATTGGTGCAGGATTTATTTTTTCTACCCAAGATGAGTTTCGAAAGGGATACTTTGAATCAAGCAACTCTGATAGAAATGAAGATTCGATGTTAATGAAAGTAAATGAATATACCGGGATGTTAAGTGCGGCTTATAAAGTAAATTCAAAACTCGGTATTGGATTAGGCGCAAAGTATATGATGCAAAGTTTTAATATACCCGATAGTTTGTTTTGCGATAATTTAGGCTTTGGTACTTTCATTTATCAACAAATTAAATTAGGCAATTTTGATATAGATTTTTCGGCAACGTATAAAGCCAATCAAAGTTTACAATTCGGACTGAACCTCATGAATATCCTAGGTTCAAAATTACATAGTGATGCTTTCATTCCTTACCAATATGCAAAACCATGGCAACAACAACGAGCGGCAGGTTTAGGAGTATTGTATAAATATCGTCGTTTCAATGCAGGCGCCGATGCATTAATAAATGAAGCAGGACTTTATGATCTTAGTGTAGGAGCCAATTTTGTACCTTTTACCAATGCCTTAATTTCGGCAGGATTTACCGCCAAGCAAATGAGTTATTCTTTGGCATTTCGATTGAAACATTTCAGAATAGCCTATATCAATGATAATGGATTGATGGTTCAAGAGAAACGAGTGGGGAATCACAAATTACTGAATGGACGTGTATTTGGTGGATTTGTGGTGGATTTAGATTAATGTGCAAATTAGCAAATTAGTGAATTCGGAAATGAGCATAAACACATTGACTCATTGTCTCATTCACCAATTGTCGAATTCCCCAACTCAATCCACACGTTATAAACGATTTCTCCGATAACTTGAATTTATCTTAAATCACTGTACCATTTGGCATGCAGCCACTATATTTGCGCTTTCTTATAAACTCATGAATATACCCAAAGGAAAGCTAATACCTGTAGGTGGTGCCGAAGATAAAGGAACAGATCTTGAACAAGGATTTATTCAACGAAATAACCTGAATTTTTTTGAAGCCGGTATTTTAAGTCGAATGGTTGAAGAAACCAAGAACGGCAAAGCAAGCAAAATAGAAGTCATCACAACAGCATCTACCATACCGGTTGAAGTAGGCGAAAATTATATCGACGCATTTTCTAAACTCTCATGCAGCAATGTCGATGTGATGCATATTCGTAACAGAGAAGATGCCCAAAAGGAAGAATATATTCAAAGAATTAAAGAGGCAGATGCCGTAATGTTTAGTGGTGGGAATCAAATGCGACTAACAGCTACATTTGGCGGCACAAACATTTATAGAACCTTACAAGAAAGGTATCATTACGAAGATGGATTTTTAATTGCAGGCACAAGCGCAGGTGCCATGGCCATGAGTAATACTATGATTTATGAAGGCAATGCCGCTAACGCACATTTAAAAAGTGCGGTAAAAGTAACCACCGGTTTAGCCTTTATGGGGAATGTAATTTTTGATTCTCATTTTGATAAACGTGGCCGCTTTGGAAGATTAGCGCAGGCAGTTGCAGCCAACCCGGCCTGCATTGGCATTGGCTTAGGTGAAGATACCGGACTGCTCATTACTGATGGGAATAATATGGAGGCTATAGGTTCGGGAATGATTATTATTATTGATGGACATAATATCGGTTATACGAATATTGCCGATATCGCCGATAATAATCCTATATCTATCGAAAATCTAAGAGTCCATTTTTTAGCAAAAGGGAATAAATACCAACTCAGCGAACGCAAATATCTAGGCATCGAAAATGACGAATTTGCCAAAACAGAAGTAATCTAATGCTCATTTATATACTTCCTTTCATTGCAGCTTTTATTGGTTGGTTCACTAATTGGATCGCCATTAAAATGCTTTTTCATCCGCGTGAAGAGAAAGTGATTTTAGGCATGAAAATTCAAGGCATCTTTCCTAAACGCCAACAACAATTTGCCGAAAAATTAGGTCAGCTTGTAGCTCGTGAATTAATTTCATTCGACGATATCTCATCCAAAATAAATAACCCTGCAACCATTGCAATGGCATTGCCTTTTATCGAAAAACATGTCGATCATTTTATTCATCATAAACTAAAAGAAGAAATTCCTTTATTGTCGATGTTCATTACCGAAAGCACCATGGCAGGTATTAAAAAAGGAATCGTAAACGAAATTGAAATTTTATTTCCTGAGCTTATCGGTCAAATGACGCAAGGTTTGCAAAAGGATTTAGATATTGAAAAATTAGTGGTAGATAAAGTGAAGAATTTCAGTAGCGACAAATTAGAGGAAATATTGAACGCGATTATGAGCAAAGAATTTAGATTTGTAGAGATCATTGGAGCTGTGCTTGGGTTCATAATCGGAATTATACAATTACTTATCACTCTTGCACAAACTTAATTGAACATACTAAACCTTGAAAATTATGTTAGCTGAACGACTTTCACGTATTGATGAACCGCAAACTATTCGCATGGCTAAACTTAGCCGCGAATTGCGCGCTCAAGGAAAAGATATTATCGACTTAAGTTTGGGTGAACCCGATTTTAAAACACCACTACATATTATTAAAGCTGCCATTCAAGCGATGAACGAAGGCTATACCAAGTATCCTCCAGTTGCGGGTTTCCCTGAATTGCGAAAGGCCATCAGCGAAAAATTTGCCAACGAAAATCATTTGCATTACCCTGCCGATCAGGTAATGGTTTGTACGGGTGCTAAGCAATGTATCGCCAATGCTATGCTAAGTATTGTAAACAAAGGCGATGAAGTAATTATACCCTCTCCATTTTGGGTTACCTATGCCGACATCGTAAAACTTGCCGATGGAACTGTAGTTACTGTGCAAGGTGGTTTTGATCATGATTTTAAAATTACTGCTGCTCAACTTGAAGCTGCCATTACACCTAAAACCAAATGTTTCATTTTTTCATCACCTTGCAACCCCACAGGTTCTATTTATTCAAAGTCTGAATTGGCCGAGCTCGTTACTGTTTTCGAAAAGCACCCCGAAATTTATATCATATCAGATGAAATTTATGAGCATATTAATTTTGAAGGCGCTCATGAAAGTATTGCCTCATTTGAAAGTATGAAAGACCGTGTGATTGTAGTGAATGGTTTATCCAAAGCATTTGCCATGACTGGTTGGCGCTTAGGTTATATGGCCGGACCGAAAGATGTAATTCAAGCGAGCGAAAAAATTCAAAGTCAATTTACTTCAGGACCAAACTCAATTACTCAACGTGCTGCGATTAGTGCTTTACAAGGAAGTAGAAAGGAAACCGACGAAATGAAATTGGCATTTAAAGAGCGACGTGATTATTTAGTGAATGCCTTACGCGAAATACCCGGATTAAAAGTAAATATGCCACCGGGAGCCTTCTATGTTTTTCCAGATGTAAGTGCCTATTATGGCAAGCATAATATTCATACCGCCGAAGAATTATGTATGTATTTATTAGATAAGGCCCAAGTAAGTTGTGTAACCGGTGAAGCTTTTGGCGATAAAAATTGTATTCGTATTTCGTATGCAACCTCTATTGATAAATTGAAAGAAGCGGTGAGCAGAATTGGGAATGCACTTGCTGAGTTGAATAAGTAGTGCCTGCAAGAAAACGCCAATTTCTGCGTTACGCTTGCAAAAAAAGCTGTCATTTACCCTAGTAAACTCTACTTTTTTTTGCTTCGCAAGCCTTGAACTTGACCTTTTCTTATCAGGCACATGATTGTTCTTGCAGATACTAAGTAGAATGCCTATTCCCTTCAATTCATTATAACCAATCATCATGAAAAAAATAGCTACTTTACTTTCACTTCAGTTTATTCTAAGTATTTCAATACATGCGCAAAGTATGAGCAGCCAAGATTCATTGAATATTATTTATACTTATTTGAAAAGATTGTACGAAAGCTCAAATACTTATTTTGATACAAGTAGAATTAACTTTAGAAGAGAAAGCCAAGAATTAATAGAACGCAAGGATTCGACTCAGCAACTGATTGGAAATATTACCTTAGGCTTATTAAACTTGTATGGAAATCAACGAGAACGTTCCATAGTCAATTTTAAAAAAGCTTTACAAATTGATTCAACCTGTTTTTTATGTTACGATAAATTGCATTGGC
Organism: Bacteroidota bacterium; assembly: GCA_016706595.1. Lineage (GTDB taxonomy): Bacteria > Bacteroidota > Bacteroidia > Chitinophagales > Chitinophagaceae > OLB11. The sequence goes on along the minus strand of JADJJH010000002.1, from coordinate 803,787 downwards.
TGTATTGGTATACAAAAGCAAATTATGGTGAGGCAAATCGGTATCTTACATTGGGAATTAAGCAATACGAAAAATTAATCCAAACCGATTCGAGCGATGTAGAACGATGGGCTAAACTCTATAATATGTATTCATTGAACGAAGGTACCATACCGGTTAAAACCAAACTACGCATGAATTATATTTCAGAAAAAATGGTAAAGATGGCTCCTGAGAATGCTTATTACTGGTGGCAGAATTCGTTTCATCATCAAAAAGATAGTGCGTCAGAAGAGTATGCGCTAATTCGTGCTAATGATTTAAGTCCGAATACCACCATATTCTGGAATGCTTTAGCTAATTTTTATACAGAACATAAAAATTTAGAGAAGATGTTAGTTCTGATGGAAGCAGCTAAACCCAATAAAAATGACGATATGCATTACTGGTATCAGCAAATGGCGCTTTATTTATATCGACTTGGCAAAAAAACAGAAGCTTCAAATATTGCAAAAGAAGCTAAGTTAAAAGGCTATCAAATTGTTTATAAGTAAACAGGTTTTTGATTCCACATTCTAAACCAAATAAAAAATAATTTTGTGAATATCTCTTTGTAATAGATAGGATTATGCATTTACCTTTGTCTGCAAATTTTCCAAATTTTAATGGCAGACTTTACACAAAACAGAAATGTTTTTATTAAGATACTTTTTGTTGCAGTGCCCGTACTTATTATCATTCGTCTGCTTTTTTTGCAGGTTTTTGATATTGGGGGATATAAGGAAGCTGCTTTAGGTCAGGCCGTTTACATTAAAAAAGTACACCCACCGCGTGGAATCATTTACGACCGAAAGAATCAAGTGCTAATGAATAATAGCATCGTGTATGACTTAGTAGTTGAACCCAAAAAAATCACTAACGATTTTGATACTTTATTTCTTTGCAAACTGATTAATGTACCCATTGAGGATTTTAGATATCAACTTAAAAAAGTAATTAATAAAAACGGCTGGCAAAAACCATCCAGTTTATATAAAAATCTCTCGCCTTCTTCAGTAGCTCGCCTGCAAGAAAATTTGTACGACTTTTCAGGAATTGATTTAATAGAACATGCCGAACGTAATTATAATTTCGGTTGCGGTGGTACTATTTTAGGTTATATTAATGAGGTAAGCGAATCGCAATTAAAAAATGAAAAGTATTTCGAGTATCAAAAGGGTGACTATATCGGCATCAATGGCTTAGAAAGCTATTACGAAGAAGTTTTGAAAGGAATTCCCGGGGTTCAGTATTTATTGCGTGATGTTAAACAACGCATTCAAGGTCCATACAAAGAAGGCAAACTCGATTCGGCAGCCACGCCCGGAAAAGCCATGCAATTATACTTAGATGCCGATTTGCAAAAACTAACTGAAAAAATGATGGCTAATAAACTGGGCAGTGCTGTGGCGATAGACCCGCAAACCGGTGGCATCTTAGCATTCGCAAACGGCCCATCTTTTGATCCAACCTTACTTACTGGTTCAAACAAAGGCGCTAATCTTAGCAAAATGTTGAATGATGCAACCAAGCCATTATTTATTCGCGCAATTCAAGCCAAGTATCCTCCGGGTTCAACATTTAAACCGCTTACTGCGTTAGTTGCGCTCGACGAACAAGTGATTACAGCCGATTATGGCTTTCCATGCGGTGGTGGTTATTATACTTGTGGCCGTCGAATTGGGTGTACGCACTCTGGTGGTGGCCATGCGCGTAACCTGGCTTATGCCATTGCCAATTCATGCAATGCTTATTTCTGCCATGTTTTTCGCTTAGCGATTGATGCTAAGCAATATGACAATGTGCATGTAGGCTTGCAGCGATGGTCGCAATACATGAATAGTTTTGGATTAGGACATCCCATGGGCGTCGATATTCCGCATGAAAGCGGTGGAAGCATTCCCGATTCAAATTATTTCAATAAAGTATATAAAGGAAATTGGAACTCGTGCAATATGGCTATCATTGGCATGGGACAAGGTGAAATTGAGCTTACGCCAATTCAAATGGCCAATGCGATGTGTATCATTGCCAATAAAGGATACTATTATATACCACATTTTGTGAAAGCCATTGATGCGGATAGCAATCATCCGATGTTAAAAAAGTATCACGAAAAGAAAGTAGTTGCTCGAATTGCAGATTCTTCTTTTGAATATGTACGTGCCGGCATGCAAGCGGTGGTCGATCAAGGCACTGGTAAAATTGCCAAAATGGATGATGTAGTGGTTTGTGCAAAAACCGGTACGGCACAAAATGAGAGAATGATTAACGGGCAAAAAGTAAAACTTCAAAACCATTCGATGTTTGTGGCATTTGCCCCTCGCGATAATCCAAAAATAGCTGTAGCGGTTTGTATCGAAAATGCAGGTTATGGTGCCACTTGGGCCGGACCGATTGCAAGTTTAATGATTGAACAATATCTGAAGGATAGTATTCGTGAAAAAAGAAAGTACTTGGTAAAGCGAATGGAAGACGCAAAAATTATTCCTAACTATACTTATATTCTAGATTCATTAGATAAACAAAATGCCAAGTTAAAAGCAGCGCGAAAAAACCGTTCGGCAGATAGTATCGCGCGCGAAAACTTTTTAAAAGATAGTTTGGCTCGACGAAAAGATTCGATAAAGGCAGATTATGTATTCAGAAAAATTTATAATTACTAAGGTTAGCAAACATGAGCTTTAAAGCAAAATTATTGGTTGAACGCATTGATTGGGTAGTTGTTATTAGCTATTTGGTTCTGGCTCTTATTGGCATTGCATGCATTTACTCTGTTGAACATCGAAGTACTGATGCCACCTTTTTTATCATGAAGAATAATTACATGAAGCAAATCATGTTCTTCGGCGTTTCGTTGGTGCTCGCTTTAATAATTATTCTTATGGATAGTAAAGTCTTTACCTCCATTCCTTTTTTAGGATATGCCATAGGATTTATATTTCTTTTGTTGGCACTTACCCCCTTAGGTAAAGGCGTAAAAGGTTCTCATTCGTGGCTGAATTTAGGGTATTTTTCATTTCAACCCGGCGAGTTGATGAAGCTGTTTACTTCACTTACCATTGCAAAATTTTTAACCTTACAGGATACCAATTTCGCCACGTTAAAACACCGACTCATTTGTGCTGCATTTGCCATCGTGCCATTGGTGATTATTGTTTTACAAAACGAAACCGGCTTAGCCTTAGTTTATCTATCCTTTTTTTTAGCAATGTACCGCGAAGGCTTACCCAATATTGTATTGATAATTGGTTTCTCCATTTTAATACTTACTATGGCAACCTTGCTAATACCTAAAACCATATTATTTTATATATTATCTGGATTAGCAGTTATCATTTTATACACCGAACGCAAACAATTGCGTCGACGAAAAGAAATATTGTTTGTGGTTGCCGGCATTTGGTTTATCGGCGTTTTATTTTCTCAAGTATTGGTTCCTTTTGCATTCAAGAGTGTTTTAAAACCTTATCAAGTACAACGTATTTATACCATGATAGGACAAGAAACTCCTGAAGAATATACAGGTGGGGGCGTTGATCCAAAAAAACAAAATGCCTCAGAGTATAATGTCAGTCAGTCGAAAATTGCCATCGCATCCGGCGGTTTTTTTGGGAAAGGCTTTTTAAACGGAACGCAAACACAATATAATTGGGTGCCAGAACAAAGAACTGATTTTATTTTTTGTACCATAGGTGAACAATTTGGTTTTTTTGGCAGCTCAATTTTAGTATTATTATACATGTTTCTGCTCATTCGAATTGTAAATATTGCCGAGCGACAACGATCACAATTTACCCGAATTTATGCCTATTGTGTAGCTGGTATTTTATTTTTTCATCTGGCTATTAATGTGGGTATGACAGTGGGACTTGCCCCTGTAATTGGAATTCCTTTACCACTCATAAGTTATGGAGGTACTTCATTAGTAATATTTACCATCTTACTTTTTATTTTGGTAAGATTAGATGCCGACCGACAAATGGTTTTGCGTTAGTTTCGCCAATAAGTAATTATGAGTATAAAAATCATTCCACTTTCAGAAGGTGTATTCACCATTGGTCACGACAAAATTTTTGTCCCATTCAATCCTTCAACTGATGTATTAACAGAAAGACCTACAGGATCATTATTAGTAGAAATTCAACCTTTTCTCATTCAAACCAAAGGAAAAAACATTTTGTTTGATACCGGTTTAGGATATTCTTTACCTAATGGCGAATTACAAATACATGCCAATTTACGTCAACATAGATTGGAACCAGCCGATATTCATATGGTAATTTTATCGCACTTACATAAAGATCATGCCGGTGGAATAAGCTATACAAATTCATTAGGTATTAAAGAACTCAGCTTCCCCAATGCAACTTATTATATTAGCAAAAAAGAATTTGATTTTGGTTTTGAAAATGCAAAGCTTTCTTACGTCACTGAGGATTTCGACATCTTAAAAAATAGTCAGCAAGTGGAATGGCTTGAACCCAATGGTAATATTCAAAACTTTATTCATTTTGAAACAGATGGAGGTCATTGCCCTTATCATATGTCGTTTTTAGTAAACAGCGACTCGGAGCATGTATTTTTTGGTGGTGATGTGGCGCCCCAATTGAAGCAATTAAAAACAAAATATATAGCGAAGTATGATTTTGATGGAAGGAAGTCGATGGAACTTAGGCAAGATTATGTAAGCAGAGGCAAGTTAGGGCATTGGACATTTTTATTTTACCATGATGTAAAAATACCTTATTCAAGAGTTTAGGGTGGTTCAACAAACTCATCAGACAAGGCTTGCAAATTTTTCAAAACTGCATTTACTTAAGTCAATAAAGGGTGCCGTACGGAAGGCATTCGAAAATAAATTATCAGGGGGTTATTAAACCATCCTTTATTATCGATTACTAGTTTTTGGTCTCACCATCTCAGGCTTCCTTTCCTGACTTCTGCGTTCCATGGGTTGTTCAGGTTTTCTTTCCGGGTTTCTTTTTTCCATGTATTGTTGCGGCCTTGGGGCTATTTGCATTCTTTCATCAGAGGCTCTTTCGTTTTGCGTTTGCCTCATTTGACGATGCTGCATTTTTTTCATTCGATGAATGAGCATTCGATTGAATTCTCTTTCAGATTGATACAATTTTCCAAGTTGATCGTCACTAATCACTTTCAAAAATAAGGCACTGTACTTTCGCTTGATATCCAAGGCTTTTTGTTCTTGGTCAAGAATTTCTTCGGCACTTCGTTCATCATTCTTATTTCGCTTTTCTTGTAATAACATTCTAATTTCTTCATCATATTGATGATAAATAGGCCAAAATTTCTCTGCTGTTTGCGGGGCCAATTGTAAGCGTTCAGATAAGAAGGCAACCTTGGCAGTTTCTACACGTTCACCACGATTTTGAGCATTGAGTAGCGTTGTAAATAAAAGTAGTAATGATAATGATATGATGTGAGTTGTAAGTTTCATGATATTTTTTTTAATGGGTAGAACCCGCACAAATAAACAAAATTTTGTTAGGGTTATAAATTATAGGCAGCTAAATCTTCGTCGCTAAGTTGGTTTAATGAATTTTCAAGTATTTCGCTATGCAATCCATCTATATCAATCATAGATTCATCTATGGGCATAACATTTAAACTTTGGTCTAATTCGCCGGCATGCGTTTGAGCGTAATATTCAATATCATAATCCGGAATTAAAGAAAGTTGTTCTTCAAGTGAAGCGATTGCATGTTCAGAAGTTTGTTGTTTTTGTAAAAGTAAAAATGCCAATCCCATAAATAGCATTACAGTAGCTGCTATTGATAAATTTAGAAGCCATTTTTTTGAATTCTTTTTACTTGAATAGGTAGGTTCTATAATTTTGATTGTGGCTAAAATACTTGAAGGAAAATCGTTAAAATAGTTTTCACTAACAGAATATGGCGTTTCGTTCGACAATTCCTCAAAGTCTAAGGTATCCAATTGGTTGTTGAGTTCTTCTTCAAATTGGATGAAATAATTCTCAGGCAATTGATAGGGGGTATGTGACGGAAGTGATTGTATAAATGATTCTGATTTGATTTGACTTAACACTTGAGTTGAAAAATCTTCGAAATAGTTTTCCGGGATTTGCATTTCAGGCATTGCAGACATCGGTAAATGGATATCCAATTCCTTTAACTCTTGTATGATTGTTTGATGTTTTTTCATGTTTTTGCGCGGCTCAGACTATTGCTTTCAAAAAGGGTTTAATTCTCTTTAACAATGAATTCTTGAATTTTTTTTGCAGCATGGTGGTAAGATGCCTTTAGCGAACCCACTGAAGTATCAAGTACTTCCGACATTTTCTCATATGGCATTTCATCATAATAACGTAAAGTAAATACAGCCCTCTGTTTAGGTGGCAACGATTGTAAAGCCAATTGTAATTTCCATTCCAACTTATTCGCATCAAAACCTTTTTCCGATCGAATGGTATTGGCCAATGGAGATTCATCATCCGATAAACTTAACGATCGTTTCTTTTTTTGTTGTTCAAGGAAAGTTAGACTTTCATTGGTTCCTATCCGATAAAGCCATGTAAAGACGCTCGACTCTTGTCTGAAAGAACCTAAATGACGCCATACCTTAATAAATACATTTTGCATAACATCATTGGTATCTTCATGGTGCACCAATAATCGTCGAATATGCCAATACAAACGCTCTTGATACTTTTTTACCAGCATTGTATAGGCTTTTTCTTTAGTGGCCTCATTACCGAACATCTGAATAAGTTCCTCATCGCTCAGCATTGCGGTCATGGCATTCGACATAATTAAAAATTTCGGCTCAGACGTAAAGATAATCTAAAAGTTTAAGCCAGGTTTAGGCTATTTTAGGCACCTCACTTTGAATTTTAAATTCAAGAAATAATTATATAATAATCTTCAAGAAATGTGAAAAAATAAGCTGGCCACATTCTATTTTCAGCATCTAAAATCGTGTAGGTTTGCCAACGATATGTTCTCTATCAAATCACTTACCACAAATTCACAATTTATTTTTATTGGATTACTTGGCTATTTGCTCATGATGCAAGCTTGTAATACACCTGGCGAAGGTCAAGAAAACAAGAAAAATGCTATCGCAATTGAAACCACAAAAGTGGATATGCTAACTCTTCGCAACTATTTAAGTGACCTTTGCAATAGTTCAGATAGCCTTATTGAGATTGACGATCAAAAATATGTATCTCTTTATGACTTTAAAAAGCTATATGCATCGCGAAATTATGAGGCTTGTTGGTTAACTAAAGACGGCGTAACGAAGCAAGCCTCTGATTACTTAGAAATTTTAGAAGAAATCCAATACGACGGTTTGGAAAAAAACAAATATCTTTCTGCGAGTATACACTCCTTGTATTCAAATATTAAAACGGGTTCTTATACCCTAGATGATTTACATAATCTTGAAGCTAGTTTGAGCTATTCATTCATTTCATTAACAAATGATATGGTGTATGGGAAAGATACCACACTTCAAATAAGAAAGTATTGGAAGATAAAAAATGATAGCAACTTTAGTGTGGCAAATTCATGCAAGAAAGCTATTGATGAAAACAGCCTTCCTGCCACTTTTGATAAATTACGCCCTAATAACAGCTATTATAAAGCATTTCGGAATGAGTATAAACGACTTACACAATTGCAAGCACAATCAAATTGGGCAATTATACAGGTAAAAAATGACAGCTTAAAAGTAGGCGATTCATTGCCAGAATTAAAGATATTGCGTAAAAGGTTAAGCATAGAAATTGGGTTGCCAAAAGATACAAGTTCATTTTTTTGGCAAGATGACTTATTAAATGCGGTAAAAAAGTTCCAATATTTAAATCAGGTAAAGACAAATGGGAAGCTCGACTCAACTACCTTGTCGAAACTAAACCTACCTATTGCCAACAAATTAAAAACTTTGGCACTTAATATGGAACGTATGCGGTGGATGCCCTTGAATTTTACCCAGCCATATGTATGGGTGGTAGTACCTAAAATGGAACTAGACTATGTAAATCAAGATTCTATTCAATTTCATATGAAAGCTGTAGTTGGGAAACCATCCCGTCCAACTCCAACCTTAGTTTCTAAACTACAGCACATTGTATTGAGTCCGCCTTGGACCGTACCACCTACTATTATGAAAGAAGAAGTGATCCCCGGAATAGCAAGAAGAGGTGGCTCATATCTTCGAAGGCGTGGCTTAAAAGCATACGACCGAAATGGTAGGGTGGTAAGTGCATCCAGTATAAATTCAAAAAATTATCGAAATTACAGAATAGGTCAGGCTCCTGGATATCGCAGTTCATTAGGAGAAGTAAAATTTAACATGCCTAATCCATGGTCAATATATTTGCATGATACACCACATCGTGAAGACTTTGTGAAAAATAATCGCGCATTAAGTTCAGGATGTGTGAGAGTGAATAAACCTAAAGAGTTTGCCGAATTTTTATTACAGGATAGCCTAAAGTATTCATATGCATTCATCGATTCGATTTGCAAAACCCGTAAAACAAAGTATATCCCTTTTAAACGCGACCTAGTTGTTTATATCGTTTATCTAACCAATGCTATGGACAGTGTAGGAAATATCATGTATTTGAAAGATATTTATAAATGGGATAAGGAGATTCGGTAATTCGAAAATTCGACACTAGAAGTTGGCAGGTATTGAGATTAAGTAGAGGCCTTAGGTTTTACGCCTCCAAAAAAATGGATAAACATGCTTTGGTGTTAGATAGGTGAGAATTGAAGGGAAATCCTTATCGTTGCTTGATTTTCACTTTTTGTTGGCATCTCCAACGTTGTTGTGGTCGTTCTATTTCCTCCCATCTTTTAACTCTAATCTCGTATCTCTAAAAATTTACCCACAGCTGTGTATTTCTAATTTAATTTCAGGAAGAAGCAAACCTTACATTTGGTAGAATAAAAGCCTAGGTTATGACTATAGAAGAAATTATGTTACAGAGTGAATCGCTAATTTTTGGTTCAAATCGTCCAATTAGTATCGTCGATATCGAACAAATTTTAAAAGAACAAAGTACAGAGGAAGAGCCTATTGATCACGAGCAACTTGCCAACGCGTTAGAAGCAGTTGTAGAAAAATATTCATCTGATTTTTATCCATTTGAAGTAAAACAAATTGGCGGTGGATATCAGTTTTTAAGCAAAAAGAATTTTTATCCAACCCTAGCCAAACTCAATGGCGAAAAATTCACCAAGCGATTATCTACGGCTTCGCTTGAAACGCTTGCTATTATTGCTTATAAGCAACCCATTACCAAAGGTGAGATTGAACATATTCGTGGGGTAAACTCTGATTACTCGGTGCAAAAACTTCTTGAAAAAGAATTGATAGTGATTTCTGGTCGTATGGAAGATATGGTAGGCAAACCCTTGACTTATAATACATCTAAGTCATTTATGGACTATTTAGGCTTAAACAGTTTAGATGAATTACCAAAACTAAATGAAATATTGCAACACGAATATATAGAGCCAACCAACGCCAATGAGGCTGAACCTGTTCATGATGTAAGTTTAGTGGTAAGTCAAGAAGGTGAACTTATTGAAATTGAACAACCAAATAAAGAAAAAGACATTCAGTTTTAATTTAGAGCATCGGTGTATAGTCAATTGGTTTTAAAACTACTCAGAAAACTAATCTGCGTCATTTTTTAATAACTGCTTTATAAAAGAATTTACCTCGTCAAGTCGATCTTGATTCAATGTATAATGTATATTTTTCCCTTCTCGGGTAGTTTTAACAAATTCAGCACGACGTAATATAGCTAAATGTTGTGAAGCAACTGACTGCTCAACTCGCAGTTTTACATAAATCTCGGTTACGGTAAGTTTATCTTTTTCCTCTAACAATTTAATAATCGATTGTCTGAGTTTATGATTTATCGAACGTAAAATGGCCGCTACTTTTTTTACTTCAACATAATTTATTTTTACATTTTGAAGGGTTCCATTTTCAGATACTGAGATGATGTTAGACGAAAAGTTACTCTGTTCCATAAGTTTCAATTTTAATATGATTAAAAATTAGCAAAATAAAAATGTATAGTGTCAAGACTTCCATTATCCTTCAACTGATACATAATTGGTCTGTAAAAATAGTAATATTATTAAAAAAGAAAATGTTTATAACTTGTTTATTTTGTTAAAATGGAAATTTTTTAGGTAAAAAGGCTCAGAATTAAACAAATCAGCATATTTGCCGGCCCTAAAATACTTAAAACAAATTCGAGAAATAGCAAGATCAGAAAGTTCAATTGACACAAAATTGTCGAATTCGTCGCTAAGTTGATTTTTTTCTATGCCCAAAATCAACCCATCATTGGTAAGTTTTTCGTTAATTTCCAATTTATTCATGATCTGGTAATCCATGTCATCTAATAAATTTAAATATCCCGAAAAAAACTCATCTTCTCTGGCCTTCATGATACAAAGTAATGCTCTATTTGTTTGGGCTAAAGCGATTTCATACATTACCTCTAATTTATTTAAGAGAATTAGAGGTAGCTCTCGGGCATAACAAATACCTTTAGCTACCGATAAAGAAATTCGTAATCCGGTATATGAACCTGGACCGTTTAAAACACAAACACCAGAAATATCACTCCACGTTAATTCATGTAAAGTTAATATCTCGTCTAATTGTTTATGTATCCATTGGGCATGGTTCAGTTGTTGTTCATTTTTCCGGCTAGCTACAACTTCATCATCTTTCAATAATAATAAGGTCGAATGCGCAGCACTGGTGTCGATGAAAAGTAAAAAACTCATGCGGTAAAGATAAGTGTTAAGGCTATTTCTAAATAAAATTTACGGGTAGGCATTTCTAAAATCTCTCTAGCAAGCTTGCTTGTTCGTAAATAGAGAGTTTCTACCTTAAACCGGCTTTCAAATTTTACGCAGCCTGTGTTTACTCTCATCAATGAAGAATATGCAAAATTCGGGTAACGAAGTATCGACACTTTTGGAGAAGCACTAGTATTATTGAATGCATTTTGTACATTTGAAATATGAATAAGCAAGTTATTAATACATCAAATGCTCCTGCACCTATCGGTCCATATAGCCAGGCCATTGAAGCCAATGGTTTCCTTTTTATTTCAGGTCAAATTCCTTTGCACGCCGAAAGTGGCGAGCTTATTATGGATTCTATTGAAGCCGAGACTGAACAAGTAATGAAGAATTTGCATGCTATTTTGAAAGAGGCGGGTTTGACATTCGAAAATGTTGTTAAAACTTCTATTTTTTTGATGGATATGCAGCAATTCGCCTCAGTAAATGCAGTGTATGCAAGATATTTTACTGAAAACCCACCGGCCCGTGAAACGATACAGGTGGCAGGTTTGCCCAAGAATGTACATGTCGAAATTTCGATGATTGCTGTGCGATAAACCAATACATTACACTCCCTTTTCAACACTAAAAAAAAATAATTATGTCAGAAGATCAACAAGTATACGAAACACTAAACCTTCAAGAAGAGACCCCCAAATTACCTTCGATGTTAAATACATTAACTATTCTTACCTATATAGGATGTGGTATCAGTTTTTTGATGGGTATCTATAATTATTTTACAATTTGCGCTTCGGCCGAAAAATTGAGCAATCAGGAAATGCCTGAAATGAGCGGTTTTGTTGGCGATATCATGAAATCTGCTATTGAAATGTCTGTTTTATCTTGCGATAATAGACTAGTAATTTTGGTAGCTACTTTAGCAAGCACGCTAATTTGTTTTTAGGTTCAATGATGATGCGGTCGTTAAAAAAGCAAGGGTTTATGGTTTATATGATTGGTGAATTATTAGGGCCAATTTCGATGGCAGTCATATTGGGTAAAATAGCGATGAGCGGCTTTATGTCATTTTTTGGAATAATAATCGCCCTTGTATTTGTAATTTTATATGCTACTCAAAGAAAACACTTAGTAAACAACTAGAGATAATATGGTAATATGAATGCAGTGCAACAATCCCGCAAATGGCACTGAATGGAGGAAAGTATGCCTCTCAGCCTTCCAACAGATTTCGACATTAGGATTGGACTTGTAACGAAAAACCTCCCTATTCGGAAGCTAGGCATGTTTGCTACCCAAATAAAAAATAGCATTAAGGCAGTAATACCCTTAGCAATTTAGCATTCGCTTGTTCCCAACTATAGTTGGTTTCTACAAATTTTCGTCCATTAGTTTGCAATGAGTGATACAAATTTTCATCTGCCAATAATCGCATAATCTGATTCACAAATTGTTGTTCATCGTCGGCAATCAAGAGATCAATCTCTTCTTTAGCAAATAATGAAGCATTGGTTATTGAAGTAGAAATACATGGCACACCCATACTCATGGCCTCGAGTAATTTATTTTGCAAACCGGCCCCGGCTACCAAAGGGGCCACAAATATTTTTGCTTTTCCGTATGCATCTCTAATATCATCAACCCATCCATCGATATGAATTTGTTTACTTGCATAACCAAAAAAATGTTCGCCAGATGCGCCGCCGATATATATTCGACAATCGGGTTTTACCTTTTTTAATAATGGAAATATCTTCTCCACTAAAAAAACAACTGCCTGCTTATTAGGCAAGTAAGCTAAATTTCCTAAAAACATGATATCGTAAGAGGGCACTTGCGGGCTTGCCTTAAAATAATCAGCATCTACCCCATTTGCAATTACGTGAATGTGGTTAGGCTGGGTTGCAATTTGTTGCTTATCGAAATCAGAAATGATCGTACTTGCATCGAACCATTTCAGCATGCGCATTTCAAATGCCTTCATCAACTTGCCTTCTCTTTGATAGAAATATTTCTGCATCCCTTGCATGGTTTGATACAAGCGAGCATAGTTGGTCGAAAACGCATCCTGAAAGTCAATCACTTTATAATAAGGTAAATCCTTTGCATACAAAGCGGTTCGTGAAAGCTGACAATACACTACATCTGGCTGAATTTCTTGCAACCTTATACTTATCTTTTCTTTGATTGAAGGTGAATAAAAATACCCCACTTGAACCGGTTGTTGATTGAAAAAACTGGCTAAAACTTGCCATGAAATTCCAGATTTACTGAGCGGGAAAATATGTACAGATTTACAAATTACTGAAAGATGTTGTTGATGAGATTCGAGAATTACTTCATCACTTAATGCAAACAGATATACATCATGTTGTTGTGCTAAAAAACAAATTTGATGGTAGGCCCTCAATTTATCGCCTTTATCTAATGGATATGGGAAACGAGAAAGGAGTATCGCTATTTTCTTCCGCAATGTCATTTTACATTATCGATTTTAAATGATTTACCAAATCATGATAAATGACATCCTTTTGAAAATGAAGTTCCACAAATTCACGGGCACGTTGACCTATCTTGTTGGATTCGACAGGGTTATTTAAACAAGATTGCAGTTGAAAACTGAAATCTTCGGCTGTATCGGCTATTACAATATGTTGTTGGTGTTGTGCACCAATACCTTCAGCAGCTATAGTTGTAGCAATAATAGTTTTACCCAATGCCATGGCTTCAATAATCTTTATACGAATGCCTGCACCGGATAATAGTGGCACCAACATAATATTTTTCGACAAACTGAAAGTAGTTACATCATCAACTTCACCAATCACTTCTATTCCTTCGTTTTTATTTGAATGAATAGAAGCCGGCATATTTTTACCGGCCAAATAAAGTGTAATATTTGGCATAGTTTGATGAACTTGTTTCCACACCTCATTTAAAAACCAATGAACCCCTTCAACGTTAGGCGCCCAATCCATACTCCCGATATGAAAACATGAATTCAAATCACAATCTATTGCAGGCAATATCGATTTGTGATCGACACCAAATGGCAAGAAATAGCAGGTATTAATTTTCCAGGATGTCAATACCATTTCTTCTTGCGGAGATATGGGTAACAACAAATCAAATTTCTGCAATACATCAAGCTCAAAGTTTTTTAACCGATTCGTAAGTAATTCGAGATACTTTCTCTTTAAAAAATTGCTTTCATGTTCTGACAATCGCTGCCAAATAAGGTGTTCAATATTATGCACACGACAAATACATTTTGCATCTGAATACTTTTGAGCTAGCTTTAAATAGGGGGAAGTGTAAATACTCTCAAATTGAATAATATCAAAACTTTCTTGTTGCAATAATTTCACCAACTCCTTTTCAAAATCCTTATTCATAAATCGTGATACATTATACGATTTATCGGTAAATAGGTTAATGAATGCCGACAATGGATTTACATCTGTGCGTACATACACAGTTCGAAAATGCACCAATCGTTGATACCAATTGGGCAAAGTTGATTCATCAATCCAATGCCTTGAGGTATTCATACTTAATAAACTCACTTCACAATCTTGCTCTAAATATGCTTGCAAACTCTGATTCATGGCTATAGACCCTCCGTCACGCAAAGGATATGGAATACGGGGAGTTAGCAAGAGAATTTTTAGCGCCATGTATGAATGCCGAAAATAGTTAAAATACTTGACTATTTTTACACCGTGCAAAAACAAACACTACTATTTCTGGGAAGTAAACCCATAGGCTATCATTGCTTACTATATTTATTGCAAAACCGAGAATTGCTACAAATTGAAATTGTAGGATTGATGACAAATGACAATCCGGTTTTTTCGAAATCATTAAGTCTGAAATCACTAGCTAATGAATATCAAATACCTCTAATTGATCATCTCGACGATATACCGAAAGCAGATTATATATATAGCGTTCAATATCATGAAATATTAAAAGCGCATCATATTGCCAAAGCCAAAAAAATCGCTGTCAATTTACACATGGCACCATTACCTGAATATCGAGGTTGTAATCAGTTTTCATTTGCTATTGTAGATGAAAAAAAGGAATTTGGTACAACCATACATAAGATACATACCGGCATTGATGATGGTGATATCTTATTTGAACAACGTTTTCCAATCCCTGAAAACTGTTGGGTTGCAGAGTTGTATCAGCTTACTTATGAAGCCTCTCTTATCCTATTTAAAACATCAATTAGCAAACTTTTGAAAGGTGATTTTACTCCGGCTTCTCAGAACGATTTACGATTCCAACGAAGTACCTCTATTCATTATCGAAATGAAATTAATAACTTAAAGAAGATTGATTTGAATTGGGATCAAGAAAAAATCGATCGTCATATTCGTGCAACCTATATGCCCGGATTCGAACCGCCTTATACACTGCTCGGTAACGAAAAAATTTATTTTACAAAATCATGGAAGTAAAGCGCATTGTTTGCACCGTTACCAATGACCTAAATTACGATCAGCGTATGATTCGTATTTGCAGTTCACTGGCACAGGCTGGATATGATGTTCTATTAGTTGGTCGAAAAAAAACTCATTCGCCAAACCTTATCGAAAAAACTTTCAAGCAAAAACGACTTTCCTGCTTTTTTCAAAAAGGAAAATTCTTTTATCTCGAGTATAATATTCGTTTGTTTATGTATTTGCTTTTTATAAAAGCTGATGTAATCTGTGCCATTGATTTAGATACGATATTGCCTGTATATTTTGCATCAAGCTTTCGCAAGAAAAAGAGAGTGTATGATGCCCATGAACTTTTTTGTGAAATGGAAGAAATTGTTTCTCGACCATTAATATTTAAGGCTTGGAAGGCAATAGAAAAATTTGCTGTTCCGAAATTTACGCATGGGTATACTATTGGAGAATGTTATGCGCAAGAATTTAAAACTATGTATGAGGTTGATTACAAAATTGTGCGCAATGCTGCTGTTCTTAAACCATATACTCCTATTGCATCAAACGAAAAATATATCTTATATCAAGGCGCTGTTAATGAAGGCCGAAGTTTTGAAACCTTAATACCTGCCATGCAGTTTGTAGATGCAAAACTGATTATTTGTGGTGAAGGAAACTTTTATACACAAGCTCAAGAATTGGTAGCGAAGTATCAGCTAGAAGATAAAATTACTTTTCATGGTTATGTAGAACCTTCTACTTTAGTGAATTATACACGCAATGCCTATATAGGAATTACTTTATTTACGAATGCCGGTAAAAGCAATTATCTATCCATGGCAAATCGTTTTTTTGATTATATGCATGCATGTGTACCACAGCTTTGCATCGATTTTCCGGAATATCGAAAGGTGAATTCCCAATTTAAAATAGCTGAATTAATACCCGATACACAAGTTCAAACTATTGCTTTGGTTATAAATAAAATGCTGACAGATTCTGAACAACATCAACTTATGAAACAAAACTGTTTACAAGCCCGAGAAATATATTGCTGGCAAGAACAAGAAAAGACTTTACTTCAATTTTATAAAAATCTTTTTGACTAAACGACTCCATATCATCAGTTTAGACATTCCATACCCGGCAGATTATGGCGGGGCCATTGATATATTTTATAAATTAAAATCTTTAGCCGAAGCGGGTGTTGAAATTACCTTGCATTGCTTTGTCTATGGAAATCGAAAACCTGAAACAGCATTAGAAAATCTATGTAAGGTGGTACATTATTATCCAAGAATCACAGGATGGAAAGGGTTACATTTTGCTCTGCCTTATATTATTTCTTCTCGCAACCATAAGCAACTATTACAAAATTTATTAAGTGATGATGATCCGATTTTATTTGAAGGATTGCACACTACTTTTTATGCAAATCATGCTGCTTTAGCAAATAGAAACAAAATACTAAGAGCGCATAATATTGAATCGGAATACTACCAATCACTGGCGAGAAATACGAATCAACTCTTTGAAAAACTATATTATAGTTTTGAATCTATACAATTAAAACGCTATGAAAATAATCTAGCTCATTTCGATGCAATCCTATCTATTTCTGAACACGATTATATTTATCACCAAGCTCACTACCCTTCATCAAAACAAGTTTTATTGCCCGCCTTTCATCCCTTTAGCAAAATAGAAAGTAAGTTAGGGAAAGGCACCTATTGTTTGTTTCACGGTAATTTAAGTGTGGCAGAAAATGAAAAGTCCTGTAAATTTCTAATTGAGGAAGTGTTTAGTGAGATGACAATTCCACTCATCATCACAGGCAAAAACCCAAGTGACGAATTACAGAAATTAGCGAATGGACACATTCAAATTATTGCCAACCCAAGTGAAGAACAATTAAAACAACTGATTGCAGATGCACATATTCATGTATTGCCAAGTTTCCAACATACAGGGTTAAAACTCAAATTACTATTTGCCCTTTTTGCCGGACGTTTTTGTATCAGCGATGATGTACTTATTGAATCTGACTTATTGAATTCAATTACATTAGTAACAGATGCTAATTCATGGATACAAACAATTGGAACTTTAATGAATCAAGATTTTACTGTCGAAGATCTTGAAGTAAGAAAGAAAGCTTTAGTCAATTTTAGTAACCAAATTAATGTTGAGAAGATATTAAGTTTGATTTAGAAATGGGTCTAATTTCCTAATGGCGTTTCTGAAAATTCCTCAGACGAGGCATGCAAATTTTTCAAACACTGCGTTGACTTAAGTCAATAAAGAGTTTGAAAAATTCGCATAACGAAGTATCAGGGATTTTTAGAGCGCCATTAGTACACAACACTGGCATTATCAACAACCCTCCCGTGTTCTGTTCTTAATATTCGTGAACGGAATTTTTGGATGATGGTATAATCATGGGTAGCCATAATAATTGCCGTTCCATAATCAACACAAATAGAATGAAGTAATTGCATAATGCCATCCGAAGTATCCGGATCGAGATTCCCTGTAGGCTCATCGGCTAAAATCAATTTCGGATTATTCAGCAAGGCTCGGGCAATATCAACTCGTTGTTGTTCGCCACCACTCATCTCATAAGGCATTTTATTTCCTTTTCCTTTTAATCCTACTTTGCCAAGTACATTATCTATTTTCTCTTGCATAAGGTTTTTATCTGTCCAACCGGTTGCACGTAAAACAAATAATAAATTTTCATTCACATTTCTATCAGTAAGTAATTGAAAATCCTGGAATACGATGCCCAAATTTCTACGTAAAAAAGGTACATTCTTCCAAGTTAAATCTTGCAAATTAAATCCGCACACTTCGCCTTCGCCGCGTAATAAAGGAATATTTCCATATAAAGTTTTCAGCAAACTCGATTTCCCCGAACCGGTTTTGCCAATCAGGTATACGAACTCCCCCTTTCGAATGGTAAGATTTACATCACCCAATATTAAAACCCCGCCTTGATATATTTGGGCTTCTTTAAGTTGCAATACAATTTGCTGCTCTATCATGCTTTGCTGCTTTGCGACAAAAGTAATGGATTTGGCGGAAATGTGGAGAGGTCAATTACCTGTCGACTATAACCATAGGATGCTTTCAGAAAATAATAACATTCTCCGCTATTTGAATAAGTATGCCAGATTGGAATAAACTAATTTTGGCCAGATTAGTGAACATTTTCTTTATCCCTCATGATTCTCATCATTAAATCAATAACATCTGTTGTACCGTTATTATTTTCCAATCGAAATTGTACATTTGTCACTTAGAAAATATTTTATGCCTCACTATACCCAACTCGGTAAAATTCCACATAAACGTCATACTCAATTTAAAAAAGAAAATGAAGGTTTATACTCTGAACAACTTTTTAGCACTGAAGGATTTTCTTCAAATTATTCTTTGCTGTATCATATTCATCCGCCAACCATTATCATCGATACCAAAGAACCTACCGATGTAAATCCCAAGGCGGCTACCGAAAATATTTTGAAACATAGAAGTTTTCAAGGATTTAGCATTAAAGCAGAGAGCGATTATTTGAAAAGCCGAAAACCAATACTCATCAACGACGATTGTCATATCACCTTGGCTGCGCCAATGGATAGTATGACCGACTACTTTTATAAAAATGCAGATGCCGATGAAGTGATTTTCATTCATGAAGGTCGCGGTAAAATGCTTACTCAATATGGCGAATTGCCTTTTAGCTATGGCGATTATATTGTATTACCTCGAGGTACCATTTATCAAATTACTTTCGAAACACAAGAAAACAGATTGTTTATTGTTGAAAGTTTTGGACCTATTCGATTTCCAAATCGTTATTTAAGCAAGTACGGACAATTGATGGAGCATTCGCCATTTTGCGAACGTGATATTCGTACACCCGAAAACTTAAATCCAATTGACCAAACCGGTGAGTTTTTAATTCGTATTAAAAAGAAAGGATTGCTATACCCTGTCACTTACGGCACACATCCATTTGACGTAGTAGGTTGGGATGGTTGCGAATACCCTTTTATTTTCAGCATTCATGATTTTGAACCGATCACAGGACGAGTGCATCAACCACCACCGGTTCATCAAACTTTTGATGGAAAAGATTTTGTGATTTGTTCGTTTGTACCTCGTTTATACGATTACCATCCTGATGCAATTCCGGCCCCATATAATCATAGCAATATTGATAGTGATGAAGTGTTGTATTATGTAGATGGTGAATTTATGAGCCGTAAACATGTAACCAAAGGCATGATCACCTTGCATCCGAGTGGTATTCCTCATGGACCACACCCAGGAGCCGTTGAAAAAAGTATAGGTAAAAAAGATACGCCTGAACTTGCGGTAATGGTTGATACTTTTAGACCTTTGCAACTTACCGATTATGCTTTAGGTATTGAAGATAAAGAATATGTGATGAGCTGGGCGGAGTAAGCTAATGTGCCGATGAGATAATATGCTAATGAGAAAATTAGTGAATTGGTAAATGTGATAATGAGATAATATGGCGTTTTAGATGAAGAATCACCGTAATTCGTCATTGATAATTCGTAATTGACCCGATACGTAATCGGATTCGTAATTGAAGATTGAAAATTGTAGACTGAAGATTGAAAATTGTAGATTGAAAATTGAAAATTGAAATAAAATGGAAACGATAACAGCAACAGACCCAATTGTGGGTGCAACACAAGATTTTTTGCCTTTATTGGGTACCGACTATGTTGAACTATATGTAGGTAATGCCAAGCAATCGGCGCATTATTACAAAACGGCTTTTGGGTTTCAAACTTTGGCATATGCCGGACCTGAGACAGGTGTAAAAGACCGAGTATCCTATGTGCTTGCTCAAGATAAAATAAGATTGATGCTTACCTCTCCACTTAATTCAAATCACCCGATTGCTGAACATCATAAAAAACATGGCGATGGCGTTAAGGTACTAGCCCTATGGGTTGATGATGCCTACGATGCTTATGAGCAAACGATGAAGCGTGGCGCAAAATCGTATATGGAGCCTAATACCTTAAAAGATGACCAAGGTGAGATTCGCATGAGTGGAATCCATACCTATGGCGAAGTGGTGCACGTTTTTGTTGAACGAAAAAATTATAAAGGCGTATTTATGCCTGGCTTTAAAAAAGCAAGCAGCACTTATAATCCTGAATCTGTTGGTTTAAAATATGTAGATCATTGCGTGGGTAATGTTGGTTGGAATCAAATGAATCCTTGGGTGAAGTTTTACGAAGATGTAATGGGCTTTAAAAATATTTTAAGCTTTGATGATAAGGATATCTCTACCGAGTATAGTGCGCTAATGAGTAAGGTAATGAGCAATGGAAATGGTTATGTAAAATTCCCTATCAACGAACCTGCCGAAGGAAAAAAGAAATCACAAGTTGAAGAATACCTCGACTTTTATGAAGGTGAAGGTGTACAACATTTAGCTGTAGCTACCGATAATATTATTGATACAGTAACTAAATTACAAAGTAGAGGTGTAGAGTTTTTAAATATTCCAACATCGTATTATGATGAATTGGTTGATAGAGTTGGTCATATTGATGAAGACCTTGAACCGCTTAAAAAACTGGGCATCTTAGTGGATCGTGATGATGAAGGATATCTTTTACAAATATTCACCAAACCCGTTGAAGACCGACCAACGATGTTCTTCGAAATCATTCAACGCAAAGGAGCTAAAAGTTTTGGTAAAGGAAATTTCAAAGCTTTGTTTGAAGCGTTGGAATTGGAGCAAGATGCTAGAGGTAATTTGTAGGACATCTCTAATAACCCCTGATGCTTCGTTATTCGAATTTTACAAATCCTTTATTTACGCTAGTAAACGCTTCCGATAGCTATCGGAATTGCAAAATCCGAATGCCTCGCCTGAGGGGTTATTAAAGTTGCCCTGTAGTAATACATAATGATGGTTGAGGATAAGATTCAAATGAATTACCCAAACATCCTAGCGTGCCTACCTAGCGGCAGACAGTGAAAAAGATTCTTCTGACTTTTGAAACACTCATGTTAATGAAAATTATTATCTTACAAAATATTAATCAACTGTGCTATGGATAATCAAGAACTTTTTGGCGAAGAAATTTTTCCGGCTACAACCCCAACTCAGGAAGAAAAAACAATGGCATTACTTTCGCATATTTTAACTTTGGCCGGTGCTTTTGTATTTTTAATCGGAGGGTTTTTACCGCCCTTGATTATTTATTTACTCAAGAAGGATGAATCAAATTTTGTAAGTGAACATGCCAAAGAATCATTGAACTTTCAAATTACCATGGCCATTGGATTCATCATTTCATTTGTATTAATGTTCCTTATCATAGGTGTATTTATGATGGCCATTTTGGGTATTATCGAATTAATATTAATCATCATTGCTACCATTAAAGCCAGCGAAGGCAAGTTGTATCGATATCCTTTTAATTTGAGAATTATTAAGTAGTGTTTGCAAGAAAACGCCAACTACATCGTCATCCTCGCCTTTCAAATAGGTCATTTACCAAAGTAAACTCCCCATTTTCAGGCTTCAGCTTACTCGTATTTGACGCTTTCTTATCAAACACTTAGTTTTCGGTCAGACACTAAGTAAGTAATGGTGGTTTTAAAACTTTTGATACTTCATATTAAGAAGTTTTAAACTATTCCAATATAACATTTATCGCCTACCTAATGCCTCACTGTATACTTCTTCACTGCCCAATTGGCTCACTGCTTACTCACCTACTACACATACCTCTCCTGTATCACCTTCATATGATGCAATTCGTGTCCGGCAATTATATACGCCAATGCCCGAACACTAATTTGTTTTCCGTTAGCGGTGCCTATGGTTTCTAAAACACTGGTATCAAAACTTTTAAATAGGGCTATGGTACAATTTCGAACCATATCAAATTCATCCAGTAAAGCATCTACCGTTCGCTTATTTGCAAAACTTTTAGCTGCATAATCATCTTCTTCAAAACCCGGTAAGGAGGCTTGATCGCCACGGGCAATACACATCGCTCGATAACACATAATTCGTTCAGTGTCTATCAAATGTTGTAAAATTTCTTTGATAGTCCACTTACCTTCGGCATATCTATATTCATGCTTGCTTTTTGGCAAGGCAAGAATAATCTCTTCGGTATCCATAATAATATCCTCTAGCCAAGCAAGTATATCGGCATCATCCGAAACCTCTTTAATGTATTGTTCAAAATAAGGTTGGTATTCTCCGGGTTTTGGGGCTGATATCATAAAATAATTTTTGTGTGGTTGTAAAAAACTAACAGAACGTAAATGTAATAATTTAGAATCTACATTCTTGGTTTGCACCCATACGCAGCATGAGTATTAATATAAAAGTAATAATTAGTATGATAAAGAACAGGATTCCTATTATTCTCTTACATATTCTTCAACTCACTTACTAAATCTTGTAATACTTTTTTTGCATCGCCAAATAACATCGACGTTTTTGGTTGGAAGAACAAGGCGTTTTCAATACCTGCATAGCCCGGCTTCATACTTCGCTTGTTTACAATGACATGGGTTGCATTTTCAACTTCTAAAATCGGCATACCATAAATCGGACTAGCAGGATCATTCTTAGCGGCAGGATTTACCACATCATTCGCACCCAAAATAATTACTACATCGGTATTGGCAAACTCTGGATTAATCTCCTCCATCTCCAATAATTTTTCGTAAGGCACATCGGCTTCAGCTAATAATACATTCATATGGCCCGGCATACGACCTGCTACCGGGTGAATGGCATACTTTACATCTACATCTTTCTCTTCCAATACTTTTTCTAACTCATGACAAATGTGTTGAGCTTGAGCAACTGCCAAACCATAACCAGGTACAATTACCACGCGTTTTGAATACGCCATTAAAACCGCCGAATCACTTAATGAAATTTCTTTGTAAGCACCACCCGCTTCCATGGCTGCACCACCCGCTTTGTTTCCTCCAAAGGCACCTACAATTACATTCACTAATGAACGATTCATGGCATTACACATCAATATCGTTAAAATGGTTCCTGCACTTCCTACTAAAATACCACCGGTAAGCATTACTGGATTATCATACAAAAATCCACCGCAAGCAGCAGCCACACCCGTGAATGAATTCAATAATGAAATTACTACCGGCATATCGGCTCCACCAATTGGCATAACAAATAAAATTCCGTATAAAGCCGACACAGCTAATAAAGCATAAAATAACACATAAGGATCTGCAATCCCACCCATTAATATCATGACTAATAAAACCACCACAATCAGCATCAATCCTACATTTACAATTTGCTGTCCGGGTAATGTTCTATCGTTAATATTACCATTCAATTTCCCAAAGGCAATCATTGATCCAAAGAAAGAAACCGTTCCGATTACTAGGCCCAATAAAATGGTAAGTGCTTTTAGTTCTTCGCCTTCGATAGTGCCTGCATGCATCAAGTGTTTAAACTCTACAATTGAAATAATACCGGCACATGCACCACCCATACCATTAAACAGACTAACCATTTGCGGCATGGCGGTCATTTGAACTTTTTTGGCTGCCATAGTACCTACCACAGTTCCAATGATGAGTCCGAGAAATATCCAAATCAAATTCCCCAAAGGTTGCCCCTCTGAATTTGTATATAAAAAGATGGTTGCAAAAATGGCTACTGTCATACCCACTGCTGCGTACAAATTTCCTTTTCGGGCAGTATCCGGGTGTGAAAGCATTTTTAATCCCACAATGAATGAGATTGAACCAATTAAGTATGATATTTTGAGTAATAAGTCTTGCATAAATAAAAAATTTAAATTCGAAATTCGAAGAGCGAAATTCGAAGGGGTGTTATATGTTTATGAGTTAGTTATAATGTCTAATAGTTTAAATTCGAAATTCGAAAAGCAATTCGAAGGGGTGTTTTGTAGTTAATTAAATTTTTGTTTTTAATGTTAGTTTTTTCAGTATGGCGCCTAATATTAGCATGAGTTCATTTGCTTCAGTAAATAATTGTTTTCGTTTTATTTCTATATCTTCAGTTTCTGTAATTATTAATTCAATCCAATACTTTGTTTCTTTTGCTTCCTTTCTCGAGATTCTAACTCTCATCATTAAATCCTTTTCACCTAAGTTGTCGTTTGCTTCTAAATAATTTGCACCAATCGAAGAGCTTGAGCGAATGAGTTGTTTTATATACACGCTATTGATTACATCTTTCTTTAGCGCCATGCAAAAATCTCTAACCTCTTTTGCAAACTTCAATGTTCTTAATTCTAAATCATATTCCTTTCTATTGGTTTCACTCATAATTTAATGTTCAATTTCCATTTCTTCCTTCCTCTATTTTCATCATGTGTACTCGTCTCTTCGAATTTCGATATTCGAATTTAGAATTTGCCCTAGCCCCTTCGAATTTAGTTTTTAGTATTTCGAATTTAAAATCTTATTTCTTCTTTTTCTTAAACATTTCCAACATCCTATCGGTAACTACAAAACCACCCACCACATTCAAGGTTCCTAATATCACCGCTAAAAATCCAAGGATTAATGCTAAATAGTTGTCTGGTTCTGCTTCTCCCATAACGATGATAGCACCAATAATTACCACACCATGTATGGCATTAGCACCACTCATAAGGGGTGTATGCAAAACCGATGGCACACGCGAAATCACTTCAATGCCTAAAAAAATAGATAAGATTACAATCGTAATCATATTGTAATTGGTCGTAAAAAATTCTATAAAGCTGTCCATGAGGTTTATGTTATTTTGTTTTATTGTTAAGGGGTTATTTTGTTAGCTGTTTCATTTTCAATCTTCAATTGTCGAATTCACTAATTATCTAATTATCCAATCAGCATATCAGCACATTAGCTTATCAATTGCGCAGTTCGTTCGTTCACAATTTTTCCGTCGTGCACAATACAAGTTCCAATTACTAAGTCATCCTCGAAATTTAAGTTGATATTTCCTTCAGCATTAATAATCAGTTTCAAGAAATTGAAAATATTTTTCCCGTATACTTTACTAGCATCGGAAGGTTGCATTGATGCTAAATTTGAATTACCGATGATACTTACATTATTCACCATCACGGTTTCATTGTTTTTTGTATGCTCGGTATTGCCTCCGGTTGAAGCTGCCAAATCAATAATCACCGAACCCGATCGCATGGCAGCAATCATTTCCTTAGTAATTAAGATAGGCGCTTTTTTACCAGGTATTTGTGCGGTACTGATAATAATATCTGCTTTAGCGGCACTCTCAGCTATACGTTGTTTTTGACGTTGTAAAAATTCTTCTGTTTGCTCAACGGCATATCCACCCGCTTTACTTGCATCGGCAGCACCTTCTACTTCAACAAACTTTGCACCCAAACTCATTACCTCTTCTTTCACGGCAGGACGCGTATCAAAAACTTCTACAATTGCGCCTAAACGTTTAGCTGTGGCAATAGCTTGTAAGCCTGCAACACCAGCACCCAAAATCAACATTTTTGCCGGGGCAATGCTACCTGCTGCCGTCATAAACATCGGAAAGTATCTGCTATAACTTGTAGCCGCTAACAATACAGCTTTGTAGCCTGCAATATTAGCTTGCGAACTTAATACGTCCATCGCTTGCGCACGTGTAGTACGTGGAATGGTATCCATACTAAAAACGGTATAGCCTTTAGCCGACCAATCTTTCATTTGCTGAAAATTAAAAAGGGGCTGAAAAACCCCTAATAATATTGCTTTCGCTTTGAAATTTGTATCAGTTGGCTGTGTAATCGACAATACGATATCGGCTTGAGCAATTACTTCATTACGCGAATGAATACTTGCACCTACTTTTTTATAATCGTCGTCAGCTGCAAAAGCATTATCACCTGCTCCGGTTTCAACCGCAACATTTACGTTTAGTTTTATAAAATTGGCTACAATTTCGGGCAATGCCGAAACTCGGTTTTCACCGGCCGCTTCCTTTAATATTCCAATGGTCATGTTATTGAATTAGCGCGCTAACTTACTACAAAAATTCTTTAATTTACACAAGCATTTCACTTTCTATGACGATACCTTAATTGCAATGCGATTAATATCTAAAATATTCAAGTAGAATCCATCAATCGGTTCGCATGGAGATGATCTATAGATTTGAAATTTCGCAAAACCGTTTTGGGGCTATCATCGTAAGAGGCTTTATTGATCAAAGTTCCGGCTATCATTTCAAGCCTGCATTTGACTGCGTCGCATGCAGGGCTTTTCATTCTATCCGGCAGCCTTGCAACTTTTAGGTCTTCACTTTACATCGTCATAGGATTGTCATTTCATTTTTGGATTCATGTTAAATGATACTAATCATTATGGCATTGCGTTATTATCTAAAGAACCAATGTATAAAACTTCTTTTTTAAATTAAGAACTATGCAGTGAGCAATACTTTACTAAAACCGTATAGAAATGAAAACGAACAAAATTCTCCAAACCAGCTATCTCGACATCCTTTTCGAAAACCGAAACAAATTGTATGGGGCTTACGAACTTCGCAAAAATTATAATCGACGTGCCGCAAAAGCTATTGGTACTATAATTATATTAGGCATGATCAGTATCGTTCTTCCATTGATATCAGGGTTTAGTCCGGATAATACCCTGAACCCTCCAATACATAAAAAAGATTCTATTGTTATTACAATGATTGATTTAACACAAAAGCCAAAACCACAACCCAAGGTTCAAAGTACTACTAAAACAGCTACTTCAAGATCAAAGTTGCCAACTAAAATTATTAAACCCATTCTCGAACCGGAACCTCCAAAAACACCAACGGAACCTATTGCAGGCTTGCCAAGTAACACTGCTAATACAGGTATTGCAGGTACAATCCAAACAATGCCAGGAGGAAGCAATACAACTACTACAAGTATGCCAAGCAATACAATTGACGACAAAATATATGAAGGTCATGATGTGGTAGACTTGCCTGAATTTCCAGGTGGCGATGAAGCGTTGATGAGTTATTTAAGTACCCATATTAAATATCCTAGTCGAGCTTCTTCAAACGACATAGAAGGCAAAGTAGTTTTAAGCTTTGTAGTAAACAAAGTAGGTGAAATTGATGAAATTAAAATTGAAAGAAGCTTAGGTTATGGTTGTGATGAAGAAGCTATTCGCGTATTAAACTCTATGCCCAAATGGAAACCAGGCCGAAATAATGGCGCTCCTGTAAAAGTATATTTCAACTTGCCCATTGTTTTTGAATTGGATCGGCAGTAGCAGGATAATGTGCGAATGTGATAATGTGATGATGTGATAATTTATCTCATTTTAAATTAGCAAATCAGCACATTATAATATCAACTCATTAAATTACTTTCCCAAAAAAACCGCTTTCCTTTTTTCTAAAAATGCATTCACACCTTCTCGATAATCGTGAGTTTCGCTAGCTTTTATTTGCAACTTACCTTCTAACAATAGTTGGTCGTTTAAACTATTGGCGTATGAATGATTAAGTAAGGTTTTCGTAAGTGCCAATCCTTGGGTTGGCATTTGTGCTAAGGTGAGTGCAAGTTTCCAACTTTCATCAGCAAATGTATTTTGGGGATACACTTTGTAAATCATACCTAAATGCTCCGCTTCATCGGCCATTACCTTATCACCTAACATCATGAGTGCACTCGCTTTTTGAAATCCGACCAATCGCGGCAAGAAATAAGTTCCTCCACTATCTGGCACCAAACCAATTTTACTAAAAGCTTGTATAAAACATGCCGTATCTGCAGCCACAACAATATCACCGGCTAAGGCAATATTTGCACCTGCACCGGCTGCTACCCCATTTATTGCGCAAACAACCGGCTTGGCAATATTTCGCATTTTTTCAATGATGGGGTTATAATGTTCACTTACTATTTGCGACAATTCAATTCCGTTATCATCAATCGCTTCTGATAAATCTTGTCCGGCACAAAACGCCTTTCCTTCACCTGTAATATATACACATCGTATACTTTCATCTGCCGCCGCATCATCCAATGCTGCTTGAAAATCAAGTGCCATCTCGCGACAGAAACTATTGAATTTATCGGCGCGGTTAAAGACTATCTTGGCTATCCCTTCTGTTTTTTCGTAAATGATAAATGACATAATTTGAAATTTGCTTCAAAGATTGAATTTTTTTTCAATCTATATAGCACTGTATCTAGATATTCTTAAAAGAAAACGAATATCCTTTGATTATTTCTGATACAAACATTTTACATTAGCAAAAAAGTATTTAACATGAAAAAAATAATTTCATTTACACTGATAGTTTTCTCTTTATGTATATTGGTAAACTGCTCACCAAAAACTGCCGGTAAAGCAGCGTCTTCAGAATCGGCTAAAAAATCGAATGCCGACAAAACTGCACAAGATGCGAAGGTGGCTGTTGTTGAACCCATAAAACAAGAAGTGGCCGTGATTGAAGAAGTAAAACCAAATCCGATTCCGGGTGTTGCAGATATTGCCTCATTACCTAACGACAGGCAAATGGCATTATACAGCGATATGGCACCCATGCGAGTAGAGATGGGCAAAAGGATATGCACCGCGAAATGCGCTAAATGTCACGATAAACCAGAGCCTTCAGCAAAGAACGCATCGGGCTGGATTGATATCATGAAAACCATGGGAAAACAAGCCAAACTCAATACCGATGAATACTTAATGGTAGCGGCCTATTTAGTTCAGAATGCGAAAAAGTAAATAGTGCCACCAAAAACCCTTGATACTTCAACTTATTAATTTTTACATGAAACTACTCGGCTACTTATTTGGGTTCTTACTATTACTATGCTGTACTTCATCCTCAAATGCGCAATGCCAAGACTGCAATTCACTAGATGAAGCCTTGAAAGATCCTTTGAATGTAAAATCAATTAAAATCAATGCAACGATGCATGGCATTCATTTAGATAGTATACCGATAGCCATAGCGCAATGTAAAAATCTAAAAATACTTTATTTGTCAGATCATCAATTCACAAGCATTCCAAAAGAAATTGGTGAATTGCAAAAACTAAAAGAATTAAGTTTAGCCGGATCCAAATTGTCGAAACTACCCGACGAAATATTTACCTTGAAACAACTCAGTGAGATAATTTTGTTCGATAATAATTTTTCTGAAGAATATAAAGAGCTACTTAGAAATCGATTTAAAAAAGATATGCCAAAGACAAAGCTGCTGATGGATTAATCGCAAAATTAAAAAGTGGTTGAGATTTTTTTACACTGACCTCAAATTTATTTTCCTAGACTTAAGCTATATTCAAGTCCGGTTATGTATATATCTTCAGGTGCCGATACATTAAACTCTTTTTGCACCAAATAATAAATGCCGAAAGTACTTTGTTTAGTATACTTATAATCGAAGCCACCTTGAAAGCGAATACGATGCCATGTTCCATCAGATTCTTCATTGCGTGGATCGGATAACTGATAGCGCATTTCAGTTGAAACCGATGCACTTAACTTTTTATTGAATGCATAACCTATATCAAACTTATTTCGCCAATACCATTCGGGTACTTTCCCCGATTCGCTCGACATCACATTTCTACTTTCAGCTTGTAATCTGCTTCGATATGCTAAGCTAAAATCATTAATTGGTAATTTGAAGCTTGCATCCCATTGCAAGCGATGACGATAACTAAACGTATTGTCATCCATAAATTTATCTATCCAACGATACACTAAAGAGGTCTTGAAATTTTTATTCAGTTTATACTCGAACCCTATATTGGTATAAAACAAATTCAATCTGCTATAATTCTCTCTAAACCTTAATTCTTCGGTAAATAATATACTATAATGCTTATTCAGTTTATACGTAATATTAAAGGTATTCCACGACCCTGCATCGGCATAAACCGGCGAATACGTTTTAGAGTGTAATTGAAAACAACACAAAATAAAACATGCTAATAAACTGAAACTTCTCAACATCCACATTAGTTCTTGAAGGTAAGAATGGTAAATTGAGGCAATTCAATTTCTTCTTTGCGATCGGTAATTTCAATGGTTTTCACCACCGCCGAATCGAGGGTATTATTACTTAATTTTTTTGAAAACACATACACGGTATATTTCCCTTTGCGTAAAAAAGGAAAATAATAAGTACCTGTATTGTCAGTATCCACATCGTCACCCACACCAGGCTCATCGCCATATTTAATAAATACCTTTTGTTGTCCGATATAACCCGAATCGTTTAAATTAAATGCATTGCTATAATTATAGGCATACACCTTGCCTTTGATACTTGCCCTTCCGCCGGTACCAGGACCTTTTGTACAAGAAGCCATAACAAATAGTAATGAAACGATAATGAAGATATTTCGCATAAAATTAAAAATTTCACTAAATGTACAACCTCATGCGAAAGCACAAAATTTAAATGTATGAATTCGATAAATGCTAGGATAGAGGAGGTGGTATTGTAGATTGACGTCGTGCGAGGGATGGAGCGGAAATCACCCCGAACGTTTCGGTAGGGGTATTGCAGTGACAGCCCGCCCACAAAGTAGACCCGAAAGTGCAAACATTCTCTTTTTGATAATCGTGTATTCGGGTCACTTTGGGGACGCACCCAAATAAAATTCCCAAATGAACATCATCTGTTAAGTGGATTTTTGGAATAGGCATTATTGTATACATTTGCGGCATGACCATTGAGCAATTGAAAGCCATGCGTGAACGAGTAGATGCACTATCTGCTTATTTAAACGTTGGTGAAAAGAAAAATAAAATCGAAAACGATAAAGTATTAAGTCTATCACCAGGATTTTGGGATGATAATGAACGCGCAACGGCCATTTTAAAAGAAATAAAAACCAATAGTTTTTGGACTGAATTGTATGATAAAACCAAGGCAGCGGTTGAAGATTTTGCCGTGATGTTTGAATTTTGGAAAGAAGGAGAAGCTGAGGAAGAGGATGCAAAACAAAGTTATGAGCATGCCATTATTTGTTTAGATGAACTTGAATTTAAAAGTACGCTTAATCAACCCGAAGATGAAATGCCTGCGGTAATGACCATCAATTCAGGCGCCGGTGGAACTGAGAGTCAGGATTGGGCTGAAATGCTTTTACGTATGTATAGAATGTATGCCGAGAAAAATGGATTTAAAGTAAGTGAAATTGATATTCAATGGGGTGATGGGGCCGGTATTAAACAAGCGACCATCGAAATTGAAGGTCCGTTTGCATTTGGTTTATTGAAATCTGAAAATGGAGTACATCGTCTAGTTCGAATTTCGCCTTTCGATTCAAATGCGCGTCGACATACATCATTTGCCTCGGTATTTGTGTATCCATTGGTAGATGATACGATAGAAATTGATGTGAATCCGGCAGATATTGAATGGGATTTTTTTAGAGCCGGTGGTAAGGGCGGACAAAACGTAAACAAGGTGGAAACGGCCGTAAGGTTAAAACATATTCCTTCGGGCATTATCGTTGAATGTC
This sequence comes from Bacteroidota bacterium, assembly GCA_016706595.1. Taxonomy (GTDB): domain Bacteria; phylum Bacteroidota; class Bacteroidia; order Chitinophagales; family Chitinophagaceae; genus OLB11. The sequence goes on along the minus strand of JADJJH010000002.1, from coordinate 771,948 downwards.
AACAAGCCCGTACCCAAGGCGATAATCGCGATAAAGCCATGAAGATGTTGAAATCGCAGTTATATGAAAAAGAATTGCAGCGACAAGAAGAGTTGAAAAACAAAACCAATTCAAGCAAAAAGAAAATTGAATGGGGCTCACAAATCAGGTCATATGTTTTTCATCCATATAAAATGATTAAGGATCATAGAACCGATTTCGAAACCGGCAATGTAAACCCGGTAATGGATGGTGAATTAGATGGCTTTATTAAAGCTTACTTGATGTTAGGCAGTACGGAAGAAAATGCGTAGTTTTATTTTCCGACGTATACACTCGTGAAACAAACTATACTCATATACATATTTCTTTTAAACACTTTACTCGCTTTTTCGAAAGGAAAACAAAGTGGAGATTCAAGTACATCGAACTTTCAAAAAAAAGCCACTTACCTTTCAGCGTCGTATGGGGTTTCAAATTATTTAGGAGATTTGGGAGGAAATAGTGGTGCCGGTAAACCCTTCATCTATGATAATAATTTTAAACAACGAACCTCAATGGCAGGGCTTTCTATAAGTCATGTTCGCAACGAATGGCTTGGATTTAGACTTGGCTATATGAAAGGAAAAATTGCAGGCAGCGACCAAGATGCTGAGTATAAAAATAAAGAAGATAAAGCCTATTTACGATATAAACGAAATCTGGATTTTAAATCGAGTATTACCGAATGGTCGGCATTACTTGAGGTTTATCCTTTAAAAATGCTTTGTCGAAATAGAAAATCAGCTAAATGGAATTTGCAACCTTATTTGTTAGGTGGCATTGGGCGTTATAAATTTAATCCGCAAGGAAGTTATTATAATGAAGTTTCGGGCGAATTAGATTGGGTTGATTTGCAACCTTTAGGCACTGAAGGACAAGGCATGAAAGAATATCAGGATAGACAGCCTTATACATTATCGCAAACCAATTTGCCTTATGGATTTGGATTACGATATGACTTAGGCACTAAAACCAGTTTGTCGATTGAATATATAGGCCGAAAATTATTTACCGATTATTTAGATGATGTAAGTTCGACGTATGTTGACCCTACTTTGTTTTCAAAATATTTATCGGCTGAGGATGCGGTCACTGCATCGCAAGTGGCCAATAAATCTAATGTAATAGACCCCAATCATCCATTTAAGCCCAATGATAAACGAGGTAATTCGACATGTAATGATTTTTATTATTCGTGTCAAGTGAAGTTTTCTATTCAAATTAGTAAATCGGGCAAGAAAGTATATTCGCCTAAAAAAATAGTATCGCCTTATACATTTTATAAGTACGATAGAATTGAGATTTGTGAGTAGGGGCATTTTTAAATACCCCTGAAGCTTCGTTATTCAAATTTTGCAAATCCATTATTTACATTAGTAAACGCTGTCTTTGCAAAATCCGAATGCCTCGCCTGAGGGGTATTTAAAGACGCCCGAATGAAGTTAAAACGTCCTTGCGACAAGGCACGAGGAAGCAATCTCAAACAATAGCCGTTACAGGGATTACTTAAGAATCTCTGAAAGCATCATATACAAGGCTTTTCGATTTTTTAAACCCGCAGTTTACTATGGTAAATGAGGAGATTAAAAAATCGAAGTAACGCAGTAGATGAGGTTTTAAGAGGTTCTTATATCTCTAATTTCAGTAAACTTTTTTAATTACATTTGCCCATCTCACAAAGAAGCCTTGTGAAAACTTATCGCATGATTACATTCATTAAAAAAATAATTTACAGAATACTAGGCATGAAGGCTTATTTACGTGCCTTACATTCATCCTTTTTTATCTTATTTGACACCGGATTTCTGAAATCGAATTTTATTTATAAGTACCATTACTTTGTAAAGCATCTCATTAAACCCAACGATGTAATTGTTGATTTAGGTGCGAACTTGGGTTACTACACTAAAATATTTTGCAGGCTCACGAATGAACAAGGTAAAGTAATTGCCATTGAACCCGTAAAACCTTTTTTTGATACCGTTGCATGGAGCGTAAAAAATTATAAGCAAGCGATACTATTTAATCATGCACTCGGACTTGAACAAAAGATGATTACTTTAAGTACGCCAAAAGAGTATGGCTACTTGCGTGCTGGCTTATCGCATGTTGAAGAGAACCCTACCCTCGCCGATAATTTTGTTTTTGAAAGTGAAATGGTAAAGGGCAGTGAGCTACTTAAAAACTTTGATAGAATTAATTATATAAAATGTGATATTGAAGGTTATGAAGAATTTGTCTTACCTGAAATAAAAGAAATCATTCGCAAGCATCAACCCATATTACAAATCGAAAGTTGGGGTAAACATTTAGAAGTAGTTGAAGCTATGATGAAGGATTTGGGTTATAGTATGCATAGCGTGTATAAAAACAAATTGATTGAAAATTTCGATAATAACATCGAACATGGTGATTATATCTTTTTACCTGCAGGAAGAAAATCCGATATCCTTTCCAACTTAAAAACCAAAGGCTTAGCTTAATGGTATTTTTACTTTAGCGGTGCCTTCAAGTTATCTAAACTAACCCCATTTTTATCGTGAATATACTTGCTCAAACCTTCCTTTCCTTTTTTCTCAGCCCAATCGAAATGGATACTTCGTTCGCCTGTATAATCGTATAATGGCACGCCGTAACCGCAAGATGTTTGCACTTTAAAAATGGTTGCTACAATAATTTGTCGTGTACTTTCATACAAGGTAAAATGCGATGCATACTTTTCCCACTCTTTACTACCCGGCAAAATCGTTCGACCTTTCCCATACAAACGCAAAATATTAGGCACCTTGGTAAACGAACAAAACATAAAAGTGATACGCTCGTTTTCGGTAATATGCGCCGAGGTTTCATTGCCACTTCCTATCAAATCCATATACGCTACTTCGGTTTCTGAAATAACTTTAAAAGCATCGAGTCCTTTGGGCGATACATTTACATGTCCGTCGGCAGCCAGTGGGGAGCTAGCTACAAAAAATAAATATTGCTCTTCGATAAATTTTTGATGTTGAGCAAGAATCACATCACTGAATTTTCCCATAATAATTATTTTACTCTTTTCCTTTGATTACAATCACAATTTCACCTTTCGGAGGATGCTCTTGATAATAGACACTTACTTCTGTTAAAGTGCCACGTTTATGTTCTTCAAATTTTTTCGACAATTCACGACAAACACATACTTCTCTTTCGGCGCCAAAATATTTTATCAGTTCAAGAAGGGTTTTCACTAATCGGTGCGGACTTTCATAAAACACAATCGCTCGTTCTTCGTTTTGCAAAGCGGTGAGCATGGTTTGTCGGCCTTTCTTTTGTGGCAAAAATCCTTCGTAAACAAACCGATTAATCGGAAAGCCACTATCTACTAATGCCGGCACAAAAGCAGTGGCGCCTGGCAAGCACTCAACTTCGATACCATTTCGAATACATTCACGCACCAATAAAAATCCGGGATCCGAAATGGCCGGTGTGCCTGCGTCTGTAATTAAAGCCATCGTTTTGCCTGCCTGAATTTCATCAATTAATTGCGCCAAAACTTGATGCTCGTTATGCATGTGATATTTGCGGAATGGCTTACTAATTTGATAATGTTTTAAGAGGATGCCCGAGCTTCTGGTATCTTCTGCTAATACCAAATCTACTTCACCTAAAATTCGTAAAGCGCGTAAAGTAATATCTTCAAGATTTCCAATAGGGGTTGGAATTACAAATAATTTCATTCGCCTAAAGGTAATTATTGAATATGAATGAAAAGGGTAATTATTGAAATTTTCTCATCCAGTCAATGAATAATAAGGTATCAAAATAAGTCATCATCATGCTATCTTGCATGCACTATGCTAAAACTCCTTTTGCAATTTTGTATTGGAATAGCCGTTGGTATCTATGGTTATTTAGTGCCCGGTTATATTAATTTATCGGTTTTGCAATTAGGCTTACAAAATAATAGAAAGCAATTAGCCAAGGTGCTACTTATACTTTCGCTTATTGAAATTCCATATTGTTTTTTATGTATGAGTGGAATTGATTGGTTGGTTTCGCATCACGAAATTTTGTTTATTATTAAATGGCTACTAGTCATTTTTTTATTGGTTTTTGCTTTTATTACCCTACTTGATGCCAAGAAATCGCCAGTACAAAGCCATGCTAAGAGTTCGCCGTTAGATCAAAAACAAATTAGACGATTGATTTGGGTAGCCATTTTTAATCCTTTTCAATTGTCGGCCTGGACAATTTGGGGAATTTATTTTATTGAAAAAACTTGGTTTAGCTGGACAAGTTTTTCGATTTTCATTTTTAGCGTTGCAGCAGCTTTAGGTGTTTTTATCATTTTAGCTTTTTATGCATTTGCGGGCAGTAAAATTGTTCAATACTTTTCATTAAAGAGAAAGCAAATTGATTATGCAGTCGCTTGTATTTTACTATTCTTAGCTGTTTTACAGATTTACAGAAATATATTCTTGTAGCGACCAATGATTAATAGGATGCATTTGATTATCCCCTTCGGATTTAGATATTAGAATTTAGTGCTTCGGAATAAATTCGAATAACGAAGAACGAAATTCGAAGTGGTAATTCTTCTAGCATACATAAAACATCAAATGAGTACCATCCTTCTTCGAATTTTCTTCATTCGGTCTTTGGAAGAAATTCGAAGGCACATTCTTCTTTCTAGCATAAAACTTCAATTAATTACAATCCCTCTTCGGATTTCGATATTAGTATTTAGTACTTCGGAATAAATTCGAATAACGAAGAACGAAATTCGAAGTGGTAATTCTTCTAGCATACATAAAACATCAAATGAGTACCATCCTTCTTCGAATTTCGATCTTCGAATTTCGGTCTTTGGAAGAAATTCGAAGGCACATTCTTCTTTCTAGCATAAAACTTCAATTAATTACAATCCCTCTTCGGATTTCGATATTAGTATTTAGTACTTCGGAATAAATTCGAATAACGAAGAACGAAATTCGAAGTGGTAATTCTTCTAGCATACATAAAACATCAAATGAGTACCATCCTTCTTCGGATTTCGGTCTTTGGAAGAAATTCAAAGGCGCATTCTTCTTTCTAGCATAAAACTTCAATTAATTACAATCCCTCTTCGGATTTCGAAATTAGAATTTAGTGCTTCGGAATAAATTCGAATAACGAAGAACGAAATTCGAAGTGGTAATTCTTCTAGCATACATATAACATCAAATGAGTACCATCCTTCTTCGAATTTCGGTCTTTGGAAGAAATTCAAAGGCACATTCTTCTTTCTAGCATAAAACTTCAATTAATTACAATCCCTCTTCGGATTTCGATATTAGAATTTAGTACTTCGGAATAAATTCGAATAACGAAGAACGAAATTCGAAGTGGTAATTCTTCTAGCATACATATAACATCAAATGAGTACCATCCTTCTTCGAATTTCGGTCTTTGGAAGAAATTCAAAGGCACATTCTTCTTTCTAGCATAAAACTTCAATTAATTACAATCCCTCTTCGGATTTCGATATTAGAATTTAGTACTTCGGAATAATCCCCTTCGAATTTAGATATTAGAATTTAGTGCTTCGGAATAAGCATGAATCTATTATTTTTGCTTAGTACGCCATGACAGATACCGAAAAACAAATACTACGCGAAGAAGAAGAAAAAAAACTCATTCTGCGTGAATATCGTTCCTTATTGCGCGCATTAAAAGCCAAATTAAAAAAGGGCGATAAGCGATTGGTTCGTCGTGCATTTGAAATTGCTGCCGATGCTCACAAACATATGCGTCGTAAAAGTGGTGAGCCTTATATATTTCATCCACTCGCAGTTGCAAAAATTGTTATTGAAGAAATTGGCTTAGGGGTTACCTCAGTTATCTGTGCGCTTTTGCACGATACGGTTGAAGATACCGAAGTTACCCTCAGTGAAATTGAATCGGAATTTGGTATAGGTTGCGCAAAAATTGTTGAAGGACTTACCAAAATATCCAACGTAGTTGAAACGAAAAATACTACGCAACAAGCCGAGAATTTTAAAAAGATTTTACTTACGCTTGCCGATGATCCTCGTGTGATTCTTATTAAAATTGCCGACCGTTTGCATAACATGCGAACCATGGATAGCATGAGTAGAGAAAAGCAATTAAAGATCGCTTCTGAAACTACTTTCTTGTATGCACCACTGGCAATGCGTTTGGGTTTGTACGAAATTAAATCGGAGCTCGAAGATCTTTCGATGAAGTATACCGAGACCACCGTTTTTGAAGAAATTACCCAAAAACTTATTGATACACGTCGCGAACGAACTAAGTATATCAACGAGTTTATTAAACCGATCAAAGAAGAACTTGAACGAAATAATTTTCAATTCCAAATTTTAGGTCGACCCAAAGCAGTGCATTCTATTTGGCATAAAATGAAAACCAAACATGTAACCTTTGAGGAGGTGTATGATTTGTTTGCCATCAGAATTATTTTAAATACACAAAACGAAAAAGAAGATTGTTGGAAGGTATTTTCTATCATCACCAATTATTACCAACATAGTTTAGAGCGTCTTCGTGATTGGGTGAGTACACCAAAAAGCAATGGTTACGAAGCTTTGCATACCACGGTAATGGGACCTGGAGGGAAATGGGTTGAAGTGCAAATTAGAACCGAACGTATGAATGAAATTGCCGAGAAAGGATTGGCAGCGCATTGGAAGTATAAAGAAGGTTCAAATAATCAAGAATCGAAATTGGATGATTGGTTGAAACATATTCGAGAGTTATTGCAAAATCCGGAAAGCAATGCGATGGATTTTATACAGGATTTGAAGAAGGATATTATGGGTGATGAAATTTATGTGTATACACCCGAAGGTGATATGCGTATTTTACCAACCGGTTCAACGGCTCTCGACTTTGCCTTTGACATTCACTCAGAACTTGGCAAACATTGTATCGGTGCTAAAGTAAATTATAAATTATTACCCATCGGACATGTATTGCGCAATGCCGACCAGATTGAAATCATCACCTCCAAAAAGCAAAAGCCGCATGCCGATTGGTTAAATATGGTAGTTACAGCCAAAGCCAAATCGCGCATTAAATATTATTTAAAAGAAGAGAAACGAGTTATCGCTGCCGATGGAAAAGAAATGCTTTTTCGCAAGCTAGATAATATGAAAGTCAAGCCCAATGCCGAAAATATCAATGAATTGGTATTGCATTTTAAATATGCTTCTCCTCTGGATTTATATTATGCAATCGCCATTCATAATATTGAAATAAAAGATATTGGTAAATTTGGGGTTATTGGCGACAAGCTCATTCCGCCTCAAGAGACAGAGAAAAAAACAATTCATAAAGAAGAAGTATTTGACTTTGATGTAAGCAAGCAAATTCCGGCTAAAGGTTACGAGTTGGTTTTATTTGGCGAAAAAAGCGATAAAATACAATACAAATTAGCCGCATGTTGTCAGCCCATACCTGGCGACGATGTTTTTGGCTTTGTAACTAGCGGTGAAGGACTTAAAATTCATCGTACGAATTGTCCGAATGCCTCAACGCTTTTAGCTAATTACGGACATCGTGTGGTTAAAGCGAAGTGGGCAAAAAATAAAGAAATTAGTTTTCTTACCGGGGTTCGAATTAATGGTATTGATGATGTAGGTATTATCAATAAAATTACCAATGTAGTTTCGGGCGAAATGAAAATGAATATGCGCAGTATGAGTATTGAATCGGGCGATGGATTATTTGAAGGTACGATTATGGTATTCGTAAATCACAAAGAAGAGCTAGATGAACTGTGCGACCGTTTAGAAGCCTTGGATGGCATTAATAAAGTGGTGAGGTTGGATATGGACTAAGGCTAATGTGCTAATGGGATAATATGCTAATGTGCTAATGGGATAATATGCTAATTGGATTCTGCTCAAGTGACGAATTTGCCCAATTAGCACATTCGCAAATTATCTTATCAGCACATTTTCTTATCAGCACATTATCTCATCAGCATATTTTTATTTTGCCCCCAATTACTTATCTACCCACCTCAACAATTCTGCATGGGGACCCTCTTTGAAATTTGTTGAACCAGTAGATAATGTGTTAATGTGATAATGTGATAATAGGGACAATCAGGAGGCTAACAGAATCCAATTAGCACATTCGCATATTATCACATTATCCCATCAGCTTATTAATCAAATCCTCAATCTTTAACCCTTCAGCTTCAGCCTTATAATTACGAACCACACGATGACGAAGAATTGGTAAGGCAACAGATTTTACATCTTCGATATCAGGGCTAAATTTTCCACGTAATAAGGCATTACACTTGGCACCTAAAATTAAATTTTGCGAAGCTCTTGGTCCTGCTCCCCATGAAATATAATTACGAGCCAAATCAGATCCTTGCTCATTCGGACGAGTTTTATGTACCAAAGCAACGGCATATTCCATTACATTATCGGGTACAGGTACACGACGAACTAAATGCTGAAAATAGAGAATCTCTTCGCCTGTCATTACTTTTGGCAAGTCGGTTACACGATCGGTGGTAGTATTTTTTACCACATCTAATTCTTCTTGGAACGAAGGATAATCGAGCCAAATATTAAACATAAAACGATCGAGTTGCGCTTCGGGCAATGGATAAGTACCTTCTTGCTCAATAGGATTTTGCGTAGCCAAAACAAAAAACGGTGCAGGCAATTTATGATTTTCACCACTGATAGTTACATTGCGTTCTTGCATGGCTTCAAGCAAAGCGGCCTGTGTTTTAGGTGGGGTACGGTTTATCTCATCCGCCAAAATGATATTCGAAAATAAAGGCCCTTTGATGAATTTAAAATTACGATGCTCATCTAAAATTTCGGCACCTGTAATATCGCTAGGCATTAAATCGGGTGTAAACTGAATTCGTTTAAACTCTAAATCTAAAACTCTGGCAATGGTACTTACTAATAATGTTTTTGCCAAGCCGGGTACACCCACCAATAAGCTATGACCATTACAAAGTATAGAAATAATTACCGAGTCCACTACTTCGTGCTGACCCACAATTACTTTTCCGATGGTATCTTTAAGTTCTTTAAATTTTACTTGCAACGCTTTGGCTGCTTCTACGTCTGATGTATACATTGAATTTCTAGTCGTTTTTTTTATTTAGTTTTTTGTGCAGCTTTTTGCTTATCGGAGGCTTGTAACCAAGTACCAATATTATCGCAAGTACGATATTCGGGGTCTACCATTACATAAAAATTAGAAATATGCTCAGTAAGCCAAGTAGTTAAATACGTATTTTGCTTTTCAGCAAATGCGACTTGCATAATTTTATGGTAGTCGTCTTTTAAATTCGCTTTATGTGGTTCGGTACGGCTGCGCAAATATAAAATTCGAACCAGTTTATCGCCTGTACGAGGATCATTATATTCAATAGGTTGTGAATATTCACCTACCTTCATTTCGGTTACAGCCAATGCAATATCCGGATCTAAATCTTCGGCCAACAAAGAAGTTGAGCCGGTTTGTTGATTGGTAATCATACCGCCGGTAAGTTTCGATGATTCATCGCTCGAATATTTACCAACAGCCGCTGCATATTGTAATTTGCCTGCTACTAAATTGGCACGAACACTATCGGCTCTGCTTAAACATAGCTTCACCATATCTTCGGTAACCAAGGGTTTAATCAGTATGTGTCGTAACTTCGCTTTTTCACCCTGACGGTTCATCATTTGAACAATATGAAAACCAAAAGATGTTTTTACGATAGGTGATATTTCTCCATTTTGTAATTTAAATGCAGCGGCGGCAAATTCGGGAACCAACTCATCTCTACCCATAATACCTAAATCACCACCATTGTCTCTACTTCCCGGATCATCGCTATGTACACCGGCCATTATCTCGAAGGAAGCTTTACCGCTAATTATTTCTTGTCGAATTCTTTCTAGTTTGGCTATGGCCGAATCTTCCACTTCTTTATTAATATCGGGCTTCAATACAATTTGCCCTACCTCCACACTACTCGGGTAAAATGGCAAACTATCCTTCGGGATTTTAGCATAAAATGCTTTCACTTCTTGCGGCGTAATTTTTACACTACTCATAATTTGTTGTTGCATTTTTTGAAATTGCAATTGCTCTTTGAAATTGCTTCGGTAATCGTCTTTTAATTGATAGATAGTTTTACCTGCCACTTCTTCTAATTTTTCTTCGGAGCCGTACTGACTAATAAAATAACGGATACGATTATCGAGTGAAGCTTCTAATTCTTCATCGCTTACAAATACACTATCGCGATCGGCTTGTTCGGTAACAATTTTCTGGCTTAATGCATTTTCCAAAATTTGGCAGCGAAGTGAATCGCCGGCATTTGGATTTTCTTGTAAGAATTCTTGAAAAGCATTTTCAATTTCCGAACGAAGGATAATTTTTTCACCTACAATGGCAATTACCTTATCAAGGGTTTCTGTTTGTGTTTGGGCATGTATGGTTAGGGGTAATAGCAACACCATTAACAGCCAAAACGTAGAAAAGGATTTTTTCATAAAGTGCGCAATTTACATCTAAATGCTATTGCCTGCGCCCTAGGTGGAAATGATTTAACAAAGATTTTCGCAACTATTTTAGAGATATACCTTAGTTGTACCAAACAGAGACTTCATCCAAAGATTTTCGTTGAATATCCGGCACATAACATTCCTCTGAAGGATAACCCACAGGTATTAGCAAAAAGGGCCTTTCATTTTCTGGTCGATTTAGAATTTTGCATAAAAAATTCATTGGACTAGGTGTGTGGGTTAAAGCGGCCAAACCTGCATTGTGTATAGCGGCCAATAAAAATCCGCATGCCAAACCTGTACTTTCTTGCGGGTAGTAATTTTGGTGTTTATGGCCATCATCTTCCATTTCATAGATACGCTTGAAAACAATTATTAGCACGGGTGCAATGTCAAGAAAAGGCTTTTGCCAATCTGTCCCTAAGGGTGCAAGATCAGCAAGCCATTCATCACTCATTCGTTTATTGTAACTGCGCTTTTCTTCTTGCTCAGCTGCTTCACGAATCATTTTTTTAGTGATTGGATTTCGTACTACACAAAATGTCCATGGTTGTTTGTTTGCCCCACTTGGTGCGGTTGATGCGGTTCGAATTATGTTTTCAAGCACACTGTCAGATATTATCTTGTCACTAAACTCCCGAATACTTCTTCGTTTATTCATGTATTCGAAAAAAAATGCAGAACGCTCTTTCATCTGATTTTCAGTAAAAGTTTCAGTTTCAAGTTTAATATAAGGATACCCAGCTATTTGCTTTTTCATGTAAAATCACATTTATGGATTAAAGGTAGAAATATTTATAAAAATTTCTCAAGCAAGAAAGCATTCCAGCATTTCAGTTAATTTTACAACCTATCATGATTCGATTGATGCTTCCTCAAATAAACCCAAATTTACTTTTCACCGAAGAGGAAATTTTGCGTTTGCAACAATTAGAATTGGCGAAACCCGATGAAATAATTTTCAGCAAAGATCTTTCGCGAAGCATGATGCAGCAATTGATATCTCGAGCCAAGGCTAAGGATAAACTACCCTTTTTGTTTCAAGAACCGAAAATTGTGTATCCGCCATCATTAAATCTCGAGCAATCCTCTTCTGCAATTACGGCCAAGTTTAAAGCATCATTATTTAGCGGTAACTGTTTTATAGATTTATGTTGTGGTTTTGGTATTGATAGTTATTTTTTGGCACAAAATTTTAAGCAAGGCATTTTGGTTGAAAAGGATGAAGCCTTAGCGCAAATTACATCGCACAATTTTGTTTTATTGCATCAACATCATGTGCAATTTGCAATGGGAATTGATGCCGCGAGTTTTTTAACAGACTTCAATCAACCCGTCGACTTAATTTATGTTGATCCTTCACGAAGAAATAGTAGTGGAAATAAAGTGATTAGTTTGTCGGATTGCGAACCTGACATCATTGGATTATTGCCTAAACTATTGAAAATTACAAATCGGCTTTTAATTAAAACATCGCCATTACTTGATATTCAATTGACTTGCCAAATGTTAGGTTGTGTTAAAAATGTATATGTGGTTTCGCTTGAAAATGAGTGTAAGGAATTGTTGTTTGAAGTAGAAAAAGAATGTACTGATGAAGCGATTGTACATGCAATACAATTACATGATGAAGAAAACACTACATTTTCTTTTACCATGCATGAAGAAAGGGAAATTCAAGCATCGAATTCATTGCCTCGTAAATTTTTATATGAACCTAATGCGGCGATTATGAAATCGGGGGCATTTAAATCGGTGGCCAAAAAATTTGGCTTGTATAAATTGCACCAACATTCGCACTTATACACTTCTGATATTTTGCTGAACGAATTTCCCGGTAGGAAGTTTACTGTGATGGGCAATTGCAAGGTCGACAAACATCAATTGCATCAAATTTTACCTCAAGGAAAAGCAAATTTAAGTCTGCGAAATTTTCCCGGCAAAACAGTCGACTTGCAAAAAAAACTAGGCATTAAAGATGGCGGTGAATTTTATCTTTTTGCGACTACTGATTGTGAAGAGAATAAATGTTTACTACTTACGATAAAAGCCTAATTGTTTTTTTTACCGCGGAGGCGCGAAGGCACAGAGAAAGCATACTGCTTAAGAGACCGCAGAGGATTTTTTTTGAAAAAATTGTAAAGAAACAAACAATTTGCATGAGTGAAATTAGGAATAGATAATCCCTTTGCGAACTTATTGTGGGCAATTCCTTTGCGAACTTTTAAGATAAATTGCTTGTAAGTGTGCATTTATTCATCACGCAAACATTAATTTACTTGAGTAGGAAGTTTACTTTAATTTGAAAGTTACATTGGTATAACTTCGCAAGAAATTACGAATGATGGCTACCGAAAAGTATCTACAACTAAAAGAACAATACGAGCAACTAAGCGATGAAAAAGAAAAAATAAATTGCTTGATAAGCATCGTCATTGAAGTACGAAATTATGATATTGAAGAGGCTTTTCGTTTGTCGGATGAAGTAATTCGTCGTTCTATAAAAATTAAATTTGATGAAGGCTTAGGTCGAGGTCTCAATTTAAAAGGCGCCTGTTATTGGATGAAAGGCGAGTATAATAACGGACTTGATATTTTGAAACAAGCATTGGCCATTGCAAAGGAATTAAAACTAGATGCATTAAAGGCTAGAATTTACAATAACTACGGAAATATTTATCGTGACCTCGGCGACTTATCCAATGCGTCAAAATATTATCAATGGGCACTTGAAATTAATGAAGAATTATCAGACGAATTAGCCCAGTCAAGTATTCTGATCAATATCTCTAATATCCATTTCGATTTATACGATTATGATAATGCACTTGAATATGCTAAACGTTGTTTAGAAATTTTCAAGAAGTATAACGATCAAAGTCGCTTAATTACAGTATATCATACCTTAGGAAATATTTATTTCAAAAAAGAAGATTACGACAATGCACTCATTAATTTCAAAAACAGTTTAAAGCTTACCGAACCCAATGCCATTGGACACATGTTGGCAAATAGCGGTATCGGAAAAGTGTATTATAAATTGAAAAATTATGATAGAGCTAGATTTTATTTATTTCAGGCCTATGAACAATCCGAAGCCTTATCGAATGCTGAAGGATTAATAATCTCGGACTTTTATCTGGCACGAGTTAATATCGACGAAGGCAATTACAAAGCCGCCCTTTCACATCTTGATAATGCCTTTGACATTGCTACCGAACTTTCACGTAAGCATGATATGATGAGTATGCATGAATTGTATGCCAATGTGTATGAAAAACTAAATGACATCCCTAAGGCTTACGAAAATCTAAAATTATTTGAAAGTTTAAAAGAAGAAATATTTCAACAAAATACAATTAATAAATTACGAAACTTGCAGATTCGACATGAACTTGAATTTGCAGTTAAGGAAAAAGAAGTGGCAGAACAATCGGCCCGATTGAAGCAAGAATTTATTGCCAATATGAGTCATGAAATTCGTACGCCAATGAATGCTATTGTTGGCATGACCAGATTGTTATTAGAGAAAGATCCGCGAAGCGATCAAATGAAATATTTAAATGCCATCACACAAAGTGCCGATAATTTATTAGTAATTATAAATGATATTCTAGATTTTTCGAAAATCGAAGCTGGTAAAATAACGATAGAATCTATTCATTTTTCCCTACGTAATGTATTGAAGAATGTAGTTACTTTATTAGTATTTAAAGCCGAAGAGAAAGGCATTCAAATTAAATATATTATCGACGAAAGTGTACCTGACGGTTTAATAGGCGACCCAACCCGACTTGGACAAATTTTAATGAATTTAGCCGGCAATGCTGTAAAGTTTACCGAAAGAGGCTATGTGCATATTTATTGCCGAGTACTTGAACAAACCGAACATACCATAGTGATTGCTTTTGATATTACTGATACCGGTATTGGTATTTCAGAAGAATATGTAAGTAAAATATTTGAAAGTTTTACCCAAGCAGGAACCGATGTAGCACGAAGATTTGGCGGTACCGGTTTAGGACTCACCATTTCGAAACAATTAGTTGAATTAATGGATGGAACGATTGATGTAAGTAGTAAACTAAACGAAGGAACAACTTTTACTTTTATGCTTCCGTTCAGACTTTCAGACGAAACAGCCTATATGCCTGAAGAAGAATTGTTGATTTCGGATGAGAATATTGCCTTACTTAATAAAACCAAACTATTATTAGTTGATGATAATGAATTCAACCGAATTTTAGCAGTTGACACCTTGCATACGGTAGCACCTGATATGATAGTTGAAACTGCAGGAACCGGATTAAAAGCTATTGACATGATCAAATCAGCAGATTTTGATATTGTTTTAATGGATATTCAAATGCCTGAAATGAATGGTATGGATGCTACAAAAAAAATTAGACGAGAGGCTGAAGGCGACAAAAAGAAAATTAAAATTTTAGCTATGACTGCCAATGTGATGCGAGATGATATAGAACATTATATAGAAACAGGCATGAATGATCACGTACCAAAACCGTTCAAGAAATCAGAATTATTCTCGAAAATCTTACTGCATATCGATAAAGTTAATATTAGTAAACGTGAACCAATATCAAAACAAAAAAAAGCAAATGATTCGATATCTAGTGATGAAGAGCAAGCTAAACTTCCTGAAAATTCAAACTCAAAAGTTACTGATTTTCGTTTTTTAATTTCATTCGCAGGAACTGATACCGCTAAGCAAAAAAAATATATTCTTATTTTCTTAGAAAATACACCAAAGCTTGTAAAGCAACTCCAAACAGGTATGCAAAGAAAAGATTATTCACAAATTCAAATAGCTGCGCATTCGCTAAAAAGCCAGCTTAAATATATGGGCATACAAGAAGATGTTTCGCATGCTGCCGAGATTGAATCACTAGCCAAACAAGAAGGTGATGCAAACTATATGGAAAAATTAATAACCCAACTTGAGCATACTTGCCAGATTGCTTATGATGAGTTGAATAGTTATCTTGAGGGAATGTAGGCCTTTTGCCACCATCTCATTCACATAGGTTACCTATGTAAGCGAATTATACAGTTAGGTACAATTTGCAAAGTATCATGGGGATTTCGAACCAAAATGCAAATTATTGTATTGGTAATTTTGATTTACTTACCCCAATAATTCCTTTTACATGAATAATGCTATAATCAGAAAAATTTTGATTTGATTCTAAGCCATCACCATAAATGACTTGTGTTGGTGTTGTAATTTTTACAAACTTATCAGTATAAAATTTCTGCAATTTTTCATTCCAAATAAGCTCTTCGGTATTTAATTGTTCATTTTTAATATTACGAACTACCACACTATCCCGAACCAAAACATTATTATTATGTTCATAGTATCTGCCATACTTAGCAGTTAATGTACTTTGTTGTTGCATGCTATCGTTGTAGAAAATAACACGTAAACCATTCTTCATTTCGATATACGGAGGTTTCGCATCTTGCACATGATTGAAAGTGGTGGTAAACAATTGGGCTTTGGTAAAACCATCTTTGCTGTAATAAATGGTAACGCTATCGGCATGTTCAGTATTCAGCAAACTTCTATCAATCTGGTCTTTAATTTTATCGACATCATGCTTGCAAGAGAACAAGCAACACCCCATTAATAAGAACCAAAGTATTTTCACCTTAGTCGTATTTACGTTTCACAAACCACTTATCGTTAAAAGTAAATCCAATACTAAAACGGGTATACCCTTCAGCAATTAAACCATTATTCACGGTGCCACGTTTACCCACATCAATAGCTGCATTGAGTTGTCCGATACTTTGGTTATATCCCGAACGACGAATGGGATAACCTATGCCTAAGGTAAAACCGTTAATTTTCAAATCGGTATTATTGAACGAAAGGATATCTTGTCCGGAATACACACCGGCTCTGTAGCTCATACGTTTCCATGTTTGTGTAACCGAGGTAGGATCCGGTGTAATACTACCCCCTATTTTTATCATCCAACTATTTGTTGTTGAATCTTGCTGTTCATAGGTTCTATAATTCTCCCAATTAGAAGTATTAAAATCGATACCCGCTTTCCATTTATCGCCATCATGTAACATCACACCTACAGCCAATTTTGCCGGCACAATTACTTTTCCTTTCTTTTCAACCACACTATCCACATTGTATTGAAAATCAGGTTCAATCACATCACCAATAAATGATTTCCAATAGGTATCTTTTTTTGCATTGAGTTTTTGACTTAATGTATAACTCGTTCCAAAAACTAATCGATAATCATCTTTTAATTTCTTGCTCATCATAGCACCACCTTGAATAAAAAAACCACCTAATACAGAACGAGAACTAACGCTGGTTGATAGAATCTTTAAAGTGTCTGTAAAACTTACATCCGAGCTGTTCACTAAATTACCAAACAAGTAACCTGCATTAACCCCAAACGAAAAATCCTTTACTTTATAAGCAGCACCTGCATATATTTTTTGTGTTGCACCGCCACCATAGTAATCATTGATAACTTTGGAAATACCAGGAATTTCATCCGTTTGTTGCATAGAATATTTGGAACGGGTAACAGGCATCAAACCAAAACTTACACCTAACTTTTTTGAAATAGCTAAACCTAAATTTACATATGAAATGGTAAGTGCACCGGTACGAGTAGCTGTAACCGAGTTGCGAATATTATTGGAAGTGCCTTCGATACCCAATTGAAAAGAAGTCAGTTTTAGAAAAGAATAACTTGCCGGATTATCAGGATTCACCACTAAGGCTTGATCATCGCCCATACATACACCGGCCATTCCTCTGTGCATACTATTTTCGGTCGTTTTCAAATTCCCCATAGCATAGCGAGAATAAGGTGAATTCTCTTGCGCTGAGCCTGCGGTATAAGCAAGCAAACCAAAAATAGTAGCGAGCAGTTTACTTGTTATGTTCCAATATTGCATATAGTCCTTTAAACAAAAAATTTTTGTCGGCAAATATCTTGCTTTTAAGACGGTTCTCAAAGTATGGTGCATCACCACCGGTTAAAACTGCGTTAATTCTACCGTATTGTTGCTCAAACCTTTCAATCATGCCGTCTATTTCAGACGCAATCCCATTTATAGCGCCACTTCGCAACGATGTTTCAGTATCATAACCTAATAAGGATACATGCCCTTCACGTGAAATCAATGGAAGTCGAGCAGTGTATTCACTCATACCTCTTAATCGAATTTCTACGCCGGGCGAAATAGCGCCTCCCCTAAAAGCACCATTCTTTGCCAAAAAATTATAAGTGATACATGTGCCTATTGAAATCACTAAACTATTTTCATCTGCAAACTGCCGACTTAATCCGGCAACTAAAGCAAGTCTATCTGGACCCAAAGTTTCAGGTGAACCATAGGCATTCAAAAATGGAAGTTTGGTTTGCAAATCAAGTTTCAAAAATTTGGTATGCTCCTTTAATAATTGAACAATCCCTTCATCATGGTTTACTACCGATGCCAGAATTGATTTTTGAGGAGCAAACATATGTATCAGTTCCTTTAGCTTACTGATTGCTTCATGTTCTTTAAAATAAAAACTATCGACCAATCTGTCGCTTTGAAATACCGCAGCCTTATAGTTCGTATTTCCTAAATCTAGACAAAGTGACACTGGCAGCATGGACTAAAACTAATTTACCTGTTTTTTTGGTGAAAGCAGTGCAATGTATAGTTTTTTCTTCCAATGTCTAAAGCTTTTTGGTAAATTTTATTTTACATCTCAGGATTTTCATCATTAACCGATAATTTTCTAAAATGACCATTCATTTCAATTCGCTTTTTCAAATTTTGAAGTTCTATTATCGTTGGAATTGTTTTGCGCAAATGACGTTCTAAAAACTCTTGTCGTTGTGCCTCGTGCAATAATTCAAGCAACTGATATTCTTGCTCAAGTGAAAGTCCGGCATGATGTGCTAAATCATATGAATTCAACAATTCAATTTGTTTTTTATACTCTTTGTTCACATCAAGCAAAGAATGAAATTGTTGTAACTCACGCAACAGATGTAATAATTTGCTTTGAATACCATCTTGAATATTTTCGGGATACGTAACAATGGCGCCTTCATATAATTTATCGGGAAGCGAACGCACGTGTTCTAATATTCGAAATACTTTACCTCCTATGGTCTTAATATCCATTTCACCTTGCTCATGAACTTTTTCGATAGAAAGAATTCTTACAGTCGTTCCCATTTCAGATACCGAATCCTTAAAAACGGTGGTAATACCAAACTCTTTTTGCGATTGAAAACATTCAGAAATGAGCTGCTTATATCTAGGTTCAAAAATATGAAGGTTCAGATACTCCCCCGGGTACACAACAATATTTAACGGGAATAATGGAATAAAATTGGTCATACTTCTACATTTCGCCTTTGCAATATTAGCAACAAAAAGAATATAAACATACAGGTTCCATATTGCGTTTCGTATAAGGGTTCTATCATTAAAGTAAAAAACATCATCAGCCAAAATGCAAAGCCTAAAAATCCATTTTGAAGCAACTGTCTGCACAAAACAATTTGCAAGATTAACAAGTACAAAATACCTATTATACCCATTGCCATTCCCGCCATTAAAAATTGATTATGTGGCAATAGAACAATCACATTTCTGCCTGGAAAATCGAGGGAATAATATAGCTTCATCTCATCGGCTACATCTCCTAATCCAATACCAAATAAAGGTTTTTGCTTAATCGCGTCTAATGCATAACGGTACGAAATCAATCTACCTTCATCGCTTACTTCGGGTTGTAATTCACGATTTTGCATTTGGGAAATAGAATACTTTACATAAGAAAGTTTATTTCTGAACGAAGTTGAAACAGCATACATAATGATTGGCAATAACACTAATCCAATTAAAGAACTCAATGCCCATTTTCGATACTGCTGTTTGCTTACCAAGAACAGTAAAAAACAAAAGGCCAAAATATAAAATAAAAGAATTCCGGTTTTTGCTGAAAGAATGTGCAAATACACCACCGCATACACAATAAAGAATAGTGTAGAAATGCGTACCCACTTTTGTTGATATCGAAGTAAAAAATCAAACGCAAAACAAATGCCTAAAACTACCGCCAAACTAAATCGTATATGATCATTTTTAAAAGGCGTTGGTATTACATGTGCCACACCATAACCTTCATCAAATGCGGCTTTGTTTCCGAAGTATTGCAATAAGCTCCACGATATTCCACTACACAATAAAATAAGAAATGCGGCTACAATTCCGTCTAATAATTTACGATTTGTGATGGGCACACTATGAAAGGCAAATGGCAAAACCAAAAACGGCAACATAATTTGCATTCGTTCAATGGCATATGAAGTATTTGCGCTCCACAAAATAGAAATTGAAAATAAGATAAAATAAAAACCCAATCCGACCCATAAAGGTTGCTTTAAATAAGATTTTACATTTGCAAGCAGTTGATTATGCATGATGGCATTGCTAATCAATAGCATCATCCCAATACTCATCATCGCTCGCGAAACAAACATACCTATGAGTATACATAAACAACCCACTAATGCCAAGTTTTGATGCGGCATGCGTTTAAGCCAGATTGAAATAAAGGATGTAGACAATACCAAGAGTTTGTGCGTAAGAATTGCAGAACAAATACAGCTTTCGATTTACATTTGTTCGCAACGAATATAAACCACAAATCAAATTAATTATTGTGCAGGCAACGAATAAATTACTAGACTTACTTCAGCAAGGCGATTTTAAAACCATAGCTCGTTGTATTAGTATGGTTGAAAATGATTTGCCAGGAAGCGAAGATTTATTATTACTGCTTAAACATCAAACCAAAACACAGATTGTAGGCATTACCGGTCCGCCAGGTGCAGGCAAAAGCACTTTAGTAAATGCCTTACTTTTTGAATGCATACAACAACAGAAAAAAGTGGCTGTTTTGTCGGTTGATCCGAGTTCGCCTTTTAATTATGGCGCTTTATTAGGTGATCGAATTCGGATGCGCGATTTTTATTTGCATCCTGATGTGTATATACGATCCTTAGCTAGTAGAGGTTCGCTAGGCGGACTCAATGCTAAAATGATAGAGATATTGCATGTACTGCAAGCTAGTAACTTTGATTATATTTTTATTGAAACCGTTGGGGTTGGACAAAGCGAGGTTGATATTGCCGGAATAGCTGATACCACTTTGGTAGTGATGGTGCCCGAAGCCGGTGATGAAGTACAAACCATGAAAGCCGGTATCATGGAAATAGCCGATATTTTTGTGGTAAATAAAAGCGATCGAGATCAGGCTGATGTATTTGCTAAAAACTTGGCAGCACTTGCTCATAGTAAAGCTACAACCTGGGAAATTCCAGTAGTGAAATGTATTGCCTCTTCAAATGAAGGTGTTCATGAATTAATGAAAAAAATAAATCTTCATCAACAATATATTCATACACATCAGGATAAACAATTTCTATTGCTTGCCGAAAAAGCCTATCAATTAATTCAGCAAAAAAGGATGAAGGATATTGATAAAAAAGTATTGCTATCCGAATTAAAAAATAAGTCTCAAAACGAAAATTTTAATTTATTTGAATGGGTAAAATCCTCCTTTTAATTGGCCTCTCTAAAAACTTCATATGCTAGGCATTTCGATATTTTAAGACCGCAGTTAACCAAAGCAAATGAGGAGATGAATAATTTGAACTCATGAAGTAAATGAAATTGTAAAAGAATCCTCCAATTCATAATTAATGTAAAAATTTATGCAACCCTTAGCAGAACGCCTTCGCCCACAACACCTCAACGAACTCATAGGACAAGAACATCTGAGCGGTGAAGGAAGTATTCTTCAACTCGCGCTTACACATGGCAAAATCCCTTCAATGATTTTGTGGGGACCGCCAGGGGTCGGAAAAACTACTTTAGCCAATATTATTTCACACACCTTATCGATTCCATTTTTTACATTAAGTGCTATTTCAAGTGGAGTAAAAGAAGTAAGAGAAATTATTGAAAAGGCAAAGTCGTTAGAGGCTGCCATTTTGTTTATTGATGAAATTCATCGTTTCAATAAATCGCAACAAGATGCTTTATTAGGTGCCGTTGAAAAAGGAACCATTACCTTAATTGGCGCTACCACCGAAAACCCATCCTTTGAGGTAAATGCCGCATTGCTTAGCAGATGTCATGTGTTTGTATTGAAACCACTTGGCGAACAAGGTATGAAAATGTTATTGCATACCGCTATCACACAAGATGAAGCACTTAATAAATTTCAAATAGAAATTCAAGAATTTGAAGCCCTAATTAATATCTCGGGTGGTGATGCACGTAAACTTTTAAATTTACTTGAATTGGTGGTAGATACATGCTTTAATCAAAGCCCAATTGTTATCACCAATGAATTAGTTTTTACTTGTGCACAAAAGCGAATTGCCTTGTACGATAAATCGGGCGAACAGCATTACGATATTATTTCGGCCTTTATAAAAAGTATGCGCGGCAGCGACCCCAATGCAGCGGTGTATTGGCTAGCACGAATGATAGAAGGCGGCGAAGATGTTACTTTTATTGCGCGCCGTATGTTGATATTTGCTAGCGAAGATATTGGCAATGCAAACCCAAACGCCTTACTCATGGCGAATAGCACTTTTGATGCGGTTGCTAAAATTGGATATCCCGAATCGCGTATAATTCTTTCGCAATGCGCTATGTATTTAGCCACTTGTGTAAAAAGTAATGCAAGCTATATGGCCATTGAAGATGCCTTGCACATGGTAAAACAAAAAGGCGATTTACCGGTGCCCTTACATTTACGAAATGGGGTAAGCTCGATGATGAAAAATATGGGATACGGAAAAAACTACCAATACGACCATCATAGTGAAATGAATTTTGCCGGACAAGAATTTTTACCCGATGCCATTAGCAATACTACGTTTTATCATCCAGGACAAAATGCACGCGAAGAAGAAATAAGAAAGTTTCTTAAAATAAGATGGAAGGAGAAGTATGGGTATTAAGGAAATGGAAGATAAGAGATGTCAGAGTTTTGATGTTAGATGTAAGGAGGATCTCTTGATTCACTTCATTCATAACCATATTGTTACCATACAAACTATTTAGAATTTCAGGTTGATTAAAATGCTGAAGTGAATTCAAACAACTTGTATCAGTGATGATAATTCTTGGCATTGAGTAAATCATTATCTAAGTCTTCAGGCGTATAGCGTTTAGTTAAAAACTGAAACATTATAGTTCGACAAAAGTTCCAAAATAGTTTGTTTTGTATCTCCAGCCAATTCTGCAGCCTTGCTTAAAGCCAGCAGGATAAAATAGATTGTATAAAAATTAATAGATAATAAGGGGCAGTTTGAAGAAACTAGAATATAAATAAAATCAAAATAATGTGGTGATGTTAAATTGAAACTTCAATCTTCTAACATCTGCCCCCCTAACATCTGACATCTAACCCCTACTTAATCACACAATTCCCTACATACACGCTGTAATCATCGCAAGTGGTTTTTGCATCATTCTTACGCATATCTTCAAGTTTTACATCAAAATTTTTTGAAGCATCGGTAAAGGTGCATGAGCAGGTATATGTTTTAGTGCATGAACTTACACTTAAGATTCCAAGAATGGCTATAGCCGAATAAACAAGACGTTTCATATGCAATAAGTATTTAAGAGTTCAAATATAAACATATCGTTGTAAGAAACTAGGAGAATCCCAACTAAAAATACATCTCTAAAAAGACCTATTCACTCAATACATTTTGCATCTCCACCAATTTCGAATACAATCCGTTTTGGGCAATAAGCGATTGATGGGTGCCGCGCTCCTTAATTTCACCTTGCTCAAGCACAATAATTTCATCGGCACTTTGAACTGTCGATAATCGATGCGCAATAACAATCGAAGTTCGATTTTGCATTAACTTATTAATGGCATCTTGCACTTGTCGTTCACTTACCGTATCGAGCGATGAGGTCGCTTCATCTAAAATTAAAATCGGAGGATTTTTAAATACTGCGCGCGCAATGGTTACTCGTTGCTTTTCACCGCCACTTAATTTGCCGCCTCTATCACCAACTAAAGTATCATATCCTTCTTCCTTTTTAATGATAAAATCATGCGCATTGGCCACCTTCGCAGCTTGTTCAATTTGAGCAAGATCATGGGCATTTCCACCTAAGGCAATATTATTCCGAATACTATCATTAAACAAAATCGGCTCTTGCGATACCACGCCCATCAAACTTCGTACATCCTCAATTTTATAATCTGTAATATTCTTTCCATCTATCAAAATCTCACCTTCAACCGCATCATGAAAACGAGGTATCAAATCTACTAACGTACTTTTGCCGGCGCCCGAAGCGCCAACCAAGGCTATGGTTTGTCCTTTTTTAATGGTAAGATTAATATTTTTCAATACCACTTTCCCTTCATACGAAAAACTAACCTTTTTAAATTCAAGTTCTCTTTCAAATGTTGAAATCGGCAATGCATTTTCTTTATTCACAATTCTATTCTCGGCCTCCAATATCATATTAATTCTATCTAAACTCGCTCGGCCTTGATGTAGATTATAAAATATCTGTGAAAGCGCTTTCAAAGGGTTGATCAAAAAATAAAACAAAGAAATAAACATAATAAACATGCCCGGTTCAATTTCGGCCGGTTGCTTCAAGGCCATATTTCCACCAAACCAAATGATAATACTTAAAATTGAAATCCCTAAAAACTCCGACATCGGCGATGCTAATTCGCGCTTTGCGGCAATACGATTATTGAGATGAAACACATGTTCATTTTCGTTTTGAAAAGCCTGATTACGATTTCCTTCTGCTCGAAATGCTTTTACAATTCGTAAGCCACCCAATGTTTCTTCGAGTATACTTAAAATATTCGCTAATTTTTCTTGTGTGCTAACCGTACTCTTTTTTAAGCTCTTACTAATTCTACCAATAATTAAACCGGCAATGGGTAATAATACCAACAAAAACAAAAAGAGTTTCATGCTGATCATCATCAAAACCACAAAATAAAAAATAACAGTTACCGGAGTACTAAACAAAAGTTCCATCATACTGATGACTGAAATTTCTACAGCATTTACATCATTGGTCATACGCGAAAGAATATCACCCTTACGCTCATTGGTAAAAAAACCTACCGGCAATTGCAAAACCTTATCGAATAGTTGTTTTCGAATTTTTGTGATTACCTGATTACGTAATGGATGTAAAATATACTTGGCTGCATATAAAAAAATATTTTTAAGCAAAGTGGAAACTATCACCACTATACAAATAAACACTAAGCCATATACTTTATTATGATCGTGTTGTGCAATAAAATCCGACATCAGAAATGAGAAATATTGACTGATACCATCTTTGCTAAAATGTAAACCGGGATTACTGGTAACGGCTGCTTCGTTTCCGAATAGCATGTTTAAAAACGGACTAATCATCCCAACCGTTAAGGTTGAAAAAATCACAGATAGTAAATTAGAGACAGCGTAGGCGACTACATAATTCCACTTGCCCTTTAAAAAAGGTAAAATACTTTGAATTGCTTTCATTCAGAAATTAAAGCCGTAAATTTACACCCTAAACATTGGAAGATGGAAGAAAGTAAAAGACAAAAACAATTTGCCAACCTATTGCAAGAAGAAATGAGTGATATTTTTCAACGTGAAGGACTCAATATTATACACGGTGGTATGATTTCGATTGCGAAGGTAAAAGTTACGCCCGACTTGATGGAAGCCCGATTTTACCTAAGTTTTTTTAAAATTCCTGAACCCGAAAAAATGTTGGCACATATTAAAAGTCGAGATTGGGAATTGCGAAAACTATTAGCTGCTCGTATCAAAAATCAAATTCGTAAAATTCCGGTCTTGCATTACTTCCTAGACGATACCCTCGATTATGTTTTTAAAATGGAAGAGGTGTTTAAAAATTTGAATATTCCAAAGGAAGAGGACAATTCGACAATGTGATAATTCGACAATATGCGAATGTGATCCGAATGCTATCGGATATGCAAATGAGATAATGTGATAATATGCGAATGTGACAATTAGTAAATTCGACAATGAGAGCACTAGATTGATCATTAACAATTAATCATTAACAATTAATCCGATA
Organism: Bacteroidota bacterium; assembly: GCA_016706595.1. Lineage (GTDB taxonomy): Bacteria > Bacteroidota > Bacteroidia > Chitinophagales > Chitinophagaceae > OLB11. The sequence goes on along the minus strand of JADJJH010000002.1, from coordinate 746,200 downwards.
GCTATCGGATTGAATCAGATTCCCCTCCACTTCATCCATATTAACTTCACATCATGCCAGGCCGAATAATTTTTTGCATATAACCAATTCAAATGCTCCTCATTATCGGCCGGTATCTCGAAGCCGTGCATAGGTGGCAATACACTGAGTAAATGAGGTTTTAATGCAGGAAATTGGGGATCGCTATATCCGATATACGTCATATCGCCTTCGAGTACCAATACATGATGTAAAAAGTAAGTGCTTTTATTTTTTGCAAACCAAATCAATATCGGACTCAACAACAAAAAACAACAAGCACACAACATATCAATACTACGTTTATTTCGACGTGATGCTGCGCTTGTAATGCCATACACAATTTCGGTGGTGTATAAATCACCTGCTGTATTTTTTGAATTGGACCCTATAATACTATCGGTGCCATAACCATGAATTTTATACTCGATATGAGTTCCAATATCTTGAATAGAATCGATAATTTGCTTAAAACTTAAAGTGCCTTGAACAAAAATAATTTCGGCACATTGATACAGTTTACTCAATGGTTTTATGTTCGAAAAAATGCCGAGTTGATAATTCTCTTTGTTCTCAAAAGGACTCAATGACCCTGCTATCTTTTTTTCGATATGTGCTTGATTCAGCAATCGACGAATTTCATTTTCTTCTTCCGGAGAGCCTACTATCATGACTTGTTTGCTACGATCCTCAGATTCAATGCCATTTAGTTTTAACCAAATCATCAACTTGCGCGAAAGTAAAATCAACAAGGTTGCTAATAACGCACCTAATACAGTTATTCCTCTCGAAAATCGATATTGCTCAGGTAATAGTCCGTATAAAGCGATACTTAAAATACCACCAATTAGCATGCCCCTCATAATCCGCGATGCTCGATAAGGTTTATCATAACCCCCATTAAAATAAACAGAAGTAATCCAAATGCCTGCATACAAAATAAAGAAGGTAGATAATACACTTGCGGGATAATGTGTTTCGGTTTTGATATTTGATATCCAGAAATTTTTAGTGGCAATAAGTGAAGCAAAAACCAATATCGCATCAAGCAAGGGTAATCGTATAATGCCAAACAAATTGATAAACATCGCAAGTATAGCTCGAATATAAATGGCTACTTGAATGAGTACAATAAACAAACCCTTCTTAGAACTTCGTAAATGCTTTTTAGCAAAAATGATCATCGCCTGATAAAACATTTTTACATAATTCAAGCTACCCTTTTTTGTACTTTCGCCTTTGTAATGAATGATACTTGTTTCGGGAAAATAGACATTTTTAAAACCTGCTTTTTTAATTTTATAGCTTAAGTCAATATCCTCACCATACATAAAGTAATCGGTATCAAAACTGCCCACTTTATCAATCACCGTTTTTCGACACCACATAAAACATCCTGCCAACACATCTACCTCATTTACTTCAAACTCGGGTAAATAACCTACATGATAACGATTAAAATATTTCGATTTCTTGAACAAACCTGACAAGCCGGTGATTTTATAAAACGCTACATCGGCAGATGGAAACCCACGTTTCGATTCAGGCAAAAACTCCCCTTTCCCGTCAATGAGTCTGCAACCTAAAGCGCCTACCTCTTCATGTGCTTCCATATAAGCTAGGCATTTTGTAAAACAATCTTCAGGCACGATCGTGTCTGGATTCAAATACAAAATATACTTTCCTTTTGCTTTATCTACCGCCTGATTATTAGCACGAGCAAAACCTGCATTTTGCCAATTTTCAATTAAGATCACTGATGGAAATTTCGCTTTTACCATCTCAACACTTTCGTCTGATGAATTATTATCGACCACAAATATTTCACACGACAAACCCGACGCGGCACGAAAAACCGAAAGCAGACAATGCTCGAGAAAATACTTTACATTATAGTTGACGATAATTACGCTGAGTTGCATGCAGATGAAAAAAGAGGCTATATTTGTATGCCTTCAAAAGTAACAGAATATTTCAGAATATATGAACGAATTATTGAAAAACACCTTGCTAAGAGCCATACATGCGGGGGCTGAAATTCTGCGCCATTATTTTGAAGGTACGTTTGAAGTGCATAGCAAGGATACCTTAAATAACTTGGTAACCGAAGTTGATAAAAAATCGGAAGACGCCATTATCGATTTGATACGATCTGAATTTCCTGAACATTTTATATTAAGTGAAGAAGTTGGTGAAATGAGCACAGCCTCGAACTACAAATGGATTATTGACCCGATAGACGGCACCGTAAATTTTGCACATGGCATACCTATCTGTTGTATCAGCATTGGGTTGGAACAAGATGGACAAATGTTGATGGGTGCAGTGTTTAACCCTTTTATGAACGAATTATTTTTTGCCGAAAAAGGGAAAGGCGCCTTTTTAAACAATCGAAAACTAAGTGTATCATCCAACGATCAACTCGAAAGTGCTTGCTTGGTTACCGGCTTTCCGTATAAATGGGCGCAAATAGAAATAGATCCGATTCCGGTTTTTGAAAGATTTATTAGAAAAGGATTGCCGGTTCGCCGTTTAGGCAGCGCAGCTATTGATTTATGTTGGGTGGCAGCCGGACGATTTGATGGATTTTGGGAATACAATTTAAACCCTTGGGATATTGCAGCCGGTTATTTAATTATTGAAGAAGCCGGCGGACGAGTTAGTAATTTTGGAGGCGAACCTTATAGCGTGTATCATAAAGAAACCTTGGCTACCAATGGTAAAATTCATGAGCAGATGTTGGAAGTGATTAGGCAGTAAGGAAGCGAAGCTCGAGGTTTGGGGTTCGACATTCGCGAAATTTCGTTCAATTACAAGCATCAATTTTAATTTAAATTGGATCTTTATTCACTTAAAATACACTCTATGAAAAAAATAATAAGCTGTACCGCATTTTTAATTTTTAGTTTGTCGGCTTTTAGTCAGCAAATTAATAAAAGCGAATTGATAGGCAAATGGAGGGTAGTTAGTGCAGAATCTACATTGGGCAATCTAATACCTGAAGAATTTAAAAGCACATTAGATTCATTAATGAAAGGCATTATGATTGCCAGTTTTGAGTTTGAAGAAAATGGGAAATTTAATTTCAATTTCGGCATTCAGGAAATGGCAATTCAAAATGCACATTGGAAGATCGATTCAAAATCAAATTCCATTGTAGTTCAAGAATGGGCAGATAAAGACAAAGAAAAATCTAAACTCATGGAAATAAGTATTGAAAAAGAAAAAGACAAGACCTATTTTTTGCCTATTGAAACTTTTTTCAAATTAGAAATGAAGAAGGATTAGGATATAAATGGTTAATGATTAATGGTTAATGATTAATGGTTAATGGTTAATGATTAATGGTTAATGATTAATGCTTAATGGTTAATGGTTAATCATTAAAGATGATAATTTACCATTCATATCTGAAGATCAATATATAAGCATTGAATTGAATATTGATATTATAGCTATAGGATTGAAAAATCATTTAACTCTCCTTCGTATCTTAGTCGCCATATGCGTGTTTACAATTTCTTATTTTTTTTATCGATAAGTCTTTTTTCAAAGTATGCCCCTGCGCAAAACACGGATATCAATATTTTAAAACAAATCAACGTTCATCGAAATACATCATTCGATGGAAGTATGCATTTAATTTCCAATACCGAGGCCTATATCGGTGTTGGTTTGCCTTTAAGTATTTGCGCTATTGGTTTATCGCAACACGATACTAAACTTCTAAAAAAAGGATTGAATATGTCGTTGGCATTGGCGATGACTTCTGTAAAAACCTATGCATTAAAACGAATCGTTGATAGGCCCAGACCGGCACAAACCTATCCTTTTATTCAAGCTTTAGAAAATGAAACCAAGCATTCATTTCCATCCGGACATACCTCTAATGCATTTTGTACGGCTACTTCATTAAGTATGAATTTTAAAAAATGGTATATCGTAGTACCTGCTTATGTTTGGGCCGGAAGCGTTGCTTATTCGCGTATGCATTTAGGCGTTCATTATCCAAGCGATGTATTGGCGGGTGCTGTTTTAGGTGCAGGTTCGGCATGGGTAACTTATAAATTACAAGAGCGATTTCATAAAAAATATGCAGCTAAATATAAACCCGGATTGCCATGATGCCCTTGAAAAAAATTGTAATTATAGGTGGCGAAAGCACAGGTAAATCTACTTTATGCGAGCAATTAGCAAAGCATTTTCATACCACTTGGGTGCCTGAATTTGCGAGATCATATTTACAAAATTTAGGCAAAGCTTATACGCAAGAGGATTTGATAGAAATTGCTAAAGGACAATTAGCATCCGAAGACTTAGCATTGAAACAAGCCAAGGATTTTTTATTTTGCGATACCGATTTACAAGTAATTAAAGTTTGGAGCGAATATGCTTACGGCAATTGCCATAGCGATATACTGAACGAAATTGCACAGCAAAAGTATGATGCTTACATTTTAACGTCACCTGATTTACCATGGGAACCCGATCCTTTACGAGAACATCCTGAACCTGAATTAAGAACTTATTTTTACAAACAATATCTTGAAATTGTAAGTAGTAGTAATTTGCCTTTTTGTATTGTTGAAGGGAATGAAGGTAATCGTTTGCAATTGGCGGTTGAATTTGTGAAAGGGCTTAGATGAGGGAGTTTGAAGTAAAATAATAGAGGATTTAATATTGAAATTAAAGAGTGGTTTGTGAAGAAGAAAATCATGGAACCTATTTTAATCCTTAAACTATCGCTTGTTTACTCACACCCATAATTTCATTCACTTCCATTATTATTTTTCTAGTCCAGCCACTTGAACCTAAAACCACTTTCCCTAAATCCTCATCTTTAATCTTTATCACTAAAATATCTCCAAATAAAGTTCGGGCGATATGACCTTTCTTAATAATCAATTGAAGTTCCTTCGTTGCTAAAACTTTCGTTTCTTTACGAAAGTTGATTATAAACTTAAGTGTAACAAATCCACTTTTGACGGAAATTGATAAAAGTAAAAATTTCAATTTACTCATGATATCAAACATCACCACCAACAATAAAAATACAATCCTATGAACGGGCTTTGCATTTGATAAGTACAATACAACCATTATAATCAAAATATAAATAGCCATATTCCTTAGAATTAAGAGGATATTCATTTTGGCTTCAATCATATTTATTTATTTATTCACCTACCTGCCAAAAAAATATCGCCTTAGAATGCCTAGAGGAAAAATATTTTCTATGTTTCTATTGTGGTTTAGAAACTTCTCTCTCCGCAGAGTCCCGAGGCGGAGACTCTGCGATTCACTAATATATCCACCCTTAGAAGTTTGAAATACCAAATTTAATAATTAAAACCATAGCTATATTAATTCTCTTTTCTGAATTCATCAATGTGGAGACTGAATGTAAGTTTCTAAGTTCCTATTGTCGTTTAACCTTTTTATAAAACTTTCAAATAATCGAATGGTTACTTACTTATTTCTGCTCACAGGCAAAGTAAGCTTTAGTATTATCTAGCCACATTAAATTTTGCGTTTGGTAATTCAATTTGAAGTCTCACTTTTGCTTTTAATGCTGTAAAAACTTTCATTAATGTGTCCATAGTCACATTACTAGCATTGCTTTCAAGTCGTGAAATTTGTGATTTTTGAACACCAATTAATTCACCTAATTGCTCTTGCGTCAATTTTCGTTCTTGCCGACTTTCTTTAATGGCTTTGCCAATTAAGTCCATTTGCAATTCATATTCAAACCTGTCTCTGTTTGCCGACCCTTTCTTGCCAATAATTTTATCTGTTACTTCATCTAATGTGTATGTTTTCATTTTTTACTTTTTTAATTTGTCTTGAAAATATTTCTTGCGTTGTTTTTCCGCTTTTATAATCTCATTGTCAGGAACTTTACTTTGTTTTTTAATAAATCCATGTGTCGAGATAACCAAAGTATTGCTATTATTCGTTTTATCCCAAAATGCCAACATTCTGTATTGAAGTCCTTGAAATAATGTTCGAAACTCCCAAATGTCGTCAGTTAGTTTTTTAAAAAGCTCAGGGTCATTTTTTTGTTGAGATTTTCTGATGTTATAAAGTATCTTGTTAGCGTGTTTGGGATCTAGTGACTTTAAAAATTCAAATGCATCTGTCAAAAAAATGATTTCAAAATTATTATCCATTGAGTATTTAGCCTATACCTAGCAAAGATAATAGCAGTTTCGTTATAATGAAACTTTATTTCAAAGTGTGATCGTCACAAAAAATCAAATTTAAATCGGATTCAATTCCCTAATTCCCCATCAAGTTCCCAATCGTCTCATCATAAATACTTGCCCATGAAGTAATATTTCCCCAATTGTTTTGATTTAATAGTAGCTCACCACTATTTACTACACCCAATTTTTCGAAAGCACAATCACCTAAGGCTTGCTCAAAGGCTGTAGCATTTTCAGGCTTCACACTTACCACAATTCGGCTTTGTGCTTCACCAAATAAAAAGGCATCAGGTCGAATTTCATCAGGCATCGCAATGTCAAAACCTAAATTTCTTTGCTTGGCACTTTCAAGTAAGGCAGTAAATAATCCGCCCTCGGCTATATCATGGGCCGATTGTAATAAACCGGCATGTATCAATTTCAATACTGTTTGCTGTACTAAAAATTCTTCTTCAATATCAAAATAAGGTGCAGGTGATAATTCAATACCTACTATTTTATGCAAATACTCGCTACTACCTAAATCGTTTTTACTTTTTCCAACTAAGTAAATAATATCACCGGCTTGTTTAAAATCCATTGTCATGCATTTCGAAATATCATCGATAATTCCTACCATGCCTATCGTTGGGGTAGGGTAAACCGCTCCATCGGGCGATTGATTATAAAAACTTACATTACCTCCTGTAACAGGTGTATCTAATTTTAAACAAGCTTCACTCATGCCCTTTAAGGCATACACAAACTGATAATACACTTCGGGGTTATAAGGGTTTCCAAAATTTAAACAATTGGTAATGGCACTTGGTGTGGCACCACTGCAAACAATATTTCTTGCGGCTTCAAACACTGCTATCATACCACCGGTTTTCGGATCGGCATGCACATATCTACTGTTGCAATCTACTGTGCAGGCAATTCCTTTTTTAGTTTCCTTAACCCAAACCACCGAGGCATCGCAAGGTGCATTGGTATTAATGGTTCCCGTACCTACCATACTATCGTACTGATTATACACCCAACGTTTGCTGGCAATATTGGGTAAGGCAATTATTTTTTCGGCAACCGATTTTACATCTTGCGGCACCGTAATCGCTTCCATTTGAAATGCATCGCGCTCGGCAAAATACTTTGGTTCGGTATACTCTCTTTCATACACAGGGGCGCCACCTCCTAATACTAAACTTTCGGCAGGAATTTCGGCAACTAACTCATCGTGCATATAAAACTTCAACATCTTGTTAGTAGTTACTTCCCCAATTTGCTCACAATGAATATCCCATTTATCAAAAATATCCGTCACCGATTTTTCTTCTCCTTTCTTCACTACTATCAACATACGTTCTTGACTTTCACTCAATAACATTTCCCAAGCCTTCATATTCTTCTGACGCGTAGGCACTTTATCTAAATGAATAATCATGCCATGTTCGCCCTTCGCACTCATTTCAGATGTACTACATGCAATACCCGCTGCTCCCATATCTTGCATACCAATTATTGCATCAATTTCTACCAATTCCATACAGGCTTCCAACAATTTCTTTTCTTGAAATGGATCGCCAACTTGTACTGCCGGTAAATCTTTCGCACTATCTTCATTAATATCGGCACTGGCAAAACTTGCACCACCTATTCCATCTTTACCGGTATCGCTACCCACAATAAATACCGGATTGCCTTCGCCATACGAGGTTGCCGAAATCGTTCTTCCGGTTTTCATTACGCCAACACTCATCGCATTTACTAAAGGGTTGGTACTATAACAATCTTCAAAATACACTTCACCACCTACGGTTGGTACGCCAAAACAATTACCGTAATGACTAATTCCTTTTACCACACCTTTTAAAAGATGTTTGGTTTTAGCATCATTGATATTTCCGAAGCGTAATGAATTTAAGGTAGCTATAGGCCGAGCTCCCATGGTAAAAATATCACGATGAATACCGCCCACACCGGTCGCTGCACCCTGAAAAGGTTCGATAGCCGAAGGATGATTATGCGATTCTATTTTAAAACTACATGCCCATCCATCGCCAATATCTATCAATCCGGCATTTTCTTCACCAGCTTTGGCCAATACTTTTGAACCTTCCTTTGGCAAAGTTTTTAACCATTTAATAGAGTTTTTATAGCTACAGTGTTCGCTCCACATTACACTATATACGGCGGTTTCGGTAAAATTTGGGGTACGACCGAGTACTAGTTTTATCGCTTCAAATTCTTGTTCAGTTAAACCTAATTTCTGAGCTTGTTCGAGGGTTGCTTCCTGCATATGTATTTTATTTCCGGTTTGAGGATGCGAAAATAATGTTTGTTAATGTTACTTTTTTTTATTTCAGTTTTATATTTTTATGGGACCAAAAAAACTTATTCATGAAATGCAGCATGAAAATCTACGAAACCTGTAGCGATTTTTAAGCCGTTTTCCCCCGATGTAGCCTATAAACTATAAAAAACTATAAAAAAACTAACTCATGAAAAAAATTCTAAAAGGTATTCTTTACCTCATCCTCGTTTTGGTTGTGGTGCTTATTATTGGTGCCGCATTTATTAATTTTTCAGGTCTGCCAACCTATAAAGTAGAAATGCCTGAAAATCTTAAAAATTTACATGTAAAAATCGATTCGAGTACGGTAGCGCGTGGCGAACGAATGGCATCTATGCTTTGTATAAAATGCCATATGGGCGAAGGCAACAAACTAATAGGCAAACATGTTGATGATTTGCCTAAAGAATTCGGCACCATCTATTCGTATAATATTACCCAAGATAAAGAAGCCGGTATTGGTAATTGGACGGATGGTGAAATTATTTATTTATTAAAAACGGGTATCAAACGCGATGGTAGTTACGCCCCGCCATATATGCCTAAATTTCCACTGATGGCCGATGAAGATATTGAAGCTATTGTTGCTTGGTTACGGTCAGACCGCCCGAATGTGCAGGCAAGCAAGGAAAAACAGGCCATCAATCAACCAAATTTTTTAGTGAAGTTTTTGTGTCGTGTTGCGATGAAACCACTTCCATTGCAAAAAAGTCCCATTTTATCACCCGATTCAAATAATGCCGTTGCACTTGGTAAATATTTGTCAACCGGGGCATTGGGTTGTTTCCAATGTCATTCGCAAGATTTTAAGACCAATAACGAAATTGAACCTGAGAAATCGATAGGTTTTTTTGGAGGTGGAAATCCAATGCTCGACATGGATGGCAATTTAGTCCCTAGTCAAAACATTACGTTTGATAAAACTTCGGGCATTGGCAATTATAGTGAAGACGATTTTTTACGCATCTTGAAAGAAGGAAAACGACCAGATGGCACAAGTACTCGCTATCCTATGGAACCGTATTCTGTGTTAAGCGACAATGAAATTAAAGCCATTTATGCGTACTTAAAAACAGTGCCAACCCTTACTAATAAAAATTAAAATTTGGGCGCGCCCCCGATTGCAAAAAAAATCGCTTCGTACCTCAGTGTTTTTTTCTGCATCGGGGTCAGGCTTTTCTCTTCAATCTTTTGCTCGTACCTCACAAAAGTATTTCCGCTACAATCCTTCGCGCGGGGAATTCTTAAGCAATGCAATATTTCCAAAACCCACCCCTAACCCTTCCCAAGAGGGGTCTAGTCTCTTTCGCAGATCGAATATTTATTAGATCACATCTGCACATTCGCACATTCACTAATTGTCGAATTGTCACATTCACCAAATCCCAGAACACAACCCTAACCCTTCCCAACATCGGAAAACAGGATCGTTCGTATTACTAATTTCTTTTAAATCACATTCACACATTCGCAGATTATCACATTCGCACATTAGCACATTATCGCATTCACTAATTGTCACATTCACTAATTGTCGAATGCCCTACTTCACGCTAATCGAAATCAAACTATTCTTACGTCGCTTACGAGCTGTGTAAATGAGATTGTCTTGATCACCTTGAACAAATCGGCGAATAAAGAAATTGGTTTCAAACTCATCTATTTCACCCAGTAAATGTTTTCTGGCACCTCCATCTTTATCATACGAAACGCAAGCCAAATAACCGCCTCGACCTTGTTGATGTGCTTTGGGGGCTTCATCTTTTGCTAACTCAAGGTTCTTCTTGTTATCGGTATAAAAAATATATAAATTCTCATCTACCATCAACGAGTTAAACGACAATTCGGCGCCGGTATAATCGTTACTATGCTGCATTTTCGGGATTTTTCTTACCCAACTTTTACCGTCTGGGGTAGCATTAATGATATAAATATCCTCGGCGTAAGTATCGTAGGTTGTTCGCGTGGTGGTCATACCATTTGAAGTGGTAGTGGTTATTGTGCGCGATTCAACTCGATATTGCTCAGCTAGTAATTTCAAGGTGCCATCATTTAATACCCATATCGAACGAATCACTAAATTATCAACCCCCAAATCATTTTCATCATCTTTATCTTCTCTCTTTTCAAGTTTGCGACGCTCACGATTGCTGGCAAATTCTTTAATTAAATCTGAAGGAATTTCGAAGATCCCGCCATTTTTAATACTAGTGGTTTTTGCCGTTTTATCTAATTGTAATACAAAAGCACCGTCGGTTGGCTTAATTAATGATTTTGCATAAAAACCGCCTAATAATATTTCGCCTTTATCAGTCTCAAATAAATAGGCCGACTTAGGCACGTAATTATCTAATTTAATCTGAATAATATCGGGTTCAGTTCTACCTTTCTCGTACACTAATAACTCAAGATGATAGTTTGGAATTTTACGATCACGCTTTTCGCGTGGCGTTTCACCTTCATACACTTTGGCTAGAATATATACCTTGGCATCATCTGACACAATGAATGATAGATTATCCATCTTTGCTTCGGTATAAGGCATTGTCATTTCGCCACCCCAAATTTTTTCCATTTGCTGATCAAACACTTGCATACCGATTACATCTTTATTCATGCGGTCGTTACGTTTTTCAGGACGTAAGCGATAGGTAAACATCACTGCCTTATCATTCTTAGAAATATCCATTTTATAGGAACCGAAACTAATTTTGTTTTCATCCTCAAAACTTGCGTTCGAAAAACTATATAAACCATTATAGGCTACCTTATCAGAGGTTTCAAATAATTTTTTATCCTTAGGTTCGAAATCTAATTTATCTGCATTAAACTCTAAACACGAAACACCTTCTTTGTCGCGATCGCGATACACATCACGCACAAATAAATAGGTTTTACTGCCCACTTTTACAAATCGAGGATTGGTAGCATTTTCGCTTAATTTCTTTTCAGGCTCTACTGTTTTTTCTTTCACAAAACGCAAATCATTGGAGAATAACTGAAAATTGAACGACTTGATTCCTCGATTATTCACTTGAATAATTCCCTTTTCACCATACGGTATGGGCGATAGGATATCGTGGCGACCAGGAGATTCAAAATCTTCGGATTGCAATAATTTCACTGGCGACGAATTGCCTTGTGCAAATAATTGATTGGTAAATACAATTACGAAAGCTAAAAGTTGAATGAACTTCATCATTAAAAAATTTTGGTAAAGGTATATAAGCAATCAGCATTTGCAAACTAGCACCGACAAACTTCAAAATAAGGATTATCAATATCATTCAATAGTTGCCAAATTTCATCTTTCATGGCTACTTCATTTTCAAGTAAATTTTGATGATGATGAATAATGAGCAGTACAAATTGGCTTGGCAACCAATCAATCTCAAACAACAATTCATCTAAGGCATCTAAATTCGCACCAAAATAATCTGGAAATTGAAGCGCTTCGGATAGTACCGCATAAAATTCAGCCATCGTTTTCATCTTTCTTCCATCTAGTATCGCAACGTACGTATCGCTGGCTTCAGAAATAAAACCTTGATGTTGCAATTGATATATTTTGCTCATAGTTAGTCTGTTAGTTCAATAAAAGTATTGTAATGATCGGGCGTATACCAAGCCTTTTCGAATTGTAAGCTCACTAATCTTTCAGCACCACGATTAACCCCTTCACGCTTAGGATAAATATCCCATTCGCGATAGATAGGTTTGGTTCCATCCTCATTCCTTATTGGCAATTTTCGTTCTCGGTTTTTAAATTCTCGTCCGCCAACAAAATGAGATGGTGCTTTATGATACTTTCGAATATATTGCCAAGTGGTAATTGCATGCTGCGGAATTTGATTTTCAATTTCTTTAATTTCAATTTCAACTGGCTTCTTGCTTTGAACCTCATTAGTAGGTTTAGCAGGTTGCGTTTTTTGCCATAGCCCGAACAAAGCCAGCGCGCAAAGCAATACTATACTTACACCAATCTTAATTTTACTCATCACGAAACAGGTAATTCAACTTTGTGATAATCGCTAATTTTATCTAACTCAAGCAAGGTGCTTTTTTTATTATCGCTTTGTTTAAACATTAAATCAAACTTGGCACCATGTATAATGTCACCGGCTACATACGATGTTCTTTGCTTTACGATATTCGAAAAATGTTCATCAAATGCTTTTACAAAAATGAGTACTTCAACCGACTTCTCTGCAAATTCATTTTCGCTCATATTATAAAACGGACTCTCTTCATTGATGGCATGCACAACCGTCCAGTTTAAAGCTAAAGCGGTAATTTTCGGCAACTCAACCTGCAGAGGCAAAAATTTATTTACCAACATCCCGTTTTCCTCTAAACGAATCGCCAAATTCAACATCACTTCTACTTCGGTTAGGTTATTATTTTTGTAAGGCGCCATACGAAACATTAGGGCTTTACCATTTTTGTACGGACTAATTAAAGCACACTCACTGAACATTAAATAGGCTCTTGGTTTCGAAAATCGACCGTAAATTAATCCGGTTAACACGGCAAATGCCATCCATCCAAAAACCGCTTCAAAAGTAGATAAGGCATTGGCTGTAATGGTGTTTGGATGCATTTGACCATAACCGACAGTTGTAATCGTTTGGGCACTAAAGAAAAAACATGACAAGAATTTTTCAATGGGGGTTGTTCCACTTATACCGGTTATTTGTTCGGCACCTAATGCAAAATAGAGTGCCGCAAATATAAAATTTACACCTATAAAGGTGGCAAAAGCCATTAACACAAAGTGCGAAAACTTCATATTAATTAAAGTATGAAATAAACTAATACTGCTAAAATAGCCTAAGCCGCTGCGTTGCACATTACTGCTTCCATCTTTATTAAAATTCCGACCCGACGAATTGCCGCTAGTGGTATCAAGTCCAGTATTGTTGATGTAATTACGTCGTAAAAGCGAATCAAGATTCATTGAAGTATGCAAGTTTAAGTGTCACAAATATAAGTTCTAGACACATGAGTCCATCAACAAAACCAAGGTAATACATAGAGGCTACTTTCTTTCTCGTAAATCGAATGGTAAGTAAAAGTAGTAAGCTTGTAATAAATGCAAATACCAAGGCGAGGCCAATATCGCATAACAATGCAATAGAAATACAGGTCAAGTATTGCATAGCAATGAGTAGGTAAGTTGTAAAAATGCCTCTTCTTTTAAGGATAGGTTTTGCTTCATCACGAATAAAAAAAAGCAAGCTTAGTAAACTTATAAACAAGGTTCGATAGGTTAAAAGCACTACTTGTTGTGCATGAAAATGAAATTCAGTTTGCGGCATTACATAGGTTGTGATGACCCAAATACAAATTAACAAAATCAACTTTTGAACATTAAAAGCCTCCGGTTTACGAATGGCAATAAAAATAGGAAGGATATATAAAATTGAAAGTACGGTAATAATACCTAGAGAAACTATGGGTTGATAGGGCATGAGAAAAAAACTGAGAATACTTCCTGCTAAGCCCACAATGGCCAGAGGTTTTGCATACAAAAAATTAGCATCTTTTATATAATACAAATTATAAGTAAACAAGGTGGCGAAAAATACAAAGGCATAAAAAAAATTCGATTGCAGTGATTGATGCAAAAGCAAATTAGTCTCGAAACATAAAGCGCATGCACCTAAAGAAATTAAAAAATGCCCCTCTAGAAAAAAATGTAACAGATGGATGACAGGCGATTTTGGCTGCATCGTTTTTACTTAATAAGATAAATATCATTGCCTACCACATCAATACTTCCACTGTTTACATTGTACTGAAAACTTTGCATTTGATTATTACATGGCACCGCTTCTTTTTTATTAAAAAAAGGCCATGAGCTACAATGCTCCCAGGTATTCCTTTCTTTCACCATATCAAATAGTTTAAGGCGGCAATTATTTGACGGCACAACTACTTCCATATCATAATGCACACTTCCTGCCGAGTCGGCAAATATATCAACGCCCAATAAATGCATGGTATCGCCGGAATAATAGCGGTTATTTACATATCCATCCACAATAGGTATGGTAAAATTGGATTGCTTTTGATACAACTTCAATATTACTGGAGTGGCTTCAGCTTCGGTATAATGCACCAAATGCACATTGACACTTCCATTATTACCACACAAATTTTCAGTACATCTTCGGCAAGAAACAAAAAGTACGATAGCAGAAAATAAGAAATAGCGTAACATGAAATGAGTTTGATTTCAAAAGTAAGGATTATATCAAAAGATATGTTGTCGTCCCAAACTTAAAATTCATTAGCAATTTGACATTAATTCTACAGTACCTAATATTTTCAAAGGTTAAAATCCCTTTTGATTGCTACTACATAAAACAAAATTTGGTATTCACAAAATTATTTCTTTAATTTTGTGTTAACCTTTAAACCAAATTTAAATTTTATGAAACCACAAATTACCCCTCACAATCACAACATTCTATTAACGATTTTGTTCTTTTGTATGCTTAGTTGTACAAGCACATTTGCACAACCTAATTTCACGCAGTATTACGACCCTGTTCCATCCTACGATTTCAATTATCCCGAATCATACATTATTCAGCGGTTTTATCCATCGAATCAATATAATTTAGATGGGACACTTATTATCGAAAGTGTTGAAACTTCTGGCACACATCGTTCAATTCTAATTCACTTGGTAGATAATTCAGGCGTTTTTACAAAAGCATTTACTGTTTTTGATAATGAAACTGGAAATTTTGTACCTACATGTGCAGCATTTAATTCTTATGTTGGAGAATATTGCATTGCAGGTATTGTTGAAGATCCAACTACACCAGCGATAAATAAATCGTGGTTTTTATTTTTGGACCCCGATTTAAATATCATCTCTATACAAGTTACCGGAATACAATTAACCGGTACTAGCCCATATGATAATCTTTATGTTTCTGATATCTGTACGATAGAGTCGCCTTACGCTGTAGGGCAAGGTTATGGCGATTTTGTATTTGTGGGCGTGTGTGGAAATAATTCTGATCCAATACCTATGGCTTCAACCACAGCAACACAAACCATGGTAGTGGGAGCTTTAACAAGTGCAGGCCCTGTTGCTTATCGACCATTTGACTTTGGAAGCGCAGCAGTTAATAATGCATTTTTCCCAAGCCGTATTATTGAAACACCAGACCCGACTGAAGGTGGTTTTGTGATTACTGGAACTTCGCCAAAAGATTTAACGGGCACTGTAGTTGTGGGTTCCATCTTTTTTTTACGATTAGATTATGGCTTAGCTAATTTCCCTAATGCAAGCAACCCAACTTTATATCCCGAACTTTTGGTTTACGAATCTGACCTTAGTACAAATGTTGGTGATTTATCTGCCGGGGATTTATTTTGGGATGAAAATGAACATGAAATTTGGTTTGCCGGTGTTAGTAGTGGAGGCACACTTGCTGATAACGCATTTATTTATCAAAAACTTAGAATAGTACCCGGCGGTGGTTTGCAAGTATATCCTACTTTGGCAACAACTTCTTCTGCTGGCTCTGCACATGCCTTTGGATTTATGACACTAGTTGACAATGCATTCCCTAAAATTGCAAAAATTTCTCAGTCACTAACTACCTCTGTTGCATCCATCGTATCGAATTATTTTGAAAGTAGCACTTATTCTGTGTCGTTAAATTCATTAAGCTATCCTATGCTCAATCAAATTGATTATTCAGCAGCAGCATTAGATGATTTCGAAAATACTCAACAACTATTAATTACTACTTACCCTCGCCCGGGCGGCAATATTGGTTTTAATAACTACTTATCTTATTTATCATATAATAATAATTTTTATCCTAGCCATACTGCGCACCAATACCCACTTAATGTGTTTACAACCGAAGATTATGCCATGGGACAAACGGTTTTTAATTTGGCGAACCCTGCATTGTATGAAAATATGGTTTTAAATAAAACAGATAACTATATTGATATAGATTGTTATAAATCTGAAAGACCATTAGATGCTGATTTCATAGTACCCGATGATATTAGTAACACATTCACTTCTCCCGGAGATTATGTGTTTACTCCGGACGATAATACCTTAAATAACGATTCAGAAGATATTGATGATATCCCAAGTTATTATTGCGACGTATGGAATTTATATTTTAAACCAAACAGCATAAACACTACCCAAAACAATAGTTACTTACAAAGCTATGAGAACAATAAACTTGTAATTAAATTTTCGAGTGATGCCAAAAGTTACAATCTATTTAATGCATTTGGTAGCAGAATAATCACTGGGAATACTTCTAATTCTTCAGTTCAAATAGATATGTCAAACTATGCCAATGGCATGTATTTCATTGAGTTCAGAAATGAAAAATTAGAGCGTATTTACACATCTAAATTTATTAAGTAAAAAAAGCATTATGAAAAAAATATTCATACTTTTTATAGTATTGGCATTACCATGCATTTTAAAATCGCAAGAAGTTTTTACTAAAGGTGGGGGTGGGGAAATGTATTGGAAATGGAGGCCGGATATAGCTGATTCATGTTACGAGTTTACTTTTATAAATATTTTACCAATGCAGTATGATTGGACTCATAATTTTTGTGAAATTACTACCATGTATTATTGGAATGACTGTAATTATGGTAAAAATTATATAGTAGTGAATGATACTGGTTTTGTAACACCACCGCTCTTTGATACCTTATATAGAGCGGTAGTACCCCAAGGAATTATTGATACTTTTTGTGGATATACGATACCATATACTTTAGCAATAGCTGGCAATAATTATCAAAGCTATTCTCCACACCGGGCAAGAGTTGAATATAAAGGATTGATTTATTTGCCTGAAAAATGCGACCGTTGGTATTTTGCAATTGGCTTTCATAAGAAAGGTGGATGTGGGAATATTAGTTGGGATGATACAAGAACTAAAATAATGCTTAATGGTGGGTTTTATCATAACCAATTGAGTAATCTTGATTCGCTTTGTTTTGTAAGATACAAATGGGCGATTGGTAGTTTTGGCTTCTCATCTATTGCCGGCTGTTCATTCAATAATTTAGATTTTCCTAATAATAATTCTGCTAGGTTTTTATCGCCTTATTTGTATAACTTTCCTATTAATAAAAATGTTGAATATACTCCAGGACCATTTGATGTTGATGGTGATAGCTTAGTAGTTTCAATACCAGATACCTTGAAAGGTGCGACCCTTTTACAAATGGGAAGTGCAACACCGGAGTGGTATTTACAAACCGCTAGATTTTTTTCAGATACAGATTTAAACGGGAATTACCACTCTGAAGTATTTACTGATGACCATTACTACGCCCCATTACCCGGACAAACCGGCCCCAACCCAATAAGGTATAATGGTTTAAATAACCCTTTTGATACCGACAGTACTTTTCATTTAGTAGATAGTACCGGGCGTACAACCTTTACTGCTAAAAGTACCATGCAGCCTGTTTTATACTATTCGGTAAAAGAATATCGTAATCAAAAATTTGTGAGTGAAACGTATCGCTTTAATCAGTTTACATTAAAAAACGATACACGCCCAATAAGTTATATGAAAATTGATACCATCAGTGTTCAAAATGCGTATTTTAATAATCAAGGCACTTTAATGAGTTGCGCCGGCTTACCAATTAGTTTAGATGCTTATATAAAATTACCCAGTGTAAGCAATGCCGATTTACACGTACGAACTACCGCCGATACTACACTGCCCGGCACTGTAAGTTGCACTATTACAAATGCCAATACTGATAGTGTACATTTAAAATTAAATTGGCAAGTACCCATAACCGCTAAGGGTTTATATAATGTTTATATTAGTGCAAAAGATAGTAATTGCTTAGCTCCTTTTAATCATTTTACGCAAGTATATACATGGAGTTTTTATATTGATAGTTGTGTGGCACCATTGTCAGTAATAGAAACCAATGTTCAAGATGATAATGTAAGTCTATTCCCAAATCCTGCACAACAAAGATTAACGATTACAGCAAATGAAGAAATTCAATATGTGCGTATTTACAATACACTTTCTCAAACTGTTGCCGATATTAATTTATCCCCTGCTAAGCAATGGCAAATTTCATTAAGCAAACTTGCACCGGGTATGTATTATGTAAGTGTAAATAATAAGTATGTGAAAAAATTAGTGGTTATACATTAAATATTTGATACCTAGAAAACATAAATTAGCAATCATTATATCAAATATTCCACGCATAAAAAAAGCCACGCACTGCGTAGCTTTTTTATAATGCTATTTAATAAGGATTAATGTTGCACACTTAATTTAGCCTTAATCACACGATTTCCAACTTGTAAGTTTACAAAATACATACCGGTAGACCAAGCACTTGTATTTACAGAAATATCGTTAGTACCTTCATTCATTTTAGTTTCTGCACCATTCAATACAACTTCACCAAGGGCATTGGTAATAGTGTAAGAAACTGAATTAGGTGTTTCAAGATCTAAGTGAATTGTTGCTAAATCGGCAGCCGGATTTGGATAAATATTGTAAGAGAAATTGATATCCATCACATCATCATTGCTTAATGGCCCTACACCACACTTGCTGGCTATATAATTACGTAAGGTAGTTTCGGTATTGTAAACAGTACTAACCTTGTACATTTGTTTGTTCTTACAAACTACAAAAACTGCAGGCACACTGTATGAAACTGTTCCCGGTGCAAGAAATGCATTAAGTACTGAACCTGTTGAAGCTTCGTTACAAATTGGATGGGTTGTTCCTGTAATCCAATTACCTTGTGTAGAACCAGTAGTTCCATTTAAATCAGTCGCATCTGTTGATTGATCCACTTCATATAAAAACACTTGAGCATCTTTAACTGCGGTTCCGGTTGGGCCATACTTATCGAAATAATTGTCTAAAACATGGGTTTGGTGATACGACCAACATGGGCCACACCAAGTTGCCGAAAAATCAATTACCACATGTTTGCCTGCATTCAGCATGGTAAACAAATCGTAGTTAACATTGTTGATGTCTTTCATAGCGAAGGTAGTTGTTAGGACAGTACCATCAGCTTTCCACATTTGAGCCTGAGCTGTGCATAATGAACTTAGGGCAAGAATTGTAAAAATCAATTTTTTCATGTTGTATTATTTTATGTTTATTAAAAATTTTGCAGATTGAAGATTGAAGATTGAAGATTAAGGAATAAAGATAGTGAATAATTAAACATTCAATTTATTATTTATTCAGTTTCTCAATATTCCAGACGAATCAATAACCCATAGCGTTGGTAAACAAGCTAATTAAATTACATCGGAATATTACCATGTTTCTTTTTAGGCATATCACACACTTTATTTTGCAACATCACAAAACCTTTTATCAATTTCATACGAGTTTTTGCCGGTTCAATTACTTCATCAATAAAACCATGTGCTGCAGCCCCATATGGATTGGCAAACTTTTCGGCATATTCAGCTACCTTTTCATCAAGCTTAGTTTGCGGATTTTCGGCACTTTCAATTTCCTTTTTAAATATTATTTCAACCGCTCCTTTAGCACCCATCACGGCAATTTCGGCATTTGGAAACGCAAAATTTAAATCGGCACCAATATGTTTCGAGTTCATCACATCATAAGCACCACCATACGCTTTACGAGTAATAACCGTTACTTTGGGTACAGTGGCTTCGCTAAATGCATATAATAATTTTGCGCCGTTAGTAATAATACCATTCCACTCCTGATCGGTGCCGGGTAAAAATCCGGGCACATCTACCAATACTAAAAGTGGAATATTAAAAGCATCACAAAATCTTACAAACCTAGCACCCTTCTTACTTGAATTATTATCTAACACGCCGGCCATTGCGGCAGGTTGATTCGCTACTATACCAATACTTCTTCCGCCCAATAAGGCAAAACCTACCACAATATTTTCGGCATAATCTTTATGAACTTCCATAAATGTATCCTCATCGCAAATTTCGGCAATCACCTCTTTCATATCATAAGGCGTATTTGGATTTTCGGGAATCATCGTGTTCAACTTGACCCTACTTTCATCGCCTTGTTCATAAGGATAAATGGGGGCTTCATCTTCGCAGTTTTGCGGTATATAAGTTAACAACTGCTTTATTTGCATAATACAGGCTACTTCATTTTCACAGGCAAAATGGGTAACTCCACTTTTAGAAGCATGGGTATGTGCTCCGCCTAATTCTTCGCTGCTTACCTCTTCATGGGTAACGGTTTTCACCACATTGGGTCCGGTTACAAACATATACGAGCTATGTTCTACCATAAAAATATAATCGGTAATGGCCGGTGAATAAACTGCCCCACCTGCGCAAGGACCCATAATAGCCGAAAGTTGCGGAATCACGCCCGAGGCACGAGTATTACGATAAAAAATATCGGCATATCCACCTAACGAAACTACACCTTCTTGAATTCGTGCACCACCACTATCGTTTAAGCCAATTACCGGAGCACCGTTTTCCATGGCAAGATCCATAATCTTACAAATTTTCTTAGCGTGTGTTTCACTTAAACTTCCTCCAAATACGGTAAAATCTTGAGAGAATACATATACCAATCTACCATGAATAGTTCCATAACCTGTAACTACACCATCGCCAAGATATTGCTCGTTTTCCATACCAAAATCGGTACTACGATGGGTAACCAGCATGCCTATTTCTTCGAATGAGCCTTCATCTAATAATATTTGTAAACGCTCGCGAGCTGTAAGCTTTCCTTTTTTATGTTGCGATTCAATTCGTTTTTCTCCACCGCCTACATGAGCTTCCTTAATTTTCTGAGCTAATATTTCAAGTTTGTTCATTCGGCAAATATAAGGCGGGGAGTTAATGTGCGGATAGGATAATGAGATAATATGCAGATGTGATAATGTGATAATTTGTGAATGAGGCAATTTGTGAATTCGTGAATGGGGGTTGATGCAAGTAATTTAATGAGAGAAGTGATTGATTTACAGATTGATGATTTTCTCGAAAGCATTTGAGATGATAATTGAATTATATTTGACTTTCATGAAAAAAGCCATACTACTTGTAACTTTTATATTGGTTTGCTTGAGTTTGCTATATCGTTGTAGTAGCGATGAAGAGAAGAGTCCATTTTTAGCTATTGATAATCCTGAAGCACAATATGTAGGTATGGAAACTTGCAAAAATTGTCATACCGGTATTTACGAAAGCTTTATGCAAACCGGTATGGGTCAAAGTTGGGGATTAGCCACTAAACAAAAATCATCGGCCGACTTTTCAAACGCCAAAGCTTTGGTGTATGATAGCATCAAAAATTTATATTATAAACCTTATTGGGATGGTGATAGTTTATGTATACTCGAGTACAGATTAACAGGGAATGATACTACCCATAAACGAATTGAAAAAGTAAGTTATATAGTGGGTAGCGGACAGCATACCAATTCACATATCATCAATATTAATGGGTATTTACATCAAGCGCCTATTACTTTTTATACGCAAAAAGGCAAGTGGGATTTAGCGCCTGGATTCGAAAAAGGGAAGAACTCACGATTTGATAGAAAGATTGAATTGGAATGTATTACTTGTCATAATGGATATCCTGAATTTGTTGCCGGAAGCTTGAACAAATTCAACAATATAAAACTAGGCATAGATTGCGAACGTTGTCATGGACCGGGTAGTTTACATGTTAGCGCAAAGCAAAATGGAGATATTATTGATACTGCAACATCCATTGACTACACTATTGTAAACCCTAAAAAGTTGAGTATTGAAGCGCAAAATAATTTATGTCAGCGTTGTCATTTACAAGGTATAGCTGTTTTGAAGGAAGGGAAATCGTTTATGGATTTTTTGCCTTCGCAAGAATTAAAAAAATCGATGCATGTATTTATGCCATCTTACAGTGGCGACGAAAATCATATGATTATGGCGAGTCATGTTGAACGTATGAAGATGAGTGATTGTTTTGTCAATTCAAATAAGATGAGTTGCATTACTTGTCATAACCCGCATGTAAGTGTGAAGTTTACCGCACAAGAAGTTTTTATAAACGCTTGTAAAACTTGTCATGCAAGCAAAGATGATTGCAAAGAAAACATGGCGTTACGGGTAGCGAAGCAAGATAATTGTATCACATGCCATATGCCCAAAAATGGAAGTATTGATATACCACATGTAGCTGTTACCGATCATTATATTCGTCGAAAGCCTAAGGTTGAAAACAAAGAAGCCATTGCAAAATTTTTAGGATTAGTATGTTATAATGATGATCAGGTGGATGCACGAACGCAAGCGCAGGCTTATGTAGAATTTTATGAACGTTACGAGCCAAACAAGTTTTTTTTAGATAGTGCGTTTACATTACTAATCAAGGCCGGTGCAGATACTTCAGATGGTTATGATGCTGATGTGATACGTGCATTTTTTCTGCGTGAAGATTATCAAAAAATTGTTAGTCTGTGCAATAAGGTAAAACCTAATGAAATAAAAAATGCGTGGACAAGCTATCGAATTGGCGAGGCATTTTTAAAGCAAGGTCAATATGCACGCAGTATTGCATTTTTACAATCGGCGGTGGCTAGTAAAAAGTATGCGCTTGATTTTCAGCATAAATTAGGTACGGCTTATCTAGAGAATAATCAGATTGGTGAAGCAAAAAAAGTTTTTGAATTTATACTGAACGAAAACCCAAAGTATATTGCTGCCTTTGGAAGTTTAGGTTATATTGCTATGCAAGCAGGCGATATCAATAAAGCAAAATACTATTTGCAACAAAGTATTTTATTAGATCCCGATCAGTTGCAAGTGCTGATTAATTTAGCGGTGGTATATCATCAAAGTAATCAAGGCAATTTAATAAAACCTATATTGTATCAAGCCTTGCAACTTGATTCACAAAATGCACAAGTGAAGGCGATGTTGAGGGATATGGAGTAAGGTAAGTGAACTTTGCAATATCTATTCAATCATCAATATAATATGTTACATCTTCTCTTTTGTCAATTCCAAAATCGCTTGTTCTTCTTGCAATGTTTTCGTAAGAATATCATCTGCCTCAGACACTAATTTTTCGGCCATTATTTTATCCTTCAAACCAGAAGCATTAATTTTTACATTTAAGCAAGCACCATAAATGGCCGAGCGCAAACAAAGCGCACCTACCGCTGCATCGGTTACACTATTTGGGTTTCCTTTTTCAACCATTTCTTTTACTAAAGGAAAACCGGCATAACAAACCTGCATAGTTTGCAAAGGAATTTGTGTGGCATATAAGGTAGCTGCTTGTATAGCCTCACTTCGTTTGGCTTTTTCTTCATCGTTGTTTTTAGGCAAGGCAAATGCTTCCATTATTTTATTAAATGAATTCGTGTCTTCATCTACCAACTTTAATAATTCATCTTTTAATGATTGTCCTTTTACTGCCCAATCGCTAAAATATTCCCATTGGTCGTCCCATCCTTTTTTATGAGAACTTAAATTGGCAACCATACTTCCTAGTGAGGCACCTAAGGCCCCTAGGTAAGCACTAATGCTACCACCACCCGGGGCCGGACTTTCACTTGCGGTTTCATTAGCGAAATCAACCAAGTTCATGTTTACCAATTTTTTGGGATTGGTTTCGGCAAGTACGTATTCAATAATTTTTTTCTGAGGATCGAAAGGCGCTAATTCATCTAGTCCCATACTTTTTATGGCAATACGAATGAGTTCTGCATCACCTACACCTATGCTACGCTTTTGTTTTTGCAGAAAATATTTCCCGGCATCTAACAAACATTGTAGTGGCAATAATCCTACCAATTCGCTACCGGTAACACGCATGCCACGCGCATGGGCCCGTTCAACAGCAGTATCAAATGCAATATGTAAGGGGGTAATATTGATGTTGGTAAGGTTCATCGAAATTTGGGCGATTCCATATTCTTCAATAAACCAACCAATCGCTTTTACACTTTTTAATAATCCAGGTTCTCGAACTTCTTGTCCGTTTGCATCCAATACTTTTTTGCCATTTTCTTCTTTTACTCTTCCGTTTTCGCGTAAATCAAAAGCAACCGAATTAGCACGGCGTGTAGAGGTAGTATTGAGATTTACATTATAGGCTACTAAAAAATCGCGTGCACCAATAACGGTGGCTCCGCTGCGTTTATTAAATTCGGCCTTGCCAAAATCGGGTGCCCAGTTGGCATCTTTCAATTTATCGGCTAAGCCTTCATATTCGCCCGAACGTATGTTAGCTAAATTTTTTCTTTCTTCTTTTTGCGCCGCACTTTCGTACAAATAAACAGGTATGTTTAATTCTTCTCCCACACGTTTCCCTAATTTTTTTGCGTAGGCAACAGTTTCTTCCATGCTGATATTGCTAACGGGTATTAATGGACAAACATCGGTTGAACCCATACGAGGATGTTCGCCGCTATGTTTACTCATATCAATTAATTCAGATGCTTTTTTAATGGCTTGAAAGGCAGCTTCAATAACTGGTTCGGGTTCACCAACAAAAGTTACCACTGTGCGATTCGTTGCTTTTCCCGGATCTACATCCAATAGTTTCACTCCAGCTACTTTTTCAATTTCGGCGGTAATTTGTTGAATAATCTCGAGGTTACAGCCTTCACTAAAATTGGGTACACATTCGATGAGTTGTTGTTGCATGATGAACGATTTGAATTTTGAGGCGCAAATATACTAAGGTTGATTATCAATTTGTGTGGATGAAATGGTTCTTATTTGTTATTGACTTATCGCCAAACCCATCAAGTATTCATAATAATTTTCGGGATGAAAGACTATCGTTTCCTTAGGTTGACAAGTATCTAAAAATATTTGATTGAACTTAGTTTTTGCTTTTGGATTCCATTTAATTTCTATAGCTGTCATTTCAGTATTCTCTTCAAAAACTAAATCAATTTCTTGTCGAGTTTGCGTTCGCCAAAAGTATAATCAGGCATAATAGTTTTCGTATTTCTTTTTGGATTGAACCGAGAAATAAGACTATAATTTTCGGATTGAATCGAAAATATTGACTATAATTTTCGGTTTAAACAGATTTTATATTGATTATCAAATGTTTAAACCAAATTCCTTTCCGCACGCAATGGCTTCATCGTAACCGGCATCGGTATGTCGTAAAACGCCCATGGCAGGGTCGTTATGTAAAACACGTTTTAATCGAGCATCGGCATCGGCAGTTCCATCGGCAACAATTACCATACCGGCATGTAAACTATAACCCATCCCCACACCACCACCATGATGAAACGAAACCCAACTGGCGCCGCCGGCCGTACTAATCAATGCGTTTAAAATAGGCCAATCGGCAACGGCATCGCTACCATCTTTCATGGCTTCAGTTTCACGATTTGGTGAAGCCACACTGCCACAATCTAAATGGTCGCGACCAATTACAATCGGTGCTTTGAGTTCACCATTGCGTACCATTTCATTAAATAACAAACCTGCTTTTTCACGTTCGCCCATACCTAGCCAACAAATGCGAGCCGGCAAACCTTGGAAAGCAATTTTTTCCTTGGCCATTTTTAACCAGCGCAATAAACCTTTATTTTCTGGGAAGAGTTTTTTTAAGGCTTCATCGGTTTTATAAATATCCTCAGGATCACCACTTAAGGCTACCCAACGAAATGGGCCTTTCCCTTCGCAAAATAAAGGACGGATATAAGCCGGTACAAAACCAGGAAAATCGAATGCGTTTTTTATCCCACGCTTGTCGTGTGCTTGTCCGCGTAAATTATTACCATAATCAAATGTAATGGCGCCGCGTTTTTGCAGTTCTAACATTTGCAATACATGCTTAGCCATGGTATCTAAACTGAGTTTACAATATTCATCAGGATTCGATTTGCGCAAAGCATTGGCTTCTTCAACACTCATCCCTTCGGGGAAATAACCAATCAATTCATCATGAGCCGAAGTTTGATCGGTTAAGGTATCGGGTGTAATATTTCTATCAATCAATCTTTGTAATAAATCAACCACATTACAAACCACACCAATGGAAATGGCTTCTCCGGCTGCCTTTGCGCGCAATGATTCATCGATGGCTTCATCAATATCATGAAACATTTTATCGATATATCGAGTATCTAATCTTTTTTGAATGCGCCACGCTTCAACATCTGCTGCTAAGCAAACGCCTTCGTTCATGGTAATAGCCAAAGGTTGAGCACCGCCCATACCACCTAAACCTGCAGTAACATTTAGGGTGCCTTTCAAACTGCCATTAAAATGTTTATCGGCCAATGAAAGATAGGTTTCATATGTGCCTTGCACAATGCCTTGACTGCCAATATAAATCCAGCTACCGGCAGTCATTTGACCATACATCATTAAACCTTTCGCATCTAATTCTCTGAAATGCTCCCAAGTTGCCCATTTACCAACGAGGTTTGAATTGGCAATTAAAACACGCGGGGCATCTTTATGGCTGCGCAAAACACCAACTGGTTTACCGCTTTGCACCATCAAGGTTTCATCTTCATTTAGGTTCTTTAAAATTTCTAAAATCTTATCAAAGCTTTCCCAATTACGAGCCGCTTTTCCTAATCCGCCATAAACAATAAGGTCTTCAGGACGTTCGGCTACTTCGGGGTCGAGATTATTTTGTATCATACGGAAGGCTGCTTCCGAAATCCAGTTTTTACAATTAAGGGTTGTGCCTGTAGGCGACGTAACTATGCGCGACATATTGAATGATATTTTTAATGGTGGGCAAAAATAATCAATCAAAAGAGAAAGCAACCTTGATTATAAAGAAATAAAACATCTTACATAAACAAAAGCAATGAATATTGACGATATGAGACTTTAGCCGATAATCCAGCTAAATTTCAGTTCACGGTCGGGGATGGTAATACGTTCTGAAATTTTGGTAAGTCTGTCGGGTAAAGCCATAATATAATCGCGGGCCTTTTCGCCGTTTTCTTTCAATCCACGCATGGCCGCAATATTCCATTCTTCAATAAGTTGTTGCATGATGCTTACATAATCGATTGCGGTATAAACGCCTAAACGTTGTGCGGCATCTGAAAAATTTGCAAATGAATTTAATTCGCCACCCACTTCACGAAGTGCCGCTGCAGGCATTACGATTTTTTTACGCATCATATCTTCAAATGCCAACATCATTTCGTTGGTATCGAGTTCAAAAATTCGGCTAATAAATGTTTTGTAGGCAGTTGCATGTCGTGCTTCGTCGGCGGCTATCAAACCGCATATTTTAGCTAAAATTGTATTACCGCTTTGCTTTGATAAGGTGGCTACTCGACGATGTGATATATTGGTTGCCAATTCTTGAAACGAGGTATACATAAAGGTTCGGTAAGGATCATTTTGTGTATCCAAATTAAAACCATCGGCAATTAAAAATTGTGTTGATGCTTCGAATTTCGGCATATCAATTCTACCACATAAATACAAGTATCTATTTAATAAATCGCCATGACGATTTTCTTCGGCGGTCCATGAGCGTATCCATTTCATCCATCCGCCTTGTATATTAGTTCGAACACCTTGTAATGCGCCTAGCCAAGTTTCGTAAGTAGGCAAAGCTTCTTCGGTAATAGTATCGCCAACTAAAACTGCTAGCAAATCGTAGTTCATATTCTCGGCCTGACCTTGAATGTTTTTCAATTCATCAAAAAATGATTCGCTGCTGGTGGCAGGTAATAATTCTCCCGGTTGCCAGTTTGTTTCGGGATTGCTTAAAAATGTACTACCTACCCCTTCAACTTCTTTTTCGAGAAACAACATAACTTCCTGTCGGGTAGGGGTAAGGGCTTGATGCATTGAAATACTTTGTGTTTGTGACAAAGATAATCGTAAAATTAGTAAATCAAAGTTTGACTCGTAATTCAAAATGCTGATTTTTGTCAGATTGGGATTGGATATGCGTAATTCATTGTCTTCCATAAGTTACGGAAAATAGAAAGTAAGATTACGTTTGCATTGCAGCAGTCCTGCAATGGATGCGGGATAGTGAAAAGCCCGCATCCCGATGCTTTGAGAGGGAGCGGACTTGCAACGAAAAGCGTGTGTGCTGCCCAAATTGCGTTGCCAAAATTTGTGAAGGAAAGGGTATAGTGATGGTTTAGGTTTCGATTGAGAAACTACCCTTTCACATCTAATGCATCTCGCAAAGCATTGCCAATAATATTAAAAGCAAGTACGATAAGCATAATGGCAATACCCGGTATAATAGCCAGCATTGGATGATTGGTGATGATGAAATTATAATTCTCTTTTATCATTAAGCCCCACGAGGAGGTTGGCGGTTGAACACCAATGCCCAAAAAACTTAAACCTGCTTCAATTAAAATAGCCGTCGCAAAATTACTTGCAGCCAATACCATGGTCGGTCCCATGATATTAGGCAAAATATGTTTGATAATAATTCGCGCCGATGAAAATCCCATCACCTTCGTAGCCTGGATGTATTCCATTTCACGAAGCGACATGACTTGTCCACGTATTAACCTTGCCGTTCCAACCCACATGGTACAGCCCACTGCAATAAAAATTTGCCAAAAGCCTTTTCCTAATGCGAAGGTGATTGCGAATACTAACAATAATGTGGGAATGGCCCAAATTACATTAATGAGCCAAGTAACGAGTTGGTCGATTTTACCACCAAAATAGCCGCTTAGTGCACCTAATAAAACACCAATGAATAAGGATATGATTACGGCTATAAAACCAACCGCCATGCTTACTCTACTTCCAATTAGCAATCTCGAAAAAACATCGCGACCATAACGATCGGTGCCTAACCAAAAGTTTCGTTTTAATACTAATGATGCTTCAATATTTGCGGGTGTATTTCTTGCTTGTAATAATTGTGAAATCGAAAAAGCAAGTGTTTCGGTATTCTGATCATCTAATATATGCTGAACAATTACAGAGTCGTTTTTGAATTGATATGAAACAATGGGCAACAATTCGGCGTCTCTTATTCGACCATGAATGAGATAGTTTAAGGTACTTTGTTCAACTTCATTTTGCGGATAATACTTCTTCAACATATAACAACTAAAGCCCGGCTTACGAGTACCAATTTCCATTAACACGGTATCGGCATCTGCACTATCATCGGTTGATAAAGGATAGCAAAAAACTGCAATTACAATCACCAAAAAAATATAAACCAAGGCCGGTAACGCCGCTTTGCTTTTGCGGAATCGTTTACTGAATCGAGTATTTGTAAAATGGGTAGTATTCATCGCTTATTGAACGGTTCTATCTTTCCAGACATATTTTTTATGTTGACCTTGCAAACCTGAATAGATGATGTAGGCAATATGGGCAATTTGTAAGAGTGCGAAATAAAGATTTTCTCTTTTTAGTTTAAAGAAAGAAGTGATTGATAACCAAAATGAAAATTCGATTATCGTTTTAGCAAGAAGGAGAGCGACACACCATGTAAAAAAGATCGAATTGAAAAAACCCATTACGAATAATATAGGAAATAACAAATTGAATACATACACTAATAATAGCACCGCCTGTATTCGCTTGTCGTTGAATTTCGTAGCCTTGGAAGCCCATCTTTGCCGTTGTAATAAAAATGATTTTAGATTAGGCATAGGGTAAGTTGTAACCACTGCATCGAGGCATTTTAAATAGGCAGTTCGTTTTGGAAATTGTTTTTCAATTTTATACATCAATAACATATCATCGCCACTGGCAATATCATCGATGCCTACATAACCATTTACCGATTCGAAAGCACTGCGAGTAAAAGCAAGGTTGGCGCCATTACACAAGGTTCCACTTTTTGTAAAGGCAATTGCACCGGTGATACCTTGCATCATGGTAAAATCGATATGTTGAAAAACAGATAAGCTTGAATTTTCATAATTGAACAAAACCGGCGAAGCGATGAGGGCAGGGTAATAGGTTTCGTAATAAGCAACGATATTGAGTAGCCAATAATTTTCCATGGCACAATCGGCATCGGTTGTGATGATTAATTCGCCTGTACTTTGTGCAATGCCTATTTCGATAGCCTTTTTTTTGTAGGCATTTAAAATTTTGCCTTCGGTGAATTTTGCTAAGGAAATACATTTAACCCTTGAAAATGAAGAAGCGATTTGAGAGGTTTCATCCTCGGAATGATCGTCGACTACAATAATTTCAATTAATTCATGAGGATAATATTGTGACGTGACATTTTTCAAAAGCCTGCCAATATTCGTGGCTTCATTACGAGCCGGAATAATAATGCTCACCTTGGTTTTAGGATTATAATCTTTTTGCACACTAAATGCAGGCAATGCATTCCATCCGGCCCTATAAAAAAGAATCAAGGCTGCATACATCAGAAAAAGAATAACAATAAATAGTAAAATCACATTCAACAGCATGGCGCTGCAATATCTACAAATAAATGCTGAAATTTATGATTTAGGTTTATAATCTGATAGCATGCTAATTGCCGTATTATCGGATGTTACCTAAAAAATGACAATACCATTGCAATTCCTCATTCAGTTAGGCTTTACTTAGTGTTATATTTTAGAAGCCCATTGCTCAACATTCTTGCTAGAGCAATAATTAGCGTAATTTCGGCAAATTATATCGATAAATTTTTAGATGAAAACACTATACCTCAAAATTATTATCATAAGCATATTTTGCTTTTTATTGCCTTGCGGCAGATTATCTGCGCAAGCAAACCTTCAAATAAAATTAGCGGATGAAGTAAATTTTTCTAAACTATCTGATCAAGATCAAAGGTTATGGTTACAGACTACAATGAATGAAAGTAATGTGATCATACTCAGCAAGGAATTTCAAGAAATGGCAAAGATGTATTATACCGAAGCAGGTATAGATGAAAGAGTAAAAATGAAATACTTTAGTGTTATAAAAGTTTTGTTTAATGAATCCATTGCTATTCAAAACCGAATTGCCTTAGTATCGTACTTGTTAGTAAATTTTTCAAAAGAAGAAATTCCGCATAATTTACTGAATGAAATTAAGTTTCAACTTCAAACCCAATCAGTAAAATAATATGCGAAAGATTCTATTTCTTTTTTTACTGTTATCATTTTACGCTACACTTCAAGCACAAAATATTAATGTAATTGGGGTTGGTGTTACCGGCAGATTTAACTCGTGTAGCGGAAGTAATTTACCAACCATAAGTGCCAACTTAATTAGCACAAGTGGCGGAGCCTCTGTAACCGGTGGTGTTTTTAATTGTTTAAATGTGTGCGACTCGTCGAAAATTAGAGTGGCCATTTCAGGAATACGATGGAATAAATCGCCGAATGCCGAATGGTTGCATGGTATTTTTTTACCTGCCAATGCCGGTTTTAGTGTAATTCCGGTTACCCTACCTACCGGCTTCATTGCTTATAATGCAGGTTGTGTAGGAACTTGTCCTTCGGGCTCGGGTACTAATGGCGGACCAGGATTTTATTTTGACAACACCGCAGGCAATGCATGTTGTGGAACAGTAGTAAGTGCCGATGGATTGCCTTGTAATAATTATGGAAGTGTAAATATTGATTGTGGTGGTTCGTTTTCAATGACCTTCGATCTTACTTTTTGTAATAGCATTATTAATTCAAGTAGTTATCAATTTGTATTACATGGCACATCGGATGGTGAGACTGGTTGCTATAATTTCAACGATTTATTAGCACATAATATCACCTTTACTATTCCTACATCGCCTTGTCCTACAAATGCAATTAACCCTATAGCCACCGCACCGGTTCGAACATGTGTTGGGGCGACTGTAAATTATAAATCTACTTTAACGGGTACCTGTAGTGGTCCCAATATTTATTGGTGGAATGCAGCCACCGGTGGAACTTTAGTAGGTAGTGGTTCACCCTTTGTGTATGATCCCGCAGGCTCTGCTTGTCCGGCTGGTACTACTTTATACGCAACTTGTTGCAGCGGCATAAACACTACGTGCGTGCAACGAGTGCCCGTTACGATTCCGGGTGTTTGCAATACCATACAATTGGGCGCAATCAATGTTACAAATTCAACTTGTACAACATTGGGTTCAATTAATTCGGTGATTGTAAACAATGCACAAGGTGCAGTAAGTTATACATTAAACCCTGGAGGAGTTACCAATAGCACGGGTGTATTTGCTGGATTAAATTTAAGTAGCTATACCATAGTTGCCAGTGATGCAGGTTTATGCAGTACAAGTAGCGTGGTAAATATTATTCAACCAGCACCATTGGCTTTTAATGCGCCGATTGTAACAGGGGTAAGTTGCAGTGCACCATCATCCGGACAAATTTCTATTTCGGCTGTGGGAGGTACAGGAACTTTAGTATATGATATCAATCCAACAGCAACGCAATTGCCGGTTGGAACTTTTATTAATTTATCGGCACAAACTTATACTATAACGGTTACAGATATCACGAATTGTTCGGTAACAACAGTTGTAAATATTGCTTCGCCACCGGTTTTAAATTGGAATACGATAAGCATAGATTCAATTACATGTAATGGATTGAGTGATGCTGAAATTATAGCTACGTGCAATGGTGGAAGCGGAAGTATTGTGTATACATTCATGCCCGGTTCAATAAGTAATACGCTGGGCAATTTTAATGGAATAGGTGCCGGTAATTATACCATTACAGCCGCTGATGCATTGGGTTGTACAAATAGTACAATCGTTACCATTATTAACCCTGCACCATTAATTTGGGATAATATTAATTTATCTCCTACAACATGCGTTGCATTATTAGATGGAAGTATACATGCACTTGCCAATGGTGGAACGGGT
The DNA here is from genome assembly GCA_016706595.1 of Bacteroidota bacterium. Taxonomy (GTDB): domain Bacteria; phylum Bacteroidota; class Bacteroidia; order Chitinophagales; family Chitinophagaceae; genus OLB11. The sequence goes on along the minus strand of JADJJH010000002.1, from coordinate 712,820 downwards.
TTTTTAACTTATCAACTTCTGCCCCTAGGCAGCACAAATACAAATGGGATATTTAACGGATTAGCCTCAGCAAATTATACACTTCAAGTAAGTGATATACATGCATGTAGTATCGATACACAAATTTTCATCGCGCAAGCAACTGCTATTACCTTCAATGCACCTCTAGTTATTGAACCCATCTGTTTTGGTGATAATAATGGAAGTATACAAATCAATGCAAGCGGCGGAACCGGCTCCTTTACTTATAATGTATTGCCAGGGAGTATCAATAATACAACCGGACAATTTAGCAATCTTGGTGCAGGAAATTATACAGTTACTGTAATGGATGCCAATGGATGTACGCAAAGTTCGAGCATCACAATTTCTCAACCATCACCCATTAATTTTGTAAGCACGAATATGATTCCATTAACTTGTTTTGGCTCAAATGATGGAAGTATACAGGTAGGTGCAAATGGTGGAACCGGCAGTATAAATTATACCTTACAACCTTCAGGTATTAGCAACTCAAGCGGACAGTTTTTCAATCTAGCCGGTGGACTGTATACCATTACAGCTATGGATATGGTTGCTTGTACTCAAAGTTTAGTGATTATGGTTGATGAGCCAAATTTATTAAATTGGGTGAATGTAGTAGCCAATGATGTTTCTTGTAATGGTGGGAATGACGCAAGTTTACTAGCAAGTGCCTCAGGTGGAACAAGCTCTATTTCGTATACCATATTGCCTTTGGGTATAAATAATGCAAGTGGTTTATTTACCACATTAAGCGCAGGCATTTATACCGTGCAAGCCAGTGATGCCAACGGATGTAGTTTAAGTACTTTGGTTAATATTGCTCAACCTACTGTAGTAAATATCACTTCTATAAACACCACTGATATTACTTGCTTTGGATTTACCAATGGTGCATTACAAGTCAATGTGAATGGCGGAATGGGTGGATATAATTTCTTCTTGAGCCCTACGGGAAGTAGTAATACAACGGGGAGTTTTACAAACTTAGCGGCAGGCAATTATACCATTCAGGTAAGTGATGCCAATGGATGCACTGGTACAAGTGCAATTCAAATAATTACACCTACACAATTACAGATTAATTCTATCAATAGCAGCGTGCCAACTTGTGTACCTGGCAATGATGCCATCATAAATATTATAGCCAATGGAGGCACCCCTTCTTATTTATATTCAATCGGAAGTGGGTTTCAAACGGCTAACCAATTTGCCAATGTGGGTGCAGGTTTTTATACCATTACCTTGAGTGATGCAAATGGATGTACTGCAATTTCAAGCTATCAAATTAGCACACCCGGCACACCCATCATAAATAATGTAAATTCTATTCCGGTAGCCTGTAATGGTTTAACGAATGGTAGCTTGAGTGTAAGCACATCGGGCGGAAGCGGATTATTAACGTATACATTACAACCTCTTGGATTATCGAATATCATTGGAAATTTTTCATCTCTAAGTGCAGGCACCTATACAGTTATTGTCACTGATGCAAATGCTTGTTCGATGAGCAGTGTTGTAATTGTTAGTGAACCACCTGCATTAAATTGGGTAAGCATAAATACCCTGAATGTAAGTTGTTCTGGCGGAAGTAATGCAAGCATACAATCAAGCGCTCTTGGCGGAGTAGGCAGTATATTGTATACACTTTTACCTATAGGTACTAGCAATTCAACTGGAAATTTCTCATCTCTTTTGGCAGGCATATATACTCTACAAGCAAGTGATGCCAATGGATGTAGTATAAACAGCAATGTGGTAATTAATGAACCTTCTGATGTAAATATTCTTGTAAGCAATCAAATAGATGTCTCGTGCTTTGGTTTAGTAGATGGAAATGCGCAAGTAGGTGCTAATGGTGGAACCGGATTATATACTTTTTTAATAAACCCTTCAGGAAGCACCAATACCACCGGTAATTTTACAGGTTTAGCAGCTGGCAGTTACACTATACAAGTGAGTGATGCCAATGGATGTACAAGTACTACTATAGCATCTATCAATTCGCCAACCTTATTAAGCATCAATTCAATAAGCAATACCATTCCAACTTGCATACCGGGTAACGATGCTTTACTCAACATTTCAGCAAGTGGTGGTTCCCCATCCTATTCCTATTCTATAGGATCCAGTTTTCAAGCTAGTAATGTATTTACAAATCTTGGTAGCGGATTGTATACCATTACGGTAAGCGATTCACATAATTGTACAGCCACTAGTATTCAAAGTATTTTAGCAGCTAATGCACCGGTAATTTCAAATATCGTAGCAAGCAGTGCAAGTTGTATTCCGGGTAACGACGCTATAGCAACAATAACAGCAAGTGGCGGATTGAGTCCGTATAATTACTCAAGTAATGGCGTTGTATATCAAACTTCAAATGTAGTAAGTTCACTCTCGGTAGGCGTATATACGATGTATGTAAAAGATGCAGCAGGCTGTACAGCAACTTCGGTGATAAGCATTCAAACTCAAGCCTCACCAATTATCACATCATTGATTTCAACTAATGCATCTTGCATTCCGGGTTGTGATGCTTCGATAACCATCAATGCAACAGGAGGATTTGGCGCCTACTTGTATAGTATAGATAATGTAAATTTTAGTGCATCACCCATGATATCTTCACTATGTGTTGGCAATTATACGGCAACGGTTAAGGATGCCAATGGATGTACAGCGCAATCTGTGTTTACTATTAATACATCAAACGGACCTGTCATCAATTCTGCTTCAGCCACTCAGGTTCTTTGTTATGGATTGCAAACTGGCAGCCTCAATGTATTGGCAAGCGGTGGAAGCGGGAGCTTACAATATCAATTACAACCGGGTGCAATCATGAATACAAGTGGCACTTTTGTGAATCTTGCAGCCAATAATTATACCATAACGGTAAGTGATGTTAATGTATGCACGGCATCAACGGTAGTAAATATTACACAGCCGCCTTTATTTTTGTTCGATAGTATGAATGTAAGTTCATCATTGTGTAATGGTGTACCCGGTGGCAATTTAAGTGTAGCCACTTTAGGCGGAAGCGGTCTGATTTCCTTTTCAATTAATCCCAGTGCTACATTTATTCCGCCAAGTTCTTATACAAATTTAATTGGCAACACAACGTATACTATTGTAGCCATTGATGCAAATAATTGCAGCATAAGTACCAGCGTTTATATTGCGCAACCCAATGCATTAAGTATAAATAATGTGAATGCAAATGATGTAAGTTGTTTTGGTGCTGCCGATGGAAGTTTGCAAATAAGTGCAAGCGGTGGCACCGGTGTATTAAGCTATTTATTAATGCCGGGTTCGTTAGTAAACACCAACGGAAATTTCAATTTACTTAACGGCAATACGTATACCATTACTGTTAGCGATGCCAATGGATGTAGCATCACTACAATTTCTACCATCATTGAACCGCCTGCGATTTATCAAGTAAGTAATAGTTCAACCAATCCATCTTGCTATAATGTAAATGATGCAAGTATAAGTTGGATATGTAGTGGAGGAAGTGGTTTGTTAAATTATACATTACAACCAGGTGCATTAAGTAACACTTCAGGCATATTTAATTCGCTAACTGCCAATTTGTATACGGTAACCGTAAGCGATGCCATGAATTGTAGTTTAACCGCAAGTTTCAATGTAGTAAATCCATTGCCTATTCAAATTAATTCAGCTAATGCAACCCAAGTACTTTGCAATGGCGATTCAACTGGTGTTATTTCAATAACAGCTTCAGGCGGAATTGGCATTTTACAATATAGCATTACCCCACTTACAACCACTAATACAACAGGCATATTTAGCAGCTTGCCGATTGGCACGTATACCTTGCAAGCTAGCGATAGCAATGGATGTTCGCATGATACGATGGTATCGGTTATGCAACCTAATCCTTTAAGCCTTTCTATTTCCACTACGCAAAATATATCCTGTTTTGGATTACAAGATGGTAGTATACAAGCCATTGCCAATGGAGGCAGCTTACCTTATCAATATAATTTGCAAGCTATAGGTTTAAGTAATGCTAGCGGTAATTTTAATAATTTACCTGCGGGATTATATTCATTATTTGTAAGCGATGCCAATGGGTGTGAAGATTCTATTAATTCTATTTTATTGAACGAACCTCCGCAAATTGTTTGGAATGTAGCCAATGCAAATACAATAGTTTGTTATGGTGATAGCAATGGTATTATTAATGTACAAGCCGGTGGAGGAAGTGGAAGCTTTGCTTATCAAATAAATCCTTTATTAGGTGTACAAAGTTCGCCGGGAAATTTTATTGATTTAGCTGCAGGAACTTATACAATTATGGCGACTGATGCTAGTGGATGCACCCAAACAACAATCATTCAACTCAATCAAAATCCTGCATTGACGATCTCAAATATTTTTATGAACGCACCGGTTTGTAATGGCGATAGTAATGGCAGTATACAAGTAACCGCAATGGGTGGAATAGCACCTATCAGTTATGCCATCAATGGAGGTTCGCCAAGTAGTAACAATCAATTTAATAATTTATTTTCTTCAATGTATAGTTTCACCATTACCGATGCTTTAGGTTGTAGAGTAGATAGTAATGTAAATTTGTTACAACCCGATGCAATTACAATCGATGAAATTACCGTTTCGCCCATTGCATGTCTAGGAGCAGAAAACGGAAAAATAATTGTGAAGTCAAGTGGCGGAAATGGCACCTTAACCTATACACTTACACCGGGTTTACATTTTAATCAAAGTGGTGAATTTTATTTTTTAGCGCAAGGGAATTACACGTTGAATATTAAAGATTCATTAGGTTGTATGATAGATACTTCTTTAGTAATCGGTCCTCCGGTTAACCCAATGAAGGTAATTATTACCAAACAAGATTTAAGTTGCACCGGCACTGGTCGTGAGGGTTGGGCATTTGCAAATATATTTGGTGGAGATCCGCCTTATTCATTTAATTGGAATACGACACCGCCAAGCAATACGGCAAAAATCGAAAATTTAATTTTTGGCATTTATATGGTTGAAGCCGTGGATGGCAATGGATGTATCGATAGAGATACCGTAGAGATTGAACCCGGAACTTGTTGCGATGCCATGTATATTCCCAATGCATTTTCTCCAAATGGTGATGGCATCAATGATGAATTTAAAATTATCACTTCGGCCGGTATCGATTTACTTCAGTTTGAAATTTATAATCGATGGGGTAATCGAGTTTGGCGAACCCAAGATTTTCGTGCAGCTTGGGACGGCACTTTTAACAATAAACCTGAAGCAACTAATACCTTTTTTTATATTTTTAGGTATAAGTGTATTACCGACGGACAAACTTATACACGTAAGGGTGATATTATGTTATTGAGGTAGATTGTAATATTTTTCTATTAAAAATACGGCTCCATAATTATTTCATGCTTTATTTTACGCCAAGATGAAGGCAAAAATTCTATGGTTATGTAGTTGGTATCCTAATGATGAGGATGCACATACCGGCGATTTTATTCAGCGTCATGCGTTGGCAGTGGCCGGATTACAAAAGATAGAGGTTTTGCATGTTTATAAATCTAATCAACAAGCATCTGCTTATCAATGCAAAGAAGTAAATGAAAATTTAAAGGAGCATATTTATTATAATCAGGTAAAAGAGAATGGCTTGTTAGCTACTTTACTCGGATTATTTTCCTACTTTTTAATTCATCTTCGTCACATTAAAAAGCATGGCAAGCCTGATATCATCCATGTGCAAATTCCGATGAAGAGCGGTTTGATAGCCTTATATTATAAATGGAGATTTGGCATTCCGTATATGGTAACCGAACATTATGGTATTTATAATTTTAACTTAGATGATCATTTTAAAACGCGGAGTGTATTGTTTCGATACTTTACTAAACTCATTATAAAAAATGCCTCAGTGCTTACAACAGTTAGTAAAAGTTTAGGAGAAGAAATGAATGCATGGGTTACTGCAAAAGATTTTGTTGTAATACCCAATGTAGTTGATACTACAAAGTTCACTTATCGACCGGCAACTCAAGAAACGAAATTCAAATTCATCCATATTTCAAATATGATACCGCTTAAAAACGTTGAAGGTATTATTGAAGCGGTTGAATTTTTGAGTAAAGAACGAAATGACTTTAGCTTATCGTTTGTTGGAAGTATTAATTCAACATATGTTGAAATGGCTAAGTCGAAAGAACTGCTGAATACGTTTATTTCGTTTGAAGGCGTAATTCCTTATACCGAAATTTCGAATCGAATTTCAGATCATCACGCCTTAATTATTTTTAGTGATACTGAATCCCAATCATGTGTGGTGCTTGAAGCTTTATGTTGTGGCCGACCAGCTATTGTGACGAACATTGGTGGCGTAAAAGAATTGATAGATGAAAAGAATGGTTATAAAGTTGATGTAAGGAATTCAATTGATCTTACCGATAAAATGAATAAGATGATGAATGAGTATGCCCACTTTGATGGAATGGAAATCGCTGAAAAGGCAGCATCAAAATATGCCTATGATGAAGTAGGGAAACAATTTTTAAAATTGTATGAAGGGATTTTGAAGGTAAAATAACGATATACCCCATTCAAAACAAGATCACAAATCATGGCTTACACAGCAAGTTATTAAAGAGTGCATAAAACAGGAGGACGAAACCCGCGAACCTCGAACCTCGTTACCTTTTCTCACCCGTAATATTAAACCCAAATAATTCATTGGTAGTTACTTCAACCTTTTGATAGTTGCGTTTATGAAACCATGCCGCAGCTTCATCATGTTCATGTTCCCACCTAAATTCTGGCGAAAACCAATCTAAGATGTCAATCATCATCTCACGGGTGTTCTGCTTGTTTCCTTTCAGTCGTTTAATAATATAACTAATAGGCAGTAAAGTAAACTTGTACAAATAATATTGCACGCTTACAGGAAATTTGGATGTATAGTTTCGTAAAAAATTAAAGAGGTTGTGGATGAAATTCTTTCGAGGATGATATAACCACACACTCATTTTACCTCCCTTTTTGACACAGGGTTCCAAACAAGAAAAAGTAAGTTCAGAATTGTTGGTACAAATTAACACACCGCTACTATGTACAATATCAAAAGCTTCAAATGCCACAGGCGGAAATTGCACATCACCTTGTATAAACAATGCGTTTAATTCCTGGTTTTGTTCAAATGCTCGTTCAATACTTCCACTAAAATCCATGCCTAAGATAGTTGCACCACAAGCGGCTATCGATTGGTTTAATAATCCATTGCCACAACCTGCATCTAATATTATTTTTCCGGTTAATGAGGTTTTTGTTTCTTTCGTTTCTGATAAAAACCGTTGTAACATTTGCTCGCGATCTGCATCCCACACTTTATCATTTCCATAATCAAAAATGCCCCATTCAAGTGAAAAGCTTTGTTTGGTATGTTTATTCTTCTTCAAAACAAATTTCAATAAGCCTGCATATTTTGTTTCAAATTTCTGTTTGATAGAAACAAAGTCCTTAACATGTTTCATTAAAAAATCTGAGTAGTCGATACAAGCTTCAACCGTTAAACGAGGCACACCACCAATAATAGGATACATACCATCGCTGCTTCGCAAAATACCTTCGGTGATAATTTCTTTCTCTTGTCCGTTATACATTTTTTTACCGGTGGCAATTACAGTAAGTTGTAAGGGTTCTTTACTTACCGGGCAACGCAAAAAGGGTAATACATCGTTGGTCATTATTATTTAATAATTTAAAGCGATAAACTAAAATTAGCAAGCAAAGGATCATGATCTGAATAAGGAACCGAAATGGTTTCAAAACCTTTGAGTGAAAAATGTGGGTGAAAGAAAATATAATCTATTCTAAATAAAGGCAAACTGTTTCGGTAGGTTCGTCCGAGGCCAAATCCTTTTTGCAAAAAAGCATCTTGCAAAGAATCTCTCACTGTAAAATAAACATACGAGCTAGGGATATCATTCAAGTCGCCACAAACTATAGCCGGACGATTATGTTGCTTGATTACTGAGGCTATGATGTCAGATTCTAGTCCGCGGTTCGCCGAATTCTCATACAATTTTTTAAAGATGGATTTCGATTTCGATAAATTACTTTCACTTAATGATGGAATATCCTTACTGCTTAGTAATTCACTTTCGGTTTTACTAAGCTTATTCGATTTCATATGAATATTATACATCGAAAAAGTATCGCTACTTTGCACAAAATCGGCACGTTGCAATAAGTTACCGCTTTGTACATCTATCTCGTAATTCTTAGTATTGATAATGGGCAAATGCGAAAAAATAACACTTCCCCATTTACCACGTTTGGTAACTTGCATATTGCATTCGGCAACATACTCGTAATTGCAAGCCTCTTGAATAGCCTTAATATTATTTACGCCGGTTTTACTATTGGTTGAATAAAATTCTTGCAAGCAAAGTATGGTTGCGTCTTTCTCTTTAAAGAAGTCGAGCATTTTATTTCGGGTATCCTTATCGTCATTCCAATGATAAAAATCAAGCAATCGAACATTATAACTCATTACACTAAAAGATGATGCCGATTTTGTGGTTACTTGTTGATGTCCTAAATGATAAGCAAAGCATACACTTAATACTTTCCACGAAAATGCAATGGCAATTATGGGTACTAAGACATACATAAACTTTTTAGTGATAAGCCAAAAGCATATGAATAATAAATTAAGCACAAGTAACAAGGGGGTAATAAATCCAAGTAACCCTAAATAACTATACTCGTAAGGATTTGCATGCGGTAATATTCGTGTACAAGCAAGCAATAAAGCAAACAAAATATTAATCAGCAGCAGACTATATTTAAAAAATCTTCTCAAGTATACTTATTTATTTCGTTCGCTATATTCGTCAAGTAATCGGCGTTCATCTTTAGTGAGTGAGTCGATGCCTTTCGCATGAATTTTATCGAGAATATCGTCGATCCCTTTGGGTGTAAATTGAATACGTTTAAAAGGAACTTGTGCTTGGGGGGCCGGCTTAGTATTTTGAATCACAAAGTTTCGATTATCTAATAAATTACCTAATCGCTTAATTAATGTTGTGAAGTGTTCGTAATACGTTGCTAAAATATTTGTATACAGTAAGCCACTTATGATTCCACCTAATAATAAAAATAAATACGGCAGGTTAGATAGTTGTATGGATGCCAATTGGAAAGCCATAAAAATGAGAACAAAAACCCAAATTGGAATACCAATACCTAAAAACCACCAGAAACGATATTGGGGTTTAAACATCAGCGCAGCAAAAGCCACTGCCATTACACCTGCTGTTGAGCCGGTGTAAAACAAGGTGGGTGCCGGCATAATCGCATTAAAAACAAGTAGAAATAGGCCTCCTATTAATCCGCCGGTAATAAAAACAGGTAATACACGTGCAGGGCCTTTAAGGTCTTCGATAACCGTACCAAAAATCCAAAGCCATATCATATTGCCAATAATGCGCATCAGACTTTCATCTATAAATAAAAAAGTAAAAATGCTCCATGGTTGTTTTATAAATGCTTTAAATGAAGCCGCTAAACTTAAAGGATTCCAGATATAATCAAAATAAAAAGCAACATCTTGCTTCGTAAGCAACATACTAATACGAATGAACTGAAGCATGACAAACACTAAAATGATAGTTACAATAATTTTAATGATATCGCTTTTAGAAGCAAACTGAAAAATTGATTTTGAATTAAATGAGCCCATTAATATAAGGTTTTGCGATTGGTGTGATTCCAAACTTTAATGATGATAAAAGCAACTAACATACCCCCTAAATGTGCGAAGTGGGCAATATTATCAGATGCGCTATTGCGTACACCGGCATACAATTCGAACAAGGCATAAAAGGCAACAAAATATTTTGCTTTTATAGGGATAGGAATAAAGTAAAGATATAAAGCTGTATTTGGAAATAAGTATCCGAATGCGAATAAAATACCAAACACTGCACCCGATGCACCCACTGTAGGCACATCGCGCATCATGCCAATGTGCTTTTGCAATGCATACCCAACCGATTCAACAAATTGTGGATTGGTAGTTGCGCCAGCCGCTTGCCATTGTTGTTGAATATCGTATAAAACGATGCCTAAACTTGATGTTCGCGAAATATGATGTGATTGCAAATAAGCACTAAACGACTCGAAATTAGGATGCGCATTAAATGCATTAATTACATCTTGCACACCGCTAAGTTCATACGTAACCACACCCATATGCAATAACGAAGCGCCCACGCCACATAGTAAATAAAATGAAAGAAATCGTTTAGGGCCAAAATAGTTTTCGAGTACTGATCCAAACATCCAAAGGGCAAACATATTCGAGAACAGATGCATAAACCCGGCTTCGTAGTTTGCACCGGCACTGCCTACGTCGCCATGCATAAAAAGATGGGTTATTAATTGCCAAATTTTAAAATAGCCTGAGCTCCAATGATGTAATGCTAAGTATTGCGAAAGGTCGAAGCCTTGTTTGCCAATAACTATGCATGCCAAAAATACCAAGCCATTGATAATTAAAAGGTTCTTCACCACTGGGGGTAATATCTCGAAACGGGCAGGTTTGAAATCCATGCCGCAAATGTAAGGGATGTAGGTAGAATTGTAAATTTTGAATTCGACAAGCTCATTCACCGGAATTCGACAGGCTCATTCACCGGAATTCGACAAGCTCAATCGATATATTGGAAATTGTTAGCACAATTGAATCATGTCAAACTTCGGATTTAGGATTTAGCTTTTCGTGCCTCCTCTCTAAATCGGAATTGGCATTTCGTGCTTCTTCTCTTAAATTATAACAAAACATTTAGCTTGCTCTGCGAGTAGGATATTATATTTGCGCCACTTCATGAAATGAGGCATGGCATATAATTTCTATCCTAATGGCATTTTGCCAGCCGAATTCCAAGAATCATTAAAACAATAAAACTAACACTTGAAATACACTTTATTATTATTAGTTGTAGTTGCCGGATTATTTACTTCGTGTAAAGACAGCTTCGAAAAAATACAAAAAAGTAAAGATTTTGCTTTTAAACATGCTAAAGCCGACGAATATTACGATCGGAAACAATGGTCGAAAGCCAATACTTTATACGAAGAATTACTGACTATATATAAAGGCACTAAGAATTTCGAAAGTGTGTATTATAAGTATGCCTTTACATTTTATAACGACAAAAACTACTTAGCCGCCTCATATCACTTCAAGAATTTTTCGGATCTTTTCCCTAATTCACCAAAAACTGATGAATGTGAATACTTAAATTGTTTGTGCTTATTTAATTTATCGCCCGATTATTCGCTTGATCAAACCAATACGATAAAGGCTATTGGCGAAATGCAAACTTATGTGAATACGCATTCCGAATCGAAGCATATTAAAGAAGCCAATCGTTTAATTGATGAATCACGAGAAAAACTCGAGAAAAAAGATAATTATGGTGCCGAATTGTATTATAAAATTGGTGAGTATAAGTCGGCGGCTGTTGCCTTTGAGCAAATTATTCGTAAATATCCCGACGCTAAAGATGTAGATTATTATACCTATATGATCATGAAATCGCATTATACCTATGCGAAAAATAGTATTCCTGAAAAACAAGAGGAAAGATTGAACACAGTGAGAGCCGAATATGCCGAATTTGTAAGGAAATTTCCAAAAAGTGCCTATAGAAGTGAGGTTGAGAAAATAAATAGCCTATCTTTGGCGTCCTTAAAAAAAATAGCTTCGAAATGACACCAAACAAAAAATTATTAATTAACACCACGAATCCATCTATTGAAGCCCGTGATTTGAGTTTAATAGAAGCCAAAACCGGAAACTTGTATGAATCTATTGCCATCGCTTCGCGTCGCGCAAACCAGATCAATACCCGTATCAAAGATGAATTACATCGTAAATTAGAAGAGTTTGGAAGCTTGAACGATAATCTTGAAGAAATTAGTGAAAACAAAGAACAAATTGAAATTTCACGTTTTTACGAGCGTATGGCAAATCCCGCTATCCAAGCAACTAATGAATTGCTTAGCGATAAAATTTTCTTTCGCAAACGCGATGCACAATAATTAAATTTTTATATTAGATATTAGAAACCTCCTATTACTGGAGGTTTTTTTATGAAGAATAGATGATATAATTGCATCTTTGTAACCCCATGAAAGGTAAAAAAATTCTGATAGGTATTTCTGGAAGTATCGCAGCTTATAAAATTCCATTATTGGTTCGACTGTGCATTAAAGCCGGTGCTGAAGTGAAGATTGTGATGACACCTTCATCAGCAACTTTTGTTTCGCCTTTAGTATTAAGTACCCTTAGTAAAAACGAGGTCCATATTGATATTGCATCCGATACGGCATGGGCAAATCATGTTGAACTAGGAAGATGGGCCGATGTGATGTTAATCGCGCCGGCATCTTGCAATACCCTTGCAAAAATGGCCAATGCCTATTGCGATAATTTATTACTCTCGGTGTATTTATCAAGCATTTGCAAAATATACATCGCCCCGGCCATGGACGAAGATATGTGGCATCATCAGGCAACTCAAGATAACCTTACTAAGTTGGCATCTTTTGGTCATACTATTATTCCATCAGAACATGGTGAATTAGCGAGTGGCTTAATTGGTATGGGACGAATGGCTGAACCTGAAACCATTTTCGAAAATTTACAAGCCTTTTTTAAACGTAGAAATACATTAACCGGCAAAACAGCCTTAATTACTGCTGGTCCTACATACGAAAACCTCGATCCGGTTCGTTTTATAGGAAATTATAGTACAGGAAAAATGGGAATAGCCATTGCCGAAGCTTTGGCAGAAAGAGGATGTAAGGTGCATTTGGTTTTAGGGCCAACCCATCTTGTAACCCATCACCCATTGATTGAAACCACAAATGTTCGAAGTGCCGAAGAGATGTACCAAGCTTGCATGAATTTATTTTCTGGCGCTGATATAGCGGTAATGAGTGCCGCTGTTGCCGATTATACACCTGAAATAGTGGCTGAAAATAAAATTAAAAAGCAAGATGATAACTTCGAACTAAAACTAAAAAAAACAAAGGATATTCTTAAATCTCTTGGTGCTATAAAATCTGAGAAACAAGTGCTTGTAGGATTCGCATTGGAAAGCAAAGATGAAAAACAATATGCCTTGAAAAAACTAAGCGAAAAAAATGCCGATGCCATTGTGATGAATTCTTTAAATGATAAAGGCGCAGGATTTTCGCACGATACCAATAAAATTACCATCTTTGAAAAAAGCGGACTCGAATTTAACTACGAACTAAAATCAAAACAAGCCGTAGCCAACGATATTGTTGAACGAATCATGAATTTATTGCCATGAAAAAAATAATGACCTTATTACTGATATTAAGTTGTAGTTCAACATTTGCACAAGAACTCAATTGCAAGGTATTGGTGATGACCGATCAAATACAAGGTGTTGAACCTAAAGTTTTTAAAACCTTGCAACAAGCCATGGGCGATTTTGTGAACACGCGCAAATGGGGCAGCGATAATTTTGAAACTAAAGAAAGAATAGAATGTGTATTCACCCTAATCTTAAACAAGCAAATTGATGGCATTGAAGGTGGATATCAAGGTAAATTAAATATTCAAGCAAATCGTCCCATCTTTAATTCGAATTACTCATCAACCATGGTGAATTATATCGATAATGATGTAACCATAAAATATATCGAATACCAAGCTTTAGATTTTAATGATACGCGGATTGCAGGCAACGATCCGCTGGAAGCCAACCTTACCGCAACATTGGCCTATTATTGTTATTTAATCACCGGACTTGATTATGATTCGTATTCATTAAAAGGTGGTTCTGAATTTTATGCAAAGGCGCAGAATATTGTAAACAATGCACCCGAACATAAACTTATTACCGGTTGGAAACCAGGCGAAAATCAACGAAATCGTTATTGGCTTATTGATCAAACTTTGAATTCACGATTTTCAGAAATGCGCACGGTGTTTTACAATTATCATAGATTAGGATTAGATGTCATGACTACCGATGAAGAAAGTGCACGCAATACCATCAATGCCATTTTTCCTGTTCTTGAACGTATCAATTCCGAAAATCCTTCATCCCAATTAATGCGCTTTTTCTTTTACGCTAAAGCAGATGAAATTCAAAATTATTTGGCAAAAACAGCGATGGCCGATAAGCAAAAGTTTGTTCCGATGCTAACCATTTTAGATGTAATGAATGCCGGTAAATATCTGGCACTTTTAAAGTAAATCGATGCAAATTTTTAAGTCTAACCCATTTTTACAAAAAAGCCTTGTAAGCTGTATTTGCTTTCTTTTTTTATTTGGCTGTAAAACGGATGCACCACCTTTATCGATGAAGCAAATGAGTAGTATTTTACTCGATTTGCATCTTGCCGAAGCGTATGCACATCATTTACCAAAAGATTCTATGCATCGCGGACTCAAAAACGAGGATACCTTGCTCTATTTTAATGCCCAGATTTTGAAAGACCATAAAACAACGCAAAACGAGTTGCAGACTAGCTTGGCATGGTATCAATCAAGGCCCGAATTGCTCGATTCTATTTATGAGCAAGTGATGAATGAGTTGAGTGTACGAGAGTCGAAATTGCAACAAAAATAAATTAGCGTTGCTCCAATGAAACTTGAAGAAGGCTGAGGGCACACCCCCCCCCCTTTAGCATTTCGCCAAACCCCACATTTATTTGAAGACCCAAAGCAATTAATAAATCTTGGTTTTATTTTGGACCCGATAAATACTTCCGACACCGCCTGGATGCAGGCTACTGTTGCATACCACCCTTTGACTTTGGAAGTGCAGTTAATAATGCATTTCCCAGCCGTATTTGAAACACCACAGTTGTGATTACCGGAACTCGCAAGAAACGCCTTGCTGGTCCATTTTTACGATTAGATTATGGCTTAGCTAATTTCCCTAATGCAAGCAACCCAACTTTATATCCCGAACTTTTGGTTTATGAATCTGACCTAACTACTGCAGTTGGCGATTTATCAGCAGGAGATTTATTTTGGGACGTAAACGAACATGAAATATGGTTTGCCGGTGTTAGTAGTGGAGGTACTCAAGCTGATAATGCGTTTATTTATCAAAAACTTAGAATTGTACCTGGTGGGGGATTACAAGTTTTCCTACACTGCATACCTCGCACCTCGCAAGCGGTTGGATATGTGCTTTCCTAAAATTGCAAAAATTTCTCAATCCTTAACCACATCTGTTGCGTCCATCGTATCGAATTATTTTGAAAGTAGTACCTATTCTGTCTCTTTAAATTCATTAAGCTATCCTATGCTTAATCAAATTGATTATTCAGCAGCGGCTTTAGATGATTTTGTAAACTTACAAGTTCCATTAATTACAACTTATCCAAGGCCTGCAGGTAATATTGGGTTTAATAATTATTTGCCTTATTTATCTTACAATAATAATTTTTACCCTAGTCATACTGCGCACCAATATCCGCTTAATGTATTTACAACCGAAGATTATGCCATGGGGCAGACGGTGTTTAATTTAGCAAACCCTGCATTGTACGAAAATATGGTATTGAATAAAACAGATAACTATATTGATATTGATTGTTATAAATCTGAAAAACCATTAGTTGCTAATTTCATAGAGCCAGTTGATATAAGTAGTACATTCACTTCGCCTGGAGATTATGCGTTTACTCCAGACGATAATACCTTGAGTAACGATTCAGACGATATTGATGATATTCCAAGTTATTTTTGCGATATCTGGAACCTTTATTTTAAACCCAATAATGTAACTGCAAATTCAAGAAAAAACACCGCTTATTCTCAAAAGTATGAGAATGGCATGTGTCAGTTAAATTCACAAGTAATGCCACAAATTTTAATGTTTATAATGCTTTAGGTGGTAAAATAAAAACCGGCAACCTAATGAATGGTTTTCATCAAATAGATATGACAAACTATGCCGATGGCTTGTATCTTATTGAGCTACGCGATGCTAAAAACCAACAAGTGTACGCTTCAAAATTCATTAAATAATACCAAATTTATGAAAAAAATATTCCTAATAATTGGGTTTTAGTATTGCCATGCATAGCTGTATCTCAACAAGTATTTACAAGAGGCGGTGGGGGTGAAAGAGGAACCGTCATTAGAAAGGTACCGAGATTGGTCTTTGTGATAAACTAATCATATATTACTGGAACGATTGCAATTATGGTAAAAATTATGTGGTTGCTAATGATAGTGGTTTTACAGTCCCCCCTTTGCATGATACTTTGTTTAGAACAGTTTCGAACCAAGGGATTATTGATACTTTTTGCGGTTTTAATATGCCTTATGCATTGGCTATTGCCGGCAATAGCTATGAAAGTTATTCGCCGCACCGAACTAGGGTTGAGTACAAAGGATTAATATACTTACCCGAAAAATGCAATAGTTGGCATGCCGGGAAAAGTGTTCAGGATTCGTTAATTGAATAAGTATAATTAGAAATGGTGGGTTTAATAATAACCAACTGAGTAATATTGATTCATTTGGTTATGCTAGATGGTTAGAACTTACAGTTGGTTCAGTTTATACTTCAGTTGTAGGTTGTTCATTCAACAATTATGACTTCCCTAATAATAGCTCAGCCAGGTTCTCCTATTCCAATATGGTGAATATCCAGGTTAGTCGACCGTAGCTTAGTTTTATCTGTTCAATCTGATACATTTAAGTCTGCAACTCTTTTAACAGAATCTAGTTCTTCGCCCTATACCAATGCTGCTAGATTTTTTTCAGATACTAATATTTTAGGACACTATTCCTCAGAAGTTTTTACTTATGATTATTACACGCCTTACCGCAGCGGTAATGGTTTAAATAACCCTTTTGATACCGACAGTCTTCTTGTGTGTACGGGCGTAAACCTACGTAAAAGCGGAACAATCTGCAAGACCCGCGCTACACCAAACAAATGTAGTTGCTTAGCTCCTTTGTCGGTTGCCGAAACTAGCAGCTTGCAAAATGAAGGCATAAACATTTACCCAAACCCTGCTTCTAAAATCACCCAGGGGTAAGACAAAATTCAGGAGTAATAAAGTTCTAAACAATTAACTTCAAACTTGAACATTCTTCAAAACTTTGAAGCTTGAAATAGAGAGGCAAGGAGTTAGTTTTGACTGGCTTTCATCCAGAGGGTTGGTAACTAAAAATAATTTTTCTTTTTGTGAGTGAATTTTGCTCGAATCCTTTCGGAATACTTATTTTTGCGCACAATTAAAATTTCAATTCATTACGATGGGTAAATTAAAAGAGCATTTTTACGAAACCGCCATCGCGGGAGCAGAAGAAATAAAAAAGCTGATTAAAGAAAATGGCGATACGGTGATTGATACCGTAACCCTTTCACAAGTATATCAAGGCATGCGTGGTATTGTGGGTTTAGTAACTGAAACCTCATTATTAGATGCTAATGAAGGTATACGTTTCAGAGGATTTTCGATTCCTGAATTGGTTGAAAAATTACCCCATGCCGAAGGTGGTTCTCAACCTTTACCAGAAGGATTATTTCACCTCATGCTCATCGGTGAAATACCTACAGTGGATGATGTTGAACATTTATCAGCCGTTTTCGGGCGACGCTCACATGTACCAAACTATGTATTTGATGCCATCGAAGCGCTTCCTATACATGCCCATCCAATGACGCAGTTTGGTGTTGGTATAATGGCCATGCAAACCGAATCTTTATTTGCAAAAGCCTATAACGATGGAATCAGCAAAAAAGATTACTGGGATTATATTTATGAAGATACCATGAATTTAATTGCACGTTTGCCTCGTATCGCTGCCTATATCTATCGTCGTAAATATAAAAATGGCGAACATATTCAACCTAATGGAATGCTCGATTGGGCAGCTAACTTTGCCCATATGCTTGGGTTTGAAGATGAAGGATTCCGTGAATTAATGCGTTTATATCTTACCATCCATGCCGATCATGAAGGTGGAAATGTAAGTGCCCACACTACCCATTTAGTAGGCTCTGCATTAAGTGATCCTTATCTAGCTTTTGCCGCAGGTATGAATGGCTTAGCAGGTCCTTTACATGGTTTAGCCAATCAAGAAGTAATACGTTGGATAGAAGAAATGCAACGCGAATTATATACGCAAGTACCTAGTAAAGATCAAATTGCAACGTATGTAAAAAAGACTTTATCAGAAGGCAAAGTAGTTCCGGGTTACGGACATGCGGTGCTTCGTAAAACCGATCCACGATTTACAGCTCAAATGGAATTTGGCAAAAAATATTGTGCCGATGATGCCCTTGTGCAAACCGTTTGGAATGTATATGAAGTGGTTCCACCGATATTAGAAAGTTTAGGGAAAATTAAAAATCCTTGGCCAAATGTTGATGCCCATTCAGGTGCCTTATTAAAACATTATGGTTTAGTTGAAGAAGATTTTTATACGGTGATGTTTGGTGTATCGCGTGCCTTAGGTGTGTTAGCGAGTTTATGCTGGGATCGTGTATATGGATTCCCTATCGAACGACCAAAATCGGTTTCTACTTTCCAAGTTAAACAATGGTTGAATAAAGAAATTCCGAATTTAGAATAAGGAAATGCCTTACAAAGGCATTGAAATAGTATGGATTGTGAGCCCATATTTCGCATTAAGAATGCGAAATATGGGCTTTTCTGCTAGAACAACAACGCCCTTAATCATCTATTTTTTTCTTTTCTTTCTTCCTGCTTGCTCCTTTTCGTTCTCTTCCAATAGTTTCTTCCAATTATTATCCCCTTCTTGCGTAAGGGCTTTGGTCATACGATAATCTACTTTATCAATATCCATGACCTTAATATCTTTCCCTATATACGCCTCAATTTTTTTCAGCATCTCACGTTCTTCTTCGGCACAAAACGAATAGGCTTGTCCGCGTTCAAAGCCTCTTCCGGTTCTACCAATACGATGCACATAATTTTCATCCACATCGGGCAAATCATAATTCACTACATATTCAACACCTTTAATATCTATTCCTCTTGCGCTAATATCGGTAGCAATTAATACGTTTACGGTGCCGGCTCTAAATTTTTCTAAAACATCCAGTCGGTCAGCTTGTTCTTTATCGCCATGCAATGTTAGCGTTTCAATACCAACACGTAACATGGCATTATACAAACGCTCTGCTCGCACTTTTGTTCGCACAAAAACCAAAATCTTTTTATCTTTTTGCTCGTTGATCATTCGTTCAAGAAAAAAACGTTTATCGTCCATTTCAATAAACGCAACCGAATGTTCAACATTTTTCGAAACCGGATCTTTTGGAGACAATTGAATACGAATTGGATTTCGCACAATAGAATAAGCTAAATCTTTAATCTCTTCATTAATGGTAGCCGAAAAAAATAAAGTTTGATGATACCGAGGTAAATTATGAACCACATCTCTAATATCTCGATTAAAGCCTAATGCCAGCATCTTATCGGCTTCATCCAAAATTAAAGTTTCGGTTTCACTAAAATCAAAATAACCCCTGCTTTTTAAATCAAACATTCGTCCGGGCGTCGAGATGAGAATATCTACACCGTGTTCAAATTTGTTTATCTGTCGAGTTTCATCAATACCGCCAATTACCGCTAATATCGATAACTTAGAATATTTCGATAAACTGCGTACCACTTCTTCAATTTGCAAGGCGAGCTCACGCGTTGGTACCATTACCAAACTTCGAACGCGATTTGGTTTACGACGATGCGCACTGATTTCTAATTTATGAATGATTGGAATCGCAAATGCGGCAGTTTTACCTGTACCAGTTTGCGCAATCGCCAATACATCCTCGCCTTTCAATATCGATGGAATGGCTTTAAATTGAATATCGGTAGGTTTTCGGAAACCCATCTCTTCCAAACTTTTCTTAATATTATCGCTTATGGCATAATTCTCAAACTTCATACGCGGCGAAGGTACAAAAGATAATGGCTAAGTTTCACACCGGTTGATTTAGCATCATGTCAGTTGAATCACACTAACTTCTCTTTACAACTTCACCAATAACCAAGCGCCCGATTTTTTACCGCTCTGGATTTTTAAAATATAATTCCCACTTGTTAAATGGTTATTCAAAATCTTATGTTGTTGATTTGAATTAGCTAAAATCGTTTTTGAAAACATTTCTTTCCCATTTACATCGTAGAGAGACAAAAAAGTCATTTCATTTTGCGGACTCATATCAACATGCCAAACATTTGAAGATGGATTTGGTGAAATATGAATTTCGTTGCTTGCAAAATTTTGCACACCTAAAGTTCCTAATAAATCAAAGGTTCTATAATGCACCATTCCACTATTCGATTGCCAAGTGATATGAAAAACATGATCTGCAAAAACAATGTCCGGATTTGACGATAAATCCGCACTATCATTTACCCTTATTGCGTTGGTTAAACCTGCAATGCCATTGGTTGAATACGAAAACATGACTTTACTATTTTGTTGCCATACTATACCAATAGTATCATTAAGTCCGGCAATGCGCGGATATTGCTGCGTTTCGCTACTACTTGAAATTACCTTATGGGTGCCTACTTGCAGACTTGTAGGATGCATGGCAGAAATATATACTTTCATCGGCGTGCTGGCTCCAGTTGCAAAAACAGTAAAGAAACTATCTACACCAAAGTGAGCATCCGGTCCGGTTGAAGGACAAGCACTCAATATCCAATTATTAAAATCTACATTTACAATGGTATCGAATGCGTTTCCTTGATTGTTTGATATTACCGCTCTAATATCACGTTGATTGGCATTATTGTCTCTGAACGTAACAATTTGTTGGGTGCCTTTACAAGTAATATTAGCCGGACAACAATCGCAAACTTCATTACCACTCAGGTTGGTTGACGCATCAATATCAGGCATAAAACTTCCGCCACCATTCATCGAATTAGTAACCACATATTTAGGCTCACTCCAATCGAACAACATTCGCATAAATCCAACTACAGGATTCCCTGCATCATTCATACCTACCGTTGGAAATCGGGCTTTATCAGTCCCAATATTTGAAACGCGTAAAGTATCAGAAAACGTAAGTCCGCCATCGATAGATTTATGAATAAACACATTCGATTCTGTACCCATTAAACTTGCATATACAATAAATGCGGTATCCTTATTAGAGGCAATTTCTTGTCCTGCCCAAGTAAATACATCGGCTTGCAAACCTGTGGGAGTTAGGGTGGTTGGCGTATTGAACATTGTACCATTCCAAGCAGAAAACGAAATTATTTTATTACTTGTTTTATTCCACGTAATAATCGGATAATTTAATTTGTTTAAAGTTATTCGTGGTCGAATGTTTGATGAAGTACCACCGCCAGTCATTTGAATAGAAGAAAATGAACCACTTTGAGCCGAGCTAGTGTTTATTGCGCTTAGATAAACAAAAAGCCAGAATAGTTTAAAGAATTTCATAGCGTGTTTTTTTTAGAAAGATACGATGATTCTTTATACCATTATAGCCATGAACTTAATTTAATGAACTCCATAAACAGTCAATAGCATCAGTCAAAATGTGCATTAATAGTCCTATCCCAATGATTCTGGTATTAGGTAGAAAAAGAAAAAGGCAATAAACGCCTATAGCATAGTAAGTATGAAGGGGGTGAAAATTTATACTACATCTGCAGGGTGAATACATTGGGCTCGATAAAAGGTGATCTAAATCAACTAACATGGTAGCGAGAAGGATTAGTGAAACTCTTTTCCAATTACTTTTGAAAAATATTCTAGCTATAAGAATAGGTGCTAAGAGATGCAAGAAATAATGAATAATAAATTGTAAACTCATGTTATTCAAAAGCCTTAATGATAGAAACTCTAATTTAATCCAAATTCCAAAACCTTGCTCTAATTCGAAATCAAACTTACCTCTTCAGTAATATTAATGGGTATTTTAATATACATACCTGCCTTGCCTACTTTGGCGCTTCCTTGAATAGTCAATTTATTTTTTTTGTTGAAGATAGAACTAAAGGCAGTACCTAAAATTTTCATGGGTTCGAAGTGAGCAACAACAGGGAATATAAAATTCGAATTTTTAGGCATTTGCACTTTCTCGGGTTGGTCGGCAATACCTACAAATTTATCGTTTAGGTATATACTCAAATTGCTTTCCTTTACATCTACACCAAATTTGTTTGGATTAAAATATTCGATATTGATGCGTAAGGCCGCATTTTTAAAACCTAAGCTTTGAATTTCGGTATTTTTAATGCCTTTGTATTCCACTTCTTTCACATCATTACAGGATGATGCTTTTAAAATTAAGGCGAGGGTAATAAGTAGTAAACTCAATCGTAGTGCTTTCATATTTGTGTTTATTTAAAAAATTCAAAAACGCGATGCGTTAATTTATTATCACCATTTTGCGGATCTTGCAAAAGTTGTTCTTTCCAATATGGGTTAATTAATTCATCATTCACATTTGAATGTAATAAAAACATTTGTGCGGCAATCATCCCAGGCTGAAAAAATAAAAATTTCAGATTGCTTTTGTCGCCAGAAGTATAATAAAACCAAACTTCATAAGGCAAGGCATTTTTTTCGTTAGGCACACGTTCCACCCGATCCGGTGGGCCATACTGAATATAAATTCGCCCTCTATCTGATTCGTATCCAGGCACACTGGCAGTTCCAAATTTTTTACCTATTTCATTCAAAATCAAAACATAATCGTTCCATGCCTGTTCAGGATTTTTAGGATCTTTAGTATACCAAAAATTATAAAAAAATTGTTTGAGTATCTGAAGGTCATCAGAGTTTGACAAATCGCGAATCACTTTTACTTCTACCCCCTTTGCTAATGGCGTGAGTGCTAGAATATTCTTTTTTATGGTAGTTAAATTATACTTCGAAACAAAAGTGTTCGTAATGTCACCGGCGTAGAAATTGCTTGAGGTATCTGAGTTAATAAACTTATCTTGTACCACTACTTTCTGATCACGCAAAATCTGAAATCCAATTTTTTTAACATCGATTACTTTAAACGAATCTTGCATCCAGCTTACAATAACATCATAATTTCCTGAGGCTATGGCCGCTTGTAAAAATTCCAAACTATCAATACACCTTAAAGAATGCTGCAAGTCAATTTTTTTTGTAAGGATAGGTCGTAATCGAAATTGCTGATTGCTTTGTTTTTTAATTTCAAGAAAAATAAATCCTTGCACATTTTTGTTTTCAATTTGATGCAATTTGATATCAAGATACATCATGTTTTTATCGATATCAAAAAAGGCAAACTCAAATGGAGCTAAGTTTGTTTGTTGACCTATTTCATCGAGAAGTAATCGATCAGAAATCGCAATACTTTGAATACTATCTTTTTCAATAGCAAATGCATAAGTTTGCATCGCTATTAAAATACATAATATCGTAAATATTCTTTTCATCGTTATATCGCGAAAATACTATGAGCCTTTCTAATACTGTTCTTTTATCGAGTGAATATTTTCCAAGTATTGCCTGGTATCAAAAGTATTTACAAGCCGGCGAGGCGTATATAGAGCAACTTGAATACTTTGAAAAATCAACACTTCGCAATCGATGTTATATTAGCGGGCCAAATGGCATGCTCGCTTTAAGTGTTCCGATTGAAGGCGGCAGAGGTATGCATATACCTATTAATGAAATTAAAATTGCCAAGGAAAGTAATTGGCAACAACAACATTGGAGGTCATTATTGGCAAGTTATAATCGCTCTCCTTATTTTGAATATTATGAAATGGAATTCGCTCATTTCTTCGAAAAAAAGTATAGTAATTTGTTTGCATTAAATCTTGAAAGCATTCTTCTTCTTAATAAACTTATGCAAATAAAGAAATCGTTATTATTAACTAAAGTGTATCAAAAATCAGTACCGGCAAATTGTATCGATTATCGAAGAACTCATAAACTTCAACATAATTTACCGTCGCATCAATTAAAGTATATTCAACCCTTTGAAGGAAAGCAAGGCTTTTTAGATGGCTTAAGTATGATCGACTTATTATTTTGTGCCGGGAAGCAAGCGATGTTTGGAGGTAATTCAAAAAAACCGTGATACTTCGTTAGATTAATCCCGAATATTCTGAACACTATATTCACTGCGATTAACATTGTATCCCTTGCATATGTGATTCAAAAGCTTGGTCTAAGGTTTATTTAGCACTGAAACATGAAAAGTATCCACAAAAATAGTTCTCAATAAAAGTAAAATCATTTTTACATTTGTCGAAACTTAAAACCATTCATATACTTAGATGAGTAATACATACACCGACCTCGTAAAACAGACATTTGATTTTCCGCAGGAGGGTTTCCAAGTAAAAGACAATTACTTGCATTTCAATGGCGTTGATTTAAAAAAATTAATAGACAAGTATGGTACCCCTTTTAAGATTACCTACTTGCCGAAAATTGGTATGCAAATTAATAAGGCCAAGAAAATTTTCAACGATGTCATTAAAAAACAAAAGTATGACGGGCAATACTACTATTGCTATTGTACTAAAAGTTCGCACTTTTCATTCATTGTTGAAGAAGCTTGTAAGCATGGTATACACTTAGAAACTTCGTTTGCCTATGATCTTGAAATTATTCGTAAGCTGTATCAACGAAAAAAAATCACAAAGGATACCTTTATCATTTGTAATGGATTTAAAACCAAAGCGTATACTAGAAATATCGCTCAATTGATTAATGCAGGATTTAAAAATGTGATTCCTGTATTGGATAATAAAAATGAATTCGAAGATTACAAACGATCGATTCGTACTAAAGATCCAGTAAAAATAGGTATTCGTATCGCTGCTGAAGAAGAAGCATCCTTCGATTTTTACACCTCACGATTAGGTATTAGAACCCGTGACGTGCTTGAATTTTATGTAGACAAATTAAAGGGCAACGAAAAGTTTCAATTGAAGATGTTGCACTTTTTTATGAATAAGGGTATCAAAGACGACATTTATTACTGGAGTGAATTGAACAAAGTACTCAACTTATATTGTCAACTTAAAAAAATTGCCCCCGAATTAGATAGCTTAAATATCGGTGGTGGTTTTCCGATTAAGCACTCATTAGGTTTCGATTACGACTATACGTATATGGTAAACGAAATTGTTGCCACTATCAAAAAAACATGCAAGGCAAATAAGGTAGATGTTCCGAATATTTTTACCGAATTTGGTTCATTCACTGTTGGCGAATCAGGTGCCATTATTTATAGTGTGCTTGATGAAAAAATGCAAAACGATCGAGAGATTTGGTACATGATTGATTCATCTTTCATCACTACCTTACCTGATACTTGGGGCATTGGCGAAAAGTTTTTGATGTTGCCTGTTAATAAATGGGATGAAGAATATCAAGAAGTTCATTTGGGAGGACTCACCTGCGACAGTCATGATTTTTATACCTCCGAAGAACATATCAACGCCGTATTCCTTCCCAAAAGTAAGCCTAGTGTTTTACAAGGTACTGCCACAAACAAAGTTGCTCGAACCGAGCCTCTTTACATTGGTTTTTTTCATACAGGAGCCTACCAAGATCAATTGAGTGGTTATGGCGGCATTAAACATTGTATGATACCATCGCCTAAACATGTTGTTGTTGAATTTGACAAAAACGGGAAACTAATAGACTGGTTATATGCTAAAGAGCAGAGTTACCAAAGTATGTTGAAGATTTTAGGATATATGTAGTCAATCTACAATCTTCAAGCTACAGTCTTCAGCCTAAAAATTAATTCTGTAGCTATAGAATTATAATTGAGGTGAAGCCAGAAGATTGAAGACTGAAGATTGAGCCGATAACTATCCAATTTATCGCATACCATCGCCATCCAACAAATTCCCTAAGCCTCCTAAGATACCACCTTCTTCTTTTCGTTTAAACATACCATACGACATGATGCGTGAAGCAAGTCGACTGATTGGTAATGATTGTATCCAAACAGTTCCTGGTCCGCGAAGGGTTGCGAAAAATAATCCTTCACCGCCAAAAATGGTATTTTTAATGCCGCCCACAAATTGAATATCAAAATCAATTTCTTGCGAATAGGCAACAACACAACCCGTATCAATTTTTAATACTTCACCGGGTTGTAATCTACGTTCATAAACATGTCCACCTGCATGCACAAATGCCATTCCATCGCCCTCTAATTTTTGCATAATAAAACCTTCTCCCCCAAAAATACCGGTACCCAATCGTTTTTGAAATTCAATGCCAACACTAACCCCTTTGGCCGCGCATAAAAATGCATCTTTTTGGCAAATCATTTTTCCGCCTAATTGCGATAAATTCATAGCAATAATTTTTCCAGGATAGGGCGATGCAAAGTGAACACGCTTTTTTCCTTGTCCAACATTCGTAAATGCTGTCATAAACAAACTTTCACCAGTTAGTAAACGTTTCCCCGCCGAAAATAATTTACCCATGATGCCTCCGGTTTGTTGAGTGCCATCTCCAAAGATAGTTTCCATTTGTACACCATCATCCATCATCATAAAGGCGCCACTTTCAGCTATGGCGGTTTCGTTCGGATCGAGTTCAATCTCGATATGTTGCATTTCTTCTCCGTGAATTTTGTAATCGATTTCGTGTGAGTTCATTTTTAATTTTTTTGTAAATATCTGTGATTTTAAGATTTACTGATAGAAATTTGATGAGCGGTCGATAAGTGTAAGAAACATTCCATTTTGATACGTTGTATATAATTTCGTTGTACTTTTCCCAAAATTATTTGTTGCATGGAGGCACAAAACATGATTAATTGGTTTGAAATAGCTGTTACTGATTTTGAACGCGCCAAAAAATTTTATGAAGCCATTTTTGATATCGAAATGAATGTGAATGAAATTCAAGGATATAAAATGGCATTCTTTCCGGCGATTGAAGGAAAAATAAGTGGTGCAATTTGTTATGGCGAAGGATACATTCCTAGCGGAGCTGGCGCCTTACTTTACTTGAATGCCAACCCTGATGTAAACCTAGTACTGGATCGTGCAGCTTTGGCAGGAGGTAAAATTATTGTTCCTAAAACGCTAATCGGTGCCGATTCTGGTTATTATGCCTTTATCGTTGATACTGAAGGAAATCGAATTGCACTTCACTCTGAAAGATAATTTGATATGGCAAAAGTAAAACAAACTTGCTTATGGCCCGGCACCGACGAATTGATGAATGAATACCATGATGAAGAATGGGGCATTCCGGTTCACGACGATAAAAAGCATTTTGAATTTATTGTTTTAGATACTTTTCAAGCCGGATTAAGTTGGAAAACAATTTTACATAAACGCGAAAATTTCAGAAAGGCCTTTGATAAGTTTGATGTAAAAAAGATTTCGAAATATGATGAAGCCAAAGTGCAAAGCTTATTACAAGATGCCGGCATCATTCGAAACCAATTAAAAGTGCGTGCAACTATTACTAATGCGCAATCGTTTATGGCCATTCAAAAAGAGTTTGGTGATTTTGATTCCTATATATGGCAATTCGTAAAAAACAAACCTATTACCAATAAAGTTCAAGTGCATTCGCAAATACCTGCAACGTCACCCGAAAGTGATGCCATGAGCAAAGACCTATATAAACGAGGGTTTAAATTTGTGGGCTCAACCATTTGCTATGCGTATATGCAAGCTGCCGGTATGGTAAACGATCATCTCACAACTTGCTTTAGGTTTAAGGAAGTGAAAACAAACTAATACTGCCGAGTTCTTAAACAGATTAGGTTGTACCAATATTTAGATAAACTATTTAACCATTCGTAATTGAATTCTTAGCTTCATGATTATCGCTATTATTTTTTATTTTCAGTTTACATTGTATTTTGTGCCACCGAAACTCGGCAGATTGTAAACCAAAATACATTTAAAGCATTTTTATGAAATTACTAGAAAAGAAAGTGGCCATCATCACAGGCGGTAGTCGTGGTATTGGCGAAGCTATAGTATTAAAATTTGCAGCCGAAGGTTGTGATGTTGCATTTACCTATATTAGCGATAGTAGTGAACCTAAAGCAAAAGCCGTTGAAGAAAAAGCCTTGGCATTGGGTGTAAAAGCCAAAGCCTATAAAAGCAATGCCGGCAATTTTGCCGATTGCGAAGCATTTGTAAATCAAGTGATTGCTGATTTTGGCACCGTAGATATATGCGTAAATAATGCAGGTATTTCGAAAGACAATTTGTTGTTGCGTATGACTGAACAACAATGGGATGATGTGATGGATATTAATTTGAAAAGTGTTTTTAACATGACCAAGCAAGTTATGCGACCGATGATGAAAGCTAAAAATGGAAGTATTATTAATATGAGTTCGGTGATTGGCGAAATGGGTAATGCCGGACAAAGCAGTTACGCCGCCAGTAAAGCGGGTGTGATTGGATTTACGAAATCCGTTGCGAAAGAAATTGGCAGTAGAAATATTAGATGCAATGCCATAGCCCCAGGTTTTGTTGAAACCGACATGACAAGTTATTTGCAAGAAGGTGATGCAGCAGATAAATATAAAGCCGGAATTCCATTACAACGATTTGCAAGTGGAGATGATATCGCCAATGCTTGTTTGTTTTTGGCTTGTGACATGGGCAATTATATAACCGGGCAGGTTTTAAGTGTTTGTGGCGGATTAAATATTTAGGAGTTAAAAGCCTAGTTATTCATATCAATAATAATTTAGAAATTTATGCATAACAATTAAGTTGATTCTATTTAAACTTAAAAAAAATGTAATAGATCAGAATAGGTTTAATCAAAATTGGATTATTGAAAATTGCACTACAATTTAAAAGTATACAATCTAAATGCAATAAGGGGCGCAGCCCTGAAATCTTCCTAGCCGATAACATGAATACAATTAATTACACAAAGGGGCGTAGCCCTGAAATCTTCCTAGCCGATAACATGAATACAATTAATTACACAAAGGGGCGCAGCCCTAATATCTTCCTAGCCGACATAACATAAATACAATTAATTACACAAAGGGGCGTTAGCCCTGAAATCTTCGTAACGCCAACATAAATACATTTAATTACACAAAGGGGCGTAGCCCTGATATCTTCGTAACGCCAACATAACTTAAATACATTTAATTACACAAAGGGGCGTAGCCCTG
Organism: Bacteroidota bacterium; assembly: GCA_016706595.1. Classification (GTDB taxonomy): domain Bacteria; phylum Bacteroidota; class Bacteroidia; order Chitinophagales; family Chitinophagaceae; genus OLB11. Next base: position 683,595 of record JADJJH010000002.1, on the reverse strand, counting down.
AAATCTTCGTAACCATGGCAAATACCTATACCCAACTTTATATTCAATTTGTCTTTTCGGTTAAAGGGCGAGCGAATCTCATCCATGAAAGCTTCAGAGATGAATTAGAGAAAATAATATGTGGCATCATCGCAAACCACAAATCAAAAACCTATGCAATTTATTGCAATCCCGATCATATTCATATCCTTGTGAGTATGCATCCCACAATGTCGCCATCAAAATTAATGGAGCAGGTAAAATCTGGATCAACGAATTGGCTGAATGACAAAAAATATATTCCAAGTAAATTCTCTTGGCAAGATGGATATGGTGCATTCACATATTCCAAATCACAAATTGACCAAGTAGTAAAATACATTTTAAATCAACCGATACATCATAAAAAAGAATCTTTTCGTGAAGAATACCTATTGCTTCTTGAAAAATTTGAAATAGCTTATGATGATAAATACCTATTTGAATGGTACGATTAATATAAGAAGATTGCAGGGCTAACGCCCCTTCACATGACAATGAAATTATTGATGTAAATAAAAAGCTACGAAGAGTTCAGGGCTAACGCCCCTTCACATGACAATGAAATTATTGATGTAAATAAAAAACTACGAAGATTGCAGGGCTAACGCCCCTTCACTTGACAATGAAATTATTAATGTAAATAAAAAACTACGAAGAGTTCAGGGCTAACGCCCCTTCACAATACGATAAAACAATTGACACAAATAATAAATTTAAATCATGCCATTAATTTAGATTTGTTTATAATAAAAAACATCCTCTTAATTCATGATACATCAAATTTTAAAAGACAAATCAACCGTGTTGTATATTATACTTGCGGGTGTATTTATAACCAACGCCTTGGTTGCTGAATTTATTGGTGGTAAAATTTTTTCACTCGAACACACGCTAGGTATTGACCCGATTACATTTTCATTGTTTGGCGAAACGGGTCTTTCATTTAATTTAACCGCCGGTGTTTTATTATGGCCTGTGGTATTTATTATGACCGATATTATTAATGAATACTATGGCGTTCGTGGTGTTCGCTTTCTTTCATATCTAACGGTTGCTTTAATTTCATTTTCATTTATCGCAGCGTATGGGGCGATTCATTTGGCTCCTGCCGATTGGTGGCCAGGAGTAAATGCCGATAAGGGAATTCCGGATACACAAGTTGCGTATGCACAAATATTCGGACAAGGCATGTGGATTATAATGGGATCGATAGTTGCATTCTTAATCGGACAAATATTAGACGTCACGATTTTCCATAAAATAAAATTGATCACCGGCGAAAAAAAGATTTGGTTACGTGCAACGGGTTCAACTTTAGTTTCGCAATTAATTGATAGTTTGATCGTTATTTTTATCGCGTTTAAAATTGGTCAGGGTTGGAGTTTTCCGAAGGTTTTAGCCATTGCCTTAGTGGGCTATTCGTATAAATTTTTGATAGCTATAGTGATTACTCCAGTCATATATTTTGTACACTTTGCCATTGAAAAATACCTTGGTGCTGATCTTGCTTCTGAAATGAAGAAGTCGGCAATTGAAAGTTAGACGAATCGTTTACTATATTTGCGCCATTCAGAATGTAAACATAATAATTCAGCATGTCAGTACCTCATTTTCATCCGCTTACCGTTTCCGATATTCGTCAAGAAACACCTGAATGCGTTTCGGTAGCCTTTTCAATTCCTGATGAGTTAAAAGAAAACTTTCGGTATCAAGCCGGGCAATACATCACCATTAAAACCCACATGAATGGCGAAGAGCTGCGACGTTCCTATTCGCTTTGTAGCAGTCCGCTTGAAAATGATTTTCGTGTAGCCATTAAACAAGTTGAAGGCGGTTTGTTTTCGACGTATGCAAATACACAATTAAAGGAAGGTGATGTATTAGAAGTAATGGACCCCATGGGGAAATTTACCACTCAACTTACCCCGAAAGCAGGAAAGAATTATATGGCATTTGCAGCCGGTAGTGGCATTACACCGATGTTAAGTTTAATGAAAACCATTTTGGCCACTGAGTTAAACAGCACGTTTACTTTAATTTATGGCAATAAAAATTTGCAATCCATTATTTTTAAAGAAGAGATAGAAGCACTTAAAAATAAATTTATGGGCCGCCTGCAAGTGGTTCATATTTTAAGTAGAGAAAAGCTTGAAACCGAAATTAATAATGGCAGAATTAATGCCGAGAAATGCGAACAGCTATTTGCTAATTTGTTGCATGCGAAAAATATTGATCAGTACTTTTTGTGCGGACCGGAAGATATGATTATGGGTGTGAAAGATTACTTACTGAATCAAGGTGTTGAAGAAACACATATTCATTTTGAATTATTTAGCACCGGCATACAAACTAAACAAGCCGACTGGAAAGCAACGCATACGCAGGATACAGAACAAATGTGTACAGTAACCATTAAAGTAGACGACCGAACTTATGATATTAAATTAGCTTACGGTGGCGATTCTATTTTAGATGCTGCCTTAAAAAGCGGCGCCGATTTGCCTTATGCATGCAAAGGCGGTGTGTGCTGTACTTGCCGAGCTAAGGTAATGGAAGGTGAAGTAGATATGGAAGTGAATTATGCATTAGAAAAAGAGGAAGTTGCACAAGGTTATGTACTTACTTGTCAGGCCCACCCGAAAACCGAAAAAGTGTTTATCGACTTTGATGTGAGATAAGATAAACTCAACTATTTATTAAATACAGTGGCAAAAAAATTAGTGATTATTGGAGGTGGTGCAGCCGGATTTTTTTGTGCCATTAATGCGGCCGAACAAAACCCTTCGTTGCAAATTATTTTGCTTGAAAAGCATTTAAAGGTATTACAAAAAGTAAAAGTAAGTGGCGGTGGCAGATGTAATGTAACCAATGCCTGTACCATGAATTCAGAATTGTTGCAAAAATATCCACGCGGAAAAACCTTCTTAAAAAAAGCCTTTCAACAATTCTCAACAAAAGATACCGTTACTTGGTTTAAAGAAAGAGGCATTGAATTAAAAACCGAACCCGATGGAAGAATGTTTCCGGCTAGTAATACTTCGCAAACCATTATTGATTGTTTATTGAATAAGGCCAATGAATTGAATGTACAAGTAAAACTAAACGCAGAAGTTGTTGATGTATATAAAGTAAAAAATGAGTTTACCGTTGCCTTAAAAAATGGAGATCAATTATTAGCCGATTATGTTTTTATTGCCGCAGGCGGATATCAAAAGCTGGAGCAATACAATTGGCAGGGTAAATTTAAACATAGCATCGTTCCGCCCATTCCATCCTTGTTTACATTTAATACACCCGGCTCGGCATTGAATGAGTTGATGGGCGTTTCGGTACATTATGCTATCGTAAAAATTGCAAGCACCAAACTCGAAGAAGAAGGTCCGGTAATGATTACCCATTGGGGTTTAAGCGGACCAGCCATACTTAAATTATCGGCTTGGGGCGCACGAGAATTATATGATAAGCAATATAAGTTTACCGTAATTGTAAATTGGTTAGGCAAACCCGAAAGTGATATTAGAGCACGTTGGAACGAAATGAGAAACAAATTGGGAGCTTATACTATGGGCACTAAAAACCCATTTGACATACCCAAACGACTATGGGAATTTTTATTGCAAGTATGCGAAATAGATGTAGAAACTAAATGGAGTGAGCTAGCGGCGAAGTTGCAAAATAAATTGATACACGAGCTAACTACTTATGCCATAGATGTAGAAGGCAAAACCACTTTTAAAGAAGAATTTGTAAGTTGCGGAGGAATTTCATTAACTGAAGTAGATGCACATACTATGCAAAGCAAACTGGTTGAAGGTCTTTATTTTGGTGGCGAAATTTTAGATGTAGATGGCATTACCGGAGGCTTTAATTTTCAAAATGCCTGGACGAGTGGGTATATTGCGGCGAAGGATATTGCAGAAAAAAATTAGCAGAGAGTTTATCTTTCAACCATGGGCGAGGTGTTGCAGAGAGAAAACAATTTTATAATTCAAATCTACCTTAAAAAGCAAGTACATCATTTTCTTAAATTGATCCTTCAACGAAAATTTATTGTACGACATATCGTAATCGAAGCGCCAATTTATTTTATCAATTCGTTGTTGCATTACTTGCGGATGGGTACCCTCAAACCTCGCTAAACTGCTGATAGTTGAATAATCAAATTCATCGGCTTTAGCGACATGCTTTTCAACCCATTGGTCGTCGTGCCAATACTTATGAAAATTTTCTTGCTTGGCTTGCATTGCCTTGGGTTGCTTTACCCATCCATAATGATAAATAAAAGCTTCAATTTGTTTTACCCGCAATTTTTCATCTTGGCCTTTTCTAAAACCTTGCGCATCGCGATATGAGTAAACAGCTTGCTTTCGTTTTACAACCCTAATTTCCTTTTTATAAAAATTAGAAGCGGTTGCGATATAATCATACGAACCATAAAAATGCAGGTAATGAAATAACAACCCATCTACCCTATCATCATCTCGATACTTCAACATGGCTTCTTTTATTACCGGAAGATATTTTTCATGCACTACTTCATCTCCCTGAATATAAAAAGCCCAATCAACATCCTCCGAAATAGCAGCAAATGCTTTATCGGTTTCTACCGCCAATACCCTTCCTCCTTCACGTTGGGTTTCGTCCCAAATGGTTTCAATAATTTTTATTTTTTCGGGAGCAATACTTTGAATTAAAGCTAAGGTTTCATCGCTCGATTTACCAACCGCCACTATAAACTCATCACAAATAGGCAGTATAGATAAGATGGCTTCTGAAATAGGATAATCGTATTTGATTGCATCCTTTATAAACGTAAAACCACATACTTTCATACCAAGCTATTTTCTATATGCCTAAGCAAGAATTTGTAAGCTTTTTGAAATGATAGTAACACATTCATCAATTTGCGATTTGGTAATGACCAGCGGAGGTGCAAATCTAATTTTATCGCCATGTGTTGGTTTTGCAATTAATCCGTTATGCATCATTTCAATACATAAATCCCAAGCTGCTTCTTTTTTTGGGTGTTTAATTATAATCGCATTCAACAATCCTTTTCCTCTAACCAATCCAATAAACGGACTTTGCAATGCCGTTAATCTTTCACGGAAATACTGACCTAAGGTTTCTGCATTTTCGCACATGTGTTCATCTTTCAAAACTTGTAAAGACACCATAGCTACTTTACAAGCTAATGGGTTGCCGCCATAGGTTGAACCATGTTCGCCGGGTTTAATATTCAACATAATTTCATCGCTACAAAGCACGGCACTAATGGGCAAGGTTCCACCACTTAAAGCTTTTCCTAAAATTAAAATATCGGGTTTCACATCTTCATGATCGCAGGCTAACATTTTTCCGGTACGCGCCAAGCCGGTTTGAATTTCATCGGCAATAAATAAAACATTTGCCGCCTTGCACATTTCATAGCAAGTTTTTAAATAACCGGCATCAGGCACAACTACACCCGCTTCACCTTGAATGGGTTCAACTAAAAATCCGCATACATTTTTGTCTTTTAATGCATCGGCTAAAGCATGAATATCATTATAATGTATGGTTTTATAACCTTCATTAAACGGTCCAAATCCATTTTTAGAACTATCGTCGGTGCTAAATGAGATTACATTCACAGTTCGACCATGAAAGTTTTCAGAGCACACTAAAATCACCGCTTTATTTTCTTGTATGCCTTTATTCACATAGCCCCATTTCCTCGCCAATTTAATAGCCGTTTCAACCGCTTCAACACCGGTATTCATAGGTAAAACTTTATCGTAACCAAAAAATCTAGTGATATACTCGGCATATTCTCCTAACAAATTACTATGAAAAGCTCGTGAGGTAAGCGTAAGTTTTTGAGCCTGTCCAATTAAAGCATCTATAATTTTAGGGTGACAATGACCTTGGTTAATTGCAGAGTACCCACTTAAAAAATCGAAGTACTTTTTGCCTTCTACATCCCAAACAAAAACGCCCTCGCCTTTTTCAAGAACAACCGGCAAGGGGTGATAATTATGTGCATTATATTTTTCTTCGCGCTCGATGAATTGATCGGTTAACGTTTGTAATAAGGTTTCCATTGGGCAAAAGTAGTTTAAAGCGCTTGAAATGAAGGTGTAGGCGCCGATTATTTATGAAATGAATTCATGGAAATTTGAAATGATGCGAGGGAAATTTTGCGCGAGTAAGGCAGTTTAAAGATTGATTTCTCAGAAGTGCGAGAAACAGAGTGAGAATGAATCACGAATCGCTCTAATTAATCCTTAATTAATTTATTCATAATTTACGAAATCATAAACCACTAAAAATAATTCATCCCTGCTGCCTTCTCCATATTTTATTTTTTGCGGAGGTAGAATAATTAAGTTAATATTTTCATCTGAATTATCATATGTAGCGATTGCGAAAATTTCACTTCCTTTAGATAACTGCAAAGTTTTTTGCAATTCATACTTTTTTTTCCAATTAGCATCCCATTTTGGAATACTTAAAATATTAATCCGGTTTCTACTAATGCTATCTATTGCATAAAACTCCCAACTACTGCAGGCATATTGCCCCATAGGCATTATACTTTGAATTTCTATTGCATGGTCAAGTTTGACTTTGGCATAAAATTTTTTCTGCTCATCTACTTTAATTATAAATGGTCCATTCGTGATATTCGCTTGGTTGAATAAAACCTGAGAATTGATCTCCTTTTTACCCGACATATTTTGTGATAAATGAATTTTAACATAGGAAGAATCTTTTTGGATACTTGTTGAAGCAACATAAGTAATATGAAATAATAATTTACTTCCGGCAGGGATTTTCTTTACATAGGTATCAGATTTAAAAATAGTTTTTGAGTCTGCATTCCATTGGTACCAAGCATATTGATGAGGTATAAATGAAAGGGCAGAAAAACTTCTGTAGCCATAATTCAAGTCATAACTATCGAAGAGTGTAGAAGAATCACCGGTATCAATGGATATGGTACAGGATTTTACAATTTTTTTATTGCCGGGAACAAACTCAATCTCGTCAGCAAATACATCTTCAGATAATTTAGTTGGGATTACAAAGACCATATTTCGGTGGTTGTAATCACCTATTTGATGATAGGGTTGTGACATTGCATACACTAGATCCGGTTTTGTAATCGTAGGATTTTTTTCAGGAGGTGTCAATCCTTTATTTTTAATGAGTTGACCTTTTGCCATGCCACTATCAACCCACTGTTTTATTAAAGCGATTTCATGTTCATTTAATTTATTATTGTGCTTGATTGAGGCAAATTGAGGATCATCTTTCCACGGTGGCATTATTTTAGACTGTGTAACATGAGCAATCATTCTTCCGTAGGCACTCACTTCTTTGTATGTAGTTAATGGCATGGCACCAATATTTCCAACACTGTGGCACGGCATACAGTGGGATTGCAAAATGGGGTTTATAATCTTGTAATAATCAATTGCTTGTGAGAAGCCGGTTAATCGAATCAGAAAAAAAAATATTATGAGGCTATTCACCTTGTGCATATCAGTGTCGGCTAAAAGTTATATAACATCCAACGGCTTGCTTCCATGGCTTAGGTACTTCTTTTCCATTTGTGATAAGTGATAGGGCATTATCCAAATCGTTGTGATTATAGATATGCCGTCTTTTTCCCGGCTCAAGATATGCATCATTAATTCTTCCGCGATATAAAACCTCATTAAGGGAATCAGCTATCACGACTTCAGGAGTTACTGTTGCGCCCATTTGTTTTGTAAATGTTTGCTGATTATCCATTCTTACAGCAAACTGTTGAAGTTTATTTTTTGATTTAAATTTGTTAGCAGTTTTTAAGGTGCTTGTTTTCAAAGGAAACACTAGAATAAAATCGGCCTTATCGGAGTAAACCTCTGCAATATTTTTCAAACTTGAACACATAAAAATAGAGATCGGGCATTCTTCAGCAACAAATACATAAACCTTTATTGGCTTTACCTGGGCATCACAAATGAAATTGAAAAATAAAAGTATAAAAATTGCTATTTTTTTCATGGGCTTATTTACTTAATAATGACATCTCCGTTTAGAACTTTCAATGTTACTTTCTTCTGGGTTAAAATTGAACTACCCGGACTTATTTCTTCATGATTGCCATTACTTTTAAAATAAATGGTGGTGCCATCTTGTGCCGCCGACAAAGCGGTCGTGGCCGTATAGTATGGATTACTTTCAGTTCCTAATTGAAAAGTTAATGAATTTTTATCAACATAAAGCTTATGTGTTACTATAAATTGCTTCATCATGCCCCTGTCTTCGTGATGTGTAATATGGCAGTGATACATGTAGGGTACATCACTCCAGAAATCGTTGAATTTCATGATGATACGCACAGTTTCTTTGGGTCCAACATAAATAACATCCTTTAAGCCTTGTTCACTTGCTGTAAGTGGTATGTAATTGTTGTTCGAATCTTTTCTATCCAGAACATAAAATTGAACATCATGAATATGAAAAGGATGGTATTGGTTGAATGAACCATGCAATCTCCAAATTTCTATGTTGTTAAAATCAATTTGTTCATCAATAGTATTCATATTAAAAGCTACTGCTGCACCCTCAGTCGATACAGCTCCGATTCTTGGGCCAGGGGAGACATTAAAAAAATATTTATCGCGTGTAACAGTAGCGGCGGTGGCGGCAATCGGATTTAAAGTTGCCAGCGAAGAAGGGATAGACAGAACAGGGGATGAGGTTTGAGCCACCACATTGAATTTAAGGATATCAAAATCTGCTCCATTCATTGGATTACCACTATAAAAACTTGGATTAAGAGAGGTACCACCAGTGGTGTTTGGTTCACTAAACGCATTGGCAGCTCCCCAAGTACCATTGGGTAACTCGCTCCCATAACTCATTAATTGAAGATTTGTGCCGGTCGAATATGAGGCAAAACTAATAGCAATTTCAACCCGTTCGCCGGGTGCTAATCTAATTCTGTTTACTAAATATTTCGAAGCTAATAAACCGCCGTCGCTGCCTATCTGATAGAAATTAGCATTATTACTAAGGCCCAAATTGAAAACTCGTTGCTTTGATCCATTTAAAATTCTGAAACGAACATATTGTGCAGGTACGTTCAAAGCAGCGTCTTTTACTGCATTTACTGTTAAGTATGTATCATAATTATTTACTGTAGTCGATGGGCTTATATCAAATTGGATAGTGCCATTGCTACTGATAGCTCTTGTTTGGATAATTAAAGGGAAGTCATCTATTCCATATTGTCGAGGCAGATTTAAGGCAGATTCTTCGGCACTGCGAACAATCATCAATCCTGATAATCCTTGCGTAACATGCTTGTTTGTCAGCTCGTGAAGATGTGGATGATACCAATAGGTTCCAGCTTTATTCATCACCTTAAAACAAGGCGACCATGTGGTGTTGGGATCAATAACCGTATGAGGGCCTCCATCATTTTCTGCAAGTACATGAAGACCATGCCAGTGTACAGTACTTTGTTCGCCGATATGATTGGTTACATTCATACATACCTGTTGTCCGGCTTGCATAATGAGCGTTGGTCCTAAAATATCTCCATTAAAGCCTTTAGTAGCACTTAAGGTGCCTGGAATAAATTGGTAAAGTCCATGCTTCATTTCTAAATTGTAAATAGGGCCAGGGAGAGTATCTGGGATATACAGCGGATTTTGTGCCAAAGATTGTAAACATAAACACAAGAAAGCTATACTAAAAGATAGTCTTACGTTTAAAAAACAAATACAATCACGGAGTTTTAGATTTTTCAATCCAAGTAAGTAGGTATGTAGTCCTTTGGAATTGTACATACTATGCGGCTTTACAGCTAAACCTATGACAGTTTCCAAAACTGTAAATTTGGGTGTATGCTTGTTATTCATTTCTTATAATTAATTTGATAAGTACCTATTATTGCAAATTAATTAATACCAAAACATATCCGGTTGAAGGGTCGGGCTTGCCCATGGCTTTACCAATTATGCTTCCTGCTTCAAGCTGAATATTAGTCGTTTTTTGTGCATAACCTCTTTGAGATGAAGTGGTTAGAAAATCTCCTGGTTCAATTTCTCCACCTCTGTTATTTGATAAAACATATACCCTTCCAACAAGTGCAATTGGATATTTTCCAAAAGCGAGTGTATTTGATTGCCCCATCATCACACCTGGCTTTACACCGTTAGCACCGCTAATTACACCAACTACTTTTTTGTCATTCGTCTGATTTGAAATACAAAGTTTGCTTTCTTTTTTTGGGTCTATAGAAACTAACATACCTGGTACTATTTCGGTTTCATTATCTTCTTCAATATCAAAACTCTCTGCTAAATCAGATCCTCCTGTTATTTGCAATTCATTGGTGATAACCCTTCCGTCACCATCACCATAATCACCATCCAGTTCAATTGTCTTCAGACCTGAAGAATTATATAAACGAAATGATGCCCCATCTGAACCAGTTTCCGTATTCAATATTTCAACTGTACGAAGACCACCTGAAGGGTTATTAAGATAAATTGAACCGTCTATTTCGGCATTGCCTATGAGCGTTAATTTATGGCTTCCCGGTGACGAAGTTCCTATTCCAACTTTGCCTTTTATGATGGCTCCATCACTTGGGGCAGCTACTGTTCCGGCGTATGTTGATCCTATGGCAAGGCCTCCATCAACATCTAATTTGGATAGAGGATCGCTAGTTCCGATACCCACTTTGCCTTTTATAATAGCACCTTCACTCGGTGCAGCAATAGTTCCTGCAAAGGCTGACCCTATGGCTACGCCACCATCGATATCTAATTTTGATAGGGGGGCACTAGTTCCGATGCCCACTTTGCCTTTTATAATAGCACCTTCACTTGGTGCTGCATATGTACCAGCATAAGACGATCCTATGGCAATGCCTCCGTCAATATCTAATTTTGAAAGGGGGGTACTGGTACCAATTCCAACATTCCCATTATTAGTTATTGCCATTCTTGTTGAAGCTCCATCATAGGTTTGAAAATATAAATTACTATTCACATCGTTTCTCATCCGCATGGCGAAATTCATTGAATTCCCAAAAAATCCCTCTGAACCATGTCCAATAGTGGTACCTCCACTGAACTGACCAATTCCATTAACATCTAATTTTTGTTCAGGTGTTGTAGTCCCAATTCCAACATTCCCATTATTATTTATTGCCATTTTTGTTGAAGCTCCATCATAAGTTTGGAAATATAAATTACTATTTGTATCATCTCTCATTCGCATGGCAAAATTGGTTGAATTACCAAAAAATCCCTCAGAAACAAACCCGATTTTTGTACCTCCACTGAATTGACCAACTCCGCTTACATCTAACTGGTGCTCTGGTGTTGTAGTTCCAATACCAACGCGCCCACTATTCGTTATGGCCATTCTTGTTGAGGCTCCACCAAATGTTTGAAAATATAAATGGCTATTCGTATCATCTCTCATTCTCATCGAGAAATTGGTTGAATTGCCAAAATAACCTGCTGATACATTTCCTATTGTGGTACCACCACTAAATTGCCCGATTCCGTCCACATCTAATTTTTGACTAGGTGTTGAAGTTCCAATCCCTAAACGTTTCATTACATTGTCATAAAAAAAGTTTGCATTATCTTGCTTATATGTACCATTGATACCTGCGAATAAAACAGAACCAGAAGTAAATACTAAGTTTGTTCCTGTGCCACCATTTGAAATAGGCAATGTTGGTGTAGAACTTAAATTACCGGAAGAATCATTGACAACCACTTGTGAAGCCAAACCCGATGCAATTTTATTCCGTAAAATGTTTGCATTTGTACTAATATCTATATTTGATATAGAACCATCAACAATTTTTACAGAATTAATAGTGTTTGGAGCAATACTAGTTAAAAGACTTGCACCTGAAGTGAATACATCACCACTTAATTGATTGGGTGTTTGCAAAACCCCGCCTAATACGCTTACTATTCCTGTTCCTGAGGGGGATGGCCCAGGCGTTCCTGTCGCACCAATAGGACCAGTTGCTCCTTTAATATTTGCAACAATAGCATAAGTGCCACTTGTTTTTAAATACACATCATCGGTGATGGTGTTTAGATAATAATCACCATTTACACCTAGCAAATTAGATGGAATTCCTGTTCCATTAAACCATGTTGAGCCATTGATACCGTTAATTCCGGCTGCACCGCTTGGACCAGCTGGACCCGTTGCTCCGGGAACACCGGCAGGGCCTTGAGGACCTGTTGCACCCGTTGTGCCAGTTGCGCCTTTAATATTTGCAACAATAGCATAGGTGCCACTTGTTTTTAAATAAACATCATCGGTGATGGTGTTTAAATAATAATCACCATTTACACCCAACAAATTAGAAGGAATTCCTGTTCCATTAAACCATGTTGAGCCATTGATACCGTTCATTCCGGCTGCACCGCTTGGACCAGCTGGACCCGTTGCTCCTGGAACACCGGCAGGGCCTTGAGGACCAGTTGCACCAGTTGCTCCTTTAATATTTGCAACAATAGCATAGGTGCCACTTGTTTTTAAATAGACATCATCGGTGATGGTGTTTAAATAATAATCACCATTTACACCTAGCAAATTAGATGGAATTCCTGTTCCATTAAACCATGTTGAGCCATTGATACCATTAATTCCGGCTGCACCGCTTGGACCAGCCAGACCCGTTGCTCCGGGAACTCCGGCAGGACCTTGAGGACCGGTTGCACCAGTTAAACCTGTTGCACCTGGTGCCCCTTTAATATTTGCAACAATAGCATATGTGCCACTTGTTTTTAAATACACATCATCGGTGATGGTGTTTAAATAATAATCACCATTTACACCCAACAAATTAGATGGAATTCCTACTCCATTAAACCATGTTGAGCCATTGATACCATTAATTCCGGCCGAACCGGTTGGACCAGCCGGACCCGTTGCTCCGGGAACACCGGCAGGACCTTGAGGACCGGTTGCACCAGTTGTACCAGTTGCTCCTTTAATATTTGCAACAATAGCATATGTGCCACTCGTTTTTAAATACACATCATCGGTTATGGTGTTTAAATAATAATCACCATTTACACCTAGCAAATTAGATGGAAATCCTGTTCCATTAAACCATGTTGAGCCATTGATACCGTTAATTCCGGCTGCACCGCTTGGACCAGCCGGACCCGTTGCTCCGGGAACACCGGCAGGGCCTTGAGGACCAGTTGCTCCAGTTAAACCTGTTACACCTGGTGCTCCTTTAATATTTGCAACAATAGCATATGTGCCACTTGTTTTTAAATACACATCATCGGTTATGGTGTTTAAATAATAATCACCATTTACACCCAACAAATTAGATGGAATCCCTACTCCATTAAACCAAGTTGAGCCATTGATACCGTTAATTCCGGCTGCACCCACTGCTCCTGGAGGGCCGGCAGGACCTTGGGGGCCAAGCAACCCTGGTACATTTGATTTTTCTGCATACAATGCATAGGGTACACTCAGCAGTTGCGTAGTACCCATGTCTATAAAAGTTGCGCCGCCTGTTGCATCCATCTCAATCTGGATAAACTTGGCACCAATTGACCAATTGATATCATTAAGTTCGGCAGTAATCGGAATAGGAGTTCCTTGACCTATATTTATCGTAAACAAACCAAGGGCTGTTGTTGTAACGTTATGCAATTCTTTATATACAACCCAACCTGTTGCAGTTGTATCATGAATACTGATTCGCAAACTGATGGTCTGGTTAGCAAGTAATTCGCCACTTATATTACGGGCTACTGCTTGATATGGGATTGCTAGAGGGGCTTGGGCATTTACCAAAGACGAAACAAATAGCAATGCAAACAACATAGTAATGAGGATAGGTTTCATTTTTTTTGTATTTTGGTTATATTAAAAAACTAGCAACTAGGCTTTCCTTTGCTTAACTTTGAATCAATATACCTTTTATGATTTGCTAAATATCTTGCAATCGCTATTAACCTACTTACATGTTAATCATCTCTTGTTCCTTTCAGAATATCCGTATGGATTTAATTTTTCGTAACTTGATTCTAAACACAAGATAAAAACAATATTTAAGTATGCATAACAAAAATAAATTTATCTGTAAATAAGAAATTTCATTATTACTAAATCCATTGGTTGTTCAATTAGCATGTTCAAGCTTGGATTTAATGAATTAGATTAATTTGTCTAATGCTATGCTTGCATTATATAAAAAAAATAAAAAGCTGAAATTTAGAACATTGCACTTCGTAATAAATTAAGCAATTACTTTCTAAGTAGGCCTTTGTTGTTGCAATCTTCACTCTGAATTCTTGTACAACGCTTTATTGAAAGGTCGAACTTGAGGGAGGAAGATTTTGTGAAGATTCAGAATATTGAGTTAAAATACTCTAAAGAGCGAATCCCGAATCGTTCCTCTCGGGATAAAGTAAAAAAATCAGAGGATTATCATCGCTCTCGCTCTGATTCTCACTCTGATTTTTTGTACCACGTACGAGAGTCGAACTCGTCATTCCTCCGTGAAAGGGAGGCGTCTTAACCGATTGACCAACGCGGCAGGTTTTAACGGAGTGCAAATGTAGGGCGGTTTCTGGTTTTTACAAAATTTTACCAAGCAAATTCTAAAACTTCATGTCGAGTTGCTACTTTTGCGCCCAATTCATTCATCAAAAAAAATAAAACTATGAGTACAATTAAAGTAGCCATCAATGGTTTCGGACGCATCGGACGTCTGGTTTATCGCCAAATTTATAACATGCAAGGTATCGATGTGGTTGCCATCAACGACTTAACCAGTCCTGCTACTTTAGCTCATTTATTAAAATACGATTCTGCCCAAGGGCGCTTCAACCATACTGTAACCAGTTCTGAAGATGCAATCAATGTAAATGGTACCGATGTGAAAATCTATGCCCAAAAAGATCCAGCACAAATTCCTTGGGGTTCACATGATGTTGATGTGGTTCTAGAATGTACCGGTTTTTTTACCGATAAAGATAAAGCCATGGCGCATATTACCGCAGGTGCTAAACGTGTGGTGATTTCGGCCCCGGCAACCGGAGATTTGAAAACTGTAGTGTTTAATGTAAACCACGAAATTTTAGATGGTAGCGAAACGGTTATTTCATGCGCTTCTTGCACTACCAATTGTTTGGCGCCTATGGCTAAAGTACTTAACGACAAATGGGGTATTGTAACCGGTATTATGACTACCATACATGCCTATACCAACGATCAAAATACTTTAGATGCACCTCATCCTAAAAACGATTTACGTCGTGGCCGAGCTGCTGCTGCTAATATCGTACCTAATTCAACAGGCGCTGCTAAAGCCATTGGCCTGGTACTTCCTGAATTAAAAGGCAAATTAGATGGTAGCGCGCAACGTGTGCCAACCATCACAGGCTCTTTAACTGAACTTACTGTGATTTTATCGAACAAAGTAACTTCAGAAGAAATTAATGCCGCCATGAAAGAAGCTTCTAATGAAAGCTATGGTTATACCGAAGATGAAATTGTTAGCACCGATGTGATTGGCACTACTTTCGGTTCATTATTTGATGCAACGCAAACTAAAGTAATGACCGTTGGCGATACGCAATTAGTAAAAACCGTAAGTTGGTACGATAACGAAAATTCGTATGTAAGTCAGTTAGTAAGAACCTTACATTATTTCGCGAATAAGATTTCGTAATCCAGTTCATCACAATACATTCAAAATCCATGTTGTAAAAAGCATGGATTTTTTTATTTCAATACATTTTTTGGGGGTGCGCCCTCCCAAAGCCTCGGGCCGGGCTGTACGTTTCAATCTTTTGCTTGAGGCAAGCAAAAGGATTTTCACTATCATCCCTCGCACAGGTAATCGATATAATATAAGTCTTTATGGCATTAACAATTGTCCTTAAAGTGATTAATGTACATTTGGTTTCTTTTAAAATAAAACTCAATATGAAACAGATACTTTTATTGTTGTTGTTACTTTCTTTACAAATTACTGCCATCGCTCAGAAAAAAACTCCGGTAGAAAAAGCGAAAGCCAAAACCGAAGAAATGCAAAAAGATTTGCAACTAACGGCCGACCAACATAAAAGGGTGTATGATATTAATTTAAAAGCTTACCAATCCATTGCCGATTATGATGCAAAAGATCCGGGCAAGAAACTCAAAAAGAAGCAAAAAAATATTGTGCAAGATTTACGCGAAGCCGAATATAAAAGAATTCTCACCGCCGCACAATACAAAAAATATCTTGACCTAAAAAAGAAAGAAAAAGCCCAAAAAGAAAAGGAAGCAAAGGAGCTTGAAAAACTTAAGTCTAAAAAATAGATTTAGCGAATCGTAATCCATCTGCTTTTGATTACTTTTGCGACTCAATTTTTTATATGTCGCAATTCAACTCATTCAACTTTAATAATAAAAAAGCACTTATCCGTGTTGATTTTAATGTGCCTTTAAACAGCGAATTTGTAATCACCGACGATACGCGTATTAAGGCAGCTTTACCAACCCTCGAAAAGATATTAAACGACGGTGGTAGCATTATTTTGATGTCGCATTTAGGCCGACCAAAAGAAGGTCCAGCCGATAAATACTCATTAAAGCATATTATCAGTCACTTAAGCACCTTATTACATAATAGAAAAATTCTTTTTGCAAACGATTGTATTGGCGAACAGGCAGTAGAAATGGCTTCCAATTTACAACCTGGTGAAGTTTTATTACTCGAGAATTTGCGATTCTATAAAGAAGAAGAAAAAGGCGATATCGAATTCGCTAAAAAATTAGCAGCTTTAGGTGATGTATATGTAAATGATGCTTTTGGAACGGCCCATCGAGCCCATGCATCTACGGCTATCATTGCCGATTATTTTAGTGCCGAACATAAAATGTTTGGTTTACTTATGGAAGCCGAAGTTGGCAATGCCGAAAAAGTAATGCATTCAGCAGAAAAACCTTTCACCGCTATTTTAGGTGGCGCTAAAGTGAGTGATAAAATTTTATTGATTGAAATGCTTTTAGAGAAAGCCAACAATATTATCATTGGGGGTGGTATGGCATACACTTTTTTAAAAGCCCAAGGATTTGAAATTGGGAATTCATTAGTTGAAAACGATCGATTAGATTTAGCCAACGAATTAATTAAAAAAGCAGCCGACAAAGGTGTAAAATTAATGATACCGGTTGATAGCGTAATTGCCGATAAATTTGATGCAAATGCAAATACGCAAATGGTAGATAATAATCATTTGGAAGCAGGTTGGATGGGACTAGATATCGGCGAAAAATCTATTGCCTTATTTAGCGAAACCATTATGCAATCAAAAACCATTTTATGGAACGGACCAATGGGTGTTTTTGAAATGGAAAAATTTCAGCAAGGCACTAAAGCAATCGCACTTGCCATTGCAGAAGCTACCAAGCAAGGATGTTTTTCATTAATTGGTGGTGGCGATTCGGTAGCCGCGATTAATAAATTTCATTTGGCCGACCAAGTATCTTATGTAAGTACCGGCGGTGGTGCCTTACTCGAGTACTTTGAAGGAAAACAATTGCCGGGGATAAAGGCGATTAAGGCATAATCCCGTTTCTAACCTCGCATTAATCGCAGAACAAAATGTTTTGATTTTAAATGAATTACTTTAGCAAATTCATTTCATTTTACTTATGTATTCAGTTCGTTGCTTGTCTAAAATTTGCATAACGTTTTCTATTTTTCTATTCGGCATTATCCCTGCCAAAGCTTTGCATTTTACGATTATCGAAAGCCAATCCTACTTAAGTACCGATATGATGGATACAAAATGGCAAGGTATTTTAGCTACAGCCGGACATACATCAAGCATTTTACCTCAAAGTACTTTAGATAATACCAGTTTTTTTTCGGCAACCGATATATTGGTAATTTCATCAGGATCCATTGCTTTACCTGTCAATCGAGTAAATACCGTTTTGCAATTTTTACAAAGTGGCAAAAACGTATATCTGCAATCCGAATACGATTGTAGTTTAAGCAGCAATCAGGCGTTTGCATTTTTAGTAAATAATTTAGGTGGCACATTTACTTGGGGCGGCACTACCAATGGCATTTTACAAATGAATATTTTAGGCTCGGTAGCTACCACGCCTAATTCAGTAAGTAATTTATCGTATTTTAATTTTGGATGTTTTGGCAGTGGTTGCGGCGTTCAATATTTTATGGAGCAAAACACAAAATTTTATGGCTTCTTTTTTTGTCCTAGTACCCCAAATTACGGGAGTTTATTAAGCTCTACCGATCAAGACTGGATTAATAATTCTAGCAATCCCCCATTACTCGAAAACATCATCATGCATTTGAGTAATCCCGCTTTATGTTCACCAAGCACTTTTACTCCCCTAAATTTAGGCAACGACACAACGCTTTGCGATGGTTCGATATATACCTTAAATGCTAGTAATTCAAATGCAACTTATCTATGGCAAGACGGCTCGGTGAATCCAACTTTTGACGTAAGCTCTAGTGGAAGTTATTGGGTACAAGTTTCAAATAATTGCGGAGTATTTAGAGATACGATTCAAATTAATTTCGCACCGGCGCCCACTATCAATTTAGGCAACGATACCATGGTTTGTGCAGGCCAACCTATTATACTCAACGCTACAACTCCGGGAGCAACCTATACTTGGCAAGATGGTTCAAACAACCCTACCCTGCAGCCCATTTTTTCGGGCATTTATTCAGTATCGGTAAATGTGGGAGGATGTATCACAAAGGATACGATTATCGTCAATTTTTTTCCATCGCCGGTTGTAAATCTTGGAAATGATACTACGCTTTGTGATGGTGAAGGATTATTACTAAACGCTACCACATTTAGCGCTACTTCGTACACTTGGCAAGATAATTCAAGCTTACCTACTTATTGGGTAACCAATCCCGGGTTTTATTCGGTACAAGTAAATACTCCTTGTGGATTAATTAATGATTTAATTTTTATCGATTTTAAACCGGCACCAATTGTTGATCTTGGAAATGACACCATATTGTGTACCGGCACTTCCCTCCTACTTAATGCAAGCACTCCGGGTGCTACTTATTTATGGCCCGACAATTCAACGCTTCCAACTTTGTTAGCCTCAGAAGCCGGATTGTTTACGGTTGAAGTTACTGCCAATGGGTGTACAACGCGAGATACGATTGACATTACCTACCGTCAAACCCCACAAATTAACTTAGGTGAGGATACAAAATTATGTTCTAATGAAAGTATCTCTTACGATTTTACAACACCGGGTGCCAGCTATATATGGCAAGATAATTCAACCGAACCAACGTATTTAATCAACAAAAAAGGATGGTATTGGGTAGCGGTTACTTTACAAAATTGCACCGGGACAGATACCATTTTTGTAGATTACTTTGATTACAGTTGTAACTGCAATGTTTTTGTCCCTACTGCATTTACGCCCAATAATGATGGAAGAAATGACGAATTCAAATATTTGGCAAGCTTTGGAAATATTGAATTTCAAGAATTTAAGGTTTTTAACCGCTGGGGCAAAGCGGCCTTTATTGCACAAAACAGCAATGATGCCTGGGATGGAAAAATAAACGGAACCGAAGCGGAAATTGATACTTACTATTATTATCTAAAATACAAATGCAATATTACCGGACGAGATTATTTTTTGAAAGGTGATTTTATTTTAATAAGATAGTTAGACTATCACTCTTGCTCAATTTGGAATAATTAATTTGCCAGATAGCTAGTTCTGCACAGCGAATGTAAGATTAAGATAAATTGTTGTAAGTAGTTCGATGTACATTCTAGTGATTATCTAATTTATTTTAACAGAATCTTTCTTCAATTCTCCTTATCATTGCAGCATTGAAAAAGCTACTTTCTTTAGGATTACTCATTATCATTTGCATTACGCATCTTAATTTGCTTGATGGCTTTTCGCACTTCAATAAAAAAAGTACTATCGAGAAATCAAAATCAATGAACGACATTGACGATGAGAAAGAACAAGAAAAGGATGATGCAAAAGAAAAAGAGAAATCAGATACTGAAAAAGATAAGTTTGTAGTTACCGACCTTATTAGGCATTCAGTTTCTTTTAAGCCCGCTCAAAAATTACTTTGCAAATCCAATATAAATTTTTCTTCCCAGCGCTTTAATAATGAAAACTTCAGGCTGCCCTGTTGTTAGTCAAGCAAATCAATTTAGCCTTTTTATTCAATACCTATTGAATCCTATTAAAGGCTAATATTTCGGGTTCAACCCAATAATACATCCACAATTTACACTTTCCTTATTTCGACGTTTGTAGTGCTTTAAACCTAGTAGCACTTCAAAGCCGCTACAAAATATTTCTAAAATAAAATGTATGATGAAAACTTACACTAAGTATTTCAAAACCGATATCCTAGCCGGATTAGTTGTATTTCTAGTCGCCCTTCCACTTTGTTTAGGTATTGCCGTTGCCTCTGGCGCACCGCCATTTGCCGGTATTATTACAGGTGTTATTGGCGGAATTTTAGTTGGCGCATTAAGCAATTCAAACTTAAGTGTAACCGGACCCGCGGCAGGATTAATTGCTATTATTTTAGCTGCCATTACCCAATTGGGTTATCCAGCATTTTTAATGGCAGCTTTTTTAGCCGGACTCATTCAATTAGCTCTTGGATTTGCTCGAGCAGGAACCATCTCAAATTATTTCCCTACCAATGTAATTGAAGGTATGCTTGCTGCCATTGGCATTATTATCATTAAAAAAGAATTTCCTCATGCTATTGGGTACGACAAGGCACATGAGGGTGATTTCTATTCGTTAGAAATGGGAAGCGATACTGGCATGTTTACCGAAATTGTGAATGCCATTAATTATGCGCATTGGGGTGCGATTGTTATCACAGTGGTATCCATAATTATATTAGTTGCCTTCAATAAAATTCCCGCACTTAAAAAAATAAAAGTCATACCGGGTGCATTAGTTGCCGTAATTGCGGGTATTTTAATTAACGAAACATGGATACGCACCGGTTCTAAATTCGCCATTTTAGGTGAAGGTCATTTAGTAGATCTTCCCATGCCAAAAACCTTTTCGGATTTTATTTCACAGTTTACGGTACCTGATTTTAATATGATTACTGACATGCATATTTGGATTGTTGCTATAACCATTGCCATTGTGGCAAGTATCGAAACTTTATTATGTATTGAAGCAGGTGATAAAATGGACCCATTAAAGCGATACTCAAATACAAATACCGAATTAAAAGCACAAGGTATTGGCAATATGGTTTCGGCAATGATTGGTGGTTTACCTATGACCTCGGTAATTGTGCGCACCTCAGCGAATGTAAATTCGGGTGGAAGAACAAAAGTATCTGCAATAGCTCATGGCATTTTTTTATTGTTAGCTGTATTGTTGATTCCGGCGCTATTAAATAAAATGCCAATGGCAACACTGGCTGCTATATTGATAATGATTGGGTTGAAACTTGCTAGTCCGAAAGTATTTATTCACATGTGGAAGAATGGCTTAAATCAATTCATTCCATTTATAGTAACTGTAATTGCAGTGGTATCACTTGATTTATTGAAAGGGGTTGGTATCGGTTTATTGGTGAGTGTGTTTTATATTTTGAAACAAAACCTAAAACTCGCTTACTTCTTCAAAAAAGAAAATCATCATGAAGGCGAAGTAATAAAAATTAAATTGGCACAAGAGGTTTCTTTTTTAAATAAAGCCGCCATCAAAAAAACATTGGGTGAAATAGCACCGAATAGCAAAGTAATCATTGATGCAACACATACGGCCTATATCGATTTTGATGTAGTTGAATTACTCAAAGATTTTTTATTGTATGGCGCGAAAGAAAAAGAAATCAAGGTAGAACTGATTGGTTTCAAAGAAAATTATAAAATGGATGAATCTAGTCATGTAAGTATCGAATAAACTCTACTTTCCAATTCATCTAAACCTTCATCTAAAATCTTAACATAATGGAAAAATCATATAAAAAACTATTAAGTAATAATAAAAAATGGGTTGTAAAACAATTACGAATGGACCCAAATTATTTTGAAACACTAGCGAAAGGTCAAACCCCCGAATATCTTTGGATTGGTTGTAGCGATAGTCGTGTACCCGCCAACGAAATTACCGGCACCAAACCGGGCGAAATGTTTGTACATCGAAATATTGCCAACATGGTAGTGCATAGTGATATGAATATGTTAAGTGTATTATCATATGCGGTTGATGTATTAAAAGTTAAACATATAATCGTATGCGGACATTATGGATGCGGTGGTGTTATTGCTGCAATGGGCAAAAAACAATATGGTTTAATTGATAATTGGTTACGACATATTAAAGATGTGTACAGGCTCCATCATAACGAACTTGATTCGATTGCAGATCCTGAGCAAAGGGTGAGGCGGTTTGTTGAAGTAAATGTTATGGAACAAGTAAATGATTTAGGCAAAACCACCATAGTACAAAATGCTTGGCAACGAAAACAAGAGCTACATCTTCATGGTTGGGTTTACGATATTCATGATGGTATCATCAAAGATTTGAACGTAACCGTAACTGGCTTAGAAGATATGAATGCAATGTTTCATGTTTCATAACCAACCAATAATTATATGAAACCATCGCATAGCTTTGATGAAAAACATCTGATAAATGAATTAAAACATTATTTACCCTCTCAAACTCCTTTGAAGGATTTTATCCATCATAATTCTTTACATGCCTTTCAGCATATGAAATTTTATGACGGCATTTTTCATGCATCAAAAATATTCGGGTATCAAGTTAGTTTGCAATTACAAGAATATAGAAACTTGTATGCTTTGGGACGAATTCATGAACAAGCGCTTGACATGGTAATTTTACGTCGCGAAGCCAAACTCAATGAATGGAAACAAAAGCTACTCTTCGAAAGTTATGATGATACACGCGACGCTCGAATTGGGAAATTAAGAAAACGATGGCAAAGCGAATACGGCATTCATCTCGACAATCTTGTTCAACCTTTATTATTTCGAATACTCAATTCATACCTCGACCAAGGCATTTCAACCTGGACGTTCGAATCCCATCCTGATGGTTTTCTTGCCGCAATCAAAGCGTTAGAAAAAAATAGCTTAACGAGCTTTTTCAAATCAAAAAGAGTACGAAAATTATTATTTCAAGAAGATTTGAGTATGCAGAATTTACTGCACATGATTGTAGGTGATGAAGCTTATTTCGAACAATATTTGTTTGATCAACAATTCAGTCATCGTGGATGGAGTGGCATGGTAGCAACCATTGAAGAGCAACCGCACACCTTACTTTCGCCAAAGAAAATTTCATTAAAAGAACTTATACTTTTTGAGTTACTACTCGAAATTGACGCCTTAGATCAAAGCTTTACTTCTTGGAACGCGTTATGTAGTAAAGCCAATTTTGAAGCTCTAGATATATTATCTCCTACCACAATTACTGAATTAGACAAGGTGTATATGCTTTGGCAAGATGCTTTTGAATGGAGCTATTATAATGAAGTTCTTTCTGCACTGAGTTCATCGGCACATCTGGTTCAATCACCAAAAATTACTCATTCGTTTCAAGCTTTATTTTGTATTGACGAACGAGAATGTTCGTTACGTCGACATCTTGAGCATGCGGATACACATTGCGAAACCTATGGCACACCAGGTTTTTTCGGGGTAGAATTTTATTTTCAACCCGAACATGCAAAATTTTACGATAAGCTTTGTCCGGCACCGGTAACTCCAAAATACTTAATTAAAGAAACTAATGTTCCTGAAAAACGTAAACATGAATTATTGTATACTTCTGCAACGCATGGTTTACTAAGTGGATTTGCCAGTACGCTAGGGTTAGGATTGTATGCCGGTGTTCGAGCTTTTAAAAATATTTTGCTACCGCAGATGAGTCCGGCCATTTCAAATGCATTTGCACATATGCATCAACATTCGACTTTACACATTGAGAACAAAGATTTGAAGGACAGAGAAAATGATTTGCAAATTGGGTTTACCATTGAAGAAATGGCGAATCGTGTAGAGGGTGTGTTACGGGGTATCGGACTCATTACCAATTTTGCTCCTTTTATTTATGTGGTAGCGCATGGTTCAAGTAGTGCCAATAACCCACATCATGGTGCGCACGATTGTGGTGCTTGCAGCGGAAGACCCGGTTCGGTAAACGCCCGCGTATTGGCTTTTATGGGGAATCACAAACAAGTTCGAGAATTGCTGGCACAGCGGGGCATTTCTATTCCACACCAAACCACTTTTGTTGGTGCATTGCATGATACCGCCGCCGATCATATTGCCTTTTATGATACCGATTTTTCAGAAGCAAATACTTTGCAACAACATCAAAAAAATGTACAAAGTTTTGAAACTGCATTGGATATGAATGCAAAAGAAAGATCAAGACGTTTTTATTCAATAAACACTAAAGGTAAAATAAAAGATATCCGAAAAGCAATTCTCGACCGTTCTGCTTCATTGTTCGAACCTCGTCCTGAGCTTGGACATGGCACGAATAGTTTATGTATTGTGGCTCATCGAAATCTCACAAAGAATTTATATCTCGATCGACGAGCATTTTTAAACTCATACGATTATAGGACAGATTTAGAAGGCAAATACTTAGCAGGCATTATGAAACCACTCGGACCGGTTTGTGGGGGCATAAATCTTGAATATTATTTTTCGCGAGTCGATAATTATACCTTAGGTGCAGGTACTAAACTTCCGCATAATGTAATGGGCTTAATTGGTGTGGCTAATAGTTGTGATGGCGATTTACGTCCCGGACTCCCCTTGCAAATGATAGAAGTACATGATCCGGTTCGCTTATTAATTATTGTTGAACACTTTCCTGATATCGTTTTAAAAACCATACAATCAACACCTGATATGTATGAGTGGTTTATCAATGAATGGGTTCATCTGGCAGTTTTTCATCCCGAAACGCATGAGATTTATTATTTTAAAGAAGGGAAGTTTAGTATGTATAAACCCTATGATATTACACTGCCTCAGATGCAGCTAACCGAGAAATTTTTCGAACAATCACTCAAAATGAAATCTAATCGTATCGAAGATGCCACTTTCGAAAATCTACCAATTCATCTCAATCCAATATCCTAATGGCAATTTTTCTTCAATTTTTTATTCTCTTACCGCTATTCACTTTTATAATAGCACTTTGTATTCCGGCTAAAAACGAAACTGCTATTTCTTCACTTGCCATAGGCATGAGTGCCTTACAAGTACTTAGCTTTATCCCTTTTACATTGTATTGGCTATTAAATGATGCGTCTATATTATTTAGCAAGCATATCGTATTTTATCAAACCGAACATTTAGAAATCTTCTTTTCCCTTTTCTATGATAAAACTTCTGCGGTATTTGGCGTAGTAGGCTCGTTGTCGATATTATTGATATCCATTTTTAGTAAATATTATTTACATCGCGATGGGGGTTTTAAAAGATATTTTGCTACGATACTTTTATTTTTTGCAGGATATAATATTACCATACTTTCCGGAAATTTTGAAACGCTTTTCATTGGATGGGAGATACTGGGAATCTGTTCATTTTTACTCATCTCCTATTATCGCGATCGTCACCTGCCTGCAAAAAATGCCATGAAAGTAATTTCAGTGTACCGGATTGGTGATATGGGATTAATACTTGCCATGTGGATGAGTCATCATATTTGGCACGAGAATATCACCTTCATGAAATATTCCGATTCGGCAGGGATACTTTCACATCTTGCAGCATCACCTAATGAAGTATTTTTTATTAGTTTGATGATACTCCTTGCAGCAGTGGTTAAATCGGCACAATTTCCATTTTCGAGCTGGTTGCCACGCGCTATGGAAGGACCCACTTCATCGAGTGCTATTTTTTATGGATCGCTTTCAGTGCATCTTGGAGTGTTTTTATTATTGCGAACGTATCCTTATTGGGAAGGTGTATTCAGTATGAAAATCATCATCATTTCATTAGGCTCTATTACCGCCCTACTTGCCTCTTGGATGTCTATGGTTCAATCAACTGTCAAAACACAAATCGCCTATGCATCCATTACACAAATCGGATTGATGTTTATCGAGATTGCACTGGGTTGGCATATCTTGGCTTTAGTACATTTCACTACCAATGCCTTTTTACGTAGCTATCAGTTATTGGTATCGCCTTCGGTTTTAGGTTATAAAATTCATAATCAGTTTTTCGAATTCAAACCAATCCAAACGATACATGTTAGTCCACTTGTTTCACGTATTAAAAACACATTCTTTATGTTTAGTTTAAAAGAATGGAAACTTGATGATAGCTTAAGTTTCTTTTTTAAAATGGCTTCCTCTTTCAACGACCGACAAAGGAACATTTCGCATAAACTACTAACACGTATATCCTTAGTGGTAATATTGGTTGTAGGCTTTATTTATGAAGAAAAATATCATGCACTCTTAAACAATAAAATTCTATTAATTCCTTACCTCTATGCATGCATTGCCTTATGGTTAATTTTAAATGCATTTGCTTCGCATGCAGATGCTCGACAAGTTTGGATTAATTTATTTTTAAGTCAGTTATTTATTTCGTTTACCGTACTATTTGTTAATGAAGATTTTAATCTTTCACATATTGCTATCTATTTAAGTGGCTCTGTACTTTCGATGATAGTGGGTTATGCAACTTTGCATTTTATTTATCAGCTCGATAAAAATATTTTACTAAAATGGCATCATGGCTATTTGCATACACAAACTACAGTGGGTATTATTTTCTTGATGGCTTGTCTCGGTTTAATCGGACTACCATTTACGCCTACATTTATTGGAATCGATATTTTGTTTAGTCATATTCACCAACATCATATCGGCATCATTATTTTAATTTCGCTGTGCTTTTTATTTCTTGAACTCGCTGCGCTCAGGATGTATGCTAGAATATTTATGGGACCATTTAAGAAGGTGAATCATCCGGTTGCGTTTCCATCATCGTAAAAACCTCTTAGGCTTCGTTACATACATTTGGCTTTACTAAAAATTGAACGAGAGCATTTTAATACCGAAATGATATCTATAACAGATCATTTTATTGGTCTGAACAGCTATCTAATCGGCATAAACCACTGTAAGATTTGGTCTACGACACAAATCACATTGGTATAACTTGAATTGCGTTTGCATTGCGGCAATCCCGCAATTAATGCGGGATAACGGAAAGCCCACAGCACGACGCTTCGGCGTGCGAGGACTTGCAATGTAAAGCGTGTATGCCGCCCAAATTGCAAATTAGAATAAATTTG
This sequence comes from Bacteroidota bacterium, assembly GCA_016706595.1. Taxonomy (GTDB): domain Bacteria; phylum Bacteroidota; class Bacteroidia; order Chitinophagales; family Chitinophagaceae; genus OLB11. The sequence goes on along the minus strand of JADJJH010000002.1, from coordinate 656,196 downwards.
GCTGAGTCATTTTAATACGCCCACTTTAAATAGGTTGCCCCCCAGGTGAAGCCACCACCAAAAGCGGCTAAAATTATATTATCACCTTTCTTCAATTTCTTTTCCCACTCCCACAAACAAAGTGGCAAAGTGCCATTGGTGGTATTACCATACCGTTGAATATTAATCATCACTTTTTCTTCGGGTAAACCCATTCGTTCGCGGGTAGCATCAATAATTCGTTTATTGGCTTGATGCGGTACTAACCAAGCAATATCCTTTTCTTCTAAATTATTTCGTTGCATAATATCATAGGCAACATCGGCCATATTTTTTACGGCGAACTTAAATACGGTTTGTCCTTCTTGATACACAAAATGATCTTTATTCATAACAGTTTCAACAGTAGCCGGTTTTACTGAACCTCCCGCTTTCTGATGTAAGAATGCACGACCTGCGCCATCTGATCGTAAAATGCTATCTACAATGCCAAGGCCTTCGGTATTGGGTTCTAATAAAACAGCACCACAACCATCACCAAAAATGATACAAGTAGCACGATCTTCGAAATTTAGGATGGAGCTCATTTTATCGCCACCTACTACAATTACTTTTTTATGTTTTCCGGTTTCAATAAACTGAGCTGCTGTAGTGAGGGCATAAATAAATCCGCTACAAGCTGCACTTAAATCGTAACCCCAAGCATTTTTCATTCCAAGCTTATCGCAAATCACATTGGCCGTTGCCGGAAAAGTAAAGTCGGGTGTAGTAGTTGCACAAATTAGTAATTCTATTTCTAGTGGATCGATGCCTTTCTTATCAAAAATTTCTTGCACGGCATGAACGGCCATATCGGAAGTACCTAAACCTTCGCCCATTAAAATACGACGTTCTTTAATGCCGGTTCGCGTGGTAATCCACTCGTCGGTAGTATCTACAATTTTTTCAAGGTCTAAATTGGTAAGTTTATCTTCAGGTACGTAACCACCTACACAGGTAATGGCAGCTTGCAGTTTTGACATGCTTTCGAAAAATTAAATGAGGGGTAAAGTTACAATTTAAATTGAGGTGTAAAAGTATAATTCGTTTGGAGATTAACTTGTTTATCAACACTATCAAGGAAATAAAAAAAATAGAGGAGTATTTCTACTCCTCTACAGTATTGATTATATCGCTGCTAATTGAACTTTTTGTTGTAATTCCTTAACCTGTTCACGTATCATGGTATCGGTATCCATCAAATCTTTTACGGTTTGACAGCTATGAATAACCGTAGTGTGATCGCGGCCACCAAAATGATCGCCGATGGTTTTTAAAGAATTTTTTGTGAATTGTTTAGCTAAGAACATAGAAATTTGTCGAGCTTGTACAATTTCACGCTTACGGGTTTTGGCTTGAAGTTTATCGTAAGTGATTTCATAATATTCGCAAACCATTTTTTGTATAGTATCGATGGTAATTTCTTTCGAAGAAGTTTTTACGATATTACGTAATACCTTTTTGGCCAATTCGAGATCAATTTCTTTTTTTACTAAGGATGAATGGGCAAGTAATGAAATTAATGCGCCTTCCATTTCGCGAATATTGTTTTGCACATTGTAGGCAAGGTATTTCACCACTTCAACCGGTAATTCTAAACCATCGTTACGCATCTTATGTTCTAAGATCGACATACGCGTTTCAAAATCAGGCGCTTGCAAATCGGCACTTAATCCCCAACGGAAACGCGAAAGAAGTCGTTCTTGCATGCCATCTAAATCTTTAGGTGGCTTATCGCTGGTAAGTATTAATTGTTTACCGTTTTGATGAAGATGGTTGAATATTGAAAAGAAGGCATCTTGCGACTTTATTGCGGGTGCGAAATAATGAATATCATCGATAATCAATACATCAATCAACTGATAAAAATTAATAAAGTCGTTAATTTCATTATTACGTGAGTGCTCGATAAACTGATGGATAAATTTTTCTGCACTTACATACAATACGGTTTTATTAGGATGCAGTCGTTTTGTTTCGTTACCAATGGCATGCACTAGATGTGTTTTACCTAATCCAGAAGAACTATACACTACCAATGGATTAAATGAAGTCCCCCCCGGTTTTTGAGCTACGGCAATACCCGCACTTCGCGCCAAGCGATTACACTCACCTTCAACGTAGGCATCAAATGTATGATTTGGGTTTAGTTGCGGATCGATTTGCGAACGCTTTAAACCCGGAATGACAAAAGGATTTTTAATTCCTTCATCTTTACCTAATTGAATATCAACATAATTATTGCTAAGTTGGGCTTGCTGATGATTGCTGGCTAACACACGCATAGTAGCCGGATTTTTTTTATTCTGATTCTCCATCAGAATTCGATATTCTAATTGGGCGTTTTTGCCTAGTTCTCTTTTAATGGTTTTGGCAATCAATTCAACGTAGTGTTCTTCGAGCCACTCATAAAAAAACTGACTTGGCACTTCAATCACTAATACGTTATCTTCAAGTGCTACCGGTTTAATCGGTTCAAACCATGTTTTGTATGCTTGCCAACTAATATTATCCTTAATTACCTTTAAACAATTTTCCCATATTTTCTCAAAGGTCTTCGTCATGTTTGTGTTACTGAATTTATATGAATAGGTTATGTTTTGCTTTCTACTTTTTTCTTACTGCGATAAGGGTTATAAGAAAAATGCTTCTGAGAACGAAAGTGGTAATTTTTTGTTGAAAAAAAAAATTTTTACGCGCTTGTTTCTTTCACTTCAATAGCAGTAAAATTTGAAACGTAGTCGTAGTCCTCTTTATTATCAAAATAAATATTTATCCTTCCTAACATAATACCTGCCCAACCTACCTGATTGATAATTACCTCTTGATTTTTTCGATTTTTTGTTTTATGAGGTTCATCTAAAAATGTATGCGTATGGCCTCCTAAAATTAAATGGATATGTTCAGATTCTTTTGCAAGAATTTTGTCTGAAACCTTATTATCCTTGTATTCGAAACCTAGATGTGATAAACATATAATATAATCGCAACGTTTTTTTTGCTTTAAAAAATAAGCTATTTTATTTGCATTTTCAATAGGGTTATGATATTGTATGTTTCCAAATAATTTATCAGGAACCAAACCTTGCAATTCGATGCCAACACCAAAGATGCCAATTTTTAATTTGCCTTTTTTGATGATGGTATACGGTTCAATTTTATTTTCCAGTTCTGTATTTGTAAAGTCGTAATTACAATTTACAAAAGGAAAATTTGCATGAACTAATTGATTAGCAAGTCCTTCAATTCCATTATCAAAATCATGATTGCCTAAAGTGGCTGCATCATACTTTAACATACTCATTACTTGCATCTCCGGCTTGCCTTGAAACTTATTAAAGTAAGGTGTGCCTTGAAAGATATCACCTGAATCTAATAACAATACTTGTTCGGTTTCATTTCGTATGCTTGAAATAATTTTTTCTCGTGCTAAAACACCTCCCATTCCTTGGAATTTACTACCATCCATCGGAAAAGGATCTAATCGACTATGGACATCGTTGGTATGTAAAATAGTAAGCTCTTGCTTGTTAGTACTTTTTGCAAAAGCATCTAGAGGCAATTGTCCGACAGCCAGTAAACCTGCTGACATTGCAGATTGCCGGATGAATTTTCGCCGATTTACAGAATACATTGGTTGTATAATTTGATTCATTGATTACTTTGATTGAAGTGGATTTTGCAAGATGATTCGTTGATAATCATCCGGATAAAGATTAGGCTTAAACATCATGCGATCAAGGACTATATCTCGAATTAGTTTGCCTGTTGATTTACGTTTTAAGCCTTTTAAAAAATCACAATTATCGCCCCCATTCGCAATATAATCGTTGGTGGCAATGAGATAGGTAATATTTGAATCTAAGGTTCGTCGGTTTATTGACATTTCTACATCGCCATTTTCGCGTTCAATAAAGATTGTATCATTTTGCAATTGAAAATTATACAAACTATCATAATAAAAACTGCATTCAATACTTACCGGCCAACCGCCGGATTTGGCTATATGTTGCAGCCATTGTGTGAGAATTTTACCATTTACTTCAATTAAAACCAATTCATTATCAAAAGGCAAAAGTTCAAATATTTTACCTCTTGTGATATCCCCTTCCGGAATTTGATTGATACGTAAACCTCCATAATTATAAATTGCACCATAGGTATTCGTATCAATTTTCCGAGCCTGTTGCATCAATATATCTACTACTAAATTACCTAAACTGCCCGAAGGCTTAGCTTTCTCAAATTTACCTGTTGCATAGCCAATCACTGCATTCATAGTAAAAGAAAGTGAATCGCGATAAGGCTTTAGCAGTTTTCCAATGTCAGAAATCGTATCTAGTTGATTGGAAGCCTTCACCTCATATTTTTGCTGCGCAGAAGATGTTGGCTGATAGTACACTTTACATCCTAAACCTAGCAAAAACAGAAATGGGAAAAAGTAGTTATTAATTTTCATGCATGCTTTGTTGTCGAAATGTATAAAATAGATTTACTTCGTCGGATTAAAATTACACATATCATGGCATCTTTTGAAGTAAATGGAACCCTAAAAGTAAAGAAAGACACACAAGTAGTTAGCGACAAATTTTCGAAAAGAGAATTTGTAATCACTACCGATTTAACATCCCAATATCCCCAATATATTTCTTTGCAATTAACGCAAGACAAATGCGCCTTATTGGATTCGTTTCAAGTAGGCGACGAGATGAAAGTTTCGTTTAATTTAAGAGGCCGTGAATGGAACGGACCGGAAGGTGTGAAATTCTTTAACTCGCTTGAAGCTTGGCGTTTAGAAAGAGCAGGCGCAACACAACAAGCTACCCCTCAAGCTAGTTCACCCTCTTATGCTAATGAAGCTTCCGTAATGCAAAGCGAAAATGCGCCAAACGACGATTTGCCATTTTAATAGTTTGCATTTATCGTAAAGAAAGATTATAGTATACATCACACCGAAACATAGAGGATGTAAATATCCATGCAAATGTGTTTCGAACACATATCTCTGTATCGATTGTGGTTTAAAAACCCTATTTCTTCTTCCCCTTTGGTGGTAAAAATTGATTCCTCAATTTATCGAATTTCTTATTATCCCAATTAATGAGCATATAAAAGTATTCCTTTACTTTTTCGGGATATTTTTTTACCAAGTCAGCATATTGCAAATAGAGATCATTATGAAAACAAGTGATTAATGTATAACAATCTAAGAATCCTGCTTTACGCATAGCCCTTGCAAATAAAAAACTATCCTTAGAAGTTGAATCTAACATTTTGTTCCAGGCATATACTTCCAAATATTTTTCTTTAGTTATTTCATTGGTTTGTATTACCCCTGAAGTATCAGTACAACATCTCAACTCTTGATCAGCCATTTGATAAAACCACCATGGTGATTTTTCAGTGACGGCAATTTCAAAATAATTACTTGCCATGCTTAAAGGATATACTTCACGTGGGATCCACTGACTTTTAAAGGCAAGCCCATCTTTTTGAACGATGCGCTTTAAAGATTGCATAAAATGCTGTTGAGGATAAACACATATGGCCGAAATAATTGCATTAGCCGATTGTTTATATTTGCCTTGCTGTTCGTACAGTTTACTTAAATTTTCCCATGGCTCGGTCTTTAGTGGTTGCAATTGAATGGCCAAATGATAATTTGCAATGGCCAACGAATCTTTGCCAATGTGATATGCTGTTTCTGCTAAATGCATATAAGCCTCATAGTATGCAGGGAAAAGCTCTATCGATTTTTTAAATTCTATTTCAGCTTGCTTGTACAATTTTTCGGTGAATGCTTCGATACCACGTTCGAAAGATTCAATCGCTACAGGATTTGATGGCATTTCGAGAGCTAAAGTATCAATTAAAAATTCTCGCAAATACCATGAAGCGGAATCGGCATATTCGACTTGTAAAGTTGCTTTCCTGCAGTTTCTGATAAAATCATCGCGATAGCTTTCATAAGGAATTTGGGCAAGTTCAGATAAACTTTTCAATTGTTTTTCGAGCGACTTGTCGCGCTTTAAATTTGGCAAGGGCAGGTTAATATCATCTCCAGCAAAGTCTTCTTCCAGCAAAGTACTATCTATAGTAACCACCGCTTCAGTAATTTCTTCAGGATCCTTTTCCTCAATAACTTGCTTTTTCTTTTTTACATTTTCAGCTCTAAATCCCGAATCAAAACCATCCCACTCTACTGTATCTTTTTTTGATATGGCAATATTCGATTTCATACTTTCATGCTTTGCGTAGCTCGAGTCTGTATCCATTTTATCGAGGGAATCGGCTTTTGCACTGATAGCCAATGATTCAAGTTCTGCCGGAACGTCACGTAAGTGTCTCAATACTTGCCGTTGCATTTGCACTAAGGCTTCGTGATAATAAGGTATTGTAGGATTTGCCTTTGCGAGATCTTTTAAAATTTGTTCCCCCTTGTAAATTTTATATTGATTATACAATTTCCTTGCGCGCAGTACTTTTCTTTTCTCGGCATCGGGAATCACTTGATCAATTCGCTTTTGTGCAAATAAATCAAATGGCACTAATTGCATTAAAATAGCAATAACCATAGAAACCTTAATCATACGATTTCGCATCATCTAATATAAACATTTTATGGAACTCGCGACTACATTCCTTTCAACTAAAAATATAAAATAGCAGGGCGGCTAAACTTAAAACGGTAGATAATACAGATAATACAGCGGTTAACATCATATATCTACCAAGATAATGAAATGCTTTGGCAATATACTCGGTATGTAAAGAAGCTAAATATTGTTTAGTAGAATTGCCAAACTTGAGCAAAAAAAATCCATTCAAAAAAAATACTGAACCTGATACCAACATTATAAACGTAAAAAGCCATTTACCGGCTCCCATTAAAAATAATAAGGTCGATTCACTTAATCCGTTCAATACAATCAATTTTTGCGCTAACATTTCTAGGTTGGCAATCACTAATACAATCAATATTAATACCATTGCTGCAGACAATACATACACGATGCCTATAAATTTTGCCCAAGCACCTGAACTTTGCAATTCATTGTGCTTCGCAGATTCTGTTGAGATATCAGTAAAACCTTCTATGGCTTCTGCTTTATTAGAATCCTGCATAATCGGCAATATTTACAAGTAAAGCTATCAAAACAAAGAGTGCTAATAATCCAATGATAATGAGAAAGAGTATACCCATTACTTTAAAATACATTTTTAGGTAGCTCAAGGCTTTTTCAAATTGAATTGAATCTGACGCCTCGAGACTTATGGTAGCAAGTTTTGCAAAACGAAACAAACTAGCACTCATAATTAAGGTAATAAGAGATGATAAGAAAAAGGTAAAAACTGTACCGATCATATTTCCCTTCACTAATCCTATACACATTTGTAAAATACCAAGTCCTAGATTGATGAAGGATACAATGGCAGCATACTTTGCCCACTGTAAACTATACTTAATTTGCGTTTTATTAGTAGGGTTAAATAATTGATCTGCGTTCATAAACTAATTTCCAAATTAATAGGCTCGGGCAAATAAAACTCTTTGTTTACTTGGGTTGCCGGATAATATACAAATTCCTGCTTCTTGCTTATTATCTAATGGTATACAACGAATAGTGGCTTTTGTTAGATTTTTAATTTTGTCTTCCGTTTCGTTTGTTCCATCCCAGTGGGCACTCACAAATCCAGTTTTTGTATCAAGGGTTGCAACAAATTCATCCCAATGATTGACCTCGGTGATATGTTCATTGCGAAACTGCAACGATTTATTAAAAATTGACTCTTGAATATCATTCAATAAATTGCCAATATGTTCAACTAAGCCATCCAAACTCACTGAACTCTTTTCTCTTGTATCACGGCGGGCAATTTCTATCACATTGTTTTCAATATCTCTAGCGCCTATTGCTAAACGTACCGGTACACCTTTCATTTCATATTCGGCAAATTTCCATCCCGGGCGGGCATTGTCTGAATCATCATATTTTACCCGAATGCCATTGGCTTTAAGTCCCGCAATAATTTCATTAGCCTTAGCATCGATGAGGGCTTTACTTTCTTCTCCTTTATAGATAGGTACTATCACCACTTGAATAGGTGCTAATTTAGGAGGCAGAACTAATCCTTCATCATCACTATGTGCCATTACTAAGGCACCAATTAATCGAGTAGAAACACCCCATGAAGTTGCCCAAACCAATTCGGGTTTATTTTCCTTATTGATATAAGTGACATCAAAGGCTTTCGCAAAGTTTTGACCAAGAAAATGTGACGTTCCAGCTTGCAATGCTTTACCATCTTGCATAAGTGCTTCGATACAATAGGTATCATCGGCTCCTGCAAAACGCTCATTCTCGGTTTTTACACCTTTCACTACCGGCAAGGCCATATACTTTTCGGCAAATGTTGCGTATACTTCAAGCATTTTTTCTGTTTCTTCTATTGCTTCATCGCGAGTTGCATGTGCGGTATGACCTTCTTGCCACAAAAATTCAGCGGTGCGCAAAAATAATCTGGTTCTCATTTCCCATCTTACTACATTCGCCCATTGGTTTACCAATATAGGTAAATCGCGATACGATTGGATCCAGGTTTTATAGGTATTCCAAATAATGGCTTCAGAAGTTGGACGAACCACTAGTTCTTCTTCTAATTTTGCTTCAGGGTCAACAATCAATTTCCCTGGATTATCCGGATCAGATTTTAATCTATAATGAGTTACTACTGCGCATTCTTTTGCAAATCCTTCGGCATTCTTTTCTTCCGCTTCAAATAAACTTTTCGGTATAAATATGGGGAAATAGGCATTCACATGTCCTGTATCCTTAAACATTTTGTCTAAAACATCACGCATATTCTCCCACAAAGCGTAACCATATGGTTTTATAACCATACAGCCCCTAACTGCACTATAATCGGCCAAACCGGCTTTCAAAATTAAATCGTTATACCACTGACTATAATCTACTGACCTGGAGGTTATTTCTTTACTCATAGCTAATCTTTTATCGATGCGTCCTAGTTATGGGATCGCACAAAGTGCTGCAAAATAACGCTAAGTTTAAGCATTCACATAATAATTTTTAAATGAATATTATCAGTTTCGATTACTCATCTTCATCATTTTTTGAATCAGTATGACCTGCTATACTATTTATGAAATGTTAATGATTGCAGTTAGTTGTCAGAATATTTAACTTTTTAATCAAGCATAGGTCAAGTCGTCGTAATTTCGGAAAGCAATCATTCACTCTTAAACTATATAAAATGAAAAAGTTTTTGTTCAGTCTTATAATCAGCTTAGTAGCAAGCACAACAATAGGCTTTGCGCAAACTGATGATGATGTATATGGTGGAAGTAATTCATCAAACACAATTCAGCAATCTAGTCCAAATAATCAATCAAATGATAGTGACAATCAAGATGCTAACAATCAACGTCAGTATAATTATGACAATTCTTATAATGAAGATAATTATATAGATTACGATGATGATGATTATTTTTATACAAGTCGCATTCGTCGTTTTCATTCATCTTATTGGAGATTTGGATACTACTCATGTTTCTTCCTTGATCCTTTTTGGTGGGATATGAGTTATGGATATCCGGTGTACTATAATACATGGGGAATGCCTGGTTGGGGATATAACAATTATTGGAATTCTGGATTTTCTTTAGGATGGAACAACTGGGGTTGCAATAACTGGAACAATTGGGGTTGTAACAATTGGAATAATTTTGGCTACAATGGTTGGAATAATCCTTGGAACAACTATGGCTTTGGCGGCGGCGGATTCAATTGGGGATATAATAATGGATATTACAACGGCTATAACAATGGTTACTATAATGGATATTGGGATGGCTTTTATAATGGGAATGGGGGCTCAAGAAACGGATACGTATACGGACCTAGAACTTCTGTAAATAGTGGAAGTGGAATTCGTTTTGAACGTAATAGTATCAGACAAGTTGAGCAAAATATTCAACTTTCGAATAATCCACGTCAAAGTGTAAGGCAAACAGAAATGAATCAAACATTACCTCGACAAAATTCTAGTCCTTCATCGAATGAGATTAATCAATCATCACCGACACGAAATCAAACAGGCACCCGAAAATCTGAAACCAATTCAGAAATTCGTACAAGAGAGCCACAAAGACAAATTGAAGCAGAAAAGCCTACACCTTATCGTAATCAAAATGAGCAAGTAGAGCGTCAACGACAGATTGAACAACGTCAGATTGAGAGAAGAAATCGTGAGCAGGAGTTTGATGTTGAACAAAACAATCGAAATCGCAATGAAGAATTACGTAATCGTCAACGCGAACAAATGAATGAGCGACCAGTTGAAAGAGAGCGGCAGAATCAAAATGTTGAACGTGAAACTCGACAAAGAGTTGTTCAAGAAAGAGAGCAACGTAATCAAGAAATAAGAAGCAACAGAAATAGAGAAGAGCGAACACAACCAAGGGAGGAACGCACCAATTCATCCCCACGAAATGAAGCACCTCGCATGCAACAGCGCAGTGAACCTTCACGAATGCAAGCGCCTAGAATGCAAAGCCCAAGTTCTTCTCCTTCCATGAATCCTGGCCGACGCAGATAATTGCAAATTGTAATTTGAAAATTGAATAACTCGAATCATTTTATTATTCGATATAAACCTATATGTATCATATGTTCAAGCAGATCATTTTATCAGCTGCCTTATCAATGAGTATTTTAACAGCCTTTGCTCAAGATGAATTTGACGCCCTAAGATATAGTCAAACTTACATACAAGGCACTGCACGCAGTGTTGCACTTGGCGGTGCATCAGGCAGCATGGGCGGAGATTTTAGCAGCTTATCTGTGAACCCTGCAGGCATTGGTATCTACCGAAGTAGTGAATTTATGTTTACACCAACTTTAGCCATAGTTTCCAATAAATCGAAATACTTGAATAGCGAAGTAAGTTCATCTGCTACGAAATTTAATGTAGGGAATGCCGGAATTGTTGTAACAACCAATTATCAGCAAAAAAATAATAAACCCAAGCATTGGAGGACTTTTAGTTTTGGTTTTGGCATGAATCGAAGTGCCACCTTCAAGAATGAATATAAATATAGTGGCAACAACTATCAAAATTCAATAACTGAAAAATATGCCGACGATTTTAATCATCTTGGCGGCATTAATGAATATGCATTTTCAAGGGTTAATTATCAAGCTTTAGCGGCCTATCAAACTTACTTGATAGATAGAGGTTTAGGTAACGATTCGATGAAAGCAGTTTCTTATGTACCTTTTACAGATGGCATTCAACAAACAAAAATTGTGAACGAAAAAGGAGGTATGTCAGAATATGTTGTGAGCATTGGTGGTAATTATAACGATAAACTTTTGTTAGGTGCCACTCTTGGTATCATAGGTGTAAAATATGAAAGAATCACACAGTACAATGAAATTGATATTTCGGGAGATCTCAATAACGACTTTAAGTATATGAATGTGCGTGAGCAATTAAATACAGAAGGAACCGGAATTAATTTAAAAATAGGCGCTATTTACAAAGTGAATCAAAATTTCAGATTGGGTATGGCCTTACATTCGCCTACCCAGATTGCATTAAGTGATGTATCTTCTATAAGCATGGAATCGCATACAGATAGTTTATTTTTACAACAAGATCCTTTTGCTAATCCCATAAAAAATTATTATCAAGATTCCGCTTTAGTATTTAACTATTCGATGCGAACGCCTTTTAAAGCAGTTTTTAGTGGTTGTTATTTGTTTGGCAAACTTGGTTTAATCACTGCAGATGTAGAATATGTGAATTACGGAAGTATGCGTTACAATTATGGTATTGAATATAAAGACGATTCTCGATTTATTAACTCGATGATTCGTCAGAGTTTCCAAAACACTTTAAATATAAGATTAGGTGCCGAAGCCAAGTTTGATAAACTAAGCTTACGAGCAGGTTATGCTCATTTAGGATCTGCATATCAAAGTACTACCTTACAAAATGCTAGATCCATTATTAGTTTAGGAATGGGTTACAGAGGTAAATATTGGTATCTTGATGCCGTATTTTTGTATGGCATGCAAAGTCGAAATGAATACCCTTATGTATTAGACCGGAATGATGCCAATGTAAGTTCTGCAAATATTAATATGCATGCAGCAACTTCTGCACTTACCTTGGGCATTAAATTTTAATTTAGTAGTAGTATAATCTCACCAAGCACTTTTAATTTCATTAATTTTGCAACGACTGCAAGTTAAACTATCGCCTTTTTTGAAGAAGAAGGGAGGAAAGTCCGGACAGTATAGAGCAACGTACCACTTAACGAGTGGTTCCAACATTTACAGTTGGGAAGATAGTGCCACAGAAAATAACCTCCACTAAATTGTGGGAAGGATGAAAATGTGAGGTAAGAGCTCACAGATGATATGGCAACATATTTATCGGGTAAACCTTACGTACTGAAATGCCAAATAGGTGGATGATTGAGAGCTGCTCGCTCGATATTCACGGGTAGGCAGATACAAGTGGATAGTGATATTCATTGCAGATAAATGATAGTGTTCATAATTTATTATGATGAACAGAATCCGGCTTATCAACTTGCAGTCATTTTTATTTTAAAGAATAGGTTTAAAAATTTGTAAAATATGTTAGTTCGGCTATATTTGCACTCTCTTAAAAAAGGGAGAAAAGTTCAGCTGGTTCAAAGCATACCGATTTATAATCGGGAGAGTCCATCAGATTGAACTTAGTTCTTAAATAAAACCTCTAGGGAGCATAGCTCAGCTGGTTCAGAGCATCTGCCTTACAAGCAGAGGGTCCGCGGTTCGAACCCGTGTGCTCCCACCCAATAAAATCCCCATTAATATTCTAATGGGGATTTTTTTATGTACCACACTTATATCTTATTTTCAAAATGCCTCAACAAATACTATATCGGGTTTACCGGCGATGATATGATTGTACGACTTCGGAAACATAATTCAAATCACAAAGGGTTTACTGGCGGAATGGGAGACTGGAATATAGTGCATCTAGAAACCTTTATGAATGAAAGCGATGCACGAAAAAGAGAAACTCAGATAAAAAAATGGAAAAGTAGAATCGTAATTGAAAAGCTCATAGGTTCAGAGCATCCCGATTTATAATCGGGAGGGTCCGCGGTTCGAATCCCGCACGTGCGGGACTCCCACCCAATAAAATCCCCATTAATATTCTAATGGGGATTTTTTTATGTACCACACTTATATCTTATTTTCAAAATGCCTCAACAAATACTATATCGGGTTTACCGGCGATGATATGATTGTACGACTTCGGAAACATAATTCAAATCACAAAGGTTTTACTGGCGGAATGGGAGACTGGAATATAGTGCATCTAGAAACCTTTATGAATGAAAGCGATGCACGAAAAAGCTATCAATTACAAAAATGAAAGATTCAAAAGTGCTTTACTCAACAATTTATTAAGTTCATACGAAGGGAATTGTATATACCTAACTTCACAATTAATTGAAAACATTCTATTCCTATCCCTTCTGCCCTTGCGAGCAACTACCCTTTCACGTTCTCACTTTGCATGAACACAGAAATTAATTACATAACTAATTTCAACAATTGTGCAACAAATGCAATCCATTTCTACAGACCTTCGAACAAAGCTTGCTAATAGAAAATTAAATGAGGCCTAATGATTCTCCATAGCGTCACCTATAAATTGATAGGCGAAATGTTATATTGTTTTCAATGCTTCTGAATTCTTTCGACACATGGCCATGGCTGTGATAATTAAAAAAACAATAAATATTAACAAATGAAAAAATCAAACAAAACCGCAGTTGCAGCCCTTACAATCATATCAAGTGTTGCAATAGGAGTTACTTTAGGTTGGTTCTTATTTCCAAGAAATAGAAAAAAGTGTATGGGTAACCTGAAATCAGGATTAGGCACCCTATCTGATACACTCAAAATAAGATCACATGGTTTTATTGATGGAGTTAAAATAGAAGTAGATCATGCATATGACAAAATCAATAATTATATGCAAATGGAAAAAGTATTAAACGCAAAGATTTTGAAAATTACCATGAAAATAAGAAACGAGTTTCCTGAACTATACTCTTATATCGAAGAAATGCCGGTATCAATATCACACGCTAAGAATCCTGAAATCAATGTAATAAATCTAAAAAAATACTACAATTCACTTGAAGCCATCTTAAAAAATTATACGCATACGCACACTAAAAATGAAGATAAAATTTAGCCTGATTGAACTTAGATCAAGTGCCAATTCTAGCACTATCCATTTATTACAAATATACCACATCAAGTAAAAAGTGTATTACAAAATGCGTATGAACATCCGAATAAATATGCTTACTCGCCTTGCTTATATTAGCTATTAACTCTAGCCAAGATTTTCAAAATTAAGTATGCTTATCAACGTGCTTGTCATTTACAATTCACGCTTTTAGGTGAAATTCAAAGAGTATGCAAGCCCAAACAAATGTATTTCACTCTAATGCCCAAACAAAAACAGATTTGATGATTCTTATGAAAATTTTTGAAAATGAAAAATTCATTCAATGATATCCAAAAAATCACACGGATTTATTTTCTCAAAAAATATTGATTCATTTCTTGAAGGAATTTATAATGCATATCAATTTATCATTCGATTTTTCAAGGAAGTATTTCAGCCTCCCTTTCACATTCGTGAAGTTATCAATCAATGCTATGAAGTTGGCTTAAAGTCGTTGGCACTTATTTCCTTAACCGGATTTATAGTTGGCATTGTTTTTACCAAACAATCAAGACCCTCCCTTGAAGATTTTGGCGCTGCTTCATGGTTACCATCACTTATAGGAATTGCCATTGTTAAAGCATTAGGTCCATTGGTTACTGCGCTAATTTGTGCAGGCAAAGTAGGCTCAAGCATTGGTGCCGAACTTGGATCGATGAAAGTAACCGAGCAAATTGAAGCCATGGAAGTATCTGCTATTAATCCATTCAAGTATCTAATTGTTACTCGAGTAATGGCAACTACTATAACTATTCCAATACTTGCATTGTATTGCAGCTTTGTTGGGCTTTTCGGTTCCTTCTTAAATGTGCACGCTGCTGAATCAACGAGCTTAATTCACTTTTATCAAGAGGCCTTTAAAACAATTACTTTCCTCGATATATTTTCCTCCATTGCCAAATCTATTGTGTTTGGTTTTACGATTGGCCTTGTTGGTTGCTATAAAGGTTTTCATGCAACAAAAGGCACATTTGGTGTTGGAAAAGCCGCCAATGAAGCGGTTGTTTTGGCCATGTTTTTAGTATTTCTTGAAGAGATTATTATTGTTCAACTCGCAAATTGGATTCGTTTTTTTTAATACATGGAAAATAAAAACTTACATAGTACCCTAGACCATGAGCCGGTAATACTCATTAAAAATTTGTACAAATCTTTTGGCGAATTAGATGTGCTAAAAGGCATTGATTTTACCTTATTAAAAGGTGAAAACATTGCTGTACTAGGAAAATCAGGATCAGGGAAATCAGTACTCATTAAAATATTGGTAGGATTATTAAAAGCAGATCAAGGAGAAATTACTGTACTAGGTAAACGTGTTGATCAAATAAGTGCTAAAGAATTAGATGAATTGAGATTACATATCGGATTTTCATTCCAACAAAGCGCTTTGTATGATAGTATGACTGTATTCCAAAACTTGGCGTTTCCATTAACTATGAATATAAAAAATCTTAGCACCAAAGAAATCAATTCGGCGGTAGATGAAGCCTTAGATGCTGTAGGCTTAAAAGAAAAACGAGATCATATGCCTTCTGAACTTTCGGGTGGACAGCGAAAGCGAATTGGCATTGCACGAACCCTTATTTTAAAACCTCAAATTATGTTATACGATGAACCCACTTCGGGTTTAGATCCTATAACCAGTGCAGAAATTAATAGTTTGATTTTAGATGTTCAAAAAAAATACAATACAAGTTCAGTGATTATAACACATGACTTGACTTGTGCTAAAACCACATCCAATAAAATTGCCATGTTGCTAGATGGCAAGTTTTTACAAACCGGCAAATTCGATGAAGTTTTTACTTCTGAAGAGACCCAAATCAAAAGCTTTTACAATTACAATTTTATTCAATAAATCATGAATCAAACAAACCATAAACGAACCATTTTTGTAGGATTATTTGTAATCGTTGGCATTTTATTTTTACTGGCGGGTATCTTAATGATTGGTGATATTCACGAAACTTTTAAGAAAAAGATGAAGGTCACTGCACTTTTTGATGATGTAAGTGGCTTACAAGTTGGCAATAACATTTGGTTCTCGGGCGTAAAAATTGGCATTGTTAATAAGCTTCTTTTTTATAGCAAATCGAAAGTAGCAGTTACTATGAAAATTGATATAAAATCTCAACAATACATTCGAAAAGACGCACTTGTTAAAATTGGCACCGACGGATTGATTGGCAACAAAATACTTGTAATCTATGGCGGCACTTCATCATCAAACGAGGTGAATGAAGGAGATACCTTGGGTGTTGAGAAAACATTTTCTTCGGACGATATGATAAACATGTTACAAGAAAATAATAAAAACGTGCTAAGAATTACCAATGATTTCAAAACCTTGAGTCAAAATTTAGTAGATGGAAAAGGAAGTATTGGAAAACTATTACAAGATGAAGCTATATACAATAATCTTAACGCATCTACACATTCACTTCAATTAGCCACTGCAAAAGCACAAACCCTTATGAACACACTCAATGATTTTAGTGTTGGGTTAAACAAGAAAGGTTCCTTTGCGAATGATCTTGTAAATGATACAATAGTATTTAATTCGCTTCAACTCTCTGCCAAGGAATTGCAAGCAATTACAACAAAAGCGAATGCACTTGTTACTAATTTAAATTCAGCGAGTACCAATCCGAACTCTTCCATAGGAGTACTTTTGCATGATGAAGTATCAGGCAATCATTTGAAAGAAACCTTAAAAAATTTAGAAGCTGCCACTTTCAAATTAGATGAAGATTTAGAAGCTGCTCAACACAATTTTTTACTAAGAGGATTTTTCAAGAAAAAAGCTAAAGCAAATAAAACTTCAAATTAAATTGGCATTGAATCTTTTGAAATGCAGGCATTACGAATTGATAGCTTCATTCTCTTTTTCGATGGTTACCGTTTTAATTTTTACAGCATAGTTATCAGGGAGTATTTCAGCACCAAATCGACATGCGTAAGCCTTGGTAAACTCTGCACCTAAATACAGTATCACGGCCGAGTAATATGCCCATACTAAGAGTACTACCAAAGATCCGGATGCTCCAAATGCACTACCCACATTTGTATGTGATATATAAAATGAAATAGCAAATTTGCCAATTAAAAACAAGAAAGCCGTTACGATAGACCCGGCCATAATATCTTTCCATTTTATGGTAGCATCAGGTAGCACTTTAAATATGCTACCAAATATCAGCGCACTTATGCAAGTAGTAAGTATCAAGTTTAAAACATAGAATATAATAATTGTTGCCTCAGGAAAATAGGAACTCAAGCGATTACTACCCAACTCAATCAAACTTGAAATAAACAAGGTAGTTAATAATAAAAAACCTAGGCTCAGAATCACAGAAAAAGATAGAAATCGATTCTTAAGATACTTTACCCAATTTTTCTTTGGCTTCGCTCTAATACCCCAAATCATATTAATTGAATCTTGAATTTCACCAAAAATACTCGTTGCACCTAACATCAAAAAAATGAAGCCTAAAATACCTGCTATAAAATTTTTGTCATCGTCTTGACCAATACTTTTGATCATGCTTTGTATTGAAATGGCTGTGTCGCCGCCCACAATATTCTTAAGTATATCATACACTTTCCCTTCTACTGCTTCTTGTGAAAACAACAAACCACTTAGCGAAATGATGACTATGAGCATTGGCCCCATCGAGAAAATAGTGTAATATGCCAAGGCTGCACTCAACTTCATAACATTGTCGTCACTAAACGATATAAAGGTTTGCTTTACAAGTTGCACAATGGTCTTTACTGTTTTTTTCATCTTACCAATTTGGCCAAAAGTATTTGTTACTTGATGAACTTATAGAAGAAAATGTGAATCATGTAATCATTAATGAGAATACTATAAGTGACTTGGCAACGCTACATGTAGTTTTGGAATAGGTACAATTCTATAGTTCAACAATCTATTATGCTTCCGCTAATTAACAAGCCCAACCTTACTCAAAATCAAATTTCACCCAATAAGGTACGTCAAATTCTCTTTCTGATTTTGATTTTATTTTTGGCGATTGTAATTTTTAAGGAGTTGTATTTTATGATTGCTTCTTTGTTAGGTGCCATCACATTATATATAATTACCAGCAAATGGATGAACGTGCTTTGTACCAGATTTCGATTAAAGAGATGGGCTTGTGCTTTACTAATTATTTTGTTCTCACTTCTCGTATTTGTGTTACCCATGATTTGGGTTGGTTCTATTTCTTATCATAAGATAAAACCCTTTGTGCAAAACCCCGAAATACTAAAAACTGCATTGACAAAAATCAACCTGTACTTACAAAATAGTTTACATCTTACTATTTTAAATGAATCTAACGTTGATAAAATCACAAATCAGGCATTACCTTTTGTTCAAAATACAATAGGAGGTACACTTAATGTAGCATTGATACTTGTTGTTATGTATATAACATTCTATTTCTTTCTTATAAACAGTGTAGAAATAGAACGATGGGTTCAAAAACATATTCCACTCAAAAAAAGCAACTCAAATTTAGCGATAGCCGAATTTAAACGCTTGGTTTTTTCTAATGCAGTTGGCATCCCTCTAGTAGCCATTATACAAGGTATTACCGGACTTATTGGCTATTTGATTTTTGGTGTAGATGGAGCGATCTTGCTTGGCATACTTACCGCTGTTTTTTCAGTAATACCCATGATAGGTGCGATGTTAGTGTGGGGGCCATTGGCATTATATCTATTAGCACAAAATCAACCAAACCATGCCTTGGGTGTAGCCTTATGGGGATTTTTTCTAATAGGCTCTATTGATAATATAGCCCGCTTCTTATTACAGAAAAAAATTGGAGATGTGCATCCACTCATCACCATATTTGGTGTAATTATCGGCATCAATTTATTTGGGTTCGTAGGATTGATATTCGGACCCATTTTAGTTTCTATGTTCATATTGATAGTAAAAATTTACACTGATGAATTTGGCATTGCTATCACTGATAAAGTTTTAGAGGAAAAGGCAATCATTGAATAAATCCAACCATATAAAAAGAGTTCTCAAACTTGGCGCTAAATTAATTCTCATTATTTTGCTGGCGATCTTGGCATTTTCGGGTGCTGTATTTTTCTATGTAAATACTAACTCAGGCAAACGATTTGTAACTCGTAAAGTGCAAACCTATATAGCAACAAAAATTAAAACAAACTTTACGATTGGCTCTGTCAACTACCATTTACCCAATGAATTTTCTTTGCATAAAATATACTTAGCCTCGCCCAATCGCGACTCATTACTGTATGCCGGGGAGCTAAATGTGAGTATTGCATTATTTAAATTATTGACAGGAGAAACAGAAATTATAAGTTTGGAACTGAAAAATACTTCGGTTCACATTTCTAGAAAAGAAAATGACAGTGTATACAATTTTCAATTTATTATAGACGCCTTTGCAGGAAATGAAAAAACCAAACCAGCCGTTAAAGATAGTTCTGACTTAAAATTGAATATCCGCAGATTGCGTTTGAATAAGGTAAGCATGCAACTCACAGATAACTATGCAGGCCGTTCAATTTATGCCAACGTGCAAAGTTTAGATATAAAATTGAAAACCTTTAAACCCGATAAATTAGCATTTGATATTAACGGTTTGCAAATCGATGGCCTTACTCTAAATAGCCAAACAACCAAGCATCAAAAAGAAAGCACAGACGCTCAGCAATCGAAATACTTTCTGGCGTTACAGGCTAAAAACCTAAACTTAAACAATGTTCACGTTAGCATAAGTGATCAAATCAGTGGTTTCAACTATACCAATGAAATACATACATTGTCTATCAATAAGGCTACAGTTTCATTAGCTAATAATAAAATTGATATAGATACCATACTACTAAAAAATTCAAAATTTGAAATGGCTACCAAGCCAGTAGCAAAATCAACATCCCAAAAATCAACAACTAATAATGAACCCTGGTTTGTGAAAGTTGCCCAAATTGAAATGATAAACAATCGTTTAAAAATGAACAATGGCAAACCGGCTAAACAAGGATTTGACGCTAATAACATAGATGCCAACGAACTTTCGTTATACGCAAAGGAGGTCTTTTACACAACCGATAGTACCCATGCATTCATACAAAATTTACATGTAAAGGACCACAGTGGGTTTAGCATAGATACTGTTCATGCACATGTAATATATAGCTTGCATAAAATAGAAGCATCCGAATTGTTTATAAAAACACCACGCAGTGTTATACAAAATGGTCTGCAAATTTCATTTGATAGCTTAGAAACAATAGCGCAAAATCCTGAAAAAGCCCTTGTAAATATCAACCTAATTAAAACCCTTATCGACTTTGATGAAGTATTTGCATTACTTCCTGAATTGAAAAAGAATAGCTCCTTAGCGAAAATGAAGCATCAAAAAGTGAATATTGAATCTAAGGTAAACGGTTCATTAAAAGCGTTGAATATTTCTCAACTCAATGTGGCAACATTACAAGGAACAAAATTGAATGCAAGTGGAAAACTATTTAATGTAACAGATCCTAAAACCATGTCATTTGATGTTCGGATATTGCCTTCACAAACTGTAAAAAATGACTTATCCAAATTTGTCAAATTCAACCAAAATTCGTTTGAAAATTTGCCAACTGTTTTCAATTTTCATGGCACAGCCAAAGGAAATTTAGACGACTTTTCAAGTTACATTCATTTACATGGTGAAAAGCTATTGGTAGATGCACAAGTAAAATTATTGCATGTGAACCAAGCACAAAATTTGAAATATGATGCCAACATGAATGCCATCAATATTCAAAAAGATTTAATTCTGGCTTTTATCCCGCAAGATAAAGTTCCACAAAATATAGAATTACCTAGCACTATTATACTTACCGGTATGGCTATCGGCGACTTGAACAACATCCAAACGAACCTTCATTTAGATGGCAGTTATGGAAAGGCTTCAGTGAAGGGTTTCGTCAAAAACTTTAAACAAGCGAATCAAGCAATATACGACCTCAACATATCCACAGATCAATTTTTAATTGGAAAGCTTTTAAAGCAAGATTCTGTTTTAGAAGCCGTTACTATGCAAACTGTTATCAAGGGAAAAAGTTTTGACCCAGATAATATGGTTAGTAGCATACAATCAGAAATAAATCAATTAGGATTTAATCACTACAACTATAGTAACATACATGTAGATGCGCAAATCGACAATGGAACTTTTCAAAGCCAGGGCAGCATGCATGACCCAAACGTATACTTGAATTATCAAGCTAATTCAAACAGTTTCAAAAATCCTACAAGCCTTGAATTGGTATTGCAAATTGATACAGCTCGATTACACAATTTACATGTAACTAAAGACACTATCGATTTAGCAACCACCCTAAACTTAAAAGCCGACGACTTAGCGCTGAATAACTTGAATGCCACTCTTAAAATTGATTCGGTGAACATGACCATCAATAAGAAAAGGATGAAGTTAGATAGCATTTTGGTTATGGCACACTCCGAAAAAGAAAACCAAATACTATTAGTTCGTTCACCATTAATTGATGTAAATGCAAATGGAAATTTTCAATATGATACGCTTGTACCTGCGTTCATGAATTTTATAAATAGATACTATCATATTTCAGACAGCAACTACCTAGTAAGCAATCCCCAGCAAATAACTTTTGATGGAACAATTTTCGAACATCCCCTAACAAAAGCATTCGTACCTAAACTTACGCGATATGATGCTATATCGTTTAATGGTAGTTTCAATTCATTAGAAAAAGATAGTGCTTTACGTTTTGAATGGAAGGCCCCATACATTGAATACGACAACAATAAAATAAGTAAAGCAGTCATTAAAATTAATGCTACAACTGAGCAGATACAATTACTGACATCTGTAGATAGTATAAAAACTACGCAAGCTATTTTACTAAAATCTGAATTAAAAGCTATTGTATCAAACGACAGTTTGGATATAGATGTTGTAACCAAAAACATTGATGAAACAAAGCGTTATGCATTAGGTGCAACCGTGGCTGTAAAAAACAAAGCCTATACAGCACATGTAAAAAGCGGTATAATTTTAAACTCTCAACAATGGTCAATAAAACCTTCTAATACCTTGTACTATAGTCCTGAAGGTTTTTATATTTCAGATTTCGATTTAGCAACAAATCAATCTTCAATTACCGTTCAAAGCGAACAAGCGGTAGTGAATAGTCCAATTCATGTGGATATCAAAAACTTCTCAATTAGCGATATCACATCAGTACTTAATAAAGATACCATGCTTGCTTCTGGAATGATTAATGGAAAATTTATGATGAGTGAGTTCGAAAATACCTTACCGGCATTTGAAGGCAATTTAACCATTCAAGAATTATTTGTGAATCAACATCAAGTGGGAAGCATTGCATTGAATGCGAAGAAAGTAGATGACAACTCAATTCATGCCAATATACAACTTAGCGAAAATGAAAATGATATTAGCATAGTCGGCGAATACTTTTTGAACAATACGAACAAACAAATTGAGGCCGATGTGAACATTCATAAATTTAATATAGCAAGCATTGAAGGGTTCAGCGATGGAAATATCACCCATGCAACAGGATCTCTAAGCGGCAAAGTAAATATAAAAGGGAAATTTGCTGAACCGATTTGGAATGGAAATATCTATTTTACTAATCCATCATTCCGATTAGAAAAATTAGGAACAGCCTATAAAATTGCAGACCAAAACGTAAAATTAAATTACCCGAATATTGAACTGAATCAATTTAAAATTGTTGACTCGGCTAATCATACTTTAACATTGGATGGGGTTGTTACGGCTAAATCAATTTCGGATTATGCCTTACAAATGAATATCGATTCTAAAGATTTTACCATAGTAAACACGCATCGTTCAACCAATGATTATATTTATGGATATGCAGGCATAAATGCTGATTTGCACGTTAAGGGAAATATTCGAAGTCCTTTTATTCAAGGTAATGTAAGTTTGAATGACGCAACCGATGCGACCATTATTTTACCACAGCAAAGTGAAAATAAAGATAAAGCCCTATCGGTTGTACGATTTATTGATCGTGACACATTTGACTTGCCTGAAACGGTTTTATTTACACCTCAAGATACGAATAGTAACGGCATACAAACATTTTTGAGGTACAATGTAAATGTTGACTTGTCAAAAAAAGCTTCACTCACCATTATCATTGACCCATCAACAGGTGATGAACTAAAAGTGGGTGGCGAAGCGAAACTCAATGTGGGTGTAGATGCAGGAGGCAATATTTTATTGGTAGGGAATTATGATTTAGCTAAAGGACATTACATTTTACACTACCAGTTTTTAAAACGGCAATTTGATTTATTACCACAAAGTACCATCATGTTTAGTGGCAATCCTCTGGATGCTCACCTGGATATTAGAGCTGAATATACCGCTAACACTTCAGCAATCGATTTAGTAGGAAATGAACTAGGTGATGCAGATTCTAGAACAGTAAATACCTTTAATCAAAAAATTCCGTTCAAAGTATTGCTATATATAAAAGGCACTTTAAAAAAGCTTGATATATCATTCGATATCAGAATGCCTGAAGAAAATGCCGGCATAAGTAATACGATAGTTACTACGGTTGAAAATAAACTAACCCAATTAAGAGCTGACCCATCTGCCATTAACAAACAAGTTTTTTCACTATTGGTGCTTAACCGATTTGTGGGAGAACAGAGTAGTGATTTCTTTAAAGGAAATGGAGGAGGTATAGAAGATGTTGCACGTGAAAGTGTGAGCAAATTTCTATCTGCTGCGTTAGATCAAATTGCTTCCGACTTAATTAAAGGCGTTGATATTGATTTAAATTTAAACTCATACAAAGACTATAGAAGTGGTACCGAACAGCAACGAACAGATTTGAATGTTGGCATTACCAAACGATTTATGGATGACCGTTTAAGCATAAGCTTAGGTAAAGATTTTGGCATAGAAGGCGACGACAAAAATGGCAAAACCAGAGGTAGTACAAATGCCTCTTACTTACCAAATGCTACCGTGAATTACAAATTAAGCAAGGACGGCAAATACGCTGTAAGAGCTTATTCAAAAAATAAGTTTGAAGTGATTTTAGATGGATATGTTGTGGAAAGTGGATTATCGTTTATAGTTACCATGGACTATGAAAAATTTAGAGAACTTTTTGAAAAGAAATCACAAGCTAATTAAATGAGCGTAAAGGAGATTTTCATTGGGATAATTATTCTCTGCACAATTTCATCTTGTGGAGTGAAAAAATATTTACCTACAGGAGAAACCTTGTACAGGGGCTCAAAAGTGAATATTACGAAAATGAAGGGTGTCAAAGAATCGAAAAGAAATTTACGCAAAAAATTGAGTTCAACGATTCACCCCAAAGCCAATAAGTTTATTCTGAACCAACCCTATAAAGTTTGGTGGTGGTTTGTGATTGGTGAACCTAAAAGAAAAAAAGGATTCAAAGTTTTTCTCCGCGAAAAGCTTGGTGAACCACCTGTTTTAAGTAGTAGGATAAAACCAACATCTATTGCCGAAAACATGCAAGCATTACTTGAAAATGAAGGCTACTTTCATTCGATAGTAGAAGGTGACACTACCATAAAAAAATATTACACCTATGCAAAGTATAACACTACAATTTTCCCGCAATACACAATTCATAGTATTGTTTGGGTAAGTGATGGTAGCCGAATCATGAAAGAACTTCAATCTATACAAGAAGATGGAAGTTTGATAAATGTAAGCGATGGTTATAGCCTCACCAATATTACAAACGAACGATCGCGACTTGATTTAAAATTAAAAACAAAAGGATATTACTATTTCAACCCAAACTATTTAATGGCATATGTTGATAGTACCATTGGCGGAAATCAAGTTGATATTATGCTCAACATGAAACATGAAACACCCGACTCAGCCAAATTCCCTTACGCAATAAATTCAATCACCATATATCCGAATTACAATTTACTTGCTAAAACAAAAGATACGATTCTTATACCTAGTGTTGTGTATGATAGCTTGATTATAAAAGAAAATGATAAGTTTAATCCTAACATGTTTAAGCGGGTGGTTACCTATCGCCCCCACTCTACGTATGATATTACTGAACAAAATAAAACGCTCAATCGTCTAATTAATCTTGGGAATTTCAAATTTGTAAAAAACGTCTTTTCATCTGTACCAGATAGCATGGGTGGTAGTCATAGTTTAGATGCCGTGTATTATTTATCACCATCTAAGAAAAAATCCTTTCAAGGGCAAATCGATGGATTCTCAAAAGAGAACAAATTTATTGGCACTCTATTAAGTTTGAATTGGAAAAATAGAAATGTTTTTAAAGGTGCAGAATTATTAACCATAAAAGCGTATGGAGGCTTAGAAGTGTCGTATGCTGATTCGTTGAAGAAGAACAATAATTTTCGAGCTGGGTCGGAAGCATCACTCACCTTTCCAAGATTTATTATTCCATTCTTGAAAATCAAAGAAAGTAGTTTTTACACACCACACACACGTATGTTATTGGGTTATGAGTGGTTTCGAAAACAAGGGTTTTACACAAAAAATGTGTTTAGAACGCAGTATGAATTTAACTGGAAAGAAACAGCCAACAAAGAACATAGTCTTGCACCCATTGCAATTAGTTATATAAATGCAAGTAATATTTCGCAAGACTTTTTAGATGAAGCAGCTTCAAATCCAGCCATTCTTACCAATGTTTACTCAGAAGCCATTCTAGGATCATTTTATAGTTATACAACCAACACAAAAAATCAAAACTTTAGAGACCTATGGTACTTCAATGGCAGCATCGATTTAAGTGGCAATATCATGGGGCTAATCACGGGCGCAAACAATACAAGAGAAAAAACAATACTTAATACCCCTTTCGCACAATATGCCAAAGGTGATATAGAGTTACGCTATCTTAAAAAATTAAAACCAACTATACATTGGGCAAATAGATTACAAATAGGTGCTAGTATTCCATACAACAATTCAAATATGCTGCCATTTTCAAAACAGTATATCATTGGTGGATCCAATTCAATTCGTGGTTTTAGAATTCGCCAGCTTGGACCAGGCAGCTATCTTCCAACCCTGCAAGACCAAACGTATTATTTTATAATAGGAGGTGATTATAAGTTTCTTTTGAATACAGAATTACGACTGCCTATTGTAGGTAATTTAAGCACCGCTTTTTTTATTGATGCCGGAAATATTTGGACAAAAGACACTTTCCTGTTTGGCAAAGCCGGGCAGATAAAAAAAGATATGTATAAGGAACTAGCTGTTGCCGGCGGATTTGGTGTCCGCTATGATTTCAAAATTTTATTGATTCGATTTGATTTTGGCACACCCTTACGCAAACCCTTTCTTCCTGAAAATGACAGATGGGTGTTTGATAAAATTGATTTCAAAAGTGGAGATTGGCGTAGGCAAAACCTCATCTTAAATATTGCCATCGGCTATCCATTCTAGTGCTTGTGCACTTCAACTTTTTTTGACAAATATTTCTTACATAATAAATTATAAATGAAAAAGGTAATTAAAATTTTTCTGAGTATTCTCATTCTTGCAGGCATAGCTGGCTACTTTATTTGGCAAAATAAAAAACATCAAGTAGCCAAAGAATTTATTATGGACTCAGTGACTGACCTTTCTGATAGTTTGTATTCTATAACATACGACAGCTCAATGATAGATGAAATAAATGGCGAAGCCTACTTCGAAAACATTGTACTTAAGACTGATTCAGCACAATTACATCAACTTAGATTATCTGATCAATTACCAGATGTGCTAGTGGAAGTATTTATAAAATCCATTAGCGCTGATGGCATTGACATTCCCTTAGCCTTGAATGAAAAAAAATTATTTGCAAACAAAATCATAATCAATGAACCAAGAATTGTAATTACTCATACAGGCAAAAAATCCTTTAAGTATGAAGATAGTATGGCCCTATTCAAAAAAATTTTAGGTAATTACAACAGCATCCATGCTAAAAGTATTGAAGTTGTGAATGCAAGTTTTATTGACAAAAGCGCTGATGAAATCATACATACCCAACTTGCCAATTTGTCTATATCATTCAATAAAATAATTATTGATAGTACGAAAGACTACAAAAATGTAGTGAGCTACTTTATTAATAACATGAAAGCAAATGCGAAACTATTATATATTAATCAACCAAATAGAAATGGCGCTATCGCGTTCGATAATATTACTTACAATGCTATTGAAAAAAATATTTCCATCGACAAAATAAGTTCATTCAAAGAGTCTATTACTGAAGAACGATTTATACTGAATTCTATAAAACTAGAAGACATCAATGTAAAAGATTTTATTGATTATAATACACTCAATGTTGGAAATATAAGCACAGGAAACTGTGTACTTACTTTATTTATTAATCAGACTGATGAAAGCAAACCCGATTTTTCAAAAACAAAAAAATTCGATTTCCCTGATGACTACTTTGACAAAATAAAAATAGGCGGTATCTCCATCGGCAAATCAACATTGCTATTCAAAAATAAAAAATACCCAAACAAGGAACCCGTCAGATTAAATGGTTTCACTTTTCATTTGTCGAAAAATATAAAAATAAGCGAACGTAATAGTTTGCGAAACATTTTAGATAGTGCTAAATGGAATATGCAAGCGGATGATTTTACCCTCACATCAAAAGATAATAAATACAATATTTCTTTTAAAGGACTCAAGGTGAATAAGGCTTTATCAAGCGCAATGATACGATCAATACAAGTGAAACCCATTCAAAGCAAAACAAATAATGTATTGGCATATCAAGAAGATATTTTTGATATTGAAATGAAAACGATACTATTAACCGGACTTGATATCAATCAATTTGTAAATGAGTCGGCCTTACGTATCGATGAAATTTCACTACACTTAGATTTAAAAGTCTATCATGACCGAGTTCCTCCGGATCGCCCGGAAAGCAAAGTGGGCAAGTATCCTCATCAACTCTTAATGAACTTGGCACTGCCAGTGGATATTAGAACGGCCATAATTACAAAAAGTTATGCTTCATATAAAGAACGTTCAAAAGAAACAAAAGAAGAGGGTGAAGTGATATTTTCGAACATAGAAGGTATTGTAAATAATATCACTAATAATACTCTGTTGATTCAACAAAATCCTATTTGCCAATTAAAGGCCAATGGACTTTTATTAGGTAAGGCTAAATGTGTAACTGATTGGCGTTTATTCTTAGATTCAAAAAATGGAAAATTTGAAATTGCTGGGCAAATCGGGTCAACCAGCTTCAACAAATTAAATGCGCTTACTAAACCACTTGCATTAACTACCATTGAAGGTCAATTAAATTCTTTACATTTTACCATGGCTGGAGACGATAATACAGCAAATGGTGATATTATAATGCTCTATAGCAGCTTAAAATTGGCATCTTATAAGTTAAGTGATAAAACCAATGTAATAGAAGCAACCAAAACAAAAAGCAGCATTAATAACTTCTTTGTTAAAAATAATAATCCTTCAAAAGGTATAACGCGAAATGCCAAATTTGCGGTACAGAGGGATCCCCAAAAATCATTTTTTAATTTGATCTGGAAAGGTGTTTATGATGGAATTCAAAACACTATTCTAAATAAGAATGTGGCTGAAATAAAGAAGCAACTAAAATAATAATAGTTGTATGTTATGGTGTTTGAATGAAGCAAAGGAGCCATACGTTCACTAAATTTGATAGCTTGTTTATTAGGCCACTTTATAGCCACACCTCTATGAAATTAAAAGCCGGCCTTATAGTTACCTATTGAGTACCTATCATTAAAAAAGCCGGCTCAAAAACGAGCCGGCTTCTAAAATTATTAGAATTTAATTTATTGATGCGAGAAGGTACGTTGTGCAGTACCAAAACTAGCATTACGTACGGCCCATGTAATTATGGTATCGCTTGCGGTTGCTTTTACAAACGAATTTACACAATACATATCACCGGCAGTAGTAGGCTGATTAGGCACAACTAATGTAGAATCATCGATTTGACCGAAATATACGGTGATAGCAAATGCAGATGGTAATGGAACACCTCCTACATTATCTGTACTATATAAACCGGGTGCAACTTTCGCAACATTCATCGGTGCGCTATTAGTTGTTCTAAGGTATAAACCTGAATAATCAAGTGTATCGCTCACATCGGTAACCAAAACAAAACGGGTTCCGGTGCTTGTATAACCATTTGAGTTTTTAAATTTATACTGAACAGTATAGAAGCCTGGTGTTGTTGCATCAATATCATTTGTGATAGAAATGGCCGTTAAATTCTCATTTAAGAGTGTATCCACTGCGGTAGCACCGGCATCAACGAAAGTACCACCTACAGGTATGCTTACAAATTGGGCACCATTAATTGTAATGATTGGATAAGAAGCCGTAATCACCTCAGAAACATTTTCAATCTTTCTTTTACAACTGAAACTGAATAATAGGGTTAGAGCTAATATTGATATTTTAATTTTATTCATTGTATTTCTTTTTATCGTTAATAATTTAGTTAGCATCCCACCATACCTTCTGGTCGATAGATTTCAAACCAGGAAAGTTTGCATTAAGGTTAATCTCCTCAGTTGGATATAAGAAACGTGCTGGTTTTTTTGCACCAATTAATGAATTCACAGATTGAATTAAGAAATCAGGATAGCCTGTTCTTCTTTGTTCAGTCCATGCTTCAAAACCTTGGTTACCACACATTGCAAACCACTTTTGGGTAACAATATGACGAATCTTTTCTTCAGTGGTACCTGCATACGGATACACACCCCAATACGTACTATCTTTATAATAAGCAATTTCAGTAGCATCGGTAATTCCATAGGCTTCAAAACTTGCATCAATTCCTGCATAAAAAGAAGCTTCATCGCCAGTTCCACCAAAACGTACAGCTGCTTCAGCTTGTAACAATGCGCTTTCGGCTGATGATATGAAACGAACAGGCGCCTCGGCTGACAATGCATTTGCAGCTTCTGCACCTACGATATAACTACCAAGTGATTTTCCTATTGCGCTAGTTGCATTATTGTAATCTCCTTGCTTGTTACCAACCACTGTTCCATTAGCTAATGGCTTATAAAACACAAATACACGTGGATCAGAGTTACTATTCATACTATCTACACAAGTAGCACTTGCAAAGATATTTTGCGTTTTACCTACACCTACGATTTCTGAATACAATGGATTTTCGCTACCACCTGCTGTAGAAAAAGCAATTAACGCATCTTCTCCAGCTTCTATAAATTCATGGTTAGGATCGTTCATGATTGAATCCACGATAGCTTGTGACTTTGTAACATTTACTTCTGAAAGACGCAAGGCCATTTTCAATTTTAAAGTATAAGCAAACTTGGCCCAAAGGTGCATATCACCTCCGTACATTAAATCATCACCATGTGGATGAATTTCAGCATTCACATCAATTAAAGCAATGGCTGCATCAACTTGTTTAAATAAGCTGTCATAAATAGCAGATTGCAAATCATAAGATGGTGAAACAATTCCTCCATTTGCTTCTATTCCAAGCAATGCTGCTGTATAAGGCACATCACCCCATGCATCGGTAGCAAGTTGGAAAGTATAAGCCGTTAATAGCTGAGATACCGCCATATATTGCTTATTATTTTGTGCTGCTGCTTTATTGTATACATATTGCAAATCTGCTAAAGCACCACTATATAAGGTACTCCATGCACGATTGTAATTATCAGTTGAAGGAGCATACTGATCGTATTGCTTATATTGGTTAGCAAGTGGAGACTGTGTCCAATATTGCGCCCAAAATGAACCATTCACCTGCATATTATTACCTAATACATGGGCAATGGCAACCTGAGCTGAAGGAAGCACTAATTCGATACCCGGATTATTAGCAATATTTGGATTTTTATTTACGTCAAGAAACTTTTTACAACCTCCTAACATCAACGTGCCTAAAGCGAGTATAGCTACTATTTTTATTTTTGTATATTTCATAATTTATTCGTTTTGTTTTTTAGAAAGTTAAACCTAATCTGAATCCATAATTTCTGATAGATGGACGAGCACTGAAATCAAAACCTTGCTCGTTTGAAGCTCCACCTGAATTCACCTCAGGATCTACATAATCATTCCCCTTGTTAGTCCACAATACTAAGTTATTACCGAATACTGAGAAATTACCAGAACCGATAAATGTTTTACTGAACCACTTTTGAGGTAATTTATAACCAATAGAAACCTCTCTTAATTTAACATAACCTGCTTTAATTAAATCTTGACCAGCAGGTTTTACATTAGCTGCTGTATAGTAATTGTATACATCGGTTAAAATGCCGGTATTCTTTACATAGTCGCCTTCTGAATTTTCATACACTGAGTTATCCCATAAGAATGGCTCACGATTATTTAATGTAGAAGAAGCTGAAACACCTACAAATTCTAAGATATCTTTAGTACGAGAGTACAAATATCCACCTTGCTTGGTGTCAAATAAAACATTTACATTAAATCCTTTTGCACTAAAACTAGTTCCCCAAGAAGCCATAAACTTAGGTTGGAAAGAACCTAAATAAACAGGTGCTGAAGTTGATTTAGGTGCGCCCGTTGCAGAATCAATCACTTGATTACCATTAGCATCCTTTAATAAATCAACCGCATAGAAAGTACCAAATGGTTTTCCTACCGCTGCAACGATACTCATTCCTGAGAATCCTCCAATTACTAATTGATCAACTCCATTAGGTAAATCCAATACTTCATTTTTGTTACGAGTATACGTACCAAATAAATCCCAACGCATACCTTTTGTTTTTACCGGTGTAACACGTAAACCTGCTTCAAAACCACGATTTTGAATAGTTCCCGCGTTAATAATTCGACTTGTAAAACCTGTTGAAGAAGGGGTTGGTACAGCCAAAATTTGATCTTTGGTTTTATTGCTGTAAATCGTGAAATCTAATGAAATACGATCTTGTGCAAAAGCAAGGTCAACACCAATTTCTTTACCAATTTGACGTTCAGGCTTTAAGTTCGCATTACCCATACGATTTTGATAACTGAATCCTGGCACATCGTTGAAAGGGAAGATGTTTGAACCAAAACCACTTGTAATGTTTGTGCTGGTAAACCCAGGATCATTGTTTTGATAAGCCGTTGCATCATTACCTACTGAAGAAATATTTGCACGAAGCTTACCATAATTCATTACTTTTTTAGCTGCATCAGACAAATGTTGTGAGAACAACCAAGATGCACTAATAGATGGATAGAAGTATGAGCGATTATTTGCTGCTAACGTTGAACTCCAGTCATTTCTTCCGGTAAGTTCAATAAATAAAATCTTATTAAAATCAAAATTCACTGTTCCGTATAAACCAACTTTCTTGCTTCTTGTTAATACATTTTCACTTGCAATTTTTGATTGTGCATTTGAAAAATTATAAAAACTTTCAATTACTAAGCCATTTGTAGTTGGGTCGATGTCTGAAGACAATAAGTTACTTCTTCTGCTAGCAACTGAATGACCTATTAATGCATTGATTCCTAATTTATCTATTTGATAATTGAAATTCAACATCAAATCATTGAAATAAGAAGAAAAATTATCTGTTGATTCAAAATAACCACCATTAAAAGACTTTGGTGAGCCCGACCATAATTCTTCAAAAGCTACGGTGTTTAATTTTGGTGATTTCAAATAAATACGATCTGATAATACCTCACCACCAAAACGATTGGTAAGTGTAATATGTTGATTAAATCGATAGCCTAATGAAGTTTGCCCAATGATTCTATCATACTTATTTCTATTGTCGAAATTAGCGGCAACCCAATATGGGTTTTGGCTATAAGCACCATAGTAACCATAACGGCGTACACCATTGGTATCGGTATAATCCATTGAGTTGAAAACATCATCTAAATCTGATAAATTACCAATTGGAATATCACGTGGTTGTTGACCTACTGCATTCCAAACAGAACCTTCACCTTGTCCACCTTGATCGACACGTGATGAACCATTGATGTAATTCACATTAATATTACTGAAGAAATCATTATTAAATTCATGATTTGCATTTACACGAATACTATATCTGTCAGTAAATGTATTTGGAACAACTCCTTTGCTGTTTAATGTATTGAAACCAACGAAGTAATTACTCTTTTCAGTTCCGCCTGAAACTGATAAATTATTTTCCCAAGCTTTACCTGTATTGAAGAAATCTTTTACATTATCTTCTTGTGCTTCGTAACGCTTTACTTTTTGTTTTCCATCGATGATTTGACCCCAAGGGCGAATTTGTCCGTCGAAAGGTAAACCCCAACTGAAATTCTCACGACGATCATCAGGTAATCCACTCATATCCCCTTGACCAAATTGATTTTGGAAAGTAGGATACTTTAGGATATTAGACCAAGTATAACCCGTTGAAAATCCAATTTCAGTTTTACCTGTTTTAGTTTTTGCTTTACCCGATTTTGTTGTAATCATAACCGCACCATTCGCACCTTCCGATCCGTATAAAGCCGTTGCAGCTGCACCCTTTAATACCGAAATACTTTCGATATCATCAGGATTCACATCATTACCACGATTACCAAAATCAACTTGCTTTAAACTATTCGTACGTAC
This sequence comes from Bacteroidota bacterium, assembly GCA_016706595.1. GTDB lineage: Bacteria > Bacteroidota > Bacteroidia > Chitinophagales > Chitinophagaceae > OLB11. The sequence goes on along the minus strand of JADJJH010000002.1, from coordinate 622,119 downwards.
TCTGTTTCCGTTATTAACCGGAATACCATCAATTACGATTAAGGCATTATTATTTCCGCCAATTGATTTTTCACCACGAATAACCACCCTAGTTGAACCTCCTGGTCCGCCTGTTGTGCTCGTTACATTTACACCCGATACCTTACCTTGTAAAGCGCCTAAAGCACTCACATTGTTACCGGCATTCAAATCGTTGTTATTGAGTGTAGTGGTTGCATAACCTAAACTCGCTTTTTCTCTTTTAATAGCTTGTGCGGTAACAACGGTTTCTCTCAACGATTGTTGATCGGTTGCCATTTTTACACTCATGCCATCTTGGGCCGATTTTTCTGCAGCCTTTAAACCAATCGCTGAAATAGCAAGCGTTGCGCCTTCATCGGCATTGAGTTTAAAATTTCCATTTGCATCTGTAACTGTTCCTTTATTGGTACCTTTAATACGAATAGTTGCTCCTGGAACCGGATCGCCTTTATCGTCTAAAATTTTACCACGGATTGTACCGGTTTGTGCCATGAGTGCTTGTAGCCCTAGCAACAATACCGTCATTGTCAGTAATAGTCTTTTCTTCATGCTTTGCGTTTTTAATTAATAAATAATTATCATTTTGTGGGGTAAAAGTAATATGCTAATTTTTTATATGCAAGGTATTTTAACAATTATTTCTATAATTTTAATACTTTCTTTCACATTACGGGTTCCGCACTTATATGCTAAATTAAAAAATATATCTTTTTTAGTACTGATTATCAATGACTTTATAGATAGTTCATGAAAATATGTAGTAAAATACTTGGAATTTCAGGTTGAATAAAGCTACATTTGCGACCCTTTTAAAAAGGAATACTAAAAATTCTTAATAAATAATGAGACACTTAAGTTACAAAACAAAATTTGCAAACAAAGAAACGCACAAATCTGAATGGTTTGTGATTGATGCAAGTAATCAAACCGTTGGACGGTTAAGCGTGCGTTTAGCTACGATTTTACGTGGAAAGCACAAACCTAGTTATACTCCACATGCAGACGCTGGAGATAATATTATTGTATTAAACTGCGAAAAAGTAGTTTTTACCGGAAATAAAGGAGAGCAAAAAATCTATTTAGATTATAGCGGTTATCCTGGTGGTCAAAAACAAGAAGCTGCGCAAGATTTATTGAAGCGTCATCCGGAAAGAATCATCGAACGTGCGGTGAAAGGTATGCTACCAAAAAACCGATTAGGCCGAGCAATGTACAAAAAACTTCATGTGTATGTTGGTAACGAACATCCGCATAGCGCTCAAAAACCAAGTCAATTAAAATAATCTTATACAAAATTTAGATAAATGGAAAAATTAAAAAAAGCAATCGGTCGTCGTAAAGAAGCCGTTGCACGTGTATACCTTACTAAAGGAACTGGTGTAATAACCGTAAACGACCGTGATTATAAAACTTATTTCCCGGTAATGTATCTTCAAAACCAAGTTGAATTACCTTTAAAAACCATTCAAGCACTTGATAAATACGATGTTCAAGTTACCGTTGATGGTGGCGGATCAAAAGGTCAGGCCGAAGCTATTAAATTAGGTATTGCCCGCGCATTATGTAATACTGAAGTTGAATTACGTGTGGCTCTTAAACCGGCAGGATTACTTACTCGTGACCCTAGAGTGGTTGAACGTAAGAAATTTGGTCATAAGAAAGCCCGTAGAAGTTATCAATTCTCTAAACGTTAATACGAGATCTGAGATGGGCGTAGTGAGTTTTTATATTCTTCGCTTGCTTACTCAAATCAACTGGAAATTAAATTAAATAATAATAACGTCGGATGATACAAATCCGGTATTAATAAAATAAAACATGTCAGACAATACTAATTTACAACAGCAACTATTAGAAGCAGGCGTACACTTTGGTCACCTTCGTAAAAAGTGGAACCCTAAAATGTTGCCTTATATCTTCGCCGAGAAGAAAGGAATTCATATCATCGACCTTAACAAAACCGTTGAAGGTTTAACAGAAGCTGCTGCTGCGATGAAGCAAATTGCAAAAAGTGGTAAAAAGATTTTATTTGTTGCCACTAAAAAGCAAGCAAAAGAAATCGTTACCGAATGTGCACAAAAAGTAAATATGCCTTACGTAACCGATCGTTGGTTAGGAGGTATGCTTACCAACTTTAGCACCATTCGTAAAAGCGTAAAGAAAATGCAAAGCATCGAAAAAATGCTTGAAGACAGTAGCATTTCTATCAATAAAAAAGAGCGTTTAACCTTAGCACGTGACCGTGTGAAAATGGAAAAAGTGTTAGGCGGTATTGCTGCTATGAATCGTACACCTTCTGCTATTTTTATGGTAGATATTTCGCACGAGCATATTGCTTTAGCCGAAGCGAAACGATTAGGCATTACTACTTTTGGTATGGTAGATACCAATAGTGATCCAAATAAAATTGATTTTGCAATCCCGGCTAACGACGATGCTACAAAATCTATTGCGATCATCACTAACTATATCACGGCCGCTATCATTGAAGGTTTACAAGAAAGAGAAACCGAAAAAGATAAAATGGAAGACGATACTGAAGAAGGTGTTGATGTAGAAGCAGCTTACGACGAAAATGGCATCGCCGCATCATCTGACGGTAATAAAGAAAATAATGCCCCTCGTAAAAAAGCAAGTGGAACGCGCAGACCAACCACTAAGAAATAATCTGTACCGATTTTTATAAGATGCTTTTATGAATAATGAACACAATGTTTAGATGTGATGCATCTTGATATGGTCTCTTCATGAAAGCCTCAATTCAAAACAATTTTAAATACCAATAACAATGAGTGTAACGATAACAGCAGCTGATGTAAACAAGTTGCGTCAAACAACCGGTGCCGGCATGATGGATTGCCGTGCTGCCTTACAAGAAACCAATGGCGACTTTGAAGCAGCTATTGATTTTTTACGTAAAAAAGGACAAAAAGTAGCTGCTAAACGTAGCGACCGTGATGCCAAAGAAGGTTTAGTAATTGCTAACACTAGTGCCGATCATAAAACCGGTATTATTATCAACCTTACCTCTGAAACCGATTTCGTTGCTAAAAACGAAGACTTTATTAAATTAGGTTTAAGCTTAAGTGATACTGCCATTGCAAACAATTGCAAATCGTTAGAAGAATTTAAAGCATGTGCTTACGAAAACATTACGGTTGAAGATAAAATCATGGAAACGGTTGCCCGTATCGGTGAAAAAATCGATGTAACTTCTTTCGAAAGAATTGAAGGTGAAAGTATTGTTTCGTATAACCACGCCGGTTATCGTGTGGCCGTATTGGTTGCTTTAAACCAGCCTTACAGCGAGCAAGTTGAATTAGCAGGAAAAGATGTGGCTATGCAAATTGCGGCTATGAATCCGGTAGCTTTAGACCCTGCTTCGGTACCTGAAGAAACCGTTGCTCGTGAAAAAGCCATTATTATGGACTTAATGAAGCAAGACCCTAAAATGGAAGGCAAGCCAGAAGATATGATTTCTAAAATTGCCGATGGTAAAATCAATGCCTATTTCAAAGAAAATACTTTATTGGTACAACCTTTTGTAAAGGATGGTAGCAAAACCGTAGCCGAATATTTAAAAAGTGTAGCTGCCGATTTAAGCGCAACCGCTTTTGTTCGATTGAATATTGGATAAGAAATACTTCTCTAAAATAAGTAAAGCCATCACAGTTTTTGTGATGGCTTTTTTGTTTGTAGGTATACTGAACCTCACTTTCATGTTCATAAACCTGAAGTAAATTATTCAAAGAGGGCGAAAATGTAAACGAATTACGCTCGTTGCTAATTTCAACGGTAAAACTTATACCGAAATGATATCTATAACAGACCAATAAATTGGTCTGAACAGCTATCTAATCGGCATAAACCACTGTAAGATTTGGTCTACGACACAAATCACATTGGTATTACCCTTGTTTATAAAAGTAAAGCGGGGTTTGGGGTTAGTAAAATTCCCACTTCGTATTTCGATTTTAGAATTTAGAATTTTACACCGAACCCCAATCCCCGATTCGACAGATAAAATTTAAACATTAGATTTGTGATGATTGATACAAATAATATGAGTTCCGAATTAACTAAGAAGGTTTAATCGAATTGTGGGCATCTCTTAAAATCTCTTAGGCGAGGCTTTCGGATTTTGCGAAGACTGCGTTTACTCTCGTAAATAAAGGCTTTGCAAAATTCGAGTAACGAAGCATAAGGGGTTTTTAGAGATTCACTAGTGATATTAAAGCACTAATTGAAGAAAGCAAACAACAAGTTTCAGTTGCTGTGAATGCAACTATTACCATGTTGTATTGGCAAGTGGGTAACAGAATAAATACCGAAATACTCAACGATCAAAGAGCTGAATATGGGAAGCAAATTGTACACACCGTGAGTGCACAATTAACGGCTGAGTATGGGCCGGGTTGGAGTGAAAAACAATTAAGACATTGTCTGCGCTTTGCGGAGACTATCCAAGACAAACAAATTGTCTCTACACTGTGGAGACAATTGAGTTGGTCTCATATAAAAGAAATAATATACATTGATAATGACCTTAAACTTCAATTTTACATTGAAATTTGCAAAATAGAAAAATGGAGTGTACGCACATTTAGAGAGAAAATAAATTCAATGCTGTACGAACGTACCGCCATTAGCAAAAAGCCTGAAAAAACTATTAAAAATGATTTGCAACAACTGAATGAAAGCAATTTACTAACACCTGATTTAGTTTTTAGAGACCCCTACTTTTTAGATTTTTTAGGATTAAAAGATACCTATTCGGAAAAAGATTTAGAAACCGCCATTGTTGTGTCCAACTTATACTTTGCGAAATCGGTGATTTCGCAATCTTGTAGCCACCCTTAGGCTTAATACTTTGTACCGATAAAACCCAGAGCACATTGAGTTATTGCAATTGCACAAAAGCAATATCAAAGTAGCCGATTACTTTACCATTTTGCCATCTAAAGAAATACTTTTAGATCGTTTACAAAAGGCTATTATGATAGCGCAAAATCATATGAGAGAGAAAGAATGAAAGTGAAGTGTTTTTCTATTGTTAGAAAATTTATGAATTCGAATTGTAAAATGTTAATCCCCATGTAGACGAACATTGACAATGAATGGCAATGCTTATGAAACACATTTCTGAAGAATATTAGTAAATTAGAGATTTGATTATAAAAAACCAATCCTATGCAAACAAATCATCGCATAAATACCAGAGACCAATTTATGGCCTTCTTTCGCGATGACGAAACACTGAATAGCTTAAGTGTAGATGATCGGATTGAAATATTTTCGAGCATACTATTAGGTAGCAGTGATTTTAAAAAATCATTACTCGATGAAATATTTTCAGATTATGGGGTGGAGAATTTGGAAGTGAGGGAAGTGGGGAATAAATTAGATTAATATTCAACTTGAATAATTAGATTGTTTAGAATTATTGTTATAACAATATTTAAATTAATCTGAATGATATATTTACTTGAACCATTCCATTCTATAAAATAAGTATAATCTAAAAACTGTTTTGAATTAAAACATTATGAAAAAAGTTGAAGTTGTAGCTGCTATTATTATTCATCAAGAAAAAATTCTTTGTGTTCAACGAAATGAAAGCACTCTTTCTTACATATCAAAAAAGTATGAATTCCCAGGAGGCAAAATCGAAGTAGGGGAAACAAAAGAGCAAACCATAATCAGAGAAATAAAAGAGGAGTTGGAAATGGATATTAAAATTAGCCATGAGCTAATGACAGTAGTTCATCAATATCCCGATTTCGAATTAACCATGCATAGCTTTATCTGTAGCTGTATAAACAACGAAGTCACACTTACAGAACATCTTGATTTTAGATGGCTTGATAAATCGCAACTATTAAATTTAGATTGGGCCGCCGCGGATATTCCTATTGTTCACAAGCTTATCGAAAATTAAAATGGAATTTTTACGAGAAGCTTTATCGGCCAGTTTACAAACAGGTTTTATCGACCAACTTGTACACTCTAATAAGGAGTACAGGCCAGAGATGATTCTAAATGATAAATCAGCAGGAAAAAAAGTACTTACAACCATAGACAGAGAACTTAAAAGTTGTGAGGAATTTTGGTTCTCAGTTGCCTTTGTAACTACAAGCGGTATTGCAACCCTGATGAATACATTGCTAGAGTTAGAAGAAAAAGGAATTCAAGGTAAGATTTTGGTTTCTCAATATTTAAATTTTAGTCAGCCTGAAGCTTTAAAAAGACTTTTAAAGTTTAAAAATATCAAATTAAAAATTGCTGTAAATACAAAATTTCATTCGAAAGGCTATCTATTCAAAAAGGGGATTGTAAATGATCTAATTATTGGAAGTAGTAATTTAACAGCAAGCGCACTTTGTGTAAACACTGAATGGAACTTAAAAATTTCAGCAACAAGCGAAAGTTTTATTTTCTCGGCAGTAATCAAGGAATTTAGTTCTGAGTTTGATAAAGCAATTAATGTTGATGATGATTTTATTCAATCATATGAATCAATTTACATCCAACAAATAAATGCAACCAAAATTATTAATGAACAACTAACTAAACTTAATGATATCTATCCGAACACGATGCAGATAGAAGCATTAAATAATCTCAAATCTTTAAGAATTGAAGGGAAAAGAAAAGCACTACTAATCTCAGCCACCGGGACTGGCAAAACTTATTTATCAGCCTTTGATGCAAAAGATTTCAATCCTAAAAGATTACTTTTTGTTGTACATAGATTAAATATTGCTAAGGCAGCAATGAAAACATTCAAAGCAGTATTTAGAGAATCTAAATCTATGGGTATCTATTCTGGCAATATGAAGGAATTAGATAAAGACTTCATCTTTTCCACTATTCAAACAATTTCTAAGGCTGAACACTTAGCGAATCTTGATGCTAAACAATTTGAATATGTAGTTATAGATGAAACCCACAGAGCAGGTGCTGAATCATATCAGAAAATTCTAAACCACTTTAAGCCAGAATTTTTACTGGGAATGACAGCAACTCCAGAAAGAACCGATGGACTAGATATTTTCAAATTGTTTGACCACACAATTGCCTACGAAATACGACTTCATCGTGCAATGGAAGAAGAGATGTTGAGTCCGTTTCACTATTATGGTGTAACGGATATATCGGTCGATGGAAAATTATTAGAAGAGAAAGCTGATTTTATAAAACTTACCTCTAAGGAACGAGTTGAAAGAATAATTGAAAAAGCAAATCTTTATGGATGCGATAATGGCATTGTTCGAGGATTGATATTTTGTTCAAAAATCGATGAATGCAAATCACTCTCAGCTTCATTTAATAAAAAGGGAATCAAGTCAATAGCCTTAACTGGTGAAAGTAGTGAAGACGAAAGGATATCTGCAATCAATAGACTTGAATCTGATATTGAATCTGAAAAACTGGACTACATATTTACAGTTGATATTTTCAATGAAGGAATTGACATTCCTAAGGTCAATCAAGTAATCATGTTAAGACCAACTCAATCTGCTATCATTTTTGTTCAGCAATTAGGCAGAGGTCTTAGAAAAATTGATAATAAAGACTATTTAACTGTGATTGATTTTATTGGGAACTATAGCAATAATTATTTAGTCCCAATTGCCTTATATGGTGATTCAACTTATAATAAGGACACCTTACGGAAATTAATTGCTAGTGGAAGTAATTTAATTCCAGGTTCATCTACAATAAATTTTGACAAAATAACTCAAGGCAAAATATTTGAGGCAATTGACAAGGCAAACATGAAACGTTCTGTTGATTTGACAAATGATTATGATTTATTAAAATTTAAGTTAGGTAGAATCCCGATGATGATGGACTTTATTGAACATGGTTCAAGAGATCCTTTTTTATATGTACTAAATTCGAAATCATATTTCAATTTTGTATTATCTAAGGAATCAACATTACTTGATAAGGTGAGTAGCCATGAAGTCAAACTTCTAGAATTGCTCTCCGTTGAAATCAATAATTCAAAACGCATTGAAGAATCTTTAATTCTTCAACAATGTATATTCAACAATCAGATTGAAGTCGCAAAAGTGCAAGAAATAATACTAGCTACATATAAATATTATGTGAATTCAGAAACAATCGAATCGGCAATAAGAAATTTAAATTTTGAATTTATTACCGAAACAAAAAACAAAAAATTAGTGTCCGTAAATGAAAAGTATGCGCTGAAAATTATTCAAAAAAATAATAACCAACTAACCTTACATCCATCTTTTAAAGAATTGCTCAGCAATCAAATTTTCTCTAACTTTTTAAAGGATAGCATTGACTATTCTTTAAAAACTTATAATAATCTATTTAAACTTCATAATTATTTTGGCGGATTTATTCTATATAGGAAGTATTCAAGAAAAGATGTATTCAGAATATTAAATTGGGCAAAGAATCCCGTTGCACAAAATGTAGGTGGTTATATAATTAGTCCTGACAAATCAAACTGTCTAATCTTTGTGAACTACCACAAAGCTGAAGGAATTTCCAGTTCGACAAAATATGAAGATGGATTTATTAATAATTACGAATTTGAATGGATGTCAAAGTCAAAGCGAACCTTGAGAAGCAATGATGTCAAACAAATTATTGATGCCAAAGACAAAATGAGACTACCCTTATTTATTAAAAAAAGTAACGATGAAGGAATAGAATTTTATTATATGGGAGATGTTGAACCAATCGAAGGTGGATTTGAAGAAACTAAAATGTCTAACGATTCGGGGAAAGAAGTCCCCGTGGTAAAGATTAAATTTTTAATGAAACAACCTGTTGAAGAATCTATTTATAATTATATAACGAATGAATAAACTTGATTATTTATCGCGTAGTTTTTCACGGGCTGAGAAAAAGAAATTTGAACATTATGTAGTTACTAGAATTTGGCATTTACTTGATGATACTAGCATAAAAATTGTAACACAACAATTTATAACACGACCAGAAGGAAGAGCATTAACTGACTTGTATTTCCCACAACTGCAACTACATATTGAGATTGACGAGAAACATCATCGACAACAAATAGAAATTGATAAAATTCGAGAAGCGGATATCATCAATGCAACCGGTCATGAAATTGTTAGGGTTGATGTTACTCAAGAACTTGAATTACTCAACAAAGAAATTTTTGAAATTGTCGAAAAAATTAAGCAGAAAAAATCTTCGAAACTTAATTTCACTCCTTGGGATTTAGAAACTGAATACAACCCTGCAACCTATGTAAAAAAAGGATTTATATCTTTAGATGACGATTGTGCGTTTAAAACGATGGCTGATGCCTGCAATTGTTTTGGACTAGCCATAAAACCAAAAGGTATTTGGACGGGTGGAGTAAAACATCCTTATGAAAATGGTAAATTAATTTGGTTTCCTAAACTATATAAAAACGGAAAATGGAATAATTCAATTTCAAGCAATGAGATGGTAATTCAGGAAATTTGTGAGCTTCCAGAAAATCAAAAAACACATATTGACACTGTTTTGAATAAAGGAATGCAGACTAGAATAGTATTCGCGAAAGTGAGAAGCCCACTAGGTGATATTATGTATCGATTTAAAGGAGAATTTGAACTTGACAAAGAAAGAACAAATTATGATGAAGGATTATTTTGGAAAAGGATTTCAGAAAAAGTAAAAACATATTCAAATAAATAATGACGTGTTCATATTAACATGCCGTATATTAAAATTTGAATGCATGTTGACACCCACCAACTAAACATCAATAACCAGGTTTTAAACCCCCTCTCTCAAAAACTCCAAAAATCCATTTCATAAATTATAATTGTATGCCCCATTTCATAAAAATCGGTAAACGTTTTTTAAAATTTCGCTTTTGCCTTATAAACTTCCCTTGCTTCTATTCTGCTCATTTTATCTGTTTTTGCAATTGTACTCACAGATAACTATACTTATTTGTGAGTACGCACACAAAAAAGTATAGTTTTAAAGAGATAAGGATAGAGAATTGGAAAGAGAAAGTGAAAGCGTTATAGGCATGCTCATTCACCCGCGTATACCGTAAACTTATCGCCCCTACAAAAAGCTAAAAGCGTAATGCCACTTTGCCTGCAATAATCTATCGCCATTGACGATGGTGCCGATACCGAACATAAATAGGGAATACCGGCTTTATGCGCCTTACTTACTATTTCGTAAGATACCCGCCCGCTTACTAATAATATTTCGGCCAGCGATAATTGATGATGTAATAATACTTGTCCTATGGTTTTATCAACCGCATTATGCCTTCCAATATCCTCCTTGCAATCTAAAAATTGTCCTTCAATAGTAAACAATGCCGCGGCATGACAACCCCCACTTTTAGTAAACAATTGCTGATGTTTTGCCATTGTATCAAATAACTTGGGTACCAACAAAAGGTTCAGTTTTGCAGTCGGTTTTAATACACCGTGCAGACTTACATCCACATCATACTTACCACACATACCACAACTACTAACCGAAAGTAAATTTCGTTTTTCGTGGATGCCGGCTAATAACTCATCTTGGGGTATTTGTACATTTACTTTGGTAATAACCCCCTCTTCATTTCGTTCAACAATGTCGAAAACCGGATTATGCACATGATTGGCATACACATTTTCGGTAAGCAAAATGCCACGTGTTAAGGCTTCTTCGTCACCGGGCGTACGCATGGTAATTGTATAGGGTTCACCATTTACCGAAATACCTAACATCTCTTCAACGGTAATCAGGTCGGTTACTTGTTTACGTTGATGGTTATTGACTTGTAGGGCTTGATATGATTTTATAGCAGTCATGCGTGAATTATAAATGTAGTACATTTTTTTAGATGTTGGATGCTATACCGAAATGATATCTGTAATAGACCAATATTTAGTCTGAACAGCTATCTAATCGGCATAAACTCCCATACGTAAGGGATAAGATTTGGTCTACGACACAAATCACTTTGGTATTACAATTCATTCATCGATTTCGCATTCACAATGCGGAATTTGGGTTTATTTACTTATAGTGATTAGTTTTGCCAACTCAAAAAACGAATATATGAAAGTTGCTGTGGTGGGTGCTACCGGATTGGTGGGCACAAAAATGTTAGAAGTATTAGCCGAAAGAAATTTTCCGGTGAGTGAATTGATACCGGTGGCCTCTGAAAAATCAATTGGCAAAGAGGTAAATTTTAAAGGGAAAATGTATACAGTAGTTTCCTTTCAAGATGCCATAAACATGAAACCGGCTATTGCTTTATTTTCGGCCGGAGGAACCACATCTTTAGCACTTGCACCTTTATTTGCTGAGGCCGGAATAACCGTTATCGATAATTCATCGGCATGGCGTATGAATGAAAATAATAAATTGATAGTTCCCGAAGTGAATGGCGCATCATTAACTGCCTCAGATAAAATTATCGCCAACCCAAATTGCTCAACCATACAAATGGTGATGGCATTAAAACCTTTGCATGATGCTTATACTATTAAACGTGTGGTAGTTTCTACTTATCAATCGGTAACCGGCACAGGGGTTAAGGCAGTACAGCAATTGCAAAATGAGCGAGCTCAACTTGATGGCGAAAAAGTGTATCCATATACCATCGATCTAAATATCATTCCACAAATTGATGTATTTACTGCAAATGGTTATACCAAAGAAGAAATGAAAATGGTGAACGAAACTAAAAAAATAATGCAGGATGATAACATACAAGTTACCGCTACTTGTGTGCGTTTGCCGGTAATGGGCGGACATAGTGAAAGTGTGAATATTGAATTTGAAAAAGATTTTGATCTTGACGAAGTACGACGATTACTATCTTGCTTTCCGGGTGTAACGGTAGTAGATGATATTGCACAATTAAAATATCCTATGCCTTTAGATGCCCATGATAAAGACGATGTTTTTGTAGGTAGAATTCGACGGGATGAAACACAAGCCAATACATTAAACTGTTGGATAGTATCGGATAATTTACGCAAAGGAGCGGCTACCAATGCGGTGCAAATTGCAGAATACCTTGTGCAAAATAAATTGGTGTAGGGCAGCTCGAACAACCCCTGTTACTTTGATAGTCATAACCTTCGAGCATGAATAAACTAACTGATGCATAAAAAAAATATAATTAGATGTGCTTATTTTTTATATTTGATTGATGAATAAGGAAATAACATTTATTGTACATGAAGCTGAAGAAGGTGGTTACTATGCTGAAAGCATTGGAGTAGCCATTTTTGCGGAAGGAGAGTCAATTGATGATCTTAAAGAAAATATTAAGAGTGGAATAACTTGTTACTATGATTCGGCTGAAGATACCCCGGTCTTCGCTCATTTACACTTTGTAAAAGATGAAGTGTTTGCTTTATGAGAGTTCCGAGGGATTTATCAGGTAAGGAACTAATAAAGTTGTTAGAAAAGTATGGCTATGAAATAACTAATCAACGAGGCAGTCACATAAAGATTACAACGCAAAGGAACGGTGAACATCACATAGTAATACCCAATCATAGCCCAATAAAGATTGGGACATTAAATGGGATTATGACTCAAGTTGCTAAACATTTTTCATTAACCAAGAATCAAGTGCTGGAAGATTTGTTTTGAACATTCGCACAAAAAAAACAATGAATATACTGGAATCTGGGCTGCTAACAGTGCTTAATGGCGAAATCGTTATGCTAACACTTCTTGATATTATCGGCTTGATTTGATTACGTACCGCTATCATTGTTTGCCATTTGAACCAATCATTTTATCAAAGCCATAATTTCAGGATCCCCATCTAATTGATTCATTTGTCGCACAATCCAGTTATGCCTTTTATGTAGAAATGAAGTTGGTTTTTGTACGCTATATCGTACCGGACTTGGTAATATAGCGGCTATCCAAGCAGCTTCACTTTTGGTGAGTGCCGAGGCATTCTTTTTAAAATAAAATTGGGCAGCCGCTTGAATACCAAATATACCTTTTCCCATTTCGGCTACATTTAAATAGGTTTCGAGTATACGTTGCTTACCCCATATGAATTCAATCATAAACGTATGATACACTTCTAATCCTTTACGAAACCAATTTCTACCATTCCATAAAAAAACATTTTTTGCAGTTTGTTGCGAAATGGTACTTGCACCTTTTACTTTTTTGTACTTAGGGTTATTATTATATTTAATTGCCTTTTTGATAGCACTCCAATCGAACCCGTTATGATCGGGAAACAATTGATCTTCGCTACAAATAACAGCGAGTTTTGCGTTTTTACCCATTTCATCAAAGGCAATATAATCGCGCTGTAAACCATTGCCTTGTAGCAACGAACCTATCATAACCGTTGTGATGGGTGTGTTTACCCATTTAGTAAGTATGATAAAAAGAAAATTCGCTATGAATAAGCCAAGGAGAAAATTGCGAATTTTTTTAAGAATGCGTTGAAATGATTTTTTTTGAGCCACACGCAAATGTAAAAACAAACATTGAAATATTTTTTTACAATGAAGGCGTTGATTTTTTAAAGCACGGGTGAAGGCCATGTCATTTTGTGATGCACCTCCGAAGGATTTCAATGTTTAAAGAATATGCATAAAGATGAATTTGGTTCGCCCCCTTCAGGGTTGCATGTTATGTGTACCTTTTTAGGCTACTAACATTTGACCTTTTCATGGTCATAACTTATTCATATAACGATAATTCGCGTGAGGGATAGAACGAAAATACTTTTGTGAGGTACGAGCAAAAGATTGCAGTGATAGCCCGACCCCTGTAGTAGTACCGAAGCGAGCAATACCTATTTTATAGAACTGCATCATGATGCTTTCGGGACACTACAGGGGACACGCCCAAAAGCAAATTTCTTGTTTCGATATCAAATATTATCTTTAACATCATTTCATGATATGCAGCTTAAACCCATTTTACTTTTTTATTTGTTATTGCTTACCACAAGTTTGCATGCGCAAAATGCCTATGTCGACAGCTTACTAAATTGGTTACAAAAAAATCAGCAACGCGATACCCAAAGAGTAATTACCACGCATAAACTATCGTATCGATTATCGGAAATAAATGCTGCCCGATCGTGGACCTATGCTCGTGAAACTGAACTACTTGCCAATCAGCTAGGATTTAAAAAAGGTGAATGTTTGGCCAATATCAATTATGCGATATTAGAAGCCGTTGAGGGCAATTATAAAAATAGTGCCGACTATTATTTGAAAGCTATACAACTTGCTTCATCTATTCGGTTTACGCGCGGTTTAAGTATTTCGTATAACAATATTGGCGAAAATTATATTCGATTAAAAGAATACGATAAGGCGCTTGAATATTTACAAAAAGCATTCGTATTAAATGATAGTATACAAGAGTTACGAGGCCAAGCTATCAACCTTGAAAATATGGGCTCGATACAATTTACACGAAAAGATTATTCTGGCGCATTGAACTATTGGAATAAGGGATTTGACTTAGCCAAAAGATCGAAAGACCCGAATATACTTTCTTTACTTCATGTAGATTTTGCCAAGTATTATACCGAAATAAGAAACTTTTCGAAAGCCTTTGCCGAGTTACATATTGCCGATTCGATAGCCAGCTTACATCATGAAGTATACTATCAAATTTTGTCGTACAAAGCTTTTGCCAACGTGTACGAAAAAATTGATAAGCCTGATAGCGCAATTTTGTTTTTACATAAAGCTTTGCATGCAACCCGTAGCTTAGGTAATAAAAATGAAGAATGTGATATTTACAATCAGATAGCCACAAACTTTGAGTCGAGGAGAATTTACGATTCCGGCATGTACTATTTACGCAAACATAAAGAGTTAAGCGATACGGTTTTAAGTGATAAAAACTTTGCGCATCTTGCATTTATTCAAACTCGATATGAAACTCAAATAAAAGATGAAGAAAATCGACGATTGAAGCATTTACAGGTTAGTCAGAAAAAGGAAATCAAAGAAAAAAACTGGTTGCTGATTGCCTCGGCAGTGGCATTATGTCTTGCTTTTTTATCGATATTTTTAATTTATTTATCTTACAAAGACAAGAAGCATAACCTTGAATTACATGAACAGAAAAATGCTTCAGAATATAGGCAACAACTCACCGAGTTAGAAGTAAAATCGTTGCGTTCGCAAATGAATCCGCACTTCATCTTCAACTCGCTCAACTCGATTCGAAATTATATTATAAAAAACGAACCCCATATTGCCAGTAATTATTTAGCACAATTTGCAAGCTTGATGCGAAAAATTTTGGATGCATCGCAACAAAGTTATATTTATATTGATGAAGAAATGGAGATGCTAAAACTCTATCTTGAATTAGAACTTATGCGATTTTCGCAACGGTTTGAGTATAGTATTACCCTTGAACCAGAGATAGAACAAGCGAATTATAAAATTCCTTCTATGGTATTACAACCCTTTATTGAAAACGCGATATGGCATGGCTTGTTGAACAAAGAAAATGGGCATGGTGTATTAAGTATTCATTTCAAAGAATTTGAAAAAGATGACAATCGAATTATTTGTGTTATTACAGATAATGGTATTGGTCGCGCAAAAAGTGCTGAATTAAAAAATAGCTTAAAACAACACCAATCAAAGGGCCTACAAATTACCGGCGAGCGCTTATTACGCCTCTCGCATGGAGAAATTGCCCAACCTATAGAATTTGAAGATTTACACGATGAAAACGGTGAGGCCTGCGGTACCAAAGTGACCATTCACTTGCCGATAGCATAGTATGAAATTCGTTTTTGTAAAAAAAGTTGCAATTCTATTGCTACCACCTTACTTTTATAGTTTTAGAACAAAAGTACTTTTATGATAAAGAAATTATTGGTATGTGCTTTGTTGTTAGCCTTGGGTATGCCTTCGGATGCACAACAAATGAGAAAGGTATTAAAAAAACGAACAGCCGAAGCCGGCGTTTCAGGCAGTATGGGATATTATGGAAATGCACATTGGGGTGCAGATGCAAATATTCAGTACTTACATGGCATAGGTAGAAAAAAACAATGGCTTAGTGTTGGATTGGGTTTACGCGCACATGTGTTTGGTTCTAAAAAAAGAGAATATACCACATCGAGCGCAAAACTTGCCGCTTTAAATCCGGGCGGTGCCGATACGATGTATATGCCCGAAGTGCAAACGAATTCGTTAAATGCCTATGCTGCCATTAAAATTCATATTAAAAAAGGCGTTGATGTTTTTGTAAATTGGGATATTGGCGGTGTAAATTTCGGCGATTCAAAAGCGGGCTATTTCCGCTCCTACGAAACCAATCCGGGTAAAATAAATGAGGTTAAATACAAAACTGAACCTTATGCATTTAATTTAAACACACTAAATTCGGATAGTTACGGAACCTTGGTGGGAGAAGCTTATGGGTCGTTTCGATTAAATCGTCAGATGAATTGGCGACTTGGTTTTAATTATTTAAGAAATGAATATAAAGTAGATAGAAATGTGCCGATGAATGGTAAAAGATTTTATCAAAACCATTGGTTGGTAATGACCGGCTTAGCATTTGATATTCGTTGGAAGCAGAATAAGGCACAAGAAAATTACTGGTAATTCTTAGGCGTCTTTAATAACCCCTTATGCTTCGTTATTCGAATTTTGCAAATCCATTATTTACTATAGTAAACGCAGTCTTTGAAAAATTCGAAAGCCTCGCCTAAGGGATTTTTAAAAACGCCTATTCAAATTATATCATTGTAAAGGGCAGTAATTCACTGCCCTTTTTCGTATATATTTGCAGCCTTTAATATCAGACTCATGTTTAGAACTCATACCTGCGGGGAATTACGCTTAGCTCATATTGGACAAGAAATTAGCTTGGCTGGGTGGGTAAAAACGATTCGTAAATTTGGTAGTATTACTTTTATTGATTTACGTGATCGCTACGGAATTACGCAATTGTATTTTAATGAAGCCCAAAACCAAGTGCTTGAAGCCCAGCCTCTAGGGCGTGAATTTGTACTACAAATACATGGTAAGGTAATTGAACGAAGCAATAAAAATGCAAATATCCCTACCGGTGAAATTGAAATAGAAGTAAGTCAATACCGTATTTTAAATAGCTCTGAAACACCACCATTTACCATTGAAGATCAAACCGATGGCGGTGATGAATTACGAATGAAATATCGATTTTTAGATTTGCGTAGAGACACGATTCGAAAAAATTTAGAGCTCAGATATTTGATTAGCAGAGCCGCTAGAAATTACCTCGACAGTCAATTATTTATGGAGGTAGAAACACCTATGCTTATCAAATCGACACCAGAAGGTGCCCGCGATTTTGTAGTGCCGAGTAGGATGCATGAAGGACAATTTTATGCCTTACCACAATCACCGCAGCTTTTTAAACAATTGTTGATGGTAGCTGGGTACGACCGCTACTATCAAATTGTAAAATGTTTTAGAGATGAAGATTTACGTGCCGATCGTCAGCCTGAGTTTACTCAAATAGATTGTGAAATGAGTTTCGTTGAACAAGAAGATATTTTACAAATGTTTGAAGGCATGACTAAAGCCATTTTTGCCGATGTAAAAGGGCTTGATTTTGAAGAAGATTTTCCGCGTATGACATGGGAACACGCCATGGAAAATTATGGTAACGACAAACCGGATATTCGGTTTGAGATGAAGCTTCAAAAACTCAACGAACAAGTAAAAGGAAATGGATTTGCGATTTTTGATGATGCCGAATTGGTGGTTGGCATAGTAGCTAAAAGTTGCAGTGAATATACCCGTAAACAACTTGATGAACTTACCGATTGGGTAAAACGTCCTCAAATTGGAATGAAAGGTTTAGTGTATATAAAGTGTAATACAGATGGCACTTTTAAAAGCTCGGTTGATAAATTTTATAACGAAGAAAAATTAAAACAAATTGCCGGTCATTGTGAAGCCAGTGCAGGTGACCTTATTTTATTGCTTTCAGGCGATGAAGCACTTACGCGAAAAGCCATAAGCGAATTACGACTTGAAATGGGCAATCGATTGAATCTTCGTAATCCGGAAGTATTTAAACCGCTTTGGGTAATTGATTTTCCATTATTTGAATATGATGCCGAAACAAATCGTTACATGGCTTGCCACCACCCTTTCACTTCACCAAAACCCGAACACATTGCTTTGATGGACGATATCAGTCAGTACGCAAAAATTAAAGCAAATGCTTACGACCTTGTATTAAATGGAACTGAAGTAGGTGGAGGCTCAATTCGTATTTTCAATAAAGATTTGCAAGAAAAAATGTTTGCTGCACTTGGTTTTAGCAAAGAAGAAGCCAATGAAAAATTTGGATTTTTATTAAGTGCCTTCGAATATGGAACACCACCACATGGCGGTATTGCTTTAGGCTTCGACCGACTTTGTGCTTTATTAGGCGGAACAGATTCGATTCGAGATTTTATTGCCTTCCCTAAAAATAACGCCGGTAGAGATGTAATGTTAGATGCACCAGGGCCTATAGATGAAATACAAAAAAAGGAATTAGGATTATAGAACCTCAATCAAACACCGATGCTTCGATATTCGACTCGTATGCTTGGTTTTTATTGTTAGTCTATTCATGATCACTGCTTTGGCCATTTGATTTCTATTTGTTTTGATGTTTTGCATGCAACAAAGTTCTACCTGTAATAAATAGGATATTACGATTCTTTTGACAACCTTTGATTAGCCAAACAAAATTCTATTCAAACTAAAAGCAACTTGCTTGCCTTCTTGACATAAATCTTGGCTGTTTGATTATCGTTGTAACCCATTGTTACAAATCCCTTTTGCAATTCGACCCATAACGCGAACCGCAATTATTTGTAATAACTAAATATACTTCTATGAAAAAATTTCTTTCTATCGGCATTATGCTTTGTTTTAGCTTGTATGCAACATCACAAATTTCTTTCCCAAGTGGCACCTATTTTTCGGTTGGTTCATCGCCAACATCCTTATGTAATGCCGATTTTAATAATGACGGAAATATGGATTTTGCTTCAGGGAATTTCAATGGGAATTCAATCACTATAAGACCGGGGAATGGTTTAGGTGGTTTTGGGACTGCGGTTACCATTCCGGCTTCAGCAAATATCAATGGCGTAACGAGTGCTGATTTTAATAATGATGGCAAAAAAGATTTAGCTTATATTAATCCTAACTTGTACAGTATATCAATAAAACTTGGCAATGGATTACTAGGTTTTGGTGCCGCTACTACTTTTGGTGTTGCGGTTGGCCCGAATGCAATAATAAGTGCCGATTTTAATAATGATGGCAATATGGATATTGCCACCTGCAATTCAAATACAATTACAGTGCGTTTAGGCAATGGCGCGGGTAGTTTTGGTGCTGCCGCGAATTATACTGCCGGCAATCAAGTGATGTCGTTAGTTGCTAATGATTTTAATAATGATGGTTATAAAGATATTGCAACAGCAAACCTAAACTCATTTACCTTATCCGTATTTATAAATAATGGTTCAGGCGGGTTTGGATTAGCCACTAATTACGCTGTGCCTAGTGGACCAGACGGAGTTACCAGTGCTGATTTTAATAATGATGGGAATCAAGATTTAGTTTCTTCCAATTACGATGTGAGTAATATTTCTATTTTATTAGGGAATGGCTTAGGTGGATTTTCTTCACCAAGCATCACCGCCACTGGATCCTATCCATTAGGAATTACGCATGCCGATTATAATGGAGATGGCAAAATGGATATCGCTACGGCCAATCCGTATGCAGATAGTATCACCGTTTTATTAGGTAATGGATTAGGAGGATTTGCGCCGGGTATTAATTTTTTTATTGCAAATGGTCCGTATGCCATTATCAGCACAGATTTTAATAATGATGGCCTGAAGGATATTGCAACGCCAAACTATATTGGCGACAATGTTTGCGTACTCATCAATAATACCGGATTTTCGATTACGGCAAGTGCCGGTTTACATGGCAGTATTTCGCCGGCCGGAACTAGTTCGGTGCCAATAGGCGGCACACAAATGTATACCATTACACCCTCAAATTGCTATCATATAAGTAATGTGTTTGTAGATGGAGTTTCGGTTGGCGCGGTAAGCAATTATACCTTTTCGTCTGTACTTGCTTCACATACAATCAGTGCACTATTTAGCCCCGATAGCATGACAGGTTCATCAAGTGAAACTGCATGCACCTCATATACTTGGGTGCAAAATGGAAATACTACTTATACCTCCAGTGGTATTTACCAGCACACTTTTACAACCGCTTTGGGATGCGATTCGGTGCATACACTTGCCCTTTCGATAGGCTGTAGTTCACTACTCAATATCAAACTATTTTTCCAAGGATTTTATATCGGATCGAATATGATGACGCCTGTATTATTTAATGCGGGCGTTACTGGGAATACTTTACTAGCCGATTCTATAGAAGTTGAACTTCATAATATTGCATCACCCTTTGCCATGGTTGCCTCATTTAAGACAACACTGCATACAGATGGTATTGTGAATTTGAATTGTGGTTCATTAAGTGGTATATACTATTTGGTAATTAAACATCGAAGTTCAATCACAACATGGAGTAGCTCATATATTACCCTCAATTCTTCAACACCGGCCAATTATGATTTTAGTAATGCTGCAAATAAAACCTATGGCGATAATGCAATACCAATGGGTGCCGGTGTTTGGGCAATTTACTCGGGCGACCTAAATCAAGATGACAATATTGATTTATTAGATGAGCCGATTCTTCAAACTGAAATCAATAATTTTAGTTCAGGTTATCAAGCTACAGATTTAAATGGCGATGGCAATGTTGATTTATTGGATTACCCAATATTAGGAGCCAACATTGACAATTTCATTTTCTCGGCACATCCGTAAACGAATAATGCTAGTCCTTTTCTTCAGATCTAGTTTCCAAAAATCGCTTCAATCCAAAACCAAGTAAAGTACTTGCTACGTTAACCAATTTATTATTCGACTTGATTTCGGCACATTTTTTAATAACGAACTTTAATGAATTCTCTTTCACATAATCAACCACTTCGTGTTGTATACTTGATGAATTAGCCACTTGCTTAATAGCACCCTTAATTAGATTGACAGGCTTTAAATCATCAATCATCGTATGCATTTGCGCTTGTAATAATCTATACTCAAGCATTTGCTTTAGTTTCAAAGCCGAAATATCATCCGCTAACTTTTTGCTGTATTGAACTCTTGAACTCATTCTTTATCTTTTAAGAGTAATTGAATTGCCAAATTTTTAAGTTTACCATATAACAATGACTTTCGTGCAAGAAAAATGAATGCAAAAATGAGTGAATACATGCCAGCTAGGATAATAAATCCATACCACAATTGTGCAAAATAATGGCCAATCCATAGGGCTAATCCAATGCTGGCAAAAAGTATCACTGCCATCAGAATAAGAACCATCAAAACCTGACTTATAAAAACAGACACAACTGTAGAGAATTTTTCAATCATCATAAGTTTGTAAAGTTCTAATGAAGTTTTGCTACATGCCTCTACTTGATTAGCAAGCATATCCAATTTTGATATTTTTTCTGTAGTGTCCATAATGGTTTCAAATAAATATTGGGATAAATAAAAAACCTCATCTACAAACCTGCTGTTTGTAGGATACATCAAGTTCACACCTATACATTACGTGACAAAGTAGATGAGGTTTTAAGTAGACTATTTATACGGTTTCTTTTTCGATAAATGTATCAAGATCATCCTTCATTCCTTGATACTTATTGTTGAGCACACCTTTATACTCGTCAACTTTATCTTTAATGGCGTCGGCATAACCTTCTCCTTTTGATAAGATGATTCTTCTGGTTTTGGCTCCACTGTGAGGTGCAAATAATATACCCAAAATGGCACCGGTTGCAACGCCGGCTAACACGCCTAATATTACATTTCCTGTTTTCATAATTTTAGTTTTTAGATTAATTCTAACAATTTTTTTAGATGACCTTGTCGCCGCGGATAACCCGAAGTAATACAGCGATTAAAGCTATGAGAAGTAATACATGAATGACTGAGCCAGCATGAAACCCAAAATGGCCAACTGCCCAAAGTATCACTAAAACAACAGCTACGATATAAAGTAAATTTCCCATGATATATAATTATTTAATTTCCTTCAAATTATTTTTTAGATTCAAATTGCTTCTGACAAACCATTGCTTTATCAAGATGCATTCTTAATACAGTTAATGTGCTAGTAGCCCATGATTTGATATCATCATCAGCTGAAACAGTTGCGGCATTATCAAACATAGCAACAGCATCGGTATGTTGTGATACCATCATATCGCAATACGCCTTGTCAAAGTCATTAATTTTTTCACCTTTTAATTTAGCAAGCATTTCGTTGGCTGTTTCGGTAGGTGCGGTAGGGATGGTAATTAATTTTTTAGCGGCAAGTGCGGTTAAATCTTTCAATGATGCACGATGTGCTTCTTCCATCATCATACCTAATGAAATAACTTCTGCGTTCTTACTATTTTGTTGTGCAAATGCTCCCAGTTGAATTTCAGCTAAATTTATTTCAGCTGCATTTACTAAAAATTGTGCATCCTTTTCTTTTGAGGATTCATCATACTTCGCTTCATTATGATCTTCGGCAATTTCTTTTGTGTCGGTGTTAGCGGCCTTATCATCGCATGAACTTAAACCTGCAAATAGGGCAATTACGAACATTAATTTTAAATACTTCATTGTTAATTTTATTTAATTTCACCGGAATTGGTGCCTTACAAAGGTGCAACCATGGTTAGCTTTAATTATTACATACTGAATGGTAAGAATTACAAGATTCACATGTTTAGAAAGTCAGACCTAGGAAAATCAGTTCGACTCTCGTTGCTTTTTAATTTAAATGATCATCCGTTAGGCTACACCAAAATAGAAACACTAATTTTTACCGCGGAGAATGAGAGACGCAGAGATTTTTGCAGAACAAATTTTACTTCAATATGGCAGATGGTTGCAGAAACGAAGTAGGTATTAATTTTCCCCTATAAAGGCGCATAGAAATTTCGTTTCCCTATAAATTCAATCACATCGATTGCAAGCAATCCACGTAAACTTCCATTTGATTCACCCTTATTAATTTCAGCGAGCATATAGTGAAACATTGATTTTCTGACTAAAAGTATTCTCGATTCTTTCGAATTTGCTGCATGTTTACGGACTATCATTTTAATTTACAAACTCAATCTTATGATACGCAATGATGCCGCTCCCCAAAGCGGCAAGCGGCATCATTCTTAACGAACAGCAGACCTATAATCCCTCTATAATTTTGTGCAATTCGTTTTTAGTTTTGCCAAGCTTAATTTGAAGTTTACCCAACATCTCTTCTTTCTTTCCTTCGGCAAAAAGTAAGTCATTGTCGGTTAGTGCGGCAAATTTTTGTTTCAATTTACCTTTTTGCTCGTCCCAGTTTCCTTTTAATTCTGTAGTATTCATGATTTTGTATTTATGGTGATTAATTTAAAAATATTTTTTTGCTACTCTATCGAATACATTACTTGGCATGATTGATACCGAGATCTTTGATAGATTTTCCAAGTTCATTCATCTCGTGTTTAAATTCACGTTTAAAGGATTGCCAATTTTTTACATTCGCAGCGTCCATATTGTGAATTTGACGTTGCAACTTATCATTCCTCTTTTCAAGCATTGCGACCTTCCTATTATACCTTTCAATTTCTTCCTCTGTGGCATTCCATTTTTTAACCTTTAATTCAGCGATAGCCCTTTTATTGTCCTCAATACTTTTTTCAGCATCTCGCTTAAATATCATGTTATCTTCCGTAGAATCAATTCCGGCCTTTTGCAAATCAAAGTTTGCTTCATCTAAGTCCTTCTTTGCATCCTTTACATCGCTCCTGGCTTTCGCTGCTTTCTTATTTTGCTGAGCATCTGTATTGAGCGTAGCTATTGCAATGCTTAATGTAAAGGCCGCACTTAATATTATCTTGTTCATATTTGCTATTTTTATTGTGACTGATTATTGATTCAGAACATTACATTCAAAATTTACTAAATCAAAAATGTCAATACTTATTTATTAAAGTGAATGGCTAGTCCGATGGTTGAAACGCCGGTTGATACATCTAAAAATAACCCGGCTTCTTTTGAGAAGTGATACTCTGCACCTAAGTGGGCATCCATACTAAGATCTGGTCTATTTTTATAAACATCATGTGATCCATAATAATCTGCATCCCATGAAATTCTTCTTACCAAAAATGCTGATGAGGCTGCGGCATAAAAATCCCATTTTGCATTAGCGTGTAGTAATTCATCAAAGTAATAGGTTCCTTTTATCCCAATAGGCATTACAGTTTCACGATATGTATACCCTTTCGGATTTGTATTAAATCCATAACTATTATTTCTAAAAGAATACAAGCCGATAAATGGAGCGAGTGTAAAATTTCGCACTACATCAATTTCATAGTTCACAATGAATACCGGCAAGGGTGTATTTATATAACCATAATAGCCAACGCCCGCTCCAATATTTAAGGTATTACCGAAATATTCTTTAACGGCCTTTTGCTTCGCATTGGCAATCATATTTGTAATTAATAATAAACTAATGATGAGTAAATTCTTTGTCATAATACGTAATTTAAATTTTCTTTTAATGTACACTTAAGTTTATCTAATGCTTCATTCCGAGTGTAAAGGTCAGTGGTTAATCATTTTAAATTTTACATAATTCCATTTTAATATTATAACATTCGCTTTGCTTAAAGTATTGTTTTATACTGAAATGAAATACAAGGTTTAGTGTGTTGAAAAGTGATTTTCGATAAATGCCTCTTGTTGATCTTCACTCATAATTTGGGTTTGCTTGATATCGATTTTAATATGTTCAAATCGCTGATCAGCTTTTAGGAATTTCAGGAATTCAATTTTCGAGTCTACGGGGCCAAATAATACAACTTCGTGATAGCCTTGAATGGTAGTTGCCATTTTTTTAAATGATTCGGTTTGTTGGTGAAAAGCTTCATTTTGAAGAGCCGCATCGTGTAATGCTATATTATGCTTTTCAATTCCATCGATTGGCTTCAATTCGCATGCAGCAGGGCTTACACTTTCTATTAAATGTATACTATTATGGCACATCCATATCCCAAGTTTTTTCACAGTTTCCATACTTAGTTTGTTTTAAAATATTTCTTTATAAATTGATGTTGATGCGCTTCATTCATCTTATCTGCATTTGCATATTCAATATTTACTTTATCAAACTTCGCATCAGCTTTCAGTATATTAAATAATTCAACTTTTGCTGTGGTTGGGCCAAAAAGTACAACATCAGTAAACTTTACAATAATAGCTGCAATGTTTCTATAATAAGCGGTTTGCATTTGTTGTTCCTTATTGTGCATAGTAAATTCACCATGCGAGAGAGTTGCCGCTTTTTGTTCATGCCCATAGGCTGAAGAAATAGCATGGGTTACCATTGTCGCTTCTGTGAATTCGGTATAGTATGCATTGGCATTGTCCATCCAAATACCTAATCTGCTTTGTAATTTCATATTGTAATTTTTAAATAATTCTGCTTCCTATTTATCAAGTGACGGCTTAGTTTTTACGAATTCAAAATACCTAGATTTTCCTTCACTTGATCTTCCAAAGGTCTATACAAGTGCAACATATTTGCTTATACAATTCCAAAATAACTATTCATGATTCATAGGTTTCCACTATCGATACGCCACATTATAGTACACATGAACAAACTCATCGACAAGAATCCTGCAACAATTAGCCTTTAGAATGTAACAATTAGCCTTTCATTACAATAGACCTTTGCAGCTTACCTGGTCAGGTATATTAAAATAAATAACAATGAGAAAAAAACTAATTGTACCGCTCGCTTGCTTACTTGCCATTTCATCATCCATGGTATCGTGTAAAAAAGATTACACATGCAAATGCTCTAAAACTTATACTAGTGGAACAGGCACCAATACAAATGACTACTCTGTTTACACTTACAAAGAAAACAGAAAAAGAGCTGAAGATCGTTGTAATGACAACACCAAATCAGGCACTGATTTATTTGGCAACTATAGCATCAATTGTCAAATTCAATAAAAAATTTGTTTACGTTCACGAGCCATCGTTGTACTTACATCTCATTCAGTTAAAAATAAATCATGAATACTATTCTAATCAAACAATTTGGCCTGTTGTTATTTCTTATTGCAAGCACAACTGGCTCAATACTTGCACAAACTGCTGAAACCGAAAGGGGCACCATAGGGTTTCGCCTTATGCCTACGATTTCATCCATGAAAATGAAATCTAGTACAGGTGGCACCGTAAAAGGAGAGCCGGTGATTGGCTTTGGTTTTGGCGGACTTATTGGCTACAATTTCAACGAACATGTTGGTATACAAGCAGAAGTAATTTACAATACTTTATATCAGCGGTATAAAGATCAGAACGTAGAGAATCGTGTGCGGTTGAAATATGTAAGCATTCCACTTTTATTGTCATTGAATACCAGTCGATACAATCCGGTTAATTTCAATGTTGTGGCCGGACCACAAATTGGCATTAGTGCTGGAAGCCGAGTATACACAAATGGGACCAATACCAACCCCACACAAGCAATTGTTGCCTTACGAAAAAGTGATTTTGGACTTGCCTATGGTGCAGGATTAGATTTTGGATTGAACGATAAAAAAACATTTCGCTTAGCCTTAGGATTTAGAGGTGTTTATGGTTTGTTTGATATTACCAATACCAAAACAACAGCTACGCAAAACACCTATTATTTACTCGACAATACGAAAGTTCATACTTATTCGGCCTATACCGGCATAAGTTTATTGTTTTAGATAAAGGAAAAAATAAACAAACCCAAAAAGCTTGTGTTTAATTACACAAGCTTTTTTTATGGAATTACCTATACAACTTAGCGAAATCGACACCGTTCCAAAAGTCAATGAGCAAAAATGTTCGAGCCCACGTGTTATAACAATGTGATTTGTGTCGTAGACCAAATCTTATCCCGTACCTACGGGAGTTTATGCCGAAATGATATCTATTACAGACCAATAAATTGGTCTGTAATAGATATCATTTCGGCATTATGCAGTAAGAAAGGTTTTTCAAAATTTTTAACCCACAATCATCTTACCGATAATGAAGATTAATCGCGAAAGCTTTTGAGATGGAGTTACGAAGAAACTTACAGAAAATTGATGTAATGAAATTCAATCATGCATTGCAAGGATCTCCAATCCATGATGTAAAAAAATATCTTATCAACGAGACATATACCAATTCAATTCAATTTCCATTTTTTGATAGTATAAAATATTCGTAATAATGTGTTGCAAACGCATAAAAGCCGTTTCACTTTTTACAACATAATCAAAGGCGTGGTGATGCATACACTCAACGGCCACTTCAATTTTATCTTGCGATGAAAGCATTACCACCTGAATATTGCTATTAAAACTTTTTATCATGTCGAGCGTTTGAATACCATTCATTGATTTTTCATTGATCCCATCCAAATGGTAATCTAGAATAATAATGCTAGGATGTTGAGATAAATTTTTACAGCATTCTTCACCAGAGGGAAAAGTGCTTATCTCATACTTTGTGTGCTCATTGAATTCAATTTCTAGTGATTTTAAGAAAACGATATCATCATCTACCAGAAATATTTTAATATTTTGCTTATTCATGTGTTCTAGTATTTATAAGATGCAATTCGGCTTTTAACTCATCGCAGGCTTGCAAACAAACCGATTCTAATTGTAATATTGCCTCGTGAATTCGATCCTCTTCAATTTGCATCAATGCATAATTCTGTACTTTCCTTGCTATATCTTCAAATTCTGTACTGATACCCATGATTGAAAATGAAGGTATCATTTTATGTGCCGACGCCTGCATTAATTTCCAATTTTTTGCCTCAAACCCATTCTTCAATTCCAAAATAAGCGCCGGCGTTTGACTTAAATACGCATTGATCATTTCAACGATAAGTACATTATTGGCTTTGGTTCGTTGATAAAGAAATGCCAAGTTGGTAAATTTTGGATTGCTCAATTCAGTGCTTTCATTTTTTTGCGTGTTCATGTTTTCAATACGATTCACTCTTTTCACAAAGCCAACTATTTTTTTGTAGAGTAGCTTCTCATCAACCGGTTTCGATAAATAATCATTCATGCCTACCGCTCGGCATTTGTCAAGATCAACAGTCGTAACATCGGCCGTTAAGGCAATAATTGGAATCGTTGAACCTAATGTATTTCGGATATATTCTGTTGTTTCGAACCCATTTAACTCAGGCATTTGCAAGTCCATAAGAATCAAATCATACGTATTTAATTTCAGTTTTTCGATGGCAATTAATCCATTTGATGCAATATCATTTTCGAAACCGAAATCATCTAGTAAAGTTTTCATTAAAAGTTGATTTAAAGGAATATCTTCCACTACCAATACTTTCACATTTTGAATATCATTCACCTTTTCGAGATAAGGCACTTCGCTTTCCATTTCGGTACTTGTTTTTTTAAAACTTAAGATAAAACTAAAGGTTGAGCCTTCATCTATGACACTTTTTACTTGAATTACGCCTCCTTGAATTTCCACCAACTGTTTCACAATGGCTAATCCTAATCCGGTTCCACCATACAAACGTGAAGTTCCACTTGATGCCTGCTGGAAATTCTCAAAAATTTGTCCAATCTTAGCTTCAGGAATGCCAATACCGGTATCTGATACCGAAAATTGAATGTCTGCTTGTACATCATCTTCTTTGATAAGCTTAACACTTACCGTGATTTTCCCAGTATTGGTAAACTTCACGGCATTGCTCACTAAATTCAAAATAATTTGATGCAATCTCACAGCATCACCAATTAAAACCTCCGGAATATGTTCATCATATTCCTTTACGAGTGCCAAATTCTTCTCTTGAATTTTTGGTTCAAACAAATGTAACATAGACGAAATAGACATTGACATTCTAAAAGGTGTTTGTTCAAAAGTCATTTTACCAGAATCAACTTTCGCTAAATCAAGAATATCATTAATTAAAACTACAAGAGCATCTCCGCTTAGCTTAATTGCATTTAGGTACTCTTTTTGCTTTACACTCAATTCAGTATTGAGTACTACTTTTGTGAAACCAATAATAGCATTCATGGGTGTTCTGATTTCATGGCTCATATTGCTTAAAAACTGCTGTTTCGAACGCACAGCACTTTCTGCAATTAAGGTTGCGCTTTCTGCTTTGGCTTTTGCTTCTTCGGCTAAAGCTGTTGAAAACTCAGCAAATACGATGGCTTCCATAAGATCGCTTTCAATTTTTCGTTGAGACGAGATGTCCCTAGCCGAGACTAAGATACCCAGCGGATCTTTATTCGCATCATTATATATTGAACCACTCAAAAGCACATCCGTAAGTTTATGATCTTTAATAACTAGCGGATAATGCGTAATGCTACCATTTTTATAAATTTCTAAACAAGCAGCATCTACCTTTTCTGGCTCTGAAAAGTGATTTGCAAAATTACTTCCAATTAGTTTTTCGATACTACAACCTGTAATCACTGACGAAGCAAAATTTGCATTCTTGATATTTCCATTTTTATGAATAGTAAACATCGGGTCGAGAATGGCCTCGATAAAATTTGGTTCAAATGGGGATTCTTGCATGGGTTGCTAATTCATCATTATGGAGGTAAAATTTGATTTTATAATTCTTCAAGTGGTCTACGTCTTTTAACTTTCAATTGTTTAAAATGAGAAGGCGATAAGCCCGTCATTTTTTTGAATTGCGTTGAAAGGTGAGCTACACTGCTATAATTCATTTTATAAGCTATTTCTGTTATATTGAGTTCGTCGTAAATGATAAGTTCTTTGATACGTTCTATTTTATGCGAAATAATAAATTGCTCAATGGTTGTTCCTTGTACTTCCGAAAACAAATTAGCCATGTACGTATAATCGTGATGCAATTTGCTGCTTAGGTAGTTCGAGAAATTTGTATTGGGCATTTCATCAGCGTGATGAACCATTTCAATCACTACATTTTTAATTCTTTGAATTAAAATTGATCGCTTGTCATCGATCAGTTCAAGTCCGATGAGTGCTAAATTTGTTCTTAGTATTTCCCATTGCTCACTCGTCAAGTCTTCCATTACTTCTACTTCACCTAAATCAACCAGAACAAAGTGTAAACCAAGTTTTCTTAGCTCTTCTTTTACCATCATTTTGCAACGAAGGCTTACCATGTATTTAATATATATTTTCAAATAGGACTTAGGATACAAATGATGCACCTTCTCAAAGGTAGTTTGTAATGATCGACTTCCTTTTACATATCTTTTAAGATACTTACATAATTCACACCTTTTGTTACCTGCAGCATGTAGATGCTTATGTTTAGGATTCTCAAACTAGGTAAATCATAAAATTATTGCATGAAAACTATCAACTAAAAGCAAATTAGACTAACATTTGCAAAGCCGTAATGTATCACTTACTTTTGTTGTATGCACAGAATTTTGATTCTTGAAGACGAAATAAAAACCGTTAAAACGATTACAAAAGGCTTGAGTGAAAATGGCTACAAGGTTGATTTCGCTATGGATGGTGAAGAAGGCTTAGTGTTAGTTGGCAAAAATCGATATGATTTGATTATTACAGACATTTTGATGCCTAAGATAAATGGTATAGAATTTTGCGAACAAATTCGACAACGAAATGCCGGCATTCCAATACTCATCCTTTCGGCACTTGGGTTCACCGAAGATAAATTAAAAGGATTTGATGCAGGTGGCGACGACTATTTGGTGAAGCCATTCGACTTTCAAGAATTGCTAGCCCGTATCAAAGCCTTGCTTAAGCGTTCACTCGAAAATAAAATACCACAACGCATTATAGAATATTCTGATCTAAAATTGAATATAGACACTAAGGAGGTATTCAGAAATTCAACCCCCATACAACTTACCGCTAAAGAATTTAATCTGCTCGAATTTTTTATGCTGAATAATGAAGTTCTGCTTACCAAAGAGCAAATCATCGAACATGTTTGGGGCTTAGATTTTGATACCGGAACCAATATTCTTGAAGTCTATATTAGCTACCTTCGAAATAAAATAGGCAATCAAGAAGGCTCTAAATTTATACATACTCGAAAAGGTCTAGGATACATCTTTAAAGACATCAACTAAAAATGCAAATACGTACTAAACTCGCATTACAATTTTTTGTGCTGGTTGCATTTATCATCCTCTTTTGCTTTTCATTAATTTATCTGATGTTATCTCAAAATAGAAAATCAGAATTCTATAATTTAATGAAGC
Organism: Bacteroidota bacterium; assembly: GCA_016706595.1. Classification (GTDB taxonomy): domain Bacteria; phylum Bacteroidota; class Bacteroidia; order Chitinophagales; family Chitinophagaceae; genus OLB11. Next base: position 590,682 of record JADJJH010000002.1, on the reverse strand, counting down.
AAAAGGCAAAAACCCATGCTGAATTATTATTCGAAACCCAGCAAATCGACTCCGCCTTACTGAGTACAATTGATGAAAAATATAGGAATCCACTTTCCTCTGAAAATATCACAATGTATAATGTTGATGGAAAAATAATTTATAGTAACAATAGTGCTGTAGAGTATCCGATTACCACAAGTATACTGAATGAGATAAAACTGAAAGGTGAATTGCAACTCGAAAAATCACCTTATCGCATTCTTGGAATTACATTTAAAGGCAAGTATGATGATGCGATTATTATTGCGGGTGATATAGATTGGGCAAGTATCACAAAAAATAATTACCTGTTTAGATTATTGTCATCACTGTATTTAATTAGCATCATCATTGTTATGTTTGCGGGTAGGCTGTTTGCGCAACGGGCATTAAATCCATTGTCAAAAGTAATTACGCAAGTAAATAATATGCCTATTGAATCTTTAGAAACACGGTTAACTGTCGTTAATGCACGCGACGAAATCGGGCAATTGGCGATTACATTCAATATGCTGCTCGATAAAATCCAAAACTCTTTAAAGCTTCAAAAGATTTTTCTCTCGGCCGCTTCGCACGAAATGAAGAACCCATTAACTTCTATTACATCTCAGCTACAAGTTTTACAATTAAAAGCAAGGCCAACCGAAGAATATCAACAAACCATCGATTCGGTGTTAGAAGATCTTACCCATCTCAATAAAACAACCAATGATTTAATTGAGTTTTCACGACTATCCTACGAAATGAATGTCGGGGTTGCCTTTGAACCGGTTCGCATCGATGATATCATTTGGGATTGCAAAGAATACTATGCGAAAGTAAATCCTTCTAGTAACGTAAAAATAAAATTTGCTAACCTGCCCGAAAATCAAGACGATTTGATTATTCATGCAAATATTGGCTTGCTCAAAATTGCTTTTCTTAATATAATTGATAATGGTTGCAAATTTAGCGCCAACCATACAGTAACCATTCAATTAATGGCTCATCCAACCACTATGGAAGTTTCTTTTGCCGATCAAGGTATTGGGATGAGTGAGTCGGAAAGAGAGCATATTTTTGAACCCTTTTATAGAACCAACAATACTTCGGGTATTAATGGGCATGGATTAGGCTTAGCTATCGTTAGTAAAATTATGAAATTTCATAAAGCGCAAATCCAAATCGAATCGATGCAAAATGTAGGCACAACATTTTTCTTTCATTTTCCTCGTCAATTCTAATCATCTTCTAATGTTGAATGAATTAATAAACTAAGCTATCCTTCTAATTTCGTTACACTAATACAGTGTATGGCTGACCTTAAATTCATAAAAACAATACTCTATAATTTACCTTTTATATTGATTTATATTGTGCTTATGATATGGAGTTATGCTAAACCAACGCATACCATGCAAGTACAATCAGATACGAATCAAAACATAAAAATCCCAAACTATACATCTTTACATACTTCTAACATAGTACAGTGTGTATCCATTAGCCATCAATTGATACCTTGTCAACTTCAGTTTCCAACACACTAAATTATTTAGTTACATACTTAGTACTCACCTGCAAAAAAACAAAATACTGTCAACCGAAAACACATTTTTTAAAATTACCTTTAATTACTTTATGACTTCAATTTATAATTTCATTTTACACAAATCTAATTTTCTATTTGCAGCCAAACTCAATCCTTAACCATCACGAAATTTTATTTACATCCAATTCTCAAACCATGATACCGGTTACAAAAACATTCTTCCCGCCTTTACAAGAATATCATGCACAACTTGAGCGTATTTGGAAGAATGAATGGCTAACTAATCGCGGTGAACTGGTATTGGAGTTAGAAAAAAAATTGAAATCCTATCTATCGATCAACAATATATTAATTACCAATAATGGCACCATTCCCATTCAAATTGCGCTTAAACTTTTAGGCAATGGTGGTGAAATAATTACTACTCCCTTCAGCTATGTAGCCACAACAGCAGCTATTGTATGGGAAAATTGCACACCGGTATTTGTAGATATACATCCCGAATATTTAACCATTGATGAAACTAAAATTGAAGCGGCTATAACCCCTCGAACAACTTGCATTTTAGCCACCCATGTATTTGGCAACCCTTGTAATATCGAAGCCATTGAAAGTATAGCATTAAAACACAATTTAAAAGTTATTTACGATGCTGCACATTGCTTTGGTGTAACCTATAAAGGAAAATCTATTTTCGAATATGGCGATATAAGCACCTGTAGTTTTCATGCTACTAAAATATTTCATACCGGAGAAGGGGGCGCTATTTTTTGTAAGGATGAAGCCCTGCGACACAAAATTTATTACAGTCATAATTTTGGACATAATGGACCGCTCGATTTTTATGGCTTAGGTATTAATGCCAAAATAAGTGAGTTGCAAGCGGCTATGGGTTTGGCGGTATTACCACATATGCCCGAAATTATAGAAGGAAGAAAGCAAGTGGTTGAAGCTTATGATAGGCTACTTAATTTCGATAAAATAAAAAAAATAAAAATTAGAGAAAGTGCCGAATGGAATTATAGTTATTACCCGGTTTTAATGCAAAGTGAAGAAGCGTTGCTAGATGCACAAAAAGCACTTAATGAATTGGATATTTTTCCAAGGCGGTATTTCTATCCTTCACTAAATACAATTCCATATACGTCGAAGCAAGCTATGCCTATTTCAGAAAATTGTGCATCACGAATTCTATGTTTGCCTTTGTATATTAATCTTTCAACAGACAGCATCATAAAAATATCTTCAATAGTAAGATGAACCTACATGTTCTAATTTTTTCCGGATCAAATGACAGAGCAGTTATTGCATTTTGCCGATTTGCTTGTCAACACCAAGTTTCGATTTCAATTATTTCAAATGGAATTGAAGATGTAATTCTAAATTCAGACTATAAGAAATTTGTGATTGCAACACGAAGGAAAAATATTCTAATTGTTGATGAAATTCTTGAGTTTGCAAATAAAGCCCGTTCAATATCTAATTGTGAGAAACTAATTATACTTCCTTCAACCGAATATCTAAACAGATTTTTACTTGATAATAGGTTAATACTTTCAGAGAATAATATAGTAATCCCTTTATGTGAAAAATCAATTTACGAACTCATTTCTGACAAATACTCTTTTGGTGAACTTTGCAAAAATGAAAATTTGCATATCCCATTTGAGTATCCGGAAAAGCCTAATAAATATCCATTTGTAATTAAACCAAAGTATTATCAAATCGCAAAGCAAGAAATACTTGACAAGCCTGCAATAATCTATAATGACATAGATTTTGATAACTACTTTCTTAATAAAAATAAATCCAACTACTACTTTCAAGAATATATTGGAGGAGAGAATTATTATCTATTATTTTATATATCAATGGATAAGGATTACTCAGTCTATTCTCAGGAAAACTTTATGCAACAATCAAATGGAGGTTCCATGATATTATGTAAATCTTCTGATATTCATATTCATGAAATCTCCAACAAATTTGCTGAACTTTTTATTAAAATAGGATTTTATGGATTAGTTATGGTAGAAGTGAAACATTTCAACAACCAATTTTACATGATAGAAGCAAACCCAAGATTATGGGGACCTTCGCAACTGATTGTAGATTCTGGCATGAATTTGTTTGCATATTTACTAAATGAATATGGTCTCTCAATTAACTTAAATGAATTCATCTATAAAAATGATAAATGGTATTTTTGGTCAGGTGGGATAAAAAATACCCAAGTAAAAAACGAAACATTCTACAACTTCAATTCTGATGATTTCTATAAAAATTATAAAGAGTTACTGCAAGCTGAAATTTATTTAAAAAACGACACTAAAGATATTTATCTAATGGAAAATACAACACCCGACGAGGAATTAATACAACTATATAAAAATACAAGCAAGCATTCCAGTTATCAAATACTACCCCAAGTACTAAAGAATCTTGTTGGCACTGCGGTAAGTCAAGCTATACCAAGATTTGAAGCTGAAAGATGGTCTTTTGTCTGTAAACACATTTCATTTAATGAAGCTAATGTTTTAGATATTGGTGGAAATACTGGTTATTTTAGTTTCGAATCAATTGAAGCAGGGGCTAAAAAGGTTGTTTATATTGAAGGCAATACAGCACATGCAAATTTTGTAGAGAAGGCTTCAAAAAAACTCAATATGAATATTCATGTATTTAATAAATATTTGAATTTCAAAGACAATCTTAATGAATCACAATTCGATATTGTTCTACTTTTTAATGTGATTCACCATTTAGGAGATGATTTTGGGGATAATCAAATATCATTAGATGAAGCAAAAAAGGAAATGCAGCATGCTATCAATTATTTCCAAGACAAAACTAAATGGATGGTGCTCCAGCTTGGGTTTTGCTGGAAAGGCGACAGGAATTCTCTGCTTTTCAAAAATGGAACAAAAAAAGAAATGATAGATTTTGTTGAATCTGCTATAGGTGATAAATGGACAATTAAGGCAATTGGCATAGCAGAAGAAAACCAATCCATTACTGAATATCAATTGTTGAACGAGCGAAATATTGTACGTTCTGATTTACTTGGTGAATTTAGAAACAGACCAATATTCATTTTAGAATCCAAGTCTATTGGATAACATTCAATCAAAAGAAAATGAATGATCATAGTTTTGTGGTTTTGGCTTATAAAAACAGTCCGTATTTGGATGAATGTATTTATTCATTAAAAAATCAAACTAGCAAAAGCGAAATATGTATTTGCACCTCTACCCCATCAGATTATATTTCTGCGATCGCTAAAAAATATGGTATCGAAGTATTTGTTACCGATTATGGCAAAGGTGTTGTACACGATAATAATTTTGCCTTTCAACAAGTAAAAACTAAATATGTAACCATAGCCCATCAAGACGATTTGTACTTACCCGAGTATGCAGCCACTTGTATTGCCGCCGCTAAAAAATATAGCGACACTTTAATTTGCTTTACAAACTATGCCGAAATTATGGATGGAAAAGAAAGACCATTTACCTTGATGATAAAAATAAAACGAATGATACTTTCAATATTCATGCCTTTCAAATCACATCTGAGGAGCAAATTTTGGAAAACAAGATTATTGTCACTAGGCAACCCTATTGCACTTCCAACCGTAATGTATAACCTTGAAAATTTACCCGGCTTTCAATTCCCTACCGAACTATCTGATAACGTAAATACTATCGACTGGCAAATTTGGCGCAATATGGCTGCAATGAAGGGCAGGTTTTATTACGTAAGAAATGTACTTTTAAAACGACGAATCCATTCAGATTCTTTATCTACAGCAGGACTCGAAAACAATACAAGGTACTTAGAAGATTTAAATATGTTCAAGCAATTTTGGCCTGGGGTCATTGCAAAAATTCTTGCTAAGGTTTATGCATCAAGTTATAAATCAAATAGTGAGAGTTAAAGTAGTAAGCCATGATTACATGGAAACTGAGAAAACCTTAGTAACTATTTTTAATTATAAATAGTGGAAGAAACTACCTTTCAATCAAAGGTAGATTCATTTTTTTAATCATTTTTGCTTGGGAGAATCTTTAAAACCAATTCTTTAAAATCCTTGATTTCCTCTATCTTCATTGCAAAGGCTGCTAATAAAAAGAAGCTAACACCTGAGCAACCGCCAACTAGAAGTTTAAAGAAATCGCTTGTCACAAAATAATTACATGCGAATACACCCGCTGTCATAATTATAGTTGCTATTACAACTGTTTTCATTTCGTGCATTTGCCTCAAAGCGCCAAAACCAAATAACTTGCCCGAATAATAAGTGGTAATAAAAAAGGTTATCACCATAGTTACGAAATGACCAATCACGATAGCTTTCAAACCGAATGGAATTGTAATCACTAAAGCAACTATAGTAATTGGCAATTTTGAAAGTTCAACTTTTAAGAACAAATCGCTTCTGCCTATTACATTTAGGATAATCATATTTATTGAACAGATAGGACCCAATAAACGTGCAAAGCACATCCATTGTATTAGTGAAACTAAGGGCATCCATTTTTCGGTTAATATCAAACGTGTAAATGGTTCAGATAAAAGTGCGAACAGAGTTAATACCGGCATTACAAAAAATACAGTTAATCGCACCAATCGACTAAAAACTAACACCATTGAGTCTCGATCATTTTTCAATGAAACCAAAACAGGATAAGTTACACCAAGTAACGTGCTCCCAATTGGCCCTGCTAAATACTCTGGGTACTGTCTAGAACCAGTATAATATCCTAAATCTTTAGCATTATAATACTTACCAATAAGTATTGAATATATATTATTTACAAAGCCCGAAGAGATCCCTGCTACTAATACATTTGAGGAAAACCTGAATAATTGTTTAAGAGAAGGAATGCTAAATACCCAATCAGGTAGCCATTTATTAAAATAAAATAGAAGCAGCGTTTTGACTAAAGTTGCTGAAAGAATCTGAATCACTAAGGCCCAAACACCATAACCAAGATAAGCAGCATAAAGTGCTAGACTACCACTAATTAATACCGACAAAACAGAAATCTTTGCCTGTGTTTTAAAATCTAAGTTGATTATTAATTTGGTTTGTTGAACAAGCGTAAAGGCATTCAAGAAAATGTTCAAAGATAATACTCGTGTAATTGGTGTGAGTTGTGGTGTATTATAAAAGGTTGCAATAAGAGGTGCTGTGAAATACAAAATCAGGTAAAAGACAATTGAAACTACTAAGTTAAAATAAAAAATAGTTGAGTAATCTTCATTGGTAGGTGTATGCTTCTGAATTAATGCACTTGAAAAACCGCTTTCAATCAATAAATTGGAAATAGTCAGAAAAATTGCGAGCATTCCAACCAAACCATAATCAGATGGCATTAACATGCGGGCAAGCATCAGCCCAATGAGAAAACTAATTATAAGAACACCAATTTTGTCAATTGAGCTCCAAACAAGACCTTTTATGGTTTTTGACTTTAATGATTGAATAGTCACTTAATTATTTTTAGGTTACGCCTTATTAAATTCCTTGAGATCTAAATTCATTACGCACCCCTTATCCGTTCCCAAATTTTCAAAATAATTCCAACACCTAGATGCGCTGTTTCTTTATACAAATAATACATTGTACGTCTTGTTTTGTGATTTTTTCGAAGAAGTTTATACAATTTATAACTATCTAAAAATCTTTTACTTCGGTTTAAACTCGACCATATTCCTATTCCAGTAATTCTATATACCGATACCACTTCATTTAATACAACAAAAGGGCCTTCGTTAATTAACAGATACCTCATGGCAGTATCTCCTTGAAATAAATGTAGATATTTTTTTGTCAGGAAATCAAGTGTTGATTTTCGCATCAAATAAGTGGATGTGTGAAAATATTGAGTTAAGTCATTAAAATAAATTAAAGGGAAATGTTTCCCCTTGTATGGCTGATCGATTCTTTCCTTTCCTGTTTGCTCATATATTTGTTTGTTCAAAGCTACACACATACTCGCATTGGTATACTTTTCAATTAGATCAACTTGCTTTTGCAATTTATATGGATCTGTCCAATAATCATCTCCTTCGCAAAGGGCAATATATTTACCACGACATCTAGGAAAATTAAATCGAGGTGCAATACCTCTTACTCCTTTTGAATATTGATTTTCTTCTTGAAACAATGGAACGAAAATTTCTGGATAGAGATTAGTATACTCTTCAATAATTTTCCTGGTTTTATCCTTAGAGGCATCATCATATATCACTACTTCAAATGAGAAATTGGTTTTCTGCATGAGAAAACTATCCAAACACTGTCTAATCAGATGTTCATGATTATAAGTAATACAGGATATGGAAACTAAAGGGTTATTACTATTCATCAAAACTGTTTTACTTGAAGCGGAAATTATATTCGGCTTAACTTAAATTGATTTTTAATTTGCAGCATCAGCTGTTGTGATTTCCATTTTTAAAGAAATCAGAAATACAATTTACTATAATACTAATATTTTCCTCTGTCATGCCCGGCCAAATAGGTAAACTTAAGCAGGTATTGGCTAATTCTTCGGCAATTGGAAAATCGCCTTTTGTAAACCCAAGCGACGCATAGGCATTTTGCAAATGCGGTGGAATTGGATAATGTATCATAGTTGAAATGCCATTTTCTGTTAAATGATTTTGTAAAGCATTTCGATGTTGTGTACGAACAACAAATAAATGATACACATGTGTGGCATCCGGATGTGTTATAGGCAAAATTAATTCAGGTATATTGTCGAGCGCCTTTACATACCAATTTGCAATTTGCTTTCTTTGTTGTGTCCATTGGTGTAAGTACTTGAGTTTTACAGTAAGAAAGGCAGCTTGCATTTCATCTAAACGCATATTGTAACCAATTAACTCGTGATGATACTTTTTTTCTGAGCCGTAGTTACGAAGCATTCGTATTTTTTTTGCAATACCTTCATCATTGGTGGTAATAGCGCCACCATCGCCTAAAGCGCCTAAATTTTTTCCGGGATAAAAACTTGTTCCATTGGCATCGCCAAAACTTCCAGTTAACTTGCCTTTAAAGGTTGCGCCATGGGCTTGTGCATTGTCTTCAATGATATACAGTTTATGTTTTTTAGCAATTGCCATAATTTCATCCATATCACAAGCTTGACCGTAAAGATGTACAGGCATAATGGCTTTTGTTTTGCTTGTAATAGCAAGCTCAATATTTTTAGGATTGATATTATAGGTTGCGAAGTCGGGTTCTACCAATACCGGTGTAGCGCCAACATACGAAACTGCTAGAAGGGTTGCGATATAGGTATTAGAAGGCACAATTACTTCATCGCCTGCACCAATGCGTAAACCTTTTAAGGCAAGATGCAATGCATCTAAACCATTACTTACACCAATGCAATTTGTTACCTCATTGAAACGCGCATAGGCTTCTTCAAAAGTTTCAACACATTGGCCCATGATAAACCAATTGCTATCGTAAACCTGTTGAAAGGCTTCTTGCATTTCAGTACGAATAGCAAGATGCATGGGTTCGAAATTTAAAAACTGAATTTTACTCATATGCTTATAGTTCTGGGATTTATTGTTCTTTTTCCCAATTTTCAAATCCTATGCCTTCCCAAGGCATACCACGTTCGAAATTGTAAGGCCATGGATAATGCGACTCGCCACTTTCGCGTGATTTTATTTCTCGAACATCTTTGATCACCTTAGCCGGATTTCCTAATACCAACTGGTAATCGGCAACATCTTTCCCCGACTATGCTTCCGGCACCAACCAAACAATGCTTTACCTATTTTAACACCGGGTAATAAAATACTACATGCCGCTATTTGTGAATAATCGTCGATACTTGGTCCTATGCAAATATTTGAAGGAGGTGTAGGATCATCCGTCAATACAACATACGGATAAATAAAAACAAAATTGCCTACGCGCGTTTTTTGGGCAATAAATACATTTGAGTGCATCCAACAATGATTTCCAAAAGTAGCATAACCTTGTATATCTGTTTTGGTTCCTACTCGGCAATGGGTTCCAAATACTGTTTTTTCGCGTATGGTAATTCGATGCCCTGATTGAAAATGATTACCAATTGTACACGATGCATAAATAATTGCATGACTTCTAATTAAAACATTTTCGCCTATCGATGTTGGTGGATTGATATATTCCGGATTCGAATAATAATCATGGGTAGGTTCTCCTATCACACAATCATTTGCTATAATTGAATTATCGCCTATGCTAACATGGTCATAAATAGTAGTATTGTCGCCAATTTTTACATTCTTGCCAATATTGGCTTTAGGACTGATATATACATTTCTATTATTAAATTTCATACTTAAAATGTTTGGTTTTTGAAGGTATCATAATCTCTGATATAATCATCTTCAGAATAAGCAATACTTGCCAAACAAATTTGTACAGCATTGTGGGTGTACTGCATCTCCCGCCAGCACATTTTTGGAATGTATAAACCCATATTTGGTTTGTCTAAAATAAATTCTCCAATCTCTCCATTTAATAATTCAGTTTTTACAATAATCTTACCGGCTACAGCAAGTAAAATTTGTTCAAGATCATAATGTGCATGGCCGCCACGTTGCACATCTTCAGGTGTAAAATAGGTCCAATACACTCTTTTCACCTCAAAAGGAAGTGTCTCTTTTTCGGCTACAGAAATATAACCTAAGGATGCATCGCCTATTCTTTTAAATTCGATTATATGTGGCCTAGCTGCGTTTTCCATGTATACAATATTATAATTGTTTTATTACATTGCTGTAATTAAAAAATGATGTTGGTTTAAAAATTATATAAACTTCCGGTAGTGGTTTCCATCCTTAAGTTTTGAATTCATTTATTATGACAGTTAAAAAATATTTTTCAATAAACTAAGGTTCTTTTACATAAGTATAATGCTCGAAACGCGACCGTACCACGTTTTCGAGTATGATACCAAAAAAGAAAAAATTTAAGCTCGCCAATAATAAAAACGAAGTTCCTGTACTTAACCCTTTTCCAATCAACACAAGTGGCAAGCCCCATATTATGCTTAGTACAAAAAGGAGTACTGAGATATAGAAAAAGAATTTGAAAGGAAAGAAATTGATAATGATATTCGCCACTTCTACAATGGTATAAATGGCGGTTTTATAATTGATGGTACTTACTCCGTTTTCCCTTGCACGAATGTCAATATCCTCCTCAACAATTTTATACCTAAACTGATGATGTAAGAGTACAATGGTATCTGAAAACGGCATACCATTGGGCGTGTATTTTAGTAGGCTTTTCACAATGGCAGTTTTGTACATTTTCATGCCACTATTTAAATCACTAACCTCAATACCGGTAGCTTTGCGAACAAAGTAAAGCACCATTTTTTTTATAACATTTCTTGAAAAACTGGAACCTTTAAAATTGCGATTGCCAATACACAAATCTGCGCCTTCCAATTTCATGCGCTGATATAATTTAGGTAAGTCTTCCATTCGATGTTGTCCATCGGCATCCATCGTTACTACATACTCTGTTTTTGCATGCAGTATTCCGCTTTTCAAAGCACCTCCATATCCACGGTTTTGCGAATGTGAAATAATTTGTAATGAAAAATTCGGGTTATTGATTTTGAATTGTTGTAGTCGTTGTAACGTATCATCTTTACTTCCATCATTCACCACCAGAACATGAATATTAAATTCGGCTACAAATAAAATCATCTCTTCTAATACCTGGATAATACTTGCAGATTCATTATAAGCCGGAATCACAATACTTAATTTTGAATGCATCATATATTAAACTGGGTAATAAAAAGTTTCGTTTATAAACTGCAATGTGTACCACAATACAATCGAAATAAAAATAGGCACAGCCCATCGCATCCAACTTGCTTGAATGATGGGTTTTGGCAAATAAAACAATAACACAAAAAGAAATGGCAGAAGTGGCGTAAAATAACGGCCTTGTAAACCATGCAAATAATGACCTCCTACCGGTGTAATAATTAAAAATAGAGATACAATAATGGCCAAGCAGTTTAAAAGCGCCAAGCCTAAAACAGGCAAACGAAATCGCATACTAAGTTTTTGTTCTGTCTCTTCAGTAAGTACCGAGAAGATTATCACCAACAAATAAATGCTCACAATAGTGATAGGCAAAAAGGTATAGCTATAACCGAAACGACCAAGACTACCATGAATCCAATCTTTCCCTTGCGATAAAATATTTAACACAATTAACCTAATCGCTTCTACAGGCTGCTGCAAGTGATACTCTATACTTTTTGATGAACTAAACAAATAGTCGTTTTGCAAAGGCATTTCCGGTGGCAACTTCATCGAATTCAAGTACATCGACCAGAGTTGTGATGGAAGGAAGCTTGCCACTAACATCAAAGCAAATGTGCCAAAAAACAATTTCTTGTTTTCGAACTTATTTATTGGAATAAAAGCGAAGCTAAAAAACATTAAAAAGTAGCCATCCTTCGAAAACCGTTGTGCTAAAGCAACCAAAAACAACAACATAATTTGCTTAAAACTAATTTTTTCGGTTTGATAATAGTAGGCAATGATTAAGGCAAAAAATAAAAATAAAAATGCAAAACTTAAAGTATCATAACTCACACTAGTACCTTGATACAATGCCATTGGACTTAAAGCAATGAGCATTAATAAAGGCTTAAAATGAGGTAATTTTTTAATAGCCAAGGTAACAATTAACAAATAGGCTAATAACGAACCTATACGGGCCCACCAACCAAGCCAAACCGGACTTGATTTAAAAAAACTACCCATTTTAATCATCAACGCGGCCGGAATATAGGGAAAAGGTTGAAGCTTACCACTGGGGGTAATCCAAAACATAGTTTTTTCTTTATTAAGTTCATTCTCTTTAATATTCTCGATTACACTCAAGTTAAGTTTTGTTTTTTCATTAAATTTAATACTTTGAAATTGAATTACTGTGGCAACTAAATTTACAGGTAAAACAAATCCACATGAATCATTTTGGGCTTGCGGACCTAAATGCCCTTCCGACAAATTGTAAGCATTATAAAAGTGCCTATCTTCATCGTTGGCTTGCCAAGGAGGGTTAACAAAAACCATTTTTAACCCAAAAACTAAACCTATTAGCAGAAAGATATGATGATATGACAATCGTTTTAATAAATTCATGTACTCACTTATTGATTAAGTTTTTGAAGTAAAAATTGCAATCTCGGATTTTGCGGATCTACTTGCCGTGCCCTATTTAAATATTCATTGGCTTCGGCTTTCTTTCCTTGATTGAAGTAGTTGAGCGATATCGCATACAAAGCATCAAAATCTTTTGGCTCTGCTAGCAAAAATTCCTTCAACATCGCTTCCGCTTTGTCAAATTCTCTTACGTTTACATATACTAAGGCTCTAAATTTTGTTAGTCCGATATTTTTATACCCCGGAATTTCAGCTGCCTCAATCATTCGTAGGGCAGTATCCTTTGAAGAGAAATAGGGATTGAGTTTTTGGCTTAAGGCGTAATTCAAATTTCGTTTCGCTAATTCTTCGATACTATTAATACGAGTTCCGGAACCAAGGGCCAGTGCTTTTTTTTGGGCATAGATAGATGAATCCCAATCCTTTTTTTGTATAAAGTAGTGACCATACATTGCCCAAACCCTAGCATGATATGGGTGCAACTTGAGCTGCTCCCTAATAATTTGTCCGCCAAGTGCTAAAATTCTCTTTCTTTCTATGGTGTCTTGAATTCTACTTGATGAATCGCAATACCTATCACCAACATTCCATGGGTGTTCAATTTCATGTGTATCGGTACCTATAAATAATACGCCAAAAAATAACAATCCCGATAAAGGTAACAACCATGTTTTTAAAAAATCCTTCACGGCAAAAGTCGGTTCATGTTTTGCTTCGCGACTTTTATCTGCCATCGGTTCACGCTTGCTCATAAACTATCCTGTAATTGTTCCACCCTCAAAGGTTATTGAATAGATTTGCTATATCAAATGAAGCCCATTAGAAAAACATTAAGATTAAGGATGAGCATCTTGTATTCCCTTCATTTTAAAAATAGTATGGCTAACGATGTCAAAAAAATAACCCCTCTTATATTTTATTTATTTTGGAATTGCCAAACCTGTGAAGCACCTTGCAAAGATTGTGTCTCAATCACCCCATCGATATTTTATTATTCACAAACCATTCAATATGGTTTCTCAATTTATCAGTCCGGATAAGGTGAAACTCTTAGGTGATTTAGATTTTGATTTTCCTGAAGGCACTCATGCAATTGGAAGGCTCGATAATTTTTCGGAAGGGCTGTTGATTTTAACTACCAATAAAAAAGTTACCAAATTACTTTTTCAAGGTGAAGTGCCTCATAAACGAACCTATGTTGTACAAGTATTACATCAGGTACAAGAAGAATCAATCCAAAAATTAAGAGACGGTATACCTATTCGTATTCAAGGTAATATCGATTGGGTTACCAGTCCTTGCCAAGCCGAAATCATCAGCAAACCTCCATCCATTTTTCCAGCCGATAATGAGTTACTTGATTTTATTCCGAATACTTGGTTGAGTATTACACTCACCGAAGGAAAATTTCACCAGGTAAGAAAAATGGTGAAAGCATTGCGGCATAAATGTCGTAGGCTCATTCGCGTTTCTATCGAAGATTTACAACTCGAAGATTTACAGCCAGGTCAAACAAAAGAAATTGAGGAGGAGGTATTTTTCAAGTTATTGAAAATTGAAAACTGGAAATAGGCAATGGAGGAAATAGCATCGTTGGTAGTGCTTTTTGACAAAAATAAATTGCCTATGCTCTAAAAATGTTGGCAAAGTGCTGGCAAATGAAAAAAGGGTTCCAAACTTGTTCGTCTGAAACCCTAGTTCTTTTTGCTCTCCCTGCTGGACTTGAACCAGCGACCCCCTGATTAACAGTCAGGTGCTCTAACCAACTGAGCTAAGGAAGAATACGATTGGGTTGCAAAAATAATAGAAAAAAGAACTCTACCAAGTATTTTTATAAATTTCATTTAATTGCTTAAATCGACCACAAAAACTTCATTCTGTATTCTTGTTAATTACACCCCTTCCTTAGCCGATGCAGCCATGTTCATTTTGGCGGGTATGACTTAAATCTACCCCAATTTGAATCTGTGAATGCCTGCCGGAGGAATAATCTACAAATGAATATATAAATTGTGTGTATCTGAACTTGTGGCGTACTGAGTTAAATTAATAGCTGCAGGCTCCTTGCGCACCTTCCCTTCTAAATCAAATTCGCTGCCATGGGCATTGCATACTAATTTTTGACCGGTAAAGTTTAAGGCTACATCATTATGTGTGCATCGCATTTGAAGTGCGGTAAATTTTTTTTCTTGCTTCACAACTAAAATTTCATAAGGCAAGCTACGGTGACGAATGACAATTGTTTGACGATCAATAAAATCACTGAGAGGAAGGGTGAATTTATTGGCTTCATACACCAAATTACTAACCCGTTTAGTGGTACCACAAGATTCTATCAATATGCCTAAGGTTGAAAAACTTAGACAAGCTATGCACGATTGCTGCAAGAATTTCCTTCTAGATTTCATGGCTGCTAAAAATTATATCCGATACCCAAATTTACAATTCCATTTGCTGAATAGTATCCGCTTGTATTCACTAAAGCCTCGTTGCGTTGACCCGACATTACATGCGTATAATCAAATTTCAATACCGCCCCCCGAATAGGTTTATAGGTTAATCCAGCAAGTAAAAAAGTTTTCTTATTTCCCTGGTTACTGACCCCATTTTCAGCAATCCGTTGATTTAGATCAAGAAATTCGGCACGGCTAAATAGAAAAAGTCCTCTTCCATCGGTTCTATATTTTTCCGGAAGTATGTCGTACGCCAATTCAAAATGTGAACCGAAGATTCTATTTGGTGTATTATTTGCAAAGGCTCTATTGATATTTCCGGCATGTGGAATATTGATTATGCAAGCTAAAAATTTCAAAGCAAATCGGTCATCACGATATTGAAGATTTATTTCATTTAAAAAAACAGGATTTGCTAGTAAGCCATGATTCAAGGAAATGCTATCTGCGACAACAGGATTTACAGCTGAGCTACCACCTACATAAGCCGAAGTTTGCAATCTAAAATTTTTAAAATAATACAATAATGAGGCATTCAAAGCCAAACCAGCTAATTTAGCTTTTGACCCTTCCTGACGCCCTCCACGAATTCCCGTACCGTTTTCAAACCCCTCAGAATTCAATCCGTTCATAAGTGCTACACTATAATTTAATCCATTCAACTTTCTACTATTCCCATAATATCCAATTCCTATTTCGCGCCATGTAGCCGGAATTACCAATCGCTCGACCCATGGCCTTTCAACACCATGATAGGTTGTTGGCAAATGATTTTCGTTTATAATACCTATTCTCGGAATAAATAATCCTGCTACGAAATAATTCGATGAATTTATATCAAATTTTAAAAATGCTTGCTCCATAGCAATTTCACCTTTCTCTTCACCGCCGACAACTAAACCATGTTCAAGTTCCATTTCCGTGAATAGCGAAACACGGTTGCTAAACTTATGACCGATAAAGAGTACGATCCTTTTTAATGTGGCTTCGCCTTCATGGTTTTTCAAATCGTATTTTACCGATGCTTCGCCATAGCCCGAAATAACAGTTCTGACTTTTGCTGCGATAATTCCATTAGCCAATGAATCTTCGGCGGTTAATACCTGGGCTTGGGTTATAAAACTGTTTGCCAGAATCAGGCATAGCAAGGATAATAAATGTTTCATCATTATTTTTTCCGCGAAAGTAGACTTTCACTTTACCCAGGCCTTTCGAGATCTGGAAAATCATTTACGAAAATGGGAATGCTATGAAAATAATAGTTCACAAGGCTTTATTCCCGTATGTTTTTTAAACGCTGTACTAAAATGAGAAATCGATGAATAGCCTAACAAATCGGCCACTTCAGTCACATTTAAACCCTTATCGCTAAGCAGCGTTCGTGCATATTTCATACGTTCGTGCTGAAAAAATTCAAAAATGGTTGAACCCATCACTTGCTTAAATCCTTTTTTCAAATAACATTCGTTCATAGCAACTTTACGACTAAGCTCTTTGATAGTAATTGGGGTTCCTAAGTTCTGTAAAAGCAAATCACGAGCTTTATAAATCTTATCATTGTCTACCTGGTTTGCCAAAAACTTACAAACAACATGCTCTCCCATCTCAGCCTGCAAGCAATCTTCTACACCAAATAAAAGCAATAATTGCATTTGTGATTGTAAAAATATCTTTTGCAATGCATGGGTATAATTTTGCGACAGAATGGATTGCAGCACCTGATCGGTTTTATGGCACAAGGTTAATTGTTGGATGAAGGCCTCTTTGTGTTTAAATGAAAGTAAACTTCCTCCTCCGGTCTCAAGAGCATCCTCCTGCGTAAAATCAGAAAGATACGATTCATCAAATCGCACAGAAATAATATCAAAGGTATCTATTTCCAATTCTTTCAATCCCGGGCTTATAGGCATAGTTGTTTCTTCAACTAAAAAATAATGAAGTTGTATATGCTGCTTCGTAGCATTTTTTCCACTGTATAATAGCAGGCCTGCATTTTCTAAATCCCAATGTGATGGTTTGCGAAATTGCTCATGTCTATAGCCTACCCCCTCTTTCAATTGCAATTCGCTTGATTGCAGTATTACGCCATCTACATCATAACGATTCACCTGATAAAGGTCAATAAGTCTTTCTAAGGGTTGCATAGTTGCAAATGTAATAGGATATTACCCTATTCGTAAAATACGTTCTTATACGGATACCTGATACCATACAATTCTTTCACCTTATCTAAAATAATCGTACGCAATTCTTCAACATTTATTCGCTCGGTGGCCGAAACAAAAATCGCATTATGCTGGGTTTCGCTATCCCAATGTTTTTTCAATTGCTTCAACAAGTCTTGCTTCACATCCTCTTCAAGCCATTCATCAAAAGTTTCCTTTTCATATACATCCATTTTATTAAAAATTAAAATGGTGGGCTTGTCTGATGCTTTTAGTTCATTCAATGTATTTTTTACCACCGCAATTTGATCTTCGTACTTTGGATGTGAAATATCAACCACATGTAATAAAATATCTGCTTCTCGAACTTCATCCAATGTACTCTTAAAACTTTCAACTAAATGATGCGGTAATTTGCGAATAAAGCCTACTGTATCGCTCAATAAAAAGGGCGTTCGATCAAATACTACTTTGCGCGTGGTGGTATCGAGGGTAGCAAATAATTTATTCTCAACAAAAACATCCGACTTACTCAATATTTGCATTAAAGTTGATTTCCCGACATTAGTATAACCCACCAAGGCAACTCGTATAAATTCACCTCTATCTTTACGTTGGGTTTGAGCTTGTTTATCGAAATCTAATAATCGTTTTCGAAGCAATGAAATTTTATCTTTTACTATTCGACGATCTGTTTCTATTTCTGTTTCACCTGGGCCACGTGAACCAATACCACCACCTTGTCGTTCAAGATGACTCCACATGCCCTTTAGCCTTGGTAAAATATATTGATATTGTGCTAATTCAACTTGCACTCTCGCCTGCGCCGATTTCGCACGCGCGGCAAAAATATCTAAAATTAAATCGCTACGATCAATAACTTGTCGCTTCAATATTTTTTCGATATTACTAATTTGTGAACCGGTAAGTTCATCATCAAATATTACCAAATCCACTCTATGGCGTTGAATATATTCTTTGATTTCTTCGATTTTACCGCTACCTAAAAAGGTTCTACTATCAGGATGGGGTAATCGCTGATAAAATCGCTTTACCTCTTGCGCTCCTGCTGTTTCGGCTAAAAATGAAAGCTCATCTAAATATTCTTTAATCACTTGCTCTGGCTGTCCTTGCGGAAGCCAACCTACTAATAAGGCAAAGGTTTCGTTTTCCTTTTGTATTTTTTTTTCTATCAAATTATATATGCTGTTTTACTTAATTTTTAGGCATTACTAATACCATTTCCAACGATTGCTATTGAACCCTCGGGGCTCTCCAATTTTAGCAAAAAAACCAATTTGTGCAATCGCTTTCGAATAACCTACTTCGAAATAAATGCCTGCATTAGGTCCTATCGGTGCTTTTAATCCAAATACCTCTTCAAAAGCTACCGGAAACATTTTAAAAATTCCATTCAAGTAATCATTAAATTCATCAATCGATTCTTGCTCAATCGGATCAACCATATTTCCGCCTAAGGTTTCTTCTAATTTCACTCGGGTATGAGCATAACCCACACCGAATCCATAATAAATATCTACCTTTTCGGCCATCTTTATAAAGTGAAAATTGAGTCGCGCCATTGCATTTACACTTGAAAAATTGAAATTGGTTTTACTGCTAAACTGATTGTAATCGGCATCAATGTAGTCTTCGGTGAATTGAAATTTCCCCATTTCATAATTAGCACTTAAGCCCAAACCAACTCTTCCGCCCAACATATAATCATATCTAAAATGAACCGGACCAATGCCTTTATATTTGAAAGAGGTTGAACTTGTTGCATCATCAACATTCACGGTAAACTTAAACATTTGCCCCATTAATTGCATAGCACTGGGATAGCCATATCCAATTTGAAAGCAACTGCTCCCCTTTGGATTAATCTGCGCTTGGGAATTGAAGCAAGCTGCGATGCTTACTATAACTAAGAGTAAATATTTTTGCATGAGTTACTGATTTGCAATAAAAGTAAGCGTTTCGCCTAATTGACACAAATATATTTACATGAATATATACGGGTATGCCTAAAAACCTTATCTGCTATTATAGCTTGTGTTCATTATCTGTGCAAGGAAACAATTACATTTGCCCAAATTTTAAGGATATGAGCGAAGAGAAATCATTGAATTTTATTGAAGAAATAATAGAAAAAGATATCGCAGAAGGTATACATGAAGGTCGTGTGCACACTCGTTTCCCTCCCGAGCCCAACGGCTATTTGCACATCGGTCATTCAAAAGCGATTTGTTTAAACTTTGGTTTGGCGAAAAAATATCAAGGTAAATGCAATTTGCGTTTCGATGATACCAATCCTGAGAAAGAAGAAGTTGAATATGTTGATTCGATTAAAGAGGATATTCAATGGTTAGGATTTCGATGGGATAATGAATTCTACGCATCAGATTATTTCGATAAAATTTATGGATTCGCAGTTGCGTTGATACAAAAAGGCCTCGCCTATGTCGATGAGTCAAGTTCGGAAGATATGGCAAAGCAAAAAGGTACCCCTACCTTAGCCGGAACGGATAGTCCGTACCGAAATAGAAGTATTGAAGAAAACCTCGACTTATTCACCCGGATGAAAAATGGAGAGTTTGCTGATGGCACTTGTGTATTGCGCGCTAAAATTGATATGAAGCACGATAATATGATCATGCGCGATCCGGTGATTTATCGAATTAAACATGCCGAGCATCATCGAACCGGAAACACGTGGTGTATTTATCCGATGTATGATTTTGCCCACGGACAAAGTGATAGCATCGAAGAAATTACCCATAGTATTTGTACACTCGAATTTATCCCACATCGCGATTTGTATAATTGGTGTATTCAAAAATTAGAAATCTTTCCATCGCGTCAATACGAATTTGCACGATTGAATATGACCTATACACTCATGAGTAAACGCAAATTGCTGATGCTAGTTCAACAACAATTTGTAGAAGGTTGGGATGACCCTCGTATGCCCACCATTAGCGGGTTTAGACGTAGAGGGTATACGCCCGAATCGATACGTGAATTTTGTGATAAAATCGGTATTGCCAAACGTGATAATATGATTGATATATCGCTTCTGGATTTTTGTCTTCGCGATCATCTAAATAAAATTGCCTTGCGTCGGATGGCAGTTCTACATCCTGTAAAATTAATTATCACGAATTACGAAGAAGGAAAGACCGAAACTTTATCGGCCGAAAATAATCCTGAAGACGAAAACGCGGGACATCGAGCGCTTACTTTTGGCAAAGAACTTTGGATTGAAAGAGAAGATTTTATGGAAAATCCGAGTAAGAAATATTTTCGTTTAGGACCTGGCTTACAGGTTCGTTTAAAACATGCCTACATTATTGAATGTACCGATTTTAAAAAGGATGCCGATGGAACGATTACTGAAATTCATTGCAAGTATTTCCCTGAAAGCAAAAGTGGTAACGACCAAAGCGGATTGAAAGTAAAAGGTACTATGCATTGGTTACACTGCGACACTGCATTACAAGCCGAAGTACGATTGTACGATCGTTTGTTTACCGTTGAAAATCCTGCTGCACATGATGGTGATTTGCAAGAGATACTACATCCAAAAAGTTTAGAAGTGATTTCAAAAGCTTATATCGAACCTGCATTAGCTGCTGCAAAACAACAAGATAGGTTTCAATTTTTGCGATTAGGCTATTTTTGCGTTGATAAAAATTCAAGTTCAGAAAAACTTATTTTCAATAAAACAACCGGTTTAAAAGATAGCTTTGCCAAAGTTGTTTAGTAAACCTAACCTATCTTTGCACCCATGCGCTTTATTGCCCGTTCGTTACTCAGATTTTTTTTACAAGGAATAATTATTACAGCACCTATTGCCATTACCGCTTGGGCCGCCTATTCAATTTTTGATTTTGTTGATACCAAAATTCCTTACGTACCGCGTGGATTAGGTTTTTTAATTGTATTGGGGTCCTTAATCATCATTGGTTGGTTAGGAAGTACATTTTTGATTTGGAAATTCATGATTGATTTTTTTGATGGTGTGTTGGAACGAACGCCGTTTTTAAAATTCATTTATACTTCGGTGAAAGAAGTGGTAGAAAGTTTTATGGGTGATAAACGAAAATTCAGTCAGCCCGTATTGGTAAAAATGCGTAACAATCCCGAAGTATTTCAAATAGGATTTATTACACAAAAGGATTTACAATGTATTGGTTTGCAAAACAAGTTGGCTGTTTATATGCCCCATTCGTATGCCATTAGTGGGGTAGTTGTAATTGTTGATAAAGAAAATATTACGCACTTAAATATGAACCCTGCTGATGCGATGAAAATGGCAGTGAGTGGCGGCGTGGCAGGTTATGGGGAAGAGGAGGATCAAGCAAAGACGGCTTCTAATGGCAAATCTCCTCGATCTCTTTAAAGGCCGTTACGGCAGGGTGGTGTTTCCAAAGCACTTCGTAAATCCGTTTGGCTATAGGTAAATCATAATTGATTTTATTACAAATTTCATAAATGCCTCGACTTGCATAATAGCCTTCAGCCACCATATTTAATTCTAATTTGGTAGCACTTACCGAGTATCCTTTCCCTATAAAATTACCAAAAGTTCGGTTTCTACTATGTAACGAATAACAGGTTACTAATAAATCGCCCAAGTAGGCACTTGTATTATAATGGTGTTGTGTTTGGGTAGAAATTACATCCATAAAATGTTGCAACTCGGCAAAGCAATTGGTGATATACACACTCAAAAAATTATCTCCATAGTCGAGTCCGTGTGCAATCCCTGCACCTAGGGCATAAATATTTTTTAGCACGGCCGCATATTGCACACCATACACATCATTACTAATTACAGTTTGTAAATAATGATTTTTAAAATAAGAAGCGATAGTATTTGATAAATGAATATTTTCGGATGCAAAGGTGAGATAGGAAAGTTTTTCACCGGCTATTTCTTCGGCATGACACGGCCCTGCGATACAACAATAATCTTGCAAAAGCACTTGAAATTCCTTTTCGAGATACTCATTTAAAATAACATTTTCATTTGGCAAAATACCTTTAATGGATGAAAGTATTTTTTTATTACTAAAGATATCTTTTGGCAGATCGGCTAACGTTTCTACAATAAAAGCTGAAGGAATACCAATTAAAATAATATCTGAAGAATGAATGCATGAAGGCAAATCATCGAAAAGATGTATCAGTTGCATATCAAAATTCACCATGCTCAAGTAATGAGGGTTATGATGTTTATTTCGAAGATGCGCAATCGCTTCTTTACTGCGCATCCACCAATTTACGGCATGGCCATTATCGGTAAGTATTTTAACGAGGGCTGAGCTCCAACTTCCATTTCCAATAATAGCAAATTGATGATTCAAAACTTTAGATTTAGGTGCTAATATACAAATCCATTTGTGTTATGTAAAGTGCATCTTTAAAAACCACTGATGCTTCGTTATTCGAATTTTGCAAACCCCTTATTTACCAAAGTAAACGCAGTCTTTGCAAAATCCGAAAGCCTCGCCTGAGTGGTATTTAAAGATGCCCTAAAATCATACTACAACAAAAACCTACTCGTAAGTCATGATACCATTTTCATATCGAACGATATACAAATATTTATTCTCGTAAAATTTAATCAATCCGTTTTCTTTTACCGGCATAATTTTATAAGGCGTGATAAACGAATAAGCATTATCACTGATATGCGAATTAAATGGCACACCAAATTTCTTCATTAAATTGGCAAAAAAGTACAAGCTTTCAAATCCTTTGTAAACATAATCAGAAGCATAACCACCCATTATTCGACGATACTCGCGATTGATATACAAACTCGATGGGGTTATTTTATCAATGACATAAGGCGCAGTATAATACACCGGCATCATGGGAAATTCGTCGGTTTTGCCCAAAGATTTCATCGATTCGGAAGTTGGCATACAATACACTTTTATACCATACTGTTTTGCAAAGGGGAGTATGAGTTTCAAATTTCGATAAGTAATATTTGGATCGAGCATGCCTAAAATGATGGTTGAATTATAGTTGGTATCGATACTTTTAAAAATCTGTTTCATATCCAATTCGTCGCCTAGTAACTCAATTTCACTAAATCTACCAGGCATTGAATTCATGATATCGTTTTTAAAATAGGCCAATGCATTTCGCTCAGCTGCAATATTTCGATTGATAAAAACCACATTATCTTCAGGATATCGATAGTTGATACTGCGATGCATTTTTTCGATATGCGAAACCAATCGAGGTTGCAGTATAGTAAAATACGGATTAGCTGTTTGTCCGGCATCAGCAGGCGAGGTAGCCGATATCAAATTAATTTGCTTGCGTTTGGCAAAATCGGCTAATAACTTCAAGTCACTTACCCCTAAATTCGCAATCAATAAATCCATCGAATCAAGTTGCTCTGAGCCCAACAATTGTCTAATATCTTTTGAAAAAGATTTACTATCAAACACATGGATATCTAATTGTAATCCTAATTTATTTAAGGTGTCGGCTGCAATTTGTACCCCTTTAAAAAAATCAAGTCCTTGCAACATGGGTTTGGGCAAATGCGTTAAATTTTTTTCAAGATCAATAGAATCAAGATACATGGGAGAAAAAACCGCAATTTTATACTTCTCTTTTCGAACTGCCTTTGGATAGGAAAATTCCTTTTCGCTAAATAACGATTTACCTCCTTCCTTGGTTTTAGTTTGGGCATGTAACGTACACGTCACGAAGCTGAAACACAAAAAGAGAAATACGCGTTGCATCATAACATCAATATTTATTCCCATTCGATGGTGGCAGGTGGTTTAGAACTGATATCATACACCACACGATTAATACCTTTTACTTTATTAATAATTTCATTCGAGATATCGGCCAATAAGGTATACGGAATATGAGCCCAATCTGCGGTCATGCCATCTACACTAGTAACTGCACGAAGGGCTAATGTATATTCGTAAGTGCGTTCGTCGCCCATTACACCTACGCTTTGCACAGGAAGTAAAATGGCACCGGCTTGCCAAATATTTTGGTATTCATGATTTGCTTTCAGTGCATTAATATAAATCGCATCTGCATCTTGTAATAATTTCACTTTCTCTTCGCTCACATCACCCAAAATACGAATTCCTAGACCGGGTCCCGGAAACGGATGTCGATCGATGAATGAATCGGCTAATCCAAGTTCACGCCCAATTCTTCGTACTTCATCTTTAAATAAAGCACGAAGAGGCTCAACTAATTGCATGTGCATTTTTTCGGGCAAACCGCCTACATTATGATGCGATTTAATAGTTGCCGAAGGACCATTTACAGAAACGCTTTCTATCACATCTGGGTAGATTGTGCCTTGTCCTAAAAAATGAATATCCTTAATATGATGCGCTTCTTCTTGAAATACATCTATAAATAAATTACCAATGATTTTCCGTTTCTCTTCTGGATTACTAACCCCTTCTAATTGCTTATAAAATCTTGCCGATGCATCTACGCCTTTCACATGTAATCCTAATTGCTGGTAGGCTTCCATGACTTCAGCAAATTCATTCTTACGCAATAAACCATTATCTACAAAAATGCAATACAAATTTTCGCCTATCGCTCGGTCAATAAGGGTTGCAGCTACTGTGCTATCCACTCCACCGCTTAATGCCATCACTACTTTTTGATCACCAACTTGTGCTTTAATGTTCGCAACGGTTTCTGCAATGTATCCTGCCGATGTCCAACTTTGAGAACAATTACAAATACCTACTACAAAATTCTTTATAATTCCTTTTCCATTTTCTGAATGGGTTACTTCAGGATGAAACTGTAAACCCATCAAAGGATTAGGCGTATTTTTAACATGAAATGCCGCTACCGGAATCGACTCTGTTTGTGCAATGACTTCTGCTGAATCAGCGAGTTGGGTTATGGTATCAGCATGGCTCATCCACACTTGATTATTTTCTGAAAGACCTTTTAATAGAGGATGTGTAGTATCAACTTTACTCAATCGAACTCTACCATATTCTCGAGAAGAAGATTTCTCAACCTTTCCATTCAAAATCTTGGTTGTAAGTTGGGCGCCATAACAAATACCCAATACCGGCCATTTTGCGTTTAATGCAGCCACATCAACATGAGGCGCATTTTCGTCGTTCACACTAGAAGGACTACCCGAGAGAATGATACCTTTGATGGTTTCATCCTCTTTCACCTCTTCATAAAAAGGAATGATTTCGCAATACACATTCATTTCACGCACATTACGTGCAATCAATTGGGTGTACTGTGAACCGAAATCTAAGATTATAATTTTTTCTGTCATAATATATTAGGCTTGCGCTGCCGGTCCACCAAATTGCATTGGCAATGAAACTGGTTCAACATCTTTAATTATCCCATTCACTTGTTCAAATTTCTTCACGTTATCAACTAATGCTTTCATTAATCGTTTGGCATGCTGTGGAGTAAGCACAATGCGCGATTTCACTTTCGCTTTAGGTGAACCCGGCATTACATTGATAAAGTCTACAATAAACTCGGCGTTTGAGTGCGTAATAATAGCAAGATTTGAATAAGTCCCTTCGGCCATATCTTCTGATAACTCGATATTCAATTGATTTTGTTGTTGTTCGTTTTGTTGCATAGTAATTTTCTTATGAAGCGCGAAGTTATACAATTTGTCATTCTAAAATAGTTTCTTAACTATTTTAGCAAATTATAAAAGAACTCGATGTACACGAGAATGAATAGGTTTCTATACTGTAAAAAATGAATTGACAAAAGAATGTAATTGAACTTACCGCATTACCCAATGAGATTCTGACCTATCGTAAAAATCATTTTCAAATGCGTAGTTTCAAAAAAAATATTAGCAGACCCAAAATGAATGTCTTACTTTTGAAACATGAGAAATCTGCGCTATTTCGTTGAGTGGCAATTGTTTGGCGTTTGTACTGCTTTAGGTGAAAGGTTTCGCATATCTATCACTAGCATCCGATTGTGGTTTATTTATATTTCATTCCTAACATTTGGATCACCCATGATTGTTTATTTCATTCTAGCCTTTTGGATAAATATCAGAAAACATATACTAGCAGCCACACGAAATCCATTACGTTGGTTTTAATTGATTGATGCCAAAAATTACATTACTTACAGACTTATTTTTTAAGAACCGATTTTTTGTAGTTTGGGGATGTATCACCTTATCATGTATTCTCACTTATTTTTTCCCGCTATTATCTGTATTTGTATGGGGTATTTGTGTTTTCTTTTTGGCTTTATCACTTCTGGATTATGGATTATTATTTTTTACTAGAAATTCGTTAATAGGTGCACGTAAATTGCCGGTAAGGTTCAGTAATGCCGAAGCTAATACGGTGCACATAAACCTATCTTCAAGCTATGCTTTTAGATTGAATCTTACTTACCTTGATGAATTGCCGGTTCAATTTCAACAACGCGATTTCCAAATACAACATTCGATTGAAGCTAAAGGGGAATTACAACTTAACTACTCTCTAATGCCTACGCAACGAGGAGAGTATGAATTTGGTAATATTCACCTGTACATATCTAGCAAAATAGGTTTAGTGCAACGACGTTTCACAATACAATCTTCGCAAACCGTTAAGGTATATCCTTCGTTTTTACAATTACGAAATTATCAGTTAAAAGCCTTGGCCGAACAAAATCTTGAAAGTAGGGGACGTCGACTGTATCGTCGTGGATTAAGCACTGAATTTGAACATGTGAAGGAATATACGAGAGGCGATGATTCACGCAGTATCAATTGGAAGGCAAGTGCAAGGCGCGATCAATTGATGGTGAATTCGTTTATGGATGAAAAATCGCAACAAATATTTTGCTTGATTGATAAAGGCCGAATGATGAAAATGTCGTTCAATGGAATTACCCTGCTCGATTATGCCATTAATGCAACCCTAATGTTTTCATATGTTGCCTTGCAAAAGGATGACAAGATTGGACTCATCACATTTGCTGAAAAAACCCATGAAGTTTTACAACCCGCTAAACTGAAGAAACAGTTCAATGTAATTATGGAAACCTTGTATAAACAAGAGACGAGATTTCTTGAAAGTAATTTTGAAGATGTTTACCTTACGGTGAATAAAAGGGCAGGACAAAGAAGTTTGCTTTTATTATTTACCAATTTCGAAACTATAACTGGTTTTATGCGACAGCTTCCTTATTTGAAAGTAATGAATAAAAAGCATTTGCTATGTGTGGTTTTGTTCGAGAACACTGAGGTATCACGCATACATGATAGGCGTGGTGATGCGCTTGAGGACATTTATGTAAAAACAATTGCCGATCGGTTTATTTATGAGAAGAAGATGATCGTCAAAGAATTACAAAAACATGGCATTTTAGCAATTTATACTAAACCCGAACAACTAACCATACAGGTCGTAAATAAATATCTCGCATTAAAAGCAAAACAATTTATATAATGCTATTCTAAAATCAGCAATTCAACTCGCCTATTCTTTCGTCTATCTTCTTCCGAAATTTCTTCTGTAACAATTTTCATAGAGCCGCCAAATCCTTTGTAACGAAGACGTTCAGGACTAATTCCACAAATATGAACCAAATATTCATAAATAGTTTTGGCACGGGTTAGTGACAGATTATCCGTACCTAAATCTACATCATACCCATCCGGTTCGATAGTAGTGCAACAAACATGACCTTGAATTTCTATTTTTACATGTGGATGATCCTTCATGATTTGCCCTAGTCTTTTCATCACCGGTAATGATTCTTCTCGCAAAACATGTCGACCTCCATAAAAAAATAAATTTTCGAGTTTAATTTTCTCACCTGGCTTAAAATCTTTAGCTTCTAAGATTGAAGGTTTCGACCTTACATCGGGTGTTTGCGATGTCGAATCTTGTACATTAAATTGAACGATTACTCTTCTGTTCAAATAGGTTTCAGTGATTGCACCTGCTTGCAGCAAAGGTTTATCTTTGCCATAGCCAATACAAGTCTTGATAGTTTTTGCATCGACCCCATTTTGTACAAGTAATTTCTTTACAGCATTCGCCCTATTCTCAGAAAGGATATAATTATAAGGTTTTGACCCGACACTATCACAATGCCCTTCAATCAACACATCTTGAATTGAATACTTTGCGATTACTTTCATGAGTTGAAGCATAGATGAATCCGGAATTTCATATTTATCAAAATCAAATAAAATGATTCTGCGTTGTGGTTGAGAAGCAGCCTCAGTGAGTGTTACAAAAAAAAATAAAATAATGATGAGTAATTTCATACAGATCTCAAAGTTATAAAAATTGTGAGCATATTAAGTTCAAGAATTTCTGAATAGATGCAATGACATACTATAGCCAATCATAAAGAATATTAAAAATAATCTAGTTCTATGCCTTGCTAAAAGAGCGTATACTATAGATTTGTAAAAACTAGATACAGATATGGCTGCAAAAACACCACAAGAATCAATGACTACCATGAGTGAATTGATACTCCCCAATGACACAAATACGTTAGGCAACTTAATGGGAGGACGCCTTATGCATTGGATGGATATAGCGGCTGCAATGGCCTCGATGAAGCATTGTAATTGTCCGGTGGTTACTGCTTCGGCAGATAATATTTCATTTGAAAATCCCGTTCGCTTAGGAAATGTAGTTACCATCGAAGCTAAAGTAACTCGAGCATTTAGCACTTCGATGGAAGTATATTTAAAAGTGCATGGAGAAGACTTGCCAACCCAATTCAAATATCTTTCAAATGAAGCCTATATGACTTTTGTTTGTTTGGATCCGCATGGCAAACCTCGCCAAGTACCTGAATTAATACCGGAAACTGATGAAGAGAAACGCCGATATGAAGGGGCTTTGCGACGTAGACAACTACGATTGGTATTATCGGGGAGAATGAAACCTGATGAGGCTTCTGAACTTAAAAAACTTTTTGTAGAAGAAATTATTGCCAAGTAGTATGGCCTTAAAAAGGAACAGTCTCTGCTTGGAAAAGCAAAGACTGTTTAATCCCTAACCAAATCAACCTATGAAAAATTCTTAAATTCCGTTTTTTGTTTGGAGTTCTTGATGCAAATATAAATTCAGAAATGATTATACAAAAAATATTTTCCTGTGAAATGGTATATTTAACAGACGAAAGGCAAATCAAACTTAAAAACCGGTATTTTTCAAGCACTTTCTAACGAAAATCTAACATTGTATAATTTTATGAAACAACTCATCTCACTGCTATTGATATTGACAAGCTTTGCCTGTAATGAAATGGTAGAAAAAAAGGCGGAAGTAGCTAACAACGATGCTTTGCACGAATTATTTTCAACCTATTGGGAAGAAAGAATGCAACTATTTCCTTTAGAGGCAACTGCAATTGGTGATAATCGATACAATAACTTATTGCCCATAACCATCAGTGAAAGTTACCGAAATAAGTTGCTAGTTTTCTATACTAGATACCTTTCAGAAAGTAAAAGAATTAACGTATCACTTAACGAAAAGGACCTAATAAGCAAAGAATTATTCGAATACGAAATGCAAATCAACTTAGATGCATTGCAATTCCCCTCCCATTTAATGCCCATTAATCAATTTTGGAGTTTTACACTCGAATTTCCACAATTAGGCAGTGGCACTGGCAATCAACCCTTTAAAACCGTAACCGATTATACTCATTTTTTAAGTCGAATGAAAAGTTTCCCGGCTTGGGTTGATACCGCTATAGCTAATATGCGAAAAGGAATTGCTTTAGGTTATGTGCTTCCAAAAACACTTACCTTAAAAGTGCTTCCACAAATAAAAAATATGTGCAGAGAAAATATTGATGAAAATATTTTTTATAAGCCCATTCAGAATTTCCCGAGTTCTTTTTCTGCAGAAGATAGAAAGATGTTAACCTCTGCCTACCGCGAAGTCATAGCAAATACCATCATTTCTTCGTACGCCAAACTTTATACATTTATGGAAACAGAATATGTAAAGGCTTCTCGCTCTAGTTCAGGCATTTCGGCTTTACCTAATGGAGATCAATATTATCAATATCTCATCCGTCAATTTACAACCACACAGCTAAGTCCGGATAGTATTTATAAGTTAGGATTGCGAGAAGTTGATTCTCTTCAAACTGAAATGGAAAAAGTAAAAAATGAAGTGCAATTTGCCGGCAGCCTACAAGATTTTTTCAAGTACATGAATGAGGATCAACAATTTTATCCATTTAAAACCGAGAAAGAAGTTTTGGATAGTTTCATGGCCATACAAAAAACAGAAGAGCTTTATTTGAAATCTTTATTTGAAACGAATCCAAAAACAAGTTTCGAAATTCGTCAAACTGAAGCTTATCGTGCCGCAAGTGCCAGTGCCGAGTATAACGCAGGAAGTGAAGATGGCAGCCGACCAGGTATATTTTATGTACCGATTTTGAACCCTAAAAAATTTAATTGTGTAGGCATGGAAACTTTATTTTTACATGAAGCGATTCCGGGTCATCATTATCAAATTTCATTACAACAAGAAAACAATGAGCTTCCAAAATTTAGAAAATTCCTTGGCTATAGTGCTTATGCTGAAGGCTGGGCATTGTATACCGAAACCCTTGGCAAAGAATTGGGCTTGTACAAAAATCCCTATCAATATTTTGGACATTTAAGTGATGCTATGCACCGAGCCATTAGATTAGTTGTTGATGTGGCTATTCATACAAAAAATATGAGTCGGGAAGATGCAATACGTTACATGAAGAGCCATGAAAGAATTAGTGAAGAAGAAGCTACTGCTGAAATTGAAAGATATATGGCAATTCCCGGACAAGCCTTATCTTATAAAATCGGGCAAATTACTTTGTCTGAAATGAAAGCAAAATATCAAAAACAATTAGGTAAAGAATTTAAAATAGGTGCATTTCATACACAACTTCTTGAAGGTGGAAATATGCCATTGGATGTTTTACAAAAAAAATTAGCACTTTGGGCAAAATCATTCTAAATTGCAAATACTAAAAAAGTATTTGTTTTGCGACTCGTTCCTGATTTTATAGCTCAATTTTTTACAAAAGGCAGTCCACTTTACAAGGAACTGCAAACCATGTTAGGTTTTACACCCGGAAATATCGCTTTATATGAGTTAGCACTTTGCCATCGTTCAAATAATGCGAATGCCACTGAAAATAATGAGCGACTTGAATTTTTGGGTGATGCAATTTTAGGAGCGATTATAGGCGAACATCTTTTTACAAAATATCCAACCAAACCCGAAGGCTATTTAACCGACATGCGTTCGAAGATAGTGAATCGAAAAACCTTAAACCAAATTGCATTAAAAATTGGATTAAAATCGATTATGAAATTTAATGAGCAGGATTTTCATTTGCGAAATTCACTCATTTTTGGCAATGCACTTGAAGCCTTAATTGGTGCAATTTATATCGATAAAGGCTATGCAAAAACACGTACTTTTTTAAGAAATCGAATTTTGCTTCCCTTTGTAGATATTGAATTATTGGAAGGCATAGAAGTGAATATGAAAAATCGATTAATAGGGTGGGCAAGTCGCCAAGGCAAAACCATAGACTTTATCGTTTTAGAAGAAAAACTGGAAAAAGGTCGTAAGAAATTTAAAATTGGTGTAATGTACGAGGAAGAAATCATTGCCTCCTCAATTGCAGGAAATAAAAAAGAAGCTAGTAAAATAGCTGCTGAAGAAGCTATTAAAATATTGAACATTCCTGAAATGGCTTCATAAAATGAGGCCAAACGATTCTTGATAACTGAATGAAAGATTGAAAAGCCAAATACTAATGAAATTCAATGTATAAAAACGCATGAAAAATATCGTGTACTTGTTAGGGATTATTTTCAGCGCGGCGATTGGCATTGTGTTGATGCTTGTGTTTCAAATGGGCATTGGTGATAATTTTATAGGATTTAGTTTTTTGTTATCCTATGCTTGGATGTATCGAAGAGGCACTTTTCGTAAAACCATATGGAACAAGGTGTTCTTTATGTCGATATCGCTTTTAATGATAGGTTTCATTTTTAAATTACAACATTGGTCGTTTGCGGGAATTTTTATTATCATCTCGAGTGTAGTGATTGCATGTGCATATACCCTTCATTTCATCCAAAAAAGAGACAAAACCAAATTAGATTATTTCAAGTGGGTATTGGCGTTAGCCTATCTTTTAAAAAATTACGCTATACTTTCTCATTCAATGCTCATTCAAAATTTGCAAATCAGTTTGGTGTATGTAATCCTTCATATAATTACATTGATACTCTTTATTCACCAACTCAGTATACAACCCAATTGGCTTCAATTAAATGGAAAGGAAGAGGAAGACCCATATAACCTAAAAGAATTTCTTACTACTACCAATGATCAAAACTAATTTAACCCAAAAGACAGAATTGAAACAATACATCAGGGCTAAAGATGTTGCCGCCAAATAGAATACACATAATACATGGCAAGTGCAATATTTAGCGCTTGAATACTAAAAAAGACAATTTTGAAAGTTTTTGAATAATACGAATGACGAAGAAACGCCCCAACCGACATCGCAAAAATAACCATGAATGGAATTAATATCTTGGGGTAGCTGCTTACCGAATGTAACGGAATACTTGAATTGATATCAGGGTTTACAAAAAGAATTAAAATTAAATTCAAGCAAGCCATGATCATAGGTGCAATACGAAATTCCATTTAATAAATTTTTATCCTGCAAATAAATGTATTTTTGCTTAGATGTCAGATGTTAGATGTTAGTTGTCAGGAGATCACAGATACCCCCAACATCTAACACCAGATACCTAACTCCTAAAAAGGGCCGCCCGGTTTTGACAGCATAGATCTTTGAGAGTGTAAGCATGTCGTGCGTTGGATTATTAGCACGTTAATCTGAAGATTCAAAATATACACGGCGAAACATCTTTCGCAATGGCTGCTTAATTTAAGCACCCATTTACAGGTCCTGCATTTCGGGTAGATTCATAACCTACGTTGCCGCGCCTTCACCAGAGAATATGAGTTGCTGTAAAGCAATGTTGTGACCTTTACTTAAGATTTATTCAACTAAGGTGAAAATTGGTTTGTTCTGCTCCGGTTTTCTCCCGACAATGAATGCAGAAATAAACATGTAGAAAGCTTTTGCAGAATATGTTTGGACAGGGGTTCGACTCCCCTCGGCTCCACCTTTAAGTAGATACGCCATAAAGATTTTTTCTCTTTATGGCGTTTTTCATTGGCATATCACTTCAGGGTGGTGTATAGCGATGGAGGTACGACCTCTGCCATCCAACTAAAATCTTCTCAAATAGAATAAATTTCAATTGATTTATCCATGCTATTATATAAATCAAAAGCATAATGATGTAAAGTTCTATATGACAATATTGATCACCTTTGTGTAGTGATGGAAATTCAATTTCGATTTAATTATTTCTAAAAAATACAATTCAACTTTACTCAGCAATCGGGTTAATACAAGAACATTATGCTTACAAAATACCCTCATCCTATAAACAAAATTCAACATGAAGAAGTTAGAAAACAAAGTAGCCATCATAACCGGTGGCTCGGGTAGCATTGGAAAAATAACTGCCAAATTATTCTTGACAGAAGGCGCCAAAGTTGTGCTAGTTGACCTTTCTGAAGATGAATTAAAAAAAGCAATTTTAGAACTCGATAGTGACCATGTAAAGTATTTTGTTGCCGATGTTTCTCAATCTTTAGAAGTGCAAGCATATATACATCAAACCGTAAAATGGTTCGGCAAAATTGATGTCTTTTTTAATAATGCGGGCATCGAAGGGGTAGTGAAACCAATCGTCGATTATCCCGAAGATATTTTTGACAAGGTAATTTCTGTAAACGTAAAAGGAATTTGGCTTGGCAATAAATATGTAATTCCGAATATGAATCAAGGTGGAAGTATTATCATGACTTCGTCTGTTGCAGGCTTTATGGGATTTGCTAATTTAAGTGCCTATGTAACCAGTAAGCATGCCGTTGTAGGCATTATGAGAACAACGGCTATTGAGGCCGCCCCTCTTAAAATTCGAGTGAATTCTGTTCATCCATCACCTGTAAACAATAGGATGATGCGATCTATTGAAGAAGGTGCCTCTGCTGGACATAGCGAGGATGTAAAAAAACAATTTGAAACTGATATTCCTTTAGGGCGATATGCAGAACCCATTGAAATTGCCCAATTAGTTTTATTTCTTGCTAGCGACGATAGCCAATTTATTACCGGCACAACGCAGGTAATTGATGGGGGTATGTCGGCTCAATAACACTCTGCTGTGTGCATGATTACATTAAAATCCATCATAAAATTTAAAATCTACCATCATGAAAGTTGCTCACTATTACGAAGTCAATTTACTTTGGGATACCGCCACACAAGGAATTTTAAGTTCGCCAACCGTTGCTAGTAAAATTGAAGTAGTTACACCTCCAGAATTTGAAAATGGAACAAAAGAAAAATGGACGCCTGGACATTTATTTGTTGCTGCTGTAAACTCTTGCTTAATGTCAACATTTTTGATGGTGGCCAGTAACTCAAAATTCAAATTCGTGAGCTTTGAATGTAATGCTATTGGGAAAATTGAAAAATTAAATGGCAAATTCTTAGTTACAGAAATTGTTTTAAAACCAACGCTGATCATTCCAATAACGCAAAACGAAACTAAAGCAAAACAGTTACTCGAAATGAGTGAAAAGGCTTGTACCATCGCAAATTCAATTAGTACTAAAATTACTTTAGAGCCCATTATAAAAACTAAATAAATATATTATGCAAAAGAAATTACTAAAACCTGTTCCTGCAAAAACTGTTCCTGCAAAAACTTTGAAAGAGAAACTTATGACCGCAATACATAAAGTTTTAAAAGAAGATCAGTCTGAATTGAGCGCTAAAATTCAAAAGGTCGTAAATAAAGCCATTAAAAAAATTGTAAAAAAATCTGATAAACAAATTAAAAAGGTCTTTAAAGCAAAAGGTCTGAATATGGCTAGCTAAAAATCTAATAACACTTACAGGATTTACACTAAGATTACTAGCATTTTTTATTGTTTAGGCATGACAATGCCAGCAAACATCAGTCGAGTGAATAACTAACACCATAGTGGCGTTTGCTACTGCCTTTTTTGCCATGAAAATAGTACTCACTCATTTTTCATGGTAACAATACCGTCAATGTGAAACCGATAGACGAATAGATAACCATAGAAATTCTTGATGAAAAATAAATTCATTACAATTCTAAAATCAAAATTAAGCAGTGAATTTAACATGGCTGTTCATGAAATCAATTCAATCCTAAAATTAGATTGGTGAGCGCATAAAGAATTCATGAACACCCTCTATCCAAGTTAGAAAAGCTATATAATAAAA
This sequence comes from Bacteroidota bacterium, assembly GCA_016706595.1. GTDB lineage: Bacteria > Bacteroidota > Bacteroidia > Chitinophagales > Chitinophagaceae > OLB11. The sequence continues at coordinate 554,869 of JADJJH010000002.1, read as the reverse complement.
TAAACCTATTTTTATAACTATGGAAATTTTAATTCTCATACTTAAACTCAGTGCCGGAATTGGTTTGTTTCTTTTTGCTATGTATCTGTTGGAGGAATCATTGAAAAATCTTTCTGGGCGAAACTTTAAAATCTTTCTTCAACGAATATCAAAAAATGCTTTGGGTGCGGTAACCGGTGGCGCCATCGTTACCAGTATATTGCAAAGTAGCTCTATGGTTTCGCTCATGGTATTGGCCTTTGTAGGTGCCGGCGTTTTTACCATGAAAAATGCCTTCGCTATAATTCTTGGCGCTAACCTAGGTACAACTATCGATAGTTGGTTGGTTGCTACAATAGGGTTCAAAATCAACATTGAAGTTATCGCTTATCCATCCATTTTTATTGGCGGCTTGCTTCTCATCCTGTTTGGAAAACGACAATCAATAAAATATATCTCTTATTTTTTATTTGGATTTGGCTTGTTATTTATTGGGCTTTCATTTATGAAAACCGCTATGGAAGGGCAAGTAAAAAATTTCGATTTTACTCAATACGCCGATTTGCCATTAATTGCCTTTCTTGTGATTGGCTTTATAATTACTTTATTAGTGCAATCTAGTTCTGTGACCATGGCACTTACCCTTACTGCTTTGCATACCAGTGCCATAGATTTTCAAATTGCCGCAGTGATTGTACTAGGCTCTGAAACAGGCACTACCATAAAACTTATGCTTAGCGGCATTGGCGGAACGGCTTCAAAAAAAAGAGTGGTGCTTGGAAATTTACTATTCAATATTGCACTTACCGGCTTTGCTTTCGTATTTCTCAAACCTATCCTACATGTAATCACTAACATTTTTAAAATAAGCAACCCGCTCATTGCACTCGTCACTTTTTCGAGTTTAATAAATTTATGCAGCATTTTAGTATTTCTCCCACTCTTGAATCCATTTGTAAGATTTCTCGAAAGATTTTTTAAAGATACCGATGCCACTACCGCCGCCTACATTTGCAATGCTAACATTTCAGAAACGCAAACTTCACTGCACTTATTCAAACTCGAGGCCGCCTACTTTCTTCATAACTCAATGTTGATTAACTTAGAACAACTTGACATTGAAACAAGTTGGCTGCAAAGCTCGCAGGATATCAACCGCATCAATGCTAGTAAAAAATTTCATGTAAAAACCCTTGAAGAAAAATATGAGTTTCTAAAACTCTTACAGGGTGAATTGCAATTATTTTATATCGCCCTCAGATCTAAACTAAAAGAAGATGACTACCAAGAACTAAACCAATTCGTTTCTTCAGTGAGAAGTTCAATGTATGCTGTAAAAAGCCTGAAGGATATAAAAAGTAATATTTCTAATTTGGTTCGATCTTCGAAAAATATAAAATTTAAATTATTTATTGCACTTAAAAATCAAACAGAAAGTTTTTATAAAACGCTCAATGCAATCATTGAAAAGCATGATAAATATAGTTCCAATAAACTCCACACAGCCTACAATGAAATACAAAATCAATACCACGTCACCTTAGACAATTTTTATAATGACGCACATCATAGTACGCTTGCAGGTATCGACACAACTACTATCATTCTTTTTAACAGAGAACTCTTCACTTCTAATAGAGCCATGATATTGGCCATCAAAGATTTATTACTAGATGAAAAAGAAGCTGAACAATTTGAGGAGCTTACTGTATAATTTTAAACAATAAAATAATGACATGCCTGCCATTCATATCATTTCACACATAGACACTTTTTTGCTGGCTATGAAAAGAGCGCGCAATTCAGTTTGGTTGTCAGAGATCTTAATGGATTTTCAGAGTACAATCTGCATGTGAAACCGACTAGTGTATCGATACTAAATATTTTTAAATATATTCAGCGAACATTCACTTGTAATATTTTATGTTTGCCACGACTATTATCAATTAGGTGTAAACCAAAAGTATGAATCAACAATCACAAACGTCTGCAGATTTTACACACTACCAAAAACTTGTCATTTTCATTTTAGCCATCACTCAATTTACAGTAGTGCTCGACTTTATGGTCATGTCGCCATTAGGAGATATCATGATGAAATCATTGAATATTACTACCTCTCAATTTGGACTTTCGGTTTCAGCCTATGCGTTTAGTGCAGGCATTTCAGGACTTCTTACTGCAGGGTTTGCCGATAAATTCGATCGGAAAAAACTCTTGTTATTCTTCTACATTGGATTTGCCATAGGCACCCTCTTTTGCGCGTTGGCACCTAGTTATCATATTTTATTAATTGCACGTATTGTTACCGGAATATTTGGTGGTGTCATCGGGTCAATCTCGATGGCTATCGTTGCCGATATTTTTAGTTTACAACAACGAGGCAAAGTAATGGGCTTCTTGCAAATGGGATTTGGTGCAAGTCAGGTATTAGGCATACCCATTGGACTATACATTGCGAATTCATTTGGTTGGCATATTCCATTTTTGTGGATAGCGATAATGGCTGGGCTCATTGCTATAATTATTGCCTTCAAAATCAACCCAATTGCTAAACATCTTGAAATGCAAACTGATAAAACCGCCGTACAACATTTATGGCACACCCTGGCACAAAAAAATTATCGAGCCGGATTTATCACCACAGCATTACTTTCCATAGGGGGATTTATGATGATGCCTTTTGGGAGTGCGTTTGCTATCAACAATTTGAAAATTACGAATGAGCAACTCCCTGTTTTATTTATGGTTACCGGACTTGCAACTTTAATTGTAATGCCTATCATTGGTAGATTGAGTGACAAAGTGAGCAAGTTTAGAATTTTTACATTGGCTACCATTCTCGCTGTGATAGTAATTAATATCTATGCGCAATTTTCAGCAACTCCGTTTCCCATCGTACTACTTACCAATGTTTTAATGATGCTATTTATCATGAGTCGCATGATACCTTCTATGGCACTTACATCTGCCATTCCAAGTCCACAAGACCGCGGTGCATTTATGAGTATTAATTCATCTTTGCAACAAATGGCAGGTGGATTTGGAGCCATGCTGGCTGGTTTAGTAATCGTTCAAAATGATAGATTTGCCCCCTTGCAACATTATAATACTTTGGCTATGATAGCCTCAAGCATTATGCTAGTAACCATTTTCTTAATGTATAGGGTTAGTAAAATTGTTGAGCCAAAATAAGGCCACTGAAGTATATCATTATGACTATTATGATTAGGCAAAGCTCATCACATTTCAACAAATCCTTAATGCTTAACTATTTTCCTAAGTAAATTCCCTTCCGAGCTGGCTATGGTAAGAACATATACACCTGCAGACAAGCCACTTAAATTAAGTGTTGTCATGAATTCAAGGTTACCTTGAAAAAGTTCCTTTCCATTCAAATCGCGCAGAACATAAGTTGCTTGATTACTTGAAGTATAATGAATTTGCAAATTGTCTTGCGTTGGATTAGGATAAACTTCAATACTTTGTTCGAGCGAAATACTAGAAATCATGGTTGGAATGAGTGCAGGATTTTTTGTAATTGAACCCACTTTATTTAACAGCCAATTATTAGGATCAATACTTAGGTTAGTATAATTTCTTCCTGAAGGCAACATAAATGAATTTGTATTTTGCGTGATATCTATTGTAATCGTTGTATCACCGCTTGTGGTTGAGCATTTAATTTCAAGTGGCGTTTTAAATAACGTAGTGTTCAACGAAGAAGTAATATGTGATACTTTTAAAAATAAATGGTTACCATCGGAGGCATACTCTGCTGAAAAAACCGGATAACCTTCGCCAAATAACCATTGCGAAAAATAATCATTCAAATTTTTACCGGTCGATGCTTCTAATGAAAGTTTTAAGTCATTAATACTAGCGGTACTAAAGGAAAAATTTTGTTGAAATTCTTTTAAGCCAAGAAAAAATAAACTATCGCCTAAAACAAAACGCAAGGTGTGAATAACGGCATTTCCCTTATCGTAAGTTAAACGTGAACTAAAAATTCTACCCACATTGGTTGTGTCTGTAAAATACACCATCGCATTTGAATCTAATAATACATTGTCGTGAACATCTTGCATTAAGTTTTGGGCAGCAGCCAAACTTCTAAATTCTTCATAAGCAAGGTATTCCCCGTAGGATGCGAAACCTTCATTAATAAATATATCCTTCCAAGTTTTACAAGTAACATGATCGCCAAACCATTGATGCATTAGCTCATGACTATTAGTAGCAAAACTCCCTAAGTTACCAATACTCGTCATGGTTTGATGTTCCATCCCACCACCAAACGGCGCCATACAATGTCCATACTTTTCATCGGCAAAAGGATACAATCCAAACAGTTCTGAATAATATTCTAGCACCATAGGCATACTATCAATTCGCGGTTTAAAAGTGGTAAGCGTGGAAGGATTATCGTAAACATAATTCACTATGGGTATTGAGTCGCCTAACATGGCTGCCGGATAAGCATAAATTGTATAATCAACATACTTCGCAACGGCAACCGATATTAAATAATAATCTGTGATATAATGCGACTTCCATCTATATCTTGATTTATTATTTGGCAATAAAGAATCTACACCTTCCAATAACCCATTTGAACCTACTTTGTTTGCTTTGTCGGTAGTTACAAAAACCCATACGCTATCACATTTATCTTGCAAAAATTGCTTGCAGGGAAACCATTCGTATGCACTATAGGGTTCGCTTAAACTCCAAGTGGCCCTATTGCCCCATGAAGAAGAAACACCCGTACTAAAGCCGTCACCAATTGCGCCGGCTCCGGTAACAGAGGCATCGCCATTGTAATAAATTTTGATGTCCGCATTGGTATTTTGCACCAAGGCACTTGCAAAATGCGTGTACACAATGGAGCCCACACGATTAAAACTTAGTATTTGATTATCGTATACTATACTATCAATGCTAAGGTTGCTATTTAATTCAAAACAAAAAGTGTCTAAGGTAAGTGCACTTACTCCAAGGCCTATGGTTGTAGCACCACTAATTACCGTACTATTACGTTCGATGTTGAGATCTAAAAAATAAAAATGAACATCATATTTGCTCATCAATGAATTGTCGTACGAACCAGCCCTGCTTTTTTTAATAGGTTTACTATGTGCCATTAATTTCGTTTCGGCACATGGTTTTATGCCTTGACTATATCCAGAAACTAGAGCGCTAACAATAAAAAGTGTAAGTAGTAATGTCTTCATCAGATGAAGGTAAGCCAAACTTGAGGTAAGCATATTACCAGACTAACAACATTACCAACTTTGCGATTTTCGTTTAGTATTATGAGGTATATCAGCGTTTACCTTGAAAAAGGCAAGGTAAAATCCATTCATTTCTGAAAAATTTCTCAAAATGTAAGCCTGATACAGCTTACGCGCTTGTAGAACCTCCCTCAAGTTTTTCTTCTTCAATACTTTGTTTAATCACTTCGGCAGGCACATAAGCCAAGCGTAATTTTTCGATATACGCTAACATTTCTTTTCTTGCTAATCGCTTCACTGCAGAGGTAACAAAAATGGGCGGAAGTTCGCTCCAAGTAGCCAACAAGGCTTTTTTAAATTGAGTAACATGTTCACTCACTTCCTTTTGCGACTCTTTATCTGCCTTTGTAAATACGATGGTAAACGGAATCGCTTTTGACCCCAATTTATTTACAAATTCGATATCCATTTTTTGCGGTGTATGTCGGCTATCAATCAATACAAATAAGGTTTGCAAATTTTCTCGTTCTTCTACATAAGTCCAAATCATCTTCGCCCATGCCACTCTTTTGCTTTGTGAAACCTTGGCAAAACCATATCCAGGCAAATCAACCCAATACATATTTTTATTAATTAAAAAATGATTGATCATTTGCGTTTTGCCAGGCGATGATGAAACCTTTGCTAATTCCTTTTTATTGGTAAGCATATTAATCAAAGATGATTTACCTACATTACTTCTTCCTATAAATGCAATCTCTGGCAAGTTGCCTTTCGGACAATGGGTAATATCCGGGCTGCTTATTAAGTATTCGGTATGAAAAATCTCCATAATAAAATATTTGTTTTGTGTATGCTACAATCTATTAAACCACTATTCAATGATTTTTCGCTCGCGCAAAACATCCTTAACAATTTTTAATCTTACCGAATGAAAATCGAGTAATGTATCAGCCGTTTCGATATTCATAGCAAAAAAATAGGGTTTGTAATTCGTTTCCTTACTTTTCGTTAATACCCCAATTTGTGTTTCCTTACGTTCAATAAAACCAACCATCCACGCCAATACTGAACTATCGGATTTACGAGTACCGGTCTTGTAATACAATCTATAATCTGTGCTATCTTCTTGCAACATCATTGAACGAACTATGCGTTGCGAACGTTGCGAAAAGGGCAATTTATCGAAATAGAGTTTTTTCATCAATCCTACTTGTTCATCCACTGAAATTTGCAAAGTATTATCCAACCAAAACTCATCAACCTTTACTCCTAGTTGCTTATTTCCATACTGCAAAGTATCTATCCACTTTTGCATTTCAACGGCACCAATTCTGCGGGCAACTTCTTGATAATACGGAACCGAGCTTACCTTAAATGCCTCACGCATACTCATATCTTTATTCCATTCTACACGTGCGCGCACAACACCATCCCATGGAAGTATAAAGTTTTCATCAGGCACAACTGAGGTTTCAAGCGCAACTAATGAATTTACAATTTTAAAAGTTGAAGCCGGACTATTCCGTTTTGAAATACGATGCTTATTTAAATAGTATACTTGATCATGGCTATTATCCGCTAACTCAAAAGCAACTGAATCAATGCCGTATTGCTTGCAAATTGCTGTCCATTGTGTTTGTTCTTGAATATTATTTCGCTCACAAGAGGTGAAAAATAGGGCTATCAATAAAATAGAAAAAATAGATTTCATTGGGCAAATGTAAGAACAAACCCTATTATACTATTTGTATTTCTAAAATACTGCCATTCATTTCAAATTCTATGTATATAAATCCATTGGGCAGTTTGTTAAATCCATCGCTTGGTATTCAAAAAGTTGTTTTTGACAATCACAATTGACCACTCATTTTATGATGCAGGAAGCAAGATGGTATAAGTTCTTCCTTTTGCATTATTAAATGTTTTTTCCCGTAGCCATGGGTTAAGCAACTTCAACATTTTATAATTTGTACCCCTACTTTTTGCAAAGGCGATCAAATTGCCAAGTCCAGTTGAGATGGATTCTCTTCGTACTTTAAACGGTTGATATAAATTATCTTCTTGCAAATTGAAGCCCATCATTTTTTGATTCAGGAGAATATATTTCAATGCAGCAATTCTAAAAATATAACGCATAGTTTCTTCAGGTAATACAACATTGTAAAAACTTGTTTCGCCTTGGCTAACGAGTGCTGAATTCATGCCACCCATCCCACAATTATACGAAGCCGCTGCACTTGTCCAATTTCCAAATTTTTGATAGGCATCCTTCAAATATTTACAAGCTGCATCGGTTGCTTTTTCAACATTATATCGTTCGTCAATTTCTCCATCAATTAGCAAACCATAGATAGGGGCTGTACTACTCATAAATTGCCAAAAGCCAACAGCGCCTGCTTTTGATATTTGATTTTGCAAAGCACTTTCGGCCACACATAGATACTTAAAATCATCAGGTACGTTATTAGCTGCTAATCTTTCTTCTATCATTGGCATCCAACGATTCATCAATTTAATAATGTAGGCCGTTGAACCTTGCATATAAGTATTCACTAATAATTCACGATCAAAACGCTCACGAATATCCCACTGTTCTAAAGGCATTTTTTCTCCAAATAAGCTGAAAGTAAGTGGAACCGATGGTGTGGTTACTCTAATGGGCGAATAACCATTCATAGGTTTATTATCGGGCATATCATTGATACGATCACGTGATGTTGGATCTTGCGCAAACAGTATAGCAGAGCTTACCGATAAAAATATCATTAAAATAAATGGCTTCATATTTACATTGAATTTAGAATTGAAAAATAATGCTTTGCTTATACAAGAACTTTCTTTTTATAAATAGGTACCGTACTGCATGGTTCGCCATACATCAAACTTTTTACATAAGGCCTTAGTAAAAGAGTGATGCATGCATAGGCTTCCTCTGGAATTGGAATTTCGCCGCAACCTTTTATTACTACTCTTTGATTTTCGTAGGCTTTTGCATCAATCTGACGAAGATTCGATATTAAAAAATCCTTCTTGGCTTGCGTTTCATTGCCCATAATTACTTGCGAAGTAACCGCTTGTAAATAGCTCGTAGCCAGCATGTACGCCCATACCGGAATAATGGCATCAGCAGTACAAGTAAGCACTACTTCCTTACCACGATATACTTCCCAATCATGAGCCAATAAGGCCGCACGATACTCTTTTTCTTTTAAGATTAGCTCCATAAATAAAAAGGGCTTGAGGTCGAAGACCATGATTTGCTTTGGTAAAAAATCTTCCAGATTGAGGGTTATGATTCCACTTTCTGCGACTTTATTGACTATCATTTCCATGATTGCAAATTTACATGTAATCTAAAGTGTTGATGTTAAAGGCAGCCTAAGAATTAATACTTATATCGCAAGTGCCATATTTTGAATAGTTATGATGTGGTTTCTAATCTGCTGCATTGTCAAGTTTATATTTTTGGGGCATGTCTCACAAGCGCCCTGAATACATGTACAATCAGCAAAACAAATTATTCACTTCGTGGCTGCTTCGGGATCGCACCATGCACTTCAATCTTTAGCTTAAAACAAGCAAAAGTATTTTCGTTGCTATCTCTCAGGTATACGCCAATTTATTGTTGACGCTACACATGGCCAATTAATTTTAATACTTTCGCATCAAATAAGTATTGCATAACATGTTGAGTTTGTCTGATGTATTGAATAATATTCTCGAAAAATTACATGAGCCTGTAAGCTTGTTACTATTGCAATTATTGATTATCCTTATTGTGTCACGAGCATTTGGTTTACTATTTAAGAAACTAAACCAACCTACAGTAATTGGTGAAATTGTTGCCGGCATTGTCATTGGCGTTTCGGGATTAGGCATGTTGTTTCCCGAAATTTTCAATTATCTATTTCCTGAAAAGTCTTATATCTATTTAGAGATTTTAAGCAAATTAGGCTTAGCCCTATTTATGTTTATTATTGGCATTGAGCTCGATTTGCATTTATTTAAACAGCAATCGCGAAAAGTGATTACATTAAGTATAAGTAGCATTGTAGTGCCCTGTATAACTGGGGTCTTCTTATACTCGTTTTTGTATCATGCCTATGGCACCATCAAAATATCCTATTTTGTTTTTGTTGCTTTTATAGCCATTTCACTAAGTATAACCGCCTTTCCCGTGTTGGCACGTATTATTAGTGCACGTGGTATGGGTTCACAAAGCATTGGCAAACTTGCACTGAGTTGTGCTGCTGTTGCCGATTTACTAAATTGGTGTTTACTTTCTATCGTAGTTGCCATGGCTAAAGCAGGAAGCTTACAAGCGGCCATACCTACCATTGTATTTGCATTTATTTTTATTGTGTTGATGGCATTTGTTGTTCGTCCTTGGTTGCGTAAAATTTTGCTAAGCCCAACCTCAAAATCAACAGGTAACTACAAGCTATTAGTAGTTGCATTTATACTCCTTCTGTTTAGTGCATTGTGTGCCGAAATAATTGGCTTACATATTTTATTCGGAGCATTTTTGGCAGGCGTGATTATGCCACGAAATGAAGAATTTACGATTGAACTCAACTCAAAAATTGAAGCCATTAGTGTGCATCTTTTTTTGCCTGTTTTTTTTGCATTCAATGGCTTGAGATTGCAAATCATCTGGCTAAATGTATTTTCATTATGGACACTTTTTATAATTATCATCGTTGCCATGCTCGGTAAATTTTTGGGCAGTTTGTTACCCGCAAAATGGGTTGGGTTACCCACAGCCGATGCACTTCGTTTAGGTGCATTAATGAATACCCGCGGCTTAATGGAGTTAGTGGTTTTAAACATCGGATTAGAAGCAGGCATTTTATCGACAGAAATTTTTACTTTATTTGTATTGATGGCAATTCTTACAACGCTTGCTACAAATCCATTACTTGACCTTATAGATAAATTTGCGAAAAGAAAAGAATTCAATTAATCTTACGTTATGAAATTACATACAATCCCAACCGGGTTTTTTAAACTTGATGGTGGTGCTATGCATGGTGTAGTGCCAAAAAGCATGTGGAATAAAGTAAACCCATCCGATGACAACAATATGTGCACTTGGTCAATGCGTTGCCTATTGATTGAAGACGGAAATCAACTCATATTAGTTGACACCGGCATGGGCAATAAACAAGATGAGAAATTCTTTGGACATTTTCAACCCCATGGTGATGATTCGTTGGAAGGGTCATTACAAAATCTTGGATTTTCGACCAACGATATCACCGATGTTTTTCTTACTCATCTGCATTTTGATCATTGTGGTGGTGCTATCAAAAAAGAAGGCGATAAATTATTACCTACTTTTTCGAAAGCAAGATATTGGAGTAATGAAAAACACTGGAATTCAGCTTTAAAGCCTAATGCTCGAGAGAAAGCTTCTTTTTTAAAAGAAAATATTTTGCCAATTCAAGAAAGTGGTCAATTACAATTTATTGATGAAAGCACAGATACCGAAAGGTTATTGAAGATGCAAATTAGAATTGTAAACGGACATACAGATGAAATGATGTTGCCACTTATTCATTATAAAAATCAAACCCTTTTATACTGTGCCGATTTAATTCCTTCATTAGCACATATTTCTTTGCCATGGGTAATGGCCTATGATATGCGTCCACTTGATACCCTGAATGAGAAAGAAAAATTATTGCATGAAGCAGCAGAAAATAATTGGTTATTATATTTTGAACATGATAAATCGGTTGCTTGTTGTTCGTTGCAAAAATCGGAAAGAGGAATTCGTCATGATCAATTGATTTCTGTGGAGGAATTGTAAAACAAAGTATCAGTAGTTTTTAATATGCCCTATAATAAAAAAGAGGTTGACAAACAGCCAACCTCTTTTCTATTTACGAACAATATTAATTAGTGTGCAATCGTAACTTTTCTTGTTACATTACCTTGCTTGGTACGTAGCGTTAAATTATACATACCATTTGACAAATTTGAAGTATTAATCACTACTCCTTGATTTCCTGTTAAATTTTTCAAAGGATTATTATAAACCACATTGCCTGTCATATCTGTTAATACAACTACCACATCTGAAGTTTCATTTAATGTGAAGTCAACATTTAAGTAATCATTTGAAGGATTAGGGAAAATAGTAAGTTCTTTTACTTTAATGATGTCATCAACAGATGTTGGATAAACACCTTTCCAATTACCATTATGTATTTCTTTGCTTAAGCCGCAAATTAATAAGGCATTTGCTTTACACTTGTACAAAACAGTACCTGCAGGGGCAGTCCAGTTAAAAGTATAAGAATACGTGCTTCCTGCTGTCATAACCGCAGGCAATGACCCTGTTTGTCCTTCAAAACCACCCACAATTACTCGTGCAACATGATCATAATACATTTGAGCCGCCGGCACTGAACTTGGTAATAATTCGTAACCACCCATTGGTCCGGCACCACCACCTGCATAAGCATTAGCTTGATTCCATTGTGAAGTGGTACCATGCATATCATCTTCAGTAATAACTAAGGCTAAGCGATAATTATAATTTGATTGCGTTGAGATCGCCATTTTTACATCCACTTTTACAGAAACACTTGACCCAGTCACAGTAGGTTGGTTTATAGTAATATCACCAACACCAAAATCACCTTTTACATTATTATATTCAGTTAAAAAATCTGAAGGATCAGCTTCGTATTTACGATCTACCAATCCTGACGGATAACCACCAATTAATGGCCCCATGCCTGCATCGTAATCTGCTACAGTCATCGGATCTCCATTATGAACGGCAATGGCAACCGCATCGGGATGAAGATCTACTAGTGAATCCATATATACTGCACCACGAGGACACCACTGACACCAAGTTCCGGTTGCCTCTTCAAAAACAGGAACATGGGTTGGTGTATAAGAAGCCCCATTAAATTCTGAAGTAACGGTATCGTTTGCATGATAAGTATCTCCAGTAAGTTCAACCCATAATTTAATTGGTTTGGTGCCAATTGAACCCATTGGATAATTAATTGAAATATTAGCGGTATTTCCTGAAGCTATCGCTGTTGTTTGAGGAAAATTTAAAATCGTAGAGCCATCATTGATTTTGATATTATACGTCGACATGGCTGTAGAACCAATGTTTTGAACTTTTGCAATTACCGGAACATTTCCTCCCACTAACGCAAATGACTGACTCGTTAATAATTTAGGGGTCATTGAAACGCAAGCCGCATCTAAAGCAGGTTGAACACCCGGAATAAACACATAAAATGAATTATCAGCCGGTGTAGGATCTGTGGTTGCTAAAGAATTTAAATTAGGTGATGTAGGTACAGTATAAGCAGTAGATGAATTGATTTGTATACCTGCAGATACCTGCTTAGTAGTTGCATATCCACCTGTGCGATTATCTACGATATAAATACGATTCGAACCTTCTTGTAAAACAATGCTCCAATATGTGAAGTTTGAACCATCAGAAGCCACATTTCCATACCCATATGAATTAAATTGAATCCACAATTGACGATTTGGCGCTGTTCCAAAAGTTTTAGTAACAATATTATCATTCGTGCCAATGGCCGACATACCCCAAATACACACAGATTTATCAGGAATAGCAGCATTTGGCAAAGCTGCTTTTGTATAAGATGGCGCTGCTAAGGCTGTACTCACATCAAAAGTTAAAATGCCTGATGTTGAGACTTTATAAGTTGTTACCGGACTACCATTAAAATTGAAACTAAATGGTATAGTTTGGTTAGTAGACCAAACAGGGGTTGCACTATAACCTTGCATGGTTGTCCACGTAGTTGATAACCCACCACCTACCGGGTACTCTGCATCATTATTTAAGCTTTCGGGATTTGTACCGGCATTAGGATAATAGAGTTGCCAATATTGTGCATTCGCAATCGTAAACGAGAGTGCAAGAATTAAAAATGATAATAATTTTTTCATGTCTTAAAGTTTTATTTTGGTTGCTAAGGTAGCGATTTTTCGCATTTTGCCGTTTTTTTAACAAAAAAAATCAAGGTCACAAATAATAATTTGTACATTGCGCTTAAATATTTTTGATATGAGAAAGATTTTACTTAGCATGGTATTCTTAATCGTTGGGCTAACTTCATTTGGACAAGTAACTATTTGGAAAGACACGGTTGTTTTTGGTGGTTTTCACAAAGACGGTATAAGCGATAGACTTTATGACACTTTATACAATAACACAAGTGATTCGATTACAGTTACATGGACAAGAACATCAGGCGCTTTACCTACCGGTTGGACCAGTTCAGGCATCTGTGATGAAATTACAGGAAGCACCGCTGGCACTTGTATCCCTTGGAATTTGACAACTTCACCTCGAAGTGTTATCGTTCATGCAGGTGAAAAGTTTATTTTAGATGTTATGATGACGGCTCAACCAACCGCAGCGGATGGTCCGGTTTATGTTACTATCAATACGAATTATGGTGATATGGTATATAAATTTATAACATGGGCAACAAGCACTAAAGATTTAGAAACTAATTCTTTGGTAACTATTTACCCAAATCCTGCCACCGATTATATCAATCTAAAATTAAACGACAAGCGAATCGCAAACATAAACGTGATGAATGTAATTGGCAAAAGAGTGGCAAAGTTTAATGTAGATCCAAACAAAGATGCAGATTTAAGAGTTGCATTAGATAAAGTGGCAGATGGCATTTACTTATTACAATTTGCCGATCATAACGGTAAAGTTTTAGGTGTTCGTAGAGTTACAAAGCAATAAATTATTATTCTAATATTTTTGAAGGCTATCTTAGGGTAGCCTTTCTTTTTAAAACCCTATGTCAAAGTTTATGAAAATAATTTCATACAATGTAAATGGTATCCGATCGGCAATGAATAAAGGCTTAATAGATTGGATTAAACATGACAATGCAGATATCTACTGTTTTCAAGAATTAAAGGCACATGTAGAAGATATTCCAACTGAAGCCTTTGCCGATTTAGGATATGAAACCTATTGGTATCCAGCACAAAAAAAGGGCTACAGTGGAGTTGGTATCATTTGTAAACAGAAACCCGATGAAGTGATATATGGTTGTGGTTTAACACAAGCAGATGCTGAAGGCAGAGTACTTCAACTGAAATTCAAAGATCTTTATTTAATAAATACCTATTTCCCGAGTGGTAGCAGTGGGGATGAAAGACAAGCTTATAAAATGGCCTTTCTTGAAGAGTATTTAAATTATTTAACTACTCATTTCAATTTACTTAATGCTAAGGTAATTCTTGCTGGCGACTATAACATTTGTCATAAAGCTATTGATATTCACGACCCTAAAGGCAACAAAAATTCGAGTGGATTTTTACCTGAAGAAAGAGAATGGATGGATCGATTCTTCAATTCAGGTATGGTAGATAGTTTTAGACTTAAAAATCCAGATCCTCACCAATATAGTTGGTGGAGTTTTAGAGCCAATGCAAGAAATAACAATAAAGGTTGGAGGATAGACTACGTTAATGTTTCCAATTCATTACTCGAAAATATTCACGAAGTAGCGATATTACCTGATGTGCGTCATTCAGATCATTGTCCGGTAATGCTACAATTGAAATTCAATTAGGAGCTCAATTAATTTATGTAGTATGTATATCTATAATGTAAGTATTAAAATATTGCCTAACATTGAAAGTGAATGGTTGAAATGGATGAAAGAAAGTCATATGAACGAAGTACTAGCAACCGGCATGTTCGATGAGGCATCTTTATATCGTTTGATAGAACCGGTAGATGAGGACGGCATCACTTATATCGCACAATATAAAACCACTCATGAAGCTAGATATCATAAGTATATTGAAGAATATGCTATAGGGTTACGAGAGAAGGGTTACGAAAAATTTGGCAATCAATTCATCGCATTTAGAACGATTCTTCAACAATGTTGACCCGCTGAAATCCTTGGTAGTCATACGTTTCAAGATATATAATTGTGTATAATTTGTGCAAATCCTTTATCCATAGTAGTTTCAGCGGAAATTAAATTTTGGAATGTGGTAAAACGTAGTAATTTAGCACCTCTAAACCATTTTATAAAACTCTTAAAATTTAAAGACAATGAACAAAGCTGAATTAATTGAAGCTATGGCGAAAGCCGCAGATTGTACAAAAACACAAGCAGGTGCTGCTTTAGATGGTTTTTGTGCTGCCGTTACAACCGCGCTTAAAAAAGGAGATAAAGTTACCTTAGTTGGATTTGGTACTTTCTCAGTTTCTAAACGTGCTGCTCGTATCGGACGTAATCCACAATCAGGAAAAGAAATTAAAATTGCTGCAAAGAAAGTGGCAAAGTTCAAAGCCGGTAAAGAATTAAGCACGAAAGTTGCTAAGTAATTTATTTACGCTTGAAATGAATTGCCGGGTTTTTTGCCCGGTTTTTTTATGCGTGAAAAAATCTTCTACTTTCTCAACTGAATGACTATATTTGCCGCTCAAAAAAAAAATTATGGGACGAGGAGATAAAAAAACAAAACGCGGTAAAATTTTCAAAGGATCATTCGGTAAACACAGAATGCGTGCCATTAAGATTAAAAAAGCCGACGCAGCCGCTAAGAAAGCCTAAGCAAATTTATAGGTTGATATAATGCATCAACATATCATAATTATACTGAACTTGTTCTTTCCTAGGCTCGGTGCCAAATATTTCAGTAACATTATAATTGAACCGCTGAAAAGTGGCTATTAAAGATTGAATATCATTTTGATTCACTTTAATGGTAACTACTATAATGCCCTGTTCATTTTTATTTTGAACGGTTAGACTGATAATACTAATATCATTGCTTTCACAAATACGTGCAATTTCAGAAAGGCTATAATTTCTTGATTCCATCTCAAGCGTAAAAATGCTTCCATCTGCTTTTATACCATTATTATCGGCCAAATAACCAAATAAACCATCTGCTGTAATTACGCCAGAAAAATGATTGTGCTGGTCTACTACCGGAATTACAGACAAATTAAATTCCTTTGCCATTTTTATCGCATCAAATGGATGACGATGCTCAAATACGGCAGGTCTAAAATTCACAAACTCTGCTAATGAAAGTGGCTCCTCTGGTGTATCCCAGTCTAATAAGTCATCTTCTGAGATTAAAGCAATATAATTATCGCGTTGAATTAATGGAAGATGAAAAACTCGATACTCGCTCATGATACGTAATGCCTTTTCACCACTATCGTCCAGACTTAAAACAGGAAATTCGGGTGATATTAAATTCTTAGCATTCATCGTATCGTTTAACGCAAATATCTGTTTTGTAGTATGATTAAATTAATTTTCAATTCGAATTTTTCGTTAAAAATTCATTCAGTAAAATATTAAACTCGCCAGGCACTTCCATCATCGGAGCGTGTCCGCATTTATCAACCCAATGCAATTCTGAATTAGGTAATAACTTTTTAAACTCTTCAGCCACCATAGGTGGTGTGATTGTATCATTCTTTCCCCATATTAAACAAACAGGTTGTTTAATATTTTTAAGCTCTTCACCCAAATGATGACGTATAGCAGATTTGGCTAAATAAATAATTTTTACTGCCTTCAATCTGTTATTGACAATATTATAAACCTCATCCACTAATTCATCATTTGCCGATTTGGGATCATAAAAAGTAAGCTCCACTTTTTTACGAATATAATCCTTATCGCCACGCTTAGGATACGTTTCACCCATACCATTTTCGAACAAGCCAGAACTCCCGGTAAGAGTAATCGTTTTTACTTTATCGGGATGTTTAAGTGCATATACCAGTGCGATATGTCCACCCAATGAATTGCCCATTAAATGCACTTGATTCAATTTTTTAGCCTCAATAAATTTTGCTACATGTTTGGCCAAGCCCGATACAGAAGTATCCAAATTGGTTAAATCATATAAAGGAAGCATAGGAATATAAACCGTATACTTTTCTTTAAAACAATCAACTAAATCTTTGAAATTACTTAAAGCACCAAACAAACCATGTAAAAGTACGAGCGGTGGACCTTGACCTTCTTCAACAAATTTAAATTTCCCGAGATGTTTTATTTCGTATTGCATAAGCGTGTCGCGTGCTGCAAGATAGTTTTTTAAACCTAAAAAGTGAATTTTTCAGACAGTATTGTTAAGGAAGTTTACTTGGTTTTGATGTGGTATCATTTTGCCGTTCAGCATTCTTAAATTCTTTTTCAGAAGGATGGTCTATTTCTACGCTTACTTTACATAAACCATGACCATAAAAACCAAGTTGTTTAGCTGCAAATTCAGAAAGATCTATTAAACGTTTATTATGTCGGGCCATACGATCGTTGATTAACACAATAACACTATTTTTATTTTTCAAATTCGTAACTTTTACCCTCGTTCCTAATTTTAAAAAATTATTCGCCGCAGTTAATTTTTGACTGCTGAATATTTCACCAGAAGCCGTTTTTCTGCCATCAAACTTTATATGATAATAGCTGGCCATACCTATCCATTCATTTTGTGATGTTTTAGCATCCACAAATATTGAAAACAACAAAAGCATGATATATCCAAGTTTCCTCATCACATAATAAAAAGATGAAGCGGTAAAGATAATGAGATTAACGTAAGGCGATAGTACTCAATGCTGCGTCTACAATTTCAATACAAACAACACCAATGCCCTGTTGAATTAATCCTAATTTTTTCGCTGCTGCTTGCGATAAATCAACTAAACGGTGATTTTTTGCATGCATACGATCATTAACTTTAACAATTACTGATTTGCCATTATACATATTGGTTACGCGAATGACTGTCCCTAATTTCAAAAAATTATTCGCACATGTGAATTTATCATTGCTGAAGACTTCACCATTACTTGTTTTACGTCCATCAAACTTGGGATGATAGTAAGATGCCTTTCCACTCCATGATATTGGGGCTTCGTTACGATCTATTATAGTAAGTGGCAATTTTTCTTTCAACATCGCTTCATCATGCATAAGCTTCGCATAAGCCCAGAATGCTTCAGAATGTTTAATAGATACAGTTGGTATATGTTGTGAAAAGGAAATGGTGTTGGTAAAAAAAATACCAACTAAACTAAACAGAACTACCACGAAAATTTTCATTATATTCATAACTATAATTTTTGGTAGTGCGAAAGTAAGTTTTGTAAGCTGCCCGAAATTGCCTTTAAAGCTTCATAAACATAATGAAATGTTAGGCGGCCCTTTTTTTACCAGATATTAACTTCTCGCTCTAATGTAATGTTAAATGCCTGTTGTACAGATGTTATGATACGGGCTGAAAGTTCATAAATCTGTAATCCAGTGGCATTTGCATAGTTCACCAAACAGAGTGCTTGCTTTGCATGAACCCCATAATCGCCTTCGCGAAAACCCTTCCAATGACATTGCTCAATGAGCCAAGCTGCTGGTATTTTCACCTTATCTTTATCCGGATAATTAGGAATAGCAGGGTACTGATTTTTTAGGGTAGTAAAGTGCGCTTTACTAATTAATGGGTTCTTAAAAAAACTTCCTGCATTGCCAATTTGTACAGGATTCGGCAATTTACTTTGACGTATTGCGATGACCGCATCCGAAATTGATTTGATACTTAATTGGGCAGTGGGTTGCTTATTTAATTCATCTTGTATATTTCCATAGGTTGTATGATAGGTATGAACTTTACTTAGCTTTAAAGTAACTGATAAAATACAAAACTTCCCGCTGAGTTCTTGCTTAAAAACACTTTCTCTATAACCAAACTTACAATCATCCACTGTGAAAATATTTTTCACTCTGCTTTCTAATTCCATAGCCTCAAGTTGCTGAAATACGTCCTTTAGCTCAACCCCGTAAGCGCCGATATTTTGAATAGGAGCTGCGCCAATTGTGCCGGGGATTAAGGATAAATTCTCGATGCCACCATAGTTATGTTCAATACACCACATCACACATTCATGCCAGATTTCGCCCGACATAAATTTCACGCAAACAAAATGCTCATCTTCACTCACTATTTGAATGCCTTTCATCTTATTCATTATCAAAAGCCCTTCTACATCTTTCGTGAATAAAACATTACTTCCTCCCCCAAGAATATGAAGGGGCATGTTTTGTTGATAACACCAATCGATAGCTGATACTAAATCGCTTTCTGTATGAATAACACAAAACGCATTTGAATTTACGTCAATATGCATTGTATTATAGGGTCGTAAAGAAATATGCAGTTGAATCTTCATGAAGAGCAAATCTACAACTTCGCTAACGAAGAATGAATGGTATTTGGAGCTGTGATTATGAAAGATATTTACCTACAATAGGTACTCGCCTGCCCACACCAAATGCTTTTGGCGATACACGAATAATCGGACAAAACTGATTTCGTTTGTATTCAGATGTATTCACAAGTTTCAAAATGCGATTCACAAGATTCACATCATACCCTTTGCCAATAATTTCTTTAGGTCCTTTTCTAAGTTCAATATACTGATATAAAATCGCATCAAGTATTGTATAATCCGGCAAAGAATCACTATCCTTTTGATCGGGCTTTAGCTCTGCAGAAGGCGCTTTATCAATGATATGTTGCGGAATGATTTCATGTGCTCGATTTATACAATGCGCTAACGCATACACTTGTGTTTTATACACATCACCCAATACAGAAATACCTCCGGCCATATCGCCATACAAAGTTCCGTAGCCCGTTGCGCATTCACTTTTATTAGTTGTATTCAATAACACATAATTAAATTTATTAGCCACTGCCATCAATAAATTACCACGCGAACGAGCTTGTATATTTTCTTCGGCAACATTAAAAGGTAGTTCTTGATACAAAGGTTTTAACTGCTGTAAAAACACATCAAAAATTGGTTTGATAGCAATGACCTCATAAAGGTGACCTAAATTATTTGAAAGTTGCACAGCATCATCCACCGAATGTGTAGATGAAAATTGTGACGGCATCATTAATGCAAAAACATTTTCGGCACCTAATGCATCACAAGCAATGGCAATAGTTACTGCCGAATCGATACCGCCGCTGCTACCCACAATTGCTTTTGTAAAACCCATTTTCGAAAAGTAATCGCGAATGCCAAGCACCAAAGCCTTATACATTTTTTCGGTATTTAGATTCGCATTAAACTCGCTTGGGTCTAACATTTCAGATGGAAGTTTATCGAAAGAAAGTGAAATTGTTTCAAGGAAACTATTATCATTAGTAAGTTCAGCGCAAAGCATATCTTCTTCGAAATACTTTCCTTCTAAAATTAAATTTGCTTCTCGATCGAAAACTAATGAACCACCATCAAATACAATTTCGGTTTGCGAACCCACGGCATTGCAATAAAACATGGGTAATTTATATTTTAACACATTCGCCTTGATAATGGCTTTTCGATCATCATCATGCGTATAGTCGAAAGGAGAAGCGCTTAAATTTATCATGACATCAGGTTGATACTTCATCAGTTCATCCATCGGACAAATGCGATACAGCGGGTTATCACCCAAATTCCAGATATCTTCACAAATAGTAACCGCTAATTTCTTGCCCTTAAATTGCATTACATGCCATTGATGACATGGTTCAAAATAACGGTATTCGTCAAATACATCGTAGGTAGGCAAAAGGGTTTTATGAACGACATCAAGTATGGCGCCATTGTACAAAAGATAAGCACTGTTGAATAAATCTTTACCTTCCTTAGTTGGGTTCACGGTTGGACAACCTACTAAAACACCGATCTCTGAAGTATGCAATTTTATTTCATCCAGCGCGTCTTTACACTTATCAATAAAATCTGTGAATTCTAAAAAATCACGTGGCGGATAACCGCAAACACTCAGTTCAGAAAATACAATTAAATCGGCTCCTTGTTTTTTTGCATCTGCTATAGCAGAAAGTATTTTTTGTGTATTCGATTCAAAATTTCCAATATGATAATTTTGTTGAGCAAGTACAATTTTCATCCGGTAAAAGTACATTTAGTTTGCGGGTTGCAAAATGGTTTCCAACTTAGTTGGCAAAAATTACAAATGACAAAAAAACCCTAGCCCCGATTGTAGTGGATAGCCCGCAGCCCGAGGCTTTGCGAGGGTGAGGACTAGTAACGCAAAGCGGGAATATGCTTCCAAAAAATATAACCCAAAGTACGCATTAGGAATACGAAATCGACGAATGAACGGCAATTTAATTCTACAATGACAGAATTGAAACAATTCCTACATCCCCGAATCACGGCACAGGCAGGGTAACCCCATCAAACACAATTGGCTTTTGACTTCGTATAAGCCTTGTGCGTAATATGGGTTAAAAGAAGTAACCGAAACGAATTACGATAGAGTTGCTACGAATATTACCGTCTGAAAATTTGCGGGTAAGGTCGTTAGTTTTGGGAGTTGTAGCGTCAATAAATCCATTACGATACAATATGGCTGCGTACACCGAATTTTTATCATTCAATTCGTACTCGGCACCTAAGCCAATACACCAACCCATATTAATAGGAACGACCGTTGCCGTACCCCCTAATTTTTCATTCGCTTTTGTAACTACCGAACTATCGGCTAAGCGCAAAGTATAATCGCCCTTTTGACTTAATAAAACACCTAGGTCGAGGCCGGTTTGTGCGAATACTTTTATTTTATCTAATTCAACCGCTTTCATTTTTAAACCCACTGGCACACTCAAATATTGCATTTTTTTATACTCTACATCAGCATCACGTAAATAACCTGAATTTAAAGTATTGCCATTACTCGAATCGAACATTACGTTAACACCACCGCCTCTCCAATCCATACCTAAGCCGGTATATATTGTATATCGCTCGTTTACATTGTAATCGGCATTGATACCAAAACTAAAACCTACATTTCCATTTCCCTTGGAAACCAAATAATCTTCAGATGAAGCCGCAGTAGGTTTTAAACTATTGAATGTGGGCCCGATAAACAAAGCAAAACGAAAGGTTTTAAATAATTTATCGGTTTTACTTTCTTGTGCACGAACTTGAATGGTTAACAAACTAAGAAGTGCAAATGCGAGTAGCGTAAATTTTTTCATTATAATAATTTAAAATGTTTGATTTTTGCCGACTATGGCTCGACAAATTTACTATCTGAAACCCCTTGTAGCACTAATGGTTTGTTATTTGATAACGCTTCTGTTCAGTGGATGTTCAGATGACAAGCAACCTAAAAAAGTGGATGTTTCAAAGATTCCAGTGAAGATACAATCAATTCGTTGGGATCAGGCTTTATTTCATTGTGATACCAATGCGCTCGAAAAAAGTGTAAACGCTTTAGGAAATCGGTATCCCGACTTTGCCTCAGTGTATTTTACCGAACTTACCGGTTTTGCTAAAGGAAATGATCAAAGCGTTTTTTTTAACTCGGTTCGGCACTTTTTAACGTATAAAGATTATGTAGATTTATATGATACCGTTCAAAAACATTATCCGGATGTAAAAGAAATTGATCAAGAATTAGCTCAATTGTTCAAGCATATCAAATATTATTTCCCTAACAAAAAGCTAGGTGATGTTTATTATTTCATATCAGGATTAAATTTTTGGAGTGCGGTAACGGTTGATACAGCAGTAGGTGTTGGCTTAGATATGTTTCTTGGAAAAGATTATCCTTTTTATGCTGCGGTACAATTACCTGCTTATCAAGCCGCACTTTGCGAAAGAAAATATATTCCGGTAAATGTGAGTCGCGCTATATATGAAGATATGTTTCCGATAGTACCTGATGGGAAAAATTTATTAGAATTGATGCTGATGAAAGGCCGCGAAATGTTGTTTATGGAATATACATTGCCTGAAACAAGTGATGAACTTTTAATTGGCTATACTCCTGAACAATTAGCTTGGTGTAAGAAAAATGAAGCGATGATATGGAATTATTTTTCGACACAAAAACTATTGTATTCAACCAATTGGCAAGATATTTTACGCTATGTAAATGAAGGTCCTACGTCAACCGGCATGCCTCCTGAAGCACCGGGTAATATTGGCACTTGGTTAGGCTGGCAAATTATACGTAAATACGTAAAACACTATCCTGACAAAAAATTACCTGAGGTATGGAAAGAAAATCCAGATGCGCAAGGCTTGATTAGAGATATTAAGTATAGACCGAAGGGTTAAATCAATTACGAATTACGGAAATCCAAAAATTACCTGTGAAAAAATTTAGAACATAGACAGAAGCAATGCCTCATACAAAAAAGGAAATTTGATAATAGGCTGTGATGCCTTTATCTTTGTTGCCTACAAAAAAACTAAATATCATGGCTTATTCAGAGAAAGTACTCGAACATTATAATAATCCACAAAATGTGGGTACCCTCGACAAAAGTAAAACCAATGTGGGTACTGGCTTGGTTGGTGCGCCTGAATGTGGCGACGTAATGCGTCTTCAAATTGAAGTAGATGACGCAACCGGCATTATTAAAGATGCAAAATTTAAAACCTTTGGATGTGGTTCTGCCATCGCTTCATCAAGTGTGGCAACCGAGTGGCTCAAAGGAAAAAGTATCAACGAAGCGGTTACCATCGACAATATGGATATTGTTGAAGAACTCAACCTTCCGCCTGTTAAAATACACTGTTCGGTATTAGCCGAGGATGCAATTAAAGCGGCCATCAACGATTATCGTGTAAAAAATGGCATGGAAGCCTTGGAACTTGAAGAAAAAATTGTTCATTAATAGATTGTCAGTGAATAGATAAATTAAGAAGGGGTGAATTTGATTCATCCCTTTTTCATATTTTAAGGATTCTCCATTACCTACTCACAATGCATAAGCTGGTGGATGCATGATTTTATTTCCGGGTATTGAAACCTAAAACCCAAGTCCTGCAACTTTTGGCTACTTACACGGCAGCTTTTTAATATTTCAACCGACATTTCTCCTAATACAATTTTTAAGATGAATGCAGGAACTGATAATTTGATAGTAAATGCATTTCTACAAATTATCATTTCATTAAAAATTGAACGTAGCATTACGGGATTAGGCGCCACAAGATTAAAAATACCGCTTGCTTTGTTTTTCGACAGATAAACTAACCCTTGGCAAACATCTTCTACATGTATCCAACTATACATTTGTTTTCCACCTGCCGGAATACCGGCTAGTCCATACTTCAATGGTTTCATAAATTCATGAAATGCCCCTCCACCTTCACCAAGCACAATACCAATACGAACTATACCTACCGGAATGGCTAATTTTTCAAAGGTATTAGCCTCAGACTCCCATTGTTTACAAACCATAGATAAATAGGAGGTGTCATTCGCATCCTCCTCAGTAAAATTTTGTTCGCCCTCGCCATACCACCCAATAGCAGATGCCGATAAAAGAAACTCAATCCCAATCTGCTTATTTTGTGCCGCTTTATATAAGGTAGCCAAACTTTGAACTCGACTCAACAGAATTTCTTGTTTGCGCGATCTGGTCCAACGTTTATCGGCAACCCCAGCACCGGCCAAATTAATAACGATAGCTTGCTGGCATGAAAATTTTTTATCAATCACAGACTGAGTAGGATCCCAATACACAAATTGCAATTGCGGATTTGTAGTTTGTGGCAATTTTTTCTTTGTGCTTAGTATAATGATTTGATGCGATTGGGCTAATAATATTTTACTTAAGTGGCTTCCGACAAATCCGCTACCACCGGCAATTATATAGGTCGACATATTTTGTTTGAATTAATTCAGGTGCAAGTTAAGAGGCTAATACCTTGCGGCACAAAGCAATTATCTATTTGATATTCGCCTCACTGACTATTCTACCAAAATCTACTTCTCTTCAACAGTAAATTTTGTTTGTTATCTTTAGCGCGTGCAACAAACTTCAAATACGATTCGCATATTGGCCCTAGTGCCTTATAAAGTTTTTCCGGCCATCATGGGTGGACAAAAGGGCATTGCTTTGTTTTACAAATACTTGTCGCGTTTAGTTGGCTTAAACTGTTTAACCATACAAAAGAATGAACCAAACGAAGAGTTTGTAGTAATCCATCAAATTTCAAATTCGAAGTGGCGTTACTTGAACCCAATGCTATTTTTTAAAATGAAAAAAATAGCTGATGAAACTAATCGAACGCATTTACTTTTCGAACATCCTTATTATGCTTGGTTGATTTTATTGTTTAAAGTATTCTCGTCAAAAAAAATCATCGTGCATTCGCATAATATAGAAAGTGAACGATTTAAAAGTATCGGCAAATGGTGGTGGCGTTTACTATGGCTTTACGAGCAAGCAGCTTATAAAATGGCCGATGTTACTTGGTTTAAAACCGAAGAAGATAAGCATTATGCTACTTTGTTTTATAAGGTGCATGAAGATCGATGTTTTGTAATACCCTATGGAGTAGAAAATATTCATCTGCCTGAACCTGATGAAATTAGTCGCTGCAAGGAGTGGGTAAATACTCACCATCAAATTGAAACAAATACGACACTTATTTTATTTAACGGCACCCTCAATTACAAACCTAATCTGGATGCCTTGAATCATATTTTGTATAAGATAAATCCTGATTTGCTTAAAAGTAAATTGAATTATAAAATTTTAGTTTGCGGTAAAGGATTACCTGCCGATATGAATGAACTGCAAAACTTTACAGAAGCAAACATTATTTATTGTGGTTTTGTTGAAGATATTGATTTGTACTTTAAAGCATGTGATATTTTTTTAAACCCTTTACAAGATGGAGGGGGCATTAAAACGAAATTGGTTGAAGCGTTAGGTTTCGGCAAATTTTGTATTTCTTCTGAAAATGGGGCGATTGGTGTTCAAAAAGAATTTGCCCCAGAAAGACTGGTAATTGTTGCCGACAAAGACTGGAATGCCTATGTGCACGCTATTTTACAAGCCAAATTTGCATCCATTTCCAACAACCATTCAAAATTTTATACTCATTTTTCTTGGTCTAATATTGCGTTTAGGGCTGTACAAAGTATCAGCGAAAGCTAAGTCCATTTTTTATATATCATGAAATGATTATGCATTGAAAATGCTAATAAAATAATAGTAAAGTGTAAGTCATCCTATTTGATGAATGTTTACATTTGTGATCTAAAATTTTAATAATGGCATTTACCTTACCCACTTTACCATATGCTCATGATGCATTGGTACCTCATATCGATAAAACTACCATGGAAATTCATCATGGTAAACACCATCAAGCCTATGTTGATAATTTAAATAAAGCTTTAGCGGGAACTGAACATGAAGGCAAAACATTAGAAGAGCTTTTTGCCATCATGTCTAAACTCCCTGCAGCCGTCCGAAATAATGGAGGCGGACATTTCAATCACACATTATTTTGGGAAATTCTTTCACCCAATGGTGGCGGTAATCCAAAAGGCAAATTAGCCGAAGCCATTGAACAGGAATTGGGCGGATTTGATACCTTCAAAACTAATTTTGCGAATGCAGGCATGACTCGTTTTGGTAGTGGTTGGGCTTGGCTTTGTGTAAAAGAAGATAAATCGCTTTGTGTATGTTCATCAGCTAATCAAGATAACCCATTAATGGATATTGCCGAATGCAAAGGAACTCCAATATTAGGCATGGATGTGTGGGAACATGCATATTATTTACATTATCAAAATCGTCGTGCCGATTATATTGCTGCTTTCTGGAATGTAGTGAATTGGGATGAAGTGTCAAAAAGATATGAAGCAGCGTTGTAATAGCATGCGCAAACAAGTACAATTCATTTACTTTTAAATTAAGCCCTACATTTTATATGTAAATAAAGGCTTTCATGAATATCGGCTTTCGATGGCAATACCATTGGAAGCCGATTTTTTTAAATGGATAGGTAGCATGAGTTCTGAATGCCACAACTTAACCTTATAAAGACTCCATTTTATGTCCGCCTTTAAAAATTTTACCAGTGAGTACCAACTTTACAAACTCATTAAAATCTGGAGAAATTTTTAATACAAACAAAGGAATTATAAACAAAGTGGTTCCAATGCCCGATTTGAAAACAATATTTGCACATGCATTCATAAACATGTGGTTAGGCAAAAATTGAAGGAAAGGGATAAAATATAAAATCCCTAAAACACCAGAGGTAATCAATAGTAATGAAATATAGTGTTTGCTAAAACAATGGAAATGAAATTTTTGCCAAATGAAAACAGTTTTCATAATATTAAAAACAATCAACGAAATCGAAACGGCCAAGGCAGCCCCTTCCATACCAAATTTTGGAATTAATAAAATATTAAGTGCAATCGTACTCATCATCATCACAAATGAAAAGAGAATAATATGTCGATAGTATTTCGAATAATTGATAATTTCTGAATTCAATCCGAATGCCATATCTAATAATCTACCCAATGCAATTATGTACAAAACATTTTTAGCAATTTCATATTCAGGTGGGAAGATTTTAAAAATAGAATTGGTATTGGCTATCAATAAAGTGAATAAAAAACTACCGATAAGAAACAAATTAATACCAATACTTCTATTTAAGTCCTTCACTTTTTTCATATCATTTTGAACAATCGCCTCCCGAATGATAGGTATCGAAATCAAGCTAATCGCACGATACGGAATTTGTATCATCACGCCTAAAATCATGGGTCGCAAATAAATACCTAAGGCACCTAAACCTAAATAGGCCGGTAAAATAATGCCATCTAAAAAATTATGAATATTGGTAAATGTAGTAAGCAATAACATATATCCACCATACATGATAGACTCTTTGGTATCTACTTTTTGAGAAACAAATGCAAGGGGATTATTGGCTTTAAAATGCAGTTGCTTTCGTGTATACCACACCAAAATAGCAAAAGCAAATAAATAGGCAATAATAAAAGCGCCTACAAATTCATATTCAGAAAGTAACTTATAGGCAAATAAATACACCACAATAATCAATAACACACGGGTAAGTATTTCGCGTAAAAAAGCAGGTACAGCAACACGTAAGCGCATCATGCTATAGATTTCAAAGTACTGGCTGTAGGCATACACAATAACTAATGGAATTACGGCATAGTAATAAGGAATGAAAAGGGCCGATTGTGTTTTGTATTGATCAATGATAAGATCTTTACAAAGAATATAAGCCAGTACAAACAGAATACTTGCACCTAACATCATTAGCATCGAAAAAGCATTAAACTGTGTTAAGGTTTCTTTTTCTTTCCAAAGTGCATAATACCTCAACATAATATGTGCCATACCTAAACCCGGTAAGGAGGCAAATATGTACATGAGATTTTGCAACAAGCCAATGAGTCCGAGATACTCTTTATCAATAATATGCGGAAAAACAAAAATGAAAAAGATGACACCCAATAATACTCCGGCATACGAAACAATACTAGTTTTTAATCCTTGCCTTTTGATAATTCCCATCAGGCAATTTTTTTAGCTAAAATGATATTGTTCAAATACAAGTCTTTACGTTTCATAAACGAAGGCAGTATTTTATTAATGATAGAACCAAACAAGAAAATCGGAGAAATAAACAACACAAAAAATACTGAACTTAACCATGGAATTTTATTAATAAAGAAATACAAATACAAGGCTTGTAATTGTAAAACACTAATGAAATAATTACCCGTTTTTTCGAAGGCTACAATTTCGAATCCATTACGTTTGAGCAAATCTTGAATGGCGAATGAGGTGTAACGGGCATAATCATAAGGCACTTCATGTTCGGGCCATAAAAAAGGACAAGTTGCTAAAAGAAGTCCATCCTTTTTTAGAACGCGATGAATTTCTTTAATAATTTCTTCCAGATTAAATATATGTTCAAAGGTTTCAGATGAAAAAATATTATCGATGGTATTATCGGCAAATGGAAAAGTTTTACCATCGTAGTAAACATCAATTTCAGATTTGATATCGTGGTTACCACTGGTTTCAATATCTAAGCCGGTATACGAAGTAGCCTGCGTAAATAAATGCTGGTATGGTTTTGTGCCACAACCTAAATCTACAATGCCACCCTTTAGTTTTGGAGCAAAATGAGAGATGGCTGTATAAAGTTCTTTTCGGGTGAAGAAGAATGGATTGTATAAAATGCCTGTTATGCTATCTAAAAAAAATGGGTTAGCAATAAAGTTGGGTTTTGAATTCACGAAACAAATTTAAGCGCTAATACTTTAATTAAAAGAAATAATCATATGCAGATCATTCAACGCCACGTTCTATTTCTTTTTGTATACAGCTAATATTGAAGCCCCATTAATATTATTTCTGTTTATATAACAAATCGCCTTAGCGAAAGGGAGTAAAATTTTTATTAAGAAGTTAGGGAATTTTAATTTTTCAATCATATAACTTTTTGAAAAACCTGAGAAATGTTCGAGCGGTTGCTTGACAATTTTTACTAATTCTAAATTATAAATTTCGGCAATTTTAGTTAGTGATTTTTCATTCCACCAACCCATATGATGAGGTGGTAAATTTAAAAAATGATCTTTGTCATAAGTTAGATAATAAGGTTCATTATTGGGAACAGCAACGATAATTTTACCTCCGGGTTTAGCTACCGAAATCGCAGATTTGAAAAAACTATCTACTTCTGATATATGTTCTAATACCTGAAAAAAAGTAACAACATCATATTTATCTGAATTTGATTTTGCATATTCTTGTATGAATTGATTATGTACTTCAATTCCATTGTTTGTAGCAAGTTCTTTGGCTTTTTCATTTAATTCCAAACCAACACAAGTACAATTGCGTTTTGTTTTTAAGTAATCTAAAAACTTCCCTTCTCCACAACCAATATCAATTACTTGGTTGCCGGAATGAATAAATTGATCTGCAATTTCGTAATCCCATTTCCAAGCAGAATAATACCATGGTATCGATTCTAATTTCTCATAAAAAGGGCCATCTCCTTCGATGCCAAATGGATAAAAAAAAACGATAACCTGTATCATCACATTCATAGAGATTAACTAATTCAATCGAACCAAATAAATAATCTATATCAATTCCTGATTCTGCTTTATAGCTTTCAATAATTGTATTTTTCGGTATGCTGGCCAATAATTTTACCGTTCCTTGCGTAATGGGTGAAGTGATAGTATTACTTTTATCCATTTAATCAGATTTTCAGCAAAGATGTATAAATTATTTACAATTAAACGATATATCGAACAGGTAATCATGTTTCCATTTGTATTGTTGGGAAAATGTGTAGCCATGCTAAATCCATTACACGAAGAATATGATATCTATTTTTTCTTTCCGGGTTATGCTATTGGAGGTGCCGAACGGGTGAATGCAGAAATCGTAAAATCATTTACAGACAAAAAAGTGATTATTTTTTTCACTAAGAAATCGCCAAATAGTGGCATGAAACATTTTTTTGAATTGCCTCATGTTACTATCAAGGAAATAGGCAGATGGTCTGATAATAAGTTTATCTACTGGGGGAATTTAATGTTTCGAGGAGTTTGTAGTTACTACATTAATAAGCAAATGAAAAAGCCCGTTGTATTTATTGGTCAATGCAATTTTGCTTACAAGCTAACACCTCATTTGAATAGATCGATAAAAGTACATGAACTCATTCATATGTACGACCCAAAGTTTACGTGGATCTGGGCGCCATTTATTAAATTTATCGACACACGTATTATTGTAGGGGAAGTATTTAAAAAGAAATTTGGCAACGCCTACAAAAAGGCAGGGATACCTTTGAAATATCTTGACAGACTTAAAGTTATTTTTTATCGTTTAGAATATTTGCCGGAAACTTATCACGAGAGAGAATTTAGTCTTCCATTAAAAATATATTATGCCGGTCGCGGTGGCCCGCAAAAAAGAGTTTGGTTGATACTAAAAATTATTGAGCAATGTAGATTATTGAATTTACCTGTTGAATTTAAACTTGCCGGACCGATATTAAATGAGATGCCTAAACATTTAATTGATGATAGATCCTATGTAGGCGAATTACAAGGTGGACAGGCGATGTATAATTTTCATAAATGCAATGATATTCTATTAATGACCTCGGCTTGGGAAGGATTTCCATTAGTAATTATGGAAGCTATGGCATTCGGAGCAATTCCATTGGTCACGAATATTGACGCAATACCAGAGCATATCACAAATAGGCAGAATGGGTTTTTAATTAATGAAGTTGAAAATGAAGAGTTATTGATTTCAGAAGCAATGGAAAAAATTACATGGATGATAGCCAACCATAATGAACTCAATAAAATTTCTAAAAATGCATTTGATTATTCCGTACGCAATTTTTCAGCAGAAAAATTTAGAGACGGATATAGAAAAGTACTTCTAGACTAAATTAATTTAAAAAGAGTTTTTAAATTTATATCAAAATACAAAACCTTGAAGATTTGCTTGGTATAATTTTGGGATTAAAAAATTCAATGCTAATTTACACAAAATAACTACCTATGAAATCGATATTTGCAACATGGATTCTTTCAATACTATTCTTGCAGATGTTTGCACAACCTTGCCAACTCTCTAATTCAATCCTTCTTAATACTGCTTATAACCCTACAACACTAACATTATTGCCGTTTGGTGCAGGTGACCCTCAATGGGAAATTGATAACGCAAATAATATTCCTGGGGCAATAAACAATACACCTGCAATTGTTTGTACCCCAAATGGTAGAGGAACTTCTTATGCAAATTCAAGATGGATCGGTTTTGCCAATCCTAGTCAATACATTACAAATAATAGCACAGTTGGGTATTACTTAATTACTTACAGATTTAAATTTAGAACTTGTATTGATGACTCATTGCATTTTAATTTTAATATCTCAAATGATAATTATATAAGCGCCTTACGAATTGATGGAATTGTCACAAGTTTTAGTCAACCGGTAAGTTTAGCTACTGCAAATTGGCAAACGTTTACAAATTTCATATACCATAATTTTTTTCTGACAGGAAATCATACAATAGAAGTTGATGTTCAAAATTTTAATGTCGCCGGTGCTATGAACCCACATATGTTAAACATTCATGGTAACATTACAGCTAATTCAATTTCACTTGTTGCACCAAATAATCCTCCAACATGTATTTGCGGTATATTGCCTATGGACTCAGTGAATGCAATTGCGGCTTATTCGTATCCAGATAATTGTGATTCTAGTATTATACAGTTTACAGATCTTTCAACAGCTTATCTTTCAACCATTGTCAATTGGAATTGGAATTTTGGTGATGGATTTGGTTCTAGTTTTCAGAACCCTTCTCATAATTATCTTAATGCAGGTAGCTATCTTGTTACCTTAATTGTCACAAGTAATACCGGCAAGATTGATACATTTACAACAACTGTATTGGCAGTTAATAATACATTTTCTGTTACCGGTCTCGCTTCCCCTGCTATTCTTTGCGCAGGTAATTCCACAACACTTACAGGTAGCGGTGCAGCAACTTATTCTTGGACAGGCGGTGTTACAAATGGCATTCCATTTACACCCTCTTCTAGTGGTTTATATGTTGTAACCGGAACCGATGCAGCAGGTTGTTCAAATACAGCAACGGTTCAAATTACCGTAAATCCATTGCCGCTGGTTACAGCAAATTCATTTCCTGCTAACGGACAAGTTTGTGCAGGAAATTCAATTCTATTATTTGGCAATGGCGCAATATCCTATTCATGGACAGGTGGAGTAATTGATGGAAGTGCTTTTATTCCGCTTAGTGGTTCAAGCTATACTGTTACCGGTACCGATGCCAATGGATGTAGCAATACCGCTTCCATTTCTATTACCGTAAATCCTTTACCTGTTGTTACTGCAAATGCTAATCTTAGTAACATTTGCGAAGGTGAATTTGTAATTTTCATCGGCTCGGGCGCAAGCTCATATGTATGGACAAGCGGTGTGAGTAATGGAATTCCTTTTTCACCTTTAACCACAACTACCTATACAGTAACCGGAACTGATGCGAATGGATGTACCGGCACTAGTAGTGTGCCTGTTAGCGTTAAACCTGCACCCACCGTAAATGCAGTGGCATCACCATCCATCGTATGTTTTGGCAATCCAACCACCATCGATGCAAATGGTGCTGTTACGTATGTATGGACCGGTGGTATTATTGCCGGACAACCCTTTGTGCCCACTGCTACTACAACCTATACTGTTACCGGTACCGATGCCAATGGATGTACTAATACAAGTTCAGTAACCATCACCGTAAGCAATAATGTAAATGTGAGTATATCGCCTAACGATCCTATTATTTGTTTAGGTGATAGCGTGCAACTTTTTGCAAGTGGAGGCGCCAGTTATTTGTGGTCGCCTAATACAAATATCTCACAAATCAATATGCCTAATCCTTATGTGTTTCCAACCTCAAGCACTACCTATACAGTGATTGGTACCGATGCAACAGGTTGTACAGGCACATCAGAAGTAACCATAGATGTAAGGGTAGATCCTAAACTTACGGTAACAAAAAGTGGAGATGCCGAATGTAATCAGCATGCTATACAACTGAATGTATCCGGTGCCGAAACGTATACTTGGTCGCCGGCATCAATTTTATCAAATGCAAATAGCGCAAACCCCATTGCCAATATCAATCAAACCACCACTTTTATTGTAACCGGCATGATAGGCACTTGCGTGATTATCGATTCTATTACCGTGTATGCTTATAATAACGACGAGACCTCCATTTTCATTCCGAATGCATTTTCGCCAAACAATGATGGCAATAACGATTGCTTGCATATTCGCAATTTGGCTAATTTTCAAAACTTTTATTTTGGCATTTATAATCGATGGGGCAACTTAGTTTTTGAAACTGATAATCCTGAAATATGTTGGGATGGATTTTATAAAAATGAAGCGGCACCGGTAGCAACGTATTATTATTTCTTGCGAGGTGATACGAAGTGCGGAAAGATTTTTAAGAAGGGAGATATTACTTTATTGAGATAAATTAACGGGGTTGGGGGACCGAGGTTCGGGGTTCGGAATTTTTTACCGCTGAGACATGAAGCAATGCGGTTTGATAGCTTACCTAATAGATCATAATTGCCTGTTTGACTATGAATATCCAAATGTTATTTCCGAAAATTTATTTAGGATTAGGCTATGATTTTCAGGGCTTTAGCAAAAAATCACTTCCGGAAATAAAAAAAAATTACACTTCTGCCAACGAACAATACATCGGGTTCGTCTAGGATTGCAGAACTCTGACTTTAGAGTTATCCCCCTTTGTGTTTTTTAGTGAAAATAAGAAGCGAACCTCCCCCGGTTCGCTTTTTGTTTTTTATTGATGTTTTATCGATACTTGAATCTTACGGATTCGATAGTTCAGGATGTATGATATTTTAATTTTGACATATCCGGTTTTCAATTATTAGTTGTGATTTGGAATTCATAAATTTCGTCGACATCCTTAAAAAGTCTCAGTCGAATAACTAAGCATCAGAGGCTTTTAGAGATGTCATTTAATTACGCCCAATTCCTTGCCAACTTTCGTAAACGCTGCAATCGCCTTATCTAAATCTTCGCGATCATGACCTGCACTCACTTGTACACGAATTCTGGCATTTCCTTTAGCTACCACAGGAAAGAAAAATCCAACCACATAAATTCCTTCTTCTAATAAACGGCTTGCCATGGTTTGAGCCAAAACCGCATCATATAACATAATAGGTACGATCGGATGTATGCCTGGTTTAATATCAAAACCTGCTTTGGCAATTTGCTCTCTAAAATACAAAGTGTTCTCTTCTAATTTATCACGAAGTGTAGTGGCTTCGCTCAACATATCTAATATCGCAATCGAAGCACCCACTATACTTGGTGCAAGAGTATTTGAAAAAAGATAGGGTCTGCTTTTTTGACGAAGCATATCTATAATTTCTTTTCGCCCCGAAGTAAATCCACCATTGGCACCACCTAATGCCTTGCCTAAAGTTCCGGTAATAATATCTACCTTCTCCATTACCCCACAAAGTTCATGAACACCTCTACCGGTTTTGCCCATAAATCCACTCGAATGACATTCATCTATCATCACAATCGCATCATACTTTTCGGCCAAGGCACAAATGATATCAAGTTTGGCAATGGTTCCATCCATACTAAATACACTGTCGGTGGCTATCATACGACTCCGGCAATGTTGGGTTGCTTTTAATTTTTCTTCTAACTCATCCATATCGCCATGCTTATATCTGTGTCGCTCAGCTTTGCATAAACGAACACCATCTATGATCGATGCATGATTTAATTCATCCGAAATAATCGCATCTTCTTCACCTAATAAGGGTTCAAACAAACCCCCATTCGCATCAAAGGCCGCACAATATAAAATAGTATCTTCTGTACCTAAAAAAGTAGAAATCTTTTGTTCAAGCTCTTTATGAATATCTTGTGTTCCACAAATAAATCGTACACTGCTTAATCCATATCCTCTTTGTTCAATAGCTTTGTGAGCCGCTTCGATGGTTTTTGGATGAGACGATAATCCTAAATAATTATTGGCACAAAAATTTAATACGGGTTTGCCATTGGCAATAATATGTGCCGATTGTTCGGAAGAAATAATGCGTTCCTGTTTAAATAATCCGGCCTCTTTAATGGCTGATAATTCGGCACCAATGCGATCTACTAATTTCTGGTTCATGTAAAAAAATTTAGGCGACTAAGGTAATACAATTTGTAATTCTATAATAAGCTAGCTTATTTTAGGGGCTATTCAGCACATTGATTTTTTGATAAACCACATAAACATAGAAAAAGTTCATTCTATCCTCAAACGACTTATAAGTTGAGAAAGCCTATGGTTCCTATGTTTCTAATGTGGTGAAAGAATATAACGCTTGTCTAATTAGTTAGACAATGTAAATTAACCGCATATGCGCACTTCATTATGATTCATATAAAGCTTGCATAGCTTGAATAGATTGTTGCATATCAAGCACCAAACTTTGTGGTTTCAATACTTTCATTTTATCGCCAAACCCTAGTAGTAAGGATTTTAATTCGTAGTTGATTACGAGCTCTAAACCAATACTAAATACTTTGGCATTATCCTTTAATATTTCTTGCGAGTGATGTATGGGTTGCGATTTTAAATAATTTGCTTGTGCCGGATCGAATTGCAGTACAATTTTTTCGGGTTTGGTACCGGGTTGTGAAATACCTATCGTTTCTTTAAAATAATTTTCCTTATCAACTTGCTCTTCTATAAAAGTTTGATTCATTTTAATTACCGAACTCATCCTATCAAAAGCGAAAGTTAAAAACTTAGATTCTTTTACTGGATGAATATCCTTGCCAATCAAATACATTCTACCATTATATTCTTTAATAAAATAAGGATGGACAGTATGCTTTGCTGCCTCCTTTTTTGTGAATGGTTGATATTGAATGCGTAAAACATTTCGGTTATGAATAGCATCTACCATATCGGCCATATACTCGATACCCAAGTAACGTTTAGGCCGATCGAGCAAAACAATTTTTCCTTCACTTACCTTAGCCCTGCTTTGTTTTACCGAGGCAGCTATTTTAGTAATGGCATCTTCAAATACTCGAATGGCCGGAATATCTTTAAACTGTTCAAGTATGCCTATAGCAATTTCCAATCCATGCAAATCTTCTTCCGATACCGGAATATTGCTTATCGAAAAACTCGGATCTGTATATCGATAAGCTTTTTCTGCTTTACTATATTCAATCGGAGCATTAAATCCTAGCGATTCATCGTATCGCATCGCATAAATATCTTTTTGGATACTGGCAACCGATATAGGCGCATTCATCTTTTCGCTTACAAAATCAACTAAATCTTGCAGGGTTGGTGCAGGTTTTTGCTTCATTGTCATGCGATTGTCAATTAATCGATATCTGCTTAATGCATGTTTGTTTTTCATCGTCTGTATTTACTATGAGAAAGGAAAAAAGTAAAAATAGTCCATCGCTACGTAAACTCATTACGTTGTTACGTGTAAATATTTGTGATGTAATAAATGAAACAGATATGAAAACACAAACTTTTATCAAACCCGACTTTAACATTCAGGCTTTTAGTATCGAACGTATCATTTTTGATGATAGCGATTTAGTGAGTATCGATATACATTGTCGATTACTTGACAAGTTTACCAAAACCACTTTGCTTTTTACGTTTAGTAAGTTTAACGACTTACTTCGTTTTAGCGGAAGCAATGGCGAAAAATTACAACTCATGGTGAGTGATAAATTATTAAGTAACGATGAGAAACCCTATATTTTACAATTGAAAGATGCTGAACTCATTTTCTCTACTTGTGCTTTAGATATCAGTTTTTTATTAGCCGATGATGCTTCTTGTTTTAATGTAGAAGAAGTGAGTCCACTTTCGTATTTACAACAAGCCAAAAATTTGCGAACGAATATGCAAGATTTTAATAGTATTCGCTTGGATGATAAAATTGCGATCAATCATATCTTGAAAGAAATTGCAACCATGTATCGATACTATAAAGGCTTAAAAGAATTGAACTTAAACGAAAATGCGGCGCGTGAAAAATCGGGTTTGCAAAACGACAAACTATTTAAAATTGCTTTTCATGCGGCTAGTAGTAATGAATCGGTAAAAAAATAATTTATTCGATATCTTGAACCATATAGTGCATATAGAAAGTATAAGATACATTAATTCGTATGTCTACGTTATGACATTAGTAAAGTGTGATTTTATAACCAGTAAAATTAGTTTGGTGTTGAGGTTCGATATCATAAATATGAATTTTACTTAATTTCTAAAATTCTATTTCATGATGTGGGTTAAATGTATTTCATGTACAAGAAAGACATTAAATTTGATGAATGAAAATTTTGAATTATGATTATAGTAATAAATCGCAGAGTCCGAGGCGAGACTTTGCGGGGAGAAATTTTGCCGGTGGTTTATATATCTACAAGTTTAGATTGAATTTAGGAAAGCCATAGGTAAACTAACTATACTTAGATAAACATGAAAAAACTCCTCTTAATATTAATTGTATATCCATTATTTTCTTCTGCACAGAACAAATCAGGCTATTCTTGGGTATTTGGTTTAAACGGGCAAATTGCAAACTTTGCGGGCGATACATCAAGGCCTTTAACTTCACAACTTTTCTGGAATGGGATATCACCAAATTATCCTTATATTTTTTCATTCGGTCACAGTAATATAAGTGATAGGATAAGTGGTAATCTAAAATTTTTATGCAATGGAATGCAATTATTTGATACACTCGGGAATATAATTGAAAACGGAGATTCTTTGGTGCCTGAACAAATCTATTTGAAAAACTTATACCCAAACGCACCGTTTACACAAGGCTCAATTATTTTGCCAAAAGATACTGACGATACATATTATTTAATAATACCTACTGTAAGTGACAGCGCTTATAATTTTTATTGGACCAATACAGTGGGTATAAAATTTCCATATGATGAAATTTTATTTCATGTAGTAGACATGAAAGCAAATGGAGGTATGGGAAAGGTTATTAGTAAAAACAATATACTAATTAGTAATGTTGAACTTTCAACAACCATGATGCAGGCTTGTAGACATAGCAATGGGCGCGATTGGTGGCTGCTAAAGCAAGGATTAAATACTAATATCATTTATCGTTTTTTGGTAACAAAAGATTCTATTAAAGGTCCTTATGTACAGAACTTTGCTGAACCCGATTTTGGGTTTTACGAAGGAACCGGTCAAAGTTGCTTTAGTAATGATGGCAAAAAATATGCAGCGTTGAAAGGCAAAATCAACAAATTGTTTTTGGCTGATTTTGATAGATGTACTGGAGAATTAAGCCACGAAAAGGTGTTGAATATTCCTATCGATAGTACTTCTGTACCAAGCCCGCTACCGCAATACATTTGGGATAGCCTTACAAATGGAGTATGCTTTTCTCCAAATAATAGTTTATTGTATATAACACGGCGTTATAATATTTATCAATTAGAAATTAGTGAACCTGACAGTTCTTTGGCATGGATTAATATTAAGCATGGTATGGACACTACTTATGATGCATTTGAATACTACGGTCAACTTGCATTGGGTCCAGATCAAAGAATATATATAGGCAAAGGGGGAGGAGGTTTTAAACAATTGAGTGTAATAGATAAGCCCGATGAAAAAGGAACAGCCTGTAGTTTTTGCCGTAAGTGTTTGCGTATTGATAGCGGCGCCGGCGGTAGTACTTCACCACCCAATATGCCGGATTATACATTAGGTGCAGATACAACTTCGCTATGCTGGCCTTTGCAGAGTGGCAATGTGAGAGCGGAGAGTGAGGAGTGGAGTGTATACCCTAACCCTTCTTATCAAACTATTTTTATTAAAAATGCAAAAGGAAAAAGGAAAAAACTGTTTGATGTAAGCGGTCAAATTATTTATTCAACTATCAAAGATGAAATAGATTTGAGCCATTATACAAAAGGCATGTATTTTATTAAGATTGAAAATGTAATGAAAAAAATAATTATTGAGTAAAAAAAATAATCATTGAGTAGTATGAAAATCATATTCTTCATAATAATGTAATCCCGAAAGCATACGATTATTTATTTCATTCAAACAATACCTATTTTTTCGGTATACCACAGGGGGGCAAGCCCAATGTTGAAAAAACAACCCAACTACGCTAAAATCTGTTCAATCTCAATATTCACAAAATCGCAAAGGGCTTTTACTTTTTCTTCTGAAAAATCAAAATCGATACCGGCTGTTTTGTACAAAGATTTTAAATCTTGCGTATACCCTTTACTTAATGCCAGCAAATAATTATCTAAAGTTTTTGTGCTATCTAATTTGTATTCCTTCCACATGGCTAATGCACCTAATTGGGCAATAC
Organism: Bacteroidota bacterium; assembly: GCA_016706595.1. GTDB lineage: Bacteria > Bacteroidota > Bacteroidia > Chitinophagales > Chitinophagaceae > OLB11. The sequence continues at coordinate 514,744 of JADJJH010000002.1, read as the reverse complement.
CATACTCGATATAATAAAATGGCACTTCAAATAAATGCAATTGCTTTTGCCAAAGGATAGATCGGTTGCTTTCTAAATCATCCCAATTCAAATTCGATGGCGAAAATTCTTGATGAATTTGTAACCACATTGCTTTTCGTTCATCAACAGTATGTCCGGGATTAGTGTACAACCAATGTTGAAATTTATCTATCATGGCAATCCACGGAAAAATAGTAAGGGCCCGTTCAAGTTCTTCGGTCTTGGCACGTTTTAATTCATTGGCATCATTATAAAATACATGCCACTGATCCATACTAAAAAGTTCCATACTCATACTGGCAAGCTCAGCCATTTCCATAGGATATTCTTTAAATGCACTTAAGGATAAGTTATGACAAAGAAAAGAATGTACGGCATGTCCGCCTTCATGCATCATCGTAACCACATCATCTGCCGTGCCGGCTGCATTCATAAAAATAAAAGGCGCACCACTTTCGGCTAAAGGACAATTGTAACCACCCGGTGCTTTCCCTTTTCTGCTCGCTAAATCAAAATGTTGTAAGGTCTTCATCTTTTTAAAGCAATCACCCAGAAAAGGATTTAAATTATTGAATGCTTCAATTGATTTCTCTAATAATTCATCGGCGTCATTAAATGGTGCTAAAGGTTTTTGACCTTCAGGTTCTGCATCCAAATCCCAAGGTTTTAAAATATCGAGTTGCAATTGTTTGCATTTATGTTCGTATAAAGTTTCAACAATGGGTAATACATGCTTTTTAATGGCAGTATGAAAATTTTCACAATCTTGAATACTGTAATCAAATCGTCCAAGTTCTTGAAATTTATAATCACGATAATTTTCGAACCCAGCATTTAATGCAATTTGATGACGCTTATGTAATAGTTCATCAAATAAGGTATCCAATTCGGTTTCATCTTGTTTACGACGCGATGCAATTTTATGATATACTTGTTCGCGCAAGTCACGATTACTTTGCATTAAAAATTTAGCGGCTTGTTGTAAAGTGTATTCATTGCCATCTATTTCAACACTCATTTTGCCGGTAATCACGCCGTAATGTTGCGCCAATACATTTAGCTCAGCATGAATAGCGATATTCTCTTCTCTAAAAAGTGCAATATCCTTTTTAATACTTCTCAAGTAAGTGAAATAAAGCGACTGGTCTAATTCATGTAAAGCAGGAGAAGCCAATAATTTTTTATTGAGAATATCAGAGTAGGGTTTGATATTGGGTTCAATTTCGGTACAGAAATAATTAAAGGCTTCTTCTAAGGATTTATTTTCGGTATCACAAGTCATTTTAATTTGACGCCAACATGCATCTTCGCTAATTATATCTTGTAACTCACTTAATTTTTGCAACCAAGTTTCAAGCGCTGATTTAGTTTCAATATCAGTTTCAACTAATAGGTCAAAGTAAGGTTTCAAAGTTTCCCAATTAGTTATGGTAAAGTCGTTGGGTAAAAAATTTCTTTTTAGCTTTTGTATATCTGCTGACAGTTGCATGGTATTTTACATTTGAGATGCGAATGTAAATACTATAATTATAAACACCATACCAAGTTTATTTCACGTTATACATAAGCAATGCATCGGCTATTTTGCGGTCATTACTCAGTCGAGGCACCTTGTTTTGTCCGCCTAGTTTACCAATGCTTTTCATATAATTGATAAAAGCATTTTTTTGTAAGATGGTAATTTTAAGTGGGGCAAGAATTTGTCCTTTCACTAAATCATCATAATAAATATTTCTGTTTCGAAGTTGTTGGTCGAGTGCTAATGCAAATTTATCAATATCATTTGGTAAGGTTTCGAACTCAATAAACCATTCGTGATAACTGGCATTTGCATTAGATGAAATATTTGGCGCTACGGTGAATTCGATTGTATTGATTTGAAATTGTTCGCAAACTACTTTCATTGATTGTTCAACTTCTTCGGCAATTACATGTTCGCCAAATGCTGAAATAAAATGTTTAATTCGTCCTGTTACTACAATTCGGTATGGGTCTAATGAAACGAATTTAATGGTATCGCCAATATTATAAGCCCATAAGCCGGCATTTGAACTTACAATCAGCGCATAGTTTACACCTAATTGTACATCGCGTAAAGTAAGACGAGGAGCTTCTTTATTAAAAATTTCTTGCGCAGGCACAAATTCAAAAAACATACCTGCATTGGTATTTAATAATAAACCTTCATGTTGTTGTGAATCTTGAAATGCAAAAAATCCTTCGCTAGCCGGAAAAGTTTCTATGGTGTCTATTCGTCTTCCAATGGTTTCAAACAATTTTGATTTATAGGGTTCAAAGTTTACGCCGCCATGTACGAGTACAGAAAAATTGGGAAACAAGTCACCTATTCTTTTTCCTTTCTGTTCAAGCAATTTATCAAAATACATTTGCATCCATGGCGGTATGCCACTTATCAATCGCATATCGGCTTCTGCAGTCTCATTTACTATCGCTTCTAATTTAGTTTCCCAATCTTCGATACAATTTGTTTTATAACTTGGTAATCTATTAGAAGTAAGGTAGGCAGGCACATGATGATTTACGATACCACTTAATCGGCCGGTATAGATGCCATGTATTTTATCAAGTTCGGGTGAGCCTGATAAAAAAATCATTTTACCATTTACAAATTTATGATTCCCGGTTTCGGCGATATAACATAATAATGCATTTCGTGCGGCACGAATATGATAGCCAATACTTTCATTACTAATAGGAATATATTTTACACCGCTGGTTGTTCCGCTGGTTTTGGCTAAGTACAAAGGTTGTCCTTTCCATAAAACATTTTTCTTTCCTTCTTTAATGTCAGAAATATAATTCTGCATCTCTTCGTAATCACGAATTGGAACGGCCTGAGCAAAATCTTTATGAGAATGAATTTGATGAAAATGATGTTGTATGCCGAAGAAAGTATTTGTTGCTTGCGAAATTAATGAGTGCATGATTTGATCCTGATGTGCTATGGCTTGTCGCATTTCCTTTTTAATCAGGTTGCTAATATATTTTGCATAAGGCAGGGCAATAGTCGACTTTATACTCATTACGACAAAAGTAAATGAACTCGATGAATTAGAAGAAGGATTAAAGGTTGAAGAATTTATAATATTTAATAGGCAAATCATTTTAAAAGATCAGTTTCTATCCAATATATTTGCCTTTATAGTTCAATTGCCGGTATTTTTTGATTGATTTAGTTATACAGTGAAAGTCCAAGAATTCAGTACTATCAATCACTCAAAGCCAAGGCCACCATACATTACACAATATTGATATATATCAATGATTTGGTGGAAAAGAATTTTTAATTATCTTTGCCGTCCAAATTTAAAAATTAACGATTATGTTCGCTATTGTAGATATTGCCGGTCAGCAGTTTAAGGTAAAACAAAACGACAAGATTTATGTACATCGTCTTGCAGGAAATGTAGGTGATGTTGTTGATGCAAAAGTTTTAATGACTTCTGCAGAAGGTTCAATTCAAATGAATGGTTCGGCTAAAGCAGAAATTCTTGATCATCTTCAAGGAGATAAAGTAATTACTTTTCATAAAAAAAGAAGAAAAGGTTACACGAAAAAAATCGGACATCGTGAAGCATTAACGCAAGTGAAAATTACTTCACTCGCATAATTTTTAATTTTAGATTTTATAAATAATAAATTTTTATATCATGGCACATAAGAAAGGTGAAGGTAGTGTAAAGAACGGGAGAGACTCACACAGCAAGCGTTTGGGCGTAAAATTATTTGGCGGTCAAGCAGCAATTTGTGGTAATATTATTATCAGACAAAAAGGAAATGCATATCATCCAGGTGAAAATGTAGGTCAAGGAAAAGACTTTACGCTGTTCGCATTACGCGACGGTACAGTTACATTTAGAAAAACGAAAGAAAAAACTTTCGTTTCTATTTTGTAAATATGAAAATATATTTTATATATTTGTCATCGTAAAGTTCTTTTATTACTAACCTTAAAATTCACAAAATGGCAACAGCAAAAAAAGCAGCTCCAAAAAAAGCAGCAGCTCCAAAAAAAGCAGCAGCTAAAAAAGCAGCTCCAAAAAAAGCAGCAGCTCCAAAAAAAGCAGCAGCTAAAAAAGCAGCTCCGAAAAAAGCAGCAGCTCCAAAAAAAGCAGCAGCTAAAAAAGCAGCTCCGAAAAAAGCAGCAGCTCCAAAAAAAGCAGCAGCTAAAAAAGCAGCTCCGAAAAAAGCAGCAGCTAAGAAAGCAGCTCCGAAAAAGTAATAGTGCTTTCTATCGTAACGTAGAAGTACGACGAAAAAAATCCCAAGCAGAAAAGCGTGGGATTTTTTTTATGCCATTACCCTAGTGACAACCAACGATTTGTATGATTACAGCAAATCCCGCAACTTCTTATTTGCTTAATCCTATACTATAATTAATAAGAGGTAATTAATAACTTAGTAAACAACTTCCCCGTTAGAAGTTTTTACAACCAAACTTTTCTTTTCAGCAGATTCAACTCGTCCAATAATTTGGGCATCAATATTAAACGACTTGCTTATTCCTATAATTTCTTTAGCTGTCGACTCATTTGTATAGATCTCTAATCTGCATCCCATATTAAATACCTGATACATTTCTCTATCATCTGCCTTCGATGACTCTTGAATGAGTTGAAACACCTGAGGTGGCGTAAATAGATTGTCTTTTACAATACGCACATTACTATCAATATATTTCATGCATTTTGTTTGTCCACCACCGGTATTATGAACTATACCATGAATTTCATTACCGTATTTTTCAAGTGCTTGCTTCACAATAGGTGCAAAGGTTCGTGTAGGCGATAATAACATCTGACCGATGTTTAATCCATGATCAGCTTTATCGGTAAGACCAAATTTCCCTGAATAACAAACCGACTCTTGCATGGCAACATCGTAAGACTCAGGATAATTTATTCGATACTGTTTATTTAAAATATCATGACGAGCACTGGTTAATCCATTACATCCAATACCACTATTATAAGTTGTTTCGTAAGTAGCTTGTCCGAAGGAGGCAAGCCCAACAATTACATCACCCGGTTTGGGATGTATGCTAATTACTTTTTTTCGTTCCAATCGAGCAAAGGCAGTATAACCAACATCAATCGTTTTTACCAAGTCGCCTACATCCGCAGTTTCGCCGCCTGCTAAATGAATATCAATGCCATACGATTTCCATTCGTTAAGTAGTTCATCACAACCATGTATAATAGCACCTAATACTTCCTTCGGAATTAGATGTTTATTGCGGGCAATAGTAGATGATAAAATAAAATGAGAAGTTACACCCGAACAAATCATATCATCGATATTCATTACCAAAGCATCTTGTGCTATGCCTTTCCAAACGCTTAAGTCGCCGGTTTCTTTCCAATATAAATAGGCGATAATTGATTTTGTTCCGGCTGTATCGGCATGCATAATGCAGCTATAAGCATCATCACCAGAAATATAATCTGGCAATATTTTACAAAAAGCATTAGGGTATAAGCCCTTATCCAAATGCTTAATAGCTTCATGAACATCTTCCTTTTGCGATGAAACGCCGCGTAAATTATATAAACTACTCATTGCTTGCAAATGTAATAAACTGTTGGCAGATGTTGTTTATACCTCAGCATTTATACCACCTTAATTAATTTCTCTTGATCTAGTACTTCTAAATAGCCAAATGATTGACAGCAACTTTCTGGTAAATTATTATCTCGCAAAAAAACCTCAAATTCATCGGCATATTCAGGCAAAACAGCAACCATTAATCCCCCGCTGGTTTGTGGGTCAGCCAAAATCCATTTTTGCATATTACTCATTTCATCTACTTTATGCTGATAGCTGTTCAAGTTACGATTGGTACCACCAGGTATACAGTTCAGTGCAAGATATTCATGGATTTCAGAAAGCACTGGCACTTTATCGAATTCAACAACTGCCTTTACATTGCTGCCTTCGCACATTTCGGATAAATGCCCAAGCAATCCAAACCCAGTTACATCGGTCATGGCTTTGATATAGTTAAGTTTACCAAAAAATTCGCCCAACTTATTCAATTTACTCATAGACATAGGTGCTATTTGTGCATGCTCATCTTTTAATAAGTTCTTCTTTTGTGCCGTGGTAAGTATGCCAACGCCTAAAGGTTTTGTAAGATATAATTTACATCCGGCCGTAGCGGTAGAGTTTTGTTTGAGGTTTTTAATTTCAATAATACCATTTACGGCTAAACCAAAAATAGGCTCCGGACTATCAATGCTATGTCCACCGGCAAGTGATATACCGGCTTCTGCACATATTGCCCTTGAACCTTCTAATACTTTTTGAGCAACTTCAGGAGCAAGCTTATCAATCGGCCAACCTAAAATTGCAATCGCTACGATTGGTTTTCCGCCCATGGCATAAATATCACTGATGGCATTTGCCGATGCAATGCGGCCAAAATCGTAGGCATCATCTACTATAGGCATAAAAAAATCAGTGGTGGTAATCATTGCCGTTCCATTACCTAAATCGTATACCGCAGCATCATCACGTGTATCATTTCCTACTAATAATTTTTTATCCTTAGCATAAGAAACCTCGCTATGCAAAATTTTATCTAAAACAGCGGGTGAAATTTTACAACCGCAACCGGCTCCGTGTGAATATTGAGTAAGTTTTATTTCGTTGCTCATAACTTGATTTTGTTTTTTAACTTGATAATTTCTATTGCATTGTCATGCGGATGAATTTGATTGAGTTCAATTGGGTGAATCGTTTCCGGCACCCTACTCTCTTTCCCTTTTTGATAATTTTTATCGTAGTAAACTAATACTTGCTTTATAAAATCTTTCATTCGATTTTCTTCAATGGCCTGCAAAGATAATTTAGTTTCATTGGGGCCTAATCGTTTCGAAATTCGATGCACTGATTCCATTAAAAAAACTTTATCAAGTTTCCCATACTCTTCATACAAAAAATCAACTCGCTCAGTATAAGGCAATTCAATATTAATGATATCAGCACTTCGCATTTGAGCAAACAATGTTCTTGGTATCATTATTTTTCCAATGGCCAGACTTTCATTCTCGAGCCAGATATTTTTTCCTACATCTTGCTTCATCAATTCGTTGGCTAATAAATTCTCAAACAATTCTTGTGAAGGTTGATAATCACTTCCCATAGAGCCAAATGATGATCCTTGATGATTAGCCAATCCTTCAAGGTCAATTACCTGCTCACCAAGTTTTTGCATTTCCAATAAAATTTTGGTTTTTGCACTTCCGGTTTTCCCACTTAATATTAATATGGGGTAGCGTTGCTCTAGAATATCGAGATAATATTTTCGACAAACTTTGTATCCTCCTTGTAAAACGCTAACGTTAAACCCATACATACTCAATGCCCAAGCCATAGCTGCACTTCGCATACCACCACGCCAACAATGCACTACAATGTGTTTAGGCGTAGCGGGTGTTTTCTCAGTACATAATTTTTCGGCTTCTCGAATATATGTTGCCCATCGATTACCAATTAATTCAAATCCTAAAAGTATCGCGGGTTCACGCCCCTCTTGCTTATAACAAGTGCCTACTAATTTTCGTTCTTCGTTTGAAAATAGCGGAAGGTTGTAGGCGCCAATGATATGCCCTTGCGAAAATTCATCAGGCGTTCGCACATCAATTACACAAGTATTTTTAGATTTACTTAAAAACTCCTTTAACTCGATCTGATGAATCATTCAGCAAATGTATTTATCTCATCAAGCAAGTCCAAATAAGGATACTCACCTTGCAGTTGTAAACAAAGATTATGGTGTTCGCGTGTAAACTTTTGATGAGCTAAACTGCTTGTACTTTTTGGGCGATGATTTTTTGCTTTAAATACTTGATCTAATTTTTTAAGTAATGGGAAACAACTTGGGTTAACACATGATTCCAAGAATTTTTCCCAAACAAAAGCGGTAGCTTGATAGTTTGGATGAACCATATCGATATCATAAAATCGGTAGTCGCGTAAGATATCAATTACCAATTCGTAAGCCGGAAAGTAATAACTATTTGGCATGGCATGAACGGCTTCGAGCAAGCGTGCTTTGCTTCGGTTATTTTCGATAACACCATCGCGAACATGTCTAACCGGACTAATTGTATAAATAAATTTTAGTTGAGGATGTAAACTTATCAATTTTTGCTGCATGTTTTGCAAGGCAGATTTGATTTCATTTATGTCAAGTAAAACTTTTGAAAACCAAACTGCCGGTGCACGATGATTATTACTTACAAAAATACTTTGCTCAATGTGTTGATATGCAAATGCCGAGCCGAGTGTAATAATAATATAATCAGCTTGTTTAAGAAATGCATGTTGGCTTGCGATGCTTTGATTGATTTTTTCTAAACAAATTTGCTGATTCATATCCGAGAAATCGGAATGATGATACCAACTATGCCAATACTCATTTAAAAAGAACAAATCATCGGCTGTATATAATTTAGCTTCTGCAACATCAAGCAAACTTTTACAAACACTGAGTGGGTTAAAGATGATACCATGTGCATTTTGCATCACTTGAAATTTTGCCCTTTGCATAAACCCAGTCATATGCTCGGTAAAACACGAGCCACTGAGAATTATTTTGTGGTGATGTTGAATTTGAGGTTCAAGTTGTGGAATTTCGATACCGAGTTGAAAATTCATGGTCAAATATAGTGCGCAATGTGAGTGTTGATGTATAGAGATAAAAAAATCCCCGCATGATACGAGGATTTAATAAGTATAGTTTACAATTTATCGTAATCCAAAGGCATGGTTAATCCACAACCAGAAAGAGCCATCCATTAAGAAGGCAATGATAAACCAGATAAATAAGGCAAGCGGAATGAGAATGGTAAGTATCATGTTTTTAAATTCATCACCAAGATGCATAAACACTTTTACAATATAGCCCGCTTTAAAAATAGTAAGCAATATAAAGAATGCATTAATTAACCACTTTGGCATACCTACGCTATTGCCATACAATCCTAAAATTACTTCTACAATGGTAACAACGGTAAGTATAGCCGTAACCTTCCAAATATTTTTTACTTTCGATTTACTGTCAGCACTATTTGCATCTTGATGATGTGTGCCTGAATAAAGTGCAGATTGGTCTGCTTCGTAATGACTGAATTCCATAATATCTAATGATTTGAATTTTATATGAATGAATAATTTTGGTTTACAAAAGATAAAAGCAAGTGAATACGAATACCCAAACTAAATCTACAAAGTGCCAGTATAAACCAACCTTCTCAACCATTTCGTAATGCCCTCTTCTTTCATAAGTACCATTAATGGTATTTAAAAGAATGATGATATTTAAAACAACGCCCGATGCAACGTGTGCGCCATGAAAACCAGTAATGGTAAAGAAGAAATTAAAAAATTTATGTGCTGCATCAGCGCCTTCTGCGGCAAATAAAGTGGGGTCAACATCGTGTTTAAAAAAGTGCGGAAGTCTGTCGGCACCTTCACCAAAACGGAAAGAACCCCACCATGCATCATGATGATGAAGATGTGTCCATTCCCAAGCTTGGCAACTCAAGAATGCAATCCCACCAATGATAGTCCAAATCATCCATTTAATAACACCGGCTTTATCGCGGCAATGACCTGCATGTACAGCAAGCACCATAGTTACCGAACTTATGATAAGGATAAAGGTCATTAAACTCACGAACATCAATGGCAAATTCATATCGCCACAAAATGGGAATGATTTAAATACCGAATTGGCATCGGGCCAGATGGAACTAAAAAAACGGGTAGTGCCATAAGAAATAAGGAAGGCGCCGAAGGTGAAGGCATCACTCATCAAGAAATACCACATCATTATCTTCCCATAGCTAAGGTTAAACGGACTTTGCCCGCCACCCCATACTTTTTTACTACTTTCTACTGCAACTGAACTCATGCTGATAAATAATTTTATTGTTGATTATATAAAAAAAACAGAAATAAATACACCCAAAGCACATCGACAAAATGCCAATAGGTTCCTAATATTTCTAAACTTGTGCTACTGTATACTTTTACTTTCTTTCTAAATACTGCAAGCAAAAATGTGATGACTAATGCAATGACACCACCTAAAACATGCGCAATATGCACACCGGCAATTACATATACAAAACTACCAGAAACCCCTTCGCCATTCCCCGCTAGTGAAATACCGGCATTGGATAACTGATAAAAGCCAACAATTTGAAGAATCACAAATAACACACCTAAAAACGCTGTGAGTGTGATCAAGGTTTTAAATAATGGGGTATTACGATTTTGAAATGCTTTCACAGTGAGATGCATGCTAACGCTACTTAATAAAATAACGATAGTTGAAATATAAAAACTTGCCGGAAACGAAAACAACATCCAATTACCTTGTGCTTTACGAACCATTACAGCACTTGTCCAACCTGCAAACATCATACAGATGCTGCAAATGGCAATCCACATTAATAATTTATGTGGATGTATTTTTTGACGTTGGGTTATAGCTGTATTCATACTTTACTTCGCATAAATCTTCCTTTAAGAAAAATTTAAGTGTGGCAAATTTAATCATCAAATATTTACTTTCATAGAAATAAGACATAGAATTTCAGGATTATTCTACTTTCTTTTTGAATAATGTTGCCATAAAAAAAATCGCCCGAGGGCGATTCATTAAATTTAAAAAAGTATCAGGGTTTTATACAATAAACCAACTATAATTAATTTGTTTCTGGTTTTGGAAGTAATACTTTTCTTGAAAATTTGTATTTACCTGTCTTTGGGTCGGTACCGGTAAGTTTTACGGTAACCTTATCGCCTTCTTTAAACACACCATCCATGGTTTCGAGACGTTGCCAACTTATTTCAGAAATATGTAATAAACCTTGCTTACCAGGCATAAACTCAACAAATGCACCAAAAGGCATAATTGATTTTACAACCGATTCATAAGTTCCGCCAATTTCAGGTACTTGCACAATTCCTCTAATCCAAGCTGTGGCTTTATCTAAGCCTTCTTTTTGTTTCGAGAAGATACTTACCTCACCACGATTATCAACTTCTTCGATGGTAATGGTTGTACCGGTTTCACGTTGAATTTCTTGAATAATTTTACCACCCGGCCCGATTATAGCACCAATAAATTCTTTATCAATTACCATAAACTCCATACGAGGTGCATGTGGTTTCAATTCGGCACGATGTGCAGGCATACATTCGTACATCGCATCAAGAATATGCATTCGTCCGCGATTTGCTTGCTCTAAAGCCGACCTCATCACATCCATGCTTAGTCCATCTACTTTAATATCCATTTGTATACCACAAATACCATCGCGAGTACCGGTTACTTTAAAGTCCATATCACCTAAATGATCTTCATCTCCTAAAATATCCGTAAGTACTACCCACTTCCCATCGTTACGAGAAATTAATCCCATTGCAACGCCTGCTACATGTTTTTGCATCGGCACACCTGCATCCATAAGCGCTAATGATCCGGCGCAAACGGTTGCCATTGATGAGGAGCCATTACTTTCTAAAATATCCGAAATAATTCTAACGGTGTAAGGAAATTTATCTTTCGCCGGTAAAATTTGTTTTAATGAGCGTTGTGCTAAATTACCATGCCCTACTTCTCTACGACCGGGTCCGCGCATAGGCTTAATTTCGCCGGTTGAAAATGGCGGGAAATTATAGTGTAAATAGAAACTTGTATACTCACTAACCTCTGCATCTTCAATTAATTTTTCATCATCAGGCGTACCTAAAGTAACCGTGCTGAGTGATTGGGTTTCACCGCGTGTGAACAAGGAAACACCATGAGGTGAAGGTACTAAATCGACTTCCATTTCTAAGGCACGAACGACATCTAAGCCACGACCATCTAAACGAACTTTTTCATCAATCATCATATTACGAATCACATCTTTCTCGAGATCATGAAGGTACATTCCTACTAAGGCTGCATCTTCGGGTGTTAATTCGCCCAAGTGTTCAACTAATTCGGCTGAAACTGCTTTAAATGCTTCGGCACGTTGTTTCTTAGCGGAAGCAGATTTTGCAATTTGGTATACTTTATCTTTTGCAAAAGCCGTTATTTTTTGGTTTAATTCTTCATTGGTATAAGGCTTTGTATATTCTCGTTTGGCCGGCGAACCACATTGCGCCCATAAATCGTTTTGCGCCTGAATTTGTACTTTGATAGATTCATGGCCAAGTTCAATTACTTTAATTAAGTCTTCTTCACTACATTCTTTACTTTCACCTTCTACCATCATGATATTCTTTTCGGTAGCGGCGATAATGAAATCCATATCGCTATCTTTCATTTGCGTTCGCGTAGGATTGATAATGTATTGTCCGTTTAAACGTGACACGCGTACTTCAGAAATGATATCTTCGATGGGCACATCTGAAACTGCTAAGGCAGAAGAAGCGGCTAATGCAGCCAATGCATCAGGCATAACTTCAGGATCGGATGAAATTAAAGTTACTAATACTTGTACGTCGCATAAATAATCAGATGGAAATAAAGGACGAAGCGCACGATCAATTAAACGTGAGATCAAGATTTCATAATCACTCAATCGGCCTTCGCGTTTAAAGAATGAGCCAGGGATACGACCTGCAGCAGCAAACTTTTCTTGGTAATCTACCGATAATGGAAAAAATGATTGACCAGGTTTGGGTTCTTTATTGGCTACAACGGTGGCCAAAATAGCGCAATTGCCCATTCTTACTAAAGCAGATCCGTTGGCTTGACGTGCTAATCTACCGGTTTCAATACTTACTATGCGGCCATCGCCTATATCAAAAGTGCTTTTTTTTACTTGAAACATAAATTTATTTTTAAAGGGTTTAAGGTTGATTTTTATTTAGGATGCTAAAATCTAAGAAATATTATTGCGAATAATCTCCATCAAGGGATTGAATTGCCATGATAATTTAAAACGACAAACACGAAACTTCGTGGAAGAAGTAAAGACAAGTGTGTTAACTGAAAAGCATTTTAAACTTGGGGCAGAGAACAAAAAACATATTCGCCTAAAAAAGGCGATTCCCAACCTTTTGAGTTGGGAACGCTTTCGTAAATTATTTTCTTAAGCCAAGTGTCACAAGCAGTGCACGATAGCCTTGGAGATTTGTTTTTTGAAGGTAGGTAAGTAGTTTTTTACGTTGACCTACTAATTGAATTAAGCCACGGTTTGAGCTGAAGTCTTTTTTATTCGTTTGCATATGCCCCGAAATATGCTTGATTCTTTCGGTAAGCATGGCAATATTTGCTTCAACAGAACCAGTATTGGTTTCTGAACCACCATGGGTTTTAAATAATTCTTTTTTGCGTTCGATAGTTAATACTGACATCTTTAAAGTATTAGGTTTTTAATTTTTTATTCGCGGCGAAAGTAAATCAATTGTGGATATAATCCAATTTATTGGACGAAATATTCGGCGAATGATGTTTTTTGGTTTAAAAAATATTATAACCCCTACAAATTACACAATCCTTGGTTTTTAATTTTAAGAAATAGTGAATACAAAACATCAAACTATCTATGCTTGAGTACTAGATTATTTCTTTCTAGGACGAAAATCTAATAATTTCTCTATCACTAATACTTACTCATCCCACTATTTCCGGGATAAATTCCTGTTTTCAAGTCATCGACCATAGGTGAGCTATCGGTATTTCCATTTAAGTACGATTTCCAAATGGTGGTCCCAAAACGGCAATCCACACAATAAATGTATTTATCGAAAGAGGTAAAATATACATTATCGCCATATACTACCGGTGATGATTTTACTAAACTGCCGGCTGGATATTTCCATTTGGTTAGTCCCGTTACATGATCAATCGCATATAAATTAAAATCGTAACTACCTACTAAAATGGTATTTGAGCTTTCATGCACGGTTGGTGATGAATATACTCGTTCGAGAGTTGGCAATTTCCAACGTAATTCACCTAATGGCGGCAAAGTAGGTGAAGTAGTATCTATACAATACACTCCAAAATCTTCACTTCCTATTAAACACATTCCACCATAAACAATTGGCGATGATTTTATTTTATCACCCGTTAGATATTCCCATTTTACGGTTCCGTTACTTTCATTAAGGGCATATACTTTTTTATCTTGTCCACCAAAATATACCAAGCCGTTACTCACTTTCGGCGAACTCACAATATCCACACCGCCGGCACTTGGTGAAGTCCAAATAGCACTTCCATTTCCTGCATCAACCGAATGAATGCGATCGCCGGCACCTAAATACACTTTGCCATTGGCAACCGTTGGCGATGAAGTACAGGGTGTAGTTGGGTCGTATTGCCATTGGATACTTCCATTCAAATCGAAACAATACAACATATCGCTCGAAACATAAATTCTGTCGTTGGCGGCAGCCACTGAAAGACTACTACTTTTACCCGTATTCACTTCTAAAGTAATTTCACCACGTAATATATCGACCACATAAAAATAACCGTTATTGGTTACCAAATACAATTTCTTGTTATACAAAGCAGGTACACCTTCGCTGTTTCCTTTCATATGAATTTCCCATTGTTTATTCCCTGTTGAAGGATGGTAGCTAATAAGATTATTATTGGCGGTAGTAATATAAACTGCTTCTTTTCGAACCACCGGTAATGGAAAATCTTTGCTTTTGTTTTTAGCGCAAGAAGCCAATAACAAGCTAAACAGACCGATATATAAAGGAGTGATAAATTTTTTCATGCTTAAAGGAATCTAAAAAAGTAAAAACAAATATAGCCCAAATAGTTTAAGAACCTCAGTTGCTTGGGATAAAAAAAAATGTTCTACACTTTGCTAAAACTAAGAGCATCTCTATCGCACGTTCTGTTTAGGCTTCCGGATTTTGCAAAGTCGATGTTTACGACTATAGATAAAGTGTTTGCAAATTTCGAATAACAAAGCAACGGAGCTTATTAGGAATGCCCTACCTTCGCATTCTGTGAAAGCCGTGTTAAACTATTGTTGCTAGTTTATTTTAACTGGCATAGAAAATCGTTTTTAGTACTTTTGACCGCCGCATGCTTCATTTAATTAATAAAGAAAAAATACCTCAACATATCGCCATTATCATGGATGGGAATGGGCGTTGGGCAAAGGAAAGGGGAAAAGATCGTCTTTTTGGACATCAGCATGGTGTATTAAGTGTACGAGAAGTGGTAGAAGGATGTGTTGAAGCCGGCATCAAAAATCTTACCTTGTATGCCTTCTCTACCGAAAACTGGAATCGACCTGAAAATGAAGTCAATGGCTTGATGGAATTATTGGTTACCACGATTAGAAAGGAAGCAGAAACCTTAAGCAAAAATGGAGTTCGCTTATTTGTAATTGGCGATTTAGACAGTCTACCTCTAGCCTGTCGCCAAGAATTGGATGAAGCAATGGCCCTTACCGCGGAGAATAAATCTCTCAACTTAATTCTTGCATTAAGCTATAGTTCGAAATGGGAAATTCTTGAAGCGACAAAAAAAATAGCCGCCAAGGTAAAAGCAGGCGAACTTTTAGAAGGTGATATTAATGATGAGGTATTTAAGTCCCACCTAAGCACTGCTGCTTTCCCGGATCCTGAACTCATGATACGCACAAGCGGTGAGAATCGCATCAGCAATTTTTTATTATACCAATTGGCTTATGCCGAACTTTATTTTACTCATACGCATTGGCCCGATTTCAGAAAAGAAAATCTGTATGAAGCCATTTTAAATTACCAAAATCGCGAACGTCGCTTTGGTAAAATTAGCGAACAACTACACCTTGCATGAACAAATCCTTGTATAAAATAATCCTTTGTATTGGCGCAATACTTATTACACAAAATCTTACTGCACAAGTTGGATTAAGGCAATCGAAAGATAAAAAATTATCTACGATGACTGCATCTGAGTATATCGTTGGTGCGATTGATGTAAGTGGTTCAAAATATTTGGATAAGGAATTATTGATTTCGATTTCAGGACTTACCCCTGGCGAAAAATTGAAACTCCCCAATGATCCTAAAATTGCCAAAGCCATTCAAAACCTATGGAAACAAAATTTGTTTGCTAATATCGAAATCAATGCGGATCGAATTCAAGGCGACAAAGTATTTATCGATATTCATATTACCGAGCGACCTCGACTTTCGAAATATAATTTCAAAGGAGTAAAAGATAATGACGCTAAAGAATTGAAAGAAAAAATTGGTTTAGTAAAATCGAAGGTTGTAACCGAGGCCACTAAACAAAACGCTATAGAAAAAATAAAAAAATACTATGCCGAAAAAGGGTATTCAAATATTAAAACCCATATCATTGAAACTGAAGATACTGCTTTTATAAATATGGTAACACTCACCTTTGTTATTGACAAAGGACTGAAAGTAAAAATTAATCAAATTAATATTTTTGGTAACGAAAATGCCAATGTACTCAAGTTGAAAAAAAATATGAAGGGTAGTAAAGAGATGGCTCGCCTTTCGTTATACAGTGCCGATCGTGAAAGTTTATACGGAATTAACCAACATCATTTTGGAGATTATTTAAAAGGAAAAGGATTTTTATCTATATCAAAAACGGCTCGCTTAATTGAACCTTATTTTCGATATGGCGTTTTTACCGCATCGAAATTTAACTTCAAGAAGTTTGAAGAAGATAAACAAAATATACTTGAATATTACAATTCGATTGGATATAGAGATGCCGCAGTGATAAGAGATACAACTTATACTGCCTTAAACGGACATATCAACATTGACCTTGAAATAGCTGAAGGAAATCGATATTATTTTGGCGACATTGATTGGAAAGGAAATACTAAATATTCAGCTGAAGATTTAACGAAAATGTTAGGGATTAAAAAAGGTGATTTATTTAATCAAGAATTATTGAATAAACGAATCGGTAAAATTCCGACCCAAGAGGCAGATGATATTGGTGCCTTATATTTAGATGATGGATATCTTGCATTTAACGCAGACGCTGAAGAGAAGTCGATTATAAACGATACCATCAATTATGAAATAAAAATTACGGAAGGCGACCAATACACTTTGCGTAATATTAATATCGCCGGTAATGATAAAACACACGAGCATGTAATTCGAAGAGAATTAAGAACCTTGCCAGGATATAAATTTAATCGTACCGACATCATGCGTTCGCAGCGCCAAATTGCTAACCTCGGATTTTTTGATGCCGAAAAAATTGGTATTCAACCTACACCGCATAACGACGGAACCGTTGATATTGATTATACAGTTACCGAAAAATCAGCCGATCAATTAGAACTTCAAGCAGGATTTGGGGGCGGACTAGGCATTACCGGAACGATTGGGGTTTCTTTCAATAATTTTGCATTACGAAATATAGGCAAAATGAAAGAATGGGATCCATTACCTATGGGCGATGGACAAAAATTATCGATACGCGGACAAGCCAATGGAAGATGGTATAACTCAATTACAGCAGGATTTACCGAACCTTGGTTAGGTGGTAAAAAACCAAATAGCTTATCAATTAATTTATACCGTACGTATTTTGCAGGCACGCAGGGGTCAACTGTAAGCGGACACATGACCACCGTAGGTGCAGGCGCAAGTTTAAGTAAAAGATTAAAATGGCCTGATGATAATTTTGTACTTTCTTACGGATTAAATTATCAATTATACAATATCGATGATTATACTTTTTTTAATGATTTTACACGCGGACAAGCGAATAATTTAAGTTTGAAAGTGACCCTTTCGCGTTATTCGGTCGATCAACCTTTATTCCCACGAAGTGGGTCGAACATTGTGTTAAGTGGACAATTCACTTTACCGTATTCTGCCTTTAGCAATAAAGATTATACGAATATGGCCTCATCGGATAAATATAAATGGATTGAATATCATAAATACCGATTTACTGTGGAATGGTATCAAAAAGTAAAAGGTAATTTAATTCTGAAATTGGCTGCTAAACAGGGTTATCTAGCTTATTATAATCCTGCCTTGCAATCACCTTTCGAACGTTTTCAAGTGGGTGGTGATGGATTATCAGGGTTTACTATTTATGGACGTGATATCATTGCCCATCGAGGATATGAAATTTATTCGAACTCGAGTGGAGCCACTATTTTCAATAAGTATACTGCCGAAATGCGTTACCCGTTTTCATTGAATCCGTCATCAACGATTTATGGTTTGGCATTTTTTGAAGCCGCTAATGCTTGGGACAATTTCAAAAGCTTTAACCCTTTCGAATTGAGGCGTTCAGTAGGCCTAGGTGTGCGTATTTTTTTACCAATGTTTGGATTGCTTGGTTTAGATTATGGAGTTGGTTTGGATAGATTAACCCCAGGTACTAAATTTGGACAAGCTACTAAGTTTTCATTTATGTTAGGCTTTGAGCCTGAATAATGGTAATTGGCAGTTAATACACTTCTTTATTTTTAACTTTCTACTTTTCTTTAAAGTCGGAACTAAAATTTTAAAATATGAACAGAATAATCATTATCGCCGCCTTATTATTGGCAGGCCTACAAATGCAAGCACAACGTTATTGTGTAATTGATTCGAAATACATACTCGATAATTTACCGGAGTATAAACAAGCACAATCGAAACTTGATGAGGTTTCAGCAACTTGGCAAAAAGAAATCGATGCGAAGTTGCAAGAAGTTGACAGAATGTATAAATCATATCAAGCAGAACAAGTGATGTTAAGCGAAGAAATGAAAAAGAAACGTGAAGACGAGATTATCAAAAAGGAAAAAGAAGCCAAGGAACTGCAAAAAAAACGTTTTGGGTTTGAAGGCGACTTATTTAAAAAACGACAAGAATTAGTAAAACCGGTTCAAGATAAAGTGTATAATGCGGTTCAACGAATGTCGGGCACCAAAGCGTATGATATAATATTTGACAAATCGGCCGATTTGAGTGTATTTTTTGCCGACCCTAAAATTGATAAAAGCGACGATGTATTGCGTGAATTAGGCGTAAACACAGCAACCAAAAGAAAGTAGAGGCACAAAGCCCATGCTTCAATAATATCATTATATTTGCCCGTTAAAAATTTTTAAATTAATAGATGAAATGAGGCATGAAAACGCTCGATACTCAATCGATACAACCCTTTGCCGAATTACATGCTTCAAATGAAAAACAATAAATAAATGCACATGAAAAAATTAATGTTAGCCCTTACACTTTGCTTAAGCGGAGTAAGCACCTTTGCTCAACAAAAAATTGGCTATATCAATTCTCAGGAATTATTATCCATTATGCCTGAAACCAAAAAAGCAAATGATGAAGCGGAAGCTTATCAAAAAACTTTTGCCGATCAAATGAAAACAATGCAAACCGAATTGGAATCAAAATTCAAAGCATATCAAGCTTCTGAAAAAACAATGTCGGATGCTATTAAAACGGTCAAAGAAAAAGAAATCCAAGATTTGCAAAATCGTATGTCATCCTTCGAACAAACGGCAAAGGAGAAAATTGACGATAAAGTTCAAGAACTTTTAGATCCAATTAATAAAAAAGCACAAACAGCGATTGAATCAGTTGCACAAGAAAAAGGTTACTCATACATTATGGATACAAGCATAGGCGCAATTGTTTATGCTAAACCCGACGACAATATTTTGCCTGCCGTGAAAACTAAATTAGGAATTAAAGACACCCCAGCTACTACTCCAGGTTCTAAACCAACCACTCAACCGGGTACTAGAAAATAATTCTAATCACTCAATAATTAAAAAGACTGCCGTTTCCAACAGCAGTCTTTTTTGTTTTTAATTTATTAGTTCATATATTTGTGAACTATTAAATTATTAAACCATGACGGATAAGAAAATATTTGAACTCCATGCAGATATTTGTAAATCATTAGGGCATCCATTACGTATTGAAGTAATAGACATTTTACAAGACCAGGAACTTTGCTTTACCGATATATTAGAAATAACAGGCGGTCTAAAATCTAATCTTTCACAACATCTTTCCGTAATGACTACAAAGGGAATCCTTAGAGTGCGTCGAGAAGGGCAATGCAATTACTTCTCATTAGCATCAAAAAAAGTTCTACAGGCTTGCAAATTGATGCGTGAGGTAATGATAGAAAATTTAAAAAGCAATCAAAAATTTCTAGCCACTCTTTAAAAAAACTGATGATGAATGAGGTTAAAAGTATTCAACTTGGTTTAAAAGAGAATTGGAAACAGTTTACGATTTTAGTAATTGTGAATGCTTTTGTAGGAGGTATGATTGGTATGGAACGCAGCATATTTCCGGAATTTGCGCATACTGTTTTTAACATTGACTCCAATATAGCCATTCTATCGTTTATTATAGCCTTTGGTCTTACTAAGGCATTTACAAATTATTTTACAGGAAGGCTTGCTAATAAATTTGGGAGAAAAAATTTATTACTTGCCGGTTGGATTGTTGCAATGCCAATTCCTTTTATTTTGATTTATGCTAACCACTGGAACTGGGTAATATTAGCGAACCTCTTACTGGGTGTAAGTCAGGGTTTAACTTGGAGCAGTACGGTTGTGATGAAAATAGATTTAGTAGGTGATAAAGATCGTGGACTAGCTATGGGCTTCAATGAATTTGCCGGTTACCTATCTGTTGGCGTAATTGCCTTTTTTACGGCTTACATTGCTAATCGTTATGGCATCACACCCTACCCCTTTTATATAGGTATTGTACTTTCATTCACAGGATTATTACTAACTATATTCTTTGTGAAAGATACCCGTTCATTTATTCAACATGCCAATTTGCAAAATACTTTACCAGATCTTACGAATGTATTTGTTGAAACTACATTTAAAAATAAAACGCTTAGTTCAATTACACAGGCAGGTTTAGTAAATAACTTAAATGATGGTATGATATGGGGATTACTACCTATCGTACTTTTATCATATCATTTTGATGCAAAGCAAATTGGTATCATCGCTGCAGTTTATCCAATGGTTTGGGGCATTGGTCAATTATTTACCGGCAAACTATCGGATATCTATCCAAAGAAAACTTTACTGTTTTGGGGTATGTTCATTCAGGGCCTTGCCATCATTTCAATTCCATACGGAAAAACATTTGCTGAACTCGTAAGCTTGTCTACCATTTTAGGCTTGGGGACCGCCTTAGTCTACCCCACTTTTCTATCTGCTATTGCCGAAGCGAGCAGTCCGAACCAACGTGCCGAAACCATGGGCACCTTCAGGTTATGGCGCGATTTAGGTTATGTATTTGGCGCAATTATTTCGGGCATTACAGCAGATTTGTTTGGGTTACATAATGCCATACTGTTCATCGGCATCATTACTATCATATCATCATTGATTATAAAATTCAGAATGCCAATACGTGTGCAAGTAGAGCGTGAATGTATTGAGGTTGAGCAAGTGAAGCGAATTTTATTTCAAAGGAAAAAGTTAGTATTGATTGATGTTCGTTCGTATGAAGAATACGAACAATCTCATATTCCTTCGGCAATACATATTGCATTGAATGATTTGAAGGAAAAAATAAAACTACTTGATAGTCATTATCAACTGATTACAGTTTGCGGCAAAGGAGGCGGAAGATCGGCGGAAGGCGCCAACTTGCTAAGACAATTTGGTTATAAAGCAAATTGGCTTTGTGGTGGAACGATTGGATGGTATGAAAAATCGAGAAGTCATCTCTAGAATGCACTTACATTAAAATCACTTGACCCTTAGTTCAATTGCTTTTTTACTTGCTTTAATGGCAGGATATAATGAAGCTAAAGTTGCAATTAAAATAACGGTAAGCATCACGATTACAAAATCACTGAGCTGCATTTTTACCGGATAAGCATCTATTAAAAAAGCATCGCTGCTGCCAAGCTTAACAAAGCCAAAATGCTGTTGCAACCAACAAATTAGAATGGCTATAGCACTTCCGATGAAAGCACCGATTACTGATAAAATGATACCGGTTACAATAAATATTTGCTTTACATGAATGGTTTGCATCCCCATCGTTTTTAAAATGGCAATGTCTTTCTCTTTGTCCATTACCAGCATCGACATACAACCGACTATATTAAACGAAGCAATCACTAACATCAAAACTAAAATAGCAAATACAGCCCATCGTTCGCTTTTTAAAATAAAGTATAAAGTTTTGTTTTGCTCGTAACGCGTTTCAATTTTTAATTGCTTGCTATATGGGAGTGCTGCAATTTGTTTACAAATAGATTCTTCATCTGCATCCTGCGTTAACGAAATCTCAAGCGCCGAAATTTGCGTTGGTTTTTGCACTAATTCTTGCAAAACCGATAAAGGCGTAAATGCATATTGGTTGTCAATTTCATCTTGCAAAACATATACCCCTTTTACTTCAAACAAACTACTGAAATAGGCATTTCCAATATCATTGAAACCACTTGCTTGTTGATTAAATGCATAACAAGTGATAGGTAATGGAGACGATTCACTTGCGCCTAATGTATTTGAAATACCAATGCCTAAAAGTATAGGAGGTATTTCGGAAGCTGTCGAAAAGTCCATCGTTCCATATCTTACCTTTTCGGAAATTTTACTCACTTCATTATAATGGTCATCAATGCCTTTCAAGGTTACTATCACTTGGTTTTCATGATAGTTGAGCAATACTTTTTCTTCGAGGGTTTCACTCACACTTTGCATGCCATTTATATGAGTAAGTTGAAATAGATAGTTAGTATTTCTTGCAAATGTTTTGCCTTGCTTTGCTGTAATTTTTATTTGGGGATAGAAATCTGAATACAAATCTTTAATAAATGTTTCGAAGCCATTAAACACCGACAAAACTATGATAATGGCAGCCGTACCAATGGCCATAGCAAACACACTTACCCATGATATGATTTGTACCGCTTGAGTGGATTTCTTTCCTTTAAAATATCGCCATGCAAATTGAAATATCATGAACTATTGGTTATTTATATTTCGAGGCAATTCGCCGTATGGTTTCATCAATTGAAATATAGTGATAGTTAGGCAATACCTGTAATAATTTATTGGGATTAAATAATCGAATACTCTGCGAACTTCTTGCCGTTGATTTCGTGATGGTAGCCACTTCACCTGTGATGATACTTTTTAAATAAACCATACGCCAAACTATTTCGGTGAGTAGGCGACCTGCTTTAATATAAGGTTCACGTTTATTCATCGCTTGAGCCATCATACTAAATATCTCTTTATACGAAAAATTGCCTGCACTTACTATAAATCGTTCGCTATGAATTTCATGATTCATTAGCCCTATCATGATCTTCACTACATCCTTCACATCTACCCATGCTGTGCTACCTAATGTGTAATATGGAAATTCTTTCTGAACTATTTTAAATAATTTAGTACTCGATCGACTATCATCGCCTTCCCCTAAAATAATACCCGGATTAATGATGACTGCATTTAACCCTTCAGCAATTCCTCTCCATACTTCCATTTCTGCCTCCACTTTACTTAGCGAATAGTTGGATGATTGCTCGCCCTCCTCAATTTCGGTTTGTTCATCAGCTGCTTCATTGTTTGGCTTCGAACCTATGGTAGATATCGAACTTACGTAACAAAGTTTTATAATTTTTTTGTGCAAACACATATTCACCACATTCGCAGTTCCTTCTGCATTTACACGCAACATTTCCTCATCTAAACGTGGATCATAATTTACCCATGCTGCGCAATGATATACATGCGTAACCTGCTCAAAGGCTTGATCAAGCGATGCTAAATCAAGCAAATCGGCTTCAACCCATTGCACATATTTCGATTGAATATTTGTATAAAACTTGGGTATGCTTTTTCGATACATGGCACGAATGGTTACACCAGATGCCGTTAGTGCTTCAAGCAAATGTTGTCCAACCAAACCTGAAGCACCTGTAACTAATATCATGAGAAGGATTTCTTACTACTACAAAAAATTATTGACTGAAACATCTTTAATAACTCCATCTATATCTTTACATCGATTTTCTATACTGCTTGTTTACTACAATAAAATCTGGTTGTAAACAATGAAAAGCATGGGAGATGGAGTGATTCATGATATTCATTAATGGATATTTTTAAATTGATCTAGAAATCGAACATCATTTTCAGAAAGGATACGAATATCTTTTATACCATATTGCATCATGGTAGTTCGTTCGACACCCATGCCCCAAGCAAAACCCGAATATTTTTCAGCATCAATACCGCAATTCGTAAGCACATTAGGATGTACCATACCACAACCTAAAATTTCGACCCAGCCGGTATGTTTGCAAACATTGCAACCTTTGCTATCGCAGATAAAACAACTTACATCCATTTCGGCACTTGGTTCGGTAAACGGAAAAAAAGACGGACGGAATCTTACTTTCACATCGGGGCCAAACATTTCTTTTACAAAATGATAAAGGGTTTGTTTCAAATCGGCAAACGAAACATTTTCATCAATATATAATCCCTCAACCTGATGAAAGAAACAATGTGCTCGAGCTGAAACCGTTTCGTTGCGATAGACTCTGCCCGGAAAAATTTGACGTATTGGCAATTTCCCTTCTTTCATCACTCGCACTTGTACACTACTGGTATGTGTTCGTAATAACCAATCCGGATTTTTTGAAATATAAAAGGTATCCTGCATATCGCGAGCCGGATGATTTTCGGGTAAGTTTAATGCATTAAAATTATGCCAATCATCTTCAATCTCAGGACCTTCAGCAACGCTAAAACCAATTCTTTCAAAAATAGAAATCATCTTTTGCATCACCAATTGTATGGGATGTCTGCTTCCGGTTTCAGAAGGATAAGCCGGTAAAGTATAATCGAAGTTCTCTTCTTTTACCTCTGATGGCTTACCAACCCCTTTGAAAACTTCATATCTATCTTCGGCAAATACTTTAAACTCGTTCAATTTTGCACCGAAATCTTTTTTCATTTCTTTCGACACATTTTTCATTTCACCCATGAGTTCTTTTACCAAACCCTTAGTACCTAAAAAACGAATTCGGAATTTCTCTAATTGCTCGGCGTTGACAACCTGCGTTTCCTCGATTTCCTTTTTTAGTTGTTCAACCTTATCTAAAATTTGTTGCATGCGCAAAAGTAATTTAAATTTCAAGAGCTTCTATCCTGCATAAACATAAAATCAAAAACCTATTTTCCCCAACCAAACCAATCATTTCCATTGGCATAAATCATCAGTAATAACAAAAATAGCATGCCGGCCATTTGTGCATACTCCAGAAATTTTTCATTGGGTTTGCGACGGGTAATCATTTCATATAAAGTAAACATTACATGTCCACCATCCAATGCCGGAATAGGCAATAAATTCATGAAGGCTAAAACAATAGAAAGAAATGCAGTCAAGTTCCAAAACGATTCCCAATCCCATACAGCCGGAAAGGCATTGGCAATCGCTTTAAATCCGCCAAGACCTTTGTAAGCTCCTGTTTTAGGTTGCAACATTTTTTTAAACTGATCGATATAATCCACTAATTTTTGTTTGCTGAGTGCGACACCTGCCGGAATACTACCAAAGAATGAATAGCTTTTATGTTCAACACTTAATACACCCATCGTATCGAGTTTTTTTAAGTTAGTGATATATGGAAGTACTAATCTTTTATCTTTTGTAATGGCAGATTGAACATTCATTACCACACCATTTCGTTCAATGATTAGGCTCACTGAATCTTTTGCATTTTGAAGACTGGGTTTTATTTCATCATAAAAAGTAATGTCAATACCATTTACATGTTTGATAATATCACCTTCTTTCAGACCTGCATTTTTTGCCGGCGACTCTTCGTTAAGTCCGTCATATGAGCCAACGATAGCAGGAATTCGGGGCATTAATAAACTAGCTCCCTTTCGTTTACTTTCAATAAGTGTTCCAATTAAATTTTCCGGAAAATTAAGCGTGATATTTTCGCCTTGTCGATCAACCACTGCCGACTTCCCCATTAATATACGTAAGGCCGCATCATCTAATTTATCTACCTTTTTGTCATCAACCGAAATAACTCGATCTCCATTTTTAAAACCAATTTGTGCATAGATGCTATCTTGAAAATAGATACCATTCTTTAGTGAAGACATAGGCACTGAATCGGAACCCCATGCAAATAATACCATCGAATACACAATAATTGCCACAATTACATTCATGATAATTCCGCCTAACATAATTATTAATCGTTGCCAGGCCGGTTTACTTCTAAATTCCCAAGCTTGTGCAGGTTGTTTCATAGCTTCGGTATCCATGCTTTCATCGATCATGCCCGATATTTTTACATAACCACCAAGGGGCAACCAGCCGATACCATATTCAGTATCGCCTACTTTCTTTTTGAATAGCGAAAACCATGGATCAAAAAAGAGATAAAATTTTTCGACACGGCAACCAAACCATCGCGCGGTAATATAATGACCGAATTCGTGAAGTATCACCAGTATACTTAATGATAAGATAAGTTGTGCGGCTTTTACCCCAACTACACCCCATTCTATTGCTAATAATTGCATATTGATTGTATAATTTATTTAATTAATCCGGCAGCATATAATCTGGTTTCCCGGTTCGTTTCTATATAGTCGTTCAGTGTTGGTGTTTCGATGAAATTCATTTTCGTAAGACAAGTTTCGATGATGTCACTCATCTCTAAAAAGCCAATTTTATTTCGAATAAAAGCATCTACCACAATTTCATTGGCTGCGTTTAACACACAA
Organism: Bacteroidota bacterium; assembly: GCA_016706595.1. GTDB lineage: Bacteria > Bacteroidota > Bacteroidia > Chitinophagales > Chitinophagaceae > OLB11. Next base: position 487,952 of record JADJJH010000002.1, on the reverse strand, counting down.
GGTGCATTACCGCCTTTGAACATAGCCTCTTTTGCTAAAGCAAGATTACGAAATGTTTTTACATCGGCAGCCTCGAAGGTAAGTGATGGATAATTTTTAAATTGCAATCGTTTGTAATCATTTTTAATCCGTTGAGGATAGGCTAATGCATATTGAATTGGCAATTTCATATCGGGCAATCCCATTTGTGACTTTATACTGCCATCTTCAAATTGAACCATCGAATGAATGATAGATTGCGGATGTACAACCACTTCAATTTGTTCGTTTTGCAAACCAAATAGCCACTTCGCTTCTATCATTTCAAGTCCTTTGTTCATAAGGCTTGCCGAGTCGATAGAAATTTTTGCACCCATCGTCCAGTTAGGATGTTGCAATGCATGATCTTTCTTTACATTAATTAAGTAGTTAGGCTTCTTGCCTAAAAACGGACCGCCCGAAGCGGTAAGTATTACTTTTTCAACTACATTATGTTTTTCGCCCTCCAAACATTGAAAGATGGCAGAGTGCTCACTATCAACCGGAATAATTAAGGCATTATTTTTTGCTGCCACAGCAGTTACAATATCACCTGCAACCACTAAAGTTTCTTTATTTGCCAAGGCAACCGTTTTACCCTGTTCAAGAGCAGCAAGCGTAGGTAATAAACCCGCATAACCTACAATAGCAGTAAGTAATATATCGTAGCTATCACTTGCCGCAATTTCTACCAACGACTTTTCGCCTGCAAAAACTTTGATATGATCTGCGGCTAAAGCATGATTTACTTTTTCATATTTCGTTTCATCTGTAATGATAACGATATTAGGTTTATACTTTTGGGCTTGTTCTATTAGGGCATCAGCATTACTATGCGCACTTAGTATTTCCAACGAAAACATTTCAGGATGTTGGGCAATAACTTCTATGGTTTGTGTTCCGATAGAACCGGTGCTGCCAAAAATGGCTATTCTTCTTTTCAAGTGTTTTTATTTATGGTTTCTTATTGGCCATCCCGACGTTCACAGTGGAGATAATTCTGGAATTCAATATCTCGTTGGAGTATCGGGGATTTTCATGACTCATTTCATTCTATTATTATACGCTTCCGTCTTCGAAAGGGGCGCTAAGGTAGTATTTTCCCTGCTTATTTATCAACTCGCATTTTAATTTAACCTGATTTTAAACCAAGTTTGCCCTTCCACGTCAGAGGCAGCACTTAATTAAAAATAATAATTTATGAAACCACAACACTTTAGGCTTACGTTGGTTGTCCTTAGCCTAGCAACCACACTCATTTTTAGCGCTTGTAATCGCCGCGATAAAAATCAGGATAATGACACGCAATTAGCGGGCGATAATACCCTTTTCGAGAATACCTATAACGAGGTATTAAATATGGCCGATGAAGCTTCTGAAAAAAACACCGGCGATAACCTTAGCAATTATAAAACTGCCAGCACTTGCGCTACCATTACCCACGACACATTGAATGTACCCAAAACCATCACCATTGATTTTGGTAATACCAATTGTTTATGCAATGATGGACGAAATCGCCGTGGAAAAATACTCGTAAGTTATACCGGAAAATACCGCGATTCGGGTAGCGTACATACCATCACTTTCGATAATTATTTTGTGAATGACAATCAAGTATTGGGTTCAAAAACAGTGAGCAATTTGGGTACCAATACAAGCAATCAAACCCATTTTAGTATTGTAGTAAACGGATTGATTATTAAAGCCCTTACCGGCGATTCGGTAGTTTGGAATTCAACCCGTACCAGAACTTGGGTTGGTGGCGAAGCTACTATCGGGGATAAATCAGACGATGTATATGAAATTACTGGTTCGGCCTCGGGCACTAAAGGCTCAACAGCTTATACCATGACGATTATTCAACCTTTGGTAAAAGCAGTTGCCTGTGGATACATTTCGAAAGGCGTTATGGAAGTGCAACCCAGTGGAAAATTATTACGCAGTATAGATTTCGGAAATGGCACTTGCGATAATATAGCACAAGTTACCATTGGTGGAAATGTGTATACAATTACGCTTCACTAATATTACCATTTGTTTTAATGAACATGAAAGCTGCCTCATCATGGCGGCTTTTTTATTTTAACAGCTCACAAGTACTTCCCGGTATACCCTTCCTTACTTTTTAGTAAATTTTCAACGGTACCTTCAAACATTAAATGCCCGCCTTCGCTGCCGCCTTCAGGGCCTAAATCAATTACCCAATCGGCATTGCGAATAATATCAGGATTATGCTCGATGACTATAATTGAATGTCCGTTTTCAATTAAAGCCTGAAATGATTTTAATAGTTTATGAATATCATGAAAATGCAAGCCGGTAGTGGGTTCATCAAAAATGAAGAGGATTTTTTTATTAGCAAAACTCTTGTCTAAAAATGAAGCCAACTTAACACGTTGCGCTTCGCCACCACTTAATGTATCGCTTGATTGTCCGAGTTTGATATACCCTAAACCTACATCATGCAGTGCTTGAATTTTATCGGCTATTTTCTTTTCCGGTTTAAAAAATTCAAGGGCTTCATCCACACTCATTTCTAAAATATCAGTGATGCTTTTGCTTTTATACTGAACCTCTTGTACTTCAGCTTTAAATCGTTTGCCTTTGCAACTTTCGCAAGTGAGGTGCACATCGGCCAAGAACTGCATTTCAACCAAAGTTTCGCCTTCACCTTTGCAAGTATCGCATCTTCCGCCATCTACATTAAATGAAAAATAACCTGCTGTATAACCACGCACTTTTGAAAGATGCTGAGCAGCATACAAAGCACGTATATCATCATAGGCTTTGATATAGGTAATTGGATTTGAACGTGATGATTTTCCGATAGGATTTTGATCAACCAACTCAACTGATGAAATACTTTGCAAATCGCCCTTCAGTTCTACAAATTCACCTGGCTTCACACTATAATCGCCTGTTGAATTTTTTACAGCAGGATATAAAATATGCTTTACTAAACTAGTTTTACCGGAACCACTTACACCCGTTACAACGGTGAGCATATTCAATGGAAAGCACACTTGAATATCTTTCAGATTGTGGTGCGTGCAATGGGTTAGAATTAATTTATTAACCACCTTGCGATGAGGATGTTCCACTTTTACCTCAAGCTTGCCAGTGAGATATTGAGCGGTTAAACTTCTTGTATTCTTCATCACTTCTTTATAAGTGCCTGCTGCTACAATTTCACCACCTAAATGTGAAGCTAAAGGACCTACATCAATTAAATAGTCGGCATTTCGCATGATTTGATCATCGTGTTCAACCACTACTACTGTATTGCCTAAATCGCGAAGCTTTTTCAAAACGCCTATTAATCGATGCGTATCGCGAGCATGCAAACCAATTGATGGTTCATCTAAAATATACAAACTATCGGTTAAGTTACTTCCTATAACACGGGTAAGTTGTATACGCTGACTTTCACCGCCACTTAAGGTATTGGCCGTTCTACTGAGTGTTAAATAATGTAATCCTACATCTAACAGAGTTTGCAAACGAATTTCAAGTTCAATAAGTATACGCTTTGCGATTGTGTTATCATGTTCACTTAAGTCTAATTTTTGTAACCATGCAAATAGTTTATCAACCGGCATATCAATCAGTTCACCAAAATGTGTATCCTGAATTTTTACCCATAAGGCATCCTTACGTATTCGTGCGCCACCACATGCAGTGCATGCCGTTTTGCCTCGGTATCTGGCTTGCAATACTCGATATTGAATTTTGTACAAATTATCACCTACCATAGCAAAAAAAGCATCGATCCCATTTTCGCCTTTCCATAATAATTTAATTTGTTCTTGACTTAATTCACGAATAGGCTTATGAATCGGAAAATTATTTTTGTGTGTATAGATAAACTGGGTTTTCCACTCTTGCATTTTTTCGCCATTCCAACAAGCAATAGCACCTTCATGTAAAGACAAGTTTTTATTTGGAATTACTAAATTCGGGTCTATGCCTAGCACTTGTCCGAACCCCTCACACTCGGGGCAAGCACCATAGGGATTATTATTATTAAATAAATTAGGTGTAGGCTCTTCGAATCTTATTCCGTCACATTCAAATCGATTACAAAAATGAATTAATGGCTTGCTATCAATTTCCAAAAATACATCACCATTGGTTTCATCAAAAGCCGTTTGAATACTATCAGCGATTCGATGCCATTCGTCTTCTTCAAAGGCTTTCATGACCAGTCGATCAATTAATAAATACATAGACTTGGCATTCAACTCTGGCTCTTCTTCACACAACAAATCTTCGATTTGAATAATGTAATGTTCATCGATATGATATAATCTAGTAAATCCCTTTTGTAATAAGTCATCTAGATAATACTTTACATTTTTAGAGGCCTCGCTTGGCAGCGGTATTACAATATTCACTTTCGAACCTAGCTTCAAGCCTACCATATAATTGGTAACATCTCGCACTTCGTCTTTCTTTACTTGCATTCCACTTATGGGTGAAAATGTTTTCCCAATTTTAGCAAATAGTAATCGTAAGTAATCATTGATTTCGGTCATTGAACCCACCGTTGACCTAGGCGTTCGAGCACTCACTTTTTGTTCGATGGCAATAGCAGGGCATAACCCCTCAATACTATCAACATCAGGCTTTTGCATACTTTTCATGAATTGCCTTGCATATGAACTTAAACTTTCGACATAACGGCGTTGACCTTCAGCGAAAAGTGTATCCATGGTAAGCGAAGATTTTCCGGAACCACTTACCCCAGTAACTACGATAAATTTGTTATGTGGAAATCGAACGGTTACATTTTTTAAATTATGTACTCTAGCCCCTTTTACAATAATATCAGCATTCTGATTTCGCATAGTGGCGCAAGATAAATCAATTGACTTGAATTGAATGTAATCTCGATTCAGGTTTACCTTTTCATTATTTTTCGGGTAACTATACCATCATTACCAACAAACGAAAGATAATATAGACCTTGACTCAGATGTTGCACAGGAACTTTGAGATTTGAATGGATACTGCTAATGGATGCCATTTTTTGTCCATACAAATTCATTAATACTATACTTTTTATCGATTGCAACTGTGATGTTGGAATATAAATATCGATAAAATCGTGGACAGGATTCGTGATTGAAACTTCGGTGCGATTGGTATGATTATGTATCAACAATGGATATGTATAGGGCACAAAATGAATAGTATCCTTACACAGTAATGCTTGTCCATTCGTACTTACAATATTTTGCAGATAATAATTTCCGGTATCAGTATCATTAAACCAAAGTGTATCACCGGTGTAATTCATGCTGGTTACAAAATTTGCATCTCGATATAAATCAAACACGAATGTGTCTTTACTACAAAAGGTTATAAATGCATCTAAAGTATCAGGTTTCCCGGTAAGTAGTTTAACGAATTTGGGTGATGAAGCAAAAGGGTTTGTGTTTATAAATGCATCAATCATTACGCATTGCGGAAAGGTATGGCCAGCATAATTAAAATGATAATAACAATTTGGCAAGTTGCCAAAATAATTTGCCGTATACATAGAATCATGTTCGGCCTGCAAAAAAGGAACCGGATCATTGTCTCCCCATGTAAATAAAAATTGCGTGTGGCTATTTTCGACTTTACTTTTTACAACTTGCTTGGTATGAATATCAACTAATGAGTCGAAACGCTCTTGCAGTATAGTAGCAGATGCACTACTATCAAAGTGAATTGAATAGGCGCTGCTAATTACCGCGCCATGAGGCTTCGCATAAAAGGAAGCCAGCATTGCGGCATAACCACCCTCAGACAAACCCAATACAACCACACGTTCGTATTTATTTTTCATCCATTGTAGGGTAGCTATAATTTCAATTAAGTAATTCACGCCATAATGCTTTCCGTTGTTTTGTAAATATGAAATCAAATAATTACTTAATTTGAATTTGTTCCAGCAAATAGCGCGTACATCCTCATTAGGTTTAATGTAGGTAAAAACATCGCCATAAGGCAAACATGCATTTTGTACATAACAAATTTGATTATGATATCCAACGCCTTGAACAACTAAAGTTGATTGATTGGCGCCGCTACCGGGTATAATTAAGAAAGCTGTTTTACAAGCTAAGTTCACGGTATCTGACTGATAATATGCGTAAGCCGTATCATACTTATTATTCATTTGAAAGGGTATGCTCAGCAAGGGATCTTTCTGGGCATATAAAAATGGATAAGCATTGTACGAATTATTAATTAAAGTATCGCCAAACGCATTGGAGGTAATTTGCAATGTCGATAATGAATCTATATCTCCGTAAGAAAAAGGAAACAAGGCTGACAATCGATTATAAAAATTTGAAGTAGACACTAGACTATCTTCAAGATAAAATTTGCCAACAAAACTAGAATCATTGAAATAGCGTTGATCATTGAAAATAGCTTGAAAGAAAGCGCTATCGGCTGATGAGAGCTGAGCACGGGCGCTAATAAAACTGAACAAACTAGCTATACAAATACTACATGTGAAGAAAATTTTTCGCAAACGATTAGGGACTTTAAGAAAGCACGAAAGTAATAATTATTACTAATTTATAATAATGACTTACTTACTCGTAATTTCTGTAATAAAACTAATCCAATAAAAAAGTAAATAGAGAGTGCCAAAGCCGAATTGCGCATCCCACCTAATAAATCGGCAATTAAGCCAAATGACAAGGTGCCTAAAACAATCCCTATTTTTTCACATACATCATAAAAACTAAAATAGGAGGCTGTGTCATTTGTGAAGGGAAGTAATTTCGAATATGTTGAACGCGATAAGGATTGAATACCACCCATCACCAATCCAACCAAAAAAGCAATGATGTAAAATTGAAATGCACTGCTCACAAAATAAGCGAATACACAAATACCAATCCAAACTAAAATCAATACCAATAAGGCATTTCTATTTCCGTTTAAGGCCGAAAACTTGGCAAATAATTTTGCACCGGCAATAGCCACCAATTGAATAATTAATACCACCGTGAGCAATGAGGTAGTTTGCATTTTCAATTCATCGCTAGCGAAATATACAGCCATATACATAACCGTTTGCACACCCATATTGTAAAAGAAAAATGCGGATAAGAATATTTTCAATTGCGGCAAACTATTCAATGATTGCCACACTTTTTTAAGTTCTGTATACCCGCCCATCAGTAGCGATTGTGAAATACCATGATGCAATTTTTTATTTTCATGTAAAGTACGAAATGTGATTTGTGCAAAACCAAACCACCATATACCAACCGCCAAAAATGAACATCGTACCGGCAAAGTACCTAATTCCCAAAGTAACTTATCGTTCAATAAAATAAAGACAAAACAGATTACCATTAAAATCACACTGCCAATATAGCCCATTGCAAATCCTTTAGCACTCACCGCATCTTGATAATCTTTACTAGCAATCTCCGGCAAAAAGGCATTGTAAAAAACGATGCTTCCGCAATATCCTATGGATGCCAACATTGAACAAATAATTCCATACCAAACATTGACTTCGCCATTATTTTGTGTATCAAAAAAGAAAAGTGCAATACATGCCGCAGACCCTAGGTAACAAAAGAATTTCATGAAGATCTTTTTGTTTCCTGCATAATCGGCAATGGATGATAGTATTGGGGAAAGCAAGGCAATCAATAAAAACGAAAAAGAAATTGAATAGGATGCTAAGGCAGCGCGACTGATATTGTATCCAAAAAACTGAACCGGATCCATAACTATAGCAGTATAATATGCCGGAAAAATAGCCGAAGTAATAATCAATGAGTAGGCAGAATTAGCCCAATCGTAAAATGTCCAAGCTCGAATTACTTTAGGATGGTTTTGTATTTCATTCATAAGTTTGGTTTAAGATTTTACATAAAAACGGGAATCACATACTTTATATTCTTTTTCATCATTTGAAGCCACGATTACGATTCTATCTCTGCTATAATCACGAATCAATTGAGTATATAAATCAATGCCTTGTTGATCGAGATTGGTACAGGGCTCATCAAGTAATAATACAGAGGTATCTGCAAAGATGGCTTGTGCAAGTTTCACTCTTTGTTTCATCCCGCTCGAAAATTTTTCGATTCGTTTATCACCGGCTTCATGCAAACCGATACGCTGAATGATTTCCTGTATCGGTAATAATTTTTTCTTAAATGAAAAATGATAATGCAAAAATTCAGTCAAACTTAATTCTTCAATCAGTTCAAGATAAGGCGAACAAAATGACACTTCGCGAAATACCTCCTCGTCATTTAAAGTTTGATTATTTTTTCTGTAGGTTACATTACCCTTATCTGGCATCACATAGGTTGCTATCATTTGCAGTAAGGTAGATTTACCTGAGCCGTTAATACCCAACAACGCAGTGGATGATGGCGATTCAAATTCAACATTTAAATCATCGAACAAAAGTTCATCGCCAAATCGCTTTTTAATATGTTGTAATGAAATTTTCAATATCGGAAGTCGAAGTTAGTTGAATATGCTAATTAGTATTGTCCTGTTCCTAGCATTACCAAAGTACAAGCTTCAACAGCTTCGATACCCTTTTGATTGGCTAATTTTTCAAGCTCCGGATTTTCGGTACCTGGATTAAAAATGATACGTTTTGGATTTAAAGAAAGTATATAATCATAATAATCTTGTTGGTGTGTTTCGTTAATATACAAGGTTACCGTATCGATGTCGGCAAATACTTTATGCTCTTTCGAAAAAGGTATGCCTTCAACCTTTCCATCCCTCAAACCAATGGCGGCAACCGGGTGTCCATACTTTACTAACTTTTTGATAGCCATATTGCTATAACGACTTTCATTCTCCGACGCACCAATTACTAAGGTATACTTAGACATTTTTTCTAAATTTTCACAAACTTAAGGTAATAATAGTGCTACTCAAAATAATAGAAAGCACCCAATTGTTATACCTTTGCCCCTCAACATCACTTGCTTGTTTTTATGAAGTATTTTTTTAGTATACTTTTATCCTTGTTTTATATCACTGGCTTTTCACAAACTGAAACGCCCAATGAAGACAGCATTCAAATTCCCCAAAACATTCAAATTTTTAAAGATCCTCGTTTAGATATCTTGGATACCCGTCCGCCTTTGATGGCGAAAATTGAAGCAGAAGAAAAAGCCAAAATTATTCCGGTTTATAAGCCTATTGTTTCGATGGATGGTAAGAAAAAAGTAACCGGCAGTATTTATACTACGAAAGGGTTTAGAATTATTATCTATAACGGCCCTGATCGTGCCTTGGCTATGAAAGCTAAAAATAACTTTAGCAAGGCTTTCGCCGATTATCGTTCGTACATGTCGTATAATGTACCATCTTACAAAATTAAGGTAGGCGATTTTGAAGAACGGAAAGATGCCTCTGAGTTTCTTCGTAAGGTAAGTCGTATGTTTCCAAGTTCATTTATCGTTCCAGATATCATCACTGTAAAAAATATCAATGTCTCTGAATAATTCTATTGCCACCTTAGTTGAAAATCACTTACCCGAATTCATCCAAATTCGTGAACATATTCATGCACATCCCGAGCTTTCATTTCAAGAATATGAAACCGCAAAGTTTGTTTCAGAAAAACTTACAAGTTGGGGCATTGAGCATCAAACCGGAATTGCCGGTACTGGCATTGTTGCACTGATAAAAGGTCAAAACCCCGATAGTAGAATTATTGCGCTCCGGGGTGATATGGACGCCTTGCCTATTCTTGAAAATAATGAGGTGACTTACAAGTCGCAAAACCCCGGCGTAATGCATGCATGCGGACATGATGTGCATACCACATGTTTATTGGGTGCCGCTTTTATTTTGCAACAAACTCGCAATGAATGGTCGGGTACTATCAAATGTATTTTTCAACCCGGCGAAGAAAAACATCCAGGAGGTGCCAGTTTATTAATCAAAGAAGGTGTACTTGAAAATCCTAAACCTGAGGCCATTTTTGCTTTACATGTTTATCCTCATCTGCCGTATGGCAAGGTAGGCTTTCGTGAAGGGCAATACATGGCAAGTGCCGATGAAATTTTTATTACTGTAAAAGGCAAAGGTGGTCATGCTGCTTTGCCACATCAAACCATTGATCCGGTTATTATATCGGCAAACCTATTAGTAAGTTTACAACAAATTATTTCGCGCAATTGTAATCCTTTGCAGCCATCGGTTTTGTCGTTCGGACAAATTCATGGGGGCAATGCAGGCAATGTAATTCCGAACGAAGTAAAAATAGAAGGCACCTTACGTTGTATGGATGAAACTTGGCGTGCACAAGCACATGAGCTAATTACCAAACATACTATTGAGCTTTGTAGGGCTTTAGGTGGCGATGCTGAAGTGCATATCCCTAAGGGCTATCCATCATTATTTAATCATCCCGAAACCACACAACGGGCAAGGGCCATTGCCGAAGGAGTTTTACATTCTGATAATGTTGTAACCCTTGATTTACGCATGGCCGCCGAAGACTTTAGTTTTTACACCCATCATGTGCCGGGTTGCTTTTTTCGCTTAGGCACTTCATACAATGGCGAATTTACCTATCCTGTACATAATGCCAATTTCAATATTCATCAACAAGCAATTGGTATTGGCGTTCGTATGTTTTGTGAAATAGCAGTGGGTTTTTAATAATCGGTTGTTAGCTGTTTTGAATTGCCTACTTGCTAGTATCTTCTTTTGCCCCCGTTAAAAATCCTACTCACCTTAAAAAAGTTGGCGGGGACCCCGAAATATTTTTAAAGCAATCACAAAATGGATTTCGGAATAACTTTTCGAAGATTACTTTTCATTTGCTTATACTTTCCGGCTTTGCTATCAGGATTAAACGTAGCCGTGGTTTCCCACGAATTGTCAGGCTTGAACTCGGTTTCCATGCCACTCAACACACTACGAGCAGTTGGCTTGTCGTAAATAACCGCAATGCATTCGGTGTTTAAATTAGCACTTCTTGGGTCAAGATTAAATGTACCGATAACCGTAATCTTACCGTCGATAACCATCGATTTTGCATGCAATCCAAAAATGGGCGTATAGTTCAATTTGGCTTGTAATGAACCGGTCATAATTTTATATCGCTCTTGTGCATCTGGACGAAATTCAAAAATTCGAATGCCGGATTGCAAAAGTTGCTTTCTGCTTTTTTGGTATGCGCTAAAAGCTTCCAGATTATCGGTTGAGGCTAAACTATTCGTAAGAATTCTAATTTTTACACCCCGGCGAATTGCTTCACTAAACAATTGTTGACCATATGAAGTAGTAATTAAATAGGGCGATTGAATATCAATTGTTGATGTAGCTTGCTTTACTAATTGCATCAGTGTATCGGTACAAATGCCACCGCCATGTAATCCTTTACTTCCATCATTTTTACCTGGCATATCACTTATAAAGTATACACTATCCACCCAATGCAAAGTGCCATTTTTTTGAATCAACTTAAAAGCATCCGGAAGATGTTGTATTCGCGCCCGAACTTGAGGCCAAAAATTATTTGGATTACATGCGTACTGGTGCAAACGTTCAAAGCTTATCGTGTCTGAAAAATTTTCAATCTTATCGCTTACTAATTTACTTACCGGAATGCTTAACGAACTATGCCAAAACGTATTAAATGATTGAGTTATGGTTTTATTTACTTTACCAAGTAACAGCACATCGCGGTCTCTAAAATTATAGGCATGATCATAATCAAAATATTCATCCGCAATATTTCGTCCGCCGGTAATGGCTACTTTACCATCAACGATAAAGGTTTTATTGTGCATACGTTGGTTAGCACTTTTAAAATGTGTTGCGAATTGTATAGTTTTCTGAAATAAATTCTTACCCAGATTCACCCCTGGATTATAAATTTTAATGTCAATATTTTTATGCGAATCCATGGTGAGTATTTCTTTTCCGCTGGCTTCCACCATAATATCATCAACTAAAATTCGCACGTGAACGCCACGATCTGCGGCTCGAACCAAATAGTCGCAAGCAATTAAACCTACATTATCGGTTGAAAAAATAAAATATTGAATATCAATACTTTTCTCGGCATACTCACAAAGCCAAGCACGACTCATCATGGCTGCATCACCATCTTCGAGTACATATACACCCGTTTTGGTTTGCATGTTAGCATGATGTTCTTTTAATTCTTTGCTTAACGAAATCGTATCGTTACGATGTATTGATGCACAAAAATCTTTTTCAGGTGCCGGTATTTTGTCTGTAGAACTTGTACAAGCTTGAAGTATAATAAAATAAAGTAAATAAAATAGCTTGGTATTGAAGATGAATTTCGAATTCAGAATTTGCATGCGCAATTATTTAAACATACCAACCTAATAAAATAGTAGATGATTACACATCATCCAATCAAAATGTTTGACGTAAATCTAAAGAGAACAAATACAGTAATGTAAATAAAACATCCTAGCATCTAACATTCGAAACCTAACCCCTACTTATTCAAAGTCTTCAATTTTTCGAAAAGTTCATCTTCTCCACCTTCTTCGTAACCGCTATGCTGGTAAACTATTTTTCCATTTTGGTCAACGATGATTGAAAAAGGTACATTTTGAAAATTAAGCGAGCGCTTTAAATCACTATTTGGGTCGGTATAGGTAGGGAAAGTCCATCCTTGCGATTTTGCATAGGTTTTTACCATCGCTGTCGAACGTGAATCATCAACCGATATAGTCATAAAATTAAAATCCACTTCTTTTTTCCAGCCGTCTAATTTGTCTTTAATATTTTTTATTTCTTGTTTGCACGGGATACACCATGTTGCCCAAAAGCTTACTAGGGTTAATTTCCCTTTTTCTACGGCTTCGTTAAATGAAACTTGCTTACCATTGATATCACGAATTTTAGTGTTTGGTAACTCTTGGGTTTGTGCAAAGGAAGCCATGCTTACTAAAGCCAGCATCAAACTAAAAACGACTTTTTTCATTTTTTAAAATTTTGTTCCGTAAATGTAAAGTGATTTTTATCGAAATGCATAATTTTTAGGTGCTTAACGGCTGTTTAATGTTTAAAGTGCCGCATACCTGTGATTACCATCCCCAAATCATGCTGTTTGCAATAGTCAATTGAATCTTTATCACGAATACTTCCGCCGGGCTGTATAAAAGCAGATATACCGGCTTCGTGGGCAATTTTTACACAATCATCAAACGGGAAAAACGCATCAGAAGCAAGTATGGCACCATGCAAATCAAATGAAAATTGTTTAGCCTTTTCAATCGCATGTTTCAAAGCATCAATACGTGATGTTTGTCCGCACCCCTTACCTAATAGTTGTTTGTTTTTTACTAAAGCAATGGCATTGGATTTTAAATGTTTTGCAATGATATTGCCAAATAACATATCCGCTTTTTCGGTGTCTGAACATGTTCTTCCGCCCTCTTCGAGCCAAGTGGTAAAATTACCGGTGTCGATATCCTGAGCAATACTTCCGTTGAGCAAGGTTTTAGTCATTGTACTTTGCGTCGATTTTACCTCCGACATTCGCAAGAGAATTCTATTTTTCTTTTGTTGAAGAATGCTTAATGCGGCATCCGAAAAAGAAGGAGCAATCAGTACTTCAAAAAATATTTCATTGATGGCTTCTGCAGTTTGTTCGTCGATGGTAGCGTTACATACCAATACACCGCCAAAGGCCGATTCGGGATCACCGGCAATTGCATTTTGCCATGAACTAAGCACAGTATTTGTAGCCGCTACTCCGCACACGTTCGTATGTTTAATAATGGCAAATACAGTTTCGGCATTCGCATCAAATTCGGCAATGAGTTGCATGGCTGCATCTACGTCTACTAAATTATTATACGAAAGTTCTTTACCATGTAATTGGGTAAATAGCTCGGCTAATTTGCCGGTAAAACTTGCTTGTTGATGCGGGTTTTCGCCGTAACGAAGTACGGTAGTTTCGGCATTAAAATAATTTGAAATTGCCATATCATACTGCTTTACAACTTCAAAAGCAAAGCCCGCTAATTCGCGTCGTTGTAACAGAGTTGTTTCTCCTTGTTGCGCCAATAATATATCAACAAATGACTGATATTGAGTTTTAGAAGAAAGCACGGCAACATGATTAAAATTTTTGGCAGCGGCACGAATCATAGAAGGACCGCCGATATCAATCTTTTCGATAATCAGTTTTTCTTCAGAGGTTGATGCCACGGTTTCTTCAAAAGGATACAAATCAACTACCACCAAATCGATGGCTGGTATTTCATAGGTTTTCATTTCATCCAAATCTTGCTGCAATTCACGTCTGCCGAGTATGCCGCCAAAAACATTAGGATGTAATGTTTTTACTCTGCCTCCTAAGATAGATGGATAATGTGTTATTTTTTCGACGGGCACACAGGGAATATTGAGGGCTTCAATAAATTGCTGGGTACCTCCTGTTGAGTAAATCGTTACATTTTGTTGATGCAATGTTTTTACCAAAGGTTCGAGTCCGTCTTTATAAAATACTGAAATAAGAGCTGAAGTAATTTTGTGGTTCATCCTAAAATTTTTGAGGTTGCGAAAATAGTCAGTAAAATGGTTTTAGGGAAATTGATTTGTGGGCAAAGGGTTGAATCAAACCTAATTTTCCAATTCAGCAGGAACCCACAGCCCCGATTGTAGTGAAAATCGCCCTGGCGCCTCGACAGGGCATTGTAACGAAAAGCGGGAATAGCTGCCTAATGATTTTTAAGTTTGTCATTCAGGCGATGCCGATTTACATCACGAATATTCTTCTTCTCGAAATTTTTTTGCATCGCAGTTTCCAAATCTACCCCACATTGATTGGCAAGCGCTGTTAACACAAAAAGTATATCTGCCATTTCATCGGCCATATCACTTTGCTGATCACTTTCTTTACTGCTTTGTTCGCCATATTTACGAACCATGATTCGTGATAGCTCGCCAACTTCTTCCATCAAAATGCCCAGATTGGTAAGCTCGTTGAAATAACGAACACCGGTAGTGGTAATCCAAGTATCTATATCGCTTTGTAATTGCTTTAGTTCCATATTATTGTTTTTGTTTCGAATCGATGATGATGGTAACTGGTCCGTTATTTACCAAAGCTACTTGCATATCGGCACCAAAAATACCGGTACCAATTTTTTTACCCAATTCTGTTTCAAGTTGTTGAATCATACGTTCGTATAAGGGTATGGCAAGTTCAGGCTTAGCGGCTTGAATAAATGAAGGACGATTTCCTTTTTTAGTAGATGCATGTAAAGTAAATTGACTGATAAGTAAAATATTTCCGTCTACTTCTTTTAAGGCAAGATTCATCAGTCCGGCCTCATCGGAAAAAATACGCATATTCACAATTTTACTGCTAAGCCACAGTATGTCTTCTAAGGTATCATCGGTTTCGATTCCTAACAAGACAAGAAAACCTGTATCGATGCTATCTTTTATTTCACCACCGATACTTACATTGGCACTTGAAACCCTTTGAATAACTGCTCGCATGAATTAATTATATTTGGTGCCTGCAAAATACAGAAAAGAATGAAGATAGATGTAAGTGGAGAATTGGAGGTGCGTACTTCGCGAAGCGGTGGTAAGGGCGGACAACACGTAAACAAAGTGGAAACACAGGTTGAGGTTAGATTTACCATTGGCGCATCGCGCATTTTACATGATGAACAAAAACAAATATTGCTCGACAAATTAGCGAATAAACTAACACATG
The DNA here is from genome assembly GCA_016706595.1 of Bacteroidota bacterium. GTDB lineage: Bacteria > Bacteroidota > Bacteroidia > Chitinophagales > Chitinophagaceae > OLB11. The sequence continues at coordinate 472,204 of JADJJH010000002.1, read as the reverse complement.
ATGGCACCCTGATTGTACGCTGCAATGAAACTCGAACCCAGTTAAGCAATAAAGAAATTGCGATAGAAAAATTGCATCATGTGTTGGAGCAATGTTTAATAAAACGTAAAGCGCGAATTGCTACTCGTGCATCTAAAGCTGTGAAAGCAAGAAGAATGGATCAGAAGAAAAGAAGAGGTGAGATAAAAAAGATGCGAGGAAAGTTTATTGAGTAAATAAGAATTTTAGTTTTTAGGTTTAGCATGTTGCTAGTTATTACAGTCTTCCATGTATATGTTACCGAGGTGGTTGAATGTTCATGTAAACTCATGGTAAAGAATATATATTGAAACCGGCTAATCTTCTTGATCAGCATCAATTATTAAAGCACCATGGTTTTGAATTATATGAATTGGAATACATAGAACCTCGAGTTTATTTTGCAACTCATCGACATGCCAAAAAGGAATACTACTATCGAGTACAATATGTTTTGCCTTAAAATTTTTCGCTAGCCATGAAATATCAGGATTACATTTTTCACTGAGGATGAGATAATCAACGAAGAGTGGTGTAGGATTCGTGAATTTTGTAGTAGCCATACGAACAATGCGGAGATTATAAAATTGAAATGCTTCAATGTCGGGATTTTTAATCTGATAGAGGTGATCCATTTTTTGACTTTTAATTTGAAAGAAACGATGAGCAGGCTGAAGAACAAATTTTTCGTTTTTTACTTGTTGCAAACTATTTTCATCAGGTGAAAAAGCATACGTACCACTTATGAATTCAATCGCTTTTTGTTTTGCTATTTGGTAGATTACAATCTGCTTTTGCTGAAGATGTTTCCATTTAATAAAACAACATGAGCCTATGAATACAGTAATCAAGACAAAGCTAGTGATGAAGGCCATTTTGTTTTTTTGAAGAATAAAAATGGCCAATGAAAGTATAATTCCATAACACAAAATTGTTTGTATAAGATTGAATTGCAATCCTTCCCAAACTGCAAATGGCAAATGACTTACGCTTTGAACAAACTTATTAAGCCACTCAATTGAATACGAAATTATTTTACCTAGGCAATCCGCTAATGGCTTTATAGTATGTAAATTCACCAATAAAATTTCGGCATAAAGTACTAATGTGGTAAGCGGTACAGCTACCAAATTGGTAAGCACAAATAACAAAGGAAATTGATGAAAATAGTAAATACATAATGGCAAAGTAAGTATTTGTGCAGCAAGCGTTGCCGAAGTTAGTTTCCAAATTGCATCTAAAATTTTATTGGAGACATACAATACGTTATACACTTTAGCATAAAATAAAATTAAACTCAATACCGCCAAATAGGATAATTGGAAACCAATATCGAACAACCAATTTGGATTGATACAAAGTAATAAAAAGGCCGAAGCGGCTAAATTATTGAGCGATGAAATATTGCGATTCATCATATCACCCATCGCGATGAAAGTAAACATCAAAGCTGCACGATTTACAGATGGTGGCAATCCGGTGATGCAAGCAAATAACCACATCAATAGTAAACTTACAAACGTTGCCAATACCTTGCGATTTTTCAGAATTGGCATTTTGCTAAAAAGCCATATCAAGCTCATATAAATCATTGCCATATGCATACCCGATATAGCAATGATGTGCACGATACCGGTATCGGCATATGCTTGCCAAATATCCTTATCTATATCATTTCGATATCCCATGAGTAAGGCTTCGGCAATACCAACTGATGATTGGTTAGGAATATGATTACGTAAAATATTTCGTGCATATAATCCTATTGAATTGAAGAATACTGAAATTCGTTTCCTTTCACTGGCCATTTTCTTCCAACTGCCGGTAGGCAAATAGGCCGATTGGTAAATTTGGTTTTGCTTGCAATAGTCGGCATACTCAAAAGCTCCCGGATTACATGATAATTGAATATCCTTCAATAAGTTATTAATACATAAAATATCACCTTCTTGTAGGCTGGCTGATGAAGAATCGTGTTGCAAGTAAATAATCGCTTTACCCTGCACTTGTATTTTTTTATGGCCATTAAGTAAGTATTTAATTTCAACTTGTGCTTTGTACGATTTTGGTTTTACATGAAGAGGTTCAGTAATTTGTACGATGGCAAATTTGTATTCATGCTTTTGATGTTTATACCACATTGAAGAACTTGGTGCGGCATGCATGATACCTATAAGATAAAATACACTAATCAGTAAAACATACAACAAAATACCTTTGCATGCAAAATACTGTACTCTATAATAATCAGGTAAATATTGAAATCCATAAAGTAAAAGCGCAAGTAGAATAATAGGTATACCGAAATGCCAACATAAACTAAGCGGCAAAATGAAGTATAGGAGTATCCCAATGATCTGGGGAATCAATAAGGTAAGTAATGGAGCTTCGGAACGCAGATGTTCTGCCGACAAGTTTTACTTGAGTATGTAAACCTGCCCTTTGGGATTAAAGAATCGCCGAAGGGAGTCTACTAAAAGGGTAGTATCATTCAGGGGGTGAACTGCTTTGATGGCTACCACAAATTTTCCATTTGAATTTACAACCGAAGTATTATTGCCATAGCGATTGAGTTTGGCTGATTTTGCATTGGCCGAGGCTTCGTCGTTATAGCTCAGTATCACCACATTGTATTCATTAGAATTACTTGAAGACGGCCGTGTACTTGAGGCAAGGCTATCGTTTTGCAAGGTTGAATCTTGTATACTTGCCGGACTTAAATTAGAACTAGTATCTACCAAAGTTGCGATGGTATCGACAGGTAATATTTCTGGGGCTATAACTTCTTCTTCAGGTTCGCTCACATAATTCTTTGTATAATAATCATAGCCAAACCATGCTCCGCCACCAAGAATAGCAAGCAAGAGTATCCAAAGAAATATTTTAAGTCCAGACCCACTTTTTTTACCTGAACTGGCTGGCGGATAACTATAATCGGGTTTTGCGGTTTGTTGATCGGTTAGTTTTGGCTTTTCAAGCAAAGGGGGTAATGGAGCCGGTTCATTACCTAAATCTAAATCATCGGATTGTTGAAATGAAATTCTACCATTTGACATACCGAAGCTTCCCAAAAATTCAATTTCGTAACGACCCGATTTAGCTAATTGCTCTTTTACATTTTTGCAATATTCTTTAATATTGTTCGATGCATTACTGATACTTACATTTTCGGCTGAAGCAATAAACGAAGCAAAGGTATCATCGATGCTACCAACCGGCGTAAACACAATAGTATATTTTGGTGCTGATATATGATTATCGTTTGCATGAATACGAGCCGATTCTTTTTTTAAGTCGAATACTCCTAAGCCAGGCAAACTACAATACTTATTTTTTAATAAAAACTGCCCTATATATTTATTTATATCCATTTGACCTGCTATTTAATAACCATTAGCGTTGTAAATGTAGCATCTTTGACGTGCTATAAAAAATTATTGTTTAAATACATCCTTTGATTTAAAAGAATACGAAACGCCAGCTAATAATTGGGTTCCAAACATGGGGTAAGCTGCCCATCGTTGGTATTTTGAATTCAATAAGTTATTGATATCCAACAAGATATTCCAGTTTTTACGTATGGCATATCGTGCATTTACATTCACATCAATGGCGGGTTTTAACTTGATTGGATAGGGTGGCACATCGGTGATTGCCATGGCTGAGGTGCCCGGCATTATAAAAATATCGGTACCTAAACTGAGATTTTTAATAGTTTGCACACGACTATACAATTCAAAAGAAAATGGCATATAAGCCCATGCTTGCCTGGCTTGAGAGCTTTGTACCAAAGGATGTAGATTGATTCGAGCACCTGCAAACATGCCTGTATGTAAGGTGTATTCAATTGATGCGTCTAAAATAAAAGCCGTAGCCCGTGACAAATACAATACTTCAAATTGTTGTGTGGCAAATTGTATGTCGTTCATAAACAAGGGCAAATTATTGTAAACTGCCATACCACTCCGAACTGCATAACTAGCATTAGATAATAGGTTGCCTTTAGCGCCAAGCGTATATTCAGTATTTACCGATTGTTTTGGGGTATAATTGTCAAATATAAATGGATTGAGTGTGCTGAGTTGTTTAAAAGTATTCATACCTATGGTACTTAAACAAGCTGCTTCAAGTATCAATTTTTCATCAAGTACGGGATAACTCACTTTTACATCAGGAAGTAGATGAAATGATTTTGCCATAACAGGGTATAGCCCGGTTTTGATGGTAAAATTAGCTAAGCGCTTGACAATTGCAGGCCGTAAAACAATAGCAGAATTGTTTTGCATTCCACTTCCTTTCAAAAAATATAAATTGATATCAGCCAACACATCTGCTTGAAGTGTTGTACTCTCATTATATTTTTTACTTACCGGCGTTTCAATTTTAAAAGTATACTCTCCCGCATCCGCTTTATTAGTATACAATCCGGTATAAACATCTGCTTTGTAATGAATATCGTAATCGTTTTTTTCGAGTGGAATTATATTGGCAGCCATGCCCACATTTGTATACACATGTTTTACAAATTTACGTTCGTTGTAAAGCCATGGATTTTGTTGAACACCATAATAATATTGCTTATTTCTGTCAACTTGTAACGAAGCATCAATAGCATGTTGATAGGCAGATGTTGTGGTATGCACGCCAACATGTGTATTGCCTACTTCACGTTGATTTGCTTGTGCACTCATACTACTTCTGCTTACATCTACATACAAAGGCATTTTTACTACAGGGTCCAAATTGATGCCGGCTTTTAGATCCATTGCCATCGGGAAACCTGCTTTTACTTGCACATAATCACTTTGGTCCACTCGTTTCTTTTCAGATTGTAACGCTAGTGGTTTCAAAGGCACTGAAGTATAGACTAATGATATATCTTCATCCGGAAAATGATAAGTGGGCATTACTTGATAAGTTTCTTTTGCAGGCAATTCCTCTGGATTAAATTTTGGTTTTTGAGCACTCACTAATGCCATGGTATCAAGTACGATTGTATCGTTTGAAATATACTTTCGATACTCGGCTAGCATACCCAAAGTATCGGCACTTTGTAACAAAGCATACGCTTTATTGAGATGCGCAACTTTAGTAAGATGAGGATAAGCTATCGTATCTGCTTGTTCAAGAAAACGGTAACTATACTCAAACGATTCAGGATATTGACCTAAACGGTATGTAGCTTCTGACAACCAAAATAGTGACAAGGAAGGTATTGACAAATCGAATGAAAACTTTCTGGCTTCATCAAAATAAACCATTGCCTTTTCCACTTCATCTTGTTGCACCATCTCAAGCCCTTTCCGGTAGATGGCTTTCTGATAAATTCGAATCAATTTCTCAGGGATATCTTTCATTCTATTCATCGCTGTTGCGGCTTCATTAAATTCGCCATTCTCGATGAATAATAAACTTATCATTTCATTCAATGATTCGGCATATTCTGATGAAGGATATTCTTCGACAAAAATTTGCATTAATCTTAATGCCTTATCATAATCAGTTCGCTCGTAATGCAATAAAGACAAAGTATGCACATACCAACATTTTGTAGCAGCATCAAATGTTGTTGTATCCAAATTGTTCATCAAAGACATCAATTTCTTTTTGTCGTTTGTTTGCGCGTACGCATTCGCAAGTAACATTTGTGTTTGTCTAAACATTTCATCAGATGGTTTGCTTACTAATTCAAAATTAGCAATGGCCTCAGTATACTTTGCTTGTTTATATTGACTATACCCTAACTTAAAATAATCTTCACGACGCACTGATTCAGTATTTGCCAAATAGCTGGCATAATAAGGTTCCGCTTTAGCAAATTCTTGCTGTTCGGCATACATATGTGCAATCATCAAATTCAACTCGTTATGATAATATAATTTTTCTTTGGCTTGTACATACTGCAAAGCTTCGCTGAGTGCCTGTTGTTTATCGCCTTTAAGGTATTTAATTTCAGTAAGATAAAAGGGCACAATTTTTTCGTAACGAGGGTCTTCTTTTACAGCGTTAAAACTTGCCTCGGCAGCAACATACTCTTTTTTATAGTATGATAATAATCCGTGATAATAATTACCAGGTTTAAAGTAATCGCCCGGAATACTTTTAGCCGAATTAAAAAAGGGTTCCACTTTGTCTATTCTTTGGGTAACCAAATAGGCATAACCCAATTCAAAATTTCGTTGCACCAATTGTTCATTGCTCAAGAAATTTATACCGGTTGATTCATAATATCGGATAGCCGACTCAAAATCATTTTTACTAAAACTGTAAGTGGCTAAATCAAACTGCGCCAATTTTTTTATATATTCACATGGTGTTTGTTTTAACAGCATCAACATATTGTTCACGGCATCGGGCTTTTCGAGTTTCAACGCACAAAGCAAAAAATAGTACTCAGCCTTAGCCTGTGTAATTTCTTTTGAAGCAGTATGATGTTGTTGCCACTGTGTGCAATAATCATGTAATACTATATAGGCTTGTTGATACTGATATCGCTCAACAAATTGTATAGCTTCTTTTAAGGGTTTATCTACATGGGTAGAGATTGTGCTTTTTTGTGCAAACAACTGCACATGCATACTAAGAATGCAAATCAATACAATTAATTTATTCATACACTAAGCTTAAAAAGTCCATGAAACACCAAGACTCGGAAATACTGGAAGTTGGTATTCCCGTGTATTAGTAACCCGGTCTATATAAAAAATATTTTCACGGTTATACGCATTGCTCACACTACCTGACACTTCAAGAAAGCTGCGAATACCTGTTAAGAATTTTTTCTTTATTGAAAGGTCGAGTCGATGATAATCTGATAATCTTCCTCCATTAATTTTATCGGCATACAACACTTGGAAATTTCCATTTTGAGTTAAATAATTTGTGCTGATTCCTTGATTGCCAAAATTCATGTTTTCGATGAATGCTTGCGTTTGTGTAAATGGAAATGCAGATCCATAATTGAAGCGGGCAGATAGTTCCCAATCTGATTTTTTACCTGCTACATACGACGCCAATACATTTACATTATGTCTACGATCGAAAGGTGTGGGGTAAGTTTGTTTGCCATCATATCTATCAACATAACCATACGAATAAACGCCCCATAAATAAGTTCTTCCTTTTGCATATTTGCAAGTAATATCTAAACCATATGCCTTGCCCGATTCGATTAAGAAGTCTGGATCCGAGGCGTTTAATTTATAGCGATTAATGGTAACTATTTGTCCGAAGTATTTTATCCATGGTTCAACGGTGATGTCAACTTCTTTAATATCAATTTCTACCCCCCCAATTAAATGATACGATTTTTGAATATTTGATTTCGCTTCGCTTCCATTAGGCTTCTTTAACGAATAATCGGGTGAGGTTAAAAAACCGGTGAAGAAATTCACAATGTCGCGATCTGATTTTGATGAAATGATATTTTGTGAGTATACACCTGCCGAAGCTTTGAAACGAATGGATTTCGACAAATTATATTTCATGGCCATACGCGGTTCGAAACTTTCTTGCGGCAAGGATGCATAATATTGTAAACGTAATCCGGGTTCAATAATCAATTTTTCACCAAAACTTTTCTTCAATTTTATGAAGCCACCTAGTTGCGTAGTATAATCGTTTTGGGCAAGTTTCACCCCAACAAAATTATAATAATCATAAGCTGTTTTAAATCCGGTAAACTCAAAACCATACTTCAATTCACTATGATTTGGCATATAAGTGGTTACGGCTATATTAGCATCAAAACCACTGATAGCGCTGGTTCGTGGGCGACCAACGGCCTCGGCCAAACTGATCTTATAATCTGAATAATAAAAACCTCCTGAAATTAATGAAGCCGAACTACCCGGGGTAACCACAAAATTGGTTCCACCACCAAAATTATTCCATTGCAAATCCGACACGCCAGCATAATTAACTCGGTCATCAAAATTAAATCCAAAAACACTAATCTTACTTCCATTGCCGGCACTTACATTAATTTTACCATACATATCGGTAAAGCTATATGGCAACTTGCTTTTATAGGGTTCGCCAAACATGCCATATAATGCAGGTGCCGACGAAGCTAAATAGCTATGTTTTAAAGAAGCCACATAAGTAATGGTACTTGAGGTGTCGCCTTTAGAACGAACAAGAGGTCCTTCGGCAAATAGTTTAGCCAATATTGGATTGATAGCAATTTTACCTGAATGATTTTTTTTATTCCCATCCTTAGTTGTCACACTTACAATGGCCGAAGTTCTATCACCATATTCAACGCCAAAACCTCCACTCATCACATCTGCATTTCGAATGGCATCTGTTTCAAAAACCGAGTATAAACCGATAGAATGGAAAGGATTGTAGATGGTCATGCCATCCAATAATATTTTATTCTGAATAGGTGAACCTCCACGTATATAAAGTTGTCCCCCTTGGTCGCCGGTTGAAATTACCCCTGGCATAACTTGTAAAAATTGAGCTATATCGGCTTCACCGCCAATAGATGGCATTAATTTCATTTCCTTGGGTGTAATGCGTGTCATACCTACTTTGGTATCGAAAACTTTTTCATCGCGCTTTGCGGAAACACTTACACTTTTAAGATCCTTATTTTTTTTCACCAACGAAATCTTAACCGAGTTGATCTCATCCTCTTGAACTTCGATAGTTATTTCATTTAATTCATACCCCAAATAAGTAGCGGTTAAGATGTATGTACCGATAGGCAATTTGGGTAAATTGAAAAATCCATTCACATCTGTTTGTCCGCCTTTTTTAAGTGTTTTAATACCAACACTTACCCCCGGCAAAGCCTCGCCATTCGCTTTATCATACACAAAGCCTTTGATAGTGCCCGTTTGCGAAAATGCAAACCAAGAAATAAATACAAATAAGAAGGTAAGAAGTGCTCTTTGCATATAATTTTAAAAGCGGTAAATATACAATCTATAAGTAATCGTCATTTGTTTATTTTTGCGACTCACAATCGTTATACATGAAAGCAAATCTGCCGCAAGGTACCCGTGATTTTGGACCTGAAATTGTTAAAAAAAGACAATATATTTTTAACACTATTCGCACTGTTTTTGAACTCTATGGATTTCAACCACTTGAAACTCCGGCCTTCGAAAATATGGAAACCCTGATGGGGAAATATGGAGATGAAGGAGATAAACTTATTTTTAAAATTTTAAATAATGGATTAGAAAGAGTTGAAAAACATGAGCAAGCCAAAACAGATTTTGAGAAAATATTAGAAGGCAAAAATAGCAAGGGAATAACTGAGCGCGCTTTAAAATATGACCTTACCATTCCGTTTGCTAGATATGTGGCGATGAATCACGGACAAATTAATTACCCTTTTAAGCGCTACCAGATTCAACCTGTTTGGCGTGCCGATAAACCTCAACGCGGAAGATATCGTGAATTTACACAATGCGATGCAGATGTAGTAGGCAGCCAATCTTTATTTAATGAAGTTGAACTATTGAATATATACAAGGAAGTATTTCAACGATTGGAAGTGAAGGTTGAGGTTTGTATTAATAACCGTAAAATTTTAGCAGCGCTTGCCGAAATGTGCGGAGGCATTGAGAAGCTTACGTCGATAACCATCGCCATCGACAAGCTCGATAAAATAGGCATTGACAAAGTGATCGATGAATTAAGACTTCGAGGCAATGAAGAACCTTCGATTGAACTGATAAAAACTTATTTGCAATTAGCACAGCAAAATAATGATAATGCTAAAACACTTGATGCATTAAAGTCGTTATTTAAAAATTCAGAGATTGGGTTAGAAGGGATATCAGAACTTGAATATTTGGTAAACCATGTTGATGATATTAAAATTGATGTAACCTTGGCAAGAGGTTTAAATTATTATACAGGAAGCATTGTAGAGGTAAAACCTGTTGATGTGCAAATGGGTAGTATTGGTGGCGGTGGAAGATATGATGACCTTACCGGTTTGTTTGATGTGCCGGGCATACCAGGTGTAGGCATTTCGTTTGGTGTAGATAGAATTTATGATGTGATGGATGAATTAAATTTGTTTCCGGAAACTTTGCAAAATTCAGTAGCGATGATGTTAGTAAATTTTGGAACGGCTTTTGAAAAAAAGAATCTTGAAATTTTACAATACTTGCGAAGCAATAATATTTCATGTGAGTTATACCCAGATGTGATAAAATTTGATAAGCAATTGAAATATGCCAATAAACGCAAGGTTGGTTTTATTGCTATGGTTGGCGAAGATGAGTTGCGTGATGGTTTGGTAAGTGTAAAAAATTTTACGAGTGGAGAACAACAGAAGTTAAAGATGGAAGAGATAATAGGGTTTATGAGCATCTCGAAAAATCTCTGATGCTTCGTTATTCGGATTTTGGAAACCCTTTATTTACGACAGTAAATGCCTCCGATAGCTATCGGAATTGCAAAATCCGAATGTCTCGCCTGAGGAGCTTTTAGCGGTGCCCCTATCCAAAGTATTAAATTCTATTTCAACATGAACCATCTTAAAAACATACTCTATTTTCCTTACTTCATCTATGTATGTCTTTGGTTTGTATTATTGATCTTATTGGCTTTCCCTTTTACTTTAGTATTACTACTATTTCCTGAGCGTATTAAAAATAAAGGACTGTTTTTTGTATTAAAAATTATCAGTAATATTTGGTTTGTAGCAATAGGTATCATCCCAATAAATTATCATCGAAAGAAAATAGATTTCTCTAAAAACTACATCATTACCCCTAATCATCAATCGTTTTTAGATGCGGCTATAATTTATACTTGTATCCCTCAAGTATTTAAAACCTTAGGCAAAATGGGTATCGAAAAAACGCCTTTTTATGGTGTGATGTATAATAATGTCGTGATTACGGTCGATCGATCGAGTGTATCTGCAAAGGCATTAAGCTATCGAAAAATGATGAAAGAGTTAGCTTTAGGAATATCCTTAACTATCTTTCCGGAAGGTACTTTTCCAAATCAGCCAGGCCCAAATTTATTGCCTTTTCAAAATGGATGTTTTTCGTTGGCAATACAACAACAAACTGATATTCTGCCGGTATTGTTTTTAGATAGTGCGCGCCGAATGCATCCATCAAAAATTATACGATTTACACCCGGAATCAATCGTGCAGTATATTTACCACCCATCGCGATTCGAAATTTCCAAACCGATGATATTCCGAAGCTAAAACAATTGGTTCGAAACTATATGCAAGCAAGTTTAGATTTTAGTAGAAATCATTCATCCCAAAACCTATGGCAATTTGCACAACAATGGCTTGATAAAAATCAAAGCGAAGCGATATGAAATATGCCGATGTAATATTGCCCCTTTCCATTCAACGGAATTATACATTTGGTGTACCGGTTGACATGCAACACAAAGTAAAAGTGGGTTGTCGCGTAGAAGTGCAGTTTGGTGCACGAAAAATTTATAGCGGCATTATTAAAAAATTGCATAATCAAAAACCTGAGGTGTATCAAGTAAAACCAATTCGTAGTTTGCTTGATGATGAACCTATGGTAACACAAGCCCAACTCACGTTTTGGGAATGGCTCGCGTCTTACTACATGTGTAGTGAAGGGGAGGTGATGAATGCTGCCTTACCTGCACATTTTAAATTAGTGAGCGAAACTTTTGTCATCATTCACGATGATATTCATATGGATGATTATGAATTAACAGATGATGAGTTTATGGTGATGCAGGCATTAGAAATTATTAGAACGAAAAAAGAGAAGAGTAAAAAGTAACTTAATATTCATGATGAAACAATGCTTATTTCTGATTTTATTCATTTTCTCCTTGATTGAAAGTAGAGCTGAAGTCAATGGTTTGTATTTTCCAAAAAAACAAATTGAACCCGGTGATACAAAAGCGATGATGCAATTTTTAAGTCACTACTTCAATGATCTTGCACAAAGTGACATACAATTGAAATTAGTTTACGAAAAAAAAACTCGAGCCTCATTACATTCTACTTATTCCATCTTATATAAGAATTATGAAATACTCCATGCAAGTATTAAAGTAAATTCTACTATTGATGGAAATGTGATGAGTATAAAACGTGAAGGTAAAGATGTGAAAAATTGTGCACTCATGGATGCATCATCTGAATTATATACTTGGCAAAAAATAGATATTGAAAAAATATCAAAGCAATATTTACAAGCTGATGAAGTCGTAAAAAATGTTCAATATAAAATAGATAATTCAAGCGAATCACCCAAACTGGTTGCAGAAATACATAGCTGGAGTAGCACCTACGATAATACATGGGTTGTGGATAGTGATGGAAATCTCTTACATCATTTCGACCATAGTCGCCATGTTTTTACCGATACTCTGATTCATGCAAAAGTATTTAATCCCGACCCATTAACTACAGCCAATCAAAGTTATGGAGGTATATTTATTGATAATAATGATGCGAATGCAAGTTGGATGAACGCAACCTATTTTCTAGTTGATATTCCGGCTACATTTGATACCGGTAATAGTACATTTTATCTTGAGAATGATTTTGTGATGATTGATGAACTAGAATCTCCTACCATCAGCATAGCAACTTCGCTTGATGAGAATTTTTTATTCGACAGAAGCATGAGTGGTTTTGAACAAGTGAATGCCTTTTTTCATATCACTAATTACCACGATTATATTTCATCCTTAGGTTATGATACTTTAATGGATAGACAAATTGTGGTTGATGCTCACGGACAGTTTGGTGCCGACAACTCTGTATTCAATCGTAACGGAGGAAATCCTACTTTAATTTTCGGAACTGGTGGTGTAGATGATGCCGAAGATGCCGATGTAATTTTACACGAGTATGCGCATGCCTTAAGTTGGGATGCAAATAATAATTCTAATTTCTCAAACGAACGGGCTGGTTTAGATGAAGGACTCGCCGATTATTTTGCAACATCGTATTCTCGTAGTCAGCAAAATTATCATTGGGATTCGATGTTTACTTGGGATGGGCATAATCAATTTTGGGGTGGAAGAACTGCAGTTACCGCCATGAATTATCCGGCAACTATCCCTAATATTTATGCCACGGGTGAAATTTGGAATTGCGCCATGAGCGCCATTTGGGGCGATCTAGGACAAATTGTGACCGATAAACTCATGCTTGAAACTTTACATTTTTTAACCGACAATGCAAGCTTGCCTGAAGCCGCAACCTATGTATTACAAGCCGATACCATTTTATTTGCTGGCATGCATACTTCAACCATCTGTAATCGATTTCAACAAAAAAATATTTTTGATAGTAATTGTAAGCCTACAGCCGCCAAAGAATTTGCTGTTTCGAAGTTTGAATTAATGAATTCACTTGGCTTTGCACAAGGCAATAGTGATGCAATGGTTCAACTTCCTGAAAATAAAAACTGTGAAATTGTTTTGATGGATATATCCGGCAACAAAATCAAAACACAAGCCTACCAAGCTGTTAGGCAGATCCGCATTTCATCTAAGGACTTAGCATCCGGTATGTATTTTCTACAAATAAAAACGAAAGATGATATAGCCGTATTTAAATTGAATAAGTTTTAATAAGTAAGGCATCTCTAAAAACCTCTGATACTTCGTTATTCGAATTTGGCAAACCCTTTATTTACGTGATAAATTGCTTTATTTATCTCTAATAATTTTGAGTATAAAGTTGAAGAACATAACTCTGTTTCTCATTTCTTTGCAGTAAAAATAAAAAAACTCCGACGTAAAGCCGGAGTTTTTTAATACTTGTTGTGTTATGTGGTTAAAACTTAAATCCAATATTGATACCAAACCCTCTAAATCCTAACATAGCCAAAGTGCCAGTCACACTTCCTCCATTGGGTCCAACAACCGTGTTTAAATTACCAAAATATTCGGTGAAATCTTCAACACTGCTTTTAATATCTGCTTGATCGTTTGCGCTTAATGGTTCAGTGTTTTTTACCTTCAAATCAACCTTGGTTGAGCCATATTGTAAACCAAGAATAAACCAATCAAGCGTGACCATTTTGCCAAGATTGAACTGAGAGCCTATCATCAATCCCCCTATAAACGAATTGAAGTTTCCTTCACTTGTTACATATTGGGTTTTCCCATTATCATCTAGATAACTTACAGGGGCATCAAAATTTACATTACGGTATCGTAAGTAAGGTGCAAGGTAAAAGCCTTTTCCTGCGTGACGTGGGTAGAATCTAAATTCTGGAGTAATGGCAAATCCGCCTGATTTGATATCAGATGACTGAACTGAATCGGAGTCAATCACTTGATCCAATGCTTTTGAAAACATCATTGAGCCTTTGGGTGTAAATCGTAATTGGCAAGCAACTGAAATTTTATTGCCTAAAATTCTTTCGTACTGCACAGCTATATTTTTATAAGCCAAACCTGACAAATTGAGCTTTACAATATTAGGTTTTGCCATTGGGTCGTAACTACTTTTTTGTGCAGTTGCCATTTGTGTTAACCCAATTAGGGCACATAACATCATAATTTTTTTCATATCTATAAATTTTATTTCGGCAAATATAATGGTCGGCAACTACCTTTTATGTTATCATCTAATTATTTTCTTATGCCGCTTGCAATGCCTAATGCATCGTAAATATAAGTTTGTGCGCGTTCGCGGATATTCATTCTGCTGATCAATTTATTCTCGGCAGAAGGGTAAGTTCGGTTTGATAAAAATATATACAAAATTCCATGTTGTGAATCGGCCCAAACACAAGTGCCTGTAAACCCTTGATGACCAAAAGTAGCAGGTGAAACATTATCTGCACAAGGACTGCCCTTGCCTTTTTGGGTTTCAGGCTTGTCAAACCCTAATCCTCGTCTACTGATAAATGAATTCTTTGCCGTAAATAAATCGATGGTACTTTTTTTCAAATACCGTTTATTTTGATAAAGACCTCCATTCAATAACATTTGAAAAATAATACCTAAATCATTCGCCGTAGTAAACAATCCTGCATGCCCACTCATACCGCCAAACATGGCAGCCGCCATATCATGTACATCGCCTTGCAATTTTTGATGTCTGAAGTATTCATCATTCTCGGAAGGTGCAATTTGTTTGCCATTAAGATTTCGCTTAGGAAGATAAGCCGTATTTTTTAAGCCAAGCGGTTTATAAAATTGTTCATCGACATACAGATATAATGATTTGCCAACAACTTGCTCAACTACTTTTTGTAGTAAAATAAAACCCAAATCACTATACACATATTTGCCTTTGTTGTCGAGCGGGGATTCTAAAATCCTACTCCACATCGTATCAACCCAATCGCTGCGCATAAAAAGTTCATCACTTACTCTAACGGTAAATTTTCCAGTTCGTGTTTTGCTATAGATTGAACTCATTGGATTTTTATTACTGTCGATCGTTTCCTTATAAAATGGTATCCATGCTATGAGTCCGGCTTGATGTGCAAGGATATCTCTGAGTTTCAGATTTTCTTTATTTGTATTTCTAACGATTGGCAAATACTTACCTAAATAATCATCCAATTGTATTTTGCCTTCATCATACAATTTCATGATAGCTAAGGTAGTTGAGGCCACTTTGGTGATAGATGCAATATCATAAATGGTATGGATATCAACGGCTTGTTTTCTTTCATTATCGAGATAACCAAATGCTTTATCATAAAACACTTTGCCATCTTTAGCTACTAGCATACGGCAACCCGGAAATGCATGATTATTTACGCATGATTGGAGATACTCATCTAATTTATCGAGTTCGGTGTTGTTGATGCCTAAGGCCGATGGGTTTACGCAACAAATCAATGCTTTATCGTTAGTATTGAGTTTATTGACCGTTGTTGTACTTTCAATAATATCTTTATTTTGCCTTACAAATTTTGCGCTATCTATAACCTCACCTAATACCGAAGTAAGCGAAACAATTCCATCGCCGGCTTTAAAATTTTCACAAACGCTTACTGGCAATTTGCCTTGTGGTTTCAATTGTCCGCTTAGTATTTTAGCAGTTGCAGATTGCGTTTCTTCAACTTCATCATACGTAATAATAAACCCTTCATCATCACAAAAATTTTTAAGTGCATACGGGTTTCCAAAAAGTATATTGATAGATTTTTTAGTCAAAGCCAATTGTTTTATCAAATAAATTTCATCTTTACTTAAACCAAAATTTTGCGCTGCATATTGTGTCATGCCATGAACGCCAACAATGATTGCATCTGCTTTACTTACTTTACGAATAAATTGTTGAAGTTGTTTTCCTTTCGCTTGTGGAGCAAAAACTATTTTATCGATACCTGCTTTTTGCAATTCTTTTGCAAATACTGATTCGCTATTTGTGCCAATACCTACATACACGATTTCTTGAACACCGCGTTTAATTTTTTCAAGCACTTGATTTGGATCATCAACCAAAGTAATCGCCGCTTCGGCAACTTGGGTTCGAATAGCGCTTATATATTTATTCAGTTGTTCGTTTAGGTCTTCCGTTTTTAAAACTTCTCGATGAAATAAACCGGCTTGATATTTTGCTAACAATATTTTTTTTACACTTTCTTCTAGTTGCGATTCAAGTATGATACCGTTTTTTATGGCAGCTTCTATCTTCGCCATGCCGGTTGGTACATCTTGCGAAAAAAGCAAAACATCATTCCCTGCCTTGAATGCTTTTACATCAATATCACCCGGCTCATAAAATTTTGCAATGCCTTGCATATTTAATGCATCGGTAAATACTAAACCATTAAATTTCATATCCCCTTTTAATAAATCGGTGATGGCTTTATCCGATAAGGTAGTGGGTGTATGCTCACGATTATCGATAGCAGGAATTTGCAAGTGCGCTACCATTACCGATTGAATACCTTCAGTGATAAGTTTTTGAAAGGGATAGAATTCAAGCGACTTAAGTTGCTCTACAGATTTTTTAATTTCCGGAAGATCTTTATGTGAATCTACATCGGTGTCGCCATGACCCGGAAAATGTTTCGCGCAAGCTATGATACCATTATCTTGTAAACCCTTCATGTATTGCAAACCATAATTGGCAACCTTCATTTTCTCTTCTCCAAACGAACGAAAATTAATTACCGGATTATTTGGATTATTATTGATATCAATCACAGGGGCAAAATTCACATGCACGCCCATAATTCGACATTGTTCAGCAATTGCACTCGCCATTTTGTATACTAAGCTACTATCTTGCATGGCACCTAACATCAATTGCCGAGGAAAATCACGAACACCGGTTAAACGCATGCCCAACCCCCATTCGGCATCCATGGCAATTAATAAAGGCAGCTTACTTTGTTGTTGATATAAGTTTGTTTGCTCGGCTTGGGCTTTGGGTGTGCCTTGCATAAAAATCAATCCGCCTACTCCATTTTCAAGAATTAATTTTTCAATTAAAGTTTGATTATACTTTTCGCCACCCGAATAAGCAGCTATCATAAATAACTGCCCAATTTTTTGTTGAAGCGTAAGCGAATGATATACACTATCAACAAATAGGTTGCTCGTTTTTTGCATTATAGGTAAGGCTACACTTCTATTAGCGTCTTGCGCAAATACATTCAAAACAAAAATAATACTAAGTAAAAGCAGCCCAGATCGCTTTTTAAACATATAAAACCGAATTTGGCCAAATGTAATTTGATTTCGCGATTTGGGCAAAATAGGAATGGCTTCAAATCCAATCCAGAATTTACCAGGCTCAATGCATAATAAATTTGCATGGAGCTGCGTTAATAGAGAAATTCTAATAATGAATCAATCTACCTAAAATTATATTTCTCTATCGTTGAAGTTGTAGTTTGTGATTAACACTCTATTGATTACACCCCTCACATTTTCGTTTAATTTTGAAAAAAATATTAGTTATGAAAAAAATCCTCATTACCGGTTTATTAAGTGCTATAGCTATTGTTAGCTTTGCTCAAACCTCTAAATCTCCGAATGCAAAAAAAGATTTCGGAAAAAATATTATCGCCTTTCATCCTGTGCATTTGATAGCCAGCGATTTTGTGGGCGTTGGTTTTTCGTATGAAAGATTAGCAAATGATTATTTAGGTATTAAAATTCCGGTGATGGTGGGTATCAACAACAATTATGTGAATATTGGTTTAGAAGCCAAATTGTATCCCACTAAAAATACCGGTGCGGTTAAGTATGCCATTGCTCCAACTTTAATGGTGGGTATTGGCACTCGTCAGTATGAATCATGGGTGTATAACCCAAATGGTCCATCTACCTATAAAATGGTGACCGAAGATGCTACACACTTTGGGTTTTTATTAAACCAAACCTTGAATGTTACCATTACTCGTCAGTTTTATATTGGCTTAGATGGTGGAATTGGTATAAACTACTACGATCAATTAGCGAAGAACAATGGGAATAATACTAACCTTAGCTTTTTAGCGCAAATGAATATAGGCTTAGGATACAGATTCTAATACTCATGAAAGATATTCAGTATAGCCCCAGCAAATTGTTGGGGCTATTGCTTTTTAAAACATTGTAAGGGCCTCTTTAACTCCTTTCTTTCATAAACTCACTAATATCTGCCATCAATTTATTTGCAATATGGTTGGCTGTAATTTCCGAATTACTTTCGGCGTAAATACGAATAATGGGTTCGGTATTAGAACTACGCAAATGAACCCACTCATTATCAAATTCTATTTTTAAACCATCTTCGGTATGTAAAGGTTGGTTTTTATATTTCTCTTTAATCTTTTCAAATATTTTCTTCAAATCAATATCGGCACTCAACTCTATTTTATTTTTCGAAATATGGTAATGAGGATAGGTTCGGCGAAGCGAAGAAATGCTTTTACCAAATTTAGCCAAATGCGTTAAAAATAAAGCAATACCAATGAGCGCATCTCTACCATAGTGTAATTCGGGAACGATAATTCCTCCGTTACCTTCACCACCAATTACTGCATTTACTTCCTTCATCTTTTTTACCACATTCACCTCTCCAACTGCACTCGCAAAATATTCGCCACCATGCTTTAAGGTAATATCTTTTAGGGCTCGTGTACTCGACATATTGGAAACTGCATTTCCTTTTTTTTAGGGAAAGAATATAATCGGCAATAGCTACCAAACTATATTCTTCACCAAACATGCCTCCATCTTCACATACAAAACAAAGTCGATCAACATCAGGATCAACGACAATACCCAAATCTGCATTGTGCTTTACAACTGCATTTGAAATTTCATGCAAATTCTCCGGTAATGGCTCCGGATTATGTGCAAATTTCCCATTCACTTCGCCATTGATCACCTCCATTTTTTTAACTCCCAAACGTTCAAGTAAATACGGAACAAAGGTTGAACCCGTGCTATTAATTCCATCAACAACTATGTGAAAATTTGCCTTCGCAATCAACTTCGCATCAACAAATGGGTGATCAAGAATAGCTTGGGTATGCTTTTCAAGATAAGATTCATCTTTTGTATAGCTGCCTAATTTATTCACCTCTGCAAAGGTAAAATCTGAATCATTTCCTTTCGATAAAACCAATTCACCTTCTTCGGCCGAAATAAATTCACCATATTGATTTAATAATTTTAAAGCATTCCACTCTTTGGGGTTATGACTTGCCGTGATAATGATTCCACCGCCGGCTTTCTCCATCGTAACGGCCATTTCAACGGTTGGCGTGGTACTCAATCCTAAATCAACAACATCGATGCCTAAAGCTTGAAGGGTACTTGCAACAAGCTGACTCACCATCTCGCCACTGATACGTGCATCTCTACCTATAACTATTTTGGAAATTCCACTGCGTTCAATCATCAGACTTCCGAAGGCCGCGCTATACTTAACAATGTCGATTGGGGTAAGTGCTTCGTTAGGTTTACCACCAAGTGTACCTCTGATACCTGAAATAGATTTTATTAATGCCACTGCTTTGAAATTTTAAAGTGAGCGAAAGTACTAAAAAATCGTGCTTCTTTTTAGAATCGAATTACATTTGTGCACGCAATTACTAAACAGCAATTAATAGCACATGAAAGAATGGTTCGAAGATTGGTTTGATTCACCATATTATCACTTACTGTATCAAAATAGAAGTGAAAAAGAAGCGGTTGATTTTGTTGAGAAAATCGTCACTCATTTTAGCTTACAAGCAGGAAAGCGATTATTGGATTTAGCCTGTGGTAAAGGGCGACATGCGATAGCGTTTGCCAAGCACCCATTAGATGTAACCGGATTAGATCTTTCTGCTGAAAGCATAGCCTTAGCATTGAATCACGAAAAGGAGAACTTGCATTTTTATGTGCATGATATGCGTCAAGTTTTTCGCACAAATTATTATGATGTAGTTACCAATTTGTTTACCAGTTTTGGATATTTCAAATCGCCACACGATCATTTACTAGCTGCACAAAGTATAGCCAAAGCTTTAAAACCTGGAGGATTGTTTATCATCGATTTTATTAACTTAATTCCAGCGCAGCAACATATTAAAAATCATCAAAACGAAGAAATTATCCGTGGCGATATACGTTTTGATATTGAACGAAAGTATGAGAACGGACAATTTATTAAAGATATCGTTGTGCATGATCATGAAAAGTCATTTTGTTTTTCAGAAAAGGTAAATAGTTTTTCTTTCGAAGAACTTAAGGCTATTTTTCAAAAGGCGGGTCTCCAATTTGAAGAAATTTATGGCGATTATCATTTACTTACTTATGATAAAAATACCTCACCACGTATGATACTTAGTTTCAGAAAATAGATGTTTGAACCCTTACAACATATCGACGAAGCATTACTTCGCAAGATACATCTTACTTGGGCCAATTCATTTTTAGATGAAGTATTGCCATTTTTTCGTAATCCATATTTCTGGGCCCCCGTGTATTTGTTTCTATTGGTTTATATGTTGATGAACCATGGTAAAAAAGGCTTGTGGTGGTGTACATTTTTTGTCATCACTTTTGTGTTTTGCGATTATATCAGTGCAAGTATTATTAAACCATTGATACATCGTATTAGGCCCTGTAACTTTAATGAATTAAGTTTTACTATTAGGCCATTGGTTATCTGCGGAAGTGGTTATAGTTTCCCTTCTAGTCATGCCACTAACCATTTTGGCATGGCCATGTTTATGATTACTACCCTATTTACAACATCAAAATATATTCTACCACTTGCCTTGTTTTGGGCTAGTTTAATCTGCTATTCGCAATTATACGTTTGCGTTCATTACCCTTCTGATATTATCGCAGGTGCAACTTTAGGAAGTGTGATAGGTTATTTATTTGGAAGATATTTTCGTTTACGATTTGGTGAACTGAAAGGATAAGAATTCTGAAGGAACCACAATTTCATAAAATCTAGTTCCTGCAATCAAAGATCTAGCACTTCGCCTGCGAGTATTACTTAACTTAAACCCGTAATCTTTCCATGGTTATCAATATCCATATGCTCGGATGCCGGCACTGCAGGCAAGCCAGGCATACGCATCATGTCTCCTAAAATGGGAATAATAAATCCGGCGCCGGCCGCAAATTCAAACTCACGAACATTAATAATAAATCCTTTCGGTCGGCCAATTGCTGTCTCTTTATCGGATAATGATTTTTGTGTTTTCGCCATACAAACCGGCAAGGCATCATAGCCTAATTCTTTAATCATCTTTAATTGCGTTCGGGCAACTGATGAGTATTCAACGCCATCGGCACCATAAATTTCAGTGGCAATACAATTAATTTTCTCTTCAACCGATAGCGTCCAATCATATAAGGGTTTAAAATGGTTTACCCCGCTTTCAATAATATCTACAACCGTTTGGGCTAACTCTTTTGTGCCTTCACCGCCTTTTGCAAACCCATACGACACAATTGCTTTTACACCTAGCTGATTGCATTGCTTTTGTACATATTCAATCTCTTCGGTGGTGTCGTTCGGAAAAAAATTAATAGCAACCACAGGGGTAATGCCAAATTTTTTACAGTTCTCAATATGCTTCTCTAAATTCTGAAATCCTTTGCTCACCTTGTCAATACTTGGTGTATTATACTCATCTTTTTTTGCACCACCATGATGTCGCAAAGCTCTAATTGTGGCCACCAATACAATAGCATCTGGCGCTAATTTACCATACCCACATTTAATATTCATAAATTTTTCGGCACCAAGGTCGGCTCCAAAACCAGCTTCAGTAACTACATAATCACCAAGCGATAATCCCATCTTAGTAGCAAGTATGGTATTAGTGCCTTGTGCAATATTGGCAAACGGACCGCCATGTAAAATGGCAGGATTACCTTCGAGGGTTTGTACTAAATTAGGCTTGATAGCATCTTTCAATAAAAGTGCCATAGCCCCTTCGGCTTTTAAATCCCGTGCAAAAATGGGTTTCTTATCAAATGTAAAGCCTACAAAAATGTTCGATAACCTTTGCTTTAAGTCATCTAAATCTTTAGCCATACAAAGTATCGCCATCACCTCAGATGCCGGTGTAATATTAAAACCGTCCTCACGTGGAATACCGTTTGCAGTGCCACCAATACCTATTACAATATGCCGAAGTGCACGATCATTCATATCCATCACTCGTTTCCATTTAATGGTTCGAGGATCGATATGTAAGTTGTTTACTTTGTTTTGTAAATTATTGTCGATTAATGCCGCTAATAAATTATTTGCCTTTTCAATGGCTGCAAAGTCACCGGTAAAATGAAGGTTTATGTCTTCCATCGGAATCACTTGCGAATAACCACCACCTGCTGCACCTCCTTTCATACCAAAAACCGGACCGAGCGATGGTTCGCGCAAAACGACAATGGCTTTCTTTCCCAATTTATGTAAGCCTTCGTTTAATCCAATAGATACTGTAGTTTTCCCTTCACCAGCCGGCGTAGGATTAATAGCAGAAACTAAAATGAGTTTAGCTTTTTTAATCTTCTCTTCATCAATGAGTTCTAACGGAAGCTTGGCTTTATTCTTTCCGTAGTATTGTAGATCATCATTTGATACACCAATTTTTTCGGCGATATCTTTTATATGTTGAATTTTGGCGGCTTGCGCAATGTCTAAATCAGATGGAAACATAAAGATTCATTTAAATTGAACCTTAATAATAAGGCGAAATCATTAGATAAACAATAACACCTGTAATCGCTACATAAAACCATATGGGAAATGTATACCGAACTAATTTTTTATGTTTGCCAAAATCGCCTATTAATGCGCGATAAGCGGAATACAAAACAAACGGCATTACAATTCCGGCCAAAGTAATATGTGTACTAATAATGGCATAGTATACATATCGTAAGTTTCCAGCCACCAACTTTTCATAATCATCTAATGAGCCATCATGATTTACATCGCCAAACTTAGTTTCACCCGTAAATAAATGATGCGCTATGTAAAACACTAAAAATAAAACCGATAATGCCATTGTAAATAACATCACACGTTTATGCCATTCAAAATTTTTCTGCTTTACTAAAACGAAAGCTACAACCAAAAGTATAGAAACTAACGTATTGACATCAGCGCTCAATTGCGCAAAAATATGTGCATCAAATCCAAGATTTGCATCTATCGTAATTCGGTCGAGTACCGTAACGGCAACAAACACAATCGCCGAAAAAATCCAGATTAACCAATGTGCTTTTTTATCATTCTTTTGCCAAACTGCTTTCATTATCGTCGTGGTTTTTCGTGTAATTTATTTTTTTCGAGCATGAGATAAGTAATATCTTCAGCACAAAGCCTAACCTTGTCAGAATCTAAGCCATTATAATAACCTCTGATATTTCTATACTTGTCAATTAATACAAATTTTTCCGGATGAATAAAATCCTCCTTTCCACCATTGCCCTCAGGTAATTCTAATTGCAATTCCTCTCGTGCATATTGATAAATTTCTTGCTTGCTACCGGTTAAAAAAAGCCATTTATCATGATTCGCATTTTGCTTATTAGCATAGAATCTTAGCCGCGAAACCGAGTCGTTTTCGGGATCAACTGAAATAGAAAGAAAACGAACCGAAGTATCATTTTTTATAAAAGCTTTATTCAGCAACTTCATATTTTTAGTAAGCTCCGGACAAATGGTTGTGCATGAAGTGAAGAAAAAATTGAGGACTAAAATTTTCCCTTGTAATGTTTTATTCAATAAAATGGTATCGCCTAATTGACTTATTAATTGAAGTTCTTTGGTGCTATGATAGGAAGTATCCTTTATTGATTTGCCATCTACGATTTTGTCTATAATTTTCTCGATATGATAAGTTGGGGGCAGGGTTACATGTCCATCATGACCGGTGAATTTCAAATAATAATAAGCGCCTAAAGGGATAAACAAACTAAATAAGCCGCCAATGAGTATACTCTTAAGTCGACGAGATTTTTCCATGGCGCAAATGTAAGCCTCTGAGGGAATTGACCTCGGAATTATTATAAAAATTCAACTATTCGCTATAGAAAAGCAGTGTCGTTGTTTTCATGATTAATCTTACATTTGCGTTTTCATATGAAAATTCTGCTCAGTTACCTTTCGCGTTACAAGGGATTTGTATTTCTTTCCTTTTTATTGGCTACACTAAATATCGGCTTTTCGCTTTGCGACCCTATTGTTTTTGGGTGGTTGATTGATAAAGTTAAACCTGTTACCGATCATATGCCGCGTGTAATGCCAAAAAGTGAATTTCTTTTGTTGGTGATGAAATACATACTGGGTTTAATTGGCGTTGCGATGATGTCGAGAATCGCAAAGGCTTTTCAAGATTATACCGTAAACACGGTTATTCAAAAGTTTGGTGCCGATGTATATACCGATGGCTTAAAACAAGCCCTTCAATTACCGTATCAAAAATTTGAAGATCAACGTAGCGGTGAAACCTTAGCGGTATTAGAAAAGGTACGTACGGATAGCGAAAAGTTCATGACCTTATTTGTGAATGTTGTATTTTCATCTGCAGTAAGTATCGTCTTTGTTATCATTGCAGCATCTATCATTTTTCCACCCATAATTTTGGTATATACCGTTGGCGCAGTGATACTTTCATTATTAATGGGTGTATTGAGTAAAAAAATCAAAGCCATTCAAAAAAATATCATTCGTGAAACTACAGCTCTTGCAGGTGCCACCACCGAAAGTTTACGAAACATAGAACTGATTCGTAGCTTAGGACTAACCGCTCAAGAAATAAGACGACTAAATTTAACGACCTTCAAAATATTAAAACTCGAGTTAAAGAAGGTAAAAAGCGTACGAGCCTTAAGTTTTATTCAGGGTACCACCGTAAATTTTTTACGTCAATGCATCATGTTTAGCTTGTTTTACATTTTGTTTATGGATTCAATTACCTTAGGTCAAGTATTTACATTTCAGTTTTTTTCGTTTTTCATTTTTGCCCCTTTGCAAGAACTTGGCAATGTGATGTTAGCTTATCGAGAAGCAGAAGTATCATTGGCTAATTTTGAAAAATTGATGAATTCACCGGTAGAAGTGAAACCCGAGAATCCGGTAAGCATTACTACCATCGATGAGTTACGATTTGACCAGGTTAGTTATAAGCATCCGTCGGCTCGCCAAAATGCATTAAGCAATATTTCATTCAAAGTAAAAAAAGGAGAAACCATTGCTTTTGTAGGCCCATCAGGTTCAGGCAAAACCACTTTAGTAAAATTATTGGTAGGCTTGTATAATCCCTTACAGGGCGATATAACTTATAATCAAATTTCGTATAAAGATTTAGATATTGATGCCTTTCGTCATCAAATTGGTTTTGTTACACAGGATACGCAATTATTTGCCGGAAGCATACGCGAGAATTTGTTGTTTGTAAACCCTCGTGCTACTGAAGACGAAATGATGAATGCGCTGAAAAAAGCAGCTGCCTATACTTTACTGACTCGTGCCGATAATGGATTAGATACGGTAATCGGTGAAGGAGGTATGAAAATTTCGGGTGGCGAAAAGCAACGATTATCGATTGCACGTGCCTTATTACGTCATCCTAAATTATTGGTTTTTGATGAAGCCACCTCTGCACTTGATTCAATAACCGAAGAGGCTATCACGAATACTGTAAAACAAATTTCAAGTGAGCGCGAGCAAATTAATATTATGATTGCGCATCGCTTGTCTACTATTATGCATGCTGATAGGATTTATGTTTTAGAAAAAGGCACTGTGGTTGAAACCGGGGCTCATCATCAATTAGTTGAAGAAAAAGGATTATATTATGCCATGTGGCGTCAACAAATTGGTGAACGCCAATTAGACTTAGTAGATTAAACATTAATTATGAACGAAAAAATTCCGAATAAGTTGGCAAGCATGGTAACTATGAAATGTCCAAATTGCCGTAAAGGCAATATGTATACTCATAAAAGCATTTTTCCTTTGGGCAAGATGTTAGATATGCCCGAACGTTGCCCAGTATGTAATCAGAAATACGAAATTGAACCAGGTTTTTGGTATGGTACAGGTTATGTAAGTTATGCAATCAGTGTAGGTATGATTTTTTGTTTAGCTGTTTTATTCGCGCTCACTGTTGGTTTTTCATGGAAGAATAATTCTATTTATATTTTTATTGGTGTAATGATAGCCGCTTTGGTAATTTTACAACCTTGGATTATGCGATATTCGAGGGTATTATACTTATATGTTTTTGTAAAATATGGTCGTGGTCAAACAATGCGGGGCGAATAAAATATTTCATGTATGCCTCCATTATCTATTGTCATTCTTGCCCATAATGAAGCTCACAATATCGCACGATGTGTACAAAGTTTAGTGAATTTAAGTGATGATATTTTAGTGATTGAAAACGGAAGCATGGACGATACCGCTGAAATTGCATTACAAGCCGGTGCACGTGTAATAAAAACAGAATGGAAGGGTTATTCTGAAACCAAAAATTTTGGAAATCGAGAAGCTAAGCACGATTGGATTTTGAGTTTAGACGCCGATGAAGTTCCCAATGAATTACTAATCCAATCGATTAAAAATTTATTTGAAGTACAGCTTGAAGTCAACAAGGTATTTGCCATTCAACGAAAAATGGTTTACTGCGGCATGGTATTACATCATGGTTCGGTGGGGAATGAGTTTAGGGTAAGATTATTTAATCGTCATTTTGCAAAGTGGAATACAAATACTGTGCATGAAGAGTTACATTTTCTTCAACCAAAACAAATCGAACAACTCAATGGCTTTTTGTGGCATTACTCTTATCGAAGTGTTGATGAGCATCGACTGCGATTGGCAAAGTATGCACAATTAAGTGCTAAGCAAATGTTTGAAAGCGGCAAACAAGCAAATTTCACGAAAATGTATTGTAGCGCTCCATTCAGTTTTATCAAGAACTATTTTTTAAAAGGCGGGTTTTTAGATGGTATAATAGGATTACAATTTGCATTGAACGAAATGTGGTACGTAAAGCTCAAGTATCAAATTTTACAGAAAATGTTATAAATTCTTGGGATAATCATAAAACAATAATTTCTTTTTTGCCATTGACAAATTACGCCAAGTATCGCTTTCAATATCAAAACCAACCATACCACAAGTAGGCAAATTATCTATGATATTACCTGCTAATTGATTGATGAAATCGGTAATGCCATTATTATGGCAAACCACAACAATACAATTAAAATCATCTTCAATTTCAAGGATTACATCTTCGATTATTGCAGCTGGTGCATGATATAATTTATCGGTCCACATAATTTTTTCAAATGGGAAGGCTAATTCTTTCGCTATCATTTTCGAAGTTTGCTCGGTACGTTTTGCTGTACTTGAAAGGAGAAGGTCGATACCCAATTCTCGTTTAGCTAATCTATTCCCCATCATCGGTGCATCACGCAATCCACGGGAATTCAGTTCACGATCAAAATCTTTTTGTTGCAAATTCGACCAATCTGATTTGGCATGACGAATAAGGATGAGGCGTTTCATTTGTTCTTATGTATTGTTTAAATCAAGAAAATCCTAATCAGCTTTTTTAGCTTGAATTTTGAAGACTGCATTTTCTTTAATGCCTTTACTATTTTCTATTTCAATTTTATACTCTCCTACTGCCAAATAGTATTTTTCATTCTCAGCCTTTTTGATAGCAGGTTTATAGGTATTTGCTTTAGAAGACAGTAAACTTAAATTATAACTCGTGGTATTATATCCATACACAGCGGTATCGGTAAAACTTTGCAAGACCGCTCCTTTTTTATTTAAAATTCTGAAAGTATGAATACCCTCTGCTTGTGTAAAATAAGTGATACTTAACTCGGGTTCAAATGCTTCGCTATAGGCAGATGTTTTTTTGCCCCAACGTTCATTATGCCAGATGGAATCTAAAGGCATTATAACCAATGACTGTGATTTATATTTCGGATACTGCTGAATTAAATCGAGCTTGGCAATATAAATTGATCGCCCATGCGTACCTAATACCAATTCGTTTTCACGTTCTTGAATTACCATATCATGAATAGCAACCCGAGGCAATTCACCATCCCATGCCATAAAATTTTCTCCACGGTCGAAACTAATATACAAGCCATTGTCGGTTCCTACATATAGTATGTCTTCATTTTTGGGATCTTCACGCATTACATTTACCGGTTCAGCGGCTAAGTTCTTACCTAATTGTTTCCAATTTTTACCGTAATCATCACTCATAAAAACATAGGCTGTAAAATCATCATTTCGATAAGCATTAAGTGTTGCATATACTCTTTCTTCTTTATGCTTACTAGCAATTACCCTACTAACCCACAAATTTTGTGGTAGGGGATTGCTGATTCTTGTCCATGAAAAACCTGCATCCTTACTACATGAAATAATTCCATCATCCGAGCCTGTATACAGCAAGCCATACTTAAGCGAACTTTCGCTAAGTGTAGTTAAAGTACTAAATGGGATATTACCTTTTTGATCTGACTTATTTGCGGTAAGATCTTTACTTATTGTTTTTAAATCCTTGCCTTGATGTAATGATCGATGCAAACAATTCGATCCAATATAAAAAATATCTTCATGATGTTTACTTAATAAAATAGGTGTTTGCCAATTAAAACGATACGGGTTTTCTCCAATATCATGTACCGGTTTTACATCGATATTATCGCCTGTATTTTTATTAATCTTATAATAATTTCCAAACTGATAACCTACATAAACCGTGGCATTATCTCTACTATCAACTTGAACTTGCATGCCATCACCATCGCCAATATTTTTATAAGGGTTTTGTCCACCCTGATGCCAACCAGTATTTTCTACAGTCGTACTAGATGCTGTCCATGTGCCATTATCTTGTAAACCACCATACACATTATAAGGTTTTGCGTCATCTACTTGTACCGCGTAAAATTGTCCAACGGGAGGATTGTTTGCTTTATACCAATGATCGCCCCCATCATACGAAATATTAACGCCCCCATCGTTGCCGGTAATGATATGTTGATCGTTTGAGGGGTTTATCCAAATACGATGATAATCCGGGTGGCAGTTTTCTCCATCTTTCGATGTAAACGATTTACCTCCATCATCGCTCATTAAAATTGGATAACCAGCAATATACACTTTATCAGGATTGCTTGGCGAAACGGCGACCGTACCAAAGTAATATCCATAGGTAAAATAAACACCTTCTAAAATATCGCTATGTGTTTTTTGCCAAGATATGCCTCCATCGTTACTTCTATATAATTCGGCACCAATAACAGGGGTATTAAATAAATTGGCATCTGCATCAGCCAATTTCCAATCGGCAATATCCTTAACTGTATACGTATTTTTTCTAACCTCTTCTTTGGTAGCTTTTGCAGTATATTTTTCAGGGTAACCTTGGTCACGTAAATAAGTTTCGAGTTTACTATCATCAAGTGCTAAAAATATTTCCTTACTCATGGTTTCAAGTTCACGGGCATCCATTTTTTTCTCTTCATCCTTTTTTTCTTCTTGATTAAACTGGTTATCTAGTAAAGCATACATCACTTGTGGATTGTTTTGACAGATACTTAAACCAATTCTACCAACGCCTTTACCTACAGGAAATCCATTCTTACCATTGGTATTGATTGTCCAATGTTCACCGCCATCTATGCTTTTATAAATTGCACTTCCTTCTCCACTTCCATTAAAACTCCATGCTTTGCGGGTGCGATTCCATGCACTACAAAATAAGTGATCCGGATTTTTAGGATCTATAACCATATCCACACAACCCGTGCTATCATTTACAAATAAGGTTTGTCTCCAGGTTTTACCTCCATCTTCGGTTTTAAATATTCCACGTTCATTATTTTTTGTGTAAAGATGACCAAGCACAGCAACCCAAATAATTTTTGAATTGCTTGGATGTACAATAATTTTACCGATATGATGACTTTCGGGTAAGCCTTGATGTTGCCATGTTTTTCCTGAATCTTTTGTAGAATACATTCCTGTGCCGGCATAGGATGAACGTGATGAATTTACTTCGCCAGTGCCAACCCATAAAGTATGCGAATTCCAATCCATGGCCATATCGCCAATGGTATGGGTAGCTTCATCATCGAAGATGGGCGTAAAAGACAATCCGTTATTTAAGGTATGCCAAACGCCACCACTTGCATAAGCCACATAAAATTCATTCGTATTTTTGGGGTTCACTTCAATATCGGTAACGCGTCCACTCATGATGCTTGGTCCGATATTTCGAAAAGCAACTTGCTGAAATGGCGATTTTGCAGACTTAATTTCTTGAAAGGATGAAAGCCGATCGCTGCTTTGGCTTTGTGCAAAACAAAATTGAAAATGACATAAGCATAATGCGGCTAGGTAAAAATATGATTTCATATAAACAGATATTTGGCTAAATTAGTGTTTGCGTATTAAATATTAGTATACGAAATCACTAATATTGTCGTTCATATCAGAAATTATGGTTTTTATATTTCGAAGTTTTTTTGTGTTTTGCATAGGGTTATTGCCTCTTTTTATAAATACGCAAAAGAAAAAAACGGTGCCAAAGCCAAGCACAAAATCAATTCCTGTGATTGAGGTTGTAAGTTTAGTATCCTTCGAAATTCTGGAAAATGGCGATACCATTAATCGTTTGGATAGTAAAAATAATCGCCATGGAAAATGGATGGCCGAATATCCCGCACATCACGAAGAACCGGCCTATATTGAAATTGGAAATTATGTGCAAGGTGCTAAACAAGGCTTATGGCAATCTTATTATACAAACGGAATATTAATTTCTGAAGTGAATTATAAAAATAATTTGAAAGATGGTGAGGCAAGATATTATGATGAAAGTGGATTACTATGTATTGGACATTACCTTGCATTAAATGCTAAGTATGAATTTGATACCGTGTATGTTGAGCAAGTAGATAAAGATGAATTGAAACCGATGGTAGTAAAAACTGACGTTGGTAGTATTCGCCATGGTAGCTGGACATATTATGAACCGCCATCTAGAGAAATTAAACGGGTGATTGAATTTCAGGGTGATGATGTAGTATTTGATACCACTTACACTCAAATGACCAAAACAGATAGTTTATTTTATTTACAAAAGATAAAAAGCTTTCCGCATGTAAATAAACGGGTTGATACTAATGAATGGATTGATACTAAAAATCGAAAAAAAATTAAGTATACCGACTTCCCAGATAATGCAACGCATATTAAACCGAATGAACGGAAGAAGTAAGGTTAAGTTGCAAATGATTTAACCGAAAGCCACCTGTTCAAATTGGGTTAATTTACCTATTGACTTGCAAATTTGTAATTGCTATTTCGCCATTCATTATGTTGATAATTTCACATGGTGTAACTTGTAATCGAATTTATTTCTTCATCAATTCTCTTAATCGATTCATCGTTTGTGTTCTTGAGGTTGATTCAATTTTCAAATAAATATGATTAATATGTTTTTTTACGGTATTTACTGAAATAAACATTGTATCAGCGATCTGTTGATTTGTTTTACCATTGTAAATCAAATTTAATAATTCAAATTCTCTGTCAGAAATGGGTTGTTGTAAATGTTTATTTATGATGCTAAGTGAAAGTTCTGGGAATTTTTGTTTGATTTTTTGGGCATGATTAAATAGGGCAATTTCGATAGCTGAGTAGAGTCCGGCATCGGAAAATGGTTTCACCAAATAACCTGAAGGTTCAGTATGTTTGGCTTTTTCGATTGTGTATTTATCTGAATATGATGTGAGATAAATGAATGGCAGCTGATATTTTTCATTGATAATCTCTGCTATCCGAATTCCGGATTGTATTCCATTTAAATTGATATCGAGTAATACCATATCTGGATTCTTTTCGAGTTCTACATAGGCATCCTCTTCATAATACGCAATGCCACTTACATGGTAATCATTCTTCTTCAGTACAAAAGCAATATCCTCAGCAATAAGAGGTTCATCTTCGACAATTAGTATCTTAAATTCTATCATTTTCGAGCGGTATTAATAATTCAACTTTTGTTCCATCTTCATGAAACATTTTTAAATCAGCTTTCATTTTTTTTGCAAAGGCCATAATCATTTTATGCCCAAAAGAATTTTGCTCAAAATGCAATTGATTATCCTTCATGCCAATGCCATTATCAAAAACACCTAATTTCAAATACTCATTTTCCTTACGTAATAAAACTCTTATACTTCCATTTCGTTGATCAGGAAATGCATACTTTAAGCAATTATTAATTAATTCATTTAATATGAGGCCTAGCGGAATCAATTGATCTATATCTAGTTGCATAGGTTGCACGTTGATTTCGATACTAATTCTATCTGAATGTAGGTTATAGGAATGAAATAGATATGAACATAATTTCTCGATATATTCTTTGACTTCAATGTTTACCAAGCTTTCATCCTGATAAAGATTTTGATGAATAAGTGCCATAGATTGTACTCGATTTCTACTTTCTCTAACAGCGTCTAACGCTTTCTCATCTTGTATATAATTTGTTTGTAAGCTCAATAAACTAGATACAAGTTGCAAATTATTTTTAACACGGTGATGTATTTCTTTGAGTAGAATTTCTTTATCATAAAGCGATTTCTCGATGATTTCATTTTGTTTGGTCAATTGATTTTTTTTCTTTTGATTATTCTTATATGCTTTGAACGCAAGCAAACTAATTCCAGTAAATAATAGTGTAGATAGAATAAAATAATTTCGTTCCTTCTTCCTAGCCTTTATCAATGATTCATTTATTTTATTTGTAGCACTTAAAGTTTGAATTCGATTTTCTTTTTCATTGTTTTCATAAACGGCCGTCATTTCTGCCAATTGTTTAATATTGTTTTCATTCATCAGTGAATCAGTCAAAACCTTCGAGCTATCTAAATGCAAATAAGCTTTTTGGAATACATTCGATTTATAATAAGTGCGGGCAATACTTTTGTGAAAAGAGGCCAATGATTCTAAATTATTCGTTTTTTTAGCCGATGCTAATGCCTTGAAGTAATAATTCAGTGCTTCTGGAATTTGGTCATTGTGAACAAAAATATTTGCTAAGGATTCATAAAATGTTGGAGAAAGTATTTTAAGATTATTTCCTTTCACTTCCTTTTCTAATATCAACAGAATTTCTTTGGCCTTAGTGTATTCGCCTTTTGATACAAGTGCTGCGCCCATATTGGCCTTACAAATGAGTATATCTTTTTTGCTGTTTAATTGTTCCGATAATTTCAAACCTTCAGACGCATAGTAAAATGCACTATCATACATATCTCTACTATGATACAAACTTCCTAAGTTAATGGTAGCATTTATGATTCCATATGTATCGTTTATTTCCTTCTTAATAAGTAATGCCGATTGCAAATATTGAATCGCATAATCGAATTGTTTACGAGTTTTATAAAGAAGGCCAATATTGTTCAACATCTTGGCTTGGTCTTTCCGTGAACTATATTGACGCATCAAATTATATGATTTTAAATAGTGCCTTAACGCAAGTTCATACTTCCCTCTGATATAGTAACCTACACCCATATCGCCGATAACACCAGCTTCTAGGTCAACACGATGAATGGAATGGTAAATTGAATCGGCTTTTCTTAAGAGAAACATACATGAATCGAACAAGTTTTTAAAGTCATAGGCTACTGCTCTCTCTTGTAACGATCGCCCTACTCGACTTTTGTCGTTTTGCTTAATCGCAAGCTGCTCAGATAATTTAGAATAATAAATTGCTGAATCCGGATCATCTTCTTGATAATATCGACACAATAAAAAGTACAAATCAATCTTCGATGTATCGTTTTTACTTAGCCCTATTCTTTCTTTAAGAGAATCACTTTGGCTTTGGGCTAGTAAACTGGTTACAAGAAGTTGAGTTGTAAGGATAAAAAGGAAAAAAAATTTCATTGTTCAAAATATAAATTAGTTCATTCTTGTCCAAATATTTCGAGGCTATTAGTTTTAAAATTGTTTGGATCATAAGCTTCCTTGATTCGAAAATTAATTAGACGAGTTCAAACTAATCACATCACCCCAAGCAATCTAAAGAAAGTACAAAAGTTTAGGTAAATCTTCAAAATTGTATTACCCATAAGGGTGATTTTAAAACTACCCTTAAGGGTAATAGATGTGAAATATTTGATTTGAATATTTGCATCATAAAATCAAAATGATATGAATATCCAAATGAGATCCATAAAATTCTTCTGGCTAATTGGTATACTACTTGTTGGTCTTTTCAAAGATGTGAGTGCACAGGCTCCACAAAAATTTAGTTATCAGGCAGTCATTCGAAATACATCGAATGCCATACTTGCAAATCAATCTATTGGTTTACGCATACGTATTTTGCAAGGTTCATCAACCGGCACAATTGTATATGCCGAATCTCATACACCCACCACCAATTCAAATGGTTTAGTTAGTATAGAAGTGGGTTCCGGCGCTATATTAAACGGGAATTTTGCTACTATCAATTGGTCAACCGGAACTTACTATATAAGAACCGATGTAGATCCTGCTGGAGGAACTTCATATTCCATCACAAGTAATACCCAACTTTTGAGCGTACCTTTTGCTTTGTATGCAGGAAATGCAACTTCTTCCAACACTGTTTTAAATGGAACCATAAATCCAACGAATACAATCGGAAATAATGGAGATTTTTATATCAATACTGCAAGTAATCAAATTTTCGGACCAAAATCTTCTGGTGTATGGCCAAGTACAGGAACCTCTTTAATTGGCCCTACTGGTGCAAGCGGTATTAATGGAAATACTATACTAAATGGTTCTAGTAATCCAAGTTCTGGTCAGGGTGTAAATGGAGATTTCTTTTTGAACACAACATCAAAAACTTTATTCGGTCCTAAGTCGGCAGGCGTATGGCCAAGTTCTGGAACCTCCTTAATTGGACCAACCGGTGCAACCGGAGCAAATGGTACAAACGGTACAAATGGAATAAATGGGCTTGATGGAAAAACAATTTTAAATGGAACTAGCAATCCATTAGTTGGTCAGGGAGTAAATGGAGATTTCTTCTTGAACACAACATCAAAAATTTTATTCGGTCCTAAGTCGGCAGGCGTATGGCCAAGTTCTGGAACCTCTTTAATTGGACCAACCGGTGCAACCGGAGCAAATGGCACAAACGGCACCAATGGAATAAATGGGCTTGATGGAAAAACAATTTTAAATGGAACTAGTAATCCATTAGTTGGTCAGGGTGTTAATGGAGATTTCTTTTTAAACACAAGCACAAATGTATTGTTTGGACCAAAAGCGGCCGGAGTTTGGCCAAGTTTGGGAACTTCTTTAATTGGCCCTCAAGGTCCTTCTGGCGGAAGTAACTTAACGATACGAAATGGCATTACTAAATCAACAGATACCATTGAGTTGGGTGGGCGTCTAATGAAACCAACCTCGTTATCGCAAGATGGTTTTTCATTTCAAATAAAAGACATTGATAGTAACGCAACTATTTTAGAAATTAGCCAAACCGCTTTTTCACCATTAGTAAATCTCAGTGCAACACCCGCAACACAAACTTTTACGTCTATAGCTAGCACTAAAATTCATAGTGTAAAAATTCGCGTCACCGCTACAAGTGGGAGCTCTATTTCATTAGCCATAAAAAATAGTGGAGGTTCAACATTATACTCGGGAACACAAAATTTCAGTGCATTGTTCGATAATTGGCAAACCTTTAATGTAAATAGCAATGTGGTTCAAAGTGTTGGAGAAATATTGACACTTTCAGTTACAGGTACAGCCGGTACTACTTGGTACTATAGTTCGGGTAACCCATATGCCGGTGGACAATCGAGTGTTAACCCCAATCGAGATTTTGCATTTGAAACCATTGTATTTACAGACGTTCCATTACTTTATTTAGCCAATAAAAAAGTAGGTATTGGAACTACAAATCCTAGTGCAGATCTTGATGTAGCAGGAACCATTCGAACTTCGCAATTTCAAATGACAACCGGTGCTTCCAATAATCGGGTACTCATGTGTGATGCAAATGGTATAGGATCTTGGTCAACCATTAGTTCGCTATCAAGCACGTCTTTAAATACAGCGTATAATTATGGCGGTGCCGGCAATGGAAGAGTAATCAATGCCGATCATGGTCCGGTTGAAATTGAAGGAAGCGATGGCTTACTTATACGTAAAATTGGTTTTGCAAGCACACCGGAAGTAATTTCAGGGCCGGGTGAACGTATGTTTTATTGCCCCGAGGTTCCTGCTTTTCGTTGTGGAGAAGTAAGCGGTAGTCATTGGGACTTAGATAGTTTAGGTGCCAACTCAGCCGCTTTTGGTTTAGACACAAGAGCTACAGGCAATCAATCATTTGCCTCTGGTCAAAATTCATTAGCATCCGGATCAAATAGTTTCGCCATTGGAAGTAGTTGGGCGCAAGGGAGTAATTCATTTGCGCAGGGTGGTGGCTCAAAGGCCAACGGTATTAGTTCTGCAAGTTTTGGTTACTCGAGCATCGCCAGCGGGACCTATAGTTTTGCAACTTCCAAAGGTACAGAAGCAGCAGGAGGAAGTTCTTCTACTTTTGGAAATGGAACAATTAGTAATGGTTTTGCGAGTACTGTGCTTGGTGTATTTAATGATACCATTATCGCAAAGCAAGCAAATTTTGAAACATCAGAAACTCCCTTATTTATTATTGGTAATGGAACTTCATCGTTGCGTAAAAATGCCATGATGGTCAGAAAGGATGGTCGGGTTGGCATAGGAACATCGTCGCCATTAGCACAATTACATGTTGCTGATAGTAGTGTTGTTTTTACAAGTTCAGGGGCTATATATCCGAATACGGTGCAAACACCAATTAATGGTGCAGGACGAAGAATGTTATGGTTTGTTGCACGTGGTGCATTTAGAGCAGGTGAAGTGAGTGGTGATAATTGGAATAAAGATAGTATTGGAATTTACTCAACCGCTTTTGGATACAATAGTAAAGCAAAAGGACACTATGCATTAGCTGCCGGAGACAGTGCGTCTGCTGAAGGAGGAGCATCTATTGCATTTGGCAATCGATGTTTAGCCAATGCAACCGGCTCTGTTGCTATCGGTGGCTGGACCGAAGCAACTGGAAATTATGCTACAGCCATGGGCTCTCGCACGCGGGCAAAAGGTTGGTATTCCACAGCGTTGGGATTCCAAACAACATCTAATGCAGCTACTTCATTAGTTATAGGGCAATATAATGATACGATAGTAGCCACTGAAACTGCACCACAAGCATCATCACCACTTTTTATTGTAGGCAATGGAAGTAGTTTAAACCGAAGTAATGCAATGATCGTTCGATACGATGGTCGCGTTGGAATAGGTACCAATGCACCCTTATATCAACTTGAATTAAGTACCAATTCGGCAGCAAAACCTACTTCTTCTTCATGGACAATTTCTTCAGACGCTAGATTGAAAACAGTAGAAGGACCTTATTCAAAAGGACTTTCCGATATCTTAAAATTAAATACCATTCGCTATCATTATAAAGAAGGCAATGCACGTAGGCTCCCAACAAATGAAGCAGGCTATGGATTTATCGCACAAGAATTACAAGAAGTATTTCCAGAAGCGGTAAAGGAAAATGAAGATGGATATTTAAGTGTTGATTTTCATCCGGTCTTAGTGGCTTATATCAATGCTTTTAAAGATCAACAAGCCCAAATCAATGAATTGAAATCGAGTATTGGACAACTTCAAGTAATGATTAATGAGTTGAAGGAAAAAAATGAAACTAAATAAAATTCACACCATGAGAAAGTCAAAGATTATAACACAATACATGATGTTGATGCTTCTTTGCATTGTATACTCAAAATCAGATGCACAACGAAACACAATGAGTGCAGGTGGCGATGCAATAGGTTCAGGCGGAAGTATTTCTGTTAGTGTAGGTCAAATAGATTTTCAGTATGCTAGCGGTTCAGGAGGCAATATAACATTAGGTGTTCAGCAAACCTATAAGTTATCTTTAAATTTGAAAGCATATATCGAGGGTTATTATTTAGGCGGTGGATATATGCAGCCTGTATTACTGAATCAAGGTGTATCAGGCGCTGCATCAAATCAATGCGATAGTATCCTTATTGAATTACATAACAGCACATGGCCATATGCACTCATCGAAAGCAAAGTAACTTTACTAAATACGAATGGTATAATTTCTGTTGATTTCACCAATTCGGGAAGTTATTATGTGGTATTGAAACATAGAAATGGAATTCAGACTTGGAGTAAATTTCCAATACTTATCGATGGTTCATCTTACGATTTTACCACTGATGCAAGTAAAGCATTTGGGGATAATCAAATTTTAATAGCACCCGGTATCTATGCCTTGTATTCTGGAGATTTAAACCAAGATGAAAATATGGATTTATTAGATATGAGCTTGCTCGAAACTGAAATTAATAATTTTGGCTTTGGTTATCTAGCACCGGATATTAACGGCGATGGTAATGTCGATTTATTGGATTCACCAATTTTAGAATCGAATATTAATGGGTTTATTTATTCAATACACCCTTAAGCAAAATCAATGTAAGATTTCGGAAGACTCAAAAATTTTAAACTGAATTAGAAGCTACTTCACTTTATTATATTTTCATTTGAATTATCCTACTAAAA
Organism: Bacteroidota bacterium; assembly: GCA_016706595.1. GTDB lineage: Bacteria > Bacteroidota > Bacteroidia > Chitinophagales > Chitinophagaceae > OLB11. The sequence goes on along the minus strand of JADJJH010000002.1, from coordinate 433,061 downwards.
AATTTATGAATGAAAGCATGTTGTATGTTGAATAGGCATTGAATTTGCTTTTAACGTAATTCTCCATTCGTAATTGTTTTTATCTTATTTTTCTTGTAAATAGATATCGAAATGAATCGACAAATTGCCATTGATATCTTCCGGACTTATTTGCAATATTCTAAGACTAGCTTTTTTTTGTGAAGCCCAAGGATCTTCTTCAATATGTGGATCACCCTTAAAATAAATTTGAGATATTAGTTCTTTACTATTCTGTTCAGTAACTCTATAATGAATATGTGAAGGCCTATACAATTCGCCATTCAAATACTTTCCGGGCAAAATGGTTGCAAATTAATATTCGCCTTGTTCGTTCGTATATAAACTGGCCCGATGTCTAAATTCCTTGCTATCATTATCGTATTCACCTGCCGAACTACAATGCCATATTTCTACTAAGGCCTTTTTTAAAGGAGTTATGCAGTCTTGTTTAAGAACCTTTCCCTTCAACAAAATTTTTGTACCAAGCAAACCTGGGTAGGTTAAATTATCTCGGAATGGCGCATCTGGTCTGTAATACGGACCTAAAATATCATTTGTAGTTTCACAATCGCCTTTGAATTCTCCTTGCGCATCTTGCAGGATTGAGCCGAAAGTTGATAAACTAAAGACAGTTAATGAAGTGCTGATAATAAATTTTTTCCTGTCCATTTTATATTTAATTTTCAATTACGAATTAAAAATTACGGGGTGTATTGTTACCGAACTTAGGAATACGTAATTCGTATTTCTCCATTCGCAATTGTTTTTATCTTTTCCTCTTAAAATCACCTCGCTTCCACGCATTAAAAAATTCCATCCATGCCAGTGGACTAAAAATGGTCATTGGTGGTTGTTGGCCGGCCCAATAATTTCGTTGTGCAACTAAATTTTGATAGGCTTGCTGATTTTCTCGTCCATCCTTTGGAACAATCATAGCTAACATTTTCATAGTTTGCGATTCGGTATTTTTTCTCGCAGTTTCTAATTTATCATCAGGAATATACATTTTTCGAAAAGCTAAATCAAATTCTTCCTTTGAAATTCGAGGACGGATAATAGTTGTAGCTAAGTAAAATGTATCTTGGGTCATTAATTGTATAATCGAAAATCGATTACCATCTAAATCTTTTGGCACCACATATCTTTTCTTTCGGTAGCCAATACTCCTAAATTCTAAGGTATCCCCTTTATTTACAATCATCGAAAAAACACCGCGGTCTGAGGTCATGGTACCACTTTGTTTCGATGGAAGGTATACGGTTACATATGGCAGATAACGTAAGCTATCGGCGCTCATAACAACGCCGGTAAGTTCAACCATATTATCGAAACCATACTGTGCCTTTAGCTCATTATAATACGTAGCCAAGACTATGAGTAAGAAAAGAATTTTTTTCACATGACAAATCTAAACGAAAAGCCTGACAAAGCTTATTTGTGATTACATTTGCTTCGATTTTAACATAGGTTTTTTATATCATGACAAAAGAAAAAGTACTCGAAGCACTCAGTAATGTACAGGAACCCGATTTAGGGAAAGATTTAGTGACCTTGAATATGATTAAGGACATCGAAATTAATGGCAATCATGTATCATTTACCGTGGTTCTTACCACACCTGCTTGTCCGCTCAAAGACATGATAAAAGGCGCCTGTGAAAATGCCATTAAATTATTGGTAGATAAAACCGCCGATGTAAAAGTAAACTTTACGGCTAACGTAAATAGTAATCGTAAAGACAATAAAATGGTTTTACCGAATGTCAAAAATATTATTGCAGTAGGCAGTGGGAAAGGCGGTGTGGGAAAATCTACTGTTTCGGTTAATTTGGCTTTAGCCTTAGCCAAAGGTGGTTCTAAGGTAGGATTGATGGATGCAGATATTTACGGACCATCTATTCCAATCATGCTAGGTATTCGTGGTGAAAGACCTCTCATGAAAGATGTTGACGGTAAAGCTATGATCGTGCCGATAGATGTGATGGGCATAAAAGCCATGAGTATTGGTTTATTGATAGATGATAAGCAAGCCATAGTGTGGAGAGGGCCTATGGCAAGTAGTGCGCTAAAACAATTTGTAACAGACGTTTTATGGGAAGAACTTGATTACTTAATTATAGATTTACCGCCGGGTACCGGTGATATTCATCTTACTTTGGTACAAACTATACCGGTTACTGGAGCGGTAATTGTTACCACTCCGCAAGAGGTAGCATTAGCTGATGCCAAGAAAGCGATTATGATGTTTGACGGTCCGCAAATTAAGGTGCCTGTTTTGGGCGTGGTTGAAAATATGGCTTACTTTACACCAGCCGAATTACCTGATAATAAATATTACATTTTTGGCCGAGAAGGCGGAAAACGCTTAGCCGATTTATTTGAAGTACCTTATCTGGGTGAAATTCCTATTACCATGAGCATACGTGAAGGTGGCGATGAAGGCAAGCCGGCTTATTTACATGGTGACGAAATTTCAATGAAAGCCATTGATGCTGTAGCACAACAAGTAGCGCGAAATATCTCTATACGAAATGCTAATCTCGAACCAACAAAAGTGGTTCAGATGGCAAGTTAATTGAAAAGGAATGGCATGAACAGACAAGCACTGATAGCACAAATCAAACAAAAAAAATCGTATCTCTGTATTGGATTAGATACGGATATCACAAAAATACCTGCGCACTTATTACAAGAAGAAGATCCGGTTTTTTCATTCAATAAACAAATTATTGATGCTACACACGACCTCTGCGTAAGCTATAAAATCAATACCGCTTTTTACGAAGCGATGGGTATTTCAGGATGGCAAGCTATGCAAAAAACATTGGCCTATATTCCTGAAAACATCTTTACCATTGCAGATGCAAAACGTGGAGATATTGGCAATACGAGTACACAATATGCAAAAGCTTTTTTCGAACAAATGAATTTCGATAGTATTACCGTGGCGCCATATATGGGCAAGGACAGTGTAAAGCCCTTTTTAGATTTTACTGGTAAATGGACTATCGTTCTAGCGCTTACGTCAAATGAAGGGTCCTTCGATTTTCAAGTACTAGAAAGTAATAAACAACGATTATTTGAAACCGTATTGCAAAAAGTAAGTACATGGGGGACACCTGAAAATCTGATGTTTGTAGTGGGTGCTACCAAAGCCGAACAGCTAAGTGAGATTCGTCAAATAGTACCTAATCATTTTTTATTAATCCCAGGCGTTGGTACACAGGGCGGCAGTTTAGAAGAAGTAAGTAAACATGGCATGAATGAAGATATTGGCATATTAGTAAATGTTTCGCGTCAAATTATTTATGCAGGAAATGATACTGATTATGCAAATAAAGCAAGAGAAGAAGCTATGAGTTTACAACTACAAATGGCGAATTATTTGTAATCTGTCGATTCTCTTTCGATGGTTGCCATAATAGAATACAGATCTAACGACGTTTCTCTTAGTATATAAACCATGTCTCTCTCAATTCGTACTTGTTTAATGGTTTTCGAATCAGGTAATTGTAAAATTCTTTCGTTAAGCGTATTCATATTATACGATACTAAATTTGAATCAACACGATACACAAAATAATTTTGTATAAGTTGAACATCTCTACTTTTGAAATGATAGCTTGTATTATAAAATCCGAACAAATCAAATTTCCGAATTCCGTCTAAGGTATCAGTGATGTATAATGACCGTTCGCTTTCAAACATAGCTGTTGGTGCCAAGGGATTTTCTTGTATACTTCGCAGATTTACATTGAGTAAGATATTCAATTGTTCGTCAATTTTCAATAAGTTGCCATTTACGGCGTCATACAACCAAATACTTCCATCAGCTGAGTTGGCTATGCAAGCAATATTATTTAAACCAATACTATTTAATTTAATAACATTCTTTTGCGTCATCATATTGTTTAAAACCACAATCTGATTATAATCGGCATAATATAATAGCACCCTCAATGGGTTACTCGCATCGATTTGCGTAATCTTCCCTTTTTTGATTTCATTAAATATCCCAGTGCTATCACCTTTCGAATTGATTCGGTATACACTATTATTTTCTTTTACGATATATACATTACCTAGTGGATCGGTGCTAATGAGTAAGCCTTGTATAGGAATTGATTTGATGAGTTGAAGACTATCTTCCGCTTCAGATTTCCACGAAGTGAACAGAATAAAGCATAGAAGTAAAGGATACTTCAGCATGAAAATTAATAGAGCGATGAATAAGCCCCATCGCGCAATTTACGCCAATCTTTACCATCGTTTTCGCTAATATACAAGCCAATATCGGTAGCGCAAAAATGGTAATAACGCTCTACATCTGTACGATAAACCACTTTCTTTCCAGCTACAAAATGAACTTTAGCATACCAAGGAATACCAATGGTAGAAGTCGTGAAATTAGTTCCGGTAGCATCTAAACGATATAAGCCTCCACTATCCAACCCTGCAAAAAAAGTATTATTCAAACTCAACGCTTGTGTGCCAAATAAAATTTTACGACTCTTAGGAATACCGGTACATGCTGTCCAATCGGCACCATTATTACTATAATAAATTCCGTTAGTGCCTAAAAAATCAATGGCAAATAATGTATTGTTTTTATCGGTTATATACCACGATGATTGCAAAGGCAATGGTGTAGTTTGGTTAATTCTGGTCCATGATCCTCCGGGTTGTTTTTGATAAACATTATCAGTGTCTCTAATGATATACAAATTGCCATTATCAAGTTGAGTAATTGATGTAGGGGTAATTGCCGCACTACCTGCTGCCCAATTTGTTTCTTGTGTAAAAGTTTCACCATTATCGGTACTGTATTCTAGTCCGGTTTGTGAACATAAGTATACCCTTTTACTTGTAGTTTCGTAAAGTGACTGATTGGGTAAGAAGTATTTATAAAAAAGATCTTCAAAATCGCGCGGATGGTCATTTGATTGTTTGAACGCCGAACCTTCATTTCTGCTAAAATAAAAATTTCCTTTCAAGTACATCAACATCGTGTCTGCCGCTAAAATTTGGCGAACAGTGGAGGCGTCGGTTGGGAAAAGAGAATTAAAATAGAGGGCATCATTGGTTTTATGTAAGGTGCCATAATAACCGCCGATGTATAAAATATAGGGGGTTTTTACAGTTCCGGAATTATCTACCTGGTTATATTTTTTACAGCCTGTAAAACAGAAAACGACTGTAAATAATGCCAGTGCCGAAAAAATAGCTCTCATGTTTTCTTTTTAATTTATAATTAAGTGCGATTATACTTACCTTCAATTCTCTAAATTCAAGCTGAGATAGAATGCATATATTTACACGAATTAGACGCTAATATAGTATAAATCGTTAGACTAAGAACATAAAACCTTAAAAAATGAAAATCTCCTTTCATGGTGCAGCCAGAACTGTAACCGGATCAAAACATCTAATTCATTTAAAAAACGGGAAAAAAGTATTGCTTGATTGCGGGCTTTTTCAAGGAATGGGTAAAGAAACCTTGCCTATGAATCAACATTTTGGGTTCGATCCGATGGAAATCGACTATATGATCTTATCGCATGCGCATATTGACCATTCGGGCCTCTTACCAAAACTTATCAAAGAAGGTTATAAAGGGAAAATTTATTGCACACCGGCAACTGCAGATTTAACAGAGATATTATTGCTCGATTCTGCTTTTATACAGCAAGCAGATGTTGCTTTTGTAAATAAAAGGCGAGCAAAAAAAGGCGAGCCTTATATAGAGCCACTTTATTCGATTGAAGATGCGCAAAGTGTATTTCCTCGTTTTGTTGAAGTGCCTTACGGCGAACGCTGCCAAATCGATGACGACATTTCATTTATATATACTGATACCGGACATATTTTAGGTAGTGCTGCCGTACACGTGCGTATTCACGAAGATGGGAAAGAAACTAATATTACTTTTAGTGGTGATGTAGGGCGCTATCGTGATGTGATCTTGCGTTCGCCTGAAGAATTTCCGCAAGCCGATTATATTATTCTAGAAAGCACCTATGGCGATTCATTGCATGAAGATTTTGAAGGAACTGAAGAAGCGTTATTACATTATATTCAAGATACCTGTATAACCAATCGGGGCAAACTTATTATACCTGCTTTTAGTGTAGGACGAACACAAGAGATTTTATACGCCTTAAATAAATTGGAGACACAAGGCAGATTACCGAATTTAAATTATTATGTCGATAGTCCTTTATCAACTAAAACCACTTTAATTGTAAAAAAACATAGTCACCTTTTTAATAACCATGTGGTTGAACTTATGAAATTAGATAAGGACCCATTTGAGTTTAAAGGCTTAACATTTGTTGCGGATGCCGAAGATTCAAAAGCATTGAATCTTCGTAAAGAACCTATGGTAATTATTTCGGCATCAGGTATGGCTGAAGCCGGCAGGGTCAAACATCATATTGCCAATAATATCGAAAATCCAAGAAATACAATCTTGATGGTTGGCTTTTGTGAGTTTCATTCATTGGGTGCGAAATTGCAAAGAGGAGAAAAACGCGTACGAATTTTTGGTGAAGAGTTTGATGTAAAAGCTGCTATCGGAAGTATTCGAAGTATGAGTGCACATGGCGATTACGATGATCTTTGTCAGTTCTTAGCTTGTCAAAATCCATCCTTGGTAAAGCAATTGTTTTTGGTGCATGGCGAATATGAGGTCCAACAAAAGTTTCAACACAAATTATTAAAAAAACATTTTAAAGAAGTGACGGTGCCTAACATGCATCAAACAGTAACCCTCGACTAAATCCTTATCCTCAGATTATTTTTAAAAATATCATACTTTGGCATACTAATTGGATAAGTGTGTATTGAAAAAGATTTGCAGTGAAAACAAATGAATTAATCGTCATACTTGGGGCTTCTACAAACCCTAATCGTACAAGTTATATGGCTGATGTTTTATTGAATAAGAAAGGATTTGAAACGCTGCAAGTGAGTGACATACAAGCTATCAATTCATTACATTATAAAAAATGCCTGAGTGAAAAGCAGAAAACAATTACTGTTTTTTTGAAACCCAAACAGCAAAAAAAGTATTACGATTATGTAATTAGTTTGAAGCCAAAACGCATCATTTTTAATCCCGGTACCGAAAACGAAGAGCTGATTACATTGGCTTTACAACATAATATTAAAGTGATGACGGGTTGTACTATAGCCATGCTGATGAATAGTTTATTATAACATTACATCTGGTTTTTATAGTTACCTTAAGCATGTTAATAAGTTATTCATAAAAACTTAATCTCATAAGTAACCTAAGTAATAAAGACTGCTGTACATTTAGTATATACTAAATCACTACGTTTATGCAGTGGAGAAAGTTTAATGGTGAAGCAATTAGCAAACCCATACGAAAAGCTGTTGAAGAAATGATACTTCGTGAAACAGCGTTAGGTAATAAATTAAAAGTTTGTATAGGTACCGATTCACAAGTGAAAGGCTTAGAAACCGAATTTGCAACTGTAATTGTTTTTTTACGCGAAGGTCGAGGCGGCTTTATGTTTATCTCAAATTATTCTACGCATATAAAATATTCAATTAAGGAGCGCATGTTACGCGAAGTGTCAGCAAGCATTGAAATTGCTTATGAACTTTGTGATTTGTTTACCGCCTATGATGTTGATATGGAAGTTCATGCTGATATCAATACCAATCCGCAATTTAAAAGCAACGAAGCTTTGCGCGAAGCCACCGGTTATATTTTGGGAATGGGATTTGCTTTTAAAGCCAAGCCTGAAGCATTTGCGAGTAGTTGTTGTGCAAATAAAATTGTGAACTAGAGAATATGCAAATGAGACCCGATAGCTATCGGGTCTCATTTAATCAGATACCTATCAATTCAATAATATCTCGGGCAATCGATAGGAGGCGCCGTCATACACAAACAATTTATCGATTTCAAAAATCCAATATTTAAACAAAGGCGATTTTTCTAATATGCCTTGTACTTCTTCTTTATTTTTTGCATTAATAAGTATCCACGAACGAAAGCTATCCATGCTAACAGCATAATGCTCAATAATATTTTTTTCAATTAAACTATTAATGTATTTTCTATGTTCAGGAACAAACGACATAAAATGTTCGTCCATACTAAAAAAAATACTTACCTGAAATTTGTCCATAATTAAAGTTGTACAGCGGTGATACAATTTATTTTTTCTTCATCATAAGGCCTACTTACCTTAATATAATTATCGGTATAGCCTTCCATAATCCCATGCTTGTTTGCCTGTTCAAATAGTACTTGTCGGGTTTGTCCTTGAAATTGCTCGCTGAAGTAGTTCATTTTTTTATCCGACAAGTTTCGTAAAATTTCATTTCGTTGTTTACGAATTTGTTGTGGCACCACAGCACTCAAATGTATGGCGGGCGTATTTTCTCGTTCCGAATAAGTAAATACATGTAAGTAGGCAATATCTAACTCATGTAAAAAATCAAAAGTTTCTTGAAACAATGCTTCCGTTTCACCGGGAAACCCAACAATCACATCCACACCAATACAGGCATGAGGCATAGCTTGCTTTATTAAAGCCACACGTTGTGTATATAATTCTCGTTTATATCTGCGCTTCATGGCTGCCAATAAAGCATTGCTTCCACTTTGTAATGGAATATGAAAGTGTGGCATAAAGTGTTCAGATTTTGCCACAAAGTCAATAATTTCTTCTGAAAGCAAATTAGGTTCAATCGATGAAATTCGATAGCGCGGGACACCATCAAATTTATCCAATGCTTTTATTAAATCGATAAATTTTTCTTCGTGCTGGCGATTGCCTTGATACCCTTTTCCGAAATCACCAAGATTCACACCCGTTAAAACAATTTCTTGAACGCCTGTTTGGGCAAGTTCTTTAACATTCGCTAATACACCTTCAATGCGGTCGCTTCGGCTATGTCCGCGAGCTAATGGGATAGTACAAAATGTACATTGATAATCGCATCCATCTTGCACCTTTAAAAATGTACGTGTACGATCGTTGATTGAGTAAGATGCATGAAAGCTTTGCACATCCTCTATATCACAACTACAAATTTTAGCTTCCCCGTTTTTCTTATATTCGTGAAGGTGTTTTACAATATTGAATTTTTCTGAAGCCCCAATAACTAAATCCACGCCATCAAAGCCTGCGATTTGATCGGGTTTTAATTGCGCATAACAACCGGTAATGATAACCGTCGAATCGGGATTTTGTTTTTTTACTCTTCGAATTAATTGCTTACATTCTTTATCTGCATTTTCAGTTACTGAGCAAGTATTGATTACAAATACATCTGCATCTTGTTGAAAATCTTTTTTAATATAACCTTCCGCTTCAAATAATCGTGAAATGGTAGAGGTTTCCGAAAAGTTGAGTTTACAACCGAGGGTATGATATGCTATTGTTTTTGGATTCTCCACAAGTTGGCGAAGATAAGGCAAGAAAATTTACAACTAAATGTTCAAACACAGGAATGGCATTTGAAATTCGCAAAAGTGGTCTCTGAAAACCGAATGGGTTAAAACAAACTAATATGATATACTTTATTATTTACAGTTGCCGTAGCATCATTATCACATGTTCCGTCGCCAAAATCAATGGTGCGCAAGGCCTTTCCTTGTGGTTGCATTTCAATTTTGCCACGATTATAAAAGCGACATTGAACAACTTCTCGGGTTAGCGGCTCAGTAATAGTCATGGCATAAAAAGTTTTTAAGGCATTTCGGCCTGAACCTGTACCACTTATTTCATACACATCGTCGCCCCAAACCGGTGTTGATTCGCCTTGAACCCACGCAATTTCGCGGTTGGCATTGTAATAAAGTGTGTCTTCAACTAAAGGTTGCAATACTTTACCTTCAATTTCGCTTGTATACCAAGTTTGACCTGATGAGTTTTTGCCTTTATTTTCAACTATGTTCGATCCAAATACTTGATGGTCGTTTACGAAGTAATTATCGAAAGTAATGGTATGAACACTGCCCGAATCGCTGTAATTGCCAGTATAATTAACCCAAATTTTGCCATGACGATTTCGGCCATCATTACACATACAATTCACTAACCCAAAATCAATAATGATTTGTCCGTTAATTTCGTCGTGGGTAATCGTAGCGCAGTATCCACGTGTTTTATAATTCGATAAATTTTCGCCTGTTTTTTTAGTAGCCGCATCATCGGCCAAATCAACTGCATCATGAAATAAAAATTCATGCATAGCTAGTTCAGCTGCCATGGTCGTGTCGGTATCTCTTTCTCTAACACACGAGCTTGCACTCATGATAAATAAAATACCCAGCAAATAAATAAGTTTATTAGTCATATTGTAAAAATAAGCGCTTAAAAGTAATACAAATGCTTTAAAACCATATCATTTTTTTAACTTTAGGTTTAAGTTAATCAACCTTAGCGTTGTGAAGGTTACTATTAGATTTCGGGTTATTGATTTTCTAGATGTTAAAAAACAGGGATTCTTGAAACGCATGGTGAATGCTGGCAAAAGATCTGGAGTACAGATATTTGTGAATGCTATGTCGAGTTACTCAATAAAGTTAAATGAATCTATTTGTCCGTAAATTAAGTCATGGTTAGGCAATTTAACTCGGCGCACTTATATCCTTTCATCTGACATCCATTTAACTAAGCTCTAAAATCTGCTTTGCTTGTTGAGTAAAAAATTTTATAGCTTCTATTTCTTTTAGCAAAATACATTCTCTACCTTCATTCCATAAAATCAAATAATTATGGATAGTAACAATAAACGTGTAGCCTTAGTAACTGGTGCAACCGGTGGATTAGGCACTGCTATGTGCAAAGAACTTTTTAAAGATGGTTATCATGTGGTAGCCAATTATCGTAATAAACAAAAAGCCGATGAATGGTATGCTATGATGCGTACCGAAGGCATGGATATCGATATGTTTGAAGGTGATGTTTGCGATTTCGATAGTATGGCAAATATGATTAAAGACATTGAAACTAAAATTGGCGGTATTGATATTTTAGTGAATAATGCCGGTATTACCCGCGATGGCCGATTGGCTAAAATGAGTAAAGACGATTGGCATGCCGTAATTGATACCAATTTAAATTCGGTATTTAATGCCACACGAAATGTAATTGAAGGTATGGTAGAACGTAAGTTTGGTCGGATCATCAATATCTCTTCGGTAAACGGACAACGTGGGCAGTTCGGGCAAACAAACTACTCGGCAGCCAAAGCAGGTTTACATGGATTTACCAAAACGCTTGCCATGGAAGTTGCTAAATCGGGTATTACCGTGAATACAATTTCACCGGGTTACATTGCTACCGATATGGTAATGGCGGTACCTGAAAAAGTACGTGACCAAATTGTAGCGCAAATTCCGGTTGGACGATTAGGAGGTACGCAAGAAGTAGCCCATCTGGTTTCATTTTTAGCCAGTGATGATACCAGCTTTATTACCGGTGCCAATTATAGCATCAATGGCGGACAGCATGTGTATTAGAAATTGAAACGATTATCGACTTCTTTAGTTTATATTTTTAAATCCCTGACTTTTTAAAGGTTGGGGATTTTTCTTTTTGGATGGCTCTTGCTTTTTGAATTACTCACTCTACCCTTCTAATTTTCGCCCCCAATTTTTGCAAGCGTATATCAATATACTGATAGCCTCTATCTATTTGTTCACTATTTTGAATGATACTTTTCCCTTGTGCTGAAAGTGCTGCAATTAAAAGCGCTAGTCCGGCTCTAATATCCGGCGACGACATGGTATTCCCTCGCAACGGAAATTGTTTATCTAAACCAACTACTACCGCACGATGTGGATCGCATAAAACAATTTGCGCACCCATATCAATCAGTTTATCTGTAAAAAATAAACGGCTTTCAAACATCTTTTGATGAAATAAAACGGTGCCTTTTGCTTGCGTGGCTACAACTAATGCAATGCTTAATAAATCGGGGGTAAAGCCCGGCCAAGGATGATCGTAAATGGTGAGAATATCGCCACCAATAAATCGTTGAATTTTATAATGATCTTGTGCAGGAATATGAATATCATCTTTAATAATTTCCATCTCAATACCTAAACGACCAAACGTATCGGGTATACATCCTAAATATTTTACATTACAATCTTTAATTAAAATATCGCCACCGGTCATGGCGGCTAAACCAATAAACGAACCCACTTCAATCATATCGGCTAAAATGGTATGCTCGCATCCTTTAAAACTTAAAGCATCTACACCATTAATGGTAAGCAAGTTTGAACCAATGCCACTAATGCGCGCACCCATACGATTCAACATTCTACATAATTGTTGCAAGTAAGGTTCGCAAGCGGCATTATAAATTCGTGTTTTGCCCTTGGCTACGGTAGCCGCCATTAAAATATTGGCGGTTCCGGTTACAGAAGGTTCATCCAATAACATATAGGTACCTACAAGCTCTTCAGCTTCGAGTTTAAAAAAATGTTCTTCGTCGTTATAATGATACTTAGCGCCTAATTTTTCGAATCCTAAAATATGCGTATCTAATCGGCGTCGACCAATTTTATCACCACCGGGTTGTGGTATATAAGCTTTTTTAAATCGCGCTAATAAAGGCCCGGCTAACATAACCGCGCCACGAAGTTTACCTGATTTCTTTTTGTATTCAGGACTAATTAAAAATTCGAGATTCACATCCTTGGCTATAAAGCTATAGGTGTGCTCATTGATTCTTTCGACAAGTACGCCTAAATCTTGAAGTAATTCGATCAGCATCCTGACATCTAAAATGTCGGGAATATTTTTAATGGTAATTTTTTCGGTACTGATAAGTGTACAAGCAATTACTTGCAAGGCTTCATTTTTTGCACCTTGGGGAATCACTTCGCCATTGAGTGGAGTGCCGCCGTATATTTCAAAACTGTTCATGCTTTGCAAAGTACAAAAGCATGGCTTGCTTAAGAATTATTTGTATTATTTTTTTTCTTGAACTTATTGAACTTGTTACGGTTGTTTGGATTATTCGAATTACTAGAATTTCCACTCATACCCATATTATCTCTATGACCGCGGTTATTTCTATTATTACGATTGTTTCTTTCAAACATACGTTTCGATAAGCCTTCGGGATTCACCGGTTTGATGGTTGGCAAATCAGAGCTATCAACCACATCTCTAAAACGTATGGCAGGATCGTAAATTAATTGTCCTTTGCTCATGGTAAACAATTCATCACGTATCATATCGTCGTGCACTGCCTCTTTATGCCAGTTCGAGTAAGCGACTTTCATAAACAAAGCAAGTACTTGTATAAAGCCTTGTCGTTTTTCATCATCAGTTTCTTTTAACGCATTATCGTAAATACGCTCAAAGGTTTTGCCAAAGTGATTCCATTTAATTTTATTTTTTGGATAAGGAATTGGGTCGGGTTTACGTTGCTTAATTTCTTCGGTAGGAATGGCATACGGACAATCCACATCGAGTTTATAATCGGCCATTAAAAAAAGATGATCCCATAATTTATGGCGGTAATCTTCCATAGCATTTGCCTGCGGATTTAAAGTGGCCATCACTTCAATAATAGCTTCGGCATTACGCTGACGCGTTTCCCTATCTTCTATTTTGGTTAAGTAAGTAACCATGTTCTGCACATTTCTGCCGTATTCACGAATTTTCATGAACTCACGAGTCGTATTATATTCCATGCTGTATTGCTTGCACTATTTAATTAGTTGGTAATAATCGGGATGATTTATAAACTTGATTCATCATGATTCCCATTTCTTATTTCGTAGGAATTCACCGATAGGGCAAATATAGGCATTTCGGTATAAAACAAACAAAAAGCTTAGATTTTCGTAAACCCATACTCACTTTGGGCTTGCGCATAAACTCGAGAGTGCGTCATATGTGAGGCGGGGCTGATGAAGCTATATACTAATATTGCGATTCAGCACCAACGAAACAGATGGCGTGCTATCGAGTAGCGTAGTATTATTCAATTTGCGACAAGCCTATTTTACGGTTTTGTTGAATTCGTGAAATAAAAAACTTGCAGAAAAAATAAATTTGTCAATACATAACAATTGAGTTTACTAGATTTAAGCGTTTATGAGCAAGCCTTCGTTACCAAGTTTGATCGGAGATACTCTCATAGATCTTTGCATAATTTACATATCGTTCTTCTGCAATTTGATTTTGCTTTACGGCCTCTTTTACCGCACAACCGGGTTCATTAAAATGGAGACAATTATTATACTTGCAAGATTTTGACCAACGATTAATTTCAGGATAGTATCCACCTAATTCGGCTCGTGAGATATCGATAATGCCTAATTCGCGTATGCCCGGTGTATCAATAATTTGTCCGCCGGCAGCCAAGTCGTGCATTTCGGCAAAAGTGGTGGTATGCATACCCTTGCCGCTCCAATCTGAAACTTCTTGAGTACGAATATCTTTATGGGGCAGCAATGAATTTATAAGCGTTGATTTTCCCACACCACTATGTCCGGTAATTAAACTTACTTTTTCATGCATTACATCAAATAAAGCATCTAGTCCGATTTGCTGTTCTGCTGAGATTAAAAATACTTTATAACCTATCGTTTCATACAAATCTTTCAGATGATGATAATAGGCTAAATCATCTTCATCCATTTCATCACATTTATTAAAAACCAAAACTGCGGGCACATGATATACTTCACAACTCACTAAAAATCGATCGATAAATCCGGTGGAAGTTCGAGGGTCTTTAAGCGTACATAATAAAATACTTTGATCAAGATTGGCGGCAACTATATGTCGCAACCTTTTATTGTGTGGCGAGGTGCGTACCAAGTAATTTTTTCGTTGATCGATACCAACAATCATCGCAGAGTTTTCTAATTCATCTTCTAATTCCATCGTTACGATATCACCAACAGCAATCGGATTCGTAGATGTAATTTCACGATCGATTTTAAATTTCCCTTTGGTTCTTCCATTCCAAAATCTACCGTCTTGCGTTTTACAGATATACCAGCTGCCGGTTGATTTATAAATAATGGCTTTCAAAAATGATTATTTATGTAATTCCTGATACTTCGCCAATACGGCATCTAAATGCTTAATAAAAGCCGGCACATTTGGATTATATCCATATCCTTTTTCAGCAAGCTTCACTTCATTTTCATCAATAAAAATATAAAATGGTTGGGTATTGGCATTATATTTATTTGCTTGAATATCGGAATTTTTATGACCTAAATTAGTAACCTTACTTCCTATAAATGCCGATTCGTAATATTCACTTTCAGGGATAGGAATATTGGTTGCATCACAAAATAAAGACACCACTATAAACTGTTCTTTCATTCGTTTAAACACCTCTTCATTACTCCATACTTGGGTTTCCATTTTTCGGCAATTCACACAAGTGATCCCTGTAAAATCAAGCATAATAGGTTTCTTCTGTTCCTTGGCTGCTTTCAAAGCATCGTGATAATCGAAATAGGTATTCATACCATGTTTCTTTACCACTTCGGGTTCATAAATAATAAAATCTTTGGCATAACGATTGGTATTTACTTCATGTGCACTTCCACCTTCTGAACCTCCTGAGGTAAGCACAAAATCCTGTGTACCCATAGGTGGCACAAAAGCACCCATGCCATTTAATGGCGCACCCCACATACCCGGAATTAAGTACAAAGCAAATATTAAGGATGTTAAAGCAAACATAGTTCGGGTAACGGTTAGGTAAGGTAAACCCCAATCGTTTTTAGGCATTTCACTATCGTGCGACATACGAATAAATCCAAATAAATAAAATGAAAGTGCTAATGAAATAGCAACCCAAATAGCAATAAATATTTCACGATCTAATAAACGCCAATGTAATTGTAAATCAACATTGCTTAAAAACTTAAAGGCTAAGGCTAATTCAATAAAACCGAAAACCACTTTCACTGCATTCAACCAACCGCCTTGTTTTGTAAGCGAAGTTAAAAGTTGAGGAAAAATGGCAAACAAGGTAAATGGCAATGCAAGTCCTAAACCAAATCCGGTGAAACCAACTAAGGGTCCGATACGGGCGCCTTTAGAAATTTCAGAAATTAAAAATCCTAAAAACGGACCGGTACATGAAAAGGATACTATAGCTAAGGTAAGTGCCATAAAAAATATACCGCTCCAACTATTTAGATTGGCTTTGCTATCAGTAAATGTGCTCCATTTTGATGGTAAGGTAATTTCGAAGGCACCCAAAAAAGCGACACCAAAAATTACAAAAATTACAAAAAAGAAAAGGTTGGTAATCCAATGTGACGATATTTCGTACAGGATATTTCCATTGTTTACAAAAAATAAAACCAAGCCCAACAACATAAATATCACCAATAAACTAAGTGAATATTGTAAGGCTACTTTAATACCTGATTTTCTATCCTTGGTTCTTTTTAAAAAGAAACTTACAGTCATAGGTAACATGGCAAACACACATGGTGTGATAATCGCAAATAATCCGCCGCCCATGCCTTCGAGCAATAAAACTAAATTTGATCGTTGCTCCTCTTCTGTTTTTTTTGTTGATGAAGTATCGGCTACTGAACTTGCAATAGCTTGTTTACTTGTATCAGTATTTGCGATTGAAGAATTATCGCTGCTATCAGTAGAAGCAGCAATTTCTGTTGATGAAGAATCTGACGTATTGAGTGCAACTGCATCGGTAATATCAATTGAAAAACTTTTATCCTTTGGGGCTAAACATTGCGAATGATCACAACTTTGATAAGTTACAGTTCCTTTAATTTGTGTATTTCCTTTTACTTCAATTTTTTGTTTATAAGTAACTTCATTTTCATAAAAGTGAGTAATCCCATCGGTCCCCGGAAACTCTTGACTAATTTTCTTTCCGCTTTCTTTAATTTTACCGATTAGTTTATAGGCACTTGAGTTTTTAAATTCGAACGAAGGCGGCATGAGCAATCCATCCCCTCCAGGTTCCAAACTCCATAAATGCCATTCGGGTTTTAATTTGCAATTCAGGGTTAACTCATATTCATTATCATGTAATTTTTTTGCACTGAATGTCCAGCTTGTAGGGTCGGCAATAATTTGTGAAAATGCATTCGACCACCCTGTAAGCAGACAAATCAATACAATCAAAATTTTCCTCATGGTAGTGTTTTAAAGTTTTATGGTGAAAGGCACATCGGTAGGCGGCAAGCACATTTTATCGTTGCAACACTGAAAACTTACCATACCGGTAAGGGTTTGTGCTTTATCTACTTCCACAATGATAATAAAATCTACTTCTCCTTCATAATAATTTACCATTCCAACGCCTTCCATTTCGTGGGTAATTGGTCGGCGACGTGGAGTAAATTTACCTACATTTTTCGGCATATTTTTCCCATTAAATTGTAAGTCGGTTGGAATTAACAATCCATCTCCACCCGGTTCAGGCGCAAATACATGCCAGCCCGAATCTATGGTGGCAACCGCCGTAATTACATATTGATGTTCAGCATTTCCTTTTGTAGAGGAAAATTTCCATTTCACAATTTTAGCCGGATCTTGCGCTATACTTTGTAAGGTAAAGCTCATAAACAAGATAAATAACAGATTCTTCATAAAGTTGTTTTTAGTTGTTGATTAAATTTTCTAAAATTCGTCTGCCATCGATATTCTGTAAGGCACTACTACAAGCCCTTTCAGGATGTGGCATCATGCCAAATACATTACGTGTATAATTACAAATACCGGCTATATGATGGGTTGAACCATTGGGATTTTCTTTTCCAATTTCAGCACTTTCATCACAATATCTAAAAATAATTTGCTGGTTCGTTTCTAAAGCTTCCATGGTTTTCTCATCGGCAAAGTAACGACCTTCTCCATGGGCAATTGGAATTTTCAAAGCTTGTCCTTGCAAGCCTTTATTAATCGCTGAAGCTTCATTATCGCTTACAATAAATGTATTCTTACAAATAAATTTTTGATGATCGTTGAGTAACAGCGCGCCAGGCAAAAGATGAGATTCACATAAAATTTGAAACCCATTGCAAACACCTAATACTTTTCCGCCTCGGTTGGCATGATCAATCACACTTTCCATCATCGGACTAAACCTTGCTAATGCACCACATCGCAAATAATCGCCGTACGAAAAGCCCCCAGGCAAAACGATGCAATCATCGGTAGTAAAATTAGAAAGGTCACGATCTTTATGCCAAAGCATGGTAACATCCTGGCCTAAATCATTTCGCAACGCATATTCCATATCTCTGTCGCAATTAGAGCCCGGAAAAACAACTATCCCAAATTTCATACTTTAAGTTTTAAACAGCCACTGAACGGCCATTACCGTAAGTAGCAAAAAATAGAAGGTAAAAGTATTATATTTTTCCTTATTGTGTAAGAATGCTTGGCTTAATATTATGCTAACAGGAATAGCCATCATCACCCAAGTAATACCGGGAAATACACGAGAAAAAATGCCGGTAACTACAGATACCCCTAAATAAATACCCATTACATTCCACTTCTTTCGCACCGCCATCGCATTCTTTGTACTATTCGAATTGATTATATAGAACCCATATAATATTACCGAAAACGAAGTAACCGTTGTAATGGCAAGAGTTAAAAGGGGAATGGTTTTAAGAGGAAGCGTGATATGAAAGTATAGAACTTGTGACCAATTGGGCAAATTGCCTTGCAAATAAATCCAAGCGATGCCCATATACAATGGAATAAACATGCCAATTGAATAAGCCACCATTTCCTTTAAATTTATTGGCCGCATAATGAGCATAAAAATTGGGAATAGTAAAATGAGAAGCATCGATGGGAAGTAAAAAAGAACCGCGAGCGATACAAGCAAGCCGATATCGAAAGACTCTTTTCGTGCATTTGTGTTGTGATAGAGCTGCCATGTTTTAGCTAATGCAGCAAACAATACTATACTACTTATAAATACCATAGAAAAGATACTAAGTATAGGTAAAAACGAGGTAAATAAAATGAATGAAAATGCCGGCAGATAGGATTTCTGAGATTGCAACTTTTCACGATTCATGATATGGTTGATATATAGCGAAAAAAACAAACTCATTATAGTTGAAAGAACGATATAGAGTGATGGATGATTCGCATACAACTTACTAAGTTGAGTGAACGTGAATAGCGTTCCTTTTTGGAAACCTTCAAGCGTGCTGATATCAGGAGGATGCAAAATATACCTTGCCTTTAATATAGCGGTAAGCAGTATTAATAGAATAAGTGAAACTAGGCTGTTTTGCTTAAGTATGCGTAACACAAAAATTAGTAAGTTATTTTAAGGAAGCAAATGTAACTCTTAGAAACACATGGTACTATCATTTCTGATTTTGAAATTTGTTTGCCATGTCGTGGAATTAAATTCCAGTCGTCGGCTTCGGCTGGCAAAGCAAGTTCTTTCATAGTTACATCACCCTTATACGAAACATAAGCGCCTAAAAAACGATTTTGTGAACTACTCACATCACTAAACAACAATCCTTTGCCTAAGGCATGCTCAACAACTGCAAAGGACGAAAATATACCTCCGTCGTCGGTAGTGGTTTGTTCTTTCAAAACTGATTGACTCCAGGCTAGCGAACCATCGGCCTTACAATGAAAAATGATAATTTCATCAAATGAAAATTCTTCAACCGTGCGAGCTATCTCTTGCTGATTATTAAAAGTAAAGGAAGTGCTTGAAATAGGCGCCACACGCTGTATAGTGCGCACGGTTTGATACATCTTTTCGGCTACAATTTCAATCTCATGCTTATCGGTGAAATAAATATCTCTGATCTTAAGATCACGCAAGCCCGCTTGACGGTTAGTAACTTGTAAAGTTAGTGGTGTAAAAAATGACCCGTTAACGGACTGTGTAGCCTCATCAATGAGGGTATAAAAAATGCCCCGTGGCTGACTCATTTTATCTGGCAAGAAATAGGAGCATACAATAAGATTATGCTGCTTCTCATCGAATTTCATATGAATATCACTGAACATATAATTTTTACTATCGAGCAGAATTTCCTTTACTTCAGGTTGATGGTTTACACACGAAACCAAAGTAAGTTTACCGAATACCTCTTGCTGATTCTGCACATCAGTGGCTAAAATATATGCATTCCCGGATTGAGAAATGACAGCATGGCTTGAAATAAACAAATCGGTTTGCGCAAACGTTTTTCGAAAG
The DNA here is from genome assembly GCA_016706595.1 of Bacteroidota bacterium. Lineage (GTDB taxonomy): Bacteria > Bacteroidota > Bacteroidia > Chitinophagales > Chitinophagaceae > OLB11. The sequence goes on along the minus strand of JADJJH010000002.1, from coordinate 412,830 downwards.
CGATTTTCAATATTGAGCTCAGCATCCATTACTACCGCTTGCATCGTAGTTTGCTCGTTTTCGATAAGTGACGTATAACATAGGATCTTTGTATCATGCTGGCTACTTACAAAAGTATAGTTAGATTGATATCGATAAGATCCTGAAATCACACTATCAATTACAATGGGTTCGCTCCAACTAAAATCGGGTAATAGTTTGGCCGCATATACTTTTTTCATTTTGTTTTCTTTTACCACATAACAAACCGACATATGATTTGCAGTTGTATTAAAAAACACATTCTCTGTTTTATTAGGCAAAAAACCTAAGGTGGTCAATTTCTCCTTCATGAAATTCTTACCATAAAAAAATACTTCACCAATCGATGTATGGTTATAATACACTGCAGTATATTGTTGATACTTACCTAATATGGCATACGAATCCAACCGCGAATTCCATGCTTCTTTTTCGGTTAAAGTAATTTTTTGTGATGAAGCTTGAAGTCCCATCAACAAAAAACAGAGTAGTAGTTTCAATTTCATATATCTGATAAAGTTACGAAGATACATGCTTGAAGTACAATTGAATTATGGGTATCTCTAAAAACCCCTCAGGCGAGGCTTTCGGATTTTGCAATTCCGATAACTATCGGAAGCGTTTACTACCGTAAATAAAGGGTCCCGCACGTGCGGGATTCGAATAACGAAGAATCAGGGGGTTTTTAGAGGTACCCTTAAATGAATTCATCTACAAATAACTGGGCAGCGATATAATCGGCAAACAATTTCCCTTTCGTACTAAGTACAACTGTATCTGTTTGCAAGCTCAGTAATCCTTCATCAATAAATTGTTGAACTTGCCATTGCCACGTCTTCCATTGTGCAGGATCTATTTTACTTTTCACTAATTGACTAGACAATCCTTCCTTGGTGCGCAAAGAAATCATGATCAACTCATTTAGTTTTTGATGGGATTCTAAAATCTCAATCTCAAAAGGAATGATGCCAGCTTGCAATGATTTTATATACTTCATATTATTACTCACATTCCATTGTCGGCTTTCGCCATTAAACGAATGGGCAGAAGGACCAATGCCAAGATAAGATTTGCCTTTCCAGTAATTACTATTATGAATCGCTCTATGATTAGGTTTTGCATAATTTGAAATTTCGTAATGTTCGTAACCCTGACTTGCTAAAACCTTCATTAAATATTCGAATTGCGTTGCACTTTGGGCATTATCTAACGCTGGACTTTGCTTTTTTTTAATGAAGGCATCTAAGGCCGTTTGCGGCTCAATAGTCATAGCATAACACGACAAATGCGGAACATTATAATGCAACATCGTTTCGATATTCTGTTTCCACTTATCATCGCTTAATAAGGGATATCCAAATATTAAATCGGCGCTAAAGTTGCTGAACCCATGAACTTGTATATCTTCTAAACATTGCTTTGCTTGCTTTGCATTATGCGAGCGATTCATATAAAGTAAATCCTCTTCAAAAAAACTTTGAATCCCAATGCTCAATCTATTAATACCAACTTGCTTCAGCATGGTCAACTTATCATTACTCAAATCATCCGGATTGGCTTCGAGTGTAATTTCAATCCCTTCAGAAACCTTGCAATTTCTATGAATGGCTTCGAAAATCAAAATCAGATCTTCATCTGTTAATAGGCTAGGTGTGCCGCCTCCAAAATAAATAGTTTCAAGCGGCTTGTGTTGCAGATAATCTTTTCTGATTTCAATCTCCTTCAATAATTGCTGGATTAGCTCGTTTTTATATTGCAATGAAGTTGAAAAATGAAAATTACAATAATGACAAGCCTTTTTACAAAACGGAATATGAATATACAATGCCGACATATCTCAGAAATCAGATTAGCCGTAAATGTAGTTTCTTTGTGCAACAATTTTGCAAGCTATAAAATCAATTGTCGTCAATATCATTTCTAAAATTTTACATATCATCTGTTTCATCTGTTTCGGCTATGCAAATAGTTTAGCACAAACATGTAGCTTAACCCTGCGGGGAAATGATAAAGATCGATTTCTTGAACTCAGCAAATTGCCTTCTCAGTTTCATGATTTTAATGAATGTAAAGAACAACTTTTTCAAGCGCATCTAAACTTACTAAAACAAGGTTATCTCACAGTGAGTATTGATTCGTTAATTTGGAATGAGACTCAAGCACAAGCATTTGTACAATTGGGGGAAAAATTTGTTTGGGGTAAATTACGTAATGGCAATATCCCTACATCGGTATTGTTGCAAAGTAATTTCGAAGCGAAAACGTTTTTAAACAAAGTAAGTAGTGTTAAAAAGTTAACCCCAATCTACGAAAATATGATTCGCTATTTCGAAGATCATGGATATCCTTTTGCTTCCATTCGATTAGATAGTATTGAAATAAACGAACAAACTATTTCTGGCGCACTGATGCTTGATAAAGGACCTCTTATTAGAATAGATACAATTATACTGAATGAAGATGCTAAAATCGACAAAGCTTATATAATGCAATATCTTGGTATACAACAAGGCGATTACTATAATGAAAGTAAAATACGCGATATCAGCAAAAAACTACAGCAATTGTCGTTTGCACAAGAAGCTTATCCTTGGCGTCTTGAATTTAATTTAATTAAAACCAAACTCAACTTATTTGTAAAAACTAAATCGGCAAATCGTGCCGATGTATTACTTGGGCTGCTCCCGAATAATACATCCAACGATGGTAAGTTTTTATTAACCGGCGATGTAAAACTTGCCTTTGTTAATGCGTTAGGTCGTGGTGAACACATTTCGGCAAATTGGCAAAACTTACAATACAAATCCCCACGTTACAATTTCGAATTCCAATATCCCTATTTACTAAATTCTCCAATAGGCGTAGGTGCAAAATTTGATTTTTACAAACGTGATACTGCATTTAAAAACGTGAATGGCGAACTCGGATTATTGTATGCTTTCAATGCAAATGACAAGTTGAAATTATCCTATGAACTTTCTAGCTCACGTTTATTAAGTGTAAATATTGCCGACTTAATTTATAGAAGAACTTTACCTGAAAATGTAGATGTAAAATATAAAACCTTTGGCTTGGAAGCAGTGCTTAGTCGACTTGATTATAATCGTAACCCTCGTAAAGGATATCGAATTCAATTAAATGGTGGCATCTCATTCCGAAACCTCATTCGGAATCCTGTTATCGAAAGCACCATAGATGCGGTTGCACAAAAACCCTTTGCATATTTATACGATAGCATACAAACCAAAACCACGAAGTATATTTTTAAGGCTGAAATTGGTAATTATATAAGCTTTAATAAGCGAATTGTTTTCGCAACTATATATCATGGTGGTATCGCATATTGCAAAGATGAACTATTTAGAAATGAACTATTTCAGATCGGTGGGTTCCGATTACTAAGAGGCTTCGATGAAGGAAGTTTGTTTGTAAATCAGTATCAAATTGCAACCATCGAACCTCGCTATTTACTTTCATTAAACTCATACTTTTTTGTGTTTAGCGACTTTGGTTTTATACAATCGAAATATTACAAAATAAAACAAAATGTGTACCCCTATAGTTTGGGCTTGGGTATGAGTTTTGAAAACAAAGCCGGACTATTTAATATAAGCTATGCGGTGGGTGGAAATAATAAAGAAAACATTCAGCTTAGAAGATCGAAGGTGCATTTTGGTTATATCAGTTACTTTTAAAGTGCAAGAAAATCTCTTTGCTACCATCGCGGGACTTTTCCTTTGCCAACATGTATTTAATCCCAAAAAAATAAACGCAAAGTGCACAAAGGAATTCTGCTTATGATTATATATTTTTTATAGTAAACAAAGCGAATACAATTCAAAATGGAATCGTTTTATTCTAGATATTTATGATGCGTACAGATTATTCCAATAAAAAAAGCCATGCAAGTAGCATGGCTTTTCTATAAAACTTTAATTTACTTTATTTTGCTATTTGCAATCTATGCACTGCATTGTTTCCGTTCAATGAAAGCTTCACAAAGTAAAAACCATTTGCCAAAGAACTTGTATTTACTTGTAGGCTATTATGAGCAAGTTCAATATTTGATTTTTGTAAAACTACTTCACCTAATGTGTTTACAATAGTATAATCTAGTTTGCCATTTTCACTTGTTCGAATAGAGATTTCATTGCCGGCAGGATTCGGATAAATAGTTGCATCTAAACTTTTAATATTTTGAACACCTACAGCAGCACCGCTACCTAATTCTAAAATCTCAATGTCATCGATAGCAGCTTCCACCCACGTTCCACCACTTGAAGTTGCAGCAGAATCAGTAGCTGTGAACATCAACATTACCGAATTCCCTTTTGTTAAATCAGCAACAAATACACTTCGTCTCCATCGTACATCAGGCTTATAAGTTCTTTCTATAATAGTCCATGTTGCACCATTATCGTATGAAGCTGAAACTCGCCATAAATCTTTACCCGGATTATTTGAACTTTGACTATTTGTATACCATCTCCAATACGAAATCACCGGTTTGTTATAAGCCGATAAATCGAAACTTGGTGTTAGTAAACTGGTTCTTCCTCCATCAACATCGGCATTACCAGGTTGACTAGAAGCACTAGCTGCATTACCAGTCACTGCACATTTACCGGTTCCTGTGCTATGGTCTTTCCCGGTTTGTACAGTATCGCCATTGGTTACCGATGATATAGGAAGAGCAACAATCCATTTCCCACCGGTCGCATTATCAGTGGAGGCATTACCGATAGTCCAATTAGGTGTAGTGCTTGTAATATTATCAAAGGGTTCTGCATACACTGTATTATATCCAACCAACATGTAGTAAGGAATATTTCGTGAAGTAAATCCTGTATTGAAATTTGCATTCACTGGTGAGTATAACGATAAGAAATTTGTATAATCATAAATTGCAAAAATGTATTCATACACATTGCCATTGGTAGCTGAAGGAAACTGACAGGTATAATTAACACCTGATTTCGTCATTAATATGGTATCGGAAATAGTTGTGCCTTTCAATCGGTAAATCATTTTTATATCTCCGATAAAAGCCGGGTAATCGGCACTTGCTACTGCATTAATCGTAAATGGTGCACCGGCAACAATGCTTGTTGCAGGGTTATGGTGTAAAATAGTATTGCTCAATAAATAAATTCCATGGGTAGCAAATGCTGAAACAACAAAACCAAAGTGAGGTGTACCATCGTTTAAGTTGGCATTATCATCATCGTATTGCAAAGCATCAATTAATATATCATGATACACTTGTCCTTCGGTACCATCTGGGCCTGTTGCCAAGCCAAAATACGAATCAGCAAATAAAGTCATGGCCGAATCGATACTGTTCCAGTTTTGACCAACATCCCACCAAGCACCGGCAATAATTTCACCATCAGCATGCACTTGGCCCACAAGATCTTGAGGATATACTTTAGGTGCTAAATCATAACGACGAATAAAATCCGTTGGCGAATTTGCACCTTGTCCGATGATACCGGTTTTTAAAATACCATTAGCCCAAACATCCGCATATCCTTCTCCCATACCTCCATTATCGAAACTTGAACCTTGCCAATTATAAAACTTATCGTTGATACCATGTCCGTATTCATGACTCATTACATCACCAATATACGAAAAGGCATTACATCCACCACCAGCAGCATAAAAATTAATACTACTACCATTGTAAAAGGCATTACATGTACCTGCCACATCCACATTTGCCGGTAATGGATTATCCATATCAGTGAACGTAGGTAATTTCGTTTTCATATAATCATGAATTTCATTTACATGATAATATACATTTACGCAACGCTCGTTTGAATTTGGAATGGTGGTACTAAAAGTAGTTGAATCGCCAGTAGCAGAAAAGGTATGTGCATATGATGCAGCATTCGCAGCACTACTTCCTTCGTCAATTACCTCAACCCATTTTCCTTCTAAATAAAGTGTTGTATTTGCCGGGCCCGTTGGCACGTTTGCAATACCTAAATTATTGGTATAATAATTTGTTGTTCCTACTTTAACCTTTAAATTCTTCAGCGGACGATTTTCTGTAGCTGTATATTGGTTAATCGGACGAACATCGCCTTTCACTTTTACATCAAAAAACTTGACTTGATTTTGGCGATATAATATTTCACCACTATTGGCATCTACATACGTTAAATAATCACCCGGCGTGCCATTTGGGTTATTGGTTTTAACGCGAACTTCATACACTAAACGATAATCGTATTCACCATCAACAGGTAAAGGGAAAATTTTCATCACACTACCTACCTCTGCACCAGTAATAGTAGTTGTAATAGCGTCCTTGGCTTTTTGAACCGCATCATTAGCAGAAATTGATGCAGCAAGTGCAGGAATATTGCGATGAAGATCGACACCGGTTAACGTAATTTTCAAATCCTGACTGAATCTTACGATAGCTCGACTCCACAATATTTCATAGTTATTATGAACTTGTTTAAAATCAACATTGATATATTTTCCATCGTTGAAGCTGCGTGTTAAAACCAATTCGTTTATAGGTAATTGAAATCCCGAAAACTCATTTTGCAAAAAAGCTTTGGCTTTAGCAACTGCATCAGAAGCACCTGCTGTATAGGTAATTGGGTTACCAAAGGCTCTATGAGGCAATTTGGTAAAGCGATTAAAAGTGGCACCCCAGCTTGGATGGTTTTGTACAAACTGTTGCCAAGCAACTTGGTTTTTTAAATGAGCGGTACTGACATTGTTGATAGCATCGGCTGCATCGTTATAAGGTGTAATGTTTTGGTTTACATCGCCTTCGTGATGCAAATCTTGCGCCCAAGCCGTAAAGCTCAATAAACTCGAGAAGAAGAAAATGGCAAATTGTTTCATGTGTGTTTATTTATTGTTTTTTTTAATTGTCATATGTTATTCGGCAACACCATCTGATTCGTAAATCAAGAATTTCATTGCCTCATTTCATATGTGTTATATTTTTTTAAGTTTTTGAAATTATAACGAAACCTAATTATAGCCAACTATTTTGCGGTGAAAGGGCATTGAATCTCGTTCGGAGAGGGAAAAAAAATATCTTGAATCAAGAATTGACAAGGTTTTCCAAGTGATTATAAATTTATTTTATACATTAGTTTAAAATATCACACTGAAAATGAGGCATCAGGTTTCTAAACTAGAAGCTTTTTGCCATTTGGTAAGTGCGATCATACTTTACCAAATGAAAAATTATTAATAAAAACATATGAAAACAATTCAACAAATTGAAACTAGTAGAGGCACCTTCTCCATCGAAACCGCGCTGTCACAAGGCTGGAAATTGGTTTCACCGCACCTATTATATTATATTTTAGGTGGCATCATTACGATGATCATTTCTTTTGCAACCGGCATTATTCCGATAGCTGGCACCATTGCCAACTCATTGGTAATTTCACCTTGTTTAATGGCAGGCGCAATTTATGTAACCTGGCGAATTTCGCAAGGCATTGCTTGGACCGATTTTGGCGATATGTTTAAAGGATTTAATAATTTAGTTCCCTTAATGTTAGCTACACTCATACAAGGAATTATTTCATTGGCCATTGTAGCCTTATTGCTATTCAATTTCGTTCCTCAGTTTATAGAATTGTATAAACTGAGTTCAGGTACTGGTTCGTTCAATAACAAAGAAGAAATTCAAGAAATTGTAATGGGCATGCTAAGCATGAAAAACTTTGCATTGTTTGGTATCGCCATGTTACTCATCGGTTTTTTATCACTTATCTGGTCTTTCAAAACACACTTTATAGTTATCTACAACATGCAAGGTTGGCAAGCCATGGAGCTTTCACGCAAGGTAGTCATGCAAAATTTTGTATCCTTATTGGGTTTGTTTATTTTACTTGGTATTATTTTATTAATCAGCGCATTGCCATGCGGAATAGGATTACTATTTACCATGCCCTGGATGATAGGTAGTATTTATAGCGCGTTTGCACAAATCACCGAATCACATGATGTTCATGATATTCGCAAAGAGGGCTTTGATTTTATGAAGGAAGAAAGTGAAGAGGAGTAGGAAGAAGCGATTTAGTGAAGGCAAATTCGAAGGATTTCCATTTTTATAAATTAGCAATTTGAAGATATTCTATTTGATCTTTACAAGTCGTATGAGTAAATTTTTTAAATGATGAATTCAAAAATACTCATATTGATATTTTTTATTTTAGGAATTGAACCCTTTCTATTTTACAAAATTCAATTGTGTCAATACGATGGCGATTTGACGATTTATACAATTCTTAGGGTTATACTTTTTGGAATCCTTTTTATAGGTATACTCTACATTTATATATTTTTCATAGTATCAGTTTATACCTATTTTGAGCAAAGAGAATGGTTTTCTTATCAACAAGTATTAGAAAAATTAGTTATTTCTTTTTTATTAATTATGTCCATCTTACCCATTTTAATAATCACTAAAATAGGTTCAATTTTAGAAAAATACAAATTGAATAAAATAAGCAATGATGGCAAGATTACTACATCCTTTATTCATTATAACCAAGGGGAATATTATACAAATAGAGGCGGTTCAGATTGAGGCAAAGGACGATACATAAATTATTTCGACCTGAAAAGTATACAAGGGAAAATATATCAACTAGAGTTTCATGAGCATGATGATATTTTCAAGCCTGGTGATAGCATTGTTGTTCAATATTTAGAATCAAATCCAAACTACTTTACTATACTTAAAAAATATCCGTCAGATTAAATATTCTTTGTAATTTACATGTACCCGATAAACCAATTCACCAATTCACCAATTCACCAATTCACCAATTCCCTAATTCGCATATCAGCATATTCGCATATCAGCATATTCGCAAATTATAACATGATTCCCCTCTTGATGATATTTTAACAGCAAGCCCTATATTTCATGCTAGCTTGTAAAACATTTTATAATAAATTGCACCAAACTTTTTTTCGTGGAAATGAAATCATTACTCCGTAGTTCTAAAAATTATATACTAGGTGCTATCATTGGTGCCAGTGCCTTATTTTTTTTATTTGCTAAAGATGCCGATCCTTATTTTGAGATTTCTAAAAACCTCGAAATTTTTACTAAGCTTTTCAAAGAACTCAATACCTATTATGTTGATCCTATTCAACCGGGCAAAATGGTAAAGAAAGGTATCGATGCCATGTTAGCCGATTTAGACCCTTATACAAATTATATTACTGAAGAAGATATTGAAGATTATCGTTTTCAGTCTACAGGCAAATATGGTGGCATTGGTACTAGCTTCAAAAGTAAAGATGGCTACCTAGTAATTTCTGAACCGGTTGAAAACGGACCGGTAATGAAAGCGGGTTTAAAAGCCGGAGATATGATACTTGAAGTAGATGGAAGATCTATCAAAAACAAAGCATTAGAAGATGTAAGCAAATTTATTAAAGGTTCGCCAGGAACCAGTTTTAAAGTAAAAGTTCGTGATGGTTTTACCGGTGCCGAATCGGTAAAAACGCTAACCCGAGAAGAAATTAATATTACCAGTCTACCCTATGTTGATGCCGTTGGTGCAAACAAAGAATATGCTTATGTGCGCTTAACCCAGTTTACCGAACATTGCGGTAATAAAGTTCGTGTGGCCATTGATAGTTTAGTAAAAGCAAATCCTAAAACAAAAGGTGTAATTTTAGATTTACGATTTAACCCGGGTGGTTTGTTAGATGAAGCCGTTAACCTCTGTAATATTTTTATTAATGGAGATCAATTGGTGGTAACTACCAAAGGAAAAAATGAAGAATGGGATAAAACCTATAAAACACGAGGCACTCCACTCGATGAAAAAATTCCGGTTACCATACTTATCAATCGTAGGTCGGCGTCAGCATCCGAAATTGTTGCAGGCACTTTGCAAGATCTCGATCGTGGTGTAGTCATCGGACAACGTAGTTTTGGAAAAGGACTCGTACAAACTACGCGTGATATTGCCTTTAATGCAAAATTAAAAGTTACTACTGCAAAATATTATACGCCTTCAGGCAGATGTATTCAGGCACTCGATTATTCACATCGTAATGAAGATGGCAGCGTTGGTGAAATTTCTGATTCACTAAAAACAAAATTCAAAACCAAAAACGGACGTATTGTTATGGACGGTGGTGGTATCGAACCGGATATCAAAACCCCGATAAAAGAAACGTTGAAAATAATTTCTACCCTTAATGAAAAATCATTTGTGTTTGATTATGCCACGTATTATGCTTCTAAACATTCCAGCATTGCCGATGCAAAAACGTTTACTTTAACTGATAACGACTTCAATGATTTTGTAAAATGGTTAGATGGGAAAGATTACTCATACAAATCGAAAGCCGAAGAAGCTCTCGATAAATTTAAAGAAGTCGCGGTAAAAGAAAATTATTTCGAAGCCATTAAGAATGACTATGCTTTGGTACAAAAATCTTTATCGCACGATAAAACCCAAGACTTGATGAAAAACAAAAAGGAGATCTTACGTTTATTACAAGATGAAATTGTGAGTCGCTATTATTTTCAACGAGGTCGCTATCAAAATCAATTATTAGATGATGAGGAAATTAAAGAAGCCATCAGCGTTTTATCTAATCCCACTAAGTACCAAGGTATTTTAACGCAAAAATAGTGCGTTCATTTTTTTGCCCCCGATGAATATGTTGCATGCCGCAAGGTAGTGGGCGGGGACCCCGTGACAGTGATTAAACAGTATGCGTGCAAACCCCTCTTCAAAGCCTTTATGTTCATTCAAGAGTTTGTCTTGATTTAAAAAAGGAATACGATTTTACATTTCAGCTTTAGTTTGAACTATAACAATTTCAAATCTTCACGATGCATTGGACCCGTTAATATTTCTCGATATTATCTTCCTTCTAACTTAATACCTGATACGCCAACAATGAACTTAAATAGGCCAAACAACCCATAATTACAAATTGTAATAAAGGGTATTTCCAAGATCCGGTTTCGCGTTTTACAATAGCTAAAGTGCTCATGCATTGTAAGGCAAATGCATAAAATAATAAAAGCGAAACGCCGGTAGCCGTCGTATACACTTTACTTCCATCGCTAAAGGTGGCTGTTTCCATTTTTTGACGTAAAGTTTTACTGTCTTCTTCATCTACACTATACAAAGTAGCCATGGTGCCAACAAATACTTCGCGCGCAGCGAATGAGGTAATTAAGGCTATACCAATTTTCCAATCAAAGCCTAATGGTCTGATACTCGGTTCAATGGCTTTACCACTTATTCCGGCATAGGATTGCTCGAGATCAGTTTTTTGAATCATTGATTTTTCACCTGGCCCATATGAAGAAAGTGCCCACAAAATAATAGAAATGATGAAGATAATTTTTCCTGCATCAAATACAAATACCCTTGCTTTTTGTATCATGGTAAGCAAAATATTTTTCCATTGCGGCATACGATACACCGGCAATTCCATTAAAAAAATACTTCGCTCTTTGATACTGATAAACCAACTTAAAACTTTTGCAAGTGCTAAGGCCATAAAAAAACCTAATAGGTATAATGCCATCATCACAAATCCTTGCATATTAAAAATGCCCAATATCCTTTGGTTTGGAACAACTAACGAAACCAAAACAGTATACACTGGCAATCGTGCACTGCAACTCATTAAAGGGGTTACCAAAATTGTAATGAGTTTTTCTTTCTTATTTTCAATGGTTCGTGCTGCCATAATTGCTGGTACGGCACAAGCCATTGCACTAATCATTGGCATTACCGATTTGCCGTTGAGCCCTGCACTGCGCATCAACTTATCCGTTAAAAAACTAATTCTCGACATATACCCGCTATCCTCCAACACGGTAATTAATCCAAACAAAATCATGATTTGCGGTATAAAAATGACTATACCATTAATACCGGCTAGTATGCCATTAATAAATAAATCACTGAAAAAGTTATCGGTTAAATTGGATTTAAAAAAGGCGGTGAGCTTGCTAAAACCAAAATCTATCCATTGCATCGGAAAATCGGCCAACCAAAAAATAGATTGAAAGAGTATGAATAATACAAACAACAAAAAGGCATATCCATAAATTGGGTGTAATAAAATACTATCTGTTTTCTGACTAAATAATTCTCTTTTTAATGGGTCATTTTCAACCACGCATGCATGCATTATTTTTTTTATCCGTGCATACCGTTGTAAAGTCTCTTCAACTTGTATTCGTGTTTTATTAAATGAAATGGCATTCAAATCGGCTTGCAATTTCTCTTTTGTTTCACTAGAAATAATCTTCAATTTTTGAAACACAGCCGCAAAATGGATCGCCGATAAATCGCTGCTAACACTTTTATATTTTCGTACAATATCAATCGCTTCAGCCCCCAAGGCATAATTATCGATAAAGTCGGTAGCAGGCAGTTCGGGTTTAAATTTTTCGGTTAGGGAGATTTGCTTTTTAAGTTCATTAATCCCTTTTATGTTTCGCGGATTAATAGCCACAACCGGCGTTCCTAACTCACGAGACAATCCGTTTACATCAATCACAATTCCTTTTTGCTTCGCAATATCCAACATCGTTAGCGCTACGATCACCGGTTTCTTTAAATCAATAATTTGAGAGCAAAACAACAAATTGCGTTTTAAATTGGAAGCATCCACCACCACAATCACAATATCAATTTTTACCGCAGGATCATCATCAAATAGTACATCAAAGGTAACCACCTCATCATCGCTCTTAGGATACAAGCTGTACGTTCCGGGCAAATCGATAATATTCGCCGTGAGATTTTCATTCAATGCACATTTGCCGGTTTTTTTATCAACCGTAACGCCTGGAAAATTTCCAACCTTTTGATGTAAACCGGTTAATGAATTAAACAGCGAACTTTTTCCGCTATTCGGATTTCCAACTAGGGCGATATTTTTTGTACGTATCAAATGTGTAGTAATGGGCAAATATAGTGCTTGGGAGCTTGGTGTACTTTCGAATTACGGAAATTTCGAAATCTTAGTTAACCAAGCTATTTTTACAGATGCTCAAAATTCGCTACAAAAATATTTCAACCCCTTTTCATTATCCATTTCAAACCGCACACGGACTCAAAACACACCAACCGGCCCTATTAATTGCGCTTGAATGTAATGGGATCATGGGGTTTGGTGAAGCGCCTGCCATTCATTATTATCATGTAAGTGTTGAAAGCATGCTTGAAGAGATGCTCAATAAAATTCAGTTACTTGAAAGCTATGCATTTACAGAACCTGATAGATTTTGGCATTTTTGTCACCACCTATACCCCGAAAATAATTTTTTAGTTTGCGCCTTAGATATGGCTTATTGGGATATGTATGCCAAAACCAAGCGGCAAAAAATGTATGAAATTTGGGATGTAAAGTGGGAAAATATTCCATTAACTGATTACACTATCGGGATAGATTCGACAGACCATATGTTGAAGAAGCTGCATGAAAATCCATATCCGATTTATAAAATTAAAGTAGGTAGTAAAAATGATCTTGAGACGATTAAAACTATCCGGCAGCATACCGATGCTTTTATTCGCGTATACGCAAATGCTTCGTGGACATTAGACGAGGCTCTGCAAATTATTCCTGAACTAGCAAAGTTTGATATTGAATTGGTTGAACAACCTTTGGCGAAGGATGATTGGAAAGGAATGAAAACATTGAAAGAACAATCTATACTTCCCTTATTTGCCGATGAAGCCTGTGTTGATGAAAAGGATATAGAAAAATGTGCGACTTATTTTGATGGCATCAATATAAAACTTACGAAATGTGGCGGCATTACGCCGGCCTTACGAATGATAACTAATGCTCGCAATAGAGGATCAAAAATAATGATGGGCTGTATGAATGAAACCGAAATCGGCTCGTATGCTATTGCACAATTTTTACCTTTACTTGATTATGTGGATATGGATGGTCCATTATTGTTACAAGTACCCCCTTTGAAATTGTTGAAGTACGAAGAAGGGAAAGTAAGTTTAGTAGATAGTAGTGAGGGGAAAAGTAGGCAGTAGTGAGTAAGCAGTAGGCAATGTAAAAATTACCTGCTAAGGATGTAGGGAGCGTAGATTAGCCATATTTGATAATAGTTTATCATATTGATTTAGTCAATACCTAGCGCTAAAACGCTACATCAATCTTTTTCAATCCAACTCGTAAGGTTCTGATTCTATAATAATCAGGGTTGTCATATCCCGAAGTACAAGTGGGTATGCATGTTCCATATCCATTGATTGAATAGGTGATTAATACTTCATTATCTGAATTTAAATATTGTGGGTGTAAGGTAACACCATAGCATACCGGTGTAACCACTCCTAAACTATCGCCTATGGTATGAATAAGATGATAGTTCAAAAAATCGCCCCATGGATTTGCACCCGATTGAGCATAAATTTCGGTTCCCTTATTACACGCCTTGCCATAAGCTTGCGTTAGTAAAACGTAACGCGATTTAATTTTGCGCACCGAAAAATTTTCGCCAGGCACATAGGCAATGATTTGTGCTGCTGAAGCCACATCTACCCAATCGTTATGTGCATAATACTGCCATTTACTATGAATATCATTCATCGGAAAACGAGCTACATACAAGGCATTATCGGCTAAAGTATCCGGTCGGTAAATTCCATACACATAACAAAAGCCTTTGCCGGTATCAACATATGAAGTATAACCATACATCGTTTGATTTAACGACATTGAGTCTACTTTCAGATATTGAAAATCAGGAAAGCGATACTTTACAATATAAGTTCTTGTGTTTAAGCTAATGCCACCTTGTTTTTTTGCAAATACATAAACCGTATCATTATACTGATAAGCATGCAAGGGTATAAACCATTTACCAGTTTCATTGCTTGGAATAAAATCATTATTGCCTACATTTAATGTACTCATATTCATAGATACATCACTTAGCATAGCGGCATTGTTTGCATTTGGCATGCATGCCATCATACCACTTACCGAATTATAATCGTTGAGATGAGCTTTACCAAACAACCACAAAGTTCTACCATCTGAAAGCGGTAAAGAAGTGGTGCCTTCAGCTGCAATGACACCGCTTGTTTGTCTGAAATGTTGTAAAAAAACAGAATCTACTCGCGAAACCGGTATAATGGTTTCTACAGGAATTCGGCCTTTTAAACAAGCATTCATTGTGAAAGCTACTATGATTAGTAAAATAACATGGATACAATATTTCATACAGGAATTAAAAATTGAAATTAGTATTTTTTTATTTCATTTGCAGAAATGAAACTACAAGAAGCTGCCAAGTATTTTAAACATGCATGCAATGAGGTATTGGATGCAGATGAAGCAGATGAAATATTTTTACGAGTTGTAGAATCTTTTTTCAGTATTAGCAGATTAGAAATTAAAACTAATCGCTCACTTGACATCAACGAGGCCCAACTATCACCTTTTATTGAATCACTTAAAAAGCATATACCCATTCAATATATTTTAGGAGAAGAATGGTTTATGGATTTAAGATTGAAAGTAAATAACTCAGTATTAATTCCACGTCCCGAAACAGCCGAACTGGTTTTGTGGTTATTAAAAACTATTCGTGATGAAAATCTGTTATCAGCACAAATCATTGATATTGGTACCGGAAGCGGATGTATAGCCATAGCTTGTAAACATTCGGCACCTACATTAATGATGCATGCAATTGATATCAGTAATGCTGCCTTAGAAGTTGCCAAAGAGAATGCCGCTTTATATCAATGTGACATTGAATTTTGTGAAATGGATATTTTATCAGGAGCGTTCCAAACCGTATCTCAGTTTGATTTGATTGTAAGTAACCCGCCCTATATTACAGTATCAGAAAGCATAGACATGCTACCAAATGTGCTTAAACATGAACCAAACAATGCCTTATTTGTAAGTAATGACGATCCTTTGCAATTTTATAAAGCGATACTGAAATTCGCTGACCAAAACTTGAAACCTGGAGGCTATGTATTCTTTGAATTGAATGTTCAGTTCGCACATGAAACTGAAAATCTTTTTAAGCAAGCGGATTATCAAACTGAACTTAAACAAGATATGTATGGGAATTTGCGTATGTTGAAATGTAAAAAAACCTGCTAAGTTTCCTCAGCAGGTTTTATGTATCAAGGGCATCTCTAAAAGCCCCTGATGCTTCGTTATTCGAATTTTCAAAATCCTTTATTTACTATAGTAAACGCAGTCTTCGAAAATTTGAAAGCCTCGCCTGTGTATTTTTTAAAGATGCCCTCATAACATGCAACCACTACTTTTTATTTCGCACTTTATAGTTTGAGCTTTTGCTTTCTTTCTGTAAAAACTTCACGTCCTCGGTACTCAAACTTTCAATATTTGAAATCTTTGAATCATACGATGCATTTACACTTTCAGCGTCTTTAACTTCACGTGATTGTTGAATGGTAGCTGGTTTCGATTTAATATAATCTTCATTCTTCTTGACAATTTTTCGAGCTTCTTCGTAATTCCCTTTGTCAACTTCTTTCATAGCCGATTCTAAAATTTCATTCGATTCATATAAAGCTACTTGCGTACTTACCCATTCATTCATGTGGCGATTATATAATGATTCATCATTTGTAAATTCACTTTTATTAGCTAAAGCAATAGTTCGTTTACCATAAGTGTCATCATTTTCATAACTCAATGATGAATTAAAACGAACAGGGGTATTATTTCCATTTTGTACACGATACTTAATTAAGATTCCTCTGGTTTCTTCTGAAAATACATCATGAAATTGAACAGTTAATACACGCCCTGCTTGACTATAAGTATGTCCGTACACTTTTTCGATATTCACAAATTCAGGAATGGTAATTTTAAGCACAGCATTTTGCGCAACTACATCATGTAAACCATTAAGTTCTTTACTGAAGATCGATGAAATGTCGGCCGAATTATCAATAAAATAATAATTACCGGTTCCATTTTCTGCCATGGCTGTCATTAGGTCTTCGTTATAATCTCGTCCAACGCCAAAGGTTGAAATGGAAATTCCATCATCCATGTTTTTGCTTCTTACAATATTTCTAATTTGATTCGGATCGGTGATCCCTTCATTAGCTAATCCATCACTTAAAAGTAAAACACGATTAATATATCTTGAACGATAGTTGCGCTTTACTTGAGCGTATCCTTCATTGGCACCGCCCATTAAATTAGTACCACCTCGATCGTATATTTCATCAATTTTATTTTTTAAAAGTTGTTTATTGCTAACTGGCGCAGCATAATGTAAAACGTCAACTTTACTATCATAAATTACAATAGATAAATAATCTTCACTGCTTAATTGATCAACTAAATACTTAGCAGCTTGTTTTACATTTCGTATTTTTTCGCCCGACATTGATCCACTTCTATCTATCACAACCGAGAGGTTGAGTGGTACATGTTGTTCATTATTTCGATTAACATTCTCTGTTTTTACTTCGGCATAATAGAAGCCCTGTCGGGAATTTCGGGTGTAATAATCATTTTCGAAGGCTGCCGAATACCGTAACCCGCCTAATTTTTGAGATTGTTTCCCTTCGGCGTCAAGGAGTTCATTTGGGTTGCTATTACTTTCATCGCAAGATGTATAAAAGGATGAAAGCGTTAGGATGCCTGCAAAACCTGCAATTGTAAGCAGGGTAAAAATTTTTAGTGGTTTCATGATATTAAATTTTAATTGTGAATGCAGGCTTGATGTATACAATTCTAAAATTCCACAGCGTTTTTTTATTTTTTAATTTCATTAACGTTTGATGGGCTCATTTCTATTTGCAAGTCTTGTTTATCTTTGTTCGATGAACAAACTACAGGTAAGCACTAAGCATTTGCATCGAATCGCCTATAAAGATGCTTGGGATTATCAAGAATCATTGTTACAAAAGAATTTAGACATTAAGAAAAGCAACCGCGATCATGAATTGTTAGGCGATGGGGTACCTGCAGTTGAAACCTCAAATTATTTTTTACTTTGCGAGCACCATCCTGTATTTACATTGGGTAAAAGTGGGGCCATGGAAAACCTTCTAGTCAATAATACTTACCTGCAACAACAAGGCATAGAATTTTATAAAACAAATAGAGGTGGCGATATTACCTATCATGGGCCCGGACAAATTGTGGGTTATCCAATTCTTGATTTAGAAAGTTTGAAACCCGATATCGTTTTGTATATGCGTAATCTCGAAGAAATTATTATTCGAACGCTTCGTGACTATGGAATTGAAAGTGAAAGAAGTGAAGGCGAAACCGGTGTATGGCTAGATACTCAGTTTCCACATAAGGCTCGTAAAATATGTGCCATGGGTGTTCGCACCAGTCGTTGGATTACCATGCATGGCTTTGCCTTAAATGTAAATACAGATCTCAATTACTTCAACATGATAATTCCTTGCGGCATACAAAATAAGCAGGTTACCAGTATGCAAAAAGAATTAGGTAAGGAAATTGATATAACTGAAGTGGAATCAAAAATTAAGCATCATTTTGAAGATGTGTTTCAGGTAGATTTGATTTCAGATTGACAATTGATTTTTACTTATTTTTTCGCGTAGCCACTAAAGCCAATTTACTATTATCGGGCGAGATGGCAATTCTTGTAAACTTTTCTATCCCATAACTTTTTAGATCCAACATCTTTTCCCATTTTGATTCAGGATGGGTAAACGGATTTTTTTTGTAGTATAATACACCTTCATGTCCCATTAAGATGCTTCCATCACGCAAAAAACAAAAATCTTCTTCTCCTTCAAATACATCGCTCAGCACTGGGTTTTCGAGATTTGCCTTTTTTCGTGATCGTCGCAAATTTTCAGGTGCTATAGTTCGTATCACCCAATGCAAAGAGTCTGATTTATCAAGATATACAACCTTGTTCTTGGTACGAAGAAAATAGAAAGTTCTGCCAATATTTTGAGCCAGAGTATCTGATTTGCCATTTACCAAATGATGCCGGGTTAAGTAAAATGGTTCGGGTAAATCAAAAGCAAGATACTCATTCACATTCAACCATTCGTAATAGCCAATTAATTTACGCTCAGGCTGTATAACATGTGGCTTCTTTCCTTTCATATGTAGGCTAACAAAATGCTGAGTGGTTCTATCTTTCTCAACTCTCACACACGATAAATTTTCATCATCGGCAGTATATCGTGGTGAAAATTCTTGCTCGGCTGTACGTGTAATTCGTTTGCTCTTCTTCTTTTTTAAATCATATCTAAAGATTTCTGTATTCAATGTATCCACCGAAGCCGAATACAAAATATACTTTTCATCCGGTGTAAAATACGGTTGATTATTATATCCGTTGCCTTTCGAAATCATGCGAGGGAACCAAAGTGAATTCCTTTGTAATCTCGTTCAATATCCAACAAATAAATATTGGTTTCAGGCAATTGCGATTTTGCCATGAATGAAATGAAGCAAGCAAGAATCAGAAATATTTGTTTCATGATGGATTGCAAAATAAGTCAATAAATTCAAATTTTTCGCCATCGAAAAGTCCTTTGTCGCTAAGCTTTAATTGCGGAATTACCAATAATGCCATAAACGAAAGAGTCATAAATGGTGCTGCTAATTTACTGCCTAATGCCTTTGCCTTGGTATTGGCTTCGGCATACTGTGCCGCAATCTCCTCTGCTTTATGATGACTCATTAATCCTGCAACAGATAATGGCATTACTAACTCAGCTTCTTCGTCTATCACCGAAATTCCGCCTTTGCATAGTACTAAAGCATTCACGGCTCGTTGTATATCTTGGTCGGTAACGCCCACACAAATTATATTATGACTATCATGGGCAACCGTACTAGCGATAGCACCTCTTGTGAAACCAAAATTTTTAATAAAAGCTTTGGCAACCACTGCATCGCTATATCGATTGACAACCACTAATTTTAATACATCTTGCTCAATATCTGAAACAAGTTCTTGATTTTCAATTTTAGCCTGAATAATTTGTGTGCGTGTAATGAGTTGCCCTTCTAATGCTTCAATGACTCGTATGAGGTGAGATTTTTCTGCAGCGGGAATTACAAAATCCGTCAATGATTTTTCGCTACACTGAAAATGATTGATAGGTTCTTCGTGAACAGAATGGATATGACAGATGTTATTATCGAATACGGTGATTCCATCAATAACAGTTTGTAAAATTTCAAACTCTTGTAAATTATTAACCACAATAAAATCAGCAGCATCATGAACTTGTAATAAACCCACCGGAAGTTTATAATGCAAAACCGGATTGATACATGCGGCTTGTAAAACGGTAAACACATCAATCCCTTTCGCTATAGCCCGTTTTACATGCTGATTGATATGATGCAAGAGTAATTCATCAGGATGTTTATCATCGCAACAAAACATCATTTCATTCTCGTAATCGGGTAATAAATCAATTAATGCTTCAAAATTTTTAGCCGCACTTCCTTCACGAATTAAAATTTTCATGCCACACTTTAATTTGTCCAGCGCTTCTTCTTTAGTAAAACATTCGTGGTCGGTACTTATACCGGCATCAATATATTTTTTCGCTTGTTCGCCCCGCAATCCAGGCGCATGTCCATCCACAGGTTTTCCATGTGCTTTTGCGAAGTCAATTTTCCTCATCACTTCTTCATCCTGAAATAATACACCGGGATAATTCATCATTTCTGAAAGAAAATAAATGTCCTCTCTTGCCATCAAGTCATTAATATCATCGCTGTTTATAATGGCACCTGATGTTTCAAAGGCAGTTGCGGGTACACATGAGGGTGCGCCAAAATGAAATTTAAAAGGTACTTTCTTGGCATTGTTAATCATGAAGTTTACACCTTCTATGCCACAAACATTGGCAATTTCATGTGGATCACTTACGGTTGCCACAGTTCCATGTCGTACAGCCAAACGTGCAAACTCAGATGGCACTAGCATCGAACTTTCGATATGAATATGGGCATCTACAAAACCTGGAAGTATAAAATGATTACAAGGCTGTTTAGTTTCTTTAATCGAAATAATTTTGTCCTTATCATACTGAATTTCGGCAGGATAAATTTTACGTTGATGCAAATCAACATAGTTATGAAATAAAGTTATCATGGATATTACGAATCTTCAAGAAGTTGCTTTATAAAAACTAAAAACGATATCCGGCGTTAAAGTGAAATTGAAATGCCGGACTAATACCAGAATTCCCACCACTCAAAGGAGATACGTTGTAATAATTTTGATAATAATTATTTGGAAGATTATCATAATAAATAATCCCTAAGCTGGCATCAATACCAAAGTATAACGATTTTGCCATCGTAATATTTAAGCTATTATTTATTAAAAATCCAAATTGCTTTCGATCATAAGAAGTGCTATCTAAAATATAACCCACATTAGGATTATAAATAGTTCGCTCATCATCTAAAGTACCAAAAGCATATAATAATTGCGGACCGACAGCATACTTCACCATACCTTGTTTAAACGGATAGATTTTTAGCGTGGGCAAAAAGTAGTAGTAGTTATTTAAAAGTGATACGCAGACCGGTAATCGAAAACTAAATAATTGATTATCAAAAATTCGCTCGTACGAGGCGTTAATTGCTAAATCAGGTGACGTTTGATCGACATGGGTTAACAAAATTTGTATGGGTGAAAAAGCAAATATATTTTTACCAAGATTTGGATTTCCCCTTTCCTTTTTAGCGCTGGTAGTTATGTCGCCTGTAGATTTTGAATTATTTTTGGTTCGATAAGCCTGTGCAAAAGCACTTTGTTGAAAGCAAATTATAAATGCTAGGAGTATGATCTTCTTCATAAAAGAAATTTTTCCGAAGATAAGTAAATTTATTTCTTTAACCACTTTCTGCATTGCTTCAAAAGAGCATCCATATCTTTTGGTAAAGGTGCGCTTACATCAATTAACTTACCCTCAGCATCTGTAAAAATAATTTGTGAAGCATGTAAAGCCATTCTGCTAAGCATTGGTTTTTCCTCCTCATCCTTTCCAATTTTATAACGATGTTTCAATGAAGAGATAAATACAGGATCGGGCTTGCCATATAACGCGTCACATACTATGGGGTGACCAGCATTTTGCATATGAATACGAATTTGATGAGTTCGCCCACTATGAATATCAAAACGCATAAACGAAAACAATCCAAATGATTCAAGAGTAGTATAATCGGTAGCGCTTGGTTTGCCTTGTTTATGATGGATAATCATCTTGCCTTTAATAACAGGATGTTCCATGATAGGATCTTCGATTCTTCCGTCAGGATGAGTGAGGGTGCCGTACACAATACCCGAATAGTATTTCTTAAGTTGTCGATGTTCAAATAATTGCGAAGTGTATCGATGGGTTTCTTCATCTTTAGCAAAACATAATACACCACTGGTTTCTTTATCTAGTCGATGTAAAATAAAAATAGCTGGGTATCGACTTCTTAGCCATGCAGCCGCAGATGGTATTTCGGCATTATGACGATCGGGTATCGAAAGCAATCCACTGGGTTTGTTGATGATGACATAATGGTCATCTTCATATAAAATTTCTAATTGCATGTAGGTTAATTTGGTGAATTTAGCGAATGATGTGGTTGAAACTAAAGAAACTTGTCGCCTTTATTTCTTCTCACTTCCGCTACATAATCTTTAATTTGTTGTTCGCGGTTGCGCTCGCAAATCAACAAAACATCTTCGGTATCAACTACAATAAAGTTTTCAAGTCCTTGCAAAACAATTAATTTTTTATCGGGCGCTTTTACCATGCATTGTGATGCATCCACTATCATTACATTCTTACCATACACCGCATTGCCCAAATAATCTTTTTCCGAATTATCGTAAGCGCTATTCCAAGTACCTAAATCGCACCAACCAAAAAACGAAGGTATTACATATACGTTTTTAGCCTTTTCCATAATACCATAATCGATACTGATATTCGTACATTGAGGATAAACTTTTTCAATCTCTTGATGTTCTTTATCGGTATTGTATGTTTGTACTTGCGAAAACACTTCATTCATTTCAGGAAGATAAGCGCCCATTTCTTTGATGATGGTTTTTACATTCCAAACAAAAATTCCGGCATTCCATAAAAAGTCGCCACTACGTACAAAGGTCTCAGCTAATTCGTGCGAAGGTTTTTCGGTGAAAGTTCGAACACGATAAAAATTCTCATTTTTCGTGGCAGTATCATATTGTATATAACCATATCCTGTATCAGGGCGAGTAGGTTTAATTCCTAAAGTTACCAATACATCATGCTTGCTTACAAAATCTAATGATTCAATGATATCGCGTTCGAATTTGCGTTCATCGAAAATTAAATGGTCGGCCGGACTCATAATAATATTTGCATCCGGATTCAAGGCATGTAATTTATGTGCGATATAAGCAGCACAAGGAGCAGTATTTTTTCGTGAAGGTTCGCTTAAGATATTATTATCGGGCAATTCGGGTAATTGTTCCTTCAAGGTTGGGATATAATGCTCGTTGGTGATGATAAAAATATTTTCTTTCGGACAAATATTCTTAAATCGTTCATAGGTCCATTGAATGAGAGATTTTCCGGTTCCTAAAATATCCAAAAATTGTTTAGGGTGATCGTTACGGCTTTCGGGCCAAAACCTGCTACCAATGCCACCTGCCATGATGGCTACGTAGTTATTTTTTAAACTCATGCTTACTGCAAATTATGAGAGGCAAATATAATCCATAAGATATTAAAGCTCGGTTAAATACCTTGCTATCCATTCGGTTTCAAGTGCACGCATGTTTTCCTTTTGTGCTTTGGTTTTATCTCCAAATCCGGCTATGTGCAATGCCCCATGCAATATCACTCGTAAAAGTTCGTTTTGATAACTCACGCCTAAGCCATTGGCATTCTCCTTCACCCTATCGATACTAATATAGATATCACAAAGCAAGGTGTTTTGCTTTTTATCTGAAAGATCGAAGGTGATGATATCAGTATACGTATCATGTTGTAAATACTGTACATTCATTTGATACAAATGCTCGTCGCTTACAAAAGTATAAGTTACCAGATTGGCTTTCTGTCGGTAATGCAATAAAAGACGGTTAATAAATTTACCAAGTTTACGCTTTTGTTTAAGTCCGGATTTTACCTCATGCTCAAAAAATGAACAATTGCTCAACTCCAATTTTTCATTTTGCATAGACATCAAGATTAGGCAAATTCGGCGATGGTATGAATTCCACCTTCTACTACATCGCCAATTTTAGCATGAATTTTAGTTCCAATAGGTAAAAACAAATCTACTCGTGAACCAAACTTAATAAAACCAAGTTCTTCATTCTGAACTGCTTTATCATTGGTTTTTGAATACGTAATAATTCTCCGTGCCACTGCACCGGCAATTTGACGAATTAATATTTCGGCCTTAGTGCCTTTTACAACTATCGTACTTCTTTCGTTTTCGGTACTCGATTTTGGATGCCAGGCTACTAAAAATTTACCTTTATGATACTTAACATAAGGTACAGTGCCATTGATTGGATAACGATTGACATGCACATTTAAAGGCGACATAAAAATGGATACTTGAATTCGTCGATCCTTAAAATATTCGCTTTCCGTAGTTTCTTCGATTACCACTACTTTGCCGTCGCATGGTGAGATTACTAAATTATCACCGGTGGTAAACGTTCGACTTGGGATACGGAAAAACCAAAAAACCCAAAACCATAACAAGCCGGCTAACACATAAAGTGGCATGGTAATAAAAGGGTAATTTCCTAGGATGGCATTCACGCCAAAAATAAAAAGAGCAAATAATAGGGTGGCTACCAAACAATACATCCAACCTTCTTTATGAATACGCATAGTTTACAATTTCAGGCGCGAAAGTACTATGCACTTGGCAGAAAAAATACTACCACAGATAATTTGTGGTCCATTTCTTACAAGGTTCATTAAAAGCATCGTATAGTAAGCATTGTAGCGCAATTAACTGCTCACACATTATTCCCCTTAAGCCATTACCAACCTAAGTGCTGGTAATATGTAATGGCGCAATTTTCCTTATCATCATAATAAATCAATGCATCATATCCATAATCTAAGCCATGGCCTTGCGAAGTAATTAGTCTTTGTAACGTATAAATTCTTTCTCCTTTGTAGTATACTGCGGCGTTTCCGCTTTCAACCATTTGTGTAATATATCTTCCAACAATGTATGAATTACCTAAATCATATTGTTTATCCTCTACACCGAAATAAATAATTAAGCTTCTTAAATTAAATCCATTTTCGGCATTTTTCAATAGATCGGCCGCTAACAAATATCTTTGCGCTGTAAGTAAGTAAAATTTTGAAGTAACAGTGTCTTCTGTATAACTGCGTAATGTGCTTTGATTATAGCTGTTATACGTATTTCGAAAACTACTTTCTAAAGTATTCAATTCAATATACATTTTATAATCTCCATTTGTCCACAATCCCATTCGAGATTCATCTAATGTTTTAGACAATTTAATTTCGCTTGAGTATTGCGAATACCCAAGGCATGGTATGCTTAACAGAAATAGGAACAAGATATACTTCATTATTTAAAAATAGGAAAAGGAAACGAATCAGCATGTTATGAACGAAAGATTCTTCTTAAGAATTGAATAAAGCTGAATGTGCTTTATTTTGCAAAAAATGAAAGTGGATGAAAACCTAGTCTTACATGGTGGTTTTCTTCTTCCCTGTTAGTATGGTGTGTATGTCAAACTCAGTTTCTGAAGTTTTATACTTCACTTTATAAATTTGCAATTCGTCAAATTTTGTTTGAATGAGTTGTGCTTTTACATCGTTCAGATTATGATAATGAAAATAAACTCGTCCGCCGCTACCCACTTTAAACTCCGACTTGTTAGGGTCACCTTCTACGAAACTTAAATATATCAAGCCATCGTTGTTTAATAAGTTGTAAGCATTAGAAATGAGTTCGATACTTTCGGTATCTGATAAATAAGGCAAACAAAACCCGGCAATAATTCCATCATATTTTGTATCAAGCTTTTTAATATGTCGGGTGTCCATAACTGCAAAGTGTGCCGACGGATTATTCAACTTTGCTAGTTCAATCATATTGGGAGCAATGTCAATTCCGAAAATATCGAAGTCGGGTCTTTGGGATAAGAGATATTTAGTAATGTTTCCAGGCCCGCAGCCAAGTTCTAATAATTTAGCTTTTGGCTTGACAATAGATTTACAAATAAAATCGTAAGTAAAATTATACAAATCTAACTCCATAAACTTTTCTTGGTATAAAAAAGCTATGTTGTTCCAAGTGTCAAATGTTTCTTGATACCTGTCCATTGTGAAGTTGATTAAAATATTGAATAGCGTCAGTGGGTGAATAAACTCGCCCAAATTGAGCAAGTATTCATACACCTACCAAAAATAAAGTTCACCTATCAAATTAATCGAAGCTTGATTTAAGTTTCTCACATACTAACTTACCTATAACAGTACAAATCTCATCTTTATCCATACATCAAAAACAAAATTTCATGATGTATGTGTAACACGAAATGATCTTGTTTTAATCCTATAGCCATCACTTAAATTTAGCTATCAATTTATCCCAACCCGAAAGCTTACCGATAAAGGTAACTGTATGGTTTAAAATATTCATTAAGTAAGCAGGATGTATGCTTGAAAATTCTTTTAGCCCAAGTCGAGGAACAAGATAAAAGTACTTCATCATATTCATCACACTTCCCGGATTTTCTTCATCTAATGCCGCGAGTATGTGAAACATTCGATGCGTGTCGGCGCATGGTGAATAAGTAACTGTAATGGCAGATTGACCTTTATTTGCATTCGTTACTGAATGGAGGGTGCCCTTTGAAACAAAAAAATCCTCGCCACTTTTTTTTGTAATTTTTTCACCATTTACATGGAAAATAATTTCACCTTGCGTTATGCTAAAATGTTCATCCATATGATAATGAATATGTGGGGGAACTTTACCACCTGCCTCAACTCTCCAATCCATTACAAATGAATTTTCGTCATACGATTTAGCGTGAAAAATTTCTTTTCCAAACTTGATGGGTCTGAAAATGTTAGTTGTCATAATGAGTTATTTACCAATAATTAGTAGCATGTTAACGGCAAGCAATTTATTCCCTCTACACGTATACTTGATCATTTCTTATAATCTCTTCAATGCATAAAAATAATAATTTTCCCGAAATGAATATTATTCCTTGCTGCTTAGTAAAATATTTTTTGGGATAATATGAATTCAAGCTTTCAACATGTTTCTTAAAAGCACCCGCTTTTCTATCTTACCAAACTTATATCTCCTTTCTTCAAAAAGTGCTTCCCTAAAATATCGCTATACTCAACCAAATAAAAATAAACCCCTAACTCCGAATCTTTGCCTTTGTACTTTCCATTCCATCCGAATCGAATATCATCGGTTGAGAAAATTTCTTCGCCCCAA
Organism: Bacteroidota bacterium; assembly: GCA_016706595.1. GTDB lineage: Bacteria > Bacteroidota > Bacteroidia > Chitinophagales > Chitinophagaceae > OLB11. Next base: position 385,308 of record JADJJH010000002.1, on the reverse strand, counting down.
CGGTCAAAAATCTTAAACGATAATAAAGAAATATTTTTGGCAACCAATTTAAACACATCGTTTACACCATCACCATTCGGACTAAATGCATTCGGAATAAAGATGGCACTCGTTGGTAAAACCTCGGCGCAATGTTCAATCGAATCAACACATTGCAAGGCATTATAGGCAAACAATTGAAAACAAATTTTGCCGGTATCGGATGCCGTATAAGTATAGTGAATGGTATTATCTAAAAACGTACTGCCTTGATACCAAGCATAACTCACAGCATTTTGCGACTGATTGCTAAGTACAAAAACAGCATTGTCGATGGGTGCAAAAGGCGGAGAAATGGTGAAAGCAGCAATAGGATCGGGTAAAATATGAATGGTAAAATAAGCAGTATCGCGAACGATACATCCATTTTTTATAGCCGTAACCGTGTAAGTTGTGCTTACTGCATTTTGAATGATGGCTTCATCATCACCCGGCTGATATTGCACATTGGCAAAAGGTTGAAACTGATAAGTATAAGTGGAATCGAGTGCTATCATTGCACTTTCCCCAACACATAAAGTATCATCTGTAAACAATGGCATGGGCTCGTCAATAACTACAATGGTAAATGTAATTTGTCGTGGGTTAGGACAAAGCGCATTAACAAAAGCATCCACCGTATAGGTAGTTGTTGTAATTGGATTAAAAGTGATGATTGTTGAATCGGCATTATAATTTACACCACCGCCCGGACTCACACTGATATTAAAGTTACTGTCGGCATACATTTGCGTGCTTTCGCCATAACATAACATCGTATCGGCTGGTGGATATAGTTGAAAAGTATCTATTAAAATACCTAAGCAATTCATATCGGGTGTAAAGCGCCACATGTCATTTCCACGTGAAGTAGAACCTCGAGCGATACCGCCAAACACCCAAGTTTGTTGGTATTTATCAACCCACATGGCATGTCCGGTTCGGTCGGCCATTTTATTAGTACTTGCCGGTACTCCTTGCACACCATAGTTCCCATATACACCTGATATTGAATCACCCGCGACCCATGTCCATGTATTATTACTGGGTTTATAAACCCACAAATCGTTATAGTAACCATTGTCTTGTCCGGCGCAAAACCAAAACATTTCCTCTTCGCATTGGGTATTGTAATTGGCTCCTCTACCTTCTATTCGAATGCCAGGATATCTATCGCTTGAAGCTACACACTGACTAATATAATTTCTTCCATGATTGATACCTACACCTGCGGTTCCGCCAAGCCAAGTCCACATATTAGTGGCAGGATCATACCGCCAAAATGCTGAAATGGTAAATGCACTGAAGCCGATATAAAATCGATCTTGTTTATCTTGCCAATAATTAAATGAAGCGCCTTGTGCAGGTTGGTTACTCATGGCCGGTATACCTAGCACACCATAATTTGCGGTAACCGGACCGGCACCACCACCTTTAATCCAAGTCCACATATTACTGGCAATATCATACTTCCAAACATTGCCATCATCATAAAGCCATAAATTATTTAAGCTATCGGTCCAACAGGCTTTTGATTCAGTGTTTCCACCGGGTGTATTTAACATATTGGGAACGCCTTGTATGCCATATACTGCGGGTTGTGCAAATCCCCCGGTACCTTTCATCCATGTCCATTCGTTGGTCGCAATGGAATATCTCCATAAATCGCCACGCTGATGTTGTAACCATAAATTATTATTGGTATCTGTCCAACCGATACCGGTTAAACCATATGCCGGCGGGTAATTATTGGTTGATGGAATACCTTGTGTACCAAATACACCATTGATGTTTGAAGTAATTTGGGCACCATTCATCCAAGTCCACATATTCGTTGCAGGTTCATATTTCCATAAATCATTAAGTGGCCCGACATTAAAAATTTGCCCGCCGGTTATCCAAAAATTTCCACTGGTATCTTGCCAATAAGTACAATGATAACGGCCTGGCGCTTCGTTACTTGCGGCTGTTACCCCCATGGTGCCGTAGTTGCCTAATGAAATGGTGTTTACTACTACACTATCACCTTTCATCCATGTCCATACACCACCTTGGGCTAATAATTGTTGTGATAAGCAAAGCCATAAAATTAAAAGAGTAAGTATTCGCATGGGCAGAGACTGGGGTAACAAAATAAAATGATTTAATAAGTTTGTGTAGACGAGATTTCCAAAAATAAAGTTTGTGTATCACAGGTATTAATGACTGGAATCATAAAGTTAGTTGGTTTCACGAATTATCTTTGTGGCGTTGAAGAAAGTAGTTTCCATATTGTATTTGTTAATTTTGTTTGCGCAAATCATTTTGCAAACCGCTTACATCATTTATTGGAAAATGAATCAGCAACAAATTACAGCAACACTTTGCATTAATAAAAATATACCACGAAGTACTTGCCATGGAAAATGTCATCTTAGAGCACAACTTAAAAAAATGCAACATGGTGAAGATGCAAAACAAAACACGACTCCTAAAATAAAACTTCAAGATATTGACCCATTTGTACTAGAAAACCTTCTTGAAGGAACATCAAGTATTGGTGATGATATTAATGACAATCTTTTCTATACAAGTTGTACAAACCTATATTGTTTTCAATGGGTAAATAACTTCTTAAAGCCACCAAGTAGTAAAGTAGCATAAGCATTATTATTTTTTACTCACTACTTATTTTATATAATCATGAAGACTTTATTGACAAGTATCATACTTCTGATACTTAGTACAAGTATACACGCTTGTGATATGTGCGGATGTTCGGCAAGCGGAAATTCATTTGGCATATTGCCCGGCTTTCAAAAACATTTTATCGGACTACGCTATCAAAATTCAAGTTTTACTTCCAAAGCACATGAAGGAAGTAACGAATCGCATAAAAAAAGTAAAGAGCAGTATCAGAGCATACAATTATGGGGCAGGGCAGTATTACATCCCAAAATACATGCCTTTGTATTTGTTCCTTATAAATTTAATCAACGCAAAGAAGGAAGTGAACAAATTTCTATTCATGGTGTTGGCGATATTTCTTTGTTGTTGAATTATATTCTATTAAATACCGGTAACCAAGATTCAAGTAATACAAAACAATTTTTACAATGTGGTGCCGGAATTAAATTACCCACCGGGAAATGTGATGCCATACATGCTGGCCTAATGCTCAACGAAAATATGCAGATAGGTACAGGTTCGGTAGATATTCCATGGATGGTCATGTATACACTTCGACATAAAAATAAGGGCTTGTATGTTGAAGCAAATTACGCATTGAACAATAGCAATAAATTCAAATTTCAATTTGGCAATAAACTAAGTACTTCATTTAAATTGCTTAGATGGTTTCAGAAATCGAAGTTAACCTATTTGCCTCAAATTGGAGCCGGGTATGAGTATAGCCAAATTGATAGAAGGCAACATGAAACTGTAGAAAATAGTGGTGGTAGTATTGCTTTAGTGAATGTGGGTATGGATTTATACTATCGAAATTTTTCATTGGCAGTACATGCTCAGCAACCCATTGCTCAAAACATTGGGAATGGACTTATTCAAAACAAAACTCGAATGAGTGCTAACTTAATTTATTTATTTTAAAACAAAACAGGATGAGAGTCCAACAGAAAAAAATTATGAAATCTTATATAAAAATATCAGTCATCAGTATTTGTATTGTACAACTTTTAGTTTCTTTTTTTGGATGTAAGAAGCAAGTAAAACTAGATACACAAAAGCCAACTATTACGTTAGTGGAACCAACAGAAGATACCTTGGAACTTAGTATAGAACCTGAAATTCATATTGAGTTCACAGTTACCGATAATGAACAATTGCAGTTGTTACAAGTGGATTTATTGGAGAGTACTGGCGCAAATATTTTTTCGCAATCGACAGATGTTTCAGGCTTGTCGGTGTATCCATTTCATGCACACCTTACACCTAGTATAGGTTCGGCCATGCCTATGGAATTAAGAATCACTGCAAACGATAAAAACCAAAATGTAGTAAGCATGGTTAAAACTTTTGTAGTGATACCTTAAATATTTATTGCATAAAATAAGCTATGTATGTTCCGGCTCATTCAAGATCGAATATCCTATAGTGCACGACAAACATAATTTTGTGTCACAATAATGATGTTTCAACTGAAGTAAGGCTTGTGTATCCGCTGCATTATTTACAGCTAGTCCTAAATTTTTCCATGCTTCGGTAATACTATTTTTCTCGGCAGGAAGTTGTTGTAAAAAATCGAGCGCGCGTTCGCAATACACTTCATTGCCATGTACTTTTCCAAATATAAATAGGGTAGGTACTATAGCATTGATAATTAAATTTTGAATGAATGTTTTGCCTAAATTTTTATTTTTTTCTGCTGATTTTTCCTGAAATGAATAATGTGTTAACCAAAATTCATGTAGCGTTAATGTAAAATAGTTTTCAATTTCGTTGAGACTTTCCGCTTCAGTAATTTTTGAAAAAAGTTGTGATGAATTACTAATCAAAGCTGCAAATTGAGCAATACGTAAGGTGGGGAAATTGGCAGGACGTAATCGTAAAAACTTCCAAAGATGTTTCTCGATAGGTTGTAATTGATGCAAGTTTTGTAGATAATGATATTCTTTTTGTAAAGCCAAAGGATAAGCTTCATCAAAATAATCATCTAAAAAACCCGATTGCCCAAAAAGCAAGGCTTCAATTTGTAGCGGGTTATGTTTATACTTAGTAAGTAATTTTAATGGGGTATGCATCGCTAAACTTTCAAACACATCTTGGTTAATATGCAGTCCGAACCCTTTGGCCATTTGTATATAAAATACTTCTTGCCAATTGTTACGATATTTTTGAAGTAAATGAGTAAGATGATGAGTTTTCTCTTCAATACGTTCGATCAACATCCGATCGAGTTGAACTTGTTTGGTGAACAAACTGATGGTTGAAAATTTTTCTTCGCAAGGGATAAAACCGATAGCGTTCATCATGGAATTATACTTTTCCAATAAGGGTAATTGAATATAATCTTTCAGCTCGAGGGTTGGAAATTGTAGACTTTCATTGCTAGGCAATACTTCATCATGTTCATAAACTACATGCAAAATAAGTTTTGCATAGGCTTTATTGGTTTGATGTTGATGTTTGAACCAATCGCTAGATTTTAGATGAAGTTCAACATTGCCCACCCAAATGGTATTACCGATTTTTATTTTCGCAGCTAAAAAATCCGGACCGGCATGTGTATTTAAAATTCCGGGGTTAATAACCAGAAGCGGTTCGCCATCAATGGTTTCGAGTGCTTTGCTATGGCCATATAGGCGATGCAGCCAGATAAACTGGAAGAGATTTTCTTTCATAAGTTGGTTGTTTGGTAATTCAAAAATAAAGCTTGGCAGGCAGAAAATTCATCTTCATAAAAAAATATTTTGACGAAATCTTTGCGCTTATGCACATTAAAAGCACATGTGCATATTAACGTATGTTAATCCTCTAACATTAACATAAGTGCTTGCAAACTTTGCAGAAACTAAAACCTCTTTATTATGAACACATCAAAAATTCTAATCGCATCAATTATTGGTGCCGTTGTTAACTTTTTAGTCGGTTGGGTTATTTATGGTATGATACTAATGGATACCATGAACAATTCTACTACCCCCGAGGCAAAGGCAGTTACAAAAACTGAACCTAATTTGTTAGGCGTATTTGTTTCTGGCCTCTTATTTAGTATCATGTATGCTTATGTTTTTGAAAAGATGGGTAATGTTAGAACCTTTGTTTCCGGGGCCATTACCGGAGGCATTATAGGGCTTTTAATAACTGCCGGACTTGATGTTCAATTTTGGTCGATGTTTACTATGTATACGTCTACAACCCCACTTTTACTTGATATAGTAGGCGGTACAATTATGTCGGCAATAGTAGGTGGTGCTATTGGTTGGTATCTCGGTTTCCAACGCAAAGATTAATTGGATATCCCTAAACGATTCAATACAGCCTCACTGTTTAACTCTCGTATGGCATCTTTTGCAATCCATCGAGCCGAACGGTGGGGCTGTTCGTTTATTCGATAGGCACATGCCAATGCATGTGGATGGAGATACGAGCTTCGTTTTCCAATGGTTCGTAAACACCAATTGATAGCTTTCTTTACAAAATTTCTATCGTCCCAAGCTTCTGCTTCTAAGCGGGGTAAAAAGCTTTTACAAATTTCATCAGGCGCCTTTTTATGATGCACCGAGTACGATACCATGATGGCAAAACCTGCACGCTTTACAAACTCTTCTTTTGCATGGGTATATTCAAATGCTTTTTTTAGGGCAAATTCTGGTTTATGAAATACATTCATACAGCATTGATCACAAATATCCCAACTGTAAAACTGATGAGTCCATGCATCCATTTGTTGTTCAGTAACTTTTTTGGGATCTTCAATCATCGTTGCCATCAGCATCGCTTCATGTATGCCCAAGTTCCATAAGTCGATGGCCAATTCATGATTTTTCTTAAAAGGCTTTGCAAACTCTCGAAGTACAGGGAGTTTAATACCTAATGCCGTTTCGTTACCAACCGCAAAACGTTTCATGCCTGCTTTATTGGTTTCGTTGGACAAACTTTCTAAGTGATGTAAAATTTCCTTGGCGGTCATTACAAAACGCCTTTAAAAGTATTTCCTTTACTCATGTCGCCGGTTTCGTAACCCAATTTAAACCAGTACATTCTTTGTTCAGAAGTACCGTGGGTAAATGCATCGGGCACCACATAACCTTGTGCTTGTTTTTGCAATCGATCGTCGCCTACGGCATTGGCTGCACTTAATGCTTCTTCAATATCGCCATCTTCAAGCATTTGATGATTATAATGCGCCCATACACCTGCATAAAAATCGGCTTGTAATTCAAGTGCGACCGATAAGCGATTGGCTTCTTTTTTTTCGCTCTGTTGTTGCATACCTTGAATTTTTCGAGTAGTGCCCAATAAGTATTGAATATGATGAGCAACTTCGTGCGATAAAACATAAGCCGAAGCAAAATCGCCATGGGCACCTAAACGACTAGTTAGTTCATCGAAGAAAGACATATCGATATAAATTTTTTGGTCGCCCGGACAATAAAACGGACCCGATTGTGAAGTAGCATCGCCACAAGGCGAATTGGTAAGGTTGCGAAATAACACCAATACCGGTTTTTGATATTGCATTTGGTTTGCAGTGAATATCGAATCCCAAATACGTTCATTATCGGCAAGCGTTACTTTCATAAAAGATGACATGGCTTTTTCTTCAGCGCTTTCTTCTACTTCACCTGTACTTGTGGTGGTTTGCGTTTGTTGGGATGATTGCTGAAAATCGCTCAACAACTTCTGCGGATCACCACCCATTAAAAATCCTATAATCAAAACTATTAAGGCTAAACCACCGCCACCGGCTGCAATTTGTTTACCGCCAATGCCTCTGCGATCTTCAACATTTTCACTTTCTCTGCGACCTTGCCATTTCATGATTTAAGTAATTTAGGGATAAATGTAAATAGACTTTTTTATGAATGTAAATTTATTCTCTACCATTTGATGCCAACAAACAAGTTGAGGAGAACAATTTTTTTGATGGTCCTTGATTCTTTTTTCATCTCTGACTTTTTTAAAGATGCCTTTAATTTTTTACAAGCTTCGTTCTGTATATTTTATTGCCCACATCTATTTCAACGAAGTAAACACCATCTGAAAAACTCGAAAGGTCGATTTGCGTGTTGTTTGTTTTTAATTTTTTGTATAGAATGGGTTGACCAATTGAATTATAGATATTGATTTCACTTATTTCATTTTTCAATTGCGATGAAATGTTTATTACTCCATTTGTTGGATTAGGGTTTATTACTATTTCAGAGAATGGGTTTAAGTTGTTTATTGCAACTAACGAACAATTACTTAGACTCATTATATCTCCATCAATTGTCCATCCTTTATTATTTATCAAATAATTTCTAGCTGTTATAAAATTTGTTCCATAGCGTCTTCCATCAGCCCCTAAATATCTATTACTTGGACACATAGCATTAGTGCCCCAGTCGTACAAAGTTTGAGAATAGTTATAACAATCCATTCCAGACTCATCAAGCATAGCATGCATATCAACATTTGCATTCAACGACCAACTTCCTAAAGGTTGATTAAAAGAACTAGCGACATAAAACATGCCATACATATTTGTAACATTACTTACGTTCCAATTTCCGATAGGCTGATTAAAAGAGCTAGCACCAACAAACACCCCATACATTTCAGTCACATTACCAACATTCCAATTTCCAATTGGTTGATTAAAGGAAAGAGCGTTTCCGAAAATTGCATACATATTAGTTACGTTACTTACATTCCAATTTCCAATGGGTTGATTAAATGCAAATGTATACCAAAACATGCTATTCATATTTGTGACATTACTAACATCCCAGTTTCCAATAGGTTGATTAAAAGTAGTATCATAAGCAAACAACCCGTACATGTTAGTTACATTTCCGACATCCCAATTTCCAATAGGTTGATTAAATGAAAACGCACGCCAAAACATGCTATTCATATTGATAATGTTGCTAACATCCCATGTCCCAATGTTTGAAGGTCCATTAAGAATGGAACAATTTCGAAAACACCAACTCATATCAGTTACATTGCTCAGGTCGGGGATATCAGTTGCAGTGCAAATTAAGTTGTGACATTGATAAAAGGAATATGTCATACTGCTCCAATGAATATTACCCCATTGTTCAATATTTATAAGTCTGGTTGTATCTGGATTGAAACCTAATCTAAAATAATTAAAATTCGCACTATCAATTTTTAACTTTATCATGGCTCCAGTAGGTAAGCCGCTAATAGTTGCTGTGGTTCCTGAAAATGTTCCAGCACCTGAAGCTCCAACAGGTATCGTTTCCCATGTGTAGTTTACTGTTCCGGTTGTACCAACACCAAAAATGATTTGATTTGGACTTGAACCGGCAATACTCAAATCCCAATGCGTTATAAATTCTTGCGCACTTACTACCATGGTTGAGAATACACAAACCAGAATTGTTGCGATGTTATATATCTTCTTTTTCATGCGATGTGGTTATGATTGCTAAGATAAATAAATTATTCCGCACCCTACTTCTATAAGATGGATTACGGATGTATTTTTCTATTTGCTGACTACAAACGTTTTCTTCGTTGTAATGAATATCACATGAAATATTTCATACAATCTGATTGGCATTCCGCACTCATAATTTACTGCTGCGTATAAATCACTTCCATCACGGTTTGTCCTACCGCTTGTAAAGTATTTTTATCGATGATGTCGATATTATCTTTATGTGTATGCCAGTGTTTTCCAAAACCTTGATCGGGTTGTAAATTAATAATATCTACACAGGGTATTCCTGTTACGGTATTAATCACAACATGATCGTCGGTAATACTTCCGCCATCGGTATACACAAAGTAATTCGAAAAGCCCAATCGATTGCCGGTATCCCAAATTTCTTTTTGTATGGTGCTGGCGTATTGTCGCGAAAACCCTTCTAACGGAAACTGTGCCCCTTTGGCGCCTACCATATCTAAACAAATACCAAACATGGCTTTATAATTGGGTACATGATTATTTGCCGCCCAATATTTAGTTCCTAAACAATAACTTTCTTCACCCCATTCAGTTTTACCTACATCTTCGGCATCTACCAATAAAATATCAACCCCCACATAAGGTTTTGTTTTTTTAAGATGGGATGCAATCTCCATTAAAACCGCTACACCACTTGCACCATCATCGGCTGCATCAATGGCTTCGTTTTTACGATTACTATCTTGGTCGGCCCAAGGTCTGCTATCCCAGTGAGCTAATAATAATACCCGATACTCGGCTTGTGGATTAAACGAAGCAATGATATTGATAGATTTATATTTATTATTCGAAACAGGTTGTACTACTTCAGCTTCTTGCCAATACACCGTATCTGCATATTTTTTTAATTCTGTTTGCATCCATTCTGCACATTTTTGTTGTGCCTCTGAACCCGGTACTCGCGGTCCGAATGCTAGTTGTGCCTTTACATATTCATATGCTTGTGCCGAACTAAAATTTGGGGTAATGAGTTTGGGTTTCGAATCGCTTGTTGAAGAAGTATTGTTTTCTGATTCAGAATTACAAGCACTGCATCCCAACAAAAAGAAAAATGAAATGGCTATAAGTTTACACCAATAATGAGTGTGCATACAAATGTTTTAGGTGAACAAATGTATTGCATTGTAATAAAAACGAGATTAAAAAGTTAATGATCATCCGTAAACATGTATCAAATTGTTAAAGAATCAATTATACGCTAATACCAAATGCATATCTGTAATAGTCCAATAAAATTGGCCTAAACAGCAATTGCATCGGCATTATACGATTAACATTTAGTCTAGCTAATAATACCATTGTGAAATGGTCTATCTACCATTTCTTACAGTGGTATTAGCTGAAAGAAACTTAGGTGTATGCAATGAAAGTTTATGTGGATTGCTTGCAATTTATGATATTGAATAGACAGCTGAACGAAATTTCTCTGCGTCTTTAAAGCAAAATACTGATACCTACTAGGTCACTCAACCAAGAATCTCCATCGTAGATTAAAAATATTTCTGCAGAAAAATCTCTGCGTCTCCTGTTCTCCGCGGTAAAAGTTAGTGTCTGCAAACCGGTGTAGCAATACAGATAATCATTAAAAATTTTCCTTTTTTTTTTTTATGCCTTTATTATAGACTCAACTGTGCACTCAAATACTCACGATTCAATCGGGCAATATTTGAGATCGAAATTTCTTTCGGACATTCAGCTTCACATGCACCGGTATTGGTACAAGCGCCAAATCCTTCTTTATCCATTTGTGCAACCATGTTTAATACACGCGTTGTTCGCTCGGGTTGCCCTTGTGGTAATAAGGCATATTGCGAAACTTTAGCCGACGTAAACAACATCGCACTCGAGTTTTTACAAGCTGCTACACAAGCACCACAACCAATACAAGCGGCGGCGGCAAATGATGCATCTGCTTTATCTTTATCGATAGGTAAGGCATTCCCATCTTGGGCATTCCCTGTATTTACACTCACATAACCACCAGCTTGCTGTATGCGATCGAAGGCGCTTCTATCAACCGTTAAATCTTTTAATACCGGAAATGCTTTTGCACGCCATGGCTCAACAGTGATGGTTTCCCCGTCTTTAAATGCACGCATGTGTAACTGACAAGTTGTGGTTCCTTGCCAAGGACCATGGGCGCGACCGTTAATATGCATACTACACATTCCGCAAATACCTTCTCGGCAATCGTGGTCGAAGGCAATAGGGTCTTGACCTTCATTAATCAGTCGTTCGTTTAACACATCAAACATTTCAAGAAAGCTCATCTCGGTAGAGATATCTTTGGCGTCGTAATTTTCGAATCGGCCGCTGTCTTGTGCATTTTTTTGACGCCAAACTTTTAATTTCAGGTTTATTGTTGTGTGTTCCATGGTGTTATTTTTTCGTCGAAATGCTTATTTAATTTTATAAAATAAACCTCTCTTCCTTATTTAATTTAATATTATTTCAATCAAAATTCCCTTCTTCAATTCACTAATTATCAAATTAGCACATTGTCTAATTATCTCATTACTTATAATTCCTCTGACTTGGATGTATCACATCATACACCAAATCTTCTTTATGTAAATCCCATCCTTGTTCACCTTTATTTTCCCAGCACGAAACATACATAAATTTATCATCATGCCTCAATGCTTCACCATCTTCGGTTTGATGTTCTTCGCGGAAATGTCCACCACAACTTTCTTCTCTATTCAACGCATCGATACACATCAATTCTCCTAGTTCAAGAAAATCCGCTACACGTCCGGCTTTATCTAATTCAGGATTTAAGCTATCAGCTGTTCCTGGAACTCGAACCTCTTTCCAAAATTCTTCTCTTAATGCTCTAATATCTGCAATGGCTTGTTTGAGGCCTTGTTCATTCCGTGCCATTCCACACTGATTCCACATGATTAAACCCAATTTTTTGTGGAAATAATCAACCGACTTTGTTCCCTTTACATTCATGAAATGATGAATTCTATCAGTCACTGCTTTTTCAGCTTCATCGAATGCAACTTGATTGGTATTTATTTTAGGTGTAGAAATTTCATCCGCTAAATAATTACCAATAGTATAAGGAATTACAAAATATCCATCTGCCAAACCTTGCATCAAAGCACTTGCACCTAAACGGTTAGCACCATGATCACTAAAGTTTGCTTCGCCTAAAGCATAGAGTCCCGGCACATTGGTCATCAATTCATAATCGACCCATAAACCGCCCATCGTATAATGCACAGCCGGATAAATTCGCATCGGAACGCTGTAGGGATCTTCACCGGTAATTTTTGCATACATCTCAAACAAGTTACCATACTTCTCTTTCACCACATCTTTGCCCATAGCAATAATATCCTCCTTCGATGCATTACTTTTCCCTTGCTTAGTAGCTTCTGTTTTTCCGTAACGCTCAATAGCCGATGCGAAATCTAAGTATACTGCCATTTTACTGCTACCTACACCATAACCTGCATCACATCTTTCTTTTGCGGCTCTACTTGCCACATCACGAGGTACTAAATTCCCGAAGGCCGGATATCGACGCTCTAAATAATAATCTCTTTCTTCTTCGGCAATTTCGTTGGGTTTACGTGTATCACCTTGTTTTTTAGGTACCCAAATTCGTCCATCATTACGCAACGATTCACTCATCAGCGTTAACTTACTTTGATGGTCGCCGCTTACCGGAATACAGGTTGGGTGAATTTGTGTGAAACATGGATTGCCGAAAAATGCACCTTTCTTATGTGCCTTCCAAGCCGCAGTTACATTACTTCCCATGGCATTGGTACTCAAAAAGAATACATTTCCGTATCCACCCGTACACAATAAAACGGCATGTGCACCATGACGCTCAATTTCGCCGGTTACTAAATTACGGGCTATAATGCCTCTTGCCTTTCCATCTATCGTAACCACGTCTAACATTTCGTGGCGATTGTATTCTTTAATTTTTCCGATGGCTACCTGACGCATTTGTGCCGAGTAAGCCCCTAATAAAAGTTGTTGTCCGGTTTGACCCGCAGCATAAAACGTACGTTGTACTTGGGTTCCACCAAAACTACGATTACTTAATAAGCCGCCATATTCTCGAGCAAACGGAACACCTTGTGCCACACATTGGTCGATAATGTTTCCACTCACTTCGGCCAATCGATGCACATTGGCTTCACGCGCACGATAATCACCTCCTTTAATGGTATCGTAAAATAAGCGATATACGCTATCACCATCATTTTGGTAATTTTTGGCAGCATTAATTCCGCCTTGTGCAGCAATTGAGTGCGCACGACGACCACTATCTTGAAAACAAAACGTTTTTACACTATAGCCCAATTCAGCCAGTGAAGCAGCGGCAGAAGCACCGGCCAAGCCTGTTCCAACGACAATAATATCTAAACTTCTTTTGTTAGCCGGATTTACCAATTTACAAGTACTTTTATACGTACTCCATTTTTGAGCAAGTTCACCAGCCGGAATTCTATTATTTAAACCCATGTTATAAATGCCACAGAGAATAGATAGTTTTTGAACTTTGACGAAGTTCTCTGTGGAACTTTTTTTCTACGCCAAAGCCGTGTCACTATTATTGTATCCAACCTAAATGCAATGCCACTGGCATCATCAAAAAGGCAAAACAAATGATTAGGCTGTAAGCGATACCTACTGTTTGTATCATGCCATTGTATTTTGGACTATTAATACCAATTGATTGAAAAGCACTTTTGAAACCGTGAATTAAATGCCAACATAATGAAATTACACCGACGCTATAAAAAACCACTACCCACAATTCACTAAACACTATTTTCATTTCCTCAAATAAATTATGTTCTTCACCGGTAATATATAAGCTAGCCTTGGTTCCAATCCAAAAATGACGAAGGTGGATGATTAAGAAAATCAATAAAAGGCTTCCTAAAATTCCCATGCTTCGACTATACCATTTACTGGTAGCATTGCCCGGATTTACTGCATATTTTACAGGACGTTTACTTTGATTTTGAAAAGTAAGCATAAGTCCTTGCACCGCATGTAATATCAACCCTACAAATAAACCGACTTCCATGATACGGATAATCCAGTTATGACTAAAAAAGTGGGCATAGTAATTGAACATCTCACCATTGTCGTCAAAAAAAATCATGCCGTTAATGGTGGCATGTACTATTAAAAATAAGATGAGGAACAATCCGGTGAAAGCCATTACAAGCTTTTTACCAATAGAAGATGTGAAGTATTCTTTCCAAGTCATAATGCGCTATTGAATTTTTCGAAGCGCAAAGATATCATTGTAAGGCTGAAAATACTATAGCTCGTAGAAAATTATATCAATTTGCCATTGGATTTATAAATATATCCTAGTTAACAACTACTTTTTCGAAGTAATCAAACAGCAATTGAGATACATTCGAAAAACGAGCATTTCCTTTCGGGAACTCAAGATAGGCGCTAGTATAAGCGTCCTCATTTTTAATTACTTTTTGATAAAAGCCTTTTCCCCCTTGGGTATATCCACTCATGATAAAAAAACCCGAATATTCTTTTTTAATGGTTACTCTAAAGTTGTTATTACTATACTCGTTAAGTTGTGACAAAAAAAGTTTGTGAAAATTACTGCCTTCTTTGATATCGCCATTTGAAAATGCAAGCGTTGACGAACCATCAACTGTTTTGTACATCACATTAGCCTCTTCAATACCACCGGTAGTTAGCATCATAAAATTGGCCGGAATTTGAAAGCAATAATTATACTGCTTACTACAAATTTTATCGTATTCCTGTGCACGTAATGAACTGAAACTAAGCAGTCCGGCAAATAAAAATAGCGTAATTAATAATCGGTTCATATGTTTATTGTTGAAAAGAGTGAACAATCAACTTTCAATTTTGGCAGATAATCTTTATAATCTGTGGATTATCAAAATTGGTACCAAAGTTAAAAGTAACTAAATTTTTCTTAAAACCAAAACTGTTGCAAAAATCAATTGGCAACAAAGTTCGAGGCTTTCAAGAAATTTTATACAAAAGTTATCTGATTGATAATGAATGTATGTCCCGAAAGCATGCGGAACTGAGTAACGAAGAAATGTGAAGCCAATTGATTCAATGTTACCTTAGTTAGGGTTTTGCAACAGTTTTAACCACTATTCTCGCGGACTATTATATCGTATCGTTTTTTCAATGGTAAAGTCATAGGCTATATTTTCTCGTCGATAGGGTTTCCATTTTTTCATATTTGCCATACAAATTAATATTTTCTGCTTACATATTTCATCCATCGGACTTACAATGTCAATATCCTGAACATGCCCATCAGCTTTTACAGTAAGGCGATATTGAATATCACTGGCCTTAAGCGTTTCATCAAAACATTTCACACGATGGGAAAGATATTTCTTAATATTTTCCGGTGGCTCGGGATAAGCAAAAGCAGGAAAGTATTTTACCGCATTACCCTTCTCATCAAATTGTTCGGTTTTGGTTTTGGCATAACCTTTTATACATTCTCTTCGCTTTAACGTTCCATTTTTAAAATACTCGAGTTGCTCTCCTTGTAAAAACCCATTTTCGAATCGAGAAATTAATTTTGGGGCATTTGATAAATAATGAAAGCTTGTCCATAAACCCGTTTTTCGCCCATCATTTGTGAGTCTACCAGATTCAAAAACCCAATCATGAAGCGAATCATAGCGCTTCACATCGCACCACGCACCCCTCAAATAAGTATGAATTTCCTTTACTTTTCCATGGTTATAGTAATGAACCCAAACAGAATCTTTTATGCCCAGGTGATATAATCCTTCAGAAGAAAGTTTTCCGTTTGGATGATAATACTGAAAATAGCCCTCCTTGATAATTGCTTTACTTGAAGAATATTGACCTTTGCAATAGATTGAATGATCTCGTCGATAATCAATCATATTAAAAATGCCTTGTGCCGAATCAATCACCACTCGATAAAAAGCAGCCATTTGTTTTGAAGTTGGTAAAAAATTTTGGTTAAGATACACCGTATCGTGTTGGGCAAAAAGCGATGTGGATAGGCATAGAGAGACCAATGCCATAGATGCATATATTTTTTTCATGATTGGTTATTTGGTAATCCAAAAATAAGAAATAAATGCATGAACTTGAAAGGATTTTTGGGCGGCAGGCAGGCTTTCACTGCAAGTCCTCGCACGCCGAGGCGTCGTGCTGTGGGCTTTCCATTCAATCCTTGCCGCAATACATAAATCATCAATAAAACGTATAATGATAAAAGATAAGCCCATACGTTTTTTTTATACATTTGTTGTCGTTTAAACATCGTCGATTATGGCACAACATACTTCTGAAGAAATTTTTCAACAAAAAGTTGATAATGAAATTAAAATCGAGGCTCGTGAATGGATGCCTGATGAATATCGTAAAACATTAATCCGTCAAATTTCTCAACATGCTCATAGCGAAGTGGTGGGTATGTTACCCGAAGGGAATTGGATTACTCGTGCACCCAATTTACGTCGTAAACTCATTTTAATTGCCAAGGTACAAGATGAGGCCGGACATGGATTATACCTTTATTCTGCCGCAGAAACATTGGGTATTACGCGTGATGAAATGTATGAACAACTTCATACCGGCAAGGCAAAATATTCAAGCATTTTTAATTATCCAACCTTAACCTGGGCCGATATTGGTGCTATTGGTTGGTTGGTTGATGGGGCTGCTATTATGAATCAAGTAATGTTATGCCGCACATCATACGGACCTTATGCTCGGGCCATGGTTCGTATTTGCAAGGAGGAAAGTTTTCATCAACGACAAGGTTACGAATCTTTATTAGCCTTAAGCAAAGGAAGCGATGAACAAAGGGCTATGTTGCAAGATGCAGTAAATCGTTGGTGGTGGCCGTCCATTATGATGTTCGGACCATCGGATGCTGAAAGCACGAATTCAGAAAAAAGTATGCTGTGGAAAATTAAGCGACAAAGCAATGATGATTTACGTCAGCGTTTTGTAGATGCTACCGTTGACCAAGCACGAATTTTAGGTGTTACCTTACCTGACCCCGATTTAAAATGGAATGAAGAAAGAGGGCACTACGATTTTGGTGTTATTAACTGGGACGAATTTTGGAATGTGGTTAAGGGTAATGGACCATGTAATAAGCAACGTATGAATGCTAGGGTAAAAGCTTGGAATGAAGGTGCTTGGGTTCGCGAAGCGGCTATGGTGTTTGCCGATAAGCGTAGGCAAAAAGTGGCGTAGGAATTTCATAAACTCTAAAAGGTATAAAAGGAATATGGTTCAACAAACCAAATTGTATGACCACCTAAAACCCGATCTATGAAAAAAATCAGCCTTACAGTCTTGACATTATTTTTTATAGTCGCCAATGGCTTTTCACAAGATACTATTTCAAAGCGATCGAATGAGTTTATATTAGCAAAAGTTCTTGCTGTAACTGCTACAGAAATAAAGTATAAAAAATTTGACAACCTACATGGTCCAACTGCTACGGTAAGGAAATTTGATGTTATATGTATTCATTATGAAAACGGTAAAATAGATAGTTTTGATTACGTGAACCCACTTGAAGTGGTTACAACTAGTGGCTCACCAGGTAGAGCTTCTTTTAATCAAGATCAAATGAATGATTCAAGAAATAATAAAAGATATAAAGGAGCAAGAAAAGGCAAGTTACTTGAAGAGGATACAAAAGATAGTTTTAATTACGTGGATTCTAATACATCAATAACAACTAAAAGCCTCAAATAGCGAATATTCAAGGTCAAATAGATTCTTCAAGATATTACGAAGGAATTTAAGGAGCAGGCATCTTAATAACAAGTTTAGCTTCCCCCATAGTTGGTCTTATTCCTGCTATTATTTGTTCTTCCACACAACCTAAAGATATTAATTTGAATTATCCCGATTCAAATTTAATGAAGAAATCACCATATAATTACGGGTATATTGAAATGGCATAAACATTAAGCGGGTAAAGTTTGGACAAATTGGTCAATTGCATTCGCAATAAACTTGGTTTCTAATATAATTATTTTGGCATCATTAGAATAAAACCTACCCATAATAGTGGGCGAACCTTAGCAATAAGGAATCCTTACAATTCCTTAAATGACCTATGTTTTAAAACCTTCTCTAATTATTTAAATCCCAATTTCCCACCAAGATAAGCCATCGGTAAATAAGCAAATACCAAGTCAATTACATTAAACCACATCGGTGAAGGCAATATAAATACATTGGCAATGCCACCGGCTAAAAAGAAAAGTCCGATGCCTAATGCTAATACCAATTTATTTTGTGTTGCCAACTTCGCCGCCAACCAAGCACCTGCTAAAGTACCCAATGCATGGGCTAAAAAGGGCATAATAAAATGTTTAGGTTGAAATAAATGCATCGAGGCTTTGAGTCCTTCGGTGGTATTTACATCGGCTCCTTCGGGTGGTGCAATAATAGACCCACTTAAGATGATGATACCCATATTTACAATACTGCCTAACACCAACCCGGCAATAACGGCTACAATATTTCTAAGAATTGGATGCATAAAATTAAATTTTTAAAGTGTAAGCAAGAATGATAAATTGAGTGAGATGAACTGAGTCGATACTAATGTACTTCGTTCAAAACAAATGACAAAGTTTGAGGTAATTTTTTGTGGGTAGAAAATGGCTTAGGTATAATGAATTGCATAATAACAATTGCTAACTGTGTTATATATTCTTTGTAATTCAGTATAATCATTTTCCTACTTCCTACCTCTGCAATATGTAATAAAATCAGTTGATGGTAATTTCGCTTTACCTAGCTGTCGTAGGTAGGTAATGATTTGTCCGCGATGAAATGTACTATGATTGTTTACATGTTGTAAACTTTCCCACACTTTACTTTTAAATAATTCGTTTTTTACATTTTTATAATGATACTGATGTTCAAATCCTCGTTCATCGCGAATCGCATGTGCAAAGCTTGCTAAATTTTCACTACCCTCTATCCAATTTTTACATAAAGTTGCCGTGTCAAAACTAGCCATATCTGCCGGCAGTAATACATGCTCAGTCATCTGTAAACGTTGTAACCATATGCTTTCGGCGCCATATATATGATGCACGGTGGCTTTAATGCATCCAAAACTTCCCCCTAAATCTTTTTGTATATCATCATCACTTAAAGTAATTAAAACATCAACAAGTAAGCGGTTTGCCCAAACATTGTAATCTGCATATTGCGTGAGTATTTCTTTCATTCCCTTACCTTTGGCGTTTTGTAAATATAAGAAACACATGCATAAGAAACATCAAAATATTGAACATGCCATGGGATTCGATTCGGCTTGTATTCATAGCGGATTCGAACAAGATCAGTATCGTAGTCATGTTACCGGCATATACCCATCAAGCACTTATTTATTTGATAGTGCCGAACAAGCTGTTGAGATTTTTACAGGTAAACAAGAAGGTTATATTTATGGTCGTTTCGGCAACCCCACTATTCGACAAACCGAAGCAAAAATTGCAGCATTAGAAACCTATGGCTTGGTTGATGAATCTGGAAATCCATTACAAGCCAAAGCCATTTTGCATGCTTCAGGTATGGCTGCTATTAGTTCGCTATTATTATCAACGGTAAAACAAGGTCAAAAAGTAATCAGTCATTTCTCCTTATATGGTGGCACACAAGAATTAGTTGATAAGGTACTTCCTGATGTAGGCATCGAAACTTTAATTGTAGATATGAAGAATTTGCAAGCAGTTGAAGATGCGTTCAAGCAGCATGATGATATTGCGTTAATGTATCTTGAAACGCCGGCTAATCCTACTTTGCAATGTGTAGATATAGAATTGCTCACACAAATTGCCCATCGTTACCATTGCAAAGTAGCCGTTGATAATACATTCGCTACTCCCTATTTACAGCAACCTTTTAAGTATGGTGTAGATTTTATTATGCATTCAACTACCAAATTTTTAAACGGACATGGCACTGCAATAGGGGGTGTTTTAATTGGAAGAGATATTGAATTGATGAATACCAAAGTAACCAAACATCATCGCTTATTAGGTGGAAATTCAAATGCCTTTGATGCGTTTTTATTAAACAATGGGATAAAAACCTTAGGCATACGTATGGAACGACATTGCTCGAATGCCGAAAAAGTTGCCTTGTTTTTGCATGCTCATCCTGCCGTAAAACATGTAAATTATCTTGCGCTACCCGATCATCCCGATTATGCAATTTGCAAAAAGCAAATGAAACATGCAGGTGCCTTATTAAGTTTTGAAGTACATGGTGGATTTGAAGCCGGCAAGAAATTTATGAATGCTTTACAGCTTTGTAGTCGGGCAGTTTCGTTAGGCACTTGCGATACTTTAATTTCGCATCCTGCCAGCACAACACATGTAGGTGTAAAACCCGAAATGCGTTTACAATCGGGCATTACAGATGGCTTGATTAGAATGAGTGTAGGCATCGAAAATGGAGAGGATATAATGTATGATGTAAATCAAGCCTTATCTAACTAATCTTAATAGACTATGCACGATATAGAACCTTATTATAACTGGCGACATATTTATACGGCCGAAGAAGATGAGTTATCACCTTTTTATGGAACCGAGTATAGTGAGTTTGAATTTACCAATACCATTTACAATTATTATATCCATCCACAATGGGATGAAATGGGGTCGCGTACTTTATATCTAAAAATATTGATGGCCGATTATGATGCCAATTTTGCCATCATTGAATTGATGGGCGAATGGAATGATGCGATTGAAAATGACATACAAACTTTAAAGCGAGGTATTATTGATTTGATGATCAATCGAAAAATTTATAAGTTTATTTTAATAGCCGAAAACATTCTCAACTTTCATAGTGGTGATCGTGAGTATTACGAAGAGTGGTACGATGACATTAAAGAAAAGGGAGGATGGGTAGTTGCTTTAAACATGCCCGAACAAACACAATTTGATTTCAAAAAAGCACGGCTCACCAATTATATTACTTTATTGTTTGATGAAAAATGGCGTGTATTTAATCCCATGCATTTGTTTGAGAAAATCGATAATGAGATGATACGATATTTGGAGTGAGTTTACAATATTAACAGCGTCAGAGGCTGTTCTATTTAGGTAAGCTTTCAATCCATCAACACGTAAGAAAAGTAAAGAAAACATGTAGGATGGTTGCTTCGTTCTATTTTAAGGGCAAACAAATTTTGTATGCAAAAACTAAAACCACCACTGAAGCTGATCATCTTGTCATGAATTTAATCTCAACTGAAGTTGAAAGATAAATTCAAAATCCATCAGAAAAAATAGCTGAACATTTACTATCACATCGATAATTATTTATATTTACCAACCTCAAAAAAACTTTTTATTATGCCCGATACTTCAAAAGGATACGTAAAACAAGAATTAGAGCAAGGTGTTGCTACGATAGAATTTTTTCATCCGGCAAGTAATTCGTTACCCGCTGTTATTTTACATAATTTGGCCGAAGCTATTGACAAAGCCGGGCAAGATGAACGCGTAAAAGTAATTGTATTGCGCTCTGCTGGTCATGGTGCTTTTTGCGCCGGTGCAAGTTTTGATGAATTGATTGCAATAAACACTGAAACAGATGGAAAAAATTTCTTTTCCGGTTTTGCTAAGGTGATTAACGCTATTCGTAAAGCGCATAAATTTGTGATTGGTCGAGTGCAAGGTAAGGCTGTAGGCGGTGGAGTAGGTTTAGCTGCTGCTTGTGATTATACGATTGCCACCGATGCCGCTGCAGTAAAACTTAGTGAATTGGCTGTAGGCATTGGTCCGTTTGTAGTAGGTCCTGCTGTTGAACGCAAATTAGGCACTTCTTGTTTTTCACAATTAGCTATGGATGCTACTGAATGGCGAAGCGCCGAATGGGCAAAGAAGCATGGTTTGTATTCAGAGATTTATAAAAATGAAGAAGAACTAGATGATGCCATACACCACCTAGCTAGCAAATTAGCACACAGTAACCCTGAGGCTATGGCCATGTTAAAAAAAGTATTTTGGCAAGGAACAGAACATTGGGACAAATTATTAGATGAACGCGCTGCCATGAGTGGCAAATTGGTATTGAGCACTTTTACAAGAAATGCCATTAGTAAGTTTAAGGCAAAAGGCTAATCTGTAAGCACTTCAATACATTTCATAATTGTAAGCTAGTTGGTTATATTACATTTCATGAATGTAAATATGAAAAAATCAATGATCATCAGTTAAGCTGCACCAAAATAGAGGCACTAATTTTTACCTCGTAGAACAAGAGGCGCATAGATTTTTCCAGAACAAATTTTACTTCAATATAGCAGATAGTTGCAGAAACGAAGAAGGTATCAATTTTGCTCTCTAAAGGCACATAGAAATTTCGTTCCCCTATGAATTAATTTGCATGAATTGCAAGCAATCCACAAAACTTCAATGTGATGCACATTCATTTATTTCAGCGAGCATATATTGAAACATCGTTTCTCTATTTTACTGATTCTTTAGCATTTTGGTGCATCTATACGGATTAGCATTCAGATTGTTTCCAATTTGGTGCATGTTTACGGATTAGCATTAGAAAATTGTGTGCTTACATCATAAAGTAAGCATTGTTGAAGGTGGGTAGTATCTGCGTGAGGGATAGAACGAAAATCACTCCGATCCCGGATGACCGGGACGGGGTATTGTAGTGATAGCCCGGCCACTGTAGTAATCCCGAAGCATGCACGTAATGTTTTCATTAAAATAATGTAGTTGCTTTCGGGATACTACAGGGAGCACGCCCAAATACAATTAAAAATTATTCGTTTACCATAAATTTTTGAACAGAAATAATATTATTTATACCACTTATTTTCAACATATAATTTCCTGGTGGCAAGGGTTGTGTAGTAAATGAAAATTCATTGTTGCCTTCTTTAACATAGGTATCTAATAATAATTGTACTTGCTGACCCTGCATATTTACGATTTCAAATTTCACCTGTTCACTTTTAGCATGATGGAATTTTGTTGTGAATCTGTCGGCCATTGGATTTGGAAATAATGAAGATTCATTGTTTGCCATAGGCTCTTCTATACCCACCGAAAACTCGGTATTATCAACCATAGCCACCCAGCAATTCATACCACTTGATTTGCCCCATGAACCAGACAAATAAGCGCGACCCGGTGTATTATACTTTTTTTGGATATTGGTATAATCGCCCCAGCGTTCGGTTGAATCGGTGAGCACATTGATGTATGAAGTCCCATTTTTAACTCGAATGATATCTGAGAAATTTCCATTATTATCTTTATACAATACACTGGTGCCAGGAAAACTATCCACAAAGCAATGCGAAAAAGTAAACATTACATTATGCTCTGAAGTGTTGTTGCCCATGTAGGCCATTGAAGGATAGCCGTATTCGACACTATCACTCGAAAAAATATCGGCACTCACAACAGGTGTGGTACTACTTATGTTTTTAATTTGGCCCAGATAAACACCTGCATTGGTATAAGCCGGGTTGATGGTATTGGAGCCAAAATGAATATTGTCGTTCTCATACACTGCTGCCAAAACACGTGCATCATTAGTCATTAAATATTGTTGTCCGCTACTGGCAAAATATTTTTGTACCGCATTGGGTGGAAAGCCATACGCGACTGGTGATATGAGTAATTTTTGTTGGAGGGTTGCATTGCCCGATTGATAAGAGTCGGTGATTTCGGTAATAAAAATACTGTCGTTCGTTGAGGCAACATTTCGTAGGGTAAGGAAATACATGTTGTTACCCATGGTAGCGCTTTGGTATTTTGCCGGACAAATATTTCGAAGATTGGTGCCTCCGTATTTTATATCGCTCCATAAATCGTATTGCAAAGGACTACCATTATACCCTAATTGTTTATCAATTTGCCAAATTACCGATTGTTTGAAACCGATGGTCCAGCTTACATTGTCTTTTACTTGATTGAAAGTGATAAATAAATCTTTATCAGAAACTGAAATAATGGGGTAATCGCTCCACGTTGAATCGTTGAAAGAATTGCCATTGAGGGTATAAAAATTCCAATTACCGGTTGGGTCGTTGGTTTGCGTAAAACCAACTAAAATAGTTGATTCGGTACTTAAATTTCCAGAGAAGCAAACTAAAATAAATCGGTCAGCAGCAGGATCATAAATGATACGGGGATCGGAAATCCATGTATACACACCTATTGAAGCTACTAAGGAAGTAAGTGTTTTGTTGTACAAGGTTTTCAATGTATCATCGTACACACGCATATTCGAATTTACCACGCTCACCACTTTGCCGTCGTTAGATACTGCTATATCATTGTCATTTGGAATTCCATTAGACACATTACCTTGGGCACCTTTTACGATGTTTGGGTTAGGCGCGATTCCGCGAGTTTTTGCTTGCACTTGATTTTCTGAAGCTTCATATTTCTGCAAAGCGCGCAATGTATTAAGTTCTTCTTTTTTATTACCGTACTCAGCCGATGGAATAGGGTGTTGATCGAGTTGAACAAGATTCATTTGATAATCGACAATAGACGGGTCTGAAAAGTTGATCACCTTAGCATTGCCGGATACACCATTTATTTTTGTGGCTTGGGCAAAACTCATATTAACTAATGCAATGAGATTGATGATAAGAAGTAAAGGTTTCATACAAATAAATTGAAATGCTAAGGTAATATAATTTGCTGTTTGATATCGAGTTCAAGTTCGCCAATATCAAGCATAGCATTTATGAGGGATATTTTTGTATAGAATTTGAGATCTCTCAATGTAATATCTTTTTCTACCAACAAGTGTTTTTGTAACAACGCTTCTCTTCGAGTACCACAAAGCAATGGCCATTTTGGTGTATGCCATTCAGTTCCATTCCATAATACAATATTGCTATACGATGTATCGGTTAGTAAATTGTCTTTGACTATTAAAATATCAGCATGGCTCGAAAGTGTTTTGGTATGTTTTTCGAAGCAAGTACGATTATAAAATTTTAGCCGATAATCGATTTCATTATCTTCTACAATATGCAAATGCTTCAGTTTACGTTTTTGGTAAGGATGAATTTCAAGCGAATAATTTTTCTGACTATACTTGATTTTGCATTTAAACAATCCTTTAGCATTGAACTGCAAAAGGTCAGCATGCAAGGAGGGAAAACGAAGTTCATCTTGCCACAATATACGAGCCGAATGTTGCATACGATTCCAATGTAAGTCCCAAGCAAATACATGGCCGTTTTCAATTTTTACCGATTCAAATAGTTGGAACATACACCTTATCTATGAGTTCTTGATATTCTTTTTCAACTTCGCTATGTATCGTAATGCCGCCACCACTTTTATATACAATGCCGCTTTCTGTTTTTTCAATGAAACGAATTAATACACAACTATCTATATTTTGTCCGTCAAAATAGAATGTTGTTCCTGTATAAAATCCTCTTTCATAGTTTTCGGCTTCCTTAATAATTTCGATTGTCTTTTTTTTAGGTGCGCCACTTATCGAACCGGCCGGTAATAAAGTAAAAAGAATATCTCCAAGACGGTCTAAATAATCCACAGGTAATTTTCCTTCTATATGAGAACTCACTTGGTACAAACTTTTATCCCTACTTACAATTTTATCGATATATCTAAATTTTTTAACTTCAATATCAGTAGCAACCAAAGCTAAATCATTCCGTATTAAATCTACGATAGTATAATGTTCGGCAAGTTCTTTTGCATCATGTAAAATAGTATCGATGGCATTGGGAAGTGAGGCATCGATAGTGCCTTTCATTGGATACGAACTAATGATTCCGTCTTCAATTCGAACAAATGTTTCAGGCGAAAAGCAAACCCATTCATCTTTATACTTAATGGTATATTTTGCTTTCACTGAGTGGAACACTTCATCTAAACTTGCATTGAGTTCAATTGATGTTTGACAAGTTAAGTTGCATAAGAATGAATTTCCATACAATAAATTCTGTTTCACTGTATTGAATTGCGATGTGTACTCAACGAATGAAATAGGCATTTTTTTTAGAAAGATCTCTTTACTTGTATTTAGCTTTTCTTTGGTTTGATAAGTAGGAAAAAATAGTTCAATATTTTCATTGCTCAATTCATCAAGCGTATACACCTTCGGATAATGCATTTCGAAATCTACTATGAATACAAAAGGAATATGCTGCCTTGCGAGTGCATTTACTTTTTCAATAAGAGTATAGGGTTTCTGCAAGAAATTCAAGTATTTTGTGTAAAAATAGCCATTTGAAAATTTTACTGATAGATAATTACGATTCCTTCACTTTTAATTTGGTTGAGTTGTTGCGACCATTAGGCATGCATGAAATTACTTTGGTGAAGAATGATGAAGTAAATCAAGCGATTGCATCAAACTTTGATAGAATAATTATTTCACCCGGACCGGCTACACCTTCTGAATCGGGCAATGTGTTGGAAGTGATACAACAATGCGCAAGCACCCATTCGATACTGGGCATTTGTTTAGGACATCAAGCGATTGCTGAAGCTTTTGGCGGCAAGTTGTACAATTTAAATTTACCATATCATGGTTATCAAACCGAAATTATTCCGGTAGAGAATCTTCAAACAAAACAAACACTTTACCAAAATTTGCAAGTTCCAATTAGGTCAGGCTTGTATCATTCGTGGGTAGTGAGCGAAACTGATTTACCCGATTGTTTAGAGATTACGGCTTATTCAAAAGAAGGATATATCATGGGCATTAAACACACAAAATATGATGTTGAAGGGATACAATTTCATCCAGAGAGTTATATGACGGATTGCGGAAAAATATTGATGCAGAATTGGCTGAATCGCCATTAATACTTTGCGCCACCAATCCCAATATTTTCGATCGGATGCCAAGTAGTTTTTATTTCTTGCAAATCAAGAATGAGGTATGGATTCTGGGAGTCTTCATTTGTCCAATCATATTGCCAAACGAAACTTCGTTTTACATTAAGTGAAGCATTCTCAGCAATGGCTTTTATTTCACTTTCTTTATCACGACAATAAATTATGGCGTTTACATCCATATGGCTTGCGAAGTGTGGATGTAATTCTTTACTATTTCCAGTAAGGATATTTACCACACCTGCTGGCAAATCGCTAGTGGCTAAAACTTCGGCAAAACTAATTGCACATAGCGGCAGGCTTTCACTCGCAAGTAGTATACAAGTATTACCCCCGGCTATGATCGGTAACATTACACTTACCATTCCGAGTAATGAAGTTTTTTCGGATGCAATAATGCTTATTACACCCATAGGCTCGGGTACCGAAAAATTAAAATGCTGAGAAGCTACCGGATTCACTGAACTAAATAATGCCGAATACTTATCGCACCAACCACTATAATAAATACATCGATCGATGCTTTGCTGTACTTCACTCGTGGCTTGTTTAACAGTGCTTCCTTGTACAATAAGTTCTTCAATAAATTGCGATTTTCTCCCTTCCAGCATTTCGGCAATTCGATACAAAATTTGTGAGCGATTAAAGGCCGATCTTGTACTCCAACTACCCAATGCATTTCGTGCACTTACTACAGCATTTCTAAAATCTTTACGCGATGAAAGACAAATATTTACAGGACCTTCTTGTTTCGGAAAGTGGAGTTTGTAATATCGTCCACTTTCAGTACGAGGAAATTGTCCGCCAATAAATATTTTATACGTTTTTAAGACTTCAATTCGTGACATAGACTATTGCATTTTATGCATAAACGAAAGTAGAACGAAAGTTGTTGGAAACAAAATTGAAAAATAAGAATGACTTAGCTTCTCAAAATATCCTCAATTATTTTCAAATGATGTTTGGTATGGATTTTAAGAAATTGAATGGCCTGTTTCAATTTCAAATCACCAAAGTATGGATGATTAAAATAATGATTTGAAGGCATATTTTGCAACTCATCTAGGTTAGTTTTGGTGAGTGCAATATGCTTGTGCAAAGATTCGGTTGTATAATTTCCGGGCATTACTCGGGTGGGTGCTTTGGCCCGTCCGCGAGGAATGCGTTGAAAGGTAAATACAATTACGCGACTTAATTGTAAACTCCTTTTAAATTCACTTGGGTTTGATCTTTTCAATGCCACTAATATAGCATTCATGGTAATTAAAATATGTTCGATATGCCAACCTACCGATACTTGTGACACACTAGGGTTTAGCATTTCATGTTTGGGTATTTTGCTTTCTATATCCTGAAGTAGATGCTGTAAAATTTTCATAAGTAAAAATAGCAGAGTTAATATGGGATTTGGATCATCAATTTAGTTTCAAAATTTGGATCATCTGTTGCTCATCCGATTTCCTTTTTAAATAGGAGATGATTCAAAGCACATCTAATTTCTGAATAACTATACCTATCATTTGTAGCCGCCTTTATGGCATTTCCGGTTTTTTCATTTGCAGCAAGATACGCGGTTTTTATAAGGGCTACATCTTCCAACTTCATAATACTTGTAATATCTAGCTCACCTGTTTTTACAAAATCGGCAAGGTGCCCTTGAATCGTACTGATTGCTAAGTTTCGAATACCGGCAATTTCTTCGATAGATTTTCCGGCCGTAAAATAGGCGAGGGTTTCTTTGGCGCTTTCTCCTTTTGCTTTCTTTGCTATTTTTAATGGAACAATTTTCTTTTCCCGTGGTTCACTCAGTGTTTCACCAAAATAAGTGAAGTTTTGTAGTGCATTCATTTTTTGGGTACAAACTTCTTCGGTATATTGAACCTCTTCTAGATATTTCTTAATTTTAGATTTACCGGTAAGTCCGTGCATAAAAGTAACTAAGGGTTCATAAATTTCTGTCTCCAAAGATTTAATAAAATAATTGATTCCCTTTGTTGCGCGATCTTTCAAAATTCGATTCAATTCAGCTGGCGATGTTTCTTCAATAATTTGCTCGAGTTGCCTTTTAAATTTAGTTGCATGAGTTTCTTGTTCTTGTGCACTACTAATTAATTTTTGCAGCAACATAAAAACATCGGCTTTGTCATTTAATGTTTTTGAAATGGCGGTAGCCTCTTGCAAACCAATGAGCGCGTATATTATTTTATGCCAATCGAATAAGCCCAATAATTTTTCGGTTTGAAATTTAAGTTGTTCGGCTGCTAGTTTACTTTTAAGTTCATGCTCATCATTTTCTTGCAAACCATATTCTGTGATACGTTGTTCATTGCGAATTGACTGTGTTGAAATTCGCGACAACAAAACAACACCATTCAATGAAGTACATCTACTGAGTGCAACATAAACTTGTCCGGGTGCAAATGCATCCCCTGCGTCAATTATCGCTTTTTCGAAGGTAAGTCCTTGGCTTTTATGAATAGTAATGGCCCATGCTAGTCGAATGGGATATTGAATATACTGACCAACAATTTTTTCATCTATTCCTTGGGTTTCTTTATTCAGTTGATAATTAATTTGATCCCATGTTTCGCGTTCTACTTTCATTTCGCTTATAGCTTCGGGAAAGCGGACAAATATTTTATCATCTTCTATATTCGAGATGACAGCAATTTTACCGTTATAATATTTTTTTTCTGGCGAACTATCATTTTTTACAAACATCACTTGAGCCCCTTTTTCAGTTTCAAATGGCGTTCGGTGGGTAATTGTTTCTCGCTAAAATCGCCTTTCAGTTCCCCACTAAATTCATACAATGGAGAGTGCAAAGTATTCAACTCACGTGCATTAATTACATCTGCCTTATGATTGTGGGTTGTTAGGGTTATATAATTATCGCCGCTTCCGGTAAAGTTTGGTTGATATCGTTGATGCAAATAATTTAGATCTTCTTCAGTAAGATTTGCATGACGGATTTTATTGAGTAAGTTAATGAAGACTTCTTCGTTTTGGCGATAGATTTTTTTTAGCTCGAGATAAACCGGTGGATTTTGTTCAAGCACTTTGGCATCGAAAAAGAATGCGCTTTGATAATATTGATCGAGATAAATCTTTTCTTGTTCTTTCACTACAGGTGGTAACTGATACAAGTCGCCGATAAAAACGACTTGCACACCGCCAAAAGGTTTTTGATTTTTACGTAACATTCGCAACACGGTATCCATAGCGTCTAGCATATCGCTTCGCAGCATACTTACTTCATCAATAATCAGTAATTCAAGTTCATCGATAATTTTCTTTTTGTTGCCTGCAATTTTAAGATTTTTTGCTAAGGCATGTTTGTTCACGATGCCCTCATGTAAACCAAATCCGGTTTGTGCATCCGGTATATAAGCACCAAATGGTAATTGAAAAAACGAGTGTATCGTAACACCACCTGCATTAATTGCTGCAACGCCAGTTGGGGCTACCACAACTAATTTCTTTTTACAATTTTCCTTTAGGTATTTAAGGAAGGTTGTTTTACCGGTACCGGCTTTACCGGTTAGATAGAGATTACATGAAGTGGTATTCGCTAAATCGAAGGCGAGTTGAAAAACAGCATTTTGATTATCGTTGGTCATTGGGTTTGTTGGGAAGACATAGAGTTGTAATGAGCGAGCAAAAGTAGAGGATTAAAAGGAAATTTTATCAGTAAATAGTTTGAATCTATAGAGCTTAGACATTCAAATGAATGCTCAACGAATGATTGAGTATAAAGTTCAAAATGGGATTAATACTTGATGAATTTACCTTGTATCATAATCCATTTGTGTAAATTGGTGGCAACAATACATCTTGAAAGGCTAAATGACATTCTGATGTTGAATCCAATTATTTTGTAACAGGTATAATTTGAAACGAATTGCGTTGTGAAAAAATGATTACGACATGTAAACAAATCAAAACTTAAAAAGGTTCTGCCGGAAATGGCATTAACCGACAGAACACTTATGCTTATGAAATATGAAGAAGAGATGGAGTTGGTTTGAATGATGCTACTAAGATTAGAACGTAAACCACCTTGAAGGTATAGGACATCTAGCTAGTTATGTTGAAGCATAAATTGCAGACATATAACCATAAATACCTATTGCTAAAACTTAAACCACCTATGTGGTTAAGGATCTGCTGTTTGTAGAGCTGATGAATAAATGCCAGTTACACATACAGACATTTCCATACTATGTAAACCATATAGAATGTTAAGTATACATTGTTTGTAAAGTAGAAATCCTCTTTACACTTTCACACCCTATAACTCTATTGTTGAAAAAACTCAACTACAACAAAGTAAGAGGTAAATTTCATGTAGCATGGAAGCTCTATTCAGGCAAGCCTGCTTGTCAATTGATCTGATATATCGATTTGAAAATTTAAACGTCTTTAGATTTTTTATCGAGCAGCAACATTTCATTTACTTGCACTTCGGTGATATATCGCTTTGTACCCTCTTTATCCGTATAATCGCGATGCATGAGTTTTCCTTCGATGCCAATTTCACTTCCTTTGGTAAGATACTTTTCGCAGAGCTCAGCCACTTTACCCCATGCAACTAAATTGTGCCATTGAGTTTCGTCTACCTTTTCGCCTTTTTGATTAAGATAGGTTTCATTTGTAGCCAGACTAAATTTTGCTACTTTTTTACCTCCTTCAAGATTTTTAATTTCGGGTGTATTACCCAAGTGTCCAATAAGTTGGACTTTGTTTTTCAATGCGTACATGTTGATTGGTTTTAATGAATTGATATAATTTATTTCAGTTGTGATCCGGTTCAGTTTTATACAACTAGTATTTTATAAAACGTGAACCCTTCAAATCGACAAAGCAAATATGCAGTTTGCAATAAGCCCTACTCGTGTTATAATCGATTATACCCGTATGTAAACGGGAGTAAACGATTGTTATCGGATAATTGAAAGGTGCATTCCATTACAATTTATAGCTCCATCTTTTGAGGTATGTGAAGATTTCCGTGAATGACTGATTACATCTAAGAAGTGCTCGTAAACCCTCATCTGACTTCAGAATAGCTTGTCGCCAAACATACAGTTTGGTAAAGACATAAATTTCTAGCATGTTTTTATCTCGCATTGACCATATGCTCAAACAATGAATTATCTTGCTGCTCGAAATAAAACAAATTATTTTAATTTAAGCACACTCGTAATCAATCCCTTATCAAAAAATGAGTACTATAAAAGTGAGTAAATCTAAAACTGTTGCTACTAAAACCGCAAAACCTTTAGTGAAGGGTGTAAATAACGAAAGACTGAGTACTTGGAATTACGTGGCTGCTCCTGAAAGCACTGATCATATTCAACTTCAATCACAGTATCAACTTTTTATCAATGGGAAATTTGTAAAGCCATCTTCAAAAAAATATTTCGATACCATAAACCCTGCAACCGAACAAAAACTTGCAGAAGTTGCTCAAGCAAATGCAAAAGATATTGACCTTGCAGTAAAAAGTGCAAAAAATGCATATGATCAAACTTGGTCGAAAATGAAACCTACTGAAAGGGCTAAATATATTTTTAGGATTGCACGACTTATGCAAGAACGTGCTCGCGAATTCGCAGTGATTGAAACTATGGATGGAGGAAAACCTATTCGTGAAAGCCGAGATATTGATATCCCTTTAGCTTGTAATCATTGGTTTTATTACGCCGGATGGGCCGATAAGTTAGATTATGCATTTCCGGGCAGAAAAGCAAAATCATTGGGGGTGGCCGGACAAATCATACCATGGAATTTCCCCTTATTAATGGCTGCTTGGAAAATTGCACCTGCTTTAGCTTGTGGTAATACAGTTGTACTTAAGCCAGCCGAAACCACACCACTTACCGCATTGAAACTCGCCGAAATCATTCAAGAAAGTGGTTTACCCGATGGGGTTGTAAATATTGTAACCGGTTATGGCGATGCCGGTGCCGAATTAGTAAATCATCCACTCATAAATAAAATTGCATTTACGGGAAGTACGCCTGTCGGTAAATCTATTCAAAAAGCCATCGCAGGTACCAACAAAAGAGCAACCTTAGAATTAGGGGGCAAAGCTGCTCACATTATTTTTGACGATGCCCCTATCGATCAAGCTGTTGAAGGTATCATAAACGGAATTTTCTTTAATCAAGGTCATGTTTGCTGTGCAGGATCACGATTATTTATACAAGAAAGTATTGCCAGCATCGTGATCAAAAAATTGAAACAACGAATGCAAACTTTAATGGTTGGCGACCCATTAGATAAGAACACTGATATTGGTGCCATCAATAGCAAAGAACAATTAGAGAAAATAAATTACTATGTGAAACTTGGTGAAAAAGAAGGCGCCGAAATGTATCAACCGAATTGTAAATTACCATCTGCAGGTTACTTTTTTAAACCCACTTTATTTTTACATACTTCTCAAAGTCATAGAATTATGCAAGAAGAAATTTTTGGACCCGTATTAGCTATTCAAACTTTTAGAACGATTGAAGAAGTCATTGAGAAAGCAAACAATATACCGTATGGTTTAAGTGCCGGTGTATGGACTGATAAGGGAAGTAAAATATTTAACCTCACCACTAAACTTCGTGCTGGTGTGGTGTGGGCAAATACCTATAATAAGTTCGATCCGGCATCGCCATTCGGAGGATACAAAGAAAGTGGGTTTGGCCGAGAAGGTGGTATTCATGGATTGAATGCCTATGTGAAATTTTAAAGCTTTACTTTATCGAATAATGATACGTAAAGGCTTGCATCCATTGGCTTTTTGTTCTGAATTTCCGCTTACCTTAATATTTTCAAAAAAAATGGTATCGCCCTTATAACTTCTTTCCTTAAAAATATCAATCCACTTTTTCGGCAGCGAATTGCCATCAATTTTTGCATGTGTATAATCGGTAAAAATAATGGGCAATCCCGTTGAGTCTTCATATAAACCTCGTTCGGCATAAGTAATATCAAAGCCTGTAATTGGAAGTACATTTTGATTACTATCTCGCGCACAAAGCGGAAAAGCAACTATACTATCGAATGATTTTTTAACCATAAAATCTCCTTGCATTTCAGTACACCCTAATTGCGCTTTGTATTTATAATTCTTATCAGCTTGCACATTTTCGTGTAAGTTGAAAGAACTTAATGTGATTGTCGATAACAAAACTAAACTTCGATGTATAAAGACTTGCATATGCATGTAATTTTATTATGAAAGCAAGGTAAGACTTTCTTGTATGATGCGAATTTTTTCAAGTGCATCATTTTTCTTTTTAACTTCTCCTTCTATAATTTCTGGCTTTGCATTTTGGACAAACTTTTCATTATTGAGTTTCTTATTTACACTTTCTAAAAATCCTTGATAGTAATCGAGGTCTTTTTGTAATTGTGCTAATTGTTGACTTTGGTCAATTTCTTTTTCAGAAGTTAGGTAACATGATAATTTATCAACTACAAACGACACTGCATTAGGTACAGCATCCACTGTGTAATTCACCGCTTTTGCAAAGCATTGTTTTTGCAGTATAGAATCGATGGCTTGTAAAGCTGATTTATATGACTCCGGCAAATACAATTCAATTTCATCTTTGGGTTTTAAGTTTTGCTTTACCCTAACATCTCGAATGGCTGTAATGATACTTTTTAAAGTGTCGCCGTGTTCTAATACAACACGATTCAACTCACCATCAAAACGAAGTTCTTGTATCACTAAATCATCGCCTTCTTTTCTTTCTTTAATTTGATGAAATATTTCTTCGGTAATAAAAGGCATAAACGGATGAAGCAGTTTCATCAATTCCTCAAAAAAGAAATTTGCTTGTTGAATATTATAGGCAACTATCGGTTGATCTTGTGCTGTTTTAATCCATTCAAGATACCATGAACAATAATCGTCCCAAATGAGCGAGTAAATTTTCTTGAGTGCTTCACTCAATTTAAATTCTTTAATGTCTTGATCTACCTCCAACTTCACTTCCAACAAACGTTGCTCAAACCAACGACTAGCAAATGTTTGACTTTCATCTACATGGTTTACAGTTTCTTTTTCATTTAAAATATGTAACAACTTTAAGGCATTCCAAAGTTTATTTCCGAATATTTTACCTTGTTCGCAACCACTTTCATCAAACAATAAATCGTTACCTGCAGGCGACGCAATCAATACACCAAAACGAACTGCATCGGCACCAAAGTTATCAATCATTCCTAAAAGGTCGGGTGAATTACCAAGCGACTTACTCATTTTGCGTCCTTGCTTATCACGCACTATACCGGTAAAGTAAACCTGATTAAATGGAATTTGATTTCGATATTCCATACCCGCCATGATCATTCGGGCAACCCAAAAGAAAATAATTTCCGGCGCAGTAACTAAAGTAGCGGTTGGATAATAGTAATCGAGTTCAGCATTGTTTTCTTTGTTTTTATTCCAACCAAAAACTTCCAATGGCCATAACCATGATGAGAACCAAGTATCTAAAACATCTTCATCTTGCCTTAAAACAAATGGCGATGAAGCCAATTCGGTAAATTGAATTGTATAGTTTTCGATGGCTTCATTTTCATCTCTTCCTACTACAAAATTTCCTTTTGCATCGTACCAAGCCGGAATGCGATGTCCCCAA
The DNA here is from genome assembly GCA_016706595.1 of Bacteroidota bacterium. Classification (GTDB taxonomy): domain Bacteria; phylum Bacteroidota; class Bacteroidia; order Chitinophagales; family Chitinophagaceae; genus OLB11. The sequence continues at coordinate 349,594 of JADJJH010000002.1, read as the reverse complement.
CGTAATTGTCGGCTAATACACCAATCCTTAATATTCTCCATCCAATGCCGATATGTATTTTTGAACTTTGGTGGATAGAATTTAATTTCATCATTCATTACTACATCAAGCGCAGGTTTAGCTAAACTTTCCATTTTGCACCACCATTGCATGCTTAAGCGCGGTTCAATCACTACATCGGTACGTTCACTAAATCCAACTTGATTTTTATATTCTTCAATTTTATCAATATGTCCTTTTGATTTTAATTCTTCTACGATCTTCTTGCGCACATCAAATCGATCTTCGCCAATATACAATTGAGCCGCATCGCTCATCGTGCCATCTTCGTTTAACGTATCAATTACTTCAAGCTGATGTTTTAATCCTAAATTATAATCATTGATATCATGTGCCGGTGTAACTTTTAAACATCCGGTTCCAAATTCCATATCAATATAATCGTCGGTAATAATCGGAATTCTTCGATTAATTAAAGGCACTAAACAATATTTACCTACTAACGATTTATATCGTTCATCATCGGGGTGAACACAAATTGCGGTATCCCCTAAAATCGTTTCCGGTCGCACGGTGGCGATGGTAACAAATTTCCTGTCTGCTGTTGATTCTTCAAGTTCATAGTTAATATAAACCAACTGACTATTTACCTCTTTGTGATTTACCTCTTCGTCGCTTAAAGCCGTTTTTGCTTTCGGATCCCAATTAATCATTTTTACACCACGATAGATATACCCTTTCTTATACAAATCCATAAACACATCTATCACCGCCTTATAATAATCTTCGTCCATGGTAAAGGCTGTTCGTTTCCAATCAAGGGCGCAACCTAATTTCTTAAGTTGCTCTAAAATAATGCCCCCATATTTTTCCTTCCATTCCCAGGCATATCCTAAAAACTCTTCACGACTTAGCGCATTCTTATCAATTCCTTTCTCGCGTAACATGGCCACTACTTTTGCTTCGGTTGCAATTGAAGCATGATCGGTGCCCGGCACCCAACAAGTATTATACCCTTTTAGTTTTGCATAGCGCAACAATACATCTTGCACCGAATTATTCAGGGCATGACCCATATGTAAAATACCGGTCACATTGGGTGGTGGAATAACGATGGTATAAGCAGGTTTTTCGTTGGGGGTAGAGCTAAAATATCCTTTGTTTACCCAATGTTGATACCATTTATTTTCAACTTCTTGCGGAATGTAATTTTTTGATAAAGTCATAAGCCGGCAAAGATAATACCGAATTGACATTGTAAGCATTATCGAACTATTTTTAAGTGTTTCAAATACTCTCAGCACCTCCTACGCAACTAAAAATTATTTTGCTCATTCATTGCTGTGGGGAATTGAGTTATGGGATTTTATACTATAAAGACCACTGAGAGATTTTCTTTTCTGCAAGGCTAATTCCCAAAAGCGTCCTTGATACTTGTTGTACGAAACCTCTGTACATTTTTTTACCAAGAATTATTGCTCAATTCTGTTATCTAAATTGGCATCTTGCATATTTCCTTTTGGTATTACATTTGCCCCCATGAAACGAGGCATGATAATTTTAAATACACATTAAAAATTTCTATTTGCCGAGTTACATGTGACAAATAAAAACAATTAAATACTACCATATGAAACGTAATCTGATTTACTTATTGATACTTATCGTACTTGGTTTTATAACGTACTACTTCGTTTTTAGAGAGCATGAAGAAAGCTATCCTAAAACCGAGGCCAATTTTATGGTGGAGGATACGGATGAAATTAAAACCATTTTTTTAAGCAGCTTACAAGGCGAAAATTTAAAATTTACCAAAAAAGACCAAGAGTGGATGGTGAACGATTCGATAGAAATTGTACAACCACTGGTACAAGATTTATTACAAGCTTTGCGTGATCAACGTGCTGTGCAACCCGTTCGACTAAGTTTTCATGATCAGGTAATTCGTGAAATGAGTAGTAATAGTACCAAAGTTGAAATTTATACTCAAAAAGGAAAAACCCATACTTTTTATGTTGCACAAAATGCTGCACCTGATAATTTAACCTACATGCTAACCGAAGGGGCTAAACGTCCGTATGTTGTGAAACTACCTATGCAAAATACCTTTTTAGGTATACGTTATAATACGAAATTGAGCAATTGGCGATCTAAAAAAATAATGTATGCTCGCGCCAATGAAATTGAAAGCATCGAAGTAAAGTATATTGATTCATTACAATATTCGTTTAAGCTTACCCAACAAGAAGGCAAAGAACCACTTGTTGAAGGTGCCACACCCAGCAGTAACCCGCTAAATTTAAAACGTGTAAATGCCTACTTAGGATTATGGGATAGCTTGTATTGCTTAGGTTACGAAACCCGTAATAAAATAAAAGACACCATTTTAAGCAGCGGAAAAAAGCTTGCCGACATTACCCTAAACAAAAAAGGAAAACCGCAGCAAACGCTAAGCCTATATTTTAAACCCGTTACCAAAGGCACTAAAGGCATGCTTGATATTGGTGGCGAAAAATACGATTTTGATGTTTTTATCGGATGGTTGAATCAACGCGATATGATAGTGGTAACCCGTAACTATGCGCAAATGATGTTGCGTTCATATCCTGAATTTTATGAAAGTGATTAGCGTTCGTAAATACCTTTTGTAAATTAGTTTTCTTGATTTTTTTTGCCCCCGAGTAATTTACTACCCATTTCATGTTTATCGTCGGGGACCCTCATCAAATTATTAGGCATAACGAGTTGGCATTAAAATGACCCTTCGTAATTCGCCATTCGCAAATCGTAATTGCCTTTACATTTCCTTACCCACAGGATATAATAAATATCGCTGATCATAATATTTTGTTTGGCTATAAAACCACGAAAAAATAGCTCCGGGATCTTTAGCAAAACCTTCATCTTGCTTTTTCTTTTCTTCAAATTCTCTTTTCAGCTCAGGCGAGTCATCTAGCATTTTCTGCATCGTGGGTTCCATTACATACGCTTCAATATATTCGGTTCGTTGAAACATCTCCATAAAAAATCCCCATTGAAAATAAGAGTCCGGTGAGTTGGGTTCTAATAAAATACTTGCCAGTTCACCTAAGGGTTGATTAGTTTTAATCCGCACCGATCCGGGTGCAAAAATTTCTGTACGCTTTTCAATGGTTGATTTTGCGTTGACTTGTATATGACCCTCAAAAGGTTTTGGCTTGTCGCCACCCGACTGATATTTTAAATCACTCATTCTGTACATGTCTACCTTTACTTCGCTGACTTCATCTATGGTTTCCATTTCAATACCATGAAGTTTTAATCGTGTAATAATTTCACTACAAGCAGCCGGAATCCAGTAAGCTTTAGGTCTATCGGCCCAATCAGTTGGTTCAATTTCTTTATAATGTGCAATCGTTTGATGTATCGTATCACCGGTCCATTGTACATAAAACGAATTAGTAATCGTTGATTTTGTAAGTTGATTACTGATGCCAAGTAATAACATACTATCAGGTTTGCTTTGTGATAGCTTCCACACCAAGGGAATCTTATTTTCCTTTTTGGTTTCATCTTGAGATGTATTTTTCTCCAAACTTTTTCCATGCAAAGCCAAAATTTTTAAAGTACTTTCCAGTAAAACATAGGTACCTAATACACGTTGCTTAAAAGGTTTCAATGAATGATTTTCTACCAAAATCGTGGCTAGATGTCGCACATCACCATAACTATTCGAAAAGCGAGGTTCTCCTTTAAAAGTTGCATTGCCTTCACTAAAGTCACGATCATTCATCGGAAATAAAAGCGGACCGGGAACATGTCCATTACTTACCAAATCAGCATCGGCAAGGGGTTTATACATATTCTCGAGCCAATGGCTAATATTGGGCGAATAACATTGCTTCCCAAATCCCCCAAAGGTAATATCGTGTTGATAGTCGGCTCCATCAGTTACATGAATATCCATATATAAAATAGGCTTGTACTCATTAATTACATTCAGCACAGCACGAAGTTCTTTCGTATCAATTTTTGCGTAATCTCGGTTCAGATTTAGGTTTTGTGCGTTCGTCCTCCAACCCATATTTTCAGGTCCTCGTTGGTTAGGTCTATTATAAGGTGAAATTCTTTCATGCCCATCTACATTCAATATCGGAATAAATAAAAAATTCACTTCATCCAATAAATACTTTTTACTGCCAAAAGCGATATCTCGTAGTAACATCATACCGGCATCTTTCCCGTCGATTTCACCCGCATGAATACCCGCTTGTACAAGCAGTAAGGGTTTTGATGAAGATTGTAAGGCCTGTGCTGTAATATCATTTTCGCTAGAGGCAATAATCATAGCGATATCTCTATTTTCAACACTTTTACCAATACTTATCATGTGTAATAGGGGCGAAGCATCCGCAAGTTCTTTCAACCACTGCAATGTTTCCTTATGGGTAGGTGTTGTTGTAAAGTTTGAACTTTCGGTGGGTGTAATCCATGTATTATCAGATGAAGCAATGAATGATTCGCTTTTACCATGCCAAGTTTTAATAGGTGGCAATATTGAATTTTCGTATGAAAGTGTATTTGGGTAAAGTGCAGTTTGTGCATGAATTTGGATGGAGAGAATAGAAAAGCAATAGACTAAAAGGTACTTCATATTAAAAATTTGAGATAGATGCAAATTACAATGATAACGACGTAATTCGTAATCGCTAATTCGTAATTCCCTTTCTACAACGCCACAAAAAACCGAAACTCGCTCTTTCCTCTTCTTACAGTTATCGGCACCTCTCGCCCTTTGGATAGTTTATTCATGGCTTTACAATAATCATCCAAATCAAGAATACTAAATTCTGCAATTTGTAGTATCACATCATCGGGTTCTATACCGGCTTTGAAAGCTAATTTGTTAGTTAAACAAGCCGCAACCCGAATACCGTCTTCTTCGAAGGTTACATCGGGAATAATGCCAATATCATTTTTTAGACTTTCCAGTTTTTCAACCATATTATTGGTAGTTAAAAATGCTAGTTTGGGTAGTCTATCTATCTCGCTGATTACTTTAAATAGATACTGATTAATATCGGCCTGTGCCGTAAAATTTATTTTACTTACGTCATCATTCGGTTTCGAAAAATCGGTTTCGTATCCTGTGCTTACACTCAAAACCGGTAAATTCTTTTTATAAAATAATGAGTAAGCGCCATAACCAATACCCGCACTATCCACACGCAAATTAAACTGGGTGTTATGTTTTTGCAGTGCCATTGACCATGAAGGTGATGTGCCAATACCCGAAACATATAATGCTTTGGTAGTTTTATTAAAACGGCCTAACATGTTTAAGTCAATCACACAATTAAAATTGTCCATAAACTTACTGTTATCTCGTAAAAATGCTAATGCGCCTTGGTCTTTAAATTCACTTCCCGAAAAAGCGACAAACAAAAAATTATAATTTCTGAGACCTGAGTTTTTAATTAACTCAGCTAATGCAATTAATGAGGCTACACCACTTGCATTATTGTTGGCACCATGATACACTTGTGTGTTGGTTCCAAGATGATCGTAATCGGCGCATAACATCATGGTATAAGGTGCTTGATTATTAATAAAGCCCACTACATTTTTGCCATGTACATCCGCATCTTCATAACCTAATTGACCTTCAATTTCTATCCAATCTTTTTTTATGTTGGGTTTGAGATAATTCAAGTATGCCTTATGGTTCATCACCACTACCGAAGCATCTAAGGTTTCAAATTTCGGATGGTTCAATAAATTAATATCATGTTTGGCATCTATATCATTAAAAAACACAACCCCACTGGCACCTTTCTTTATACAATCGGCCGCTTTTTCGTAAAGTATTTTAAACGGTGTATTGGTTACGTCGGTATTCAATTGCTTCATCGAAACCAACCATACATTATCGGGTTCATCAACATTGGGTAAGGCAGCACCTTTAAATTTATTTGAATTTCCATAAGGCATTAAAATAATATCACTGCCGATGGCCAAATTTTTATCAAAAACTTTAAAATAGGCTTTCGTTGCAATTCGTTTGCCATCTTTAAAACTGAAGTCCCAAGTGTATTTAGAAGATTTATAAGTGGATAATCCTATCGTTTTATACTTACTTTCAATATAGTTCGCTGCTAAGGTTTCTCCTTGCGTTCCGGTTAATCGGCCTCCCAAACTATCAGATGATAAATATGAAATCGCTTCTTTTAAAAGTACAATATTGGAAGGCTCTGTTTTAACGATAGTTTTTTGTCCGTTGGAAAATTGCGGACAAATAAGCATTAAAAGGAAAAAGAATTTATGCATGCTTGCGATAGGAGAAATTTTTTTACAGAGCGCAAATATAGAAGTGAGGGTGCAGTTATTAAGTAAAAAACAAGAATAAATAAATGGATGTTCTATTTTTGTCGAAATTTTAAGAAATGAAGAATACGCCCTTTACTGAAATACACAAATCGCTTGGTGCTAAGATGGCCGAATTTGCCGGATACAATATGCCAATTTCCTATACCGGTATTAATGACGAACACGCTGCTGTGAGAAATAGTATAGGTGTTTTTGATGTTAGCCATATGGGTGAATTTATTTTGAAAGGCGAAAACGCACTCGATTTAATTCAACGAGTTACAAGTAACGATGCCGCTAAACTTACCAACGGAAAAGCGCAATACTCATGCTTACCCAATAACGAAGGCGGTATTGTAGATGATTTACTAGTGTATTGCATCGAAGAAAACAAGGTGTATATGTTAGTGGTAAATGCATCGAATATCGAAAAAGATTGGAATTGGATTATGCAACATAATACTGCCGGTGTTGAAATGCATAATATATCCGATAAAACTGCTTTGGTTGCTGTTCAAGGTCCTAATGCGATGAAGGCCATGCAGAAGCTTACTGAAATGGATTTAATTAATTTGCAATATTATACTTTTTGCAAAGGTTCATTTGCCGGATTAGATAATGTGCTGGTAAGTGCAACAGGATATACCGGTGCAGGTGGTATTGAAATTTATTTTGAAGGCTCGCAAGCGGAAAGTGAAATGGTTTGGAATAAAATTATGGAAGCTGGTGAAGAGTATAGTATTAAACCTTGTGGGTTAGGTTGCAGAGATACTTTACGACTTGAAATGGGTTTTTGTTTATACGGAAATGATATTGATGATACCACCAACCCAATTGAAGCGGGTTTAGGTTGGATTACAAAATTCACTAAGGATTTTACCAATCGTGCAGCGATTGAAAAATCAAAAACCGATGGCGTAAGCAATAAATTAGTAGGTTTTGAAATGATTGATAAGGGCATTCCTCGTCATGATTATGTAATAAAAACCATCAACGGCGAAACCATAGGTAAAGTAAGTAGCGGCACGCAAAGTCCGAGTTTAAACAAAGCCATTGGAATGGGTTATGTTACTAAAGATTATGCCGTATTGGGTAGCGAAATTTATATTGAAGTACGAGATAAATTACTGAAAGCGATTGTAGTTAAAATGCCGTTTTATAAAGGATAAGGTTATTGAATTTGGCATCGTTTAGCCGGTTTGCATAGTGCCGATTTTCAAAAAGTTGTAAATATATCCAACAAAGAAAATCAGCTTATAATGCTATTGGACTGCATTAAGCAATGTGGTTGCGCCATTATACGCAGTTATCGGCAGGGTTGAGTTTGAATTAGAATCGCAATTTGTTTGGATCCTGTCTGTTGTCAAAAATTCTAAGCAGGTCAATGTAATTATCAAAAATCTCAAAATACAGAGTATGGTGCTCTGAAAGGACATACTTACGAATATTGTCCGATTGATTAGATTTCATAAAACACTTGAATCTGATGAAATCCAATCCAACACCTTAAATAGATTACCAAGAAAGTCAGTTATCACCGAATCAGACCAATTCTCTTCAAGATAAATCAAAATATTCTCTAAGTCACCATCAGCTTCAGGAGACCAAATTATTGGCCTAGATGATTCCATATTTTGTTTTATACTTTGATGCTATTTGTTCATGAGGAATTCCCTTACCCTCCTTTATCGACTGCTGTGCTTGACGTATTCCCTCCTTTTGAGAATTACTAAGGGAATCGAATACAGAAACATTCTGACTATTAATTTTGCTCTGTATATAGTTAATAACTTCCTTCAAAACATCCTCATCTAAGGTATCAACTTGACGAATAATATTCAATTTAAGTTCGGCAGTGTTCATATTGTAAAGTTATAAAAATCTTTTTCTCCACAATGATATTTTTTAACCTTGCTGCCAACTACGAACCATGAGTAGTAGTGCTTTCAGTTTATTTAGTCTAAAGTATACGGTGGAACATTTCGTAACATTTCTTTTCTCGTACTCCAATTAATTCTCTCAAAGTGTTTGGTTAACTTTTCATTCCCTGTCATATATTGTCCAATTGGAGTGTTTAGATATTCTAATAATATTTCAATATCATCCTTTGTAACAAAATTCCATTCTATATTTTCAATTAATTCTAATATGTCTCTGCATATAGATTCTCCTCGGATGATCAATTCTTTTTCTAAATCCTCATAAGTATCTTCCATAGGCAACCACTCTTCCAATGCCCATTCCATTATATCGGAACTGGTGATAGTATCATTTCTCCATTCGATGAGTTTATCTTTTATTGTGTTTCTTAACCAGTGAGTCATAAAATTGCGCTTAACTGCCAAATATGGGTACGGGTGCTTTTATTTCGTTTTCTTTACTTGTGCATAAGCCCAAGCAATCCATTCTAATTTCTATTCTGAACTTCTCCTCCAGACTTCTTCTCAAATATCATAAGGTAAGCTAAAGGCTTTTGTATCTGAGATTTTTGAAAAAGATCAAGTTCGTACATACCGGTTTGCGGACAAATGAATGAAAATTCAGTCCAAAACTCATTATCTCTTTGTACCATAATTTTATCTTGCACATAATCCCCTTGTCCTTCGAAGTATAAATTCGCTTTTAATTTTTTTGAGCCAGGGTCGCCAACAAATACAAAATGATACCATTTCCCTTCCATCATCGCAAAATTAAGTACCACACTTGTACCGCTTTTCATCGGAATTCTGGCTTCCTTATTGATCACAAAACCATTGCCTTCGTGCCGTACAACCAATTCATTTATTTTTTGATTGTATAGCAAAACATTTTCTTTTAACTCGCTAGTAATTTCAGATGATTGAGCAAAAGAATTGAGGTTGTTCATACCTAATACAAGAACAAAAAGTAACTGGATCCTTTTCATGTGCAGCAAGATAAGTAAGAAATAAAAATGTAGTTGCTGATTATGGATGAAGGGGTAAAATTTAACTGCGACTTGTTTAAATAAAAAAACCGTTCCAAACGAAACGGTTTTATATTCTTTTAATTAAGTCTGTTTTCCAAGCATCTCCAAAATCCTCTCAGGCAAGGCATTCGGATTTTGCAAAGACAGAGTTTACTAGTGTAAATAAAGGATTTGCAAAATCCGAATAACGAAGCATCAGAGGGTTTTCGAGATGCCTTTAGTAATATTAATAATCCATGCCCATTCCACCACCATGCGGCATCTGCGGCATCGCCGACTTAGGCTCAGGCTTATCAGCAATTACACACTCAGTAGTAAGTAACATACCAGCAATAGAAGCTGCATTCTCTAAAGCAACTCTACTTACTTTGGTAGGATCAATTACACCTGCCTTATATAAATTTTCATATACTTCGGTACGAGCATTAAATCCATAATCGGCTTTACCTTCACGTACTTTTTGAATAATGATACTACCTTCTAAACCACAGTTCGCAACAATTGTGCGCATAGGTTCTTCTAATGCACGGCGAACAATAGCAATACCTGTATTTTCATCATCATTTATTCCTTTCGATTTAGCTAAGCTATCAATCGCACGAATAAAGGCTACACCACCACCCGGTACTATGCCTTCTTCAACGGCAGCACGTGTTGCATGTAAAGCATCATCAACTCTATCTTTCTTTTCTTTCATTTCAACTTCGGTAGCAGCACCTACATATAAAACCGCTACACCACCCGATAATTTTGCTAAACGCTCTTGTAATTTTTCTTTATCGTAATCGCTAGTTGTAGTTTCAATTTGCGCCTTAATTTGATTTACTCGTGCAGTGATATCAGTCTTTTTACCTTTACCACCAACAACCGTTGTATTATCCTTATCGATGCTGATGCTTTCGCATGAACCCAAATAAGTTAAATCGGCGTTTTCTAATTTAAATCCTTGCTCTTCGCTAATTACAATACCGCCGGTAAGTTTAGCAATATCTTCTAACATTTCTTTTCTGCGATCGCCAAAGCCAGGTGCTTTTACAGCAGCCACTTTAATAGTGCCACGTAATTTATTAACCACTAAAGTAGCTAAAGCTTCACCTTCTAAATCTTCAGAAATAATCACTAATGGACGACCAGCTTGGGCAACTTTCTCTAAAATATGAAGAATATCTTTCATCGTAGAAATCTTCTTATCATAAATTAAAATCATTGGATTGCTTAATTCGCAAATCATCTTTTCGCTATTCGTTACAAAGTATGGCGATAAATAACCACGATCGAATTGCATACCTTCCACTACATCCACTGTAGTTTCGGTTCCTTTCGCTTCCTCAACGGTAATTACACCTTCTTTACCAACCTTGGCCATAGCTTGTGCAATTAATTTTCCAATCGTACTATCGTTATTAGCCGAAATGGTTGCTACTTGTTCAATTTTTTTATTGTCGTTTCCAACTTTCTCTGATTGTGCTCTTAAGTTTTCTACAACAATGGCAACTGCCTTATCGATACCACGTTTCAAATCCATTGGATTAGCACCTGCAGCAACATTCTTAATTCCTTCAGCGATAATAGATTGTGCTAAAACGGTTGCGGTTGTTGTACCATCACCGGCAGCATCTGCTGTTTTTGAGGCAACTTCTTTGGCCATTTGCGCACCCATGTTTTCGATAGCATCTTCTAATTCAATTTCTTTGGCTACGGTTACACCATCCTTAGTAATTTGTGGTGCACCAAATTTCTTTTCAATAACTACATTACGACCTTTTGGACCAAGCGTTACTTTTACCGCATCGGCTAAAGTATCTACACCCTTTTTCATCTTGTTGCGGGCTTCTATATTAAAATGAATTTGTTTTGACATATTTCTGATTATTTAAAATGATTTAATGTTTGGATTGAATTCTATAAATTGAAATGGCTTACACGATAGCAAGAATATCACTCTCGCGCATGATCAATAATTCTTCGTTTTCAAGAGTAATTTCTGTTCCGGCATATTTGCCATATAAAACTATATCGCCTGCTTTAACGGTCATGGGTTCGTCTTTTTTACCGGTACCCACTGCTACTACAGTACCTCGTTGTGGTTTTTCTTTTGCGGTATCCGGTATAATAATACCACCGGCCGTTTTAGTTTCTGCTGCTGCAGCGCGCACAATTACACGATCATGTAAGGGTGTAATGCTGATTTTTGTTGTCTTTGCCATATAAATTTTTAAAATTTAAGTTTATAATTTTTTCTACGCTCCCCTTATCATGAAATGTGCCAAGGGCTTGCTATCAGTCATTTTTACAGCATAGCTACCTCCTAAAGATTTTATCGCTATCCATTTTGTCAGATATTGAGCGACAACCTGTTGATTTTACCTAATTGTCAGACCAAGGAAGATTCTACTTTTTATTGAATTGTCTTACCAAATAAATTCCCGAAAAGGTAATAGCAATGCCTATCATTATTTGCAGACTGATTTTTTCGTTCAAAAAAACAACGCCTAATAAAAGGGCTACTATTGGGTTCACATATACATACACCGAAACCATACTCAATGGCAAGGTTTTTAATGCATACAAATAGCAAACAAAACAAAGTATGGATCCAATAAAAGTGAGGTATAAAAAATAGATCCAAGCTTGCAATGGGATTGTATGTAAAGGCACATTTTGACCGGTGATTTTTGAAGCTATCAATAATACAATTCCACCCAATAACATCTGCCAACCTATCCCTTCGAACGGATTGATTTGTAATTTATTTTTAGCCGAAATCAACGTACCACTAGTCCAGGTAAGTACCGAAATCAATGATAATACAATGCCAAACACAAAATGATCAGCTTTAAATTCACTTACAAACGACAATAACAAAACGGCCACGCCCGAAAACCCAATGAGTAAGGCTATAAATAATTTGGGTTTCACTTTTTCATGAAAGAAAAACGAATTGGCCAATATCAAAACAAAAGGCATTAAACATGCAATGAGTGCACCCAAAAAGGAAGGAATATATTTAATGGCCCAAGTAGTTAATCCATTACTACAGCTAATTAATAAAAAACCAATCAACAAATGAAAAGCTAATTCTCGAAGCGTGGGTAGCTTTTTCGTTTTCATTAAAAAATAAGCTATCATTAAACAACCGGCTAAGCTTTGTCGCATACCGGTCATTTGCAAAGGCGGTATATCTTTAATGGTTAATTTTGATACAAACCAAGTGGTTCCCCAAAAAAACGAAATGGCGGCTAATGCCCAGTACCCTTTATGAAGATGTTGAATTTTCAATTGTTGGCAAAGAAAGGTTTAATGCTTGAATTGACACCTATAGCTAAAATTTTTATTTGTTAAATTCTTAAAAATCGAGAATCCAATAGCAAAAAGGACTATTTTTGGGCGAACTAAAAAATTTAAAAAATGAAAAAGATATTAATCGTTGCCTTAGCACTATTAGTGAGTGGCACAATGTATGCAGATAAAAAATGCTGCAAAGACAAAGCAAGTTGCAGTAAAAAAGAAGCTTCTTGTAGTGGTGAAAAAGCCAAAGCTTGTGATCATGCATCTGCAAAAGATGGTGAAAAAGCCGAAGCATCACACGCAGGTTGCAGTCATGCAAGTGCTTCAACCGGAAAAGCTTGTTGCGCTAAAGGTAACAAAGCAGCTCAACCGCAAGATTCAAAATCTATGCGTGATGATGCAGTTCCTGCACCAACAAAATAATTTTTATTAAAATAATAAAAAGAGAGCAATCTAGGTTGCTCTTTTTTTATTCCCACAACTTTTTCTAATACACATACTTATGGTATGGTAGTAAATCAATCCATTTACTATTGTGCCGAATTCTGCTATCTTTGAAACCTCAAAAATAAAAAACATGAATTGTTTGAAATCATTCGCCTTTTCAATTGTTGCACTATTTGCCATGAACGTGCAAGCACAGAATCAACAAACTCGGCCGGCAGCTCGATTATCTGATGAAGGTGATGAGCCTACACAAATGGTAAGAGGGGCAACAGCATTTGATGTCATGGCCGAATCGTTTGCCGATTTGCAAGTGCTTCGATATCAGGTTCCGGGTTTTGAAAAACTATCAAGAAGCGAAAAACAATTAGCTTACTATTTATATGAAGCAACCCTTAGCGGAAGAGATATTATTTACGATCAAAAAAGTAAATACGGCATTCTATTACGAAAAACTATTGAAACCATGTACGGCACTTACCGAGGTGATAAAAGCGGACGGGAATGGAGTCAGTTTCAAGATTATTGCGGACGATTTTGGTTCAGCAATGGAAATCATCACCATTATGGAAACGAAAAATTTATTCCGGATTGCAGCAGCGACTATTTTAAGAAAGTGATCATGAATTGCGATGTTAAATCACTTCCCACCAATACAGGTGAAAACATTGAAGCATTTTGGCAACGTGTACAACCTTTATTTTATGACCTAAAAGTAGAACCTAAATGTGTGGATCTGCGTTCTGGTATTGATAATGTAGCCATGTCGAGTAATAATTTTTATGAAGGCGTTACGCAAAAAGAAGTTGAAGATTACTATAATAAGATGTCAACTGCCGGTAATGCGCCAAGTTGGGGACTTAACAGTAAAGTGGTAAAAGAAAACGGACAAATAAAAGAGAAAGTTTGGAAAAGCGGAGGTATGTATGGTGCCGCAATCGATAAAATTATTTATTGGCTCGAAAAAGCAACTATGGTTGCCGAAAATGAAAAACAAAAAACTTGTATTACTTTATTAATTAAATATTTAAAAACCGGCGATTTAAAAACTTTCGACGATTATAGCATTGCTTGGGTAAAAGATACCGAAAGTAAAATAGATGGAATTAATGGTTTTATTGAAGTGTACTTAGATGCGATTGGCAAAAAAGGAAGTTATGAAAGTTATGTTTGTATTCGCGATGAAGAAGCTACTAAACGTATTGCCGCCATTGCCAAAGAAGCCCAATGGTTCGAAGATCAATCCCCTTTAATGCCTCAACATAAAAAGAAAGAAGTAAAAGGTATTATCGCCAAAGCTATTACCGTGATTGCAGAAAGTGGCGATTTAGCGCCAACTACAGCCATTGGAATTAATTTACCTAATGCCGATTGGATTCGAAAAGATCATGGTAGTAAATCGGTATCATTAAGTAATATTGTTCAAAGCTATAATGTGGCTTCAGCCATGAAAGGTACCCTCGATGAATTTGGTTTAAACAACGATGTAAAAAACAGAATTAAAATGTATGGCGCACTTTCATCGGATTTACATACCGACATGCACGAATGTATTGGACATGCATCCGGACAAATTAACCCGGGTGTTGAAACTACCGACAAGACCTTGAAAAATTATGCAAGCTGCCTCGAAGAAGCCCGCGCCGATTTGGTAGGCTTGTATTATATTATGGATAAAAAACTCATCGACATTGGCGTTATGCCTTCGCTTGAAGTAGCCAAAGCCGGATACGATAATTATATGATGAATGGATTGATGACGCAACTTACGCGTATAAAATTAGGTGACGAAATTGAAGAAGCACATATGCGTAACCGTCAGCTAAATGCTATGTGGGCTTACGAAAAAGGAAAGAAAGATAATGTGGTTGAGTTTGTAAAACAAGGTGGAAAAACCTTTGTAAAAATTAATGATTACAATAAACTCAGAACCTTGTTTGGCGATTTATTACGTGAAATTCAACGTATTAAAAGCGAAGGCGATTTTAAGGCCGGACAAGCTCTTGTTGAAAATTACGGCGTAAAGGTTGATCAAACTTTACATAAAGAAGTTCTAGATCGTTACAGCACCCTAGGCATTAAACCTTACCGCGGTTTCATTCAACCTAAGTTAACTCCGGTTGAAAGTAAAAATGGTTTTGTTGACGTAAAAATAGAATATCCAACCTCCTTTTTTGCGCAGATGTTAGAGTATGGAAAACAATATAGTTTTTTAGGCGTAAAAAATTAATACCCGATCGCTATCATTTCTTTACTTTCATCGAGTGCCATTCAGTACATAATTTTCATCGAGAAATAATATTATCAGATAACTTTTATTTTGACCTCTCAAGCTATCATTCAAAATTATAGCCTATCAAGATAAATTTTTATATCTAAATTATTGGCGATTACCTTTGTTGTGTGTTATAACATCTAAAACAAAAAATTATGTCAACAAAAACAAAATGGATTATTGATCCCGCACATTCAGAAATTGGATTTAAAGTAAAGCATTTAATGATCACCAATGTAAAAGGTGTATTTAAAGAGTTCGATGCAAGTATTTATACAACCGATAGCGATTTTTTAAGCGCTGAAATCGATTTCTGGATGAACCCAGCTTCAGTTGAAACCGGAAGCTCTGATAGAGATGCTCATTTAAAAAGTCCTGATTTCTTTGATGTTGACAATCATAAGGAAATTACCTTTCGCTCAAATACTTGTGAAAAGATAGACAATGATGGAAGTTACGCTTTGTGGGGCGATATGACAATCAAAGGCATTACTAAAAAAATTAAAGTAGATGTTGAATTTGGCGGTGTGATGAAAGACCCTTGGGGTAATGAAAAAGCAGGGTTTACTTTGAATGCTAAAATAAATCGGAAAGATTGGGAGCTAAACTGGAATGCTGCTTTAGAAGCCGGTGGGTTATTGGTAAGCGATGAAGTTAGAATTAGTTGCGATATACAATTACTTAAATCAAATGAAGCTTAGTTAATTAAATAGAGTTTTATCATGTCGAAAATCTCGAGTTAATGCTCGAGATTTTTTTTTAAATAAACTCACATCAAAAATTATTTTTCAAAATAATCCAAGATATCAGAAAGCTTTTGCTTTAGTTCCTTTCTATCAACGATAAAATCAAGGAATCCATGTTCTAGTAAAAATTCTGAACGTTGAAATCCTTCCGGTAAATCTTTTTTAATGGTTTCTTTAATTACTCTCGGTCCGGCAAAACCAATTAACGCTTGGGGCTCGGCAATATTTAAATCACCCAACATGGCATAAGATGCGGTAACACCGCCTGTTGTAGGGTCGGTCATAAATGAAATATAGGGTAATTTTGCCTTTGCCAATAAGGTTAATTTAGCCGATGTTTTTGCCATCTGCATTAATGAAAATGCACTTTCCATCATACGCGCTCCACCCGATTTTGAAATCACCATAAAAGGTATTTTATGCTCAATTGCATAATCGATGCCACGTGAAATTTTCTCACCAACTACACTGCCCATACTTCCGCCAATAAAGCTAAAGTTCATAGCTGCCGTCACCATTTTTTTGCCATTTACTTCACCCACACCAACAGTCATGGCATCGCGTAATCCTGTCGATTTCATCGCTTCAACAATCCTAGTTTTATAAGGCTTCAAATCCACAAATCCTAACTGATCTTTTGAAATAATATTTTCAAATAGCAATTCGGCTTCTCCATTATCATAAATAATTTCAAAGTATTCAGCGGCATCAATTCGGTTGTGATGATTGCAATTCGGGCAAACCCACAAAGTTTCCTTAATCTCTTTTGCTGTAGACGTTTTTTTACAACCCGGACATTTAAACCATAAGCCGTCTGGAACTTCTTTCTTCTCTTTAGATGAAGTAAGAATATTTTGCTTTATTCGCTTAAACCAAGTAGATGATGACATAATAATTTATTTTATAGTTCAATCGCTTCAATTCAATGCACATATGCTGATAATTACATACGAACAGCCAACAAATGTAGTAAAATTCAATAATAGATTGCCCATTTTCAATACAGGTACATTCAAAAATAAAGATGTGTAAAAGTATACACCAAACTACTGAATAGCCTCGAGTTTATAAAGAACAGTAATAATCTTACAATTCAGAATGCCTCTAATGCTTCAAAAACTTACCACTGAATGATCGCATTGATTGCATTTGAACCTTTACCATATACAATCCCGTTTCTAAACTTTGAATATTCAATGAAACTTCTTGTGTTGAAGTGAGTATACTTGGAACTTCGCTAATCATTCGTCCGGTCAAATCAAAAACCTCTATCGATTGTATTTGTTCATTTACCGGCAAATTAAACGCGATTGAATTTCCTGCCGGATTTGGATAAAAATCAAGGGTATGTAAATGATGTTCTGTAACACCACTAGGGCCCACTACGGTAATTAATTTGCACAAGGTATCTGTACAAGGAGTTCCGTTTGAATCAAGTGCAGCAAGGGTTAAACAAACATTATATGTTCCGCCGGTTGCAAAAGTATGTGAAGGACTAGGCAATAAAGAAGGTAATGTCCCATCTCCAAAATCCCAACTATTAATCTGACTCATACAATTTGTACAACTACTCGTATTATTGAAATTAACGGTTAAACCACTAATCGTAGTTGAATAATTAGCGGTAGCGATGCATGGCGGTGGAGGTGATGCAATGGTAATTGTATCGCATGTTGTGCAAGTAAAAACGCCTGCACTAGTACCCCCAGAAATGGTATGACAAACTATATATTGACCTGGACCCGGGTAAGTATGAACCGGATTAGCCGTGGTGCCATTAGGAGAAGCATCTCCATACACCCAAACATTTGAAGTAATCACTCCTGGTCCACTTGATGTTGAAGTAAAACTTACCGTATTGCCTGCTTGAACAAAATTAAAACTTGCATTACATGGCGGAGGTCCGGTAACTGTGAACGTTTGACATCCCGTACAGGTAAGTACAGTAGTTGAACCAAGTTGATGCCCCCACATTGTTAAACATGCATTATAAGTACCAGGGGCTGTGTAGGTATGTGTAACTATTGTAAATCCACCCGCGTATTGCATAAGGGTGGTGCCATCGCCAAAATCCCAATATGCCGAATCGAGCACAATTATAGAAATCATTGGTGGATAATTGAAAGTTACCGTGCTGCCAACTTGTGTAGCAAAATAATTGCAATTCATTTGTGCTTTTACCTCTTGAATACACAAGAATAGAGACAAAAGGAGTAGTAATTTTTTCATTTGAATGATTTTTTCTGTGAATGAATACGCTAAGTTATCACAAAAATTGAAAAATTAATACGGCATCCTTGTTTCGAAAACTTGTCTCTTATTTCAATTCTAAATCTAACTGATTATTTGAGCGAATTTTAATCATCAATTCCTTATTGCCCAATTGAGGTATTTTGGGATCAATCGGATAAATTAATTTATAGCTATAAGGCAATAATTGTATTCTTTGTTCACTAGGATTACCGGTTACGTTCATGGTATAAAAAGTTACAAATTGATCGCCCAACATGTATTGTATTTGAACCTTTCCCAGTGCATTTGAATTCATTAAAGATAAGGTACCCGGCTCGCTAATTTGAATTTCATACGTAGCGTCAAAGGTTAAATCAATAGTGGCTTTATAAACCGGCAAAGTATTAATTTCTACATGGTAAGTCGCTGGTTCATACATTTTTGATTCATCACATTTTTGCATCACAATTGAAGTCGTACCAAATAGACGCTTAACCTTAGCTGTATACTCAACCACAGGTCGTTTAATATTTCCTTGATAGGTAAATTTCAAGGTTCCATCACTTACTTTAATAATTACTTTCGTTATGGTTTTTGGCTTGATCTCGATATTGTTCGCATACAAATCATCAAAACCCTTTATAATTAAATTGTATTTACCTGGCTTTACATTTTGTGGAACCGGCTCGGCACCCACCATTTCTCGTTCAAATTTAGTAAGCGTTATGCCGGATGCTATATCTTGCATTTCTATCATCGGTTTAGCGCTATTATAAGTCTTGCCATTAGTACCTTTAAAATATACTTGTACTCTTGTGTCAGGGTCAACAGCTACTTCAGTGGTAAACTCAACTGTACTATTCGGGAAATTAATTGGGGTTGTAGGAATGATAGTATCTTTTTTCACAATGTCTTTCTTCTCTTCAACCACAAATCGTAAACTCACCTTACGATTTTTAAGATTCATCGGTTTCATCTCCGGCATACGAAATGCATATGAATACCTACGAGGATACTTTACAAAGGCAATTTTGTCTAAAATTTCTTTTTTAGGCACTTCATAAGGCAATATCAATTTTGCACTTTTTGCAAACTTATATTTTGTATTTCTTGATTTTAATGTTGAAGGTGATTTTACAATCCTAACTGATTTGTATATTGGATTTACATCAGCCATCGGTGGACTCGTTTTCTTAGGTTCTTCGTAAGGCAATTGAAGGCTTGCCTTTTTTGCAAAACGATAATTTGATTTTTGGTTGGGTACCGAAACTCTCGAAGACTTTAATTTAATATTTGAATAGAATGGTGAAATGACTACCATAGCAGGGCTGGTTTTCTTCGGTTCTTCATATTCGAATTGCAAGCTAGCCTTTTTCGCAAATTTGAAATTCGATTTTTTACTGAGGATAGGCTTAGCGGCAATTGGACTTATCTTTCTAAATATTGGTATAAGTTCAACCAAACCCGGACTCGATTTTTTGGCTTCATCGTATTCGAAACGCAAGCTTGCCTTTTGCTTTTTTACTACTAATTTTTTTGGTGCTTTCGCTGTCGACTTCTTGACTGGAAAACGATACAATTGATATGGAATATCTGCTAATACCAAACTGTTTTGTTTTGGTACTTCATACTCAAATACCAAACTCACTTTCTTTTTTGGAATGCGCAATGCAGTAGGTCGCTTTAAAGAAAGGGGTAAACCTAGCTTTGGTTTATAGGCGAAGTAATGTAAAAATTCTATATCCACGACAGGTGGTTTAGCCGGAACCATAGCAGTAATAGCCGGTGTGTTTGATAATTGCGTAACCAATTTAAGTTGCTTAGGTTTATCGATAATACTTTTATTGGCGTCGATAATTAAGTTAATGGCTTTTTCAATATCTTCAGGGGTGCTTACTTCAATATAATTTCCTAAACAACTGTAATAACTTTTTAGGGTTTCATTATGATCGAGTCCGATGATATAAGGTTTGATACTAATTTTTTTCTGCAATAATTCTTGGTAAATACCACAAACATCGCCATGGCAACTTTCGCCACCATCGGTGATAAAGATTACACTATAATCGTAAAGCTTATAATCGTTTAATTCATTTTCAGAAGCTTGTTGTAAACTATAGGCAATGGGAGATGAACCAAGTGGAACTATACTTTTTAATCGTGTTTTAACTTGGGTTGTATTTTGTAAATTAAAGGGTACTTCAAGCCGGGTATCGGTACAATTCTTTAATTGGGCCGGGTAAGTTGTGCCATAAGCTCTTACACCAAATTCGATTTCATTATTTATAGTATATGCACTATCCATTATTTTCAAAAGGATACTACTAGCCACATCAAATCGAGAATAGCCAACATTCCATTGATAGCTCATACTAGATGAGGCATCGAGCAAAAAAAGGATACGCGTTTTTTTAGGCTTTAGTTGGGCAGATGAAAAAAGCGGAATGAAAAAAAAAGTTGCAAGTAGCAACCTTTTGACAACAGATATGTTGATAATTTCTTTCATTAATAGTCACCCAAAGTTTCGGGTAATTGCGACAATGCTTTTGCTAGTTGTTCATCGTTAGGGGCAATGCCATGCCATTCGTGAGTGCCTTCCATAAAATCTACTCCTTTGCCCATGATGGTTTTCATCAATATACATATGGGCTTCCCTTTACCGGTTAAACTTTTTGCTTCTGCTAAGGTAGCTCTAATCTCGTCTATATTATGTCCGTCCATATGCAATACTTCCCATCCAAAGGCAGTCCATTTTGCTTCTAAACTTTCAAGGTTCAATACATTTTTTGTACTACCATCAATTTGTTGACCATTTACATCTACCGTCGAAATTAAATTATCAACTTTATTATGTGCAGCAAACATAATGGCTTCCCAATTTTGACCTTCTTGCAATTCACCATCACCATGTAATGAATACACTAAACAGTTATCGCCATTTAATTTTTTAGCTAACGCTGCGCCTACTGCAACACTTAAGCCTTGTCCGAGCGAGCCGCTGGCAATTCGTACACCCGGCAAATGTTCGTGGGTTGCAGGGTGACCTTGCAATCGAGAATTCAATTTTCTAAAAGTTGCTAATTCGTCAATCGGGAAATATCCGCTGCGAGCCAGCACACTATAAAACAAAGGTGAGATATGCCCGTTTGACAAAAAGAAAATATCCTCATTGATGCCATCCATACTAAAGCCGGGATTGCGTTTCATGGTTTCGAAATAAAGGGTAACCAAGAAATCGGCACAACCTAATGAACCTCCAGGGTGCCCGCTTTGAACAGCATGTACCATACGAACGATATCGCGGCGAACCTGGCTGGCTGTTTCTTGTAATGTTGACATAGAATTGCTATTCATTTAAAAATGAGCACAAAGGTAGAAGATTAAGCCTTTTTTTGTTCAAAAAGTTTTCTAAAATTCTGACTCATTTAAAAAAGGCCAAACTAGCATATGTATACCTTATGATCTTGATTTTTTTGATCGTTATGTAGTATGTGAATTAGACCAAGCGATATTTTATTTTGGGCAGCACACGCGCTTTTCGTTCCAAGTCCGTCCATGTCAAAGCACATGGTACGGGCTTTCCACTTCAATCGCTGCTGCAATACAACAAACAAAAGGCATTTCCAGCCACACTAATACAATAAGCTATTTTATATCTCATTAACGCTAGAAGAAATCGCTGCCCTTATTTTTGATAAAAATATTAGTTATGAAGAATTGGCTTGTTATACTATTTTTTGCTTTTGGCGCGCAAAGCGTAAATGCTCAAAGTTTAAACGACCTTATTAATAAAGCAGATAAAGTATTAAACAATAATACCGGCGGAAAAGGTAATAATGGCAAAGGCGGTTTGGGTAGTAATTTATCGAATGCCGATATTGTGAACGGATTAAAGGAAGCTTTGAAAATAGGTACACAAAATGCTTCCGGTAAATTGAATCAAACGAATGGCTTTTTTGGCAATCAACTCATTAAGATATTAATGCCGGCCGAAGTAAGAAAAGTTGAAACTACTTTACGCTCATTTGGGTTTAATAGCTTGTGCGATAAATTTATTATGAGTTTGAATCGTGCGGCCGAAGATGCATCAGGTAAAGCGGTACCCATTTTTGTAAATGCCATTACCTCGATGAATATCACCGATGCCTTAAGTATTTTACGTGGCGAAAAAAATGCAGCTACCGAATTTTTAAAACGTACCACAACCCCTGCCCTTACCACTGCGTTTAGACCGGTTATTCAACAATCATTAGGCAAGGTGAATGCCACTAAATATTGGAATGATATTTTCACAACTTATAATAAATTGCCAATCACTCGTACCAAAGTAAATACCGATTTAACCGCTTACGTTACCGAAAAAGCGTTAAGTGGATTATTTGTTACCGTTGCGCAAGAAGAAGCGAATATTCGTCAAAACCCGGCAGCACAAGTTACCGGTTTATTGCAAAAAGTTTTTGGCGGGAAATAATTTCGCACTTAGTTTAAGGTAGTTTCAAATATCCTTCAGACGAGGCTTGTGAATTTTTAATTCCGATAGCTATCGGAAGAGTTGACTGCTGCCTATGAAGGATATTAAAAACTCTCATAACAAAGTATCAGGGATTTTTTAGGCCCCCTATATAGTGTTTGATAAAAAAGCGTCAAATACGAGGAAGCCGAAGATTTGAAAATAATGAGTTTACTGCGGTAAATGGCCTGTTTGAAAGACGAAGATGACGATGTAGTTGTCGTTTTCTTGCAAACACTAGTTAGTTTCTACTATCGGCACCCCAGTATAATTTAGATTGGAGGGTATGTAAAAAATTCTGTCCTTCAAGTCGGATCAATTGAATTACAAAGTTTTCTTTTTTTACAGCTAATGAAACGCTGTTATCAATCGATTCAGAACGCGCATCCATGGTGCACAAAAAATGTTCAGCTCTTCCTTCTATTTCAAATGAAATAATGCTATTGTCTGAGACAACCAAAGGACGAACATTTAAATTATGCGGTGCCACTGGTGTAATTACAAAACTATTGGCTTGTGGAAAAATGATAGGACCGCCACAACTTAATGAATAGCCAGTTGATCCGGTTGGCGTAGAAACAATTAATCCATCGGCCCAATAGGTGCAAAGAAATTCTCCATTTAAAAAAGTATGAATTTTAATTAATGAAGATGAATCCTTTCGATGTAATGAAAATTCATTGAGTGCAAAAGGGGCATCCGAAAAAATAGGAATACTGGCATCTAAATGCATAAGTGTTCGAGGATCTAAAACATAATTGCCCGCTAATAATGAATGAATGGCAAAATCTACTTTATCGGCTGTTGTACTGGCTAAAAATCCAAGTCGACCTAAATTAATACCGAGTATGGGAATATTTTTATCGCCTACAAATTTAACTGCATCTAACATGGTGCCATCGCCACCTAAGCTAAACAAAAATTTGGTTTTGGGTGGCAAGGGCGTTTGCTCGCAAAATACTTCGTAAACTGCTGGCAAAAGATGAAGTTGATGCATGCGTTTCGCAAAATCGTTGTATAAAATAGCGGTTATTTTATGTTGTTCGAAGTAATCGAAAATTTGTTTGAATAATTCCAAATCACTTTCATCAAACACACGATTATAAACAGCTATATGCATACCCTATTCTTTGTTACCGTGTAAAAATAAACCATTTTGCTTTAAATGGTTGAAGCTGTATTCAAGTCGAAACTTGGCATAATACGAAATCGCAATATCAATACCGGCACCATAACCATTTAACCAGCGATTGTTTAAACTGCTATTTCCAATATATTTCGAATGAACATAACCGATATCATCAAAAACCTTAGCATATACACGTATGGGAATATATTTAATAAACTTTACAAAGGGTTGGTTTACAATTTTATCAAGAATACGTAATCGTAAATTTCCACGTAGTAGTGCATAATGACTTCCATCTATTACATAATACTCGTA
This sequence comes from Bacteroidota bacterium, assembly GCA_016706595.1. Taxonomy (GTDB): domain Bacteria; phylum Bacteroidota; class Bacteroidia; order Chitinophagales; family Chitinophagaceae; genus OLB11. Next base: position 325,363 of record JADJJH010000002.1, on the reverse strand, counting down.
ACCACGCACATATTCATTTTTAAAACCTAGGGCTCTATTAAAAATATAAGGTTGTTTATTTTCTGAAGAAATTCTTCCTCTAAAAACGATAGCTGAAGAAAGTAAATGACTAAATTTTTTAAAATATGAAATCTCAGAACGTGCCGAAAATTGATTTACATCTTTATCAATACCAAGTCCCTTTTTTGAAAGATACAATTTTGCTTCCATACCGTTTAAAGGATAAATACGAATATCGGTATTGTTGAATCCGATAATATACTTCAGTTCAAAATAATTGATTTTCTTTTTGCCGCCGAGATAATCATTATTCATAGTATATAATTCATCAGTAATAGCATAGTAGTTATAACTTAGATTGGCTTCGTGAATGATAGCATAAGCCGGACGAAAGGTATACGTTAGTTCGGTTTGAAATTGTTTGTAAGGATAATCTTCGTTGCGGTAAAAGATAATTTTATTTGCATCTGTCATGTAGTTTATTTCTCTACCGGTAGCATAAGTAGCACTAATACCTAAACCCCTTTTTAACTTTTTATCGACAAAAGGAACTTTATAAAAAACATCAAAGAATTTGTTATAACCAAGCTGAACCGTTCCTCCAATTCTTTCGCTTCTGCCTCTAAAATTCATGCGTGTTAGTTCAAGTCCAAGATTCGTTCTATCAAGTGCATGATTTTGCTCTTTCCACCAAACATTTATATTTCTATCAGCTAATGAAAACATGGGTCGAGGCACCCAATACAGCACCTCAATAATTTCAAACATGATATCTATGCTATCGTTTGTGAGATGATTCACTTTATATAATACGGATGAAAAAAGTTGAAGATTTAGTATTCTTCTTTTGTTAAAGTTGAGTTCATCGGTCAATTCATTTTTACGAATACGATGCCCTTCACCTAAAGTCATTTCTCGAAGAATGATTTTCGGTTTGGTAATTTTATTTCCACTAAATTCAATATGTCGAATATAAAAGCTACTTGTATCGACACGAAGCAAGTTCTTTTCTTTTGCGAAAGCAGAAAATCCGGTACACAATAATAGCAGTAAAATAATCCGGGGCAAGAATTTTAATTTAGCGGCAAAAGTAGGTAGAATTCATTTGCAAAAAATAAATGATTGTGGCGAGGCTTACATAAGAAGTTGTGCTTTCATTCTATTTCAAACTTCCCCTTGCCAAAGTAAATATCTCTTCCTTACGTCTTTATGGCTTTGTTTTTTACAACACCATGTACGCTAAAGTTAAGTCCGTATGTAACCATGATATAAGTAGCTTATTGGTTTTTAACCCTGCATTTTAATAAACACAAATCGTTTCATTGCCTAACTGCAAAACTACATAGGCCTAGCATATTTCATCAATAATATGTTTTCAAATTCAGCATCCATACATCGTAAGATAAGCGCGTTTTTGGTAACACCAATATACATTGTATCATTGATTATACATGTATCATCACCAAACATTTTCCTTTTCGAAAATACCATATTCATTAGCGTAAGCTCCTCCAATATACGCTGAGATAATACTATGTCGTAAGCGATAGAATTATTTTTCCATAAGTACTTTCAAATTGCTTAAGCCTTCTGCAAAATCATTTCCTATATTTTCATCCATATTCATAAATAGCAAACTGATATTCATTGGATACGACATGGTACCGTTAAAGCCCCAAGTTACTTTGGTTGTATGGTCACTTTCGGCTTGCGTAATAATATGTGCATAGTTTGTTGCTTTGAAGGGCTTTAAAAAGCGAAGTTCAAAATCGATGCGTTCACCTTCTATAATTTTTTTTATTTCTTGTTCGCCCGAACCTACGTCATCATTCCCTTCCCATGTATGAATACAACCAACCGTTCCATCGGTGCCTGTAAACTCGGTTTTCATGTTCGGGTCTCTTTTCCCCCAAACACTCCAATCATTTTGACTTTTCAATGATTTTACATAGGCAAAAACTTCAGATTTGGGTTTATTGATAACAATACTTCTTTCAGATTTAAAATCTTTTTTTACGAAAGCAGCTGTGATTAAAATGATAGCAAGTAGTACGCCAATAAATAATAGAATACCTTTTAAAATTTTCATGAGCTTACTTTTTTTGAGGTTAGAAAAGTTTACCCAAAAATAAAAAAAGAAATTAAAGCATACAATGCGTTAACAAATAGTATATCGGATGCTGATGATACATTTAATAAAAAAACTCCCGCTTATGCAGGAGTTCTTTTTATAACTAACGTAAAATAACCTAAGCTTTCTAATTTTTAACCGTCATTTCATCTAATAAGCGATGACCACCTAATACTTTATCTACTACCCAAAAAATGAATCGAGCATCGGTACAAATCGTTCGTTTAAATCGAGTATCAAAAGCAATATCACCACTCATGGCTTCCCAATTACCATCGAAGGCGATACCAATAAATTCACCATTACCATTCATAACCGGACTGCCACTATTACCACCTGTAATATCATTATCGGTAATAAAACAAGTTACCAAACTGCCCAATTTTTTATCGGCGTAAGTACCAAAATCTTTATTGCGAAGTAAGTCTACAATTTTTGGCTGTAAATCAAATTCTTCATCACCCGGCTTATACTTTTCAAGTAAGCCATCGGCTAGGGTATAGTATTTATATGAAACTGCATCCTTTGGATTGTAAGCACTTACTTTTCCGTACGATAAACGCATCGTTGAATTGGCATCAGGATACATTTGCTTGTTTTGATTTTTTTCGAGTAATGCACCTTGATATACCCGATTCAATTCCATCATCTCGTAATTAAAGTCATTTACTTTAGGTTCGTAATTGTCTTTATAATTTTTAATTACGTTTAATGCATAACTAATAGCCGGGTCTTTTAAAAGTTTTTCAAGATTATCTGGTGTACACAATCTATTAAATTTATCACTATCAAGCAAAGCTGTGTTTTCGTATAAATCAGCAGCAAAATCGTTAAATGTTTTTTGCCAATCTTCATCACCAAAATCTTCAAACACGTCATTAAAGACCGGTGGATGTTGCGATTTTGGAACATCTTGATAAAACATTAGATGCAATGCACTTAACACATTTTTATCGAGTTCGAGATTGATATTTGCCAAACTTGCCTTTCTAGATTTTATTAATTTATTACATAAAATTTGTAACGAATCTTCACTTACATCGGCGGCTAATGCCTTACTGATGCTTTCGTAGTTGGCTGCCATTTTCATTAAATCAGGCGCCATAAATGCCTCACGATAATACGTACTATGTTTTGCATAAGGCGAATATGCCGCATAGGCTTTTTGGTAATCAGGCATAAGGTTCTTTAAATCTTTATCACGTCCTGCCCATTCGTTAAATTCAGCTTCTTCTTTTTGTTTCTTTTCAAAAATATTGAGATTCTTTAGTTGTTCGGTTTGTCCGATAAAGTATTTCCAGTAATTAGCTACCGATGCGTATGATGATGCATATTGTAAGTTTACTGCCATGTCTTTATTCATCTCAGCACGCATAATGGCCAATCTTTTTTCGCGAATTTTTACAACTGATGGATTGCTGATATTAGTGGCTAAATCTACACCATACGAAGTTAAGTAACGTGTAGTTCTACCGGGATATCCCATAATCATCGCGTAATCGTTTTCGCTAACGCCTTGCAAGGAAACCGGTAAATGATGTTTTGGAATAAAAGGTCGATTATTCTCGGAATAAGCAGCCGGCTTATTATCGTTATTGGCATATACTCTAAAAATCGAGAAATCTGCGGTATGACGAGGCCACATCCAATTATCGGTATTTTTACCAAACTTGCCTAAACTTTCAGGAGGAGTTGCTACTAAGCGAATATCGGTGAAACGTTGGTACACAAACAAGTAATATTTGTTACCGGCATAAAATGCTTTCACATCACTCTCATAACTTTTTCCTTCATTGGCTTCGGTGGTAATGGTTTTCGCAATTTCTTCAAACTTAGTTTCCAATTCTTTGCCATAAGCGTTGCCTAAGTATTTGCTTACTTTATCGGTAACATCTTCGATACGATATAAAAATTTTACCGACAAACCATTACAAGGCATTTCATCATTCTGGGCATTGGCCATGAAGCCATTAATCAAAACATTATTGGCGACCGTACTTACTTTGCTAATCGCATCGTAGCCACAATGGTGATTGGTAATTAATAAGCCTTTATTCGAAATAATTTCACCGGTACATCCACCACCAAATTGAACAACAGCATCTTTTAGTGAACTTTGGTTAATGCTATAAATTTTATCGGCTGTGAGTTTGAGGCCCATTTTTTGCATGGCATCATAATTTTGAGATATGAGCATGGGAATCCACATGCCTTCATCTGCGCGAGCGCCCATTTGTGCTAAAGCAAAAAGGGCTAAGAAGAGTAATTTTTTCATCAAATATTATTTTTTAGTGTGCGAAGATAAATTCCACTTCGCGAAAGTGGTGAATACTTTTTGACAAACGGCAAAGGTCAACTATTACAAAGGTTATAAACTCATGCTTTCTTTAAATTTAACGGCTTGTCGGCGCGATATTTCTATTTCCTCTCCGCCCTGCAAGGTTACTTTTAAGCCGCCATTAAAGTGGGTATCTATTTTTTGTATCATTAACAAATTAATGATATGCTTTCGATTGGCTCTAAAAAATACTTTTTGGTCGAGCCGTTCTTCCAATGCATTCAATGATTTTAAAATCAAGGGTTTGTAAGTATTGAAATACACTTTCGCATAGTTGCCCACACTCTCAAATAAGCGAACATCGCCCAGTTTTACAAACCAACATCGTTCACCATCCTTTACAAACACTTGATCTTGAACACCAAGGAAATTCTTTTGGATTACCAATTCATGATCCATATTTTTTTTCACTTTTTGGATAGCCTCTGCCAATCTACGTGATTCGATAGGTTTCAGTAAATAGTCGAGTGCATTATAATCGAATGCTTTGATCGCGAATTCATTATAAGCTGTGGTGAAAATTACTTTCGGAGCGTAATCAAGTAATTCAAGTAAATCGAATCCTGTTTTATTACCCGGCATTTGGATGTCTAAAAAAATAAGTTGGGGATGATGGGTATCGATTTTTTCGAGCGCATCCTGCACATTCACCGCTTCATCTATGATTTCGATTTCAGGAAAATCATGCAATATTTTTTTTAATTCGTTTCGTGCCAGACGTTCGTCGTCGACGATGATAGCTTTTATCATACCTTATTATTTAATGAGGGGTTTAATTTTTATCAATACTTGCACTTGATTATCGAGTTGATTTATTTCGTAAGATGCTTGTTGACCATAAATGAGTTTCAAACGTTGCCGGGTTGAATGAATACCAAAACCTAAACTATTTTCATGTTTCGTCTCGGTTTCTAAACTCCCGCTATTGGTAATTTCTATCCAAACGATATCTTCTTTAATACCTGTTTTCAATTCTATTTTTCCACCTTGCTCCGATTTTGAAATACCATGTTTAATCGCATTCTCAACTAAGGTTTGCAACATCATGGTTGGAATTTGAACAGTTAGTGTAGCCGGATCAATTTTTTGTTGATATTGTAACCTTTCTTCAAATCTAATTTTTTCTAAACTTAAATAATCATTTACTAATTTAAGTTCATTTTCTAGTGTATCAGTTATTTCTTGGTTGGTAATTGAGTTACGAAGGATGTTTGAAATTTGAGTGATGGCATTTCTTGCTAATTCAGGGTTTTCGTCAATGAGCGCACGGATGCTATTTAATGAATTGAAAATAAAATGGGGTTGAAGGCTCGACCGAATCGTTCTAATTTCCAAATCCTTCACGGAAGCTTCCATTTTTAGTCGGGTAATTACGTTTTTTCGGTTGTTCTCGATATAAGTCCATGAAAAATAAATGATACTCCATAAACTAAATAAAAAATAAATCGCTACAAATGAACCAATACCTGTGCTGATTAAATGCTTTGTAATGGCACTGGGTTGAATCATAAATAAACATAGATAGTACAGCAGTGTATACACCACACTCATCAGCAAAATAGAAAATGCAACACGTGTAATAAGTTTCTCGGTAGGTAATTTAGTTAAATTATGTTTTAAGATAAAGTTCCTAAAAACATGACTAACACCGATACCTAAAGCCGCAATCATGAAATTAACAAGTACAACCTCTTTACTAAGTTCTTGTGTTAAGATAGCAATATACAAGTTAAGCAAAGCAAAACTGAGCCAGCCGATACTTTGAAACATCCAATACTTTGAAATTCGTAACACTCTACAAATTTACATGGCGACTTCATTTTGCATACTATAATTTGATAAAAGGGAAATGTGCCTTATCAATGCGAAAAATATTGAACCTTGAGATTTATTTAACGCCAGTATATTTAAGTGAATAAGATATATTTGCAGCCAATAAAATGGTAATGCATAAATTTCTTCTCAGCCTATTAGCCTTTACGATGCTTCAAACAGCACAGGCTCAAACTTCTTCAAACACCAGTAAAGACAGTTACAAAAAGCCTTCGCGCGATTATGTAATGTTGCAATTTGGCTATGACAATTGGCTCAATGCACCGGATAGTTTAAGTATTTCGGGCTTAGGTCGTTCGTTTAATGCCTATTTATGCTACGATTTCCCAATCATGAAATCTAATTTTAGTTTTGCTGCGGGGGCTGGTTTAGCCAATAGCAATATTTATTTTAAAGATCAAGAAGTAGTACTTACCGATACCATAAGCTATGTGCGCTTTATACCTGAAACACAGCCCTATAAAAAATATAAATTAGCAACTACCTATCTAGAAGCGCCTTTTGAATTTCGATATTTTGGGAATAAAGAAAATCGTAATAAAGGTTTCAAAATGGCCATCGGTATTAAAGTAGGTACTTTACTTGCAGCACATACCAAAGGAAAACGAACATTTAATAGCAAGCCTATTATTGAAAAAGTGAACACGAAACGTTATATCGACTCATGGAGATATGCTGCAACAGCACGTATCGGCTACGGCAATTTTTCAATCTATGGTTCATACAATTTGAATGGATTTTTTAGAGAAGCTTCTGGCCCGGCTGATATTCGACCTTATTCTATTGGCATTTGTTTGTCGGGATTGTAAAATAAGGGCATTTCTAAAACCCCTGATGCTTCGTTATTCGAATCCCGCATGTGCGGGACCCTTTCTTTAGGGTAGTAAACGCTTCCGATAGCTATCGGAATTGCAAAATCCGATGTTTGTCAACAGAAAAACTCGCCTAAGGGGTTTTTAGAGGTGCCCATAATTCGATTTTCCCAAACTTGGAAATTTCCAAAATACATAGTACTGAAGATTGAAAACTGAAAGCTGAAGATTGAAGACTGAAAATTGAAACTATTTTAATTTCTGCTCATCTCCCTTTCAAAATAGCTATTCACCTTTTATCGAAAACTTTCACCACTCTTCTGAAGATTCGCTTTAATTTGCGCCAAATTAAATTTTCATGCGAAAAATACTTTTCTTATGTGTAGCCTTTGCCAATATGAGCATAGCAGGTGCACAATCGGTAAATATAAAGTTTACCGAATATGATTTACCGAACGGACTTCATGTTATTCTTCACGAAGACCATACCATTCCTACTGTTGCCATTTCGGTTTTATATCATGTAGGGTCTAAAAACGAAGACCCTACCCGTACAGGGTTTGCCCACTTTTTCGAACATCTTTTATTTGAAGGAAGCGAAAATATTGGCCGGGGTGAGTATATGAAATTGGTACAAAATAATGGTGGTGTGATTAATGCCAATACATCCTTCGATCGTACATTTTATTTCGAAACCTTGCCATCCAATAAATTAGAACAAGGCTTATGGATGGAAAGCGAAAGAATGTTGCATGCAAAAATCGACAATATCGGGTTAGAAACTCAACGTAAAGTAGTAAAAGAAGAAAAAAAGCAACGTTATGAAAATACGCCTTATGGTCATTTGATTGAGCAAATTTTTAAAAATGCCTTTAGTGTACATCCTTATCAGTGGACACCCATCGGCGAAGCACAATACATAGATCAGGCCACTTTACCAGAGTTTATTGATTTCTATAAAACCTTTTATGTGCCCGAAAATGCTACCCTATCTGTAGGTGGCGATATTAATATCAATCAAACCAAAGCTTGGATTGAAAAATACTTTGGCACCATACCAAAAGGTAAAAAACCCATTGTAAGACCCAATATTGTTGAGCCTGCACAAACCGCCGAAAAACGCGTTACCTATTACGATAAAGTACAATTACCTGCGGTTGTTTTCGCCTATCATGCCCCTGCACAAGGAACACCTGATGCCTACGCACTTGAAATGTTAGGTAAAATATTATCAGAAGGAAAAAGCTCTCGTTTGCAAAAGCAAGTAGTTGATGTACAGCAAAAGGCGGTTGCAGCTGGTGCGTTTAGTTTGCCATCTGAAGATCCAGGATTGGTGATGATGTATGGCATTGGCAATATGGGTGTTACTCCCGAAGATTTAGAAAAATCTATGAACGATGAAGTAGATAAAATTCTTACGAAGGCAGTTAGTGCAGATGAATTACAGAAATGTAAAAACCAAATCGAAAACCAATTTATTTCACAAAATCAAAGAGTATTAGGTATCGTTGAAAATTTGGCGAATTATCATGTGTATTTCGGAAATGCCAATTTAATAAATACAGAATTGGAAAGATATACTAAGGTTACTGCCGATGATATGTTGCGTGTTGCCAAAAAGTATTTGGTAAAGAACAACCGATTGGTATTGTATTATTTACCAGACAGCAGTAAGAACTAATTCACTTTAACATTAAAAATTAAAATTCAAAAAAAATGAAAAAATTCATTTTCAACATAGCCACTCTTTTATTGGCAAGCACCACACTATTTGCGCAACCACTTGATAGAAGTATCAGACCCAAAGCAGGCCCGGCACCTGAAGTACAAATGGGTACGGCGCAATCATTTGTCGCTAGCAATGGCATGAAAGTATTTGTGGTTGAAAATCATAAATTACCTTCTGTATCCTATTCAATTGATTTGGATATTCGTCCGGAAGTTCAAGGCGAAATGGCAGGGTACCAAGATTTTATAGGCGACTTGCTAACTGCCGGTACTAAAAACAAAAGCAAAGATCAATTTAATGAAGAATTGGATATGCTTGGTGCCACTCTGAGTATTAGCAACCAAGGTATTTATATGCAAACCTTAAAAAAGAATTCAGATAAATTATTATCACTTTGTGCTGAAGTTTTAACTAGTCCGGCCTTTTCACAATCCGAATTAGACAAATTAAAAAAGCAAGCAAAATCTGGTTTGGCACAACAACAAGATGATCCAGAAGCAATGAGTCAAAATATTACTTCTATTTTAAATTACGGTAAAAATCATCCGTATGGAGAAGTGACTACCGAAAAAAGCGTCGATAAAATTACTTTAGCACAATGTAAAAAATTCTTCGAGACATATTTCCGTCCAAATGTTGCCTATATGGCTGTGGTTGGCGATATCACTTTAGAAGAAGCCAAAAAACAAATCGAAAAGCATTTTAGTAAGTGGGAAAAGAAAGATGTTCCGGTAGCAAAATATCCTAATCCAAAACCACCTGTTGGTGCTGCGGTAGGTATCGTAAATAAAACCGGTGCAGTACAAAGTGTAATTGATGTAACCTATCCAATTGATATGAAACAAGGCTCGCCTGATGAAATTAAATTAAAAGTTGCCAATGGCATTTTAGGTGGTGGAAGCACCGGAAGATTATTCCAAAATTTACGCGAAACACATGCATGGACTTACGGATCTTATTCATCAGTTCGTAGCGATGAATTACCTTATGGTGGAAGTTTCTCGGCAACAGCTAATAGCACTACCTCAGCAAGTGATAGTTCGGTAGCCGAAATTTTAAAAGAGATGAGCAAACTTCGTAACGAAGTGGTACCTGATGATCAAATTCAAGGCGTAAAAAATTATATGGCCGGAACATTTGCTTTGGGCTTAGAAGATCCGCGCACTTTAGCTCGTTATGCAATCAATGAAAAGAAGTATAATATGCCTAAAGATTATTATAAAAACTACTTGAAAAATTTAGATGCAGTTACCGCAAAAGATGTTCAGGAAGTGGCGAAAAAATATATTAAACCGGGTGTAGCTTACATTACGGTAGCAGGCGATAAAAAAGCCATTGCCGAAAAATTAAAACAATTCGGACCGGTTACTATTTATGATATGAATGGTAATATTTTAAAAGATGAACCTAGTGCACCATTGCCATCTAACATCTCGGCACTTTCGGTAGTACAAAAACATATTGATGCAACCGGTGGTGCAGAAGCATGGAAAAAAGTAAACGATATGACCATGGTGATGAATATGGAAATGCAAGGCATGAAAATTAATATCACTACGACTCGCAAAGCGCCAAATAAAATGGTAATGGATGTTACGATGATGGGTAATAGTTTACAAAAAATTGCATTCGACGGTACCAAAGGATATATGTCGGCACAAGGTCAGAAGAAAGATTTTGACGATGCAGAAACTCGTAAATATGCATCAGAAGCCAACATGAGTGAAGAACTCGGCTATTTAGATCCTGCTTATAAATTGGCATTAAAAGGTATTGAAAAAGTGGATGATGAAGATGCGTATATGGTTGAGGTTACAAAACCTAATGGCGATAAAGTGAATGAGTATTATAATGTAAAGTCGGGTTTCAAAATGAAATCTGAAGAAACAGAAGAAGGTCCGCAAGGAAGTGAAACTACAACTTCTTATTACTTAAACTATAAAGATGGTAAAGGTGGTTTGAAGTTTCCGCATACGATTAAACAAAGTGGTGGACAAATGGGATTGATGGAAATGAATTTACAAAGTATTGAGATTAATACCGGTGTAAAAGACGAAGCCTTTAAATAAGTAAATTATTAAGACTCAAAAAGCCGATTCGAATGAGTCGGTTTTTTTTGAACTGACTACTAATTAAATCATCTATATGCTCGACATCCTACATCTTAAAAAATATTATGCAACCCAAAAAGCGGTGGATGATATTTCATTGCATATTAAGCAAGGTTCTATTTTTGGATTATTAGGTCCGAATGGAGCAGGCAAATCAAGTTTACTTCGTATGGTGACCGGAATCACTATGCCCGATGCCGGTTCAATTACACTCAATGGCGAACATTTTAGTTTACAACAACATAGTAAGCAAATTGGTTACATGCCCGAAGAACGTGGTTTGTACAAACGAATGAAGGTAGGCGAACAAACTATGTATCTAGCACAGCTGAAAGGCTTAAGCAAAAATGAAGCTTTGCAAAAAATGAATGAGTGGTTTGATAAACTGGATATGCAAAGTTGGAAAAATAAAAAAGTAGAAGATTTAAGTAAAGGCATGTCGCAGAAATTGCAATTTGTAATTACGGTGTTGCATGAACCTTCATTATTAATTTTAGATGAACCCTTTAGCGGACTCGATCCGGTAAATAGCTCGGTGATAAAAGAAGAAATTTACAATTTAGCTCAAAAAGGTACAACCATTATTTTTTCTACACATCGTATGGAACAGGTTGAAGAAATTTGTGAAGAAATTGCCTTGATGAATAAAGGACAATTGATTTTACAAGGAAGTGTGCATGATGTAAAACAACAGTTCAAACAAAATAAATATGCATTACAAGTAAGCAAACCCATTGAAGGTTTTGAACAAGTAATCAAATCACAAAGTGGAAATCGATATGAACTTCAGTTTACTGATGAACAAGATGCCGATAAATTGCTGATGCATTGCTTGCAACAAAAAAATAGAATTATCAGTTACCACGAAATATTGCCTTCATTAAATGATATTTTTATTCATTTAGTTGAAGGCGGCGCAGCTCGCAAATTCGAAAATTATCAAGCTTAAAATATACTATATGCTTAAAACATGGCTGATTATACAACGTGAATACTTAACACGTGTTCGAAAGAAATCGTTTTTAGTGACTACCTTTTTAATTCCCATTGCCATGGTAGCCATTAGTTCTATCATGATATTTATGGCGGTTAAAAGCGAACAAAAGCAACGTATTGCGGTTATCGATGAAACAGGCGTATTCACTAATAAACTTGATACCACTTCTTCATCGTATGAAATAAAGTATATCGCAAAGAGCAATGATGAAAAACATACGGTACTCGAAAAAAACGAAAGCGATATTCTGTTACATATTTATCCTATCCACAACGGTGTGCCCGATAGTATACATATTTATAAAGATGGTGGTGTAAGTTTAAATGCCAAACAATTTTTAAATAGCGAAGTGAATAATGTGTTTCAGATGAAGCAAATGCAAGATGCAGGCATCAATAAAGAAAAAATTGATAGCATCACTGAGCTGAGTCTGGATGTAAAAAGTTTTGATCTTCAAAGCAACAAAGAAACGAATACCGAAATTTCAACGGTGATAGGTTATGCTATGGGTTTTTTAATTTACTTGGTAATTTTAATTTATGGTATGGGTGTCATGCGTGGTGTATCTGAAGAGAAAACAAATCGTATTGCCGAAGTCATCATCAGTAGCGTAAAACCCTTTCAGTTAATGATGGGAAAAATAGTAGGGATTGCTTTAGTTGGTCTCACACAATTTATTTTATGGTTAGTACTCACAGGTGTATTGCATTCGTTTTTACCATTTCTCATTCCGGGCTTAGGACTTAGTTCAAGTGTAGGCATGAGCACTGCCGAAATGCAACAAGCACAATCCGCTTCTGCTAGTCAGTTAGCGCCTATGTTACAAATGTTGTATAGTCAAAACTGGATATTATTGATAGGTTGTTTTCTATTTTATTTTCTTGGGGGTTACTTTATTTATGCTGCCATGTTTGCAGCAGTAGGTAGTTTGGTAAATGAAGATCCACAAGAAGCTCAACAAATGACCTTACCGGTTACCATGCCCATTATTATTGCCTTTTTTATTATGATGACGGCAACACGCGATCCTAATAGTACCCTGGCTGTTTTTGGTAGTATGTTTCCACTTACTTCACCCATAGTTATGATGGCACGAATACCCTATGGAATTCCGGGTTGGCAAATTGCCTTATCGATGCTGTTTTTAGTGTTAGGTTTTATAGGCATGACCTGGTTAGGTGCAAAAATTTATCGCACCGGCATTTTAATGTATGGCAAAAAGGTAACTTGGAAAGAAGTGTATAAATGGATACGTTATAGTTAATACGTATTTTAGGCATGTAATATCCTAGTTGGCGTAAACCCCTCTTACTTCCGTGAAAAATTTCTTCTTCAACCTTTTTATAGTGGTAAATGTTGGAAAATGTACCAATAAACATTGGTAAAAATTTCCTTTCCATAATTTCCTTGAAGATAATACCGATTACGTTTTCAATACAGTCCAATTTTGGTTGTGCCTCGTTGACCTATTTTCAAACCATGTTGGTATTTACCACTGTAGCACTCAAATAATCTTTGGACTATTTATCGCTGACATTGGTATAATTTCATATGCTTTTGCAGAAAATTAGCATAAAAATATTAATTTTAGAAAATACAAATCATTGATCTTCTAAACATAAATTAAACGCCAATCGCATTGTTACATAAGTTTTGAAACTGCGTAGAAGTGTTATTATGTTTTCTCTGAGCATAAAGAGTAAATGGAGAACTATACATATTATAAAAAAAGTAGTAGAACCATGAAATATAAACTAATAATACTCAGCTTTATTTATACTTTAAATTCAGGTTTTGCAATAGGTCAAAATTTAATTCCTAATCCAAGTTTTGAAACCGTAATTAGTTGCCCAGCTGGCGTAGGTTCAATAAATGGTACTAGTAATTGGTTTGACTTACCTATTCACACAGGAAGTGCTGATTTCTTACATACTTGTGCTACATCGTCCTTGGCTCAAGTACCAGTTAATGTATTTGGTTCCCAACTACCTTATCAAGGAAATGGGTATATAGGTTTAGCTCTATATTATCAATCAACTCCTGAATTTAGGGAATACGCCGAAGTTCAGCTAACTAGCCCGCTGGTTGCTGGGATTACTTATGTATTTAATTGCTATGTTTCTTTAGCCGAAATTTCATCCTTTGGGGCAAATTCATTGGGTGCTTTTTTATCACCTACTCAAGTGGTTGCTCCTGCTTCCAACTATTTACCTTTAACTACCATTACTCCTCAAATGACATCCAATACTGTAATTACCGATAAAGTGAATTGGACTAATATAAATATGTCATTTGTTGCCACAGGAGGTGAACAATATTTGGTATTAGGGAATTTTAAAAATGATGCAAATACAAGTGTCGTAAGTGTAGGAACATCATCTTATTCCACTGCTTATATTTATATTGATAGTGTTTCCTTGAAATCTCTAGTACCTCAAAATTTAAGTATAATTGGTGATTCAACTATTTGTTTAGGAACAAGTACAACGCTCATTGCTAGCGGTGGAAGCAATTATCAGTGGGCAGAAAGCACAAATCCTTCAACGATCATATTTACTGGCGACTCACTTGTTGTTAGTCCAAATGTAAATACTACTTACTATGTTTATTCTAATCTTGATACGGCTATTTTTAATGTGTATGTTTCAAATTCGCCTACTGTATTTTTGGGCAACGACACTACGCTATGCCAAGGTTCAACATTTCAACTTGATGCAACAACACTCAATGCCACTTATTTTTGGCAGGATAGTTCCACAAGTCCTATTTATAACATAAGCCAGCCAGGCTTGTATTGGGTAACAGCTACAATAAATGATTGTAGTGTAACAGATAGCATTCATGTTACCTACATCCCATTTCCATCTTTAGATCTTGGCAACGACACAACGCTATGCCAAGGTTCAACATTACAGCTTAATGCAACAACACTTAACGCCACTTATCTTTGGCAGGATAGTTCCACAAGCCCTACTTATAACATAAGTCAACAAGGCTTGTATTGGGTAACAGCTACAACCTATAATTGCAGCGTAACTGATAGCATTTATATTAACTACACGCCTTTACCATCCTTAAATCTGGGTAACGACACTACCTTATGCCAAGGTTCAATCTTACAGCTTAATGCAACAACACTTAATGCCACTTATCTTTGGCAGGATAATTCCACAAGCCCTATGTATAACATAAATCAACAAGGCTTGTATTGGGTAACAGCTACCATAAATAATTGTAGTGTAACAGATAGCATAAATATTAACTACATTCTATTTCCAAATTTTAATCTTGGTAACGACACAACACTATGCGAAGGTTCAACCTTACAGCTTGATGCAACAATACTCAACGCTACTTATCTATGGCAGGATAATTCCACAAGTCCTATGTATAACATTAGCCAACAAGGCTTATATTGGGTAACAGCTACCATAAATAATTGTAGTGTATCTGATAGCATTCAAATTAACTACATTCCCTATCCAACTATACATCTTGGTAACGACACGACCTTATGTCAAGGCGCAACTTTACAGCTTAATGCAAGTTCACTTAACGCCACTTATCTGTGGCAAGATAATACCACAAGTCCGATTTATAACATAAGTGAACAAGGCTTGTATTGGGTAACAGCTACAAGAAATAATTGTAGTGTAACGGATAGCATTAAAATTAACTACATTCTATTTCCATCTTTACATCTTGGCAACGACACTATGTTATGCGAAGGTTCATCCTTACAGCTTGACGCGACCACACTGAACGCAACTTACCTATGGCAGGATAACTCCACAAAACCTATGTATAACTTAAGTCAACAAGGGTTGTATTGGGTTGAAGTCACCTTAAATAATTGTAACGCAAGAGACTCGATTATAGTGTATGTTGAAACTTGTGATTTAATTGTACCCAATGCTTTTTCACCAAACTCGGATGGACTAAACGACGAATTTAATATCATAAAAAATGGCAATGTTCATGTTATAGATTTTACAATTTACAATAGATGGGGGCAAATGGTATTTAATTATAACGGCGACTTATTTGGTTGGGATGGAAAATTCAAGGGGCAAAACTGCGAGGTTGGAACTTATTTCTATTTGATAAAGTATCAACGTATTCATAACGACAAATACCTTTATAAAACTGGCGATTTACATCTTATAAGATAATGAACTTCCACCAACATTGTGCAAGAGTTATTGCAGCGATTCTGCCTGCTTGGAGCAAATACTTCTTTGAACGTTTTTGTTTAAAAATAAAAAATCCGTACCACTAAAGCCACAACGAACTGCTGCACGCAAATCGATAGAGGCTTGAGGGCATGCATTCTTTGTGGAAATAAAAATAGACTGTTTAGCCAACTAGGGTATGCCGTTTAACTCGCACCTAATTAGTTTAAAGTTCGGAAGATAGAGATGACTCCTAAAAATCATTCCTATGCCGATAATTCTTCAATAATAAGTCTTCCAAATATTTTACGACAAACCCATAAGCACATTAAAAAGAAAGTAACAACAAATGCAATAAGCGTTAACTTTTTCCAATTGGGTTTGGTATAATCATAAGGTGCACCGGCATAATCCAGTACTTGAAATATCGGGCTTTCAGATAAGAGTTTGAATTTCGCATTTTGATAGGAGGTAGCGGTAATCGTATACAATTCTTCAATCTCCTTTTGCATACGCATTAATCTATATTGCGGTAATTGCGTTTCTGTTTTTGCCGAGTACTGATTTGAATCCATAAAACCTGCAATAGCCCGTTCAATATCACTCAGCTCATCTTGCAACGAATCGCGCATAATTTTTATTTTATATAAATCAGTACGTGGTTTTTCGGTCGACATTAAAATATAAAAATCGGATAACTCTTTTAAAATAGCTTCATTACAAGCTAATGCTAAGGCTTCATCATGCGCTTTGGTATAAATAGTAGTAAAGCCTGTTTTAATGTCATTATCGATAGTAGTATTATCTAACAACAAACCGGCACCGGTTATATAAAGCGAACTCGTATCACGTGGCTCAATTATTATTTTTGATTTCCAAAAGGGTAGATGTTCGTTATAATCATCGAGTAACCACTCAGCATAGTTTTTATATTTCTTATTTGCCGGTTTTGTTTTTACGATATTCGTTGAAATGGTTTTGCTGGTTACTAATTCATTGACATTATAAATTTTTTCGTAATCGGTTTTATCTGAAATACCGAATTGCATTTTTATAGCATCAATCGGACTCGCACCACCGCCTTTATTTATGGATAATGGAAATATTTTAGAATGAGTTTGCGAAACACCATCTATCGATTTACTAATGATGGCTTGCACAGTAGCTACTATCAATGCAACACCGATGATCCAAACAAGATTTGCTTTGATCGTTTGTTTAAAATTATCGAGTGTATGTAGGAAAGTAGCCAAGCTGTAAATTATTTTACGGTTTTATATACCAAGATAAGCGTTGCAATGGTAGTAAGGAAAGTAGTTGTAATAGTTACGATATCCTTAAATTCGGTTTTGTTTTCTCGTTTAGGTTTAGCAGGTACACGAACTGTAGAACCTTCTTTTACCATAGGATATTTTTTAAAGAAAAGAAAGTTTTTTGTCTTAGCCACCTTGCCATTCGAGTACTTAACATTAATCCGCGATCGCCAAGGATTATCGCCATAACCACCCGCTGCACCAATATAGTATTTTACACTATTATTTTGCTTTTCGAATTTAATATTTACCGGTACTTGCACTTCACCTCGCACTTGTACAATTTCATTAATAGATGGAATGATGATGATATCACTATCACGTAAAACAATATCTTGTTTAGAGCCATTTCTCTTCAATGCCCCCGGTAAATCAATAACGATTTGTCCAACTTTAGGACGTATTAATTTTGCCCCATCTAAATAGGCAGTAGGCAAAACGCCTCCACATTTTTTTAGCAAACTAGAAATGCGTTCATTTTTTTCGGTGAGCGAATATTCACCAGCATAGGCAACTTCACCTGTAATGGTAACCCTTTCTTGCGATAAAAATTCTGTTTTTCTGCGAACATATACTCTGTCTAAGGGTCTTAAAACAATATCTTCAGAAGCCTCATCAATTTCAAGATTCGAATTAATAGCAACGGTGATGACATTACTTCCTTTTGATTCGATACTGTATTGATCAACCGAATCTACAATATTAGAAATTTCAATTCTTCCGTTTTCGGCATCCAAACGTAAACCACCACAAAGTAAAAGCACATCCTTCAACTTCATGTTTTTGTAATAAGCCACTTTTCCGGGTTTACGTACAAATCCAATTACTTCAATATTATACTGTTGCTCAAAATCTTTATTAGATAGAATTTTTATTTTATCTCCGGCTAAAATTTCAATATTGTTTTCACTCTCATCATTTTCAATATCATTTAAATCAACTTTAATTGCCGACGAATTCAATGGGTTCGATCCCCGTAAAATAAATGCTCTTGCCAAGTATGCCGACGATGAAACCCCACCTGCTTTTTTCAAAACATCATGCAATCTATCACCATTCCTTACCTCATATTCATCCGGATATTTTACTTCACCTTCAATACGCACTACATTACTTAAGCCTTCATTAATGGCTTTTAAACTCACTTCATCTCCATCATTTAAAATAAGGTCGGTATAACTTTCTCCATTTAAATCGTGCTTACTTAATGCTGCCAAATTTATATAACGCTCTTCTTCGTTACTAATGGTTTTAATATGCACTTGTGAATTTCTTGCATTGTAAGCCGGACCACCGGCAAGTTCTATCAGGTCGGTTAAACCTTCATCGCCAGTAAGCTGGTAAAACATGGGGCGCTTAAAACTTCCTTTAGCACTTACTTTCTTTTCATAAAGTCCAACAAAAATATAATCATTGTCTTCTAAATAAATCTCCTCGCTTCGTCCTCCTTTACGTAAATACACATACAAGTCTAAGATATCAACTGTTCTGCCTTCTCTTCGAATTTCAATTTTTCTTAAATTGCCTAATTCGGTTAATCCTCCTGCTCGAAACAAAGCATTCAATGCCGAATTAAAAGCCGAAATAGTATACGTGCCTTGCTTTTTTACTTCGCCAACAATCGTAACTCGTATGGTTCGGGCTTTGCCCATTTGCACATCGATATTAGTACTTGTTGAAACCACTTTTCTAAATTTTTGCGCGATAACACGAGTAGCAGCGTCAAAGGTTAATCCCTGAATATATATTTTGCCTACCCAACGCGGAAAGATTGAACCATCTTTTGCAATCGTATAATTTTGCTGCAATTCGGCACCACCCCATAACGATACGATGACTTCATCGCCTGGACCTAATTTATAATCTCCAGGGGGTGAGGTTGGATTTTTATCGGAAAGATCAAACACATTATTTGTAAAAAAATTGGCACCGTACACCGATTTTTTTAAACTATCAGTATAGGTTAGTGTATCTACTTTTGCTGTTTGCTCTTCTTTCATTTGCTCCAAATAGCGCTGATACTCCGGATCATCGGTATAAGCATTCATGAGTTTTTGCTCTTCAAGTCCCTCACGTATACTATTCATATCCTGAAACTGATTCGGATTTTGTTGATTTGGGTTCTTAGGATCAACTTTCGTTTTTTCCTTTGGATCTACCGGGTTTTCGTCTTCGAAAAAGTTCGTACTATTTTGCTGATTTGGATTATATGGATTGGTATATGGATTGCTAATCGGGTTAGTTTTATTGCCACCTGTTTGCGCCCATACTAATACAGGTAATAATAAAAATATTAGCAAACAGGATTTTCTCATATACCTGCCAAAAGTAATAAAATTTATGATTAAGGCTTACGCAAAAACGCTAATGCCGACTTAAATTCTCCCCACAATTCATCCACAACGTTGGCAGCAGGCATAATCTTCCGAATCGTTGCAGCAATTTGTCCGATTTCAAGTTCACCTTCTATCAAATCGCCTTCAAACATGCCTCGCTTTGCCCTTGCTTTTCCTAATAAATTTTGTAAAGCTTCATCACTCACGCATTCACCTTCAGCATTTTTTACTTGTTGATGAAATTCATTTTTCAATAAACGTACCGGTGTGAGTCGTTTTAATACCAATTCAGTATCACCTTCTTGGGCTTCAATTATTTTATTTTTGAAATGATCATGACTCGAGGCTTCGGGCGTGCATACAAATCGACTTCCAATTTGTGCAGCTTCGGCACCTAATATCATCGTTGCCAACATACTTTTTCCGGAAGCAATACCACCTGCTGCAATCAAAGGTATTTCGATGGCTTCACGAACCGATGGTATTAAACAAAATGTTGTCGTTTCTTCGCGACCATTATGTCCACCGGCTTCAAAGCCTTCCGCTACCACGGCATCTACACCGGCATCCTGACTTTTCAAAGCAAATTTCGACGATGAAACCACATGCACTACTTTAATTCCATTGGCTTGTAAAGTGGAAGTCCACGTTTTAGGATTACCCGCCGAAGTAAATACAATGGGCACTTGATATTTAATGATCAAATCGATATGCTTATCAATATCAGGATACAATAAAGGTAGGTTTACACCAAAGGGTTTAGTGCAAGCGGCTTTACATTTTTGCAAATGAATGTCAAGTGTTTCTGGATACATACTTCCCGCACCTATCAAGCCTAAACCACCGGCATTACTTACCGCCGAAGCTAATCGCCATCCCGAAGCCCATATCATACCTGCTTGAATAATAGGATATTGAATATTGAATAATGAAGTGATTCTGTTTTCGAATGATAATTCGTCTGTGCTTAGTTTTCCGAAATGCTGCATATTATTTACTTAAATCAATTTCTGTATTATCACCAATATTCAAACTCTGACTCGCACCGCAAATCAAAGCATCGCTGCCAATGAGCGAGTTTTCGAGTGCCACTTTTTCGAGTACTGAATACGAACCGATAATAGAATCTTTAATAATGGAATTTTTAATTTTTGTTTTTTCACCTACGGTAACATTTGGACCAACAATTGAATTTTCAATTTCACAACCCAATGCAATGCTCACCGGATGAATGATGATGGTATTATCGAAAAACGGAATTTCTTCGGAGGCATAGCCCACTTTATTTAACAAGATGGCATTGGTTTCGAGTAAGGATTCTTTTTTGCCGCAATCGAACCAGTTGTTTACTTGAAAGGTACCAATTTTAATTCCTTGATGAGCTAATTCATTAATCACATGCGTTAAATGATATTCTTCTTGCGCATCGGTTTTAGTAAAATCATGTTCAATAATTTCAAACAATTGTTTGCTTTCTATTATTTTATAAATGCCAACAAGTGCCAAATTTGATTTTGGAATTTTAGGCTTTTCAATCGCGTTTTTAATAAAACCCTCTTGGGTAATTTCGGCAACGCCAAAATCGCGTGGATCATCTACTTTTTTAACACCAACTACCGAATGCTTCGAAGCCATCACTTCGGCTAAATCGTAATCGCAGATCGTATCCCCAAATACGATGAGTAATTCTTCATCTGGTGAAACTGAATCTTTGGCAAGATAAATGGCATGTCCGGTACCCGAACGTTCGGTTTGTACAATAAAGGTTGAATTGATATCGGGATAATGCTCTTCAACATAATGCTGAATTTTTTCACCCAAATATCCTATGATAAAAATAAAATCTTTTTGTCCGAGCTCTACAAACTGATCAATAATAAAACTTAAAATGGTTTTGCCGGCAAGCGGAATTAAGGGCTTCGGTTGAGTATACGTATGCGGCCTAAGTTTAGCCCCTGCACCTGCAACCGGTATGATTACTTTCATGTGTTTTTCTATTTGTTTTCATTTGTCACATGTCATTCGGCATATCAACATTACTTGGGTGTCAAGAATTGTAATGCCTCATTTCATATTTGTTCCAAAGGTTTAATAAAATTCAAATTTATATCTTTTATCTTTAAGCCCTTAAAAATTAAAATAATAAACATGCTGCCAGACAAACAGATTTTTGATATCATAAAAGAAGAATATGCTCGCCAACAACACGGATTGGAATTAATAGCTTCCGAAAATTTTACCAGCGAGCAAGTGATGCGTGCCATGGGCAATGTAATGACGAATAAATATGCAGAAGGCTATCCGGGTAAACGATATTATGGCGGCTGCGAGGTAGTAGATAAAAGTGAGCAATTAGCCATCGATCGCGCCAAGCAAATTTTTAATGTCGATTTCGCGAATGTGCAACCACATTCAGGTGCGCAAGCGAATGCCAGTTTAATGTTGGCTATTTTAAAACCGGGCGATAAAATTTTAGGTCTTGACTTAAGCATGGGTGGACATTTAACGCATGGTTCGCCAGTAAATTTTTCAGGTAAGTTATACCAACCCTATTTTTATGGAGTAAAAAAAGAAGACGGCTTAATTGATTATGACATGATGGAGCAAGTAGCTCTTGCTGAAAAGCCAAAGCTTCTCATTTGTGGCGCGTCTGCTTATAGTAGAGATTGGGATTATGCCCGCATCAGAGCCATCGCCGATAAAGTAAATGCTTTGGTATTATGCGATATGGCACATCCGGCAGGCTTAATTGCCAAAGGCTTATTGAATTCGCCTTTCGAACATTGTCATTTTGTTACTTCAACCACTCATAAAACCTTACGTGGCCCACGTGGTGGAATTATTTTAATGAAGACTGATTTCGAAAACCCCATGGGCATTACCGGCCCAAAAGGCGAAATACGTATGATGAGTGATTTAATTAATCTAGCCGTTTTTCCGGGTACACAAGGCGGTCCGCTTGAGCATGTGATTGCTGCAAAAGCTGTTGCATTTTTTGAAATTTTGCAAGATGATTTTACGGTTTATGCAAAACAGGTAATTGCGAATGCTAAAGCACTTGAACATGCATTTCATTCGCGCGATTATGATATTGTTTTCGGAGGAACCGATAATCATCTATTGTTAATTGATTTGCGCAACAAAAATATTTCAGGTAAAAAGGCCGAGAATACTTTGGTGAAGGCCGATATTACAATAAATAAAAACATGGTTCCTTTTGATGATAAGTCGCCATTTATTACTTCGGGTATTCGTTTAGGAGTTCCTGCACTTACTACACGCGGTTTACTTGAAGCCGATATGGAACATATTGCTCGTTGGATAGATAGTATTTTAATGGATATCGATAACGAACAAAATATTACGAAAGTAAAAGGTGAGATTAATGAGTTTATGACTGCGTTTCAGTTGTATCCGGGTTGGGAAATCTAGTTGGGATAACCTAGAAATGAATTTCATTATTAGAAGAATTACAATACATAGTAGATTTTCAAACTACTTTTACGCCATTATAGGTAACACATGATTTATTTAGGAGAAATAAACCGTTTAAAAATTATTCGAAGCAGTGATGAAGGAATGATATTAGTTGACAAAATTGGTAGCGAAGTATTATTACCTAAACAGTTTGTTGATTCGCATTTTAAGCAAGGGGATTTAGTTGAAATATTTGTTTATAAAACAATTGCTGGTAATACGATAGCAACTATTCAAGAACCACTTATTTTGGTTGGTGAATTTGCCTATCTAAAAGTAACATCATTATCGCCCGAAGGCGCCTTTCTTGCATGGGGTATGGATGAAGATTTATTTTTACCGACCAACGAAATGTCGAAGCCGGTAGAGATTAATAAGCAATATGTTGTATTTGCTTATGTTGATGAAGAAAGTGGAAAAGTGATGGCATCATCCAAAATCAATAAATTTATTGCCAATCATGAAATGGAATTGCAAGTTGGTGATGAAGTTGATTTGCTCATTTTTGAAGAAACCTTTTTAGGTTATAATGCCATTGTGAATAATGTACACAAAGGATTAGTGTATAAAAACGAAATTTATCAACCCTTACAATTGGGCGATAAATTGACCGGTTATATTAAAAAGGTTAGAGAAGATGAAGGACTTGATATATCCCTTCAAAAAATTGGTGTGATGCATTTGGCAGATACTACGCAAGAAGTATTATCCTATCTTAAAAAAAATAAAGGCTTTTTAAAACTTACCGATGCAAGTACACCCGAAGAAATTACTGCACTTTTAGGTATGAGTAAAAAAGCCTTTAAACGTTCGATTGGCATTTTATACAAACAACGAATGGTAAGGATAGAAGAGGATGGGGTGTATTTACTGTAAGGATGTTTGGATAAGAATCATAAGACAAATCTCATATCAAGCATTTACTGTGGCAACGATTAAGGCGGTACCCCGGCACGTTGAAGGAAATTTGTTTTTGTAAACTAATTATTTGCGTGCCGGCGTATGAGCCGCAAGCGTGTTTGCCACCCCCAAAATAATAAGACAGAAAAGGCAAGTAAAATTTATCTTCCACTACCCACAAAAGGATTATTCATTTTTTCGAAACCAATATTAGTTGCAGGTCCATGCCCGCTATATACTTCTGTTTCATCGGGTAAGGTAAATAATTGTGTATGTATGCTATTTACAAGCGTATCGTAATTTCCTCCAGGCAAATCGCTTCGTCCAATACTCATCTGAAATAACACATCACCAACGATGGCAAATTTTTGCACTTCATGATAAAAGCAAACACTGCCGGGCGAATGGCCCGGGGCTAATAAAATTTTAAATCGATCCTCGCCAAATTCCACTTCTTCACCTTCTTTTACATAATAATCGGGTTCGGGCGAACTTACATATGTGAGGTTAAACATGGCGGCGGCTTGTTTGGCACTATCAAAAACCGGACGATCGAGTTGGTGAAAAGCAAAAGGCGTTTTAAATTTCATTTTTACCGCGGCATTGCCAACTATATGGTCGATATGGGTATGCGTATTCAGCAATAAAAGCGGTTTTAACCCTTTCTTTTCAATATGGGCAAAGAAGCGGTCGAATTCGTTTAATTCATACATACCTGGATCAATAATGAGGCATTCCTTTTTTTCGTTTGATAAAATATAGGTGTTTTCCTGAAAAGGACCGAAAGTAAAAGATTCAATTTGTATCAATGTTATTTAATTTTAGCGGGCAAATATATGAAAACCTCACCCGTATTATTTGCAGCTTGATAGAATTAACAGCCTACCTTAATCTTATTCTTCTTTCAATTCCGTATTTTTAATTTTCATAGTAAATAATACTACGTTGATGTATAAAAAAATTGTCATCTTTTGTCTGCTCATGATGTCGGTATATTTTTCACAAGCTCAGGCATCGTGGGAACAGTTTGGGCAGAATCGAGTGCAATACCGAACCTTTAGCTGGAAGTATTATGATAGTACCCACTTTAGAGCATTTTATTACGATTACGGAAAGTCGAATGCGGTGTATGCATTGAATTTAGCCGAGCAAGAATTATCGCATATCGTGTATATGATGGGCGGACGATTACACAAAAAACTGAATATTATTTTATACAATTCATTTGGCGATTATCGACAAACGAATCTAGGTCGAAAGAACGATGAGATAAATCAAGCAGCAGGAGGTAAGGTAGATGTGGCAGGTGATAATATTCCGATTTATTTTAATGGCGATCATAATCATCTTAAAAAGCAATTACGAAGTGGCATTGCGAAAGCCATAAAAGACAATATGTTATTTGGCGATAACTTAAAAGATGTGGTGAAAAATGCGGTGAAGATGAATTTGCCCGAATGGTATACGATGGGTTATGTAAATTTTATAGCCGAAACATGGTCTGCTGAAAAACAAAGTGCCATGGAAAATTTGATATCTATTTCAAGCAAAAAGAATTTTCAAGATATGGCTATTGAGCAACCTATGCTTTGCGGACATGCCTTTTGGAATTTCATTTCGAATGCGTATGGAGAAAATTATATTTCTAATTTATTATATCTCACACGTTATCGCAAAAGTGTACATCAAGCCATAGAAATTGTATGTAAAAAACCTTCTAAAGAGTTGTTTAAAGAGTTTATATTATTTTATAGTAAACCTGTCGATAGTGAATTGGCAAGCAGTGGCAGAACGGTATACAGCAAAGTGCAAGCCAAACGTGGTGCGCTATATAGTAATTTTTCGGTTTCTCCAACCGGACGAGAATTAGCCTATGTTGAAAAAAAGGACGGACAGTTTAAAATTTATATTCAAGATGTAAAGTATAATAAGTCGTATGTAATTATTGATGGCGGTATGAAGGCTTTGCAAGAATTAGAAGATCCGGATTACCCCATGCTTTGTTGGAGCCCAAGCGGAAAAAAACTAGCAGCATTGTATCAACGAAAAGGTGCTTTACAACTTCGCATTTTTACTACCGGTAAACGCATCATGGAAAAACGACGAATTGCACCTAATAAAGTAGATCGAATTACCGGTATGTGTTTTACAGGTGATGAAGGCATATTAGCAGTTACCGCAATAAAAAAAGGACAAAGTGATTTGTTTTATTTAACGATTAAAAATAATCGATTCGAAAATATAACGAATGATTTATTCGATGATAAGTCGCCTGCCTATGTTGAGAATGGTTTGCAAAGTGGCATCCTCTTTTTATCTAATCGCACTACGCCATTTTTAAGCACAAGCAAAAGTGATGTATTCAACAACCGATTTAATTTGTATTTATATAGTGCTTCGCGAGGAACTAATTTATTGCAACTCAGTAACACCCAACATGTTATTCATGACCCTATTCAATATGGTCCCGAAAAGTTTTCCTATCTCGAAGACAAGCAAGGTAAAATGCATCGCGTAATTGTGAGCATTCTTAAAATGGGTAATAAACCCGATACACTTGAAGTAAGTGATTCCGCTCCTAGTGCCTTTTCAATCCTCTCGCAACAGTTCATTCATAAGCTCGATAAAGTTGCAGAATTAAGTTGTGTTGGCAATGAGTATGTAATGTATAATACACCTTACGAAACATTAAAAGATGCAGACGAAAGTTACCATCTGCTTTTAAAAAGTATGAAGGATAGCGAAGTGGTTCGTATAGATGAGCAACAGGTTATTGATTTGCCGGCAACTTATATTACCCCTTTTGATGATGAATCCGATTCAGTAAGTACTTTGGTGAATATTTTCATGAATCCGCAAAGTAGCCATTCTCGATATCAAACCTTTGTAAATACAACTACCATTGGGAAAGCAAAAGTATATCGATCTAATTTTTATCCGGATTATATACAAACGTCATTAGATAATACCTTACTTTTTACACGCTATCAGCCTTTAGGCACGCAGTTCAATAATATTCCCCTTTCGGGTTTTCTTACTTCAACACTCACCGATGTAATGGAAGATTATAAACTTACGGGAGGCGCTAGGTTAGGTGTAGATTTTCGGTCGTTAGATTATTTTTTGCAGTTTGCAAATTTCAGAAGAAGAGTAGATTGGGGATTATTATATTTTCATTCAAACAGAACCGAACAAGGCTTTGCACCTCCTCCCTATTATTCTCCTTATTATGTAGTGGGCAAAAAGGGTATGGATTATTTTCAATCTAATTTTACTTATCCTCTTGATATGTTGAATAGCGTTAGGGTTCAATTGGGATTGCGATACGATAGAACTCGTTACTTAGCAAAGGATCAGTATAGCATTGAAATTCCTAATTCAAAACAATATTGGCTGGTAAGTAAAGTGGAATATGTTTACGACAATACCATCAACCCAATTTTAAATATTTGGAAAGGAACTAGAGCTAAATTTTTTGTTGAATATCAGTATCAATTTAATGATGATAAAAAAGGATTTGTAAACTTTGGATATGATGCAAGACATTATATTACGTTGTATAAGAATTTTATTTTGGCTTCACGATTAGCCGGTGCACATAGTACCGGTAAAGCAAAGATTTTATATTATTTAGGAGGTGTCGACAATTCAATAAGTTCACAATTCGATCAAAATACACAATTAAGTACCGAAGAAACTTACGCTTTTCAAGCTTTGGCTACGAACTTGCGTGGCTATAAACAAGGCGCTCGAAATGGAAGTAGTTTCATGGTACTCAACGAAGAATTGCGATTGCCTTTGTACAATACGTTCTTTAAACGTCAAATTAAATCGGGCTTTATCCGAAATCTGCAATTGGTTGCCTTCACTGATATCGGATATACAATGAAAGGACTTTACCCGACTGCCGAAAATGTAGTGAATCTTATTCGTATTAATGATAGCCCTTCCAACGTGTCAGTATTTCTCGAAAAAAGTTTAGCTATGGGTTATGGGTTAGGTTTTAGGACTCGCTTTTTGGGTTATTTTTTCCGTACCGATTTCGCCTGGAATTATGGTGGTGGTAAAAAGCCTATATTACATCTTTCATTAGCAACCGACTTTTAAAAAGCAATGACACCGGGGGGTTTTTGTATGTCTGTAAATATTCGAATTATTTTAATGGTTGTCAGCAGTCTTTTATTTTTTGCGAAGTCTATTTCGGCGCAAGATAGTTTATTTCTAAAGCATGAAAAAGGGATTGATACAACTATTCAACATCAAACATCTTCTTCAAATATAAAATCATCAACGCTAAAATTTAGCATTGAAGGCCAAGTAAAGGATTATACAACCGGCGAACCACTGTCATTTGCAACGATAACATTTACCGGTAAAGCCAAAGGAGTAAAGGCCTCGGTTGATGGGATGTTTTTTTATGAAGCCAATGAATTGCCATCAGATAGTATTAGTATTAGTAGTATAGGGTATAAGAAAATTACTATTCCACTCGATAGAAAACCGGGTTATCGTTTTTACAAAATTGAAATGGAAAGGACATCGGTGCAAATGAAGAATTTTGTGATGCATGTATCCAAAGATCCTGCCTTATCGCTAATTAAAAAAGTGATTAAGCATAAGCCGCAAAATAATTATAATAAAGTAGATAATTATAGTTACGAAGTGTACAATAAATTGGAAATGGATATCAATAAAATTCCAAAGAAATCATTTAAGGTTTCGCCGCTTCTCAAGAATTTTAGTTTTGTTCAAAATTTTATTGATTCAACTTCTGATGACAAACCATTCTTGCCATTATTTCTTACCGAAACTATTTCTGATTACTACTACCAGCAAAAGCCAAAGAAAATGAGGGAACTCATTAAGGGTTCACGAATATCGGGATATAAAAATCAAAGTGTAAGTCAAATGCTAGGTGCCATGTACCAAAACCTAAGCGTTTACGATAATCAAATGCCGGTTTTCAATGTCTTGTTTACGAGTCCAATTGCTGATGACGCACCATTTTTTTATAAATATCAAATTACGGATACGCAGTTTGTAAATGGCAAGCGATGCTTTCAGGTTGTATTTACACCGAAACGAAAAGGCGAACATACTTTTGAAGGAGATATTTGGGTGCATGATTCCGATTATGCAGTACAAAAGGTGAACATGATTGTTGGTAAAGATCAAAACATTAATTGGGTTAACAAAGTAACTATGTTGCAAGAATTTACTTGCTTGCACGATAGCATTTGGTTTTTAACTCGCGATAAATTTTATGTCGATTTTTTACCTCCACATGGGGATAAAGTAGCCGGATTTTTAGGCAGAAAAACAAGCACCTATAAAAATATTGTCATCAATCATCCACATAATATTGAAGTGTTGAATGATAAGAGTCAAAGAAGTGAAACTGATTTTCAGTCGGAAGCCTTGAACAGAGATGAGCAATATTGGAACGAGGTTCGACACGATACATTATCAAAGAATGAAAAATCAATTTATAAAATGATTGATACGATACAAGGACTTCCGATTTATAAAAGGTATTACTCTATTTCCTACTTATTGGCAACTGGCATCAAAGAAGTTGGACCGCTTGAGATTGGACCTATTTATAATTTATATAGTAAAAATGCAGTAGAAGGAGTTCGATGGAGATTGACACTAGGCACCACGCCAAAACTATTTAAAAACATTTACCTTAAAGCTTATGTAGCCTATGGCAGTAAGGATACTCGCTTTAAATATTACGGAAGCGCTTTGTGGTTATTGGAACGAAAACCAAGAATGTATATTTATGCCGAGTATAAGCATGATATTGACAATGCTGTAAATTCGTACGACGATGCAGGCGCTATTGATAATGTTTTTGGTGCGATAGGAAGAAAGAAAGTGCCTTGGAAATTAGCTTTCACTGACCAACAAAGAATTGAATTTTTTAAAAGTTATTTTAACGGCTTTAGTTTTAAAATTTTTGCCGAGAAAAGAATTTTTACACCGTATTCGCCTTTGCCTTACGATGGAATCTTTTTTAACGATAATGGATTAAATACCTCATCGGTTTCAAGTAATGAAATCGGATTGGAACTTCGATTTGCTTATCGCGAAAAATTTGTGGAAGGAAATTATTATCGAACAAGTTTAGGTACCGAATACCCCATTATTAAAGGATCGATTAGTAAAGGATTTAAAAATGTATTGGGTGGCAATTATAATTATACCAAGCTAAGATTTACCGTTTCGGATAGCAAGAAATTAAATCATTTTGGATCGATACATTACAATATATATTTTGGAAAAGTAATTGGCATTTTACCCTATTCTTTATTAGAAGTTCATCCGGGCAACGAATTTTATTACTATAATCCTCGGGCTTTTAATATGATGTATCGATATGAATATGTAAGTGATCAGTATATTGGAGCAAGTATTGAACATTCAATGGGCACCTTATTTTTTAAGTATATTCCGGTGGTCAAAAAAATGAAATTGCGCACGTTTTGGAATATGAAAGGGGTTTATGGAAGTCTTTCTTCGAGTAATCAAAATCTTAATCTTAATCGTGGATACACATTTCAAACCTTGGTAAAATCACCGTATCTAGAAGCCGGTACAGGTATTGAAAATATCTTTAAGGTATTACGAGTAGATTTTGTTTGGCGACTCTTACCAACCAAAAATGTGAATGAATCTGACTTACGGAGGTTTGGGATATTTGGCAGTATGAAGTTTGCTTTTTAAGGACTTTTTTTGATTCAATTTTCCATTCTTCGTTTCCAATCAATATATCCTTTAATAGCTACGATAAAATAAATCATCGTAAGCAAGGCAGTTAGGCTTAATCCCTTATACAATTGAAGTGGTATTGCAACCACATTTGAAATATTTAAAAAGATCCAGTTTTCTAATTTTCGTTTCATTAATAACCACGAACCTATCCATGCCGCTGCAGAAACAAATGCATCAAAAGCAGGTACTGTGCTGGGTGTGCACATTTTTAAAATCACATAAAGAACTATCCATACAATGAGCATACAAATAGAAAGCATAACCCAATCACGAATCTGTATTGTTGAAATGTCTTTTAGTTTAGAAGCTTGCCAAAAATATATACCTCCTATACTTATGAGCAAATAATAGGCATTCAGCAAACTTTCTGCAAACAATCCATATGTATAAAAAACATAGATATACAACACCACACTCACGATACCGAAATAGAAATTAGCACTTTTGTTTTTAGCTGCAAGAATTACTTGTACCAAACCAAATAAAAATGCCATCCATTCAACCAGTGATGTTGCATAAAACTGTTGAATGATATGTTGTATGATAGTTTGGATATGAAATACAGTAAAAATACTATTTAAGGTCTAATTAATGGGATCTCTGATACCAATGTTAGCGGATAAATAGTCCAAAGACTATTTGAGTGCTATAGTGGTATTATTGATTCCATTAAAACTTAATTTCTTCGCCGGTTGTTTTATCATAAAATTTATACTGGATAAATTCAAAGCCGGCATCTTCCACAATGGTAAAGTTTCCGTATTTCTTTTTAAATTTAGCATACAACGAATTAAAGAATAAGCCTTTCGTGAAATGCGATTTCAAAATTGGATGGATATGCAATTCTAAATCGGCATTTACATTCGCCTTCAAATATTTAATATGCTTTTCAATATCATCAATTAGTAATTGCGAAGAGCGTACTTTGCCGGTGCCGTTACAACTCGGACAAGTTTCGCCGGTACTAATTTTAATTTCAGGGCGTAAACGTTGACGAGTAATTTGTAACAATCCAAATTTTGTAAGTGGCAAAACACTATGCTTAGCCCGATCTTCGGCCATTAAGTCTTCAACAATTTTTACAATATCACGTCGATTATCCGGGTTTTTCATATCGATAAAATCAACGATAATAATGCCTCCAATATCGCGTAATCGAAGTTGACGAGCAATTTCTTTGGCCGCCTCCTTATTAATATGAAAAGCAGTATCTTCTTGATTCACCGCCGAAAATTTGTGGCCGCTATTTACATCAATTACGTGCAAGGCCTCGGTATGTTCGATAATCAAATAACCACCACCATCAAGCAAAACGGTTTTACCAAACGATGCTTTCACTTGCTTAGCTACTCCATGATGTTCAAAAATGGGTAAGCTACCTTGGTAATGACTTACAATAGTTTCTCTTCCGGGGGCAACACCATGTATGTATTCTTTGGCTTCTTTTACAATATTTGGCTCATTGGCAACAATTAAATTAAAGTCTTTATTTAATAAATCGCGAAGGAGAGATGTTGTTTTATTTTGCTCGCTTAATATCTTTTGTGCCGGTTTTGCGCCTTTCAAATTAAATTGAATGGCTTTCCATGACTCAATGATGCCCAATAAATCCTTATGCAATTCAGCCGAACTTTGTCCTTCAGCTGCGGTACGCACAATCACCCCTAAATTATTTGGCTTAATACTTTCGATTATTCGTTGTAATCTTTTACGTTCTTCGGTAGATTGAATTTTGCGCGAAACATTCACGAAATTATTAAATGGCGTTACCACTAAAAATCTACCGGGTAAAGATAATTCGCAACTAATACGAGGGCCTTTTGCAGAAATGGGTTCTTTTAAAATTTGGACTAGAATATTAGGTTTGCCTTGCGTTACTTCAGCAATATGTCCGGTTTTTAATATTTCGGGTTCGGTAACAAATTTAGAAAAATCGAAGGACGCACTCGATTTGTCGTTTATGGCCATTTCGGTGAATTTCACCAAGCTTTTAAAGTAAGGGCTTAAATCGGTATAATGTAAAAAGGCATCTTTTTCGTGTCCAATGTCTACAAAAACAGCATTTAACCCAGGCATTACCTTTTTAAGTTTGCCTAAATACAAATCACCCACATTAAAACTTCCACCGGAGTTATCGTAATGTAGTTCAACCAGTTTTTTTTCTTCTAATAAAGCTATCTCAATGCCTTCATCAGACGATTGAATAATCAGTTCTTTGTTCACAAGTTCAGTAGTTACTGATCATCATAATCATGCGTTCACAAAAATACACAAAGCACTTTTTTCAAAATGCTTTGTGTTCAATAAATTACAAGAGGGATAATTACTTCTTCTTATGACGATTCTTTCTTAAACGTTTTTTACGCTTATGAGTTGCAATTTTGTGACGTTTACGTTTTTTTCCGCAAGGCATGATTAAAATGTTTTTGTTAAAAAATAATCTATTTAAATGAGTTTATATAGTTGTCGATCTCTTTAGTAAAATCGGGATTGTTTACGAGTTTCTTGCATTTTTCAAACAAAGAAATAGCTTTCTCTTTGTTGCCTTGGCTTTTGTAGGCTTCGGCTAAAAAATACATTGCCTCTGTATTATCCGGCTTTATAGTAAGAACGAGTTCTAGTCTTTTTATGGCTTTATCTAATTGTCCCGATTGTATGGCCAACTTTCCTAAAATAATATTTGCAGAAATGTTGTTGCTATCTTTCTGTGTGATTTCTCGCAGCAGAGTAACGCCCTTCATCGTTTCGCCGGTACCTTCGGTATAGCAGGTAGCTAAAGCAATTTTTGTTTCGACATTCTCAGGATTTAGTTCAAGTGCTTTATTAAAACACGTAATAGCTTCCTTCGCTTGCCACCTCCTAATCGAAGCGTCTTCTGATTTTTGCATCAACGCTACGAATAAGTTGCCGGCAAATGTGACACTTTTTTCTGTATTTTCCAAAAACGCTGCTTTTTTATAAAAATGAGCCGCCATATTCAGGTTTTCATGTTTCTCCCAAAACTCAGCCAGATCCTTATTTTGAATAGCTGAATTGTTGGCTTCGGCAAGGGCTTTTAGTTTTTTTAGTTGAGCGGAAACATCAGTTGATAGGGCAGCTTCCGAATCAAGCATATACTTATCAAAATCTAAAACTTCCGTTTCGTGATTGTCCATACCGCCCTGAGCCATGGGCACATTGCCTTCACCAGCCGATTTGCTCTTCGATTCATCGCCCTTTCGATTCCCTAATAAGAATAGTAAGCCAATGAGAAGTATGGCACTTCCAATAAGAATAATTTGTTTTTTCTGCACTTAATTACTGAATGAGTTGTGTTAGTCGTGCGATACGACTTCGATATTAGATGTTTTAAGTTTTTTCACTTCCTCGGTAAATTCTTTAGCAGGTTTAAAAGCAGGTACAAAATGCTCGGGAATATAAACCGATGTATTTTGTTTGATATTTCGACCTACTTTAGCAGCGCGTTTTTTTGTAATAAAGCTCCCAAAGCCCCTAATATAAACATTCTCACCTTCGGCTAAACTTTGTTTCACATTGGTGAAGAAACTTTCGATAGAAACAAGTACATCTACTTTAGGTACCCCTGTTTTTTCTGAAATCAGATTAATTAAATCGGCCTTCTTCATCTGCGTTTTACTTTATTTATGAATAACTTTGGACAAAAGTAATATTAATTTATTTTAAAATCTGTTTTCTGGCTATAAAAAACTCCCAACCAAATACTCAATACTCCTCATTTCCTGAGCTTTTGTTAGATTGGAATCAACATCTTAACCAACGAAAAATGCCTTGGAAAGGTATTCGTGACCCTTATAAAATTTGGCTAAGTGAAATTATCCTCCAACAAACTCGAGTTATTCAAGGCGAAAAATATTATCTGGCATTTACCAAAAAATATCCCAATATACATAATCTGGCCCTAGCCAAAGAGGAAGAAGTTTTTCGCCTATGGCAAGGGTTAGGTTATTATAATCGTTGTCGGAATTTATTGCTAACCGCTAAAATAATAGCTGAAAAATATCATGGACAATTTCCGAATACATACCATGAAATCCGCGAATTAAAAGGCATTGGCGATTATACCGCGGCAGCCATTGCATCCTTCGCTTACAATCTTCCACATGCAGTTGTGGATGGAAATGTTGTACGTGTTTTGAGTAGAATTTTTGGCATAAAGAAAACTTTTCATGATGCAAAAGGCAAAAAATATTTTCAAGAATTAGCCTTCAAGCTCATGCCAAGCACAAAATCAGCTCAATATAATCAAGCCATTATGGATTTTGGTGCTATCATTTGTAAACCGGCGAGTCCGCATTGTACTGAATGCCCTTTTAGCAAGATTTGTATTGCTAAAGCACAAAATAAAGTAACTGAATATCCTGTAAAAAAAGAAAAGAAGGCTTTGAAAATAAGACATTTTCATTTTTATGTTTTGCAAGATGAAACGAATTTATACCTGATAAAAAGAAATGAAAAAGATATTTGGAAGGATTTACATACCCCTTATATGATTGAAACTAACGGAAAGGAAAAACCTAATTCCCCTATTTTTTTAAATTCAATGAAAGTCGAAAAATCTTTCAGTTTACGTCAGCAATTAACGCACCAGCAATTATATGGGCATTTTCGTATCGTACATATCGAATCTAAAAAGCAACATTTACCTATCGAATTCATTAAAGTAAAAAAAACAGCCCTTACTGATTTTGCATTTCCCAGAATGATAATTTCCTTTTTTAAGAAATTTGATTATCTTTAGTTTCCTTTTCTAAATCAAAAGACAATGAGAGGTGTAAATCATGTATTCCTTATTGGGAATCTGGGAAGAGACCCCGAGATAATATATATCGAAGGCAATATTCCGGTAGCAAAATTTCCATTGGCTACCACCGAAACCTATAAAGACAAAAAGGGAAATACGGTGCCACAAACCGAATGGCACAACATTGTTTTATGGAGAGGACTCGCTGAACTTGCTGCAAAATATCTACACAAAGGCAGCTTAATACACCTCGAAGGATGCTTGAAAACCCGTTCATGGGAAGACAAAGACAAGAATAAACGCTTTATTACAGAAATAATTGGCACCAACCTTGTTATGCTCGACAAGCGTAATAATGAACATAGGAGCGAGTTTGACGAATTATCAACAGAAATTAATACGCCATCTAACCCCGCCGAACCAAATGATTTGTCGGGTGAATTGACTTTTTAATATATTTGCTACCTAATTGTAAATATTATACATGTTTACTATTTTTCACGAAACTTAAACCAATTGGACCCTGATTCGGCATATCAAGCTTTACTTTCACCACTTCTTACTACAACACTAAGTTCAAATGCGCAAATAGCATTGGTTTTTTTAATAATCCTGCTTCTTGCGATTACTGCGATCATTGCAGGTTCCGAAGTTGCGTTCTTTTCTCTGTCAGCTAAGGATATCAATTATATCAAACAAAAAGAAACGTCAGGGTATCAAAATATTCTTCGATTACTTGAAAACCCTAAACGCCTTCTTGCCACTTTGTTAATTGGAAATAATTTTCTAAGTATTGGCGTCATCATCAGTACGAATTTATTGTATAGCAGTTTGGTTAATCTGCAACAATCCTTTCCGCAATTACCCTTACACATGTTATCGTTAATCGATATTGTATTGCAAGTTGTTGTGGTTACTTTTTTCTTAGTACTTTTTGGAGAGGTTTTGCCAAAAGTGTATGCCACGCAAAATAACCTCAAGCTATGTGTTTTTACCGCGCCTTTTATTTCATTACTTGATAAATTGTTTAGTCCGGTAAGCCGATTTTTAGTTTCATCAACCTATTTTATAGAAGGCAAATTAAATCAACGAAATAAACATGAAATTAGTAATGATGACATGGAAAATGCCATAGATCTTACGTTAGGTCATACGGCTTCTAAAGAAGAAGTGAATATTTTTAAGGGGATTGTAAAGTTTAATGAAATTACGGTGAAGCAAATTATGCGTAACCGACATGATGTTTCAGGCATTGATTATAGTTGGAATTTTGACGAGTTAAAAAGCCAAGTTTTAGAAACTGGTTTTTCGCGTCTGCCAGTGTATCACGAATCCTTAGATGAAGTAAAAGGGATCATTCACACAAAAGATTTATTGCAACATATTGATGATAAAGACTTCAATTGGCATCAACTCATTCGCGTTGTAAACTTTGTTCATGAAACCAAATTAATTAAATCATTGCTTCGCGAGTTTCAGTTGAAACGAAACCATATGGCTATTGTAGTTGATGAATTTGGTGGCACATCTGGTATTGTTACGCTCGAAGACATTCTTGAAGAAATTATTGGTGAGATTAAGGACGAATTTGATGATGATGAATTGTTAGCAAAAAAAATAGATGAACACACTTACCTATTTGAAGGAAAAACATTAATCAACGATTTTTGTAGAATTACAGCCTTACCGGTAGAAACTTTTGATGAAATAAGAGGCGAAAGCGATTCATTAGCCGGATTAGTACTTGAAATCGCTGGTAAATTTCCGGCTCAAAATGAAATTGTGAGCTTCGATCATTTCGATTTCATGGTGGTTCAACTTGATCGTATGCGATTGCAAAAAATTAAGGTCACGATACACGAATCCGAAAATAAAGCCGAGGCTTAATACAATTTTAGAATTACCTTATCGTTTTTACTTCCTTACTTGTTGTTTGGCTGATGAGTTCGCTCGCGAAAAGAGTTTACCTTTGACCATGTTGATTATTTTACTATGAAGACCCTATTTTTAAATATTACCCTTTCTTGTACTTTGTGCTTTTGTGCGATACAACTTTCTGCACAAATGAAATCAAATACTGATTTATTGCAAGGTTCACCTACTGTAAGAAGTAATGAACCCAATCAAATTAAATCTAACGAAATATATAAAGTCGAGCATAGTAAGATTCAACATTTTCAATTACCTAAAGTAAGTTTACTTGATGCCCGATATGAAAAAATGCAAAATCCGGTTTGGGATAAAAAAATCACCCTTCCTTCTAGTCCAAATCCTGAAGTAAAAATCACCATCGAAAAAAAACAAAACATTGCCCTTGTTTTTATACCTCAATATGTATTACAGGCCGATGGCTCAATCGATAAGTTAATTTCGTATAAACTAGACATACAAGAAGAATCTACACCCTTACAAAAAACTAATGGCACAAGGGTCTATGCAAATAATTCGGTTTTAGCAAATGGCGAATTTTATAAAATAGCCGTTTCGCAACAAGGTATTTATAAGATTGATTATAATTTTATAAAAAATAATTTAGGTGTCGAACCGTCAAGTATTATAACCAATTCAATTCGTTTATATGGCAATGGTGGTGAAATGTTATCTGAAGATAATAAAATAGCACCTATTGATGATTTATTCGAGAATGCAATCCAAGTGGTTGATGGTGGTGATGGACAATTTAACCCAGGTGATTATTTTTTGTTTTACGCGAATGGTCCACATAGTATTTACCTGCAAGATTCGGTAAATAAATTATTCGCCCATCGATTTAATATCTATAGCGAGCTCAGCTATTATTTTATCAGTTTTAATGTTGGAAACGGAAAGCGAATAACCTCTTTCAATAATCCGGCTAGCTCAAATATTAATAGCACATCATTTAATGATTATGTTTTTATTGAAAAGGATTCAAGTAACCCGGGAAAGTTTGGGAAGACATGGTGGGGTGATGAATTTAGCGATTTGCCGGGAAGATATCTTCAAAGAAATTATGCGTTTAATTTTCCGAATTTGTTAGTAGATAGTCCGATAAGTGTTCGTACTCGATTAGGTGCTATTTCAAGTTCAGGTACAAGTATCATGACGGTAAGTGCAAACGGAAATTTGTTATTTACCGAGGGCATAGGTTCGGTGGGGGGTGCATTTTACGATCCCGTTACTCGTTCATTTGATCGAGTGTCAAACACAACTTTAAGTTCTGGTGCATTCAATATTGGCATTCAATTTACAAAAGGAAGTAGTAATGCCAGCGGCTATCTTGATTTTATTGGGGTAAATGCTCGACGAAAATTGGTACTTAATGGCTATCTAAATTTTATGGATTTGAATGTGGTGGCGAGTGGTAATATTTGCCAATATCTAATCGAAAATGCAAATGCTAATACCTTAGTATGGGAAGTTACCAATCCATTATTGCCGCAACAAATGACAAGCAATTTGTTAGGCACCAATTTATCATTCAATCGTGAAGCAGATATCTACAGACGCTTTGTTGCGTATGATGGAACGCAACTTTTAAATCCGGTTTTCATTGAGAAAACGGGTAATCAAAATCTGCATAATATCTCCGTTAAGGATTATATTATCATCACCCCAAATTCTTTAAAATCGGAAGCCGAAAAATTAGCTGCACATCATACTTCAAAACGTGGGTTAAGAACTTTAATTGTAAGTCCTCAAGAAATTTATAATGAGTTTTCATCAGGATCACAAGATGTTTCTGCCATTCGAGATTTTTTAAAAATGTATTACGATCGCTCAGCCGCGAATGATATCCCAAAGTATGTTCTATTTTTAGGCGATGCGTCCTATGACTATAAAAACCGAGTAAAAAACAATACCAATTTAGTACCTACCTACGAAACCTATGAAAGCAATGATAAGATTACAGGCTATTGCTCTGATGATTTTTTTGGCTTCTTAGATGATCAAGAAAACTTCAACAGTTTTGTGAACGGACAAATAAATACACTCGATATTGGTATCGGAAGATTTACCATTTCTACTGCTAACAATGCGGCACAAATCATTAATAAAATTATAAATTATGATAGTCCGAATTCGTTTGGCGCTTGGAAAAATTCAATGACCTTTAATGCCGATGATGGCGACTCGGGCGTTCATCTAGATGATGGTGAAATTATGTCGAAATACATTACAGATTCTGTAACCAATTTCAATCCTACAAAAATTTATGTCGATGGTTTTGTTGAACAATCTACACCTGCCGGCCCGCGCACACCCGATGCCAATACTTCAATTCGTGCCCAAATTTATAATGGTACTTTTTTAATGAATTATAATGGTCATGGTGGTCCTTTGGGTTGGTGTGAAGAACGAATTTTTTCGATGGATGATGTGAACCTTATGAATAATCTTTACAAGCTTCCCTTATTTATAACTGCTACTTGCGATTTTGCGCCTTTCGATGATCCTGATGTAGTGTCGGCAGGTGAAGTATTATTAAATAAACCTGATGGTGGAGCCATTGCCTTAATGACCACTACTCGTTTGGTATATCAAGATCAGAATCGTGAGATGAATGAAAATTATATGTTTACCGGTTTTGAACCTATGGTAAATGGCGAATACCCAAGCCTTGGTGATGCCTTTTTGCTATCAAAAAATCTGCGTTATGTAACTTATGTCGGTCAGTATGCAGCGGCTAATTTCAGAAAGTTTGCCTTATTAGGCGATCCGGCACTTCCATTAGCATTTCCAAAACATAAAGTACTTACCGATAGTATAAATGGGGTTTCAGTTACCGTTGCCTATGACACATTAAAGGCGCTCGGGAAATATACCATCAGCGGTCATGTAGCCGATAAACAAGGTAATTTATTATCAGATTTTAACGGTATCGTATACCCCTTAATTTTAGATAAACCTAAAAAATTGACTACCCTTCAAAATGGAACTGATAATGTAAAGAAGGAATATTTTGTACAAAATAATGCCATTTATAAAGGCAAGGCAAGTGTCAAAAACGGAAAATTTAGTTTCACTTTTGTGGTGCCTAAAGATATCAATTATGAAATTTCAAAAGGTAAAATAAGTTACTATGCCGATAATGGATTGGTGGATGCAAGCGGCAATGATAAAAAGGTTTTTATTGGCGGAAGTAATACAAATGCCGGAACAGATAATGCCGGACCCATCATTAAAGCTTATCTTAACGATGAGAAATTTGTGAACGGAGGAATCACAACCTCAAATTCAACACTGTTACTTAAATTGTCGGATGATAATGGGATTAACTATACAGGTAATTCTATTGGGCATGATATCACAGCAACACTTGATGGAAATGGTCAAAATATATATGTCTTAAATCAGTTTTTTGAAGCCGATATAGACGACTATCGCTCAGGCTCCCTGAAATTCCCACTAAATAATTTAAGCGAAGGAAAACATACTTTAGTCATCAAAGCCTGGGATATTTCGAATAATTCAAGTGAAGTGAGCCTAGATTTTATAGTGGTAAATGATGGAGAAGGACAATTAAATCATGTTTACAATTATCCAAATCCATTTACCACCCATACTCAATTTATGTTCGAGCATAATATGCCAGGACAAAATCTTGACGTAAGTATCCGCATTTTTTCAGTATCGGGTAAGGTTGTAAAATCGATACATACCATGATCAATAGCGAAGGTACTCGTTGCGATAATATTGAATGGGATGGCAAAGATGAGTTCGGAGATAAATTAGCTAAAGGTGTTTATTTATACAAATTAGCAGTGAAATCACAATCCGGGCGTACAGCCAGCAAGTTTCAAAAATTGGTTCTGTTAAACTAATTCCAATTTTTATACTATATATTTGCTGCCCATTATTAAGCACTAAAAAAATTGCCTATCCGGACTAGTACTTTTACTTCAACAAATTTTAACGTAATGACGGTGAAAACCTTGAAACATTTAGTTTATGTAGCCCTTTGTTTTGCTTCGGCTTCTGTGAATGCACAAACAACCACTTCAGGACAAGGCGTAGGTCCTGATTTTACTACGATTACCACAGCGGTACCATTTATGCGAATTTGTCCGGATGCACGGTCAGGTGCAATGGGTGATGTAGGTATTGCACTTTCGCCGGATGCCAATGCACAATATTGGAATGTAGCAAAATTGGCAATGTCGGATAAAGATGCCGGAGCATCTATAACGTA
Source organism: Bacteroidota bacterium (assembly GCA_016706595.1). Classification (GTDB taxonomy): domain Bacteria; phylum Bacteroidota; class Bacteroidia; order Chitinophagales; family Chitinophagaceae; genus OLB11. The sequence continues at coordinate 283,502 of JADJJH010000002.1, read as the reverse complement.
CACTCCATGGCTAAAGGATTTAGTTCCTGATATTTTTCTTGCTTACTTAGCTGGTTATGTAAAATTTGGAGATCCTGAAGATAAAAATCAAGCCATTAGTGTAAGCTTACGCTACTTTAATTTAGGGGATATCAATTATACCGATTTTAATGCACAACCTGCAGGAACCGGGAAACCGCGTGAAGTAGCCTTTGATTTAGGGTATTCGCGTAAATTGTCAAATGTATTATCTATAGGTATTTCGGGTAAAATTATTCACTCGAATATTATCAATGGTGCTGGAAATTCAAATGGTGTAAACTACAAACCGGGCAATGCTTTTGCGGTTGATTTTGGGATGTTCTATACGAAGGAATTAAACAGCAATGAAGAAACAGGCAAAGGCTCATCCATTAATGCAGGCCTAGCGCTTACTAACCTAGGTTCTAAAATTTCGTACTCAAATAATCGAAAAGATTTTATTCCAACTAACTTGGGAATTGGTGTGGCTTATAATTATGCCATTGATGAGTTTAATAAATTTACGTTTGCAGTAGATGTAAACAAATTATTAGTACCTTCTCCAAAATGGGTTAAAAATGATAGTATCGGCGAATATTCATTTCCAATACCAGAAGAAAAGAATGTCATCAGTGGTATTTTTGGTTCGTTTGGTGATGCAACCGGAGGCGGATCAGAAGAATTACGTGAAGTTATGTTGAGTATAGGTGCAGAATATGCATATCAAAATCAGTTTTTTGCTCGAGCAGGATATTTTTATGAAAGCAAGCAAAAAGGTGATCGTCGTTTTTTATCATTAGGCTTAGGTGTAAAGTATAACGTATTTGGATTAAACTTTGCTTATTTGGTTCCATCAGGGGCTGGAGTTAGTCGTAACCCATTATCTAATACCCTTCGTTTTTCTTTATTGTTTGATTTTGATGATTTTAGCAAAATCGTTAACAGCAGTAGCAAAAACGATAAATAGTTTCCGATCACATGTTAAGAATCGGGTATGGTATTGATTTTCATCAGTTAGTAGAAGGGCGAGATTTTATTTTAGGCGGTATTCATATTCCGCACTACAAAGGCGCATTAGGACATTCGGATGCAGATGTTTTATTACATGCTATTTGCGATGCTTTATTAGGTGCAATTAACGCAGGTGATATTGGCACTCATTTTCCAGATACCGATTCGCAATATAAAAATATCGACAGCAAAATATTATTGGCCAGAAGCTATGAACTGGTGAGAAGTAAAGGGTATGAGTTAGTAAATATGGATAGTACTTTATGTTTACAAGCACCCAAAATAAAACCCTATGTTGCTGCCATGCAAAAGGCAATTGCCGAAACCATGGGCGTGAGTGAAGATCTAATTTCGATTAAAGCAACTACTACCGAGCAATTAGGATTTGTTGGACGCGAGGAGGGGGTAGTTGCACATACTACGGTATTATTGAAAAAAATTGAATTGAAATAGGTATAGATCAATTCCCACTTTCTCTTTCTCTTTCTCCTTCATCCCCCGCGCTCACACTCTTTCTCACTCTGATTAAATGGTAGCCTCGACGGGGATCGAACCCATATCTAAAGTTTAGGAAACTTTCGTTCTATCCATTGAACTACGAGGCCAATAATTTTTATTCTAAGACGCGCAAGTTAGTAAATAAAAAAAATACTAGTGGTTTCTGAGTTGGGGCTTAAGATTTAATTTTAGAATTCTGACGTAAAGCCTACATTTGCGAACTTAAAAAATTGATATGTCACAAGTAAAAAAAGGCGATACGATTCAAATTCATTATACAGGCACCTTAAGCGATGAGGGTACACAATTTGATAGCTCAGAAGGCCGTCCGCCATTAGAATTTAAAGTAGGCGAAGGCATGGTAATTCATGGTTTTGATATGGGCGTTTTGGATATGAAAGTTGGTGAAAAGAAGACTTTACACATCCCATTTTTAGAAGCTTATGGTCCGAAAAACGAAATGATGTTTTTTGAATTCGATAAATCTCAATTGCCTGAAGAATTAGGGGATCCCCAATTAGGTATGGAACTTCATATGATGGATCAAGATGGCAATCACCTTCCTGTAATTATAACTGAAATCAAAGAAACTACTGTTTTGCTTGATGGTAATCATCCGTTAGCCGGTAAAGATTTGACTTTTGATGTGGAGTTGGTAGGTATCGTAGCCTAAAATAAATCAAGTTTCCTGATTTGTGTTAATCTTATGGTGTCGGCAGCGTGAGGGATTGTAGCAGAAAGCCCGCATCCCGAGGCTTTGCGAGGGAGTGGACTTGGAGCGAAAAGCCCGACCCGACGTCCCGCGCTCTGGCGGGAGAGGGACACGCCCAAATAGAATTGACACAACATTGCAATGGATATTTGAGATTTTAGCATTCTATTTCATAAGTAAATGGTTGCAGACTCTTTAGGTTTTCAATGTTATTGGCTGTATACTCCGTAAATATTTGAAGCTTAGCCACATAAGTTTTACACAACATTTGTTTTTACTTTACATTCGCATCCTAAAATATTTTATGATGAAAAAAATGCTACTTTCTTTACTTGCTTTAGTTTCTGCAGGAAGTCTTTCTGCGCAAATCATTTGGCAAGACAATTTCAACACGCCTACCCCACCGGCTATCCCTTCAAACTGGACGCAGTACAATGGTGATGGGTTAACTGTTGCGACTAACTTATCTACCTTTAATTTTGGTACCAATGCTTGGGTTTCTAAATTATACCAAGGTTCAACCACCGATAAGTATATGGCGGCTACTTCATGGTATGCACCTCCAGGAACCTCTAACGATTGGTTGATTTCTCCATCTATGGTTCCAACCGCAGGTTCTTTCTTAGTTTTCCAAGCACAGTCTGCCGAAGGTGCCCCTTATCAAGAAAGCTATCAAGTAAAAATTTCTACAACCAATAATACGTATACTTCATTTACAACAAATATTTTAAGCGTTGCTGCTGAAAATACTGCTTGGACTACCCATGCAATTAATATGTCGGCTTATGCTGGACAAACCGTTTATATCGCTTTTGTAAATAATAGTTTCGATAAAAACAGAATTCATATCGATAATGTATCATTACAAGTATTGCCTGCTAATGATATTAAAATGACAGATATGACACCACGAACGGCAACTTACAAATCGTATGCAGCAGCAGGTGGCGCTATACCAGTTCAAGGTTTAGTTGAAAATTTAGGTATCAATACAATTACAAATTATACAGTTAAAATTAATGATGGTGTAAATACAACAAGCTTTCCGCAAACAGCTAGCATTGCCTCATTTGGTACACATATATTTTCGGTAAATTATACCATGCCAAGTGCAGGTATTAAACCTATTAAAATGTGGGTTGAGTTAGCAGGTGATGCAAATCATGTAAACGATTCAATTGCAGCAGAATTTGGTGGAGCAACATTTACACCAACTCATATCCCGGTATTTGAAGAAGCAACAGGTACTTGGTGCCAATGGTGCCCGCGTGGTGCTGTATTTATGGAAGCCTTAGTAAATGCACACCCTAGTGTAGTTGCGATTGCAGTGCATAATGGAGATCCAATGACCGTAACGGCTTATGACGACGGAATAGGTCCATTAATTGGAGGATATCCTTCAGGATTGGTTGGTCGTAAAGTGGAAGCAGACCCTTCTGATTTCTTAACAGAGTATAACAACCATATAGCTGATTTTGGTGTTGCCGATATTACTTTATCACAACCTACAGTGAGTGGTACAACCATTACTGTAAAAGCAGATGTAAAAATGGCGGTTTCAACAAAACCTAATTATGATTATCGTTTAGCCCTAGTAGTAACTGCCGATCAAATGCACGGAACAAGCAGCGCTTGGAACCAAGCAAATGCTTATGCAGGTGGCGGTGCAGGTGTTATGGGTGGATATGAATTATTACCTTCTACCGTGCCGGCTGCGCAAATGTATTACGACCATGTTGCTTTAAATATATCAGGTGGTTTTAACGGACAAACAGGTAGTTTACCGGCAACTATGACAGCGGGTACAACATACACACATACTTTTAGCTGGACAGCTCCTGCTACCCAAGACCTTTCACGTTGCAAAGCCAATGTATTATTGATTAGTGCATTAAGCGGTGAAGCGCAAAACGGCAAATGGGTAAGTGTATTCCCTAACTCAGTTAACAATGTGGTTAAAGATGCTAGCTTAACAATCTATCCTAATCCAAGTAACGATTATTTGAATCTTGATTTTACCTTAACTAAAGTTTCTGATGTAACTATCAACTTAACTGATATGAGCGGTAAATCGGTTTATAACAACAACTTGAGCCAATTAAATGGCAACCAAGGATTGGTAATTAATACTTCGGCTTTAAGCAATGGTATTTATACTTTATCATTAAAAACAGCAGAAGGAACTATTACTCGTAAAGCAGTTATTGCTCACTAATACTTTTTGATTTTATCTATACAAAGCCACTCATTTTGGGTGGCTTTGTTATTTTTACAAGATGCAATTTCATAGCGCCGAATATATTTTTGATGGTTACCAATTTCTTCCAAAAGGATTTGTGTTATGTATTGATGATGATGGACGCATTGTAGATATTGTTCAACAAGAAATAGAAGATGCAAAACATCATACCGGTTTATTAATGCCGGGTATGATAAACGCTCATTGCCATATAGAACTTTCAGCCTGTAAAGGCATTATTGCAAAAGGAAGCGGACTAGTAGATTTTTTAATTTCGATTAGTTCAAAAAGAAATTTATTTACGCAAGAAGCCATTTACGAAGCCATAGAACATGCCGAAAATGAAATGTTACAAAATGGCATAGTTGCAGTTGGTGATATTAGTAATGGATTAGATTCATTGCCGCAAAAACAAAAGGCGCGTTTACATTACCACACCTTTGTTGAATGTTTTGGCTTGCTGGATGTGAATGCGATGGAACGAATTCGTGCATCCTTAGAAATATTGAAACACTTTATTGAACTACACCCAAGCTCATTAGTGTTGCATGCGCCGTATTCAGTTTCAGAACGAATGATAGCTGCGGTAAACGAAATAAGTGGCGGTAAAATATCAAGTATTCATAATCAAGAATGTGACGATGAAAATGAATTGTTTATTTCTGGCACTGGTTCATTTTTAAAATTATTCAAGTTTATTGTAAAGGATATAAACTTTTTTAAACCTAGTGGATTATCCTCTTTACAAACTTATTTACCTAAACTTTCTAAGCCCCAAAAATTAATATTGGTGCACAATACGGTGAGCAACGAAGATGATATAAAATTTGCACAAGCATTGCATAATCAACTATATTGGTGTTTATGTCCGAATGCGAATTTGTATATCGAAAATAAATTACCGAATATCAAACTGATGCAAGCGCTTAATTGCAAGATAGTTTTAGGTACCGATAGTTTAGCATCAAATGATTCGTTGAGTATTGTAGATGAAATGCTCACTTTGCAAAAATATATACCATCAATTTCATTAGCCGATAAATTGAAATGGGCAACTAGTAATGGTGCCAAAGCTTTAGGGATTGAACATGAATTTGGAAGTTTTGAAGTCGGTAAACGACCCAGAATTATTAATATTACCAATGTTAAATCTGAAAATGAATTGCCGCTTAAACCCAAAGTAAGTCGGATTGTATAAAGCATTGGCAACATCAAATGGTTAAAATAAAATGAATCTTTACTACCTTTAAACTTCAAACACAAAGAATGAACACTTTAGAAATCAAGTCTAACTTTCATAAATTGATAGATAATTTAAATGATGATAGTTTATTACTTCGGTTTTATGAAATAATGACATTAGCAAAAAACCAAACTGATGGAAACTTGTGGTCGAAATTAACCATTGAGGAAAAAGAAGAACTTTTGGAAATAGAGAAACAAAGTAGAGACTCTGAAAATTTGATTTCACATTCCGAAATAGTAAAGAAGCATAAAAAATGGCTTTAATAATATTTTGGTCTAAGCAAGCAGATCAAAAATTTGATTCAATTTTAGATTATTTACAGAATGAGTTTGGCGAAAAAGTGGCAACTAATTTTTTAATTAGTGTTCATAATTTTCTAAATCTTCTAGCAAAATTCCCCGAACTTGGAACCGAAGAAAATAGTGAATTATGTATTAGAGGATTTGTAATTGCAAAGCAGGTTACGCTTTTTTATCAGATTAAAAGTGATACAATTATTCTCTTGAATTTCTATGATAATCGGCAAGACCCAAAGCGAAAAAAGTATTAAACCCATATTCTGCATTAGACATGTTTCATTTCTTCCCGAATTGACGTAATTCTTTGAACTACATCACATAGAAATACTGAGTTTATCCTTCAACACTAAAACATCTAAAACAAAGTAACCCGCTAACCCAATAACAAAGTAACAATTCTATTCCATATACACTCCTAACTCAGCTTCAAAATATTGTAACGCATTTTTTACAGGTAGGGGCAAGCCACCACCTAAGGCACAAAGCGAACCTATTTCGAGTGTTTCCAACAAATCATCTAAAAGTTTACGATCAATTTTATAATCCGAATTTTGTGCTTTTTCCAGCATCTCATAACCACGTGTACTTCCTATTCGACAAGGAAAACATTTGCCACAACTTTCATGTGCCGTAAAACGAAATAGATGTTCGAGGTATTTGATGATAGGGAAATTTGTTGGTATACAAACCACGGATGCATGACCTAATAAAAATCCAGCTTGCTGAAAACTTTCAAAGGAAATATTGAGTGAAGAAATTTTTTCTATCGGCACTAAACCTCCCAATGGACCACCAATATGCATAGCCTTTATTGGAGATTTAAATCCTTGTCCGCATTGTTCAATAACCATTTGCAATGGTGTGCCCATATCCACTTCATACATTCCCGGACGATTAAAAAAACCATCTAAGGAAACCAATTTTGTACCTGTAGATTTTCCGATTCCAATAGATGCAAAAGCTTCGCCGCCATGTTGAATAATGTAAGGCATGCATGCAAAGGTTTCCACATTACTCACTACTGTGGGTTTATTAAACAATCCTTTTTGCGCAGGGTATGGCGGACGAACACGCACTTCCGGTCGTTGACCTTCGATGGAGGATAGCAAGGCAGTTTCTTCGCCACAGATATAGGCACCTAATGCAGCAATTACTTTACATTGAAAACTAAAATTTGTACCAAGAATGTTTTCGCCAAGTAATTTTTTATCTATTAAATGTTGAATTTCGCGCTGCACAGTTTCAATACTTTCTGGATATTCTCCACGTATATACACCACGCCATACTGCGCACCACAAATATATCCGGCTATCATCATGCCTAACAATACACGATGCGTTTGTTGCTCTAATAAATACCGATCGCTATAAGCGCCCGGATCCCCTTCATCGGCATTACACACTATAAATTTAGTTTCACTTTCTGCATTACGGCAACTATCTAATTTAAATGCGGTTGGAAAACCGGCACCGCCTCTTCCGCGCAAGCCCGATGTTTTTACTGATTCTAATAAATCATTTACAGGTGTACTTAATATTTTTTGAAGATGTTGGTAATACAAATCAATACCTTCAAAATCTTTTGTAAGCACTTGAGTTCCAATATGCCCTATGTGGTAAGTATCAATAATTTGTTTGGCATCGGATTTAATTTGTGCAATGTTATTGATTGCATTTCCTGAGTAATTGGTACAATTTAAATTAAAGGCACTGTTTTCGTGGCAACGACCTAAGCAACACATTTCACCTATTTCAGAAGCTTCAAAATGTTGGGCAAGTTTTTCGATAAGTACTTCTTGCGTCCCGGCAGTCATGCAAGCACTGCCATTGCATACATACACTTTTTTACCTTTATTTTCATGGCGAGTAAAATCGTAAAAGCTAGCCGAACCAAATGTATTTGCTTTACCGATTAAAAATTCGTTAGCCAATTTTTCTAAATCTTCAACCGATGGGGTTCCGGTTTCGCCGGCAAGCAAGCCTAGTTGTTCAAATAAATTTTGATGCAGTCCTTTACGACCTGAAAGTTCACTGAGATTTGATGACATAAGAAATAATTCTTAATCCAAATATACATTCGAGTAGATAATAATATTTAAAAATTACGAATTACGATCACAAAGTATAATATACCCTATAGCAAGTAAACCGGAATTTTTATTTCTGAATTCATAATTTGTTAGTACACTTTTTAAAAAAAATGTTTATACCTTTATTAAACCATTAACAAACTGCCCTGTCGAGGGAGCTTGTTTTACTTAATTTCTTCATCGCCTAAAAAATATTCCCATGCCCGCTGTAAACAGAAGAGACTTTTTAGAAGGTTTACTTACTAAGCCTAAAAGTACAGAAAGCAAGTACGATATCTATCAGGATGAAATATTTCTGAAGTATAGTAACAAAGAAGCCCCGCTTAAATTAAGCAAACACCGCTCAGGTCTTTCACAATACAGCGGAACTTGGGGCGAAAAACAAAAAATTCATTTCCTTCGTCGACTCATGTTTGGGGTTAAACCTTCAGATGTTGCAGCCTTAGGCAGTATGACGATGAGCCAAGCTGTAGATACTTTTTTAAATACACCTCCTCCAACGCCCGCGCCACCTGTAAACTATTACGAAAACATTTATGCCGACCCTACCGGTATTCCGCTGGGCTCAACATGGGTAAATGCGGCTTATGGCGATGGTACTGTAGATTATTATCGAAGAATTTCTACCAAAGCTTGGTGGATGAATAATATACATACACAAGGATTTAGTATCATGGAAAAAATGATACTTTTTTGGCATAATAATTTTGTCGTTGAATCGAATAATGCAGGCGATGCCAGAATGTTCTATAAGTACCTCAATTTATTGCGAACACATGCACTCGGTAACTATAAAGACTTTGTAAAAGCAGTTACCAAAGAACCTATGATGTTGTTTTACTTAAACGGGCATTACAATATTAAAAATTCGCCCGACGAAAATTATGCTCGCGAATTACAAGAACTCTTTACTGTGGGTAAGGGCACAGGTTTGTGGAACGAAGATGATGTAAAAGCAGCGGCTAAAGTATTAACCGGTTTTAGAGTTGACATCAATACACTTACTTCATCTTTTAATCCTGCCTTTCACGAAACTGCTAATAAAGTTTTTTCTCCTTTTTATAATAATACTGTAATCACCGGACAAGCAGGAGCTGCCGGTGAAAATGAATTGGATGATTTGCTGAATATGATTTTTCTGCAAAATCAAATCGTTGCTAAATTCATCTGTCGAAAAATCTATCGCTTCTTTGTTTACTATAATATTGATGCAACTACAGAGTCGGTGATCATTACAGGCTTAGCCAATACTTTCATTGCTAATAATTGGGATATTAAACCTGTACTTTCTCAACTTTTTAAAAGCGATCACTTTTTTGATAGCTTAAGTATGGATTGCTTTATTCGAACCCCAATGGATTATTTTATGGGGATGATGCGTAGCTTAGATATCCAATTTCCAACGAGTGCCAACCTTGAAGATCAATACAAGGCTTATTATCAAGTAGCAAGCTTGAGCAGTATTTGCGGAATGGATCCTGGAGATCCGCCAAATGTAGCAGGTTGGACAGCCTATTACCAATCTCCGCATTATCATCAGATGTGGATCAACTCGGATACGCTTCCAAAACGAATGAAAAATACCGACGCTTTATTTACTACGAATGGTATTTATGTTTCGGCAACGGCAAAAATTAAATGTGATGTACTAGCCTTTGCGCAAACTCTTTCAGACCCAAGCGATCCGGTTGCGATTATTGATGATTGTGTAAAGTATTTATTGGCCATCGGTTTATCAACTTCTTTAAAAGATAGCTTCAAAACTTTATTGTTAGATGGTTCGGGATTGAATTCGAGTTGGACTACCGCTTGGAATAATTACATGGCTAATCCCGGAAATACTACATTATCAGGCATTGTAAGTAATCGTTTGCGCGATATGCTTACCAAGCTATTACGTATGGCCGAACATCATTTGTGTTAAAATAAGTTATAAACCCCAATTAAACTTCTTATCATGAAGCGTAGAGATTTTTTAAAAATGAGTTCCATGGCTACTTTAGCCGCGTCGGTAAATGGTTTGCCGATACATGCCTATGGTGAAAGTAAATTATTTAATGCCTTGTCAAGAACCCGTGGCTCGAATGGTAAAATATTAGTACTCATACAAATGTCGGGAGGTAATGATGGCTTAAATACTGTAATTCCACTTGATCGTTATAGTGAATTATCTGCCGCTAGATCCAATATTTTAATCAATCAAAGTAGCGTGTTGCCACTTACTGGAAGTACAACTACCGGGTTACATCCTGCGATGACCGCCTTACAATCAATGTATAATAGCGGAAAAGTAAATATTGTTCAAGGGGTTAGTTATCCTGATCCCAATTTTTCACATTTTCGTTCCACCGATATCATGTACAGCGCTTCAGATAGCAATGCCTATGTAAATACCGGTTGGCTTGGTCGTACTATTGATCATCAGTTTCCAGGTGCACCGCAAAATTATCCCGATCCTAATTTTCTCGACCCTTTAGCCATTCAAATTGGTTCATCAGTTTCTTCAGTACTTGGTGGCGCAAATGGAATCAATGGACTAGCCGTTTCAAGCATTAATTCTTTTTATCAGATCATTAGTGGAACTGTTGATCCCGCCCCGGCTACACCTGCTGGTAATGAACTTACCTTTATCCGATTTATCGCGCAACAAACTCAAGCCTATACCATGGTTTTGCAAAATGCAGCGGCAGTTGGTGTAAACATGGCAACGTATCCAACTAGCAATCGCTTAGCCGATCAATTAAAAATAGTGGCTCGCTTAATTAATGGTGGCTTACAAACCCCCATCTATATTGTAAATCAAGGTGGGTATGATACCCATGATAATCAAGTAGATAATGTCGACCATAGTTTAGGCAAACATGCAGGCTATTTAAAAGAATTGTCTGATGCTATTGGTGCGTTTCAGCAAGATCTTCAATTGATGGGTAAAGAAGACAAAGTAACCGGCTGCACTTTCTCAGAATTTGGAAGAAGAATAAAATCGAATGCCAGTGTAGGTACCGACCATGGCTCTGGCGCACCAATGATTGTTTTTGGAACCCAAGTAAATCCAACCATTATTGGAACCAGTCCGGTTTTACCCGCCTCGGCTACAGTAAATGATAATGTACCTATGCAGTACGACTTTAGGCAAGTATATGCTTCTATTTTGCAAGATTGGTTTAAGCTAGACCCAAGCGATGTGACGGCTATTTTGAATGGACAAACTTTCCAAACATTACCCATCTTTAAGTGGTCGGTGGGTGTTGAAAATGTAGCAAATACTGAAACTAAGTTAAGTTGTATGAACTTCCCGAATCCGTTTGATGAACATACGGTGATTCGATTTACGAGCGGAGGAGGTGCTGCTCAAATCTTATTATATGACCAGATGGGTAAAATGATTCGTGTTTTATACGAGAATCAGGTTGCCGCCGGTACGCAAGATATTGGTGTCGATAGAAATGGTTTAAGTGCTGGAACCTATTATTATCAGGTACAAGTTGGTTCTGAAAAAGTAAGTAGTAAGTTGATGGTTATAAATTAATCAACATCAGTGTGCTTTAAAATTAGGATAGATTATCGAACGATAGTAACCTTTGTAAATCCAGGCTTTATTAATAGAGCCAATTCCTCAACATCATTATTTTTTAGCGATATACAACCATCAGTCCAGTTGTGTTTTAAGTCGATTACATTATCGCCATTATACCAAATGCCATGTATTCCAACTAAGCCTCCAATCGAAGCATTGGCAGGAATTTTTCCGGTTCGTTTATTTTCTTCAAATTGTTTGCGCGATTCTTCATTCGGATAATCGAGTAGCATAAATTTATCCCACTTGTCATGATTTTTATTAGATTGAATCGTAAAGGTACCTTCAGGAGTACAACGATCGCCTTCCATACATTTTTGTTGTAAAAAGCTAGGCCCAAACACACATTTATAAGCGGTTAGTATTTTTCCTTTATACCAAACTTGTAATCTGTTTTTAGATTTTAATACTTTCAACGAAATCGAATCGATATTAATGGTATCTGGATTGATAGGACGATTTAATACCGGCGGAATTAAAATTGTAGTAGTGGTGGTAGTGGTGGTAGTTCGTCCTTCTTTTTTTACTGTTGTTTCAATTTTGTTGCCTTTACTATCGTAGCTTATCACCACCGGACCGGCTTTTGTTGCAGGCTTGGGTAATTCGGCAAGTCGCTTTTTCTCAGCTTCTTCTGCCTTCATCTTATTATACGCTAATTGTCGGTTTCGCAATGAATCAGACTGGCGAATTTGCGACTTTGCATTGAAGGCACTCATTGCGATTAGGCAAATTATCAATACAATATTTCGGCTAAATAGATTCATCGTAAGCATCGCGAATTTAGTAAGTGATTTTCAATAAAAATCATATGCTTTTGTAATCAATTGATAAATCTTCGTGCTGCTTCCCATAACACAATACCTGCGCTTACCGACACATTTAAAGAATGCTTGCTACCTAACTGCGGAATTTCAATCACTGCATCCGAAAGTTGTATTACTTCATCTTGCACACCTTGTACTTCATTGCCCAAAACAAATGCATATTTTTTATTTTTTTCGATAACCATATTATGTAACATGATACTTTCATGCACTTGTTCAATACTATAAATTGTATATCCTTCCTGCTGTAAAGTTTCGATGGCTTCGCGAGTAGATGTAAAATGTTTCCAACTTACGGTTTCGGTGGCGCCTAATGCTGTTTTCTGAATATCACGATGAGGTGGGGTTGGCGTATAGCCACATAAGTAAATGGCTTCAACTAAAAAAGCATCTGCGGAACGAAAAACCGAACCCACATTATTCATACTTCTTACTTCATCTAATACAATTATAATGGGGAGTTTTTCGCTTTCGCGGAATTCAAGAACCGATTTGCGTTCAAGTTCTGGCATGGTTTTTTTAAGCGACATAAAAATAGTTTCAGTGACAAGAATAATTCAATTTGCCATGCTAAAAGAGAATTACTCATAATTTTAATTCTCATTTGGCAAGGTCTTAGAAAAGCAAATTCGATTTTATTTGATCATATGCAAGCTAAAATAAAACCTAACATTCAGGCAAGCTCAACGGAATATGCACTGCTAATCCACCATCGCTGGTTTCTTTATATTTATGATTCATGTCTTGTGCAGTTTGCCACATCGTTTTTATTACAGCATCTAAACTCACTTTAGCATCATACGGATTTCCTTGCAAAGCCAATTGAGCAGCTGTAATTGCTTTAATAGCCCCCATCGTATTTCGTTCGATACAAGGTATTTGCACCAAGCCACCAACGGGGTCGCAGGTTAAACCCAAATGATGTTCCATCGCAATTTCGGCTGCCATAATTACTTGGTTTGTGGTGCCGCCTAATCCTTCGCATAAAGCGGCAGCCGCCATTGAACTGCTCACGCCAATTTCGGCCTGACAACCACCCATGGCAGCAGAAATGGTGGCTCCTTTTTTATACATACTACCTATTTCAGAGGCACATAAAACAAAACGAATAATTTTTTCTTCATTGATAATTTCATCCTCATCACCACAAAAAATTAAGAAGTAATGTAATACAGCCGGTATCACACCCGCTGCCCCATTAGTAGGCGCAGTAACCACTCGACTAAACGAGGCATTCTCTTCATTCACCGCCAAAGCAAAACAACTTACCCAATCAAGTATATACTTAAATTGAAAACCGCCTTTGCGTATACATTGCAACCACTCTCTGCCGTTAGCATAATTTTGTGTGCCAATTAATTTTTTATTGAGTGAGGCCGCTCGGCGCGAAACATTTAATCCACCCGGTAATTCGCCTTCGGTATGCGCGCCTTTATACACACATTCTTCCATTACCTTCCAAATGCGCATAATAATATTACGGGTTTCAGATTCACTTCGCCAGGCCAGTTCATTTTCGAGCACTACTTCAGGAATACTTAATCCGGTTTTAATGCACCAATGCACTAGGTCTGATGAGGTATCGATAGGAAAAGGCAAATCAACCATACTCGTTTTTAAATTCGTTTCACCTTCGGTAACCACAAAACCACCACCTACCGAATAATAAGTATAGGAGGCCGCATTCCCATCGCGAAGCTTTACTAAAAAGGTTAATGCGTTAGGGTGAAAGGGCAGACTGTCTTCCATCAAAAAATCGATATCTTCTTCTATAATAAAATCAATTTCATGTCGGCCAGCCAAAACTAATTTTCGCATGGTACGAATATCATTGATCCGAGAAGTAATTTGGTATACATCAAAAGTAACGGGGTCTTCGCCACATAGACCTAGTAGTACAGCAATATCTGTACCATGCCCTTTACCAGTTTTTGCTAGTGATCCATACAATAATACATTTACCGAAACAACGGCATCTAATTGATTTTGCTGTTGAAGCGTGGCCAATAATTGTAATGCGGCACGCCATGGTCCAAGTGTATGTGAACTACTAGGCCCAACACCAATTTTAAAAATATCGAGTACAGAAATCGCTTCGTGTTGCAAGTTGAATAATTTGAAACGAAAGTACGTCAGAAAAAGTAAGCTTGAACTTGTCAACTAAATTTACATTCATCACAAGCTACTTTTTATTTATTCTGCATTTTGCATCCTCTTTCAAAGCATTTTTGTCCTATTGTGTAAGGTGAAATATGTCGGCTATAAGAAATTAATTAGATTATAAAGCCGATACATACATTTCCAACAAGCCCTTTTCATGGTTTAGTTTTTCATCATATACAGTAACCTATTCTGTAAACCAAAGCGATTGTAAAACATCATTAAATTAAAATTACCTGCTCAGTCTTTCCCTTCTTACTGAAGGTATTTCTCTCTATATTTGTCACCTAATAAAAAAATAAGAGAATGAAATTTATTGTTTCGTCGGGCGTGCTTTCAAAAAACTTGCAAAGTATCAGTGGAATTATCAGCACTAATAATGTATTGCCGATTTTAGAAGATTTTATGTTTGTACTTGCCAAAGATAAACTGACCATCGTGAGTACCGATCTTGAAACCATGATGAAAGTGAGTATGGATGTGCAATCGAACGACCAAGGCAGTATTTGTATTCAAGCTAAAGTATTATTAGATTATTTGAAAAACTTACCGGAACAACCTATCAATTTTGATATCAATACCAGCGAATTTGGCATTGATATTACTAGTGAACAGGGTAAGTATAAAATTGTGGGTGAAGATGCGAAAAATTTTCCTACTGAGCCTCAAGCCGATGATACCACTCGTTTTACCATGCCAGCTGCTGAATTAAGTGATGGTATTGCCAAAGCTATCATCGCAGTGAGTAACGACGATATCCGTCCCGCCATGGGGGGCGTTTATTTCGAACTCGACTCAAATTCAATTACGTTTGTAGCCACCGATGCTCATCGTTTGGTAAGATGCATCAAAGCAGGCATTCATTGTCCTTCACAAGATAAATTTATTGTTCCTAAAAAGGCATTAAATCAACTTAAAAACAATCTGAACCATTCAACCGAAGTAACCATAGCTTACAACGAGAATCATATGTTTGTTAGCGGACAAGATTTGCATTTAAGTTGTAGATTAATTGATGCAAAATTTCCCGACTATAAAGTAGTTATCCCTGCTGATAACCCTTATAGCTTAATTTTAGCAAAAGCTGATTTTGTAAGTGCGCTACGACGTGTCAGTGTTTTTGCGAATCGAACAACCAACCAAGTGGTATTGGATATTGTTGGAAATAGTTTGCATTTATATGCGCAAGATGTTGATTTTAGCTTTGAAGGAAACGAACAATTAAGTTGCCAATACAATGGCGAGGATATGAAGATCGCTTTTAACGCTAAATTATTGCTCGAATTGATTTTGGTGCTTGATGGCGATGAAGTATTATTTGAATTAAGCACCCCTACTCGTGCCGGATTGGTAAAACCGGTTGACAAAAAGGAAAATGAAGATTTGCTCATGCTACTCATGCCTTTGATGATAGGTGTATAAGCATTGACTGATAAAATTTACCCTTCCTTACACAAATGCAACGTTACATAAGATGGCCTGCTAAACACATAGGCATTCTTATACATTACTCATTCATTATAGTGAATGATTACTATCTACTATAATTTGGCGACTCTTTGGTAACTACTACATCGTGGGCATGACTTTCGCGCATACCTGCATTGGTGATTCGTACGAATTGCGCTTGTTGCAATGTTTTGATATCTTTTGCCCCACAATATCCCATCCCTGCGCGTAAACCACCAATAAACTGATGAACCACTTCGTTGAGTGTTCCTTTAAATGGAACCCGGCCTACAATTCCTTCAGGAACTAATTTTTTGATATCATCTTCAACATCTTGAAAGTAACGATCCTTACTACCTTCTTGCATGGCTTCGATACTTCCCATACCGCGATACGATTTGAACTTTCTTCCTTCAAAAATGATGGTCTCACCCGGACTCTCTTCAACGCCAGCAAATACCGATCCGGCCATAACCGACGATGCGCCTGCTGCAATGGCCTTCACTAAATCTCCGGTATATCTTATCCCTCCATCTGCAATCACCGGAATACCAAGTTTTTTTAAGGCTTCACTGGCATCCATAATCGCTGTCAGTTGGGGTGCACCCGCTCCGGTAACTATTCGTGTTGTACATATCGAACCCGGACCAACACCTACTTTCACAGCATCTGCACCGGCGGCTGCCAAGGCTTTTGCACCACTAGCTGTAGCCACGTTTCCGGCGATAACTTGTAAATCTTTGTAGGCTTTCTTCACCTTCTTAACGGTTTCTAGCACGCCGCGTGAATGACCATGTGCACTATCTAAAGTAATCACATCTACACCACTAAAAACCAAAGCTTCAACACGTTGTAATACATCTTGGGTAATACCTACCGCAGCACCTACCATCAATCGACCCATATGATCTTTACTTGCATGAGGATGACTTTTATATTGAAGAATATCGCGATAAGTAATCAAGCCTATCAACTTTTTATTTTTATCAATGATAGGTAATTTTTCAATTTTGTATTGTTGCAAAATCTTTTCAGCTTTCATCAAATCAGTCCCTAACTGAGCAGTTACTAATTTATCTTTAGTCATTACATCACTCACCTTTTGTTTCATATTTTTCTCGAAACGTAAATCACGATTGGTGAGAATACCTACTAATTTATTGGCGTTATCTACAATTGGAATACCGCCAATTTTATTGTCGCGCATCAAACGCACAGCATCTCCAATCGTAGCATCTGGATGTAAGGTAACCGGATCTACTATCAAACCACTTTCACTACGTTTTACTTTACGAATTTGCTCGGCTTGCTTTTCGATACTCATATTTTTATGAAGTATGCCGATGCCACCCTCTCGTGCTAATGCAATGGCTAATTGGGCTTCGGTAACGGTATCCATCGCAGCCGAAACCAATGGTATATTTATTTTAAGTTCACGGGTAAGTTGTGTTTGTGTGATTACTTCTCGAGGTAATACTTCTGAATAAGCGGGCACTAATAATACATCATCAAATGTGAGCCCTTCTTTAAGGATTTTAGAATTTATAGCCATGTGCAAAAGTAGGATAAATTTTTAAAAAATCTGGCAATTTTCAAAGTACAATCTACAATACTAAGAACATGCATTTAATTACAAAGCATAAAACTCATTGCCGAATTTACTCATTCGCAAATTAGCAAATTCGCATAGTACTATTGCGCCACCCATTGCTCAGGATTCACCTTATAAGGCGAACCATTTGCACCTACTTTCCAAATCTCGAAATGAATTTGCGTATTGCCATCATCATCAGTAGAAACTGTTCCAATACTTTGCTTCATATTTACTCGCGAACCTTTCGAAACATTCACTTTACTTAGCTTAGAATATACGGTATAAAACGATCCATGATTAATTAAAACGGTCATGCCCATACCCGGAATATTGATGATTGAATTTACCTCACCCGAAAATACTGCACGTGCAGTAGCTCCAATACTTGTTTTAATATCAACCCCGTAATTTTCGGTAACCACATTAAATAAGGGATGCTTATTTTTTCCGAAATGCTCGGCAACATAACCTTTCTCAACCGGCCATGGTAATCGTCCTCTATTGGCTTCAAAGTTATTAGTCAATTCCCTTTCGGCAGGTGTAAGCGAAAATTTATAGTCGTCTTTTTCAAAAGTTTTTACTGATGGATTTGCTCGATTATCAGAAGGTGCATTATTGCTTGCCGGTGCAGCCGGACTTGTATTTGCGGCAATGCTAGGACGTTCACTTTCTGCAACGGTTTTTACATAACGAGGGTTATAAACCGGCATGCCCGAATTCACTCTGGCCTGATCCCTTTCTTGACGTTTCCGATCTTCAACTAATTGCCTTTGATATTCTTCTTGTCGTTGTTTCTCGGCTAATAATTGCTTCTGTTTTCCATCTTGCTTGAGCTTCTCTTCTTTCAGTTGACGCTCTTTTTCATCTTGTTTCTTACGTTCAATAGCCAATAATTTTTCTTTTTCTATACGTAGCGATTCCGATAATTTACTGGCATTTTTTTCAGCCTCTAATTGCTTTCTTTTTTCATTCGCCAATGCTAATTCACGTGCTTCCCGATCTTTTCGATCTTGCACCAATTTACGTTCTTGCTCTTCTCTTTTTTGCTTATCAATTAAGGCTTGTTTCTCTTTTTCGGCTTGTTGCTTTTTGGCTATTTCTATTCTTCGTTCTTCGGCTTCTCGTTTGGTTTTACCTTCTGCTAATTTTCGTTCCCGAGCTTCTTCTTGCGAACGTTTTCGCGCCAATTCAATTTCTCTCTTAATTGCATTCGAAATGGCTCTATTCAATTCATCAGCCGATTTTTTCTTTCTTGCCAAGTCTACAATCAAATCTTTTTCCTTGCCTTTTAACTCAACAACCACCTTATTTTTTTCGGCCGTTTCGGCTTCCAAAATTTTGCTTTGTTGTTGTTGTGCCATCAACACAAAATCTTTTTGAAGTTTTTGTTGATTTAATACACTGATTTTATTCTTAAGTTGCTTTCCAGCCGAGGTAATTTTTACGGCTTGATCGGCTCGGTAACTTCGATATTGTTTTACATATTGTAATCGTCGAAGTGCATCGTTAAACGTTGATGATGAAAATAAAAAGACAATCATATCTGCCGAGGTACGATTTTTATACGTGTACCTCACCATCTCGGCATATTGCTTTTTTAAGGTATCCAGCTCGGTTCGTAACACTACCACATCTTTATTTGCCATATTAATGCGGTTCTCTATGATATCAATTTCTTTATTGATATTCGATATCAATGATTGGCGCGCTCCCAACTTGGCTTGCAACGCTTTAAGTTCAGAAAGTGATGCCTTTTTATCTTTTCGTAATTCAGTGAGCTCAGCCGTGGTGCGCTTAATTTCTTCGAGTATCGACATTCGTTGTGACTCTAATTGCTCGCGCGATTGATTCTTTAATTTTTGTTGTGCCATCCCTTGATATCCAAGTAGTAGCATAACAAGCAATAGCATATATTTTTTTATTCCCATGAGCAAGTCGACAAAAATAATTTTTAAAACCTAAGAATATGCTAATTTCTTATTAAATGAATTTTTAATTTGGGTGGCACTCGTGCTTTCCGCTCATACTCCGCTCCCAACGAGGCGTCGGGATGCGGGGTATCCGCTGCAATCACTGCCACAATACATTCAACTTAAGAGCATCTCAAAAGACTCCTTCCTTTACAAAGTTTCCTTCAGCCATCTATAAAACTCTTTATGCCAAACCATGGCTGTTTGTGGTTTCAATACCCAATGGTTTTCTTCTGGCATGAAAATAAAGCGACTGTTGAGCCCTTTTAATTGTGCCGCTTGAAATGCTTGCATACCTTGTTCAACCGGCACGCGATAATCTTTTCCACCCTGATAAATCATAATCGGGGTATTCCATTTATCAATATAATTACTCGGACTATACTTTTCATAACTCTTCATGGCTGCCTCATCGCCATCCCAATAATTGCCGCCAATATCCCAATTGGCAAACCACAATTCTTCGGTAGTTCCATACCAACTTTTTAAATCAAATAAACCATCATGCGCAATCAATGTTTTAAATCTATTTTCATGAATGCCTGCCAACATAAAAATCGAATATCCTCCGTAACTGGCTCCTACAGCACCTCTTCTCGATTTATCAATATAGGCTTCTTCCGACAAGTCATCTACTACCGCTAAATAATCACGCATCGGTTCGTCGCCCCAATTTTTACTAATATCTTCATTCCATTTTGTTCCCCATCCAGGCATACCGGTTCGGTTAGGTGCTATAATTATATAACCATTACTTGCCATTAATTGAAAATTCCATCGAAACGAATAAAATTGGGTAAGTGCACTTTGCGGTCCGCCCTGACAATACAACAACATAGGATATTTTTTTGTTGAGTCAAATCCCGGAGGATAAATCACCCACGAAAAAACTTGTTGTCCGTTATCGAGTTCTGTATATCGCTCACGCACTTGACACATAGTTAAGCCTGCATAAAAATCGTCGTTTACATGCGTAAGTTGTTTCATTGCACCCGATGAAATATCAACGCTATACAATTCGGCAGCATGATTCATATCGGTACGTGAAACGATTAGTTGATTGCCTGTTTGAGCCGCAATTCCATTCACATCAAATTGTCCGCTAGCAATTTTTTTTACTTGGTAAGGTGATTCAGTGTCTTCACTTTTGTGTACTTGAAATAATTGCTCGGTACCATGGTAAGGTGCTACAAAATAAATTGTTTCATGATCATTAGCCCAATGAAAACTACTTACGCTTTCATCCCAATCGCGGGTAAGGCATTGTTTAGTTTTACTTGCCCAGTCCATCACCCATAATTCATTTTTATCGGCTTCAAAACCATCACGTTGCATACTTAGCCAAGCTAATTTGGTACCATCTTTACTAAACACCGGATTGGTATCGTAACCCATCATATCCTTGGTAATATTTTCGGTATTGCCGGTTCGAATATCATACATATAAATATCGGTATTGGTACTTATGGCATACTCTTTACCAAACTTCTTTTTGCATACATACAAAATTTGATTTCCATCAGGTGAAAACAAGACATCTTCGTCACCACCAAAAGGTTTTTGCGGACTATCAAACATTTCGCCTTCCATGATATCTTTTTCTTTGATGGCAAATCCGGCAACTAAATCGGCTACAAACACATGGGCATATTCGCCATCTTCCCAAGTATCCCAATGCCGTTGATTTAAGTTATCATAAATCTGGGCATTTGATTTTGTGAGTGAAGGATAATAATCGCTGCCTTGCACTTTATGCATTTTTACTTCACGTGTAAACAAAGCATGCTTTCCATCGGGTGATGCCTTGCTATTATCACCACCTTTTTCGATGGTAATAAATTCTGATACGGGTAATTCTTTTATTTCAGATGCATTTCCTCCTGATAATGGTAATGCGAAATGTTTAGTCTTACTTTTATTTTCACTCATCACTGGTACCGAAACACTGTAGTATAAAAGCTTTCCATCTTTACTTAAACCTTTTGCACTTACCCTGCCAATAGTAAGTAAAGCTTCGGGTGTAAGCACAGATTGGGCTTTACTATGGCCCACAAAAAATAAACTCAAACCAAGTAATAGAGAAAATCGCATATAAATAAATTTTAAGCATCCAAAATAGCATAAATAAGGAAATAATGGAAGTATAATCATTACTTTAGCCAGATTAAATTTCAACAATGCAATACAGAAGATTAGGAAAATCGGGTTTACAATTGAGCGTTTTATCGTTTGGCAGTTGGGTAAGTTTTCACAAACAAATTGATGATAAACGAGCTGAAGAATTAATGAGTTACGCCTACGACCAAGGCGTGAATTTTTTTGATAATGCAGAAGTGTATGCATTAGGTGAAAGCGAAAAAATGATGGGTCGTGTTTTAAAAAAGAAGAAATGGGATAGAACAAGTTATTGCGTTAGCAGCAAAGTGTATTTTGGCTGGCGCGGAACAGACAATAAACCCAATCAAACCGGCTTAAGCAGAAAGCATATTATTGAAGCATGCAACGAAGCTTTACAACGTTTACAAGTTGATTATTTGGATTTGTTTTTTTGTCATAGAGCCGATAAGCAAACCCCCATTGAAGAAACAGTTTTTGCTATGAATACCCTAATTCAACAAGGCAAAATTTTGTATTGGGGATGTAGCGAATGGAGTGCCGTTGAAATTATGGAAGCACATAGAGTAGCCGCTGAGTATAAACTTATGGGTCCAACCATGGAACAACCTCAATACAATTTATTTGAGCGCGAAAAAATTGAGAAAGAGTATATGGATGTGTATCGAACGGTAGGTTTAGGTACTACCATTTGGAGCCCATTGGCATGTGGCTTGCTTAGCGGAAAATACCTTGAGACGATTCCTAAAAATTCGAGGTTAACTATGAAAGGTTTTGAATGGCTTGCGGAGCGATGGCTTACAAAAGAGAAATTAGACAAAGCTAAAAAACTAAATAAACTTGCTTTGGATTTGCAAATTAGCTTACCCCAATTAAGTATTGCTTGGTGTATACATAATCCACATGTGAGTACGGCTATTTTAGGTGCGACAAAAAAACCACAGTTGGTTGAAACCATAGCTAGTTTAGATATTTTGCCAAAACTTACACCTGAAGTGATTGAAAAAATTGAGAAGATTATGCATAATAAACCGGTATTGCCACAGTTTTAAAATCGTGTGTTTTTCATTTTTTAGTCGTTTGAGTTAAATCTTTTACCTCAGCTAATTGACTGATATAAGGCAAGTTTTTTGGGTAGTTTATTTTACCGCTAAGTGCGTAAATTTATTTTTCCACTCACGCATTTTTGCCGAATGTGTTTTTCACCGCGGAGGCGCAGAGAAAGAGAGGAAGAGTTGTGCCTATGAGAACACGGAGATATCCTTCTCTTTTTATACAAATAGAGTAAAGCAACTTCGTAGCTTCAGAGAAGTGCTGAGGAATAGATAATTTTCCTCTTTGGTTTGTGTCGGCACAACCCGACATGCGAATGGCAAGAATTTAATAAATTTATGTGAATTAATAATGGTTTGTGAAGACACAAACCATGGAGTCAAATTTAATAATTGTAAGTGGAGACACTAAACATGGAATCGAGATAGTCACTGTGAGGCACAAAGCAGTCTCTTCTATATTTATTAAGTTGAAATGCATCCTTAATCCCTACACTTTGCTACAAAGCAAATTCATAAGCTTATCTAAATCGCTATTGTATTGATTTCGAATTCTATAAAATATAAGTTTATGTGCTTCGTTAGTTTTTGAAAGGTTTTGAAAGGTTTTGCCAAATACTTGCATGGTAAAATCCATATCGGTATACCCATCTACTAAAAAGATAATTTTCTCTAAAGCCACGTGTTGAATAAGGGTTTCAATTTCGTAACAACAACCTGTATGCACTTCTTTAAAACTTCGCAAATCCATCAAAATAATTTCACTGTTAAGGGTAAGTTCAAGTAAAGCTTCTTGCCAATTATTATCTCTACAAAAAAATTCATTTACTCTATGCGTTCCATCTAAATCGGGTAAGGTATCGGCTTGCTTTATTTTGCGATTAATAGATGCTTGATTACTACAAAACGAATTGTCGATTTGTCCGGTTACATACGAAATAATTTCATGGGGTTCAACGGTAGCGGTTGCTAAATCGGGTCCACTAATCATTTGTATACTGCCTACATAACGCCAATGTTTTAAAATTCGATCAAACAAATTTCTACTTTCAGCGCCTAATGCAAATACTCGTAAGTATAAAAGACGTGGTGAATAACTAACCACTTTCCGCTTGCGTAAAATATAAAATAAAAGATAGCCTGTAATTTTATAAGCGGGAAATGCCATTAAAGAAAATAGCACATTAGCCGGATTTTGATAAGCCACAAAAACGCTATACGTAATGCTACAAATTACAATACATGCATCGGCATTGAGTTGCATATCATTCACCAATTTTTTTAGGTAAAATGATTTAATTCTGTTGTGAATTAAAAAAGCTATCAATAACGAAATGGCCAATACAATCGCTATCCAAACACTAATCGGAATTAAGTTAGGCTGTAAAAAATCTAAAAAGCCTAAACCCATTTTATGCAATACTTGCGGATATGCATGTAAAATATAGGCGCTAATAGATGGTCCAAAAATGCAAAATAAAACAAACGAAAAAGTAAATAACCCTAATGATTTAATACCCGGTAAGCGAAGTAATAAAATAAAAATGCCTGGAATACAATTGAAGACGCTAAAAATTAATATCGCAACCGAAAATGAATACAATCCATTGGAACTTACAAAACTAAGCGTAATAAAAACAAAAGCGAGTATCGACAGTATGATCAAATTATCCTTCCATCCACTGGTAAGTAATATCATCGAAATCGGCACAATGGGAAAAGCAGAAATCGTTGTAAAAAAGAATACATGTTGAAGTCCGTAGTCGTTACTTCCAATAATATTACTCAAAGATATCACCAACGAAAATGCCAAACACATAGCGATATAAACAAACCAATGATAACCAAGCGTCTCCCGAATTTTGAAATAAATTCCGCTAGGTGGCAATTGCAATTCGGCAATAGGCAATACTTTAAAACTTGAATTTGCTGAGGGTTCTAAATCACTCAAATCAATATCATGCTCTTCATGGTCGCTAATCTCATTATAACCCATCCCTTTTAAAAGTTCTCTTTTGTAAAGTTTAATGGTGATAATAGAAAGTAGAATGGCAATCATGCAACCTATGGCTAAAATAGCCAATACAACCAGAGGTAATTCGCGCATGGAAGTATTCATAGGGAAGTGTTAAACAAATATACGATAATCATATTTCGTGCCATAATACATAATTAAAGTTTAATTGAATTGTAGAAACGTACACTTAAAATTTTACATGGCTATTTATCTATGAATTATCTTACTTCAATTTATCCTTAGCCATCCTTCTCATTTTTGCCCGATTATGTTCTACAAATTCCAATGAAAAATAAACCAAAGGCTATTTACATTGTGAAGTGGTATGCCTGTCCCGAAGTTGATGCCATTGTGATGCGTAAACTTATAGCCACTCAATCGGGGTGCCGATATAGATTATTTATTGAACATCTATAACTTGCGAAGATTGGACAATAAAATAATCATAATCGGTATTACATTTGCGCTTCAAAATTACTGTTCAACATACGCTCATGAACTTATATCAAAAACAACAAAACGAATTTGCAGGTCGCCATATTGGCCCGGATGCCCAAGAAACCAAAGAAATGCTTCAAACCATAGGCATGTCTTCGCTTGATGAATTAATTGCTAAAACCGTTCCTGCCTCTATACGATTATCAAAAGATTTGGATATTGCCGGACCGGTAAGTGAATTCGAATACCTGAAAAATATTCAAGCTTTAGGAAGTAAAAACCAATTGATGAAAGATTGTATTGGTATGGGATATTACGGGACCATTACCCCCAGTGTAATTCTTAGAAATTTATTTGAAAACCCGGGATGGTATACGCAATACACGCCTTACCAAGCCGAGATTGCACAAGGTAGATTAGAAAGTTTATTGAATTTTCAAACCATGGTGAGCGACCTAACCGGCTTACCTATTGCCAACGCTTCATTATTAGATGAAGCCACTGCAGCAGCCGAAGCCATGACTTTATTAAATGGGTCGAAAGGGAAAGATGGCAAACATAGATTTTTTGTTGACCAGCACGTTTTTGCGCAAACAATTGATGTGTTAAAAACAAGAGCCTTGCCCGTGGGTGTTGAATTGGTTTTTGGTGATTATGCAACGGCTCAAATAGATGAGAGTTTTTTTGGTGCCTTAGTACAATATCCAAATGCCGAAGGAAGCATTTGTGATTACCGACAATTTATTCAAAAAGTGCAAGCCTTACATTGTGGCGTAGTAATGGCATGCGATATTTTAGCCCTTACTTTACTTACCCCTCCGGGTGAATTAGGCGCCGATATTGCCATTGGAAATACCCAACGTTTTGGTGTGCCCATGGGTTTTGGCGGACCGCATGCGGCCTACTTTGCAACCAAAGATGAATATAAAAGAATTATACCCGGACGAATTATTGGCGTAAGTATTGATGCCGATGGAAACCGTTGTTTACGTATGGCATTGCAAACGCGCGAACAACATATTCGTCGTGAAAAAGCAACCTCAAATATTTGTACAGCACAAGCTTTATTATCAAATATTGCTGCCATGTATGCGGTGTATCATGGTCCGGATGGATTGCGTGATATTGCCAAACGCATTTCATCGTATACACAAGCTATAGCGAATACGCTGGGTGATGCCGTAGTGCATTCGCATTATTTTGATACGTTGAAAATTAAAGTAGGTGATGTTGCTAGCAGTGTAAGTGAATTAGAAAAAGCCGGATTTAATGTGCGGGTTTATGCCGATAATCATATCGGAATTAGTTTTGATGAAACTATTTTGCCTGAACACATTGAAGCTTTGACGAAAGCCTTACATCTTACTGAAGTAAAATATGCCGATGCTTTAAGCAATATTCCTGATTGGGCTACTCGTACTTCCGATTTTCTAACACATCCTGTATTTAATACCCATCATAGTGAAAGCAAAATGATGCGTTATTTAAAATCATTAGAGGATAAAGATCTTGCTTTAAACCGTTCGATGATATCGTTAGGAAGTTGTACGATGAAGTTAAATGCAGCATCAGAAATGATACCGGTAAGCGATCCACATTGGGGGTCATTGCATCCGTTTGCACCTAAACATCAATGGAAAGGTTACGAAATTTTACTTGCCGAACTTGAAAGCGACCTTAGTAAAATTACCGGATTTGATGCTTGCAGCTTGCAACCCAATTCAGGTGCGCAAGGCGAATATGCAGGCTTATTAGTAATTAAGGCCTATCATGAAAGTCGTGGCGATCATCATCGCAATGTAATTCTTATTCCAATTTCGGCACATGGTACTAACCCTGCAAGTGCGGCGATGTGTGGCTATAAAATTGTAATTGTGGCGTGTGATGACAAAGGCAATATCGATGTAAATGATATGCGCACCAAAGCCGAACAATATAAAGATTCACTTGCCGGTTTAATGGTTACTTATCCATCAACACATGGTGTGTTTGAAGAAACCATTATAGAAATTTGTGAAATGATACATGCCAATGGCGGCCAAGTATACATGGATGGTGCCAATATGAATGCACAAGTTGGATTAACCAGTCCGGGTAATATTGGTGCCGATGTTTGTCATTTAAACTTGCATAAAACTTTTGCCATTCCACACGGTGGTGGTGGCCCTGGCATGGGACCTATTTGCGTGAAGTCGCAACTTGCACCCTTTTTACCAACGCATACAATTCATGCAACAGGGGGTAATACTCCGATTCATGCAGTAAGCGCAGCACCTTATGGTAGTGCAAGTATTTTATTGATATCGTATGGTTACATAAAAATGTTGGGTGCATCGGGATTAAAAAAATCAACCGAGTATGCTATTTTGAATGCCAACTATATGAAGGCACGATTAGAGAAAGCGTATAAAATTTTATATACAGGAACTAATAATACCTGTGCGCACGAATTCATCGTCGATTTACGTCCGTTTAAAGCAGGTGGTATTGAAGCTGAAGATGTGGCGAAGCGTTTAATGGACTTTGGATTTCATGCACCTACATTAAGTTTTCCTGTTGCCGGTACTTTGATGATAGAGCCAACAGAAAGTGAAGACAAAGCTGAACTTGATCGTTTTTGTGATGCCTTATTAATGATTCGTCAAGAAATTGAAGAAGTGATAAGTGGAAAGGTAGATGCAAAAAGCAATGTATTAAAACATGCGCCACATACCCAAGCCACTATAACTGCTGATGAATGGACTCGACCATATAGCCGACAAACAGCAGCCTTTGCCTTACCATGGGTGAAAGCAAATAAATTTTGGCCAACGGTGAGTAGAGTAAATAATACAGCCGGTGATAGAAATTTAGTGTGTACTTGCGAGCCTATTGAAAGTTATATGGAGGCTTAGATAAAGTGAAGATTTTAAAAAAAAGGCTGCTTTATTCGAGCAGCCTTTTTAGTTGAAATGATTACGGATGATTCGAAAAAATAAAATTATTGATATTTACATCTAGTATCGGACTGTCTAATAAATCTACATTGCCATCGCCGTTAAGGTCTGTTGCAAAATAACCAAAATTGAAATTGGCAATATCCGATTCTAACATAGATTGATCTAAAAGATCGGCATTTTCATCTTGGTTGATATCGCCTGAATAAATAGCGAATACGCCAGGTGAGACTTGAATTAAATTGTTTCCATAGGCTTTACTTGCAATGGTTTTATATTCCATAGGTATCTCAATTGCAGAACAGGCAACGGGCAATGCACTCCATGTCTCCATTGAATTTCTATGTTTTATCACAACATAATAATTACCAAAAGTAGGCGGGAAATTAGCAACCGCGTTTCCATTTGTATACAACATAGCCTGTGTAGAAGCCACTACACCATAAGGCGCAACTGATTCATGAAGCTCCACGGTAATCGAATCTGTTTGTTGAGGGTCATCTCCCACACCCTGATTCATCATTGCCGGAACCATCATACCATTGCTAGTATAGTATCCTTGTAAATAAAGTGAGAGATTTAATTTGGTAGATGTGGGTGTATCAATAATACCTACTTTACGAATTTTATGATTGCTATAATCTGCAACAAATAAATTTCCAATTGCATCTACAGCAATTCCCGCAGGGTAATTTAATTGTGCAAGCGTGGCTAAGTTGCCATCCCCGCTAAAACCATGATTTCCATTGCCTGCATAGTTAGTCATAATGCCTAATGTATTTACTTTACGTATGCGGTGATGATTTAAATCGGCAATAAAAACATTGCCTGCATCATCTACTTCAACACCAATGGGAGTATGCAAATTTGAATTGGTTGCCGGCAAATTATTTCCATTATAATTGGTGCTTCCTGTTCCGGCTATCGTTGTGATAATTCCGTTTGTTGCGATTTTTCTTATTCTATGATTGTTTGCATCGGCAAAGAAAATATTACCCAATTTATCGGCGGTAATACCATATGGATAATTCACCGATGCATTGATTGCCATGCTACCATCCCCATTAAATCCGCCTGTACCATTTCCTGTAATCGTACTTATAATGCCCGATGTATTTACTTTTCGAATTCTATTATTTTCGGTGATAAATAAATTGCCTAACGCATCCATTGCCACTCCACTTGGATTTTGCAATTGAGCTAAACTTGCCGCTCCGCCATCTCCCGAACTACCCATTATACCATTTCCTGCAATGGTAGTAATGATACCCAATGTATCAATCTTTCTTACTCTGTGATTTGCTTGATCTGTAAAATAAACATTGCCTATACTATCCACTTCAACGCAAATTGGGTTATGAATTTTTGCGTTGATAGCCAAACCACCATCACCACTAAAGCCTGCAATGCCTGTACCGGCTATGGTGGTAATGACACCATTACTATCTACCTTTCTAATTCGTTGATTATTTACATCTGCTATAATGTATTGCTCACTTGTTGGCCAATAACCCTTTTTTGTTTTGTCACAAGCCACATCGTTGGGCCCATTTAATTTTGCAAATACCGCCAGTCCATGATCGCCCGAATAACCTGCAGTAACACTACCCGTAACCGATGAGATCAATGTTGATGTTACCGGTACAATGAGTGTTAAATTTAATGTTACCACACTATCACATCCACTTATATTTTGCAAGGTAGTTGTATACACTCCCGAAACAGTAAATGTTGATCCGGTGAGTGGCCAAGTATAGGCGGTAGCAATAGTAGTAAGACTTCCACTTGAACCACTAGCAGGCGGCTGTGTAATGGTTACACAAATACAAGTATCACATCCCTTACAAGTATCAATTACTTTAACACAATAATTCCCGGCTGGTAATCCTGTAAATTCATTAGAAGCTTGAAGCGGCAATTCAACCGGGCCAAAACATGCAGGGCCATAAATTAATTTGTATTTTCTGCAACTTGAATTTGTGGGCGAATTGATTTTGATTTTTCCATCATATATTCCAAAACATGAAACATGGGTTACTGCTGCAACATAGTTTGTAAACCCTATGGTTACACGAACACATTGTGTAACCTTACAGCCAGTACCACAAGTTACTTTTACACAATAAGCACCAGAATGTTTTACCTTAATAGTTTGCACCGAATCAATTAAGGTGCTATCATTTTTATACCACTTAAAAGTATAAGGTGCTGCGCAACCAGTGCAGATATCGGCAGTAAGTTGAACCGAGTCACCCGCACAAAGGGTTAAGGATTTATCTGATATTATTTTGACAATGGGAGCTGCCATTAATTGATTCGTCACCAATGAGCATATTGCAATGACGATAAGGATGGTATAGTATTTTAAATAGTTCATTTTGTAAAGTATTTTAAGAGAATTCTCAA
The DNA here is from genome assembly GCA_016706595.1 of Bacteroidota bacterium. Taxonomy (GTDB): domain Bacteria; phylum Bacteroidota; class Bacteroidia; order Chitinophagales; family Chitinophagaceae; genus OLB11. Next base: position 252,869 of record JADJJH010000002.1, on the reverse strand, counting down.
TTAAGGTTTTAAAACATATTGGTAGATATAGTCGCATTCCATCAAACTCTCAAATCCATGCAATCGATCATAATTTCGTTGCCAAATCCAAAATGTTTTTGAATAAGTTTTGCATTTTTTACAAAATGGAATTCTAAACCTAATCGTTTTGTGAAGCCCTTTTATAGTTCTTTCCATTAATCCATGAAATGAAGGTGATACAATGCCACTACTATATACTGCGCCATTGGTAACTACACTTTCTTCTTCATTATTAGTTTCCCATAGTGAAGGCGCATAATGTGTACTAGCGTATGGGTTATTCCACTTCACTTTTCCATTGGGTCCTGAATTATGATAGGAGGTTGATTGAAGAAAAGAATAATGATTGGTATAACGTAATAATGAATTTCGAACGAATGAGTTTGATGAATAAGGTTGAACCATACCGGTTGTTGAAATGAATGGTGTACTTGATGCAGCCGCTGCTCCTAAAACAGAATGCTCTTCTTTGGTTTGTGTAATATAAAATGAAGTTGCACGATAAGGTCTATTGGCCATATCTACTAACTTAACTTTGTTTGTATGATAAAAAATACCCGGTGCTGATATCGCTCCATACGGATTAAAGTATGAATTGAATGGCGGCATATTAGCCAGGCTTGCCGGTATAGGATTACCAATCTGACATTCTAAGGTAAGTACACCATCATCGAAACCGGGTAACAATAATTTTTTTAGCAACAAATTATTTATCGGATGAAGATTTCCGGCATCGCCTCCTGCAATAGTTAAGGTAGGCACAGGATTTAGATTTAACGCTGATATTGGATACATCCAATTAAATTGAGAAACCCGAGGACATAAATCTACCAAAATACTATTGAGTGTGGTTAAGGAATAAGCCGGTGTGAATGGTGGTGTAAAACCAACTAAAAAGGCTAAGCCTGCTAATGCCGGAGTAGTAATACCAATAGTTAATGGCGCCCAATTGCTGCCACTTAAAGCGGTGTGCATAGCAACATGTAATTTGGCTTTATCAGAAATTCGATAGGCCGGTCCGAATATGGCACGTAATGGAATTATGGTTTTTGTTTGATTGGCGACGGCCATGGTAACATTGGTAATTAAGCCACCTGTTGAATGAGATATAATCACAAAACCATTTTTGCCAAAATCGTCTTTGCCTCGTATATCCAAAGGGTCTAAGGGTTCAACACCTTGTCCATTACTCATCGCTTCATATATCTGACTTAACATGGTATGTGTACTAAATGGAAGACGTTGTGTACTTGGCCAAGCAATAGTTAGGTAACGATTTTTAAATCCTTTTCCTTTTAAATAATGGGTAAGATGATTGTGCCAAAATTGATCGGCATGTTCTTTCCATTTTCCATAATATCCATTTCCATGATAATCATTATAAAACTCTTCCAAATCATCGGGCCATTTTGTAGTATGATAAAATGACGATAAATTTATAATTGATTGCGTAATGCCCGAGTCGTCTAGGCCATGAACAAAAATGATATCCATGCCTTGAAAGGGACTACCCGGATCAACAGGAACAGAACTTGTTGTTGAATCACAAAGGCATAGAGAGTCGATTTGAATTCCTGGAATGCCGGAAAGCAAACCGAACTTATCTTCGAAATTTGGGAAGTTGGTAATTAAACTGCCGGCAATTGAATCTTCGATATCCGATAAAATTTCTTTTACTGAATCCATTGAAATCAAAACACCTAAAGCGGCCAAACTATCATCTCCATCAAAATCTTCTGCTTCTTCAGGAATAGTACCACCAATAGTTTTACAACATAAATCGGGAGTACCGTTATAAAACGTATCGAGGTCGGTATCCCAATCACCATAAATATCATCTAAGCTACCCATCAACATATCCACAGTGTCGATAGTTTGATCGGTAGTATCCATGATCGCCAATAATTCGGGAGGAATAATAAAATTGCCTAATGAATCACGATCTAATCCGGCGCAATCACAAGTATCGGTAGTGGTATGTAAACAAACGCCATCAATATACCCAACTGAATTAATCAGTGTGTCGTTATTAAAAATATTAATCGCTATACTATCAAAATCTTTATAAGCATACCAAGGATCGAGTTCAATGGTGGTCCATTCTTTATTACGAATTAATCCGCTAAACCCAATAATTGCAGCACTAGCCGAAGGCGGAGGATGTATACCACTTGGCAAAGTTCCATTAAACGCCATTACACGAACTTTAAAATTTGGATTCATGCTTACCGTGCTATCTAATCGTAAACACATTCGCACCCCATACCAATTATTTTTCACAATTTTATTGGCCGGTATCAACCCTTGTTTAATTGCATCACCACTAAGTTTATTGCCTTGCAATTTTAAATAACCTTGTTCATCACAACCTTCAAAATTTACAACCCAAGGATTTCCATTGGCTGTTTGCCAAAAATTTACATTGCCGATACCCGATAATGGACCTGCTGAAATTCCTAAGCTAAATGTTCCATTGCGTAAAAGATTACTATCGCAAACATTGACCGCACAATTGGGTATCACCATACAAACCGTTTTATAGCAAGTATCGGTTGAAGGAGGATACACTAAATTTATCTTGAAACAAAAAAAGCCATACTTAGTTAATACAGATGATCCGATTAGTAAATCACCACTAATTACATTCATTCCGGGTAAAACAGTAGTAGATGAAACACTTACAATGGTTCCGTCTAAAGAGGTTATAGACGCAATGACTGCGTTGCCATAGGTAGCATTATTAAAATGTAATACATAATGATAAAGATGTTGTCCTTGCGTATTTTGTCCGTTGCAATACACCGTATCAAGTTCGATGGTAAGGGGATAGGGTTGTATAATAATTGGCGCAGCCATAGATGATAACATCGATGTTGAGCAAGTTGCAATACAATTATAGTAAGAAGGTATGCTCGGTGAAGGAATGGTATAGGTTTGTGAAGTACTTCCTGCAATAGTTACCCAAGGACCTGTTGGTGTATTTGAAACTTCCCATTGATAACCAATACCTGTTACATTATTATTTCCATTGATCGTAAGATGAATACTTGCATTACTATCGCATGGATTACTATACTGTGGGGTAATAACGCCAACGTTTGGTGTGCCTTGACAAGCAGAATCTATACAAATCATATAATCTTCAGTTTCGCCATAGGCATATGAAAGACATGGTGTTAATGCACTGCCTGAAGTATTTTCGGCAACCGTAATGCGCATCGCAGTGCAACCCGTTATGACTGTTGTAGGTACAGTAATAATTCCGGTAATATTTCGTGGACCCATTAAGGTACTTGTTTCAACAAACACTTGTTCTCCTGCATCTGCGAAGGAACCATTTTGGTTGTAATCTATCCAAATGGAAGTACCAAATGACATATACTGTGGACCATCACATTCATTTTCAAAAATAGTAAATGGTATACTGGCTCCTGCTGCAAAATGCGTTAAGCTTCCTAATGTTTTAAAGTTTGAATACCTGCCTAGAAGAGAGCCTGGACCGGGGGCTACAGTGGTACATGCATTAAGATTTGAATAAAGGGGGTTAGTAGCATCACCGTTGACAATTACATTGTAAATTTCTTCATCAAAATTAGTAGAAGCTTGTGATGTGCAATAACAGTTTAAAAAATTATTCAAGCTAATACTTACCGGATTAGAACTTTGGATATTTCCACTGCAATTTACTTCACAATAAAAATTTGAATTGGTTGTGATGGAAGTTGTGTAGGTAGAATTTGTTGCTCCTGCAATAGCTATCCAATTTTTATACCATTGGTAGGTAAGTCCACTTCCAACATTTATGTTTTGTAATGAAAGCGTAAATAATTGATTTATGCATACAGGATTTGCAGAGGTTAAGGTGTTACCCGGAGTTGGCACACCCGAACAAGGAGAATTAGAATAATTAAATCTAATGTTGGGTCTATTTGGTGAATTTGTATTGGTTGCCGTTGCACAATTTGTTGGAAGATTGCTTCTAATATATCTCGCTATACCTGATGCACTTGATGAATAACGTAATCCGCCATAAGGCGTGCTAATTGCATTTGAACCTGTGCAGGTATTTACAACAATGTTTGAAACACCATTCCAAGTAAAAGGTGTATCAAATATTATCATATCAAAACTACTAGCCGGTTGCGCGGTAGGTGTATAGGTAAAAGGAGATTTTACATTGCTAAGACCTGATGAGATATATGGATTTGCTAGGGCTTGTGAAGTATGTCCCATTGAGATGGTAAAATTTGCTAGCGCTGAAGGCGACTCAGAAACTGAAAATCCTAAGGCGGTAATTTGTGATCCGGCTGTCATGCCTCCTGCACTTAATTCTGTAGCTAGATATACAATTTGATAATGCATGTAATTTCCAAATCTATCAATCGGATCAGGGTTACTTCCATTTGTATTTGTAGTACTTGTGCCAATTACTAGAAACTGTGCCTTTAAGGATTTGCCCAAGAGTGCGATTAAAATAAATAATATACATGCTTTAAAAAGCATATTCCGTTGAGTAGGTAAGAAGATTTTTTTCATAACGTTTTCTTTTGAATAGCGAACTACATGTATGCTGAATTCTGAATCACAAAGATGGAACTCGATTGCACTTCAAAAAATCCCTAATTATAATGATACTTCATATGCGAATGTGTAAATATGATGATGTGCAAATTTGCGAATGAGAGGTTATTCAGAAATGCAATTATCCTAATAGCTATTTTATATTCTTATAGTAATATGCTATCGCTTCACCTAATGATGCCACATGTAGCTTCTCATAAATATGTTTGGTATGTGTATTGATCGTTGTATAACTCACACACAATTTAGCGGCTACCATTTTATAACTCAAGCCTTCGGATAACAATGCCAATACTTCTTGCTCACGCTCACTTAATGGTGATTTTTTTTGTGTGGGTTTGAAATAATCCAAGACCTTTTGCGCAATCGCTGGATTCATTACAGCGCCGCCTTCATATACTTCATGGATGGCTTGTAGTAAGCGTTGCGGACTATCACGCTTGAGTATATAACCACTAGCACCATTTCGAATACTGGTGAATATTTTTTCACTATCATCAAAAGCTGTTTGCATAAGTACCTTTACCTCGGGGTAGCTCGACTTTATTTTTTGAAGTCCTTCCAAACCATCAACGCCGGGCATATTTATATCCATCAATACTACATCAGGGTAAAATTTTTTTATTTCTAACAATACATTTTTACAATTAGGTGAGCCTCCCAAATAATTCATTTCGGCACTTAAAGAAATTAATGCTTTTAAACTATCTCGACGTTCATCACTATCATCGTAAACAAAAATACGTATGACCATAAGTGTAAATTTACAACTTACCCCTATGCTTTTTATCCCTAATTTCAGGGAGCTTAAATTCGAGCATTACTTTTGTTCCATGATTTGGCGAAGAAATAATGTCGAACTTAGCATGAAGTTCTTGCGCACGTTTTTGCATATTGTTTAATCCATTTCCCACTTGCATTTTCGATGCTAAGTTCATGCCTAATCCATCATCAGCCACACACATACGTATACTATCTACATCGCATTTTACTTCAACTATAATATGCTTGGCCTCACTATATTTTGCGGCATTATTAATGGCTTCCTTGGCAATAAGTACAATGTTTTTTCGCATTGAAAATTCAGTAACTAGTTTATTAATTTCCTCATCAATATTAATTTCATATTGTATGTCGGTGCTTCCTAGTATATCACTTACAAATGTTTTAATTCGATTACTCATACTCATAAACTCATCATCACCTTGCTTCATACTCCAAATAAAATCACCCACTTTATCAGATAAATTTTGAGATTGCGTCTCTATTTTTTTTAGTACCTCTCTTGCACCTGCCTTATTCTTTTCTAATAATAAACTGGCTACATTACTATTCACTTGCAAACTACTGAGTGTAGATCCAATATCATCATGTAAGTCGGCAGTAAATTTATTTCGTTGTGCTTCTAATGCTAATTGTTGACTTAATATTTGTTGTTGAATAAACAATTTTCTACGATTATAAATCCAAAACACAAATCCGGTAAACAAGCCCGTTACAAGAACTAAAAACCACCATTTTTTATAATATGGAAATTCGATATCGAATTGCAATTTCAATATTTGCTTACTAATATTTCTATTCATATCGATTGCCCTTAACCACACACTATGTTCACCGCTTCCAAACTGAAGGCTTAAACTATTATCTGTTAAATTCGACCAAGTTAAACCGCGATCAATGGATAGTTGGGCGTTTTTAAAATGCCCGCCTAATTCAATACCTGCAAATTGTAGATTAATCATATTTTGTTTAGCATTCAATTCATAATGATTTACGATGGCAGTATCCTTTTGATTAATCTGAATTCTGGTGAGTTGAATGGGAATGTCAAATGATGGAATAGAAATTGAAGCAGGAATTACAGAAACTCCGTTATTAGTAGCTACATAAATTGTATCATGCCAAAAAAATATTCGATTAATTAGATTTGAGCTTAAGCCATCACTTACAGAAATATTTTTTATTGAAGGGTGTTGAATAGACTTTGAATAATCAATAAATGCAATACCCTTAGTAGTTCCTACAATAGTTTGTTTGGAACGGCCTTTTGAAATGGTTAATACACTATTTGAATTCAACCCTTGCTGAGTTGTTATATGAGCAATCACCGAATCATGCCTAACACCAATAACTCCATTACCGGCAGATGCTACCCAAATAATACTATCAGTATCCATACATAACGATACAACCCTTTCGTTCAATAATAGGTTCTTCTCAAACTGCTTAATATTTTCTTTCTTAACAATATTATACTTATGTAAACCATTTATAGATCCATAATAAATAATATTTGAATTATAGGCTAATAAACTAGTTACCCTGGTTTCTTGATTGAACAAACCCTCAACCTTGTTTGTAATTGTATTTATTTTATAAAATCTTGCATGGGTTCCACACACAATAATTGAATCATTTAGTACAATAGCGGCTTTTGCATTTAATATAAATTTTTGCTTAGGATCCAAAATGGGCTGGGTATAATTCACATAACAACCTGCATCCGAAAATGTATAAATTTTTTGATTTGAAAAAAGAATATCTCTTTGCCACCCACTAGTCACCGGATTAGTTGGTAGTTTGTGTATAGTAAATTTTTCTTTGGAACATTCTATGATTTGATTTTTTGTTGTACCTAAAAAAAGAGTTCCATTATGATTTCCGGAGATACATAAAAAGGGAATACTGTTCAATTCATCAGGAAGTTTCATTTTTTGAATTTGTGTTTGTTTTAGTTTGATGAGTCCTTGGCCAACTGTACATACCCACAGCTCATTATTTGAATCTTCAAACACACTATTCACTGCATAGGTAGTATGAATAGTTTGTACTAATTTTTTTGTTTCTTTATTAAAAATTTCAAATCTATTTTTTGCATTATAATTGACGATGATAAAATGATTGGTAATTGAAATTTGATTCACCGATTTTTTCACCAACATAGAATCAATATCAAATCGTAATGGATTGGCTTTGATATTTGATAAACATACAAATCGATACGAACTATCAACATCAGGTAATGAAACAAGACAATACAATTTATTTTCGTGAATAAATACGTTATTAAAAAATATTGTTCCCCCGGTTACCCCAAGATCCTTTTGTTCTTTAATTTTGTTATAACTGATATTGTATAATACCAATTTTTTAGTATCCTTTTTTATAGCAATGCTTAAACAATTATCAGCATTGATTCGCTGAATAACTAGCCCGAAATCGGCTTGAAATTGTTTACTGTATTCGTACTTACGATTATTGATAAATAGTTTAGTGCCGCTTTCACAATAAAATTCAACACCGCCCGCAATCGTATTATACCCGTAAAGTAATACTTTGCTGGTCACATTACGCAACAAGGTATCTTCCTTTGCACTTATAAATCTATTTTTTACTTCATCAAAATAGGCGGGTGTTTGTTTGAAACTATGTACCCATACTCTGCCATTTTCTTCAATCAACATTTTTAATATGTCGTTATCGGGCAGTCCTTGTTCGGATGTGAATTGTTGAAAATATTTGCCATCAAATCGAATCGCCCCTTGATCACTTGAAATCCATAAAAAGCCTTGGTGGTCTTCAACACAATTATACAAAGTATTGCTCGACAGCCCTTCGGCTACTGTATATCTTGCTACTTCTTGATACTGGGCATAACTGTAAAAAGCGGATGAAATGATGACAACAAGAAATACTAAGAATCGCATGAGAAAATATTATCTGAGCCAGATTCTAAATTTAATCAATCTTCATGATGATTTATAGTACCCTTAAGTTTATTACATCAAACCGTTAGACTAAATAATTGTACAAATTTCTTCATACGTTACTTTTTCTTAGTCTTGCTATTGATTCAAAATTACATATTATGCCCAAACCCAACTGAGAATTGAATGGATCTGAATTCAAAATCAAGGATGCATCGAATATATGAATTGATTGCTATTCCATTCTACAACCAGAATATCCAATAAATCAACATTGCCATCACCATTAATATCTTCTGCAAAATAACCTGAAGAGAAATTATTGATTTCATATTCAAGTAAGGATATGTCAAGTAAATCAGTATTTTCATCCTGATTCAAATCACCGCAATAAAATGCAACATGTTGTGCATCTACTGCTACTTGATTACTACCATAGGCCTTATTAGCCTGCGTCGAAAAATCATACATACTCGCATTCATCACTACCGGATTGGCACTCCAAGTTTCTATACTATTTCTGTGTTGCACTGAAACATAGTAGGCATTACCTGAAACTGCCGAGGGGAAGTTGACACTCAGGGTACCATCTTTCATCAATAAAGCCTTTTGTGTGAATAAAAGTGCATAAGGTGCTACCGCAGAATGCAAACTAACCTGTACCGTATCGGTATTCATTGAATTTGGATTGGTTTCTATGGCTTGATTATACAATACAGGTTGCATCATACCTGCACCGGTGTAATACGCTTCAAGAAATAATTTTAATTGAAGTGTGTATAAACAACTAACCGTTGTGTCAATCATCCATACAGACGATGGCATGGAATTCAATATTGGGTTTTCATTTAAAGTCCACCATTTGGCTTTATATACCACTCCATTTAAAAATACCCTGTCGTTGGCTGCATAGGCATTCAATGAATCATAGTTAGGATAATAACATGTGCTTGCTGTAAACCCACCACAAGGCATAAGATATTGCCATACACAGCAATTGCCATAGTTCATTGATGGAATATCGCCTGCTGTCCACCACTTCGCTCGATACAAAATATTATTGTATGAAATGGTATCATTCATATTATAAATTGAAGTGCCATTCCAAAGAGGATATAAACATACTCCAGCAGTAAGCAGACTAATTTGTATGGGTGCCGAATTAGACGAATCATTGACATTATCAAATGCCTGTGCTACCAAAATTACAGATCCGGATAACGGAAGGGTAATTGAAAATGTATATGAACTTGTAGAATCAATACCTAGTAATACCGAACCTGAATATAGTTTCACTTTTTGAATACTACCATCTGCATCTGTAGCGTTTACTTGCACAATAATCGTTGTTCCCGGATTAAATACGGCATTGTTTAATGGATACTGTATGCTCACATTCGGTAGTTGATTAGCACCCATTGCCGGGGTGTTTACCAATACACTTGTACTAAATGCCGATGTAATAGATACACTGCTGTTGCAAATACTTTGTACTTGAATTTCATAAGTTGTGGTTGGCAGCAATCCGGTTAAAACATGAGAAGTGTCGCTTAACAAAGAACTATACTGCCAAGTACTTGCACCTACTACATGATAGCGTACTTGGTATTGCATAGCACAAGGAGTAACATGCCAACGAATACCTGTTTGAGTAGATGTGGTATTGAACAACTGTAATCCCGCAGGTACATTGCAAGCCAAAGGATTTACAACAACCAAATTACTAGTTTGTGTATTGCCGTTATTTACCGCAGTAAGTGAATAAGTTCCACTACTATTTACCAAAATACTTTGTGTAGTATCACCTGTATTCCAACTATAATTTGTAAAACCTGACGAGGCTGTAAGGGTTAGTGTTTGGCCTGGACAAATTACTTGTGTACCTGAAGGATTTATATTTAGACTCAGCGATGTGTTATTGCAAAATACTGCACGAAGTGTATCAATGAGTGGTGTACTTCCTATAACTCCTGAACCCGGAGTAGTTTCAAGATAATCGCCGGTAATTTCCCAGATGATAGCCCCACGCAAATTTTGATTTTTAATGTATTGCGCTTTGAGGGCGATACTTTGTGGATCATCATATGAAACAAAAGTGTGTAAGGCACCATTTCCGGTTAGATACGGTACTTGTGCATTTGTATCCCAATGATTGGTAAAGAGATTTTGCTTTTTCAGTATATTATAATACATCGGTGTCCCATCATCTTCATTGAAGGTAATATTATCGGCCCCGGTAATGGGTGCAAAAAGTGAAGGCGCTCCACTGGTTTTCGCAGATCGTCCGTAAAAAGCAACACCCGCCGCCAGCTTATTTGCAGGAACCTGATAATAATTCAAGAGATAGCTGACTGCCGAATCGAGATTGAAAGTTGGGTCGCCTTGTAAGGGTTTAAACAAGGGTGAATTGTGGTTTGCATTTGCATCCCATGAACCAAAAAAATCGTACGACATGAGGTTAATGATGTCAACAATATTTTTTACATTATTCCATTCAATGTTCAACATATTGCTTTGCGATGCACCTACACAAGTAGTTAATAAATATGTTTTGCTATTCACTATACCTAACTGATTTAGTGAATCGCGTATTTGCTGTAGAAAAAGAGTATAGTTTGCTTTATCGGCTAAGGTGCCATTATGTGGAGTATAGCCGGGGTATTCCCAATCGATATCTATTCCATCGAAATTATAAGTACGAATTAAATCACAACACGAATGAGCAAAGAGGGTTCGTTTTGTAATTGAAGACGCAATAGATGGAAAGTGTTCGGATAAAGTCCACCCACCAATGGATGGTAATACTTTAGTACCTACCAGATGTGCTTTATCGATGATAGACGTATTTGGGTAATACGAAACCGATGTAGTACTCCAATTAATTTGTCCTAGCAACAGATTTTCATCGGCCCATGTATCCGTGCTGCTAATGCTTCCATTGCTTTCGGGTTTAAAGAAAGCATAATTTATAATACTGTATTTCGAATATTGAATGGTAGAAGGTTTCACCAATTGTGCCCGATCGTACCATTGCCAGTTTGGGTAATATCCAATAATATCAAGGCAACTTTGCGCGGTAGCAGAGGCAGCCAATCCCATGGCAAGAAAATAAACTAAAATCTTTTTATACATACAAGTTCATCAAATTGTACGTCAAAAGTAATCTTCTAGTTGGTGAAATTACAATGGTTATGATTTTCACGACTAAGAAATTTGAATCCTGTATAATTAATTCTGTTTATATAATCGATGTTCTCTATTATTTACTTCATTAAACTTAAGCTTGATTTAAAAGGGAGACGATCTAAGGCTTCTTCAATTTGTTTCAATTCATTTTGCATGCCTTGAAATAAATCACGGGCTTTGGTTTCCATCCTTGATGATAAGTCGTGGTAGTAATTTATACCTGACATTAAATTGTCGCGAAATTTTTGTAGTTGTTGTTCTTTTTTTTGCGCAAGATCTTCACCGATACTTAAACTTTCATTTACTAAATATTGTAGGTACATCTTAAGTTCATTCACAAATAAATTTGGTCGTGCAAGTTTGTTCAAAATATTTCGTCGACCATAAATATGATCTACCATTTCACTTAATGTAAAGATCCCGGAGAAGTAGGCTAAATTAGGGCCCGGACAAATGGTAACTGCTGTAAGTTTATGCGAAATGGGTGCATCATTTTTTAACAATGCTGATGCGCCTAATCCTTCACAAAGGCAATCCTTTTCCATAACCTTTTCTATTTCATCTTGCAACAAAACTGCATCCTGAATGCTTGCTTGCAATTGTTCAATCTTCTTTTTCTGAAATTCACGTGATGCCGTACATATTGGTTTTTCAGTGAACTCAGTATTAAAACTTAAGAATTTTTTATAGCAGGGACTACCCGGTCGATTTTTCTCGATGCGAAGTTTACGTTGTTGTTCTGAACTGCTTGGTCTAAAATTATTAAAGGGTACACCTAAAGGCGATGCGTTACTTAAATAATAATCAACTTTTGCATCGTTACAAAGTGAAGCGATTTTACTCACTTGTTTAGTATCTACCTTATCAGGATCAATTAAAACAGCAAATGCTTTGCGTTGTTGTAAACGTAATGCATTCAAACTTTGTAGAATTTTCCCCCCTTTCATTGTTGCGACAAAGATATTCAAATTAAAGAAATATCAGAGTTTTGATATTAGGTAAATTGAAGAGCGCTTTATTTTGAATTTTGGATTGAATGAATTTGTTCATTGTAGAAACGTGGAACCAAAAATGAAGGTGATTTAAAATAGTTGAATTATGTTGATTCTAAAATCAATTACTTACTTCTTCCATCTTGGTAATCTACCCATTCCTCGTGTAAGCAACCATGCAATAAATCGATTATGCCCGCCTTCTATCATTTGCTCTTTACAATAATCTTGAAAATCATGTAGGCTTTCATTAAATGAGAATGCACCCTTTTCATAACAGTAACTACAATATAATTCGCTTTTACTTCCTTCGCCTTTTGGCATCTCTTTTAAAAGGCATACAACAACTTGGACAAATTTTATAATTGGCATTAGGTATCTACCTCCGAAAATTTCGTGATAAGAAATATAAGTCATTGGTGTGCCTTATATTTCAAATAGTATAAGATTTGTATCACTGAGTCCAATACAATTTCTTCTTCACAAAATTCATCCATAGTAAAACGATGAGAAAAAGAATTGAAATAAGTAATCCTATTCCAGAAATCACAAATGTTATAAAATACGGTTGTAACGATTGCATCATCACCGAATAGGAAGTTCTATGTTCACTCATTTGCCAAAGTCCTTTTTGTATTCCGGCTAAATTTAATGATACCCAAAATATTAATAAACTAATTTGTAATGTCCAATATGAATAGCTAACTATTTTTAATTGTATTGACGAGCTTGATATGTATTTAAAGAAATAAAAACAAGCAGCTAAAATAATCATACTATTTATCCCAATTGTGGTACCCATGGCATGTGCAACGGTAACATGAGTTCCATGTGTAAACAAATTGATTGCTGGTATAGACATACCAATGGCCTGCCCCAAATTTAAAAATGCCCAAATATCAGCAGCCATCAAAAATTTAAAGGGTATTTGATGAAAATGTAATCGAATACCATCTATACTCTTTCGCCAATCATAAATGATTTTAATAAAGAATATCCATTCCGTCATACTTACTATATAACCAAAGTAACGGATATAAGATTCAGTAGGCAGTGTATAAATATGATGCCCCCAATTAAACATCAGATTACTAATACCTAAAAAATACATTGCAAAGGCGAACTTAGATTTTCCGGTTTGCTGATTTCCTGAAATTTTATCCATAAGGAAAAATGCCGTAGCATACAAAATTTGGTTCCACGAACCAACTAGTGAACCATTCACTTTCCATTGTATAGTAGTATCAGTTATAAAATGTTGACGGAAATAGGGAATCAACCAAAGGTAGTTTTCAATAAATGTGAAAAGAAAGAATACGATGCCAGTCATCCACATCCACATATAAACCGGCCAGTTACGAACATTTTTTACAATAGAAATAAAGTTCCAAAGAAAGAGGATCCATGCAATGGCAATTGGAAAAGCCCAAACTGGATTAAACTCCCAATACTCACGACCGCCGAATTGCTTTTGGGAATATGAAAAGAAAATCCCAATAATTGCAATAATCCATAAAAGCCATTGACAGACTGCACGCCATTGAAAATATTTACTTTGTTGTTGCTTACACACGCCATTATACAAAGCACCGCATGCTCCTAAAATAATCCAAAACATTGCCGATGAGACATGCATGGGGCGTAAGGTGTCGAAACCTATGCTAGTTTTTAAAAAATTCGGTTTGATATAGATTATTGAAGAAATGATTCCAAAACACAAAGCGAATGCAAGCATTATTAGGGCGCTTGCCAAAAATACATTGCCTATATTTAATTTTCTATCTTTCATTTGATTCGATCATACCAAATCCTGCGCTGTGAAACATTCGAGGATCTGACACTCCGGTTTTATTGACATCCTTCAAAAATGCATATAATGATTTTATTTCTTTGTTGCTTAGCGCAAATGAAGGCATTTGTCGGATTCCACTTTCTAGTATTGATTTCATAAAAGCCTCATTTTTCTTTGGCGAAGCACACATATTTGTAAGATCGGGACCGAGGTATCCTCCTAATCCATAAAGCTGATGGCAACTTTGGCAGTTATATTTTTGCCAAACTAAACGACCATTAGACGCTTGATTAGTCATCTTTTCATTTTGCAAATACGATGGTTGCAGATAAATACTAAATGAATAAAAGATAAAGCATATGCATATAATTGTATAGATTGATATGGCTGTTTTGTTTAGCATTTTTCAAATCGTGCGGTAAAATGACGAAGAAAAGGAGGTTCGTAAATAATTTTGTATCCTCTTTTTTGATCCCTTAATTCAAGAATAGCATCAAACACATCCAATACGTAGTCGATATGGCTTTGTGTATATACTCTTCTTGGTATAGCCAATCGTACCAATTCATTTACTGCCGGAATGAGTTGACCATCCTCATCATACTTGCCAAACATTACCGAGCCTACTTCAACACTTCGAATACCTCCATGTGTATATAAATCGCAAACTAAAGATTGTCCGGGATACTCTTGAATAGGAATATGCGGAAATAATTTCCCTGCATCAACGTAAACGGCATGTCCTCCAATTGGCCAAACCACTGGAACTCCTTTCGCTTTCAGGTGTTCACCTAAATAGGCAGTACTTCGAATGCGGTAATGTAAATAATCTTCATTAAAAACTTCCGTAAGTCCTATTGCTAAGGCTTCCATATCACGACCAGCTAAACCTCCATAGGTTGTAAATCCTTCTGAGATAATCAACAAATTTTTACACTTCACCGATAATGCTTCATCGCGAAGGGTTAACAATCCGCCTGTATTTACGAGTCCATCTTTTTTTGCACTCATAATAAATGCGTCACCTAAACTCAACATTTCTTTAGCAATATCAAGATAACTTTTATGCGCATAACCATCTTCACGATGCTTAATGAAGTAAGCGTTTTCGGCAATTCTACATCCATCTATTACTAACAATAAATTATGTTGGTTGCAAATTTCACGAAGGTCTTTCACATTGCGCATGCTTACAGGTTGTCCGCCCGCCGAATTATTAGTAACAGTAATAATTACAGCACCAATCTTTTGCCTACCATATTGTGTAATTAATTGTTTTAACGATTCGATGTCTATATTTCCCTTAAATGGCAAATCCAATTCAGGGTCTTTAGATTCTTCATAAATGATATCAATTGCTGTTGAACCCGTAAATTCAATATTAGCTCGGGTAGTATCAAAATGGGTATTGCTAATAAATACTTTTCCGACACCGCCTAATATATTATATAAAATTCTTTCTGCTGCTCTGCCTTGATGAGTTGGAAGTACATAAGGCATTCCGGTAAGTTCTTTCACAACAGATTCTAAGTGTTCCCAACTTTTGGCGCCGGCATAACTCTCATCTCCTATCATAATACCTGCCCATTGTTTATCACTCATGGCACCGGTACCGCTATCAGTAAGTAAATCAATTAAAACATCTGATGAGTGAAGTAAAAATGGATTATTGCCGGCTTGTTCTAATATTTTTTGCCTAAACTCAGGGGTAGTAACCCTTATAGGTTCTACCATTTTTATTTTAAAGGGTTCGAATAAGGTCCTTCTCATCATGATTTTTAATGATTTTCTAAATAAAACGTAATGATGATTTTAAGGGCAAGGATTGTAAGGTTTTTTCTATCTCCTTTAATTCATTTTGCATTCCTTGAAATAAATCTCGTGCTTTGGTTTCCATTTTGTTCGACAAGGTTCGATAGTAATTTATACCTTCTATTAAATTGTCTCTGAACTTTTGAAGTTGTTGTTCCTTTTTATGTGCAAGATCTTCGCCTATAATTAAACTTTCATTTACTAAGTATTGCATATACATCTTCAGTTCATTCACAAATAAATTTGATCTACTGAGTTTGTTTAAAATATTACGCCTGCCATATATATGATCTACCATTTCAGTTAAGGTAAAAACGCCCGAGAAGTAAGCCAAATTGGGGCCCGGACAAATGCTTACTGCGCTTAGCTTATGCGGAATCTCGGCATTGTTTTTAATCAAAGCCGAAGCGCTTAGGCCTTCGCATAAACAATCCTTCTCGGTAAGTTTTTCAATTTCGTGCTGAAGTGTAGTTTGATCATGAATAGTTTGTTGCAATTGATCTATCTTCTTTTTTTGATATTCGCGCGAAGCAGTACAAATTGGCTTTTCAGTAAACTCGGTATTGAAACTTAAAAATTTTCTATAGCACGGACTACCAGGGCGATTTTTTTCGATACGAAGTTTACGTTGTTGCTCAGAACTGCTAGGTTTGAAATTATTAAATGGAACTCCTAATGGCGATGCATTACTTAAATAATAATCTTCCTTTTTGGCATTGGCTAATTGCGATAAGGTTTGTTCATCAACCGTAGTAACTTCGGGTACTAATAAAAACGGACTTCCCCAGCCAGTACTATCTAATTCATAATATCGTAAAAGAAATTCATTTTCAGCGGCATTGCCTATTCCACCTTGAGCAGTGATTTTAAACTCAGGTTGTTTGGCTAATGTGTAACGATTTAAGTTTGCTAAGGCAGTATTACATTCATGTCGTAATTCTTCGAAAAGTTCTGTTCGTTTGTTTTTGAATTCTTCTAAGATGGGTCCAAATAAAATACCACTTGAAATAAAAGCATGTCCTCCGCAATTGATTCCCGATTCAACGCGAAATTCTGAAATCCATAAACCACGTTTTGCTAAGTATTTGCCTTGTATATATGCCGAGCGATAATCACTCACCTTAAGAATAATTTTCTTTTTGATGTAGCCATTTTCATCCGGATAAAAATCATCGAAATTTTCGCAATATGCGAATAAACGAGGATTTAATCCTGCTGAAAAAACTACCGAAGAATGTAACTTACTTAAGGCATAGCCACGCAAGGCTGAAAGCGCGTCTGAAAATTCAGTGGGTAAAGTATTGCCCTCTTTATCATAATTAAGTTTATCAACTTTCGTCATGATATTTACATCGATGGATCCGGCTTGCAAAAAATTTTTCAATTTCGCTTCTGCATCTTGGCGAATAGTACCATCAAGATTAGCCAGACTTAAAAATAATTTTTTTACTTCACTACCTTCCGGAAGAAGTTCATAATATTGATTCAATAATTTGCTATCACTGAAATTGGCAGTTTGTAATTCATGCATTTGACGATCTACGATATCGTGAAGCAAATTCAGATAAGCAGTAATTCGCTTTGCTCTGTAATCAAAAGTTTGGATAGGAATAGCATCGAAAGGCAATTCTTCATTTTTACAAATTACTTCACGCATACGTTCTATTAAATCGTCTTCAACAATCGAAAGCACAGATGAAATTCCATATTGTGCTACTTTAATGGGTGTATCCAATGTAAAACTTAAACCCATAACAGGGATATGAAAAGTATGAGGGGGATTGTGTTGCATAAATTATAGAGCTATTCAATTTGCAAAGGTATTGTTCTACAATCCGCAAAAAGGATATAACCATCAGATATGAATTTGCAGAGGATATGATATTTATCATGTTAGAAATCATGAATAAAACGTAATAGTTCGAATAAGATTATTGAAAATATCAGATTACAATTTTCAATGCGTTGCATTTATTTCACCACACTAAATTTCACATCATGGGTACTTGCTTTATTTCGGCTTACGCGAAGAATATAATTTCCTGCAGGCAGCATCAGCTTGTTAAATGAAATTCGGTTATTGCTTGCACCTAAAAAATCATGCAATAAATTCTTAATCAATCTTCCTTGCATATCAAAAATATCAATTGAAATATCGCCGGCCTTTTCATTATAAAATTCAAGATTAAAAAAATCAGCCGCAGGATTTGGGTATAAAATTGCTTTTTCTTTTGGATCGCTTATATCAATTACCGCATTGGGTTGAACCTCGTTGGTAATAATTTGTGCTATCCATGTTCCGTATGAATTTTTACGTAAAGCATTGGCTCCAAAACCGCCTGCCATCCATGCTTGTGGAATTACGCTATTATATTTTCTGCACATACCTGTATAATCGCCCCATCGTTCGGGCATAAAAAATGGTGGCGATGGTGGATACAAAATATTTACTGAGGTATCTCCTGCTTTTACCGTTTGCATATTGCTCCATGTCATGGCATTATCGATACTCAATACCCCTGTTTCGGGTAAGGTTAAAGTGTCTGATCTTTCGTAAGCTAGTACCGCACTTTGATCGCTACTATCGTAACCAAAATAAGCAATGGCAGGATAACATAAATCGGTACCTGCTTGTCCGTAGTTTGTAACAGTAGCTTTATTTGAATCTAAGTATATTCTTCCATAATGCACACCACACCATCCGCTAGCGATATCGGCACAAAAACTAAAATGTACCACCTTGTTATTATAAAATGCATTGGCGGTCCAAGCAGCACCTGTACTTAATGAATCGATAGCACCCGTGGTTGGATCCTTCTCTAATGCATTGGCACAAGTTTCAAAATGCGGAATGGCATATTGCGATGCGGTAAGCGTTTTGGTTGCTGCGTTTAAGCTTCCATTGAGTTCGTATAAATATACATGCGAACCAGAATCGGGCATAAGTTGTACAAAATACATTTTACTTGGCATGGCTTCACCGGCACCATGAGAAGCTGGATATAAAGTAATGCCATCATTACCATCGGGTGTTTGAATTTGATGCCATAAACCAAAATTCAACGACGTACCGGCATAACCTTCCGCTAATCCTATTTGATAGATATACGTTTCTTTCCAATTATAATTTGGGGCATCGCCAAAACGATTTCCATTTATAAATAAATCCGAATCGCTAATCCCAATCGTTGGAAAATCGGTCCAAGTGGTATCATTATAAGGATTACCCGATAAGGCATAATTATTCCAGCCATCCAAAGGGTTATTTGTTTTTGAAAAGCTAACTAAAACCTTTGTGGTTGATGAACTATATCCATGCAAAAGCACCACAATAAATCGGTCGTGTAAATTATCATAAATCACTCTTGGATCATACTTCCCCTGATTCAATGATGCATCATTCACAAAATCTGTCCAGGTTATTTGCGACATCAATGTGTTTCCCAAGGTATCATAGTAAGCTATGCCTTCATTGATACAACTCACTATCTTTCCTCCATTCGAAACGGCAATGGTATTATCGTTAGGGGTAAATGAGTTTAATGCATTGCCATTAAAATTTACACCAATGGTTGGCGTTGTGGCTCTTGTTTTTTTAAAAGAAGGTATTGAATTTCCATTTTCAATGGATTTCATTTTTTGCGCCATCTTTATTTTCTTGAGGTCCTCAAGATGAAAGATATCTTCTTCTGCCTCATTGGGCATCGATTGGAAACTGATATGCCACATAGGTTTATGATTATCAATTTTTGAACTTGAACTTAATTTTGGCATGGTAAACGGACCGGAAAATACACCCGTTGAATTTATTACTTGATCTTGTGCACTGATTTTAGCACTTAATAAAAGCAGAAGAATCGAACTAAAAAAAAGTTTCATAAAAAATGTTTTTGCTAAAATACGTGAAAGCCTATAAAATTCATGATAATCAACTTTTTCAGCTGATGAAATAATCAATGAGCTATCTAAAATTGTGAATCTGTCATTCGATAAACCGTCCATTCGCTCATCGCTTTTGCACCTATACTTTTGTAAAATTCGATGGCAGGTGTATTCCAATTCAAAACTGCCCATTCCATGCGTGCACATTTTTTCTGCTTCGCGATTTGCATCAGTTCAAACAATAATTTCTTACCATACCCTTTGCCTCTATGTTCAGGCTTCACAAATAAATCTTCAAGGTATAAGCCTTGTTTACCTACGAAAGTTGAGAAATTAAAAAAGTATAATGCGAACCCTATCGGTAAATCATTTTCAAATGCTAAAATGCAATGACAAGATTTTTTATCGAATAGATATTCACTCAATGTAGTTTCATCAGCCACTACTTCATCTTCCATTTTTTCATAAACTGCCAATTCCCGAATGAATGAAAGAATAAGTTCTACATCTGCAGGCTCAGCATCTCGTATATGAAATGTAGGCATCTTAAGCTTGCTCTTTTTTAAATTCTTGCTTCAATCCAAATCCAATACCCGCTGCAATAATCAATAAAATGAGTACCGATGAAAGCATGCTTAACTTATTCCATTTAAGATAAGTTTCAGGTCGAAACTTAAATTCTATTTTGTGCTGCCCTGCAGGAATCATCAATCCTCGCAACAAGTAATTGGTTTTTATTATTTCAACTTCTTTGCCATCTACATATGCCTTCCATCCCATAGGGTAATAAATATCGGCAAACACGGCAAAACCTTCCTTGCTATTTGTTGATGTGAAGCTTAAATCATTCAATCCGTACTTTGTAAGTTGAATGTTTGCGCTACTATCTTTCTCAAAAGAGGTAGTATTTGCTTTCCAATTTTTCTTTTGTACAACCGCCATTTCTTTTGCACGAAATGCGTTGGCAACTTGTGCAGTATCGCCAATATTTTCGGCATTCAAGGCTAACATTTCAGCATCGGCATTCTCAACTACTTTTACAGTATTTACAAACCATCCATTACCACAAGCACCCGGATTTGGTTGTACCGCAGGTTGATTATTTTGTCCGTTAAAAATGATATACTTCGTATTCAGCATATTCAATACTTGCGCATTCATTTTTTGTGATGCTGGTTGAATTTGATGATCGATCAGATCTTGATACGATTCCATTTTTGCGGGATGATAGCCACCTATCATTTTATGATGAAAAGCACCCATGGCATTATTATACGTATCCCCCGAAATATCAAACACTCTATAGTAAGGATCTTTATCTTGTAATATTTGTTGGTCAACCGGGCTTGGTGCAAACTGCGCTTCAAATGCATCTTTCTCCATATAACTTTCTTCGTTCAAATATCGGCTACCTAAACCCAATAAGTCTATCGCAACTAATATGCCTACGCCGGCTAATGCTGCATTTAATTTAATTTTTTTAGTAGCAAATAACCATAGCACCGCAGCCGCTAATAATATAAAAGCTAATGAACGCAATCCATCATGCATAGCCACGGCAGGACGATCTTCGAGGATGGCATTAAATACTTGCGTAGCTGCTTGCTCATTATTTCCAAAACTTTGCGTTAATTGTCTTTTCAAGGCTTCATCATTTTCACCTTTAAACGAAAGAAACATTCTTCCACCCATTGAAAGTAATAAACAAAGTCCGCCGGTAATAATAACCGCTTTCTTCAAATAATCTATCAGCTGCTTACTTTCAAATTTTTCTGAAATAAATTCATGTAAAGCCCAAAGTGCCAACAAGCAAAACATTAATCCGGGTATTACCATAGCCATACTGGGTGTACGGAAATTATTATAGTAAGGCAAATGATCGAAAAGGAAATAATTGAAGGCACTAAAATGTCGACCCCACGAAAGCATAATGCCTAATAAAGCCACTGCAGTGATCACCCATTTAAATGGATTTTTTACAATAAACAAGCCCATTACAAAAAGAAAAATAATAATGGCACCAAAATAATTTGGACCAGCCAAGAAGGGTTGAGCACCCCAGTACATGGGTACGTTTTTCGAAAAATTTTCGGCATTTTCCTCACCTGCTAATTGGCTCATTACCTCATATGTTTTCGAACCTGTTCCAACATCAACTCTTCCACCGCCTCCATATAAATTTGGAGATAATAGTGTAAATGTTTCACCAATCCCTTGGCTCCATCTAAAGGCATAGTCCTTATCTAATCCTCCATTTTTTTTGATTTCCTTTTTTCCAAGGGTAAGTTCACTTTGTCCACCCCGCATGGTTACTTTCGCATATTCTTTGCTTACTAGCACCTGATCAAGCGAAGGGGCAACCGATAATAAACCTACAAATAACATAATGGCCGAGGCAATTACAAATTGTTTTATAGTGTTGGCTTTAATTGCTTCTATCAAATATCCTATCACAAAAACCGGCATGATAAATACAATCAAATAGTAATCGACCTGTACCATACTATTTGAAATCAATAAGGCTAAGCCCAACAAGGCAGCACCGGCACCGCTTATATATTTACCTTTATAAACCCAATGCATACCGGCCAATACTAAAGGCATGTAGGCAATGCTAAACATTTTTGTATTGTGCCCAACTGTAATAATCTGCAAGTTATAGGCAGCAAATGCATAGGCTATTGCGCCAATTACACCCACCCATTTATTTACTCGCCAACTCATCATGAGCATATAAAAACATAGCATGGCAATAAAAAAGAAGAAAGCCGGTTTAGGCATTATATCTACTATAAACTCTTGAATAGAATACACATAATTTGTGCCCCTCATATAGGTGGTATACGTTGGCATACCACCAAACATCGAGTTGGTCCACATGGGGTTTTCGCCGGTTTTTTCGTACCAAGCACGAGCTTCTTCGCTCATCGACATCCACGATACGGTATCATGCACACTCAGTTCTTTGCCTTGTAAAGCGGGTAAACTGTATAGCAGACTAATAACTAGAAATAAGGCGATGGCAATGAGGTTAGTAAGTGCCGACTTTTTGAATGCTTCGTTCATGAAAGGATTTTTGAAGCCATAAAAATAAGGGATTCCCTTTTGCATACAAGTGTTTTTTGAGAATAATGGAAATTAGATAACAAAGAGGGTGTAGTATTAAACAATACAGACCATTTACCAAATAGGCATTTTAGGAAATATAGGTTTTGAATTTAATTTGAAAGATTAACGTCTCACTATAAGAATCCAAAAAGGGTGAAAAAAGTGTACATAGTGACCTCCCAATAGATTTGCATAATTTTATTCGGTAAACACTCACTTTCCTATCATTTCAATTATCTTTAACCCACCATGCAACAGCAACTTTCATTATTCGAGCAAATGGCACTCTTACAAGAAGATAAGAGGAAGGTTGAAATTATTGAAAGTGAACTCACCAAAGTTTATTATACCATAACCGAAGTAGCTGAGATGTTTTTTGTAAATGCATCTTTACTTCGATTTTGGGAGAAAGAGTTTCCAACTCAATTGGGTAATTTGAAAAAAAATAAAAAGGGCGATCGTTACTATAATAAACAAGATATTGCCCGATTGAAATTAATTTTTCATTTGGTGAAAGAAAAACGCATGACCCTTGAAGGAGCCCGTGAGTTTTTAAAAAACGATAAAAAGAAAGTGAAAGATGATATGCTTTTAATTGAGAATTTGGAAAAGATTAAAGGCTTTTTGGTAGATTTGAAAAACAGTATAAATGAATAGTATGTCAAAATATGTATTGATGTTAGGCTTAGCCTTATTTAGCGGAAATGTATTTGCACAAGATTTTGTTCGTGAGATTGATAAAAAAACCGAGAAAGTTTTATTACGAGGGAAAATTACATTTGAGGATATTCGTGAAGAAACTACTTGCAGTTGGTTCGATAAAAATGCCAATATCTATAAACCCAACCAAGCTGCCATTGATGTATTGGAAGAGGTTGCCAAGCCTTATCGCTTTGTAGTATTTGCAGGAACCTGGTGTGGTGATACCAAAGATTTACTACCTAAGTTTTATAAAGTACTAAAGGTTTCAGGTATCGATTTACATAGTGTTGAAATGTATGGGGTAAACCGCCAAAAGGAAGCATTGAATATTGAACATACTTTATACAATATTGGTTTTGTTCCTACCATCATCATTATGCAGCAAGCTCGCGAAGTAGGGAGAATTGTTGAAACAGTAGAAAGTAGTATCGAAGAAGATTTATTGAGAATTATAGAGAAGGATGCGGCGAGGAAGAAGTAGGGTGATGTGATTGCATGCGAATGAGATAATGTGGAAGTAATATTTTAATGCACCCTATATCTGGATAAGCATTAATCTTATTGCTAGTAAGTTGATCTCCACCAGAGCTCTTACGTCCTCTTCAGATTAACGACCAAGTATAATCTATCTTGTGAAAATTTCCACCAACTATTTTTCAGTACATTACCCACTTAAACGGGGTTTGGAATTCGGGTTAGGTGTTAGGTATCAGATGTTTGCACTTAGACCTTTGATGTACAATACACCTTAGCTCCAACATCTATTTCCTAACATCTATTTATGGATGAATCGAATAAATGAAATTATTGATATTTGTTTCTAACGGCGGACTATCCAATAAATCGACATTGCCATCGCCATTGATATCGGATACAAGATAACCCGAAGCAAAAATGCTAATATCATTTTCAAGTATCGACTGGTCTAATAAATCTATGTTTTCATCTTGATTTAAATCGCCTGAATAAATTGCCCATATTCCAAGGTCAACTAAAATTTGATTATTGCCATAGGCTTGTGCATTGCTATACCTGAAGTCGTAATAGGTTGTAAACCCACCAAAACTCAATGGAGAAGCACTCCAAGTTTCAACTGAGTTACGATGTTTAATTACAATATAATAGTTTCCATTAAGTGAAGGAAAAGTGCACGTTGCACTGCCGTTTACAAGCAACATAGTTTGCGTACTTGCAACGGTGGCTAGCGTAATTGGATCACGAAGTTCAACTACTATTGAATCTGTATATGAAGGGTTGGTGCTCATACCCTGATTATACAAGGCAGGAGTCATGGTTAATCCTCCTAAATAATAACCTTGTAAAAAAAGATCAAGTGTTAATGTTGAATTGCATCCGGAATTATTTACCTGAACCAAATTTGTGCTTACCCTATTTTGATTCACACACAAAGAAGTTACATCTTGTATTTCTGCATAGTAAGTAAAATTGCCCGAGCTGGTGGGTGTGTAAATGATACTGCTTCCACTACCTAAATAGTTGCCATCGGTAGCGGCATCATACCATGAAATGTTTTGGCTTGAAGAATTTGCAGGACCACTAAAGTTGTTAATAGTTACTGTACAAGCACCAAATAAGTTATCACTCGAATAAATTTCTAGTTGTAAAACTTGTCCGGCAGCAATAGCAATTATTGACGAGCCTGTCTGAGCACTCGTTCCAAAAATATTGAAACCTGGTATTTCAATAGGTGTCGATCCATCAATAGAATATCTTGGATAATCAAAGAAAGCACCATCTGTAGTAGTGTAATTCCAATCAAATGAAAAATTACCTGAGCATGGTGCTGTAATCGACCAAACGGTTGAACCCGAACCAGTTAATCCATTGCTCGATGTCATGGTTATACTTAATGGCGCGCCACTGCTATTGATAATTCCATTGCTATTTCCAACGTTACTTTGGGTCCAATTTAAAGGGTCGTAGGTTCCTATAAAGTTATTTTGCACACCACAATTATTATAACTTAAGGTAGTTTGTGATCCAACACAAATTGCAGAGGGGCTAGCAGTTGCGCTACCTAAAGTAGTACTCGGTGAAATAATTAAGCTTAAGTTGGCAATCGAATCGCAACCTGCTGCATTTGTTAATGTTACGGTGTACAAACCACTATTTGTATAAGTATTTCCATTCCAGTTATAGGTGCCACAAGCATTCACAAAATTGGTGCTATTTGTTGCAGGACAGTAACCAGTAAGATAAAAACCATTCAATGAATTAACATTCGTGAAGTCTAAAAATTTATCACCACTATAACTACCAAACCCGACAGGTAGTAAAGTTGAAGAACTTGATGCCGACATTGAGGATGAACAATTATCAGCATTTTGTTTAGCAACCAAATCAAATTGTGAAAGCACGCCTGAACCCGGTTGAGCAGTTAATGCATTAAGTTCAGTTTGCTTGTAATATAATCTAAGTTGATACGGCGAAGTTGGTTGGTTATCTACAGAGAAATGTAAATTTCTATTTAAATAATATGAGCCTAGAGGTTGTTGTCGAACAGCACCATTATGCACGTAATACGAAACAGATGTTTTGCCAAAGCTATTACCTGATGGATACAATTTAGCAACATGATTATTTGAAGAATCGAGCAAAGCGATATAGGCTAAATTATTATTGTTACTTTCAGCATCTATAGTGGTAACTGAAGACATTACGCATGAACCGAGTAATCCGGTTGCAACATTTCGTGTGCCAGGGGTGTTGGTAATTTGAACCATGTAATCTTCTGTTTCACCCAATTCATAAAAATTGCAAGGATGCGTTGTTGGCACCGGACTTCCTGCGTAATGTATCATTCTTACACGCATGCGATGTGTTCCGAGCGACATGGTGCCGGGAATAGTAATTGAGTATAATAATTTTGAAGTACCAACGCCTAAATTGTTCAGAACCTTTTCTGAAGTTTCAAAATACCCATTGTCATTCTGGTCTATCCAAATACTCACATGATTGTTTGCCCAATTGCTACGTATAAATCCGGCATAGCTTTCAGTTCGAGCAAGCTGCACTGCAGTAAAAGAACCGGTATAGTTGCTAAACCCATTTGCATTGCAGGTATTTGCACTCGCATTTTGAATAGCAGTACCTGATTCCCCTTTCAACGAAAAGAAGGTTAAGCTATCACCAGTGCTGCAACCAGAACCATAAAGTGGTGGGCAATTGGTAGGGTTGCTTGTTGTAAACGAAGTGACATTTGAAACACAACCACTTGCTGATGTAGTTGTATTATAAGGTACAACATACCAATAATAGGTAGTGTTATAATTAAAATAGGATGCAACGGCGCTATTACTCGATAGGCTGGCTATTGGCCCTGGCGGCGGATTGGTTTCGCCTAAATATAAGTTATATGCTGTTGCACCACTTACAGCATTCCACATGAGTAATGTTGCAAGCATTGGATTTACATTCGTGGTTCCATTAGCAGGTGCGGTATTTGTTGCGCAACTTAAGCCTGTAATGACTGGTAAAATTTGAATACAATAATTCCCAAAATCTCCTGCAAAACCATCTATCATAATATAATAAGTTTGTCCTGCAATAAGTGTTGGAGAAATTAAGTCATCGATATCATTGTTTCCGCTTTGTCCAAATTCAAAGCACGTATTTGCAGGTATTTGGGTTAAGCTGAGTGATGAAGGGCATGATCCACTTGCCGAAAACCAAACAGCCCAGCCATTGAGTGGGTCGCCACTTGCAGGAATGCTCATACGTAAATTATAGGTAGCTGTTATGCTTGGAGTGAATTGATACCATAAGGTATTATTAGGTGCACTACATGCAATAGAAGGGTCTCCAATAGAACTTGCGTTGGTAGAATTTTCACAAATAGCTGCCGCATTTAAAATTAAGTTTGTAGCATGACAAGCATCTTCATTATAGATGGTAGAAAAAGGAATGCTTATCCAAGTTGAAGAACTGCTACCACAATTTGTTTTTACATGTGCATAATACAACTGACCTGAAGTTAAAGAACTAAAAGTAGTTGATGTCGAAGAGGTAGAAGTACCAGAAACGGGAGGGGTTGCTGAGCTGTTAATGGCCCATTCGAAACTTGTGGCTCCGCTACCCGGGTTGCTCCATGAAAAATACCTGAAGTGGATGAGCTTAAAGTAACTGATGGGCTTAAAGGAGGCAAACAGGTTGCAGTAAGATTTTGGGCAGTAAAATAAAAATTCCCTAATCCGGTGATGCCACTAAAATCTAAAAATTTATCACTCGAAATACTTCCATATCCGGTTGGATAAATGTTGCTGCCAAATTGATCGTTCAAGGAAGCAGAGCAAGCATCTGAATTTTTGTATGCGAACAAATCAAATTGACTGGTAACGCCCGATCCAGGTTGCGCAATTAAAGAATTTAATTCGGTAGTCTTGTAATACATCCGTGAATTATAAGTTGTTGTTGGTGCGTTACTAGAATTAATTTTAATATTGCGATTTAAATAGTAGTTGCCATTCGGTGCTTGTCGAGTTGAAGCGCTATGAACATATAAATTAGCACTTACGGTACCTAAATTATTGCCGCTTGGGTAAAGTCCGATGATAAAATTATTTGAAGAGTCGAGCAGTGCAATATTATTTGCATTCATATTGTTACTGGCTGCATCAATGGTTGTTTTGCTGCTTAACAAACAAGTTCCCGGAGTTCCAGAACTTACAAAACGAGCTGACGGCGTATTGGTTATATTCACATTATAATCTTCAGTTTCTCCATAAGTGTACAAATTACAGGGGTCTGTTGGCGAAACCGGAGTGCTGCCTGAATAAATATTTCTTACTCGCATTCTATGGATACCTAAAGCGAAGGTTTGTGGAATGAAAATGGAATACAAGGTATTTGTAGAGCCTATTT
Source organism: Bacteroidota bacterium (assembly GCA_016706595.1). Lineage (GTDB taxonomy): Bacteria > Bacteroidota > Bacteroidia > Chitinophagales > Chitinophagaceae > OLB11. Next base: position 224,202 of record JADJJH010000002.1, on the reverse strand, counting down.
GCAGGTTATTTAAAATTTGTTCGGTGCTTTCAAACGAGTTATTATTATTTTGATCTATCCAAATGCTAACATAATTATTGGGATCTTGTGTGCGAAGAAAACCCGAATAGCTTAAGCCAATTGAAAGGTTCACAGCACTAAAAGTTCCGGTATAGTTTGTATAGCTTACTGTACAGGTTCCACTATTATTATAAATAGTGGTTCCTGGTTCGCCTTTAAGCGAAAAATATTGTATGGCATCAAGTGAGCATCCACTAGAATAGGATGGGGTACAATATTGTGCATACAAGGTATTTTGCAAGCAAGCAATCATTACAAAAAAATAGATAATTGATTTCATTTGAATGGGTATTGGTTAAACAGATTGGCAACAAAAATAATTATTTAATGCGTATTGCCAATGTGTTTTTAGGGTACAAAAAAAACGAGGAGATTTGCCTTTTCCTCATTTTATAGAAATTGAGTTTTTACGGATGTTGCGAATAAATAAAATTAAATACATTCCAATCTAAAATCGGAATATCTAATAAATCAACATTGCCATCACCATTTAAATCGGTTGCATAATAACCGTAAATAAAATTCGCGGCATCCGATTCAAGTATGGAAACGTCAAGTAAATCCATATTCTCATCTTGATTGATATCGCCATTATAAAAAGCCCAAACACCCGGCGACACTTCTTGCTGATTATTACCATAAGCCTTGTTGGCTGCCGTTGAAAAATCGTAGGCAACTCCTTGTGTTATTACTACCGGATTTGCACTCCATGTATAAATTCCATTGCGATGATTAATGACAATATAGTAAGGGGTATTGGTAACTGATCCCGTGAAATTACAAACTAAAGTGCCATTGGTTTTTAATGTGGCTATTGTACTTTTTGAAACTGCATAAGGCGCAGTAGTATGATGCAACTCAACAATTACATAATCGCAATTGTTTGAGGTAGAGTCAGCTATTTCTCCTTCATTAAATAATACTTTTTGCATTAAGCCGGCACCTAAATAATAACCTGCTATGTAAAATTTTACATTCACACTTACCGGCGGACAATTACTTACCGTCATGGTATAATTGTAGGTTGGTCCAATACATCCATTTGCATTTGGAATTATTTGGATACTCGCAACACCGGGAGGAGCGGCAACAAATGCCGGTATTTCATTTACATTAAATTGATTTGGCAAACCTCGTGATGCACCGCCTAAAATAGTAAAACTTACATTAGCCGGACTACCACTTAATGCAATGGCCGCAACCGATTGACCATTGCAATAGGTTTGATTACCAATTGGGGAAACTGTTGGAAGAGGTTTTACATTGATAACCACTGATGCGGTATTACTACATCCATTTACATCTGTGCCGGTAACTATATAAGTTGTTGTATCGGTTGGTGATGCAATAGGATTTGCCATGCTTGAAGAACTTAAACCCATACTCGGAATCCAACTATACATCTGTGCACCATTTGCTGTAAGTGTTGTATTACTTCCACTACAAATAATCGAATCAACTGTGAATGCCAATACATTAGGTAAATTATTTACGGTAACATTTATACTATTTGTTTTGCTGCAACCATAGGCATCAGTTCCGGTAACAGTATAGGTTTGTGAACTTGTTGGAATAAATGAAACCCCATTACCTATACCACCACTCCATTGATAATTTAAAGCACCACTTGCTTGTAAAATAATACTATCGCCTTCGCAAAGTGTGGGCGATGTAGAAGTTTGAATTTGAACATTTGGTGATGATACTATTACTTCAATTGTATCTGTACAAGTATGAAAACCATTACTTACTTCACACGTGTATGAAGTTGTTTGACTTGGACTCACCACAATTGAATTTGTATTGGCGCTTGTACTCCATACTACAGATTGCATGCCGGTAAAGGTTTCTATATCAAGATTCAAACTTTCGCCTTCACAAATCAAGGTATCGTTTTGTACAATATGCGCATTGGCTAGACTTACAAAAACGCTGTCGACCGATTGACAAGCACCTAAGCTAAGTATACATGAATACAAACCCGTATTTGAAATCGCTAGGCTTGATGTTGTTGCACCGCCGGTCCATAAATAAGTATAAGGTCCAGAGGCTGCAAGAAGTTCATAATTTAATTGACAAATGTTCAAAGTGTCTGATGCAAAAAAATTGGTAAGCATAGGTTGCACCGTAATATAAATACTATCAACAAAAACTTCGGCGCCTAATTGTGCATGCACCGTATAGTAACCATTTGTGAGCGGTGTAAATTGTATGCTATCGTTACTAGTTGTATTAAACCATTGCAAGGCATAGCCATTAGGACCGAAATAATGCAGTGTTATTGCCTGCCCTTCGCAAACCCAAATTGAATCGCCTTCTTTAATTAATGAAGGATAAGGATTTATACCATTTGGATAAATTACCTTTTTAAAAACCGGTCCCCAATGATTATCAATATCGCGCACACGAATATTAAATAAGGTAGGGCTGCTGGTGATGGTCCAGGTTAAAGCACTACGATATAAAGTTTCAATCGCTTCATCATAGTTTCCATCGAAGGCTAAAATACTTGTTCCGTTTCCTTCACCCGGATCGGTGAGACCGAAGAAGTATTCGCCTGCGGTGATGTGGATATTTCTTGAAACTCCAAATGTAGTTGGTGTAAATACCATAGCCTTTTTAAACAAGGGCCCCCAATGATTGTAAGCATCTTTTGCTCGCACATTAAGAAGGAATGAACCACTTGTTGCATTCAATATCACACTATCAGCAAACAAAGTTTCAAGCGCTTCATCATATGCTCCATCAAAAACTAATAAGGTGTTCGCATTCCCTGCTCCAGGGTCAGTCATACCAATAAAATATTCTGCTAAGGATACATTCACATTTCTAGTAATACCGAATGTAGTTGGTGTGAATACCATTGCCTTTTTAAATAAAGGTCCCCAGTGATTATTTGCATCGCGTACGCGTACATTGAGCAAAAATGATCCACTTGTTGCATTTAGCAATACACTATCCGCAAACACAGTTTCAAGTGCTTCATCAAAAGCACCATCAAAAACTAATAAGGTAGTTGCATTTCCTTCTCCAGGATCGGTGCTTCCTAAAAAATATTCTGCTAAAGAAACATTTACGTTTCTTGTAATGCCAAATGTGGTTGATGTAAATACCATTGCTTTTTTAAAGAGTGGTCCCCAATGATTATCTTCATCACGCACTCTTACGTTCAGTAAAAATGATCCGCTTGTTGCATTTAGTAATACACTGTCAGCAAATACAGTTTCAAGTGCTTCATCAAAGGCACCATCAAAAACTAATAAGGTAGTAGCGTTTCCTTCGCCTGGGTCTGTACTTCCTAAAAAATACTCTGCAAATGAAACATTCACATTTCTAGAAACGCTAAATGTTGTAGGTGTGAATACGATTGCTTTTTTAAATACAGGCCCCCAATGATTTTCGGCATCTCGTACACGTACATTTAAAATAAACGAACCGCTTGTTGCATTTAGTAATACACTTTCGGCAAATACGGTTTCAAGCGCTTCGTCAAACGCACCATCAAAAACCAATAAAGGATTTGCGTTTCCTTCGCCAGGGTCGATACTGCCAAAGTAATACTCAGCCGATGTAATATTTCTTTGAGCGAAAGAAACAGCACTAAATAAAATAAGAATAAGTGTAGCAAAAAATTTCATAGTACTTAGTTTCTATGATACGCTTTTGCTTTGATATTTATTGGCTGTGTAGTTGGTTGCAGATTAGTTGGAATTTCTAAATCGTAAATAAATGCCTTGCCATTAGATGGATTAATAGTAGGATTATAATTTAAAATTGAATAAGGTCCACCTAATCTGCCTCTATCATTGCGGGTTAAATCAATATCGGTATATTCAGGTGCAGGGTTACCGGCATCAACAATATCATTTGTGCCGGGAATATTAATAAATACCAAGTTTGTCCCTGGAGTTCCTGAACCTCCTGGTGAAATACCGTTATAAGTCCATTTAAAAAAGCCGGGGGTGTAGTGACTTGGAAAGCTAGTAAACTGACCTAAACCATTTTGACTATTTGAAGACCCATCTGAATCATAACTTACATTTTGTACTGAACTAATATTTAAAGGGGCTATAACATTATTTGAAAAATCAATATTGTAATAGGGTACATTAATAGTTGGAATATTTAGAATTGTTGTGTTACTCAATACTTCATTATTGATAAAGTAATTTGTATTACCGCTATAATGATTCCACTTTCTAATTCTTATATAACTATAGCCGTCTGTTGATCCAAATAAATTATTTGCAATTAAAAATTTATAGTTGTCATTACGTATTGCCAATTCACCGTCTATGGTATCTGCTACAATCATGATTTTATTAATACTATCAGGAAAATTCCCTCCTCCTATTTCATCCTTTACAAATAATCCACTCATTTTGCAATTTATAATGCTGCCATATCTAAAATCAATTACACCACTTATTTGGCATTTATACATTTCAAATCATAATTATCTGCGTCAACATAAATTCCATCAATCTTGCTATCTATAATACTCACCGTGGCTTTATTGGTGGAAGTTTGAGTACCTATCAAACAGTATAAATTAGATACAGAATTAACACCGATTAAGGTTGTTTTAAAACTCGGAAACCCAAGAATACTAATTGTACCGAAAATGGTAATTTTAGTCCCTTCAACAAGAGGTATAATTGATAAAGATTTATCGATATTTAAATTACCTGTGTAGACACCTTCTTTTACAAATATTTTATCTCCATTATTTGAATCCACAATTGCAGCAATAATTGTATTATAATAATTTGGTAAACTACCCGGGGCAATGCTTTGGTCAACAAATAAATCGGTGGCTTGGGTTTTTGCAAATACGCAAATGCATAACGCAAGTAGGGTAAAATACTTTTTCATGAGGTTTAATTTGTGTGGTAAAGCTAATACAATTTGTAATTTTAAAATAGTCATTTCTATTTTAAAATTTTACGGTGTAATGCCGATATAATGACTGTTAGTTCAATAACACATAGTGGCAATTGTACTTTACAGGAATCTAATCGGTATAGCTAATGAAGGATGGAAAGCAAAGGGATGGGGAATTAATTTTAGAAGCGGGGTTCGTTTATCGGGGTTTGGGGTTCGCAGAGGAGGCACACGACAACTACTTAACTCGCTAACAAAACGCAGATTAGGGTTTGTAGATTATTGGGTAAAGAATAAATAGTAAGATAAGAACTCGATATTATCCTAAAATCGATTTAATTCTAGCTAACGTATCTGGAAGTAGGGTTTCCTTAATTCTCCATACAATACCAAAATCAATCCCAACATAGTCATGAACAATCCTATTTCTGAAACCTCTCATTCTGTGCCAATCAATTTCAGGATATTTATCCTTAAAATCATCTGTCAGTCTATTAGCAGCTTCTCCGATAATCTCAAAATTTCTTATCACGGCATCAATAATAATTTCATCCGAAATAAAATCGTCAAAAGTCATATCCGCGGTATATCGTAAAATCTTATCTCCGCTTGCAACTATGTCAGTCAATAACAAATTTGGGTTTGACCGGTCAGACATAAACGATATCATTTTGTATTTCAGCAAAATAATTAGGTTTAATACCCCTTCTTGATACTAGATCAATTCTCCTTTGAAACTTTGATTCTAGAAAGTCGGCCAAATCAATAAACTCTACCCCAACAGGTTGCTTAAATTCTACAATAATATCAATATCGCTTTTTTCAGAAAAATCACTTCTTAATACTGAACCAAATAATCCGATAGTATCAACATAGAATTTCGATGACAACTCGGGCTTAAGTTTTCTCAGATCATTCTTAATTGTCTCCAAAGAATTCATAAAACAAATGTAGTTCTTTTTGGTAATGTGTCAAATCATTGTCAATAACCAACATATTTTGGATTCAACCAACAACTTAACTCATCAACAAAATAACACTCTAACAAAATAACTCACTAACTAACCCTAACTTCTCACGCGTTTTATCCCAACGGCCTTTCTTCACTTCCTTTACCAAATCATCAATTTGTTTTAGCGTTGCTTTAGCTTTTCGCGTAACAGATCGGTATAGAAAATAGTCGACCAAATCTTGCAAGTCGTCGATATCCGTATTTCTCTGTATTCTAAAGATGATTTCGCTTTTGGTTTGTTCGATGGTCATTTTATACAATTGAAAAGTGAAGGTAAAAATAAAAACGTATTGATTTGGAATTAGTAAATACTCGTAGTTAGAGATTTGTATAAAGCTAACTTCTTAACAAAACAGAGATTGGGGTTCGGGGTTGGAGGTTCGCAGGTTGGTTAGCGTAACCAACTTAACCCTCTAACAAAGTAACACAATAACATAATAACCCACTAACAAAGTAACACCTCAACAATCTATCTCCCTCTCTATTCCTCCCACAAAAACTATTTTTCATCATTATCGCTGTTTTCCTATCTTTACTTTGTAATTAACCAATTTACAAACCTATGATGATTAAGCTGTATGCAAGTGCAGTGTATGGTGTTGAAGCTATCACCATCACTACAGAAGTTGATGTATTAGAAGGACTGAAATTTTTCCTCGTCGGACTGCCCGATAATGCAGTGAAGGAAAGTCAGCACCGCGTTGAAAGCGCTATTAAAAACAATCATTATCGCTTTCCACGAATTAAGGTAGTAATTAATTTATCACCGGCCGATATTCGAAAATCAGGAAGCGCTTTTGACTTGCCTATTGCCATTGGTATTTTGGCTGCTAGCGAACAAGTGAATCACGAGATGTTAAGTAAGTATATTATTATGGGTGAGCTTTCATTAGATGGAAGTATTATGCCCATCAAAGGCGCATTGCCTATTGCCATTCAAGCTCGTAAAGAGGGCTTTGAAGGATTGTTTGTGCCGATACAAAATGCACGTGAAGCGGGTTTGGTAAATAACCTTAAAGTATACGGCATTTCACATATCAATGAAATTATTGATTTCTTAAATGGCAAAATTGAACTGAATCCCGTGGTAGTGAATACACGCGAAGAATTTTTTGATGCACAATACGATTTTGAATTTGATTTTTGTGATGTAAAAGGTCAAGAAAATATAAAGCGTGCATTAGAGATTGCAGCAGCGGGTGGACATAATGTGATATTGATTGGTCCGCCAGGCGCAGGTAAAACCATGTTAGCAAAACGCTTGCCTTCTATACTTCCACCTTTGTCGTTACAAGAAGCTTTAGAAACAACAAAAATACATTCGGTTGCCGGCAAACTTCCTGAGCATGCAACCTTGGTTTCGAAAAGACCTTTTCGATCGCCACATCATACCATTAGTGATGTAGCCTTGGTAGGTGGAGGCGGTAATCCTCAACCTGGTGAAATTTCGTTAGCACACCATGGGGTTTTATTTTTAGATGAGTTACCCGAATTTAAACGAACCGTTTTAGAGGTGATGCGACAACCCATGGAAGAACGAAGAGTTACTATTTCACGTGCAAAAATGTCGATTGATTTTCCTGCCAATTTTATGTTGATTGCGTCGATGAATCCTTGTCCGTGCGGTTATTTTAATCATCCTGAAAAAGACTGTTCTTGTCCGCCCGGCACCGTTCAAAAATATTTAAATAAAATTTCAGGACCATTACTCGATCGTATCGATTTACATGTAGAAGTTACTCCGGTAGCTTTTGCCGAATTATCGTCGTTAAACCCACGACAGCAAGAAAAAAGTATTGCCATTCGTGAGCGTGTTATGAAGGCTCGAGAAATACAAGCTGAGCGATATAAAGACAATGAAGGCGTATATGCTAATGCGCAAATAAGCAGCAAGCAATTGCAAGAAATTTGTGTAATAAATCAGGCAGGAAGTAATTTATTAAAAACGGCGATGGAGAAACTAAATCTTTCAGCACGAGCCTATGATAGAATTTTAAAAGTCTCGCGCACCATAGCCGACCTAGCAGGATCAAGTGATATTAAAACCGAACATTTAGCTGAGGCCATTCAGTACCGGAGTTTAGATAGAGAGAGTTGGGGAAGTTGAGTTGAGTAATTAATACGCTGTGAGGCAGTCGTAAAACCTAATACCAATGTGAAATGGTAGATAGACCATTTCTTATCCCGTACGTACGGGAGTAAATGCCGATAGGATAGATGTTTAGACTAAAAAGGTTGGGTCTATTACATATAGCACATCCTTTTTGCTCCTCATGTAATCCAAGACAAATTCTTGTAAGAACATAGAGCTTGCAAAGCCACAGGCTTTGAAGAGCGAATGAGATAATTTTTGTCAAATTAATGAATTCGTCAATAAGGCTTTATTGTATAATTACTTCGTTGAATTCCTGACATCTAACATCTGAACCCTAATACCTATTATTTCTGTCTGAAAAACAACCTAATAGGCACGCCACTAAAATTGAAGTGAGCACGTAATTTATTTTCTAAGAAATTTTTATAAGGATCTTTTACCTCATCAGGGTGATTACAAAAGAAAGTAAATGAAGGCACTACCACCGGAAGCTGTGAAATAAATTTAATAGTTACCGTATTACCACGATACATAGGTGCAGGGTAGTTGAGAATTTCCTTCAACATAATATCATTCAATTTCGAAGTCGCAATTCTGTTTTGACGACGATCAAAAATGGCTAAGGTTTCTTCGATAGCTTTATGAATTCTTACTTTTTCAGTGGCTGAAATAAACAAAATGGGCACATCGGTAAATGGGGCAATTTTCTTTTTAATTTCCTCTTCAAGTTTTTTGCTGGTCATGGTTTCTTTTTCAACCAAATCCCATTTATTCATTAAAATAATAATCCCTTTGCCTTTACGTGTGGCCAAACTAAAAATATTTACATCTTGAGAGGTAAGTCCTTTAGTTGCATCCACCATCAACATACAAACATCTGCTTCTTCAATAGCTTTTACTGCACGAATGGTTGAGTAAAATTCGATATCTTCTTTTTCGGCACGTTTTTTACGTAAGCCTGCGGTATCAATTAAAATAAAATCTTTACCGTATAAATTATAGTGGGTATGAATACTATCGCGAGTAGTTCCCGGAATTTCAGAAACGATATTTCGCTCTTCACCCACTAATGCATTCAGTATCGATGATTTTCCGGCATTGGGCTGACCCACAATGGCAATCTTAGGTAATTCGGTAATGAGTTCATCGGTAGGTTCGGTCATATGACTAGTAACCGCATCTAACAAATCGCCCGTTCCACTTCCCGATAAGGAGGATATAAAGTGAACATGTTCAAATCCTAAACTATAAAATTCAACACCATCAATTTGGCGTCGACTATTATCTACTTTATTGACTACTAAAATTACCGGCTTACGACTTCGATGCAATAGACTGGCAAATTCTTCATCTAAACCCATCACACCAGAGGTAACATCTACCACAAATAAAATTACGCTGGCTTCACGAATGGCTATTTCAACTTGCTGACGAATTTCCTTTTCAAATACATCATCGCCATTGGCTACATAACCACCGGTATCAATTACATGAAAATGCTTGCCATTCCATTCGCTTTCACCATATTGTCTATCACGCGTTACACCACTTACATCATCTACAATGGCTTTACGCTCACCAATAAGGCGATTAAACAAGGTGGATTTACCGACATTCGGGCGACCAACAACGGCGACAGTATATAAAGACATAAGGTATAGAATTAAAAAAGGCAAAGCTAAACTTTGCCAATTATTTTTATTTAGTTGCGAGGACCGGGATCGAACCAGTGACCTTTGGGTTATGAGCCCAACGAGCTACCGCTGCTCTACCTCGCGGCACGAAGGTAATCAAAAATGAACGCCTTGCAAACTCTTCTTGTTATCTTTGTGGTAATGAATGAATTTAGAAGCGGATTTGTAGGCATATTCGGAAAACCAAATGCCGGCAAATCCACACTGCTCAACGCTTTAATTAATGAGAAGTTAGCCATTGTTTCGCCAAAGGCACAAACCACTCGAAATAAAATATTGGCTGTGCTTACCGAAAAAGATTATCAAATTGTGTTTTCGGATACCCCCGGATTATTACAAAGTGCTTATAAGTTGCACGATAGGATGATGAAGGAAGTGGAAATGGCCAGGCAAGGAACGGATGTGATTTTGTTTTTAATGGATGCCAGAGATGATGCGGCTTCAAATATTGAACTTCTCAAAACGCTTCGATCGAAACAAGATACTTTGGTAATCATCAACAAAATAGATAAAAGCAAAAAAGAGCATGTTGCGAAATTGAGAGAAGAGTTTTCGAAATTGAAACAAGTTAAACAAGTGATTGAAATTTCGGCTTTGCAAAAAACCAACCTCGATATTTTATTGCAAACCATTGTAAGCATGTTACCCGAAATGCCTCCGTATTACGATGAAGATATGCTTACCGATAAACCCATGCGTTTTTTTGTTTCAGAAATCGTACGTGAGAAATTATTTTTTTGTTTAGATGAAGAACTGCCTTATCATGCAGCGGTATATGTTAGGCAATATGAAGAAAAAACGACCCTCACCAAAATTGTTGCCGATATTGTAGTAAGCAGAGAAACCCAGAAAGCCATTATCATTGGCAAAAATGGAAGCATGATAAAAAAAATAGGACAAGATGCACGCGAGGATATTGAAAAGTTTATCGATCGAAAAGTGTTTCTTGAACTGCATGTAAAAGTTCGAAAAGATTGGCGCAATAACGACTTGTATTTAAAAGAATATGGATACTAAGCTAGTCAGCCTATTTGAATTTCAACCCTTGGCAATCAGTAGTCTGCAAGATGAAATGCTTGACAACAAAAAGGTACAAATTGATATCCTTAGGCTCGATGCAATGCATCCTGAAATTTCGGGAAACAAATGGTTTAAACTAAAATATAATTTACAGGCTGCGTATGAAAGGGGTGCAAAATCATTACTCAGTTTTGGTGGTGCTTATTCAAATCATTTGCATGCCTTGGCATTTGCAGGTTTTAAAACCAAACTAAAAACTATCGGGATTATTCGTGGCGAAGAAGTTGTTAATCCAACCTTACAAGATTGTATTGTATGGGGCATGGATTTGCATTTTATTTCACGTGAAAAATATCGGCACAAAACAGAAGTTTCTTTTTTAGAAGAAATCCAAAGTAAATTTCCCCATGCTTATATCATCCCCGAAGGCGCTAATAATGAAGCCGGTTTATTAGGCTGTAACGAAATCTTGCAAGGCATACCATTAGCTAACTACCAATATATTGCGGCATCGGTAGGTACGGCAACAACTTTATGCGGACTAATAAATGCCAGTTTGGGTAGCAATGAAGTATTAGGCTTTTTAGCGATGAAGCAGGGATTGTATCTTGAAGAAGAAATTAAACAACGTACTACAAAAACCAATTGGCGCTTGATAGATGATTATCACTTTGGTGGATTTGGGAAATCAAATGCTGAACTTTTTACCTTTATGGATAATTTTACAACCAAACATAATATTGATCTCGACCGTGTATACACAGCTAAAATGATGTATGGCATGTATGATTTAATACAGGCAAACAGGTTTGAGCACAATGCAAAATTTTTGGTCATTCATACTGGAGGACTTCAAGGCAATCGACAGTGATGAAAAGTTTGGGATAATATTTTAGGATTATTCTCTACCTTCGTTCGCGTGAAAAAATACAGTTATAGATTTCTTAGCTTTCTGTTATTGGTGCTTTGTTTTACCATACATAGTAAAGCCCAAAAACAATTACCTGAAATTGAATTAATTAGCGAGCAAGCCGAAAATGTATTAAGCTGGTTTTGTCAGTTTGATGGCGTTAAGGCAATTTCTGTGCAACGTTCGGCAGATAGTGTGCGTAATTTTACTACCATTGGCATGCTCAACAATCCTAAAAAAGGAAATCAATATTTTCGTGATTTACATCCTGTAGTGGGAAAAAATTATTATCGCTTGTCGATTGAATTTGGGAGCGATTTAGAATGGTTTAGCAATACCTATAAATCGGTAATTGATTCGGCAACTTTTATGAAGGCCATTGTTGAAAAAACAAAATTAGCTGAACAAAAAGAAGCCGAGATCAGATTATTGGAACAAGCGTCAGCTAGTAAACGAAATACAACGGTGGGTTCTACTACATCTCGAGTGCCAGAAATTAGAGAAGAAAAACCTATCCCGCCCAAACCCGAAGTATTTACGTTTATGCCTTCTGAAAAAATTTATACCGATCCTTTTAGTGGTCATGTTCAAATTAAACTCGAAGACGCACTTTCGCGGCATTATAATATTCGCTTTTATGATCCGGCTAAAAATGAAGTTTTACGCATTTCACGAGTATCAAAATCATTGCTTATACTCGATAAAAATAATTTTAACTCGCGAGGCATTTATGGCTTCACCTTATTTGATGGAAATGAAAAAATAGAATCAGGTTATGTGACTATTTATTAATGACGGTTTGCCTGCCGTGAATATCAAACTCAATGAGAATGATGTCGAATGTAGAAGTTAGTAATCGTAGACATTCATTTTAAGTCCTGAATGCTCAAGCGTAATTTGTAATTGAATTAATCTCTATTTCTCCAAAAGTTCCTTCAACTTTGCATCCAAGGCCTTTCCGCGTAAGTCGGCGGCAATAATTTTTCCGGTTTTATCGAGCAATAAGGTTTTAGGAATAGAAGGAATTGGATACAAATCATTTACGGTACTTCTAAATCCTTTGCAATCTGAAACTTGAGTCCAAGGCATTTTAAACTGACGAATTGAGTTCATCCAATTCTCCCGTTTATCGTCTAACGAAACCGATAGGATATCGAAACCTTTGTCGTGAAATTCGGCGTAGGCTTCCTTTAAAAATGGAATTTCTGCTTTACACGGGCCGCACCAACTTGCCCAAAAATCTACCAACACATATTTTCCTCGAAACTGTGAAAGACTATACATTTTCTTTTGGGTAGAATCGGGTAAAGTGAAATCAGGTGCCATATAACCGATGGTAACCGCTCTCAACTTCTCGATAGATTTTTTAGTTTCTTGTCCATAAAAACAAGTGAGTCCCTTACCGTTTAAAAACGAATACATGCTATCTGCAATTTTAGCATCAATACTGCGTTCGTTACTGATTGAGCTATAAATTAAAAATGCTGCTACTTCTGTTTGTCCGTTTTCTTTCAAAAAGCTATAAAAATTTTCATTGGTTTTGTTACCTATCATCATTAAAATAGCTTGCAAGCTATCTTTATTCGCATTGGGCTGTGAAAAAGCTTGTTGAATGGGCTGTCGCATTTTTTGCCAAGGATCCTGCGCCACAATCAATTTTCTGAAAATATCATGAGCGGCAGATCCACCAATAAAAATCACTTGCATTTCCTTTCTTGCTAAAGTCATTTGCATTTTAGCACCCGGTTCAGCAAAAAACATTTGGTAGCGATTTCGTTCATCAGTAATCACAAACGGAACCGGTTCATCAATCACGTCTGAATAAGTAAATTCACCATTCGTAATTTGAATGGTATCCGGTAAAGGGCGAGCCAGGTTTCGAATGAGCACAAAGCCTGATGTTGTGTCGCTAACGGTTCCTTTTAATGTAAACTTTGTTGATTTAGCATTTGAAACAAATGGTACAAGAAAAAGTGCGATGAGCACTGAAAATAATTTTTGCATAGAATTAAAAGTAAAGATTATTTAAATAGTTCACCAAGTTTTTGCTGTAATTTATCTCCTCGTAAATTTTTTGCTAAAATACGGCCTTCTGTATCTAGTAAGTAATTCGCTGGAATAGAACTTATTCCGTATGTAGCATTTATTGAACTTTCCCAACCCTTTAAATCACTTACATGAGCCCAATTTAATTGGTCGCTTTGAATGGCTTGCAACCATTTTTCCTTTTTATCATCGAGTGAAACGCCTAAAATTTCAAACCCTTTCTCGTGATACTTTTGATAAGCTTTCACCACATTGGGGTTTTCGGCTCGGCAAGGGCCGCACCAACTTGCCCAAAAATCAATTAAGGTAATTTTGCCTTTGTAGGTTGACAAGCTTATCAATTTCCCCTCAGCATTAGGTAAGGAAAAATCAGGAGCAAATGCACCTATAGCTGTTGTTTTCATTTGTTCTTTTATGTCGGCTAATTTTTTACCATAATAACTTTCTTTTGTGGGCTGATCAAGTGCATCATATACAGTTGTAATGTCGGTATATGATTTGTCTTCGGATTCGCTGAAATAATTCATCGCTAAAAATGCGCTAGCCACCCCTTGCGGATGTTGTTTAATAAAGTTGAATTGCCTTTGTTTAAGCGTATCATCGAGTTTTTTAAATTCTTGTTGTAACAAAGCAATAAACGAAATGTCTTGTTCATGGGCAGCGGCTTCCTTGCCAATGGAGTCCATTGAAATGAACACGGGTTTGCAAATTTCTAAAAATTGATTATAGATATCGTGTTGAGCACCCCCATTAACCTGCAAGCTATTTGAAGCCCCTTTGGTAAAGCTCATCTTGGTTTTGCCTTTTTCAAGAATTATGAAAGCAGGTTGTTCTTCAGGACCAAAATTTACCATATAAACGGTTGGCTCCGATAAAAATCCGGTGTAAATAAATTTATCATCTTTTACTTTTACCGTATCTATATCTTTGGCATCACCTGATTTTATAAAATAGATTTCACCATTAGGCATGTTTGTTATCTCGCCATCCACGGTAAAATTGGTTTTGTTTTGCTTGCAAGCAAATAATGTTAAACAAGCCATCATAAACACTATATATAATTTCATGCAAATAAATTTGAATGGCAAATGTAATGGAAATATGAGGTGCTAATTCGAAATCCTAAAATTGAAATTTGAAATTTGAAGATTGAAGATTGAAGATTGAATGCTACCTATAGTTCCAATCTAACTCTAGTCCCCCTTCGTATTTGTAATTTAGTATTTCGTGCTTTAATTGAAATTTGAAGATTGAAGATTGAATGCTACCTATAGTTTCCAATCTAACTCTAGTCCCCCTTCGTATTTCTAATTTAGTATTTCGTGCTTTAATTGAAATTTGAAGATTGAAGATTGAATGCTACCTATAGTTTCCAATCTAACTCTAGTCCCCCTTCGTATTTCTAATTTAGTATTTCGTGCTTTAATTGAAATTTGAAGATTGAATGCTACCTATAATTCCAATCTAACTCTAGTCCCCCTTCGTATTTCTAATTTAGTATTTCGTGCTTTAATTGAAATTTGAAGATTGAAGATTGAATGCTACCTATAGTTTCCAATCTAACTCTAGTCCCCCTTCGTATTTCTAATTTAGTATTTCGTGCTTTAATTGAAATCCTAAATACTCTCGATTTAATCTTAAGCGTATAGTATGAATCTCTTAATCTCTAAGTATCTTTACGCCACTTACCATTAAATTTGAAATTAGGCGATACTATATCATTAGCTAGAAGAGCAATTAGTCATAGCAGATTGCGCTCGAACTTAACCATTGCCATTATTGCTATTGGCATCACGGCGTTAATTTCAATCATCACGGTAATTGAAATTTTAAAAGGAACCATTTACGAGAATTTTACTACCATGGGCTCTAATACTTTCAATATTACCTCTCAAAGTTTAGTGGTTAAATCAAAAGGAGGTAGCGGCCGTAGAAGGAATAATGAAAATGAAGATCAAAACCGAATTAAGCTAACCGAAGCACAATATTTTAAAGAGAATTTCCCTTACCCCTCCACGGTTAGTATTAATGTGTTGGCAACAAACAATGCAACCCTTAAACGAGGAAAACAAAAATCAAATCCCAATATCATGGTCATGGGCGCCGATGAACATTATATGAAAGTATCTGGTGGATCGTTAGCAGTGGGTCGAAATTTCAATTCATTGGATATTGCCGGTAACGAAAATATTTGTCTATTAGGTAATAGTTTAGCTACTAAATATTTTGGCGATATTGAGCAAGCCCCCAATGGATTTATTTCAGTAGGTGATGCACGATATCGAGTGGTAGGTGTATTAGAAAGCAAAGGTTCAAGTTTAATAGACCGTACCGATAATATGGTAATTATTACGCTTAACAATGCTCGTCAACGATTTAACGTGTCTAAAAAATCATATGTAATTAGTGTGTGGGTAAATGATTTGAAATTGTTGGATATTGCTAGCGATGAAGCCGAAGGCATTATGCGCAATGCACGAAGATTAGATGCGATGCATGAAAATAATTTTTCGATCAATAAAAATGATGAAATTGCTAATTCATTAATTGATAATCTGAAATATGTAACTATGGCCGCCGCAGTGATAGGTTTAATTACCTTGTTAGGTGCTGCCATTGGCTTAATGAATATTATGTTGGTATCGGTAGCCGAACGAACCCGAGAAATTGGTTTATCAAAAGCTATTGGCGCAAATAGTAATACCATTCGAATTCAATTTTTATCAGAAGCCATTATCATCAGTGTTTCTGGCGGTATTATCGGAATTGTCATCGGCATATTAATGGGCAATATTTTGTCGCTTGTATTTCACTCTGCCTTTGTAATTCCATGGATGTGGATTGGTATTGGTATTAGTATTTGTTTTGTAGTAGGATTATTAGCAGGTATCTATCCTGCCTTAAAGGCAAGCAGACTAAACCCTATTACTGCTTTGCGATACGAATAGAAATTAGGACATCTCTAAAAACCACTGATGCTTCGTTATTCGAATGCCGTACGTACGGCATCCTTTATTTACCCTAGATAACTGCTGCCTTGTCTGAGGGGTTTTAAAATCATTTATCGTCTTGTATTAATCTGCAAGCGCTTCGTATTATCTCAATGATTCCTTAGCGAATCCAGATTTCGAAGTTTATATTTGCAAAAATTTTTCATGCAACCAGCGTATAAAAGGATATTATTAAAGTTATCGGGCGAAAGTTTAATGGGCGATAAATCATTTGGCTTAGCTCCGCAGATTTTAGAGCAATATGCCTATGATATTAAAGCTATTGTTGAAATGGGTGTACAAGTGGCTTTGGTGATTGGTGGTGGAAATATTTATCGAGGGATGAATGAAAAAGAAACCGGTATTGAACGTGCTCAAGGCGATTATATGGGGATGCTGGCAACTGTAATTAATGGCATTGCCATGCAGAGTATGCTTGAGAAAGTAGGCGTACAAACCCGTTTACAAAGTGCCATCAAAATGGATCAAGTTGCTGAGCCTTTTATTCGACGCAAAGCCATCCGACATTTAGAAAAAGGCAGAGTAGTTATTTTTGGAGCCGGTACCGGAAATCCTTACTTCACCACCGACACTGCCGGTTCATTACGTGCAGTTGAAATTAGTGCCGATGCTATTTTAAAAGGAACTCGTGTAGATGGCATTTATGATAGTGATCCCGAAAAAAATAAAGACGCTGTTAAGTTCCAGAATATTTCATTCAGTGATGCCATTTCAAAAAATTTGAAGGTAATGGACATGACTGCCTTTACACTTTGTCAAGAAAATAAAATGCCGATTGTAGTATTTGACATGAATACGGCGGGTAATTTGGTGAAGATTATTGCGGGGGAAAATATTGGCACGGTGGTAAACAATTAATGCTATAAAGGACCCAGCAAAAAGGTTTTTATAGATTCATTGGGTTTCGCAAAAGATTACAATGTATCATCAATAGGAATTTCAACGATTACAGTTGTTCCATGACCTTTTTGCGAATCAAAATGAATTTGTCCTTTTAAATAGCTCACACGGGCCATACTATTTTTTACACCTACCCCACTTTGCTCATTCAATTTTGTAGTATCAAACCCAGTGCCATTATCCTCAATAATCATGGTAAACTCATGGTCTTCTCTAATGAATTGAATCCCTATTTCATTTGCGTTTGCATGCTTGATGATGTTGTTAATGAGCTCTTGCAATACTCTAAAAATTACGGTTTCATATTCAATCGATAAGCGCTGATTGAGTCCTACAATTTGCAAATTAATCTTCAATTTTTCATTACCCATTCGATGAACAAAATCTCGTACCGCGGCAACTAATCCCGATTTTAATAAAGCATTCGGTATCATACTATGCGAAACAGCCCTTACTTCACTTGCTGCATCTTGAACTAATGCATACGCATTTTTTAAGGTATCCGGTTGTTCATCCGTAGCAGATAAATTTTCGATAAAACTTTCTAATTGCATTTTAGCAGCTACCATCGTTTGTGCAACACCATCATGTAAATCACGCGCTATACGCAGTCTTTCTTTTTCTTCTGCTTCAATAATCGCCCTATTTGTAGCTATCTTTTCGGCAATCAATACCGTGTCAAGTTCATGTTGCTTTTTCCGTTTCTGATATTGGATGATACCTAAAAAACAAACACCAAGTAAAAGAATGAAGCCTATGAATATATTTCGCTGTTTCGCTGTTTGTTCAGCCTTTAATTTTTGTTGAGCTTGTAACAATTTTATTTGCTGTATTTTCTTTTCACTTTCATATTTAGTTTGCAATTCATCTATTTGTTTACGATTGTTGGCATTAAAAATTTCTTCATTGAGCTGCGCATATTTTACATGATAAGCATATGCCTGTGTTGCATTACCTTTTTTAGCATACAATGCGGCTAGCATTTTACAAGTATAGGCACTTAAATCCTTGTAGTTAATCTTCTCACTAATTTCCAAACATTGCAACATATGTTGTTCAGCGTCATCGATACGTAAAGTTTGAAACTCGATCTCTGCTAAATTGATCAGAGAAACTGCCATGGCATTGCTATCTTTCAAACGAGTACGAATTGCTAACGCTTGAATTTGTTGCGTGATAGCTTCAGCATTTTTCCCCAATGCAGATAATGAAATCGACCGATAATCTAAGCCATATGAAATGCCAATACTATCCTTCAGTTTTTCATATAATACAATAGCCTCGGTAAAATATAATAACGCTTTAGTATGGTTGCCTTGTGTTTGTGCCAATGATCCTAAGTTGTTTATTGCGGTGGCATACACATCATCGCGCGTATACTTTTTAGCTATATCTCGTGCAACTATAAAAGAAGCTTCTGCTTCGGTATACTTCTTTTGCTTACCATAAAAATTTCCCAATTCATTATGAACTCTTGCCTTCCCTATTTCATCTTTGCATTTTTCAAACAAGGCAATCGATTGCAAATAATCTCGCAAGGTGAGTTGATGTTCTCCTGTAAAATAATGAGCCAATCCAATAATTAAATTCGCCTCAGCAGCATAACGAACGAGTTTATTATGTTCAGCAAGTGTAATTACTTCTTTACACAGTTTAATAGCATTTTTAGCATCCTTATTGTGTAAGCTGGATGCCGCTTTCAAATAGGCATTTAGTTTAATCGTATCCACTGAAGCTGCATGTATTTTTATGATACTATCTGCCAAGCTTTGTGCACATACATATCGTGCCGTGAGCAAAATACACAAGGCAAAAATAATTTTTATAAAATGCTTCATCATCAGATTGCTAAGGTACTTGAAAGCGACTAAAAACTTTAGGCAAGTGAAAAAGTGCTTTGTACTATTTTTGTGAACCTTCTTGCACACAATGATACATGAGCTCCTAAAAAAATATTGGCATTACAATGCATTTCGTCCTCGGCAAGAAGAAATCATTATGCATATTTTAGGTGGCAAGGATGCCTTGGGCATTTTACCAACAGGCGGCGGAAAATCAATCTGTTATCAATTACCGACCTTAGCTAAGGAAGGTGCTTGTTTAGTAATTTCTCCGCTCATTGCCTTAATGAAAGATCAGATGATGGGTTTATTAAAACGAGATATCCCAGCATTAGCTGTTTTTAGTGGCATGAGCACTGAGGAGGTTGACGAAGCTTACCGTAAAATGAGCACTGGCAAGTATAAATTTCTATTTGTATCGCCCGAACGTTTATTATCTGCTCACTTTCTTGATTACCTAATTGATTGGCACATAAATTTAATAGCCGTTGATGAAGCGCATTGTATTTCTCAATGGGGTTACGATTTTCGTCCGCCCTATTTAGAAATTGCTGCCATTCGAAAATTTCATCCCACTATTCCAATTCTTGCTTTAACGGCGAGTGCAACGCCCTTTGTTCAACAAGATATCATTGAAAGACTTGCCTTACAACATCACAAAACATTTTTCACCACCTTCGCTCGTCCCAATATTTCATTCTCTTGTTTTGAAGTAGATGATAAAACCGTAAAGACTATCGAAATTTTATCCAAAGTGAAAGGTAGTTCTATTGTTTATTGTCGAAGTCGCCGCCATACCAAAGAACTTTCAGAAGCCTTACAGTCACAAGGTATTTCAGCCGATTATTATCATGCTGGATTAGATCATATTCAACGAAGTAAAAAACAAGACAACTGGATGAATGCCCAAGTACAAACCATGGTATGTACCAATGCATTTGGAATGGGAATCGACAAATCGGATGTGCGTTGTGTTATACATTATGATATTCCAGAAACACCGGAAGCTTATTACCAAGAAGCAGGTAGGGCCGGACGAGACGAACAAAAAGCCTATGCCGTTTTATTGTATCAAAAAAAAGATCTGAGCGCTTTATTACAAAGTATTGATCTTCGTTATCCATCAACCGATACAATAAAAGAAGTATATGAATCACTTGCTTACTATTTAGAAATTCCATTAGATGGTGGCTTAGAAAATACTTACGATTTTGAGGTGGTAGATTTTAGCCGAAAATTTAAACTCAACCTCATTGAAGTGATGAGTAGTATCAAAATACTTGAACAACAAGGCTATTGGTCGTTAAGTGAGAGTGTTTTTCTGCCCTCCAAAATTTCAATGATAGGAAGTAAGGAAGATTTAGAGATGCTTGAACTACAACATCCTGATGTGGATGAAATAATTAAACAAGTGCTACGTTTGTATGGTGGCTTATGGCATCATCATGTATCGATACGCGAATTGCTTATTGCGCAACATGTTGGTGCAAGCATAGATTATGTTCAAATGATATTACGCAAACTGCATGGTTTAGGGATTATCGATTATATAGAAGCGAAAGACCAACCTCAATTGTTTTATTTACACGATCGATTACCTAAACAACAATTGCGAATAGATAAAACACTGATTGAGATTTTAAAAAAAAGATACCAAGATAGGGTACAATTTATGATACGCTTTGTACAGCAAGACAAGTTTTGCAGAGCCAATTATCTGATTCATTATTTTAGCGAGGCAAAGGAAACAAAATGCGGCATTTGCGATAACTGCTTACAATCGAAAAAAGAATTACAAGGTAAGGAGGATTTTAATTTGATTCGTAACCAACTACTTATCGAAATAGATCAGTTAGACAAAGTAAATATCGATTTGTTTCTCAAAAAACATTCTACCTTAATGCAAGCAAATGTGATGAAAATAATACGATTTTTGCTCGACGATAAACAGCTTGCTTTAAATGATGCAGGTGAATTAATTAAGAAGAAATGAAGAAAATACGATTTGCGATAATAGGCTATGGAAATATAGGGAAGCGTCATGCGCAACATATTATAGCAAATGATGAAGCGGTATTAGTTGCGATATGCGAATTGCCTTCTTATGCAAAACCAGACGATTTATCAACTACGATAGCGTGGTATACTGATATCGAAATGATGTTGAAGCAGGAAGAGATTGATGTAGTAAATGTTTGTACTCCCAATTATTTGCATCATGCACATTGTATTCAGGCTTTACAACACAAAACCCATGTGGTTTGTGAAAAACCCATGGCGGTGAGTACCATCGAGTGTGATGCAATGATTACTTCGGCAAAAGCGAATGAACGAACCATTTTTGTAGTGAAACAAAATCGTTACAACGAGCCTGTTCAACAAGTAAAAAAATTGCTTGAACGAAATGCGTTAGGTAGCATTTTTATGGTAAATGTGAATTGTTTTTGGAATCGGAATGCGTTTTACTATAACGAAAGCGAATGGAGAGGAAAACGAAAACAGGATGGCGGTTGTTTGTTTACACAATTCAGTCATTTTGTTGATATACTTTATTACTTATTTGGTGATATCAAAGATTGTCATGGTGTAATTAAAAATTTTAATCATCCTGATATTGAAATTGAAGATACCGGTTCTTTTTTTATGCAAACCCTATCAGGTGCTATCGTAAATTTCAATTTTAGTACCTGTAGCTTCGAAAAAAATATGGAAGGTGCTTTTACCATTTTAGGCGAAAAGGGTACAATTAAAATCGGCGGACAATACCTAAATACCATCGAATATCAACATATTGAAAATGAAGTATTACCTGATATAAAAATGTCTGGGAAGCCTAATGAATATGGGAAGTATCAAGGCAGTATGAGCAATCATGATAAAATGATTGATAATGTTATTCAAACTTTACATGGCAAGGCACAAGTTATGACGAATGCCTTTGAAGGTAGAACTGTAGTAAGTATGATTGAAAGAATGTATGCAGGAGTTCGTTAAATAAACACAATACAAGTTGATTGTGGAGCACCACAAAACAAAGGGCAGGCGACACCTTTTTTTTTCCTAAAAAAAAAATTTTTTCTTTGGGAAGGGGGGGGCCCCCCCCCCCCCCCCCCCCCCCCCCCCCTTTCCCCCCTTTCAAGAGCGACCCTAGGATCGCTCGATTTAATATTTGATTGGAATAGATTATTCTTTCACAAACTTTCTGGTCATCATACCATTTTCGGTAGTTACCTTAATTGCATAAACACCTGCAGCTAAATTAGCAACCGGTAATTTATTACTTTGCTCAGAAACATTTTGCATTTGAGTAGTGTAAACTACTTTTCCGGCAAAATCAATCATTTCGATATTTACATTTTTAGCTGTATTTACAAATTTAACTGCAAGATTAATATAATCAGTAGCAGGGTTAGGATAGATATTCATCATACCATCATTTCCGCTAATTACATCTCTTACGCCTAAAGGCAATTCAGCTTGATTGCATATAGAAAGCGTATCAGCACCTAAAGTAAAGATATCTGCGATATCAACTTGTTGAAGGATTTGGAAATTTTGGAATTCAGGCTCATATAAATCCTCGTTTTGAAGAATAGTTCCTGGCTCTAAATCGGCTTGACAAAGAATAGGAAATTTCGTTCCTGTAATAATTTCAGGCGTTGAAATAAAGGCTTCTTCAAAATGCGCTGTACGACTCACATTCACAGGGAATGTCCAAGCTAAGCCATTATCTGCAGAACCAACTACTAATATGTCACGGAAAGGTTGTCCTTCTAATGAAGATGCACCAAACCAATAAGGATGAATACCATCATCTACTGTAGTATCGTTATCCATAACAGAAGAATAAGCAATTAATACTTTTTGTGGTGAACCAGGAACAACACTAATACTTGGCATCGTAAGTAAACCAATTGAATTATAGGCTGCATCAGGAACACCTGTAGCGCCTGTATAATTATCTCCAAAGTTTACACCACCAACTTTATCGCAATCGTGCCATGAATCAAAAATATCATCTACTAAAACTAATGAATCGGCACCTGAACTATACCCATGATAATAAATCATGCGAGAAGTAAGCGCGAAGTAAGAATAGCCTGTTGTAGATCCATCTTTCAAAACACGCAAAATTGGAAAGGCTGCGTGAACGTCACCGTTTGCATCCAGTGTCATTGAAAACGAACCATCGCATGCAAAAATGGTATCAATGCCAGGTCCATTTGACGGATCGTCGGTTGCAGCAGCTGCAGCGAAGTTGAAATTATCGATAGGAAAATCCCAAACTGTTTTCTTAGTCCAAGTTGCACCATTATTTGTTGATTTCAATAAAGTTAAATCGGTTCCCATATCGCCAAATAAAATGGCCACATTATTTCCGTTTGCAGAAATAGCATATGAGTTACCACCGCCACGATAATGTCCAACACTATCAATCAATGGCATTGGAATCATATTATCTAACCAAGTGGCTCCGTTATCATTTGAGCGGGCAAAGAAATACCCATTACGAATTCCGTTTGTATGGATATTAGAATCTGAAGGACTCGCAATTACATACATCCAGTTTCCTGATGTAGCGGTATGAGGCCAGATAGGTGCATTTGTATTGGATGTTGAAAGCACGCTGGTTGTCCAACTAGTTCCTGATTTTTTACTAATCGATAATTGGTTTGCAGCAGCATCATGACAAATATAATTTTCGTTACCTGCACCATCTACAACAATACCACCAAATCCAGTACGGATTGGCTCTATTCGGTTTGCTGGATTGGCTGTCCATGAAGTGCCATTAAAATGAGCATAACCAGTACCTCTATCTGCAAATGTTGATGTTGAAGTAACACCTTGTTCAGAAGAAAAGGTCCACGCGCAACTAATTTTATTACCTGTTCCGGTTAATACTCTTCTTTGCATCGAACCATTTGTTTGTAAATCGTAAGTAGTTTTACCAACAGTTTCTTTAGTTCCAAAGGTTGAAATAAATGGATCTCTTGTTTTCCCTTTTTTAGCTGAGGTTAATGAACTACCTGTAAAGGTTTGATCCTGTACCATTTTAGCTTTTGCCTTTCCCACTTTTGAGATTGGACTTACATTCTGAGCAACCGCGCCTAAAAAAGCTGATGCGCCCAGAAATAACATTGTAAATTTCTTCATGTTTATAGAATTTATTAATTTTTTGGAATAGTCAAAAGTAGCTGAAAATTTTCTTTATCTCCAAATAATTAACAAAGAAACAATTGAAAATATTGATGATGTATCCTTTACATTTGCTATATGTCATGTGGAACATCAAATGAGCTCACTGAGCAAACCCGAATAAAAAAACCTGATTGGCTAAGAGTTCGTCTACCTATTGGCGAAAACTACCGTCATGTAAGGAGTTTGGTAGACAAACATAAATTGCATACCATTTGCGAAAGCGGTAATTGCCCGAATATGGGCGAATGCTGGGGTGAAGGCACGGCAACTTTTATGATATTAGGAAATACTTGTACTCGCTCGTGCGGATTTTGCGCGGTGGCAACGGGTCGGCCTGATCCGTTAGATTGGGATGAACCACAAAGAGTTGCTGAAGCAATTTACTTAATGAAAGTGAAACATGCAGTTTTAACCAGTGTGGATAGAGATGAATTAAAAGATGGTGGTTCCATTATTTGGGCGAATACCATTAAAGCTGTCCGGGCATTAAATCCGGAAACAACACTTGAAACCTTGATTCCGGATTTTAAAGGTGATAAAGAAAATATTGGTCGAATTATTGAAGTGGCACCTGAAGTGGTATCTCATAATATTGAAACCGTTGAAAGATTAAGTCGTCAAGTGCGTATACAAGCTAAATATCATCGTAGTATGGAAGTGATACGAACTTTGAAAGAAGGTGGCATGAGAACGAAAAGCGGTATTATGTTGGGCTTAGGTGAAAAAAAAGAAGAAGTTGTTCAAACGCTCCACGATTTGTACGATAATGGGTGTGATGTAGTAACCATCGGACAATATCTTCAGCCAACGGCTAAGCATTTAAAAGTGGAGCGATTTGTGCATCCTGATGAATTTGCCGAGTATAAAGAAATTGGCTATAGCCTTGGGCTCGATCATGTTGAAAGCGGACCCTTAGTTCGATCATCCTATCATTCTGAAAAACATCTTTTCAGCGGAAGAAATACAACATTATAATATAAAAAAACCCGAAGTGAATTACTTCGGGTTACATTAATTGATTCTAAGATTTAATTTTTCTTGGCGTTTTTAGCTTCGATGCTTAAAGTGGCATGAGGTACGGCACGTAAACGTGCTTTATCAATGAGTTTGCCAGTTTCTCTACAAATGCCATAGGTTTTGTTTTCGATACGAACCAAAGCTTGTTCAAGATGACCAATGAAGGTAATTTGTCGACTTGCTAATTGATTAAATTGCTCTCTTTCCATCGAGGCACCACCATCTTCAACATTCTGGTATTTGTTTTCGGTATCCTCTGTACCGCCTTCATCTTTACGCATAATAACACCTTGCAAATATTGCAATTCTGTTTTGGCGGTATCTAATTTCTTAATTATGATTTCTCTGAATTCTTGTAAATCATCATCACTGTATCTGTAACTTGGTCCTTCGTTGTTTGTATTCATATCTAAGATGGAACGTGTAAATTCCGGTTCGAATTTTTTAATAGTCTGTTCGTCGTTATTTCTTCTTTTTAATTCAGAGGTTTTTCTATGGGCAATCACCTTATTGTTTTCATTCTTTAAGGTGGAGTTACCAAAAGTATTGGTTTTGTATATATCCGACTTCTTTGGCAAAGCCGGAATCGTACTTGATATTAAGGTTCGTACCGGCGATTTTTTTGAAGGTTTAGCCGGCTTTACTTGTACCGGTTTTGCAACAGGCGCTTCTTTTTTAGCAGAAGCTTTAGTTGCTAAACCTGCTTTGGTATCGACAACTTTTTTCGCCTTGGTTTCAACCGATTTGGCTATCGGTTTTACTTCAGCTTTTTTAGCAATTGGCTTAGCTACCGGTTTTACTTCAGCTTTTTTAGCAATTGACTTAGCTACCACCTTTTTTGCGGCTGGTTTAGCTACTGGTTTAGCTACCACCTTTTTTGCCACAGGTTTTGCAATTGGCTTTTTAGCAGCGGGTTTAGTTGGTGCAGCCTTTTTAGCAACCACAGGTTTTGCGGCAGCCTTTTTAGCAACCGGCTTTGCGGCTACCTTTTTTGCAACAGGTTTTGCTGCTGCCTTTTTAGCAATAACAGGTACTGATTTTTTCGGTGCAGCCTTTGCAGGTGCTTTCTTTGGGGTTGGTTTTTTTGAGGCCATAGCCTAGTCTTAGTTTTTAGTAATCTGAACTTTTAAATTTATTTCATTCACGTCAATATCAATCCCATCAAGCATTTCAGCAGAAAACGAAAGTTCATCTGCTAAAATTTCGGTGCAAATATAGGAATTAAAATTATTTAGCGCACTTTTTAACATATCACCACAATTTACTAATACCCTGATTCTGTCGGTGAGTTCGAAACTGCTATCCTTTCTAATTTTCTGAACCTTGTTTACAAATTCACGTGCCATGCCTTCTGCTTCCAATTCAGGGGTAAGTTCAATATCTAAAGCTACTGTTAGTGCCCCTTTGCTAGCCACCAGCAAACCAGGTATATCATCCGAACTGATTTCCACATCAGATAAGGTGATGACTACGTTTTGTGATTCGATAGTTCTCGAAATTTCACCAAATTGCTCAATCATTTGAATATCATGTGCTGTAAAAGTTGCAATATCAGCAGCAACCGCTTTCATCATGCCACCCATTTTTGCACCCAAAACCTTAAAGTTAGCCTTGATTTTCTTTTTTATCACTTCATTATCGCCGGCAATAAATTCAATCTCCTTAATATTCACTTCACTTTTGATAAGGTCAGAAACTAATTCAATTTTAGCTTTTAATTCGGCAGCAACCAACGGAATAATTGCCTTTTGTAAGGGTTGTCGCACTTTAATATTGGCTTTCTTACGCAACGACAATAACAATGAACAAGTATCCTGCGCTAATCGCATTCTATCTTCAAGTACTTTATCAATTTCATCATAAATTACTAATGGAAAATCGCATAGATGCACAGACTCATATTTTTCTCGTTGAGTTACTGCATTCAAATTTCCAAATAACCAATCACTAAAGAAAGGCGAAACAGGTGCCATTAATTTACAAAGAGTTTCTAAACATTCATACAAAGTTTGATAGGCTGCAATTTTATCGCTTTCATATTCTCCCTTCCAAAAGCGTCGTCGGCATAAACGAACATACCAGTTACTCAGTTGTTCATCTACGAACTCATCAATTAAGCGACCGGCTTTTGTAGGTTCATACTCATCAAAATTCATCTGAACTTCTTGAATTAAGGTATTAAGCGATGATAAAATCCATCGGTCCATCTCTGGTCTTTGCCTTACCGGAATAAATTCTTCTTTAAAACTAAATCCATCTACATTGGCATACAATGCAAAAAAGCTATAGGTATTGTACAGTGTATTAAATACTTTTCGTTGCGTTTCTTCAATGCCTTTTAAATCAAACTTTAAACTATCCCAAGGTGAGGCATTGGTTACTAAATACCACCGCGTTGCATCTGCGCCATAGGTATTAATGGTTTCAAACGGATCTACCACATTTCCTAAGCGCTTACTCATTTTATTGCCATTCTTATCTAACACAAGTCCGTTTGAAACCACGGTTTTGTAAGCAACAGAATCAAACAACAATACACCTAAAGCGTGTAAAGTATAAAACCAACCACGAGTTTGATCGACCCCTTCGGCAATATAATCAGCCGGAAAAGCAGGCGGTAATTGATTTTCTTTTAATTGATCAGCGGTATGCTCAAAAGGGTAATGCCATTGTGCATACGGCATGGCGCCGCTATCGAACCATACATCAATTAAATCGGGTTCTCGAAACATTTTTTTACCCGATGGCGATTTTAAAATCACTTTATCGATATAGGGTTTATGTACGTCTTTCAAATCTTTTTCTGGACTCTCTTCATGCAATAAACTTTTTATTTCGGCGATACTTCCACAACAAACTTCTTCGCTTCCATCTTCGCTTCGCCAAACCGGAAGAGGTGTTCCCCAAAAACGACTTCTACTCAAATTCCAATCTACCATATTCTCGAGCCAATTTCCAAAACGACCTTCACCAGTTGCTTTTGGTTTCCAGTTAATGGTTTTATTCAGTTCAATCATACGATCTTTAACGGCTGTCGTTTTAATAAACCAAGCATCTAAAGGATAATAAATAACGGGTTTATCGGTACGCCAACAATGCGGATACGAGTGTTCGTATTTTTCAACTTTGAAGGCCTGTCCACGCTTTTTAAGATCTACCGAAATATCAACATTCACATCCTGATAATCTTTTTCGTCTTTATAATTTTTTACAAACCGGCCACTATACTCACCCGTTCCTTCAATAAATTTCCCTTCTTTATCTACCAAGGTAACAATCCCTAAATTATTTTTTTGACCCACCTTATAATCATCTGCACCAAAGGCGGGGGCTGTATGCACCACGCCGGTTCCATCTTCGGTAGTTACAAAATCACCGGTCACAATACGAAACGGGTCACCACCGCTTAGTTCGGCCTTATTTGCATCGAAGGGTAAAAGTTGTTCGTATCGCATACCTTCTAATTCACTTCCTTTACAAAGTGTCAGCACTTTATACGGAATCAATTTAGATTCGGGTGAATACGAATCAAAATCCATGTCCTCAGCCTCTGTTTTAAAATACTTAGAAAGCAAAGCTTCGGCTAATAAAACATGTTGTATTTGGTGCGTATAAGGGTTGAAAGTTTTTACTAAAACATAATTGATATTAGCACCTACGGTGAGTCCGAGGTTTGATGGTAAAGTCCACGGTGTGGTTGTCCAAGCCATTACATACACATCTTCAACCGCTTCAAACAAAAATGCAGATTTTTCATTTTTGATGAGTTTAAATAATACGGTAGCACTGGTATCTTTTACATCTTTATAGCAGCCGGGCTGATTGAGTTCGTGTGAACTTAAACCCGTTCCGGCTGCGGGTGAATACGGTTGAATTGAAACGCTTTTATATAAATAACCTTTCTTGTACAAAGTTTGCAAACACCACCAAAGCGACTCGATGTAATGGTTTTCATAAGTAACATACGGATTACTTAAATCAACCCAATAACCCATTTTTTCGGTGATATCATCCCATTTATCTTTAAACCGGCCAACGGCTTCACGACATTTTAAATTATATTCCTCCACCGTTATTTTTGTGCCGATATCTTCTTTCGTTATACCCAATTCTTTCTCAACACCTAATTCAACCGGTAAACCATGCGTATCCCAACCGGCTTTACGATTTACTTGAAAGCCGCGCATGGTTTTGTATCTGCAAACTAAATCTTTAAGCGTACGTGAAATTACATGATGTATACCCGGCATGCCGTTAGCACTTGGTGGACCTTCATAAAAAACAAAGGGCGTTTTTCCTTCACGATTACTCACACTTTTTTCAAATGTATTTTCTTCTTTCCAACGTTTTAGCATCTCCGATTCGATGGCCGGCATACTAAATCTTCCTGGTAATTGATATTTATTTTCAGACATATTTATTCAAGTAAAATGCGGGCAAATGTAATACATACCGATGATTTGTAATGACAATATGATAATGTGATAATGAGATAATTTGTTGCATTGTTACAATATTGAGTTTTGTTCAAATTGTATACTTGTTCAAAGCAGAAAAGTATGTTGAGATTGTCATCCAAATTGAAGCAGTCAACCATTCTGGAAAGCTTCTGTTGTTTAGTTAAGTCTATGAGGGCGTATCCCCGAAAGCACCCTAAAATGGTAATCTAGTACCCATGAAAATTCAACTTGGCTTGCCTCGGGGTTGGGCTCATCCGCCACAAGTCCTTGGCCTGTCCCGGCCGAAGTGTCGGGAGCTTTTCGCTATTATCCCTTACGCAACCGCCAATTCATGATTTTAACTTCATGCTAATTCACCCAATTCTTTGCATCTTGAATAATATGCTGAACTTGAATATTGAGTTTGTATTTCTCTTTTAAGTGTTTTGCCATAGCATCAGCACAATACACCGAACGATGTTGTCCGCCGGTACATCCAAAACTAATCAATAGATTTTCGAAATCACGTTGCAAATAATCTTCAATCGAAATATCAACACATTGTTTTGCATGCGATAAAAATTCGTTGATTTTGGTTTTCGATTCTAAAAAATCTATGACCGGCTGATCACGATCGGTTAGTTTTTTATATTCATCAAATCTACCTGGATTTAAAATGCCACGACAATCAAAAATAAAACCTCCACCGTTTCCACTTTCATCATCGGGTAAACCTTTTTTAAATGAAAAACTTTGTATAAGCACCTTCAATTTAGTTTGCTCATTGGCTTGTGGAAATTGATATTTATCCATCGGAATCTGAGTCACTAACGATTGCAAAACACTATGTAAAACAGGATAATCAACTAATTCATATTGTGAAAGCCATGAAGTGATATTTTTAAGTGCTGCCGGAATACTAGTTAAAAAATGAGTTCGTTTTTCAATCATACCGCGTAAACCATAAGCACCTAAAACCTGCAACAAACGAATAAGCACGATACGAGAATACGTTGATTCAAATTCCTTTTCATCAACCCTTATTTTTTGTTGAAGTGCATGCAAATAATAAGCATATAATTCTTGTTTCCATTCATGCGGCAAATTCGCTTTAGCTTGCCATAATAAGGAGGCGATATCATATTGCAATGGACCCGGCATGCCGCCTTGATAATCGATAAAATGTGGTTGCTCATCTTGTATTAAGATATTACGCCCTTGAAAATCGCGGAACATAAAATAGGTTTCTACTTGGTTACCAATTTGTGCTGCCATTTTTTCAAATTCAACATTCAAATCATACTTATTGTATATAATTTTATGAAGATCTAGAAAATAGTATTTAAAATAATGTAAGTCGGCGAGTACCGTTTGCCTATCAAAACTTTGCTTGCCATATCCCATAGTTGCTTCAAGCGACTTACCGGAGATCTGCATATCTACCAGGGCTTTCAAAGATTTTTTATACAGCTCTTTTACTTCTTCTGTATAACCTTCACTTTGCAAAGTTTCAAGCAAACTCAGATGACCTACATCGGTTTGTATATACTTACATTGGTCCTCACTTACATCTATCAATTGGGGAACAGGAATACCTTGCTTGGTAAAGAATTTGGTATAATAGAAAAAGGCTTTGTTTTCTTCAACATTATAATTTTCACAGGCAATAAAATTTTGTTCGGTAGTTTTTACCCTAAAATATTTTCGATCCGAACCGGCTTTGGGTAAAGCTTCAATATCTAACAATTGATCTTTGAAATACTGCTTTAGGTAATTGTACATGGCACAAATATAATTTTAAAAAGCCACTCCAATCGTTCAGTTTGATGGTAAACAAGAAATTAAAAGTTACGACAAATGTATTTTTCATATTTATGCAAAACATCTATTCGGGAATTTCTATCTTCACCAAACAAATTCTTACCCCTTGTTTAAAAAATTTATATTACTCACTTTACTAAA
This sequence comes from Bacteroidota bacterium, assembly GCA_016706595.1. GTDB lineage: Bacteria > Bacteroidota > Bacteroidia > Chitinophagales > Chitinophagaceae > OLB11. Next base: position 192,109 of record JADJJH010000002.1, on the reverse strand, counting down.
TGCGTTCTGTTTCGAAAGTCAATCGCAAATTGATAATGCATTGCTCGAAAATAGTTCAAAACCGATCGACAGCATGTCGAATGTTTTATCGCTTTCAGTATATGAAAATACCTTTTTCAAAAACAACGAATACTTCGAAGAGATTACAACCGGTTATACTTTATTTGGCACGCAATTGCAAACTGCATTGAATTATATGCCTAATAAAAATACTAAAATCACTGCAGGTTTGTACCTACGAAAAGATTTTGGGCAGGATAACATGAATAAAATAGCGCCGGTATTTTCTATACAATTACAAAAAAATGGATACCGAGTGATTATGGGAAATATAGAAGGAAATGTTTCGCATCGACTAATTGAACCTATTTATAATTACGAACGTTTGATGTTGAATCATCTCGAAAACGGTTTGCAATTTAAAACTGAGAAACAAAAATTTTGGTCTGATACATGGATCAATTGGGAAGTGATGGAATATTTAGGATCCAATTTTCAAGAACAATTTTCGGCAGGTCATTCCTCTGAATTACTTCTCTTAAAAAATAAAAAAGGCTTACAAATAAAATTGCCATTACAAGGTTTGGTTACCCATCAGGGCGGACAAATAGATATAGATACCACAGCGCTAAAAACCTTAGTGAATGTAGCCAGTGGTTTAGTGATAGAAAAAAAATCTCAGAACGAGCATGCTTTTATTACCCATTTCTTTATGCAGAATTATGTAATGTTATACCAAGATTTATCGCCAAGTAAAAGACAAGTATTTGAAAACGGAAAGGCTTATTATGTAAACATCGGATGCAAAACTAAATATGATATTAGCCTGTCGGCTGCCTATTGGTCGGGCAATAATTATATGGCAGCACGAGGTGGCGAATTATTTCAATGTGCTGCAACAAGTTATGGCAAACCAGGTTATACAGAAGCTAGCAGAGATTTAGTTTTGTTAAGATTATTGTATCAGCATCGAGTATTTGATGCCTTGGATGTGGATGTTCGATTTGAACCCTATTATCATCTCAACAAACAATTACTTTCCTATTCATACTCAGTTTACTTTACCTATAAACACGATTTTTCTTTACTTAAATTAACAAATTCAAAAAAGAAAAACTAAATACCTAAGCATAGCAGACAATATATTTACAAAAAGAAAATTGCTGAATTAAGGCATGATGATAGCCTACCATTGAACGATATTTTTTATGGCAAATAATCCCGACTGTAAACTTCGGAAAGACAAATGAAAAACAACAAAAAGAAACTAATGAAATTGAGCGCAGTGATATTCCTTTTCATGTTGATGCCACTTCCTTTATTTGTGGCTGCGCAAATAGTTTATCCTAAAGTGCAAAATCAAGCATTTAAACGAGGTGAAAAATTAAATTACCGTATTCATTATGGATTCATTGATGCGGTAAATGCTAGTATCGAAGTGACGCAAGAAAACAAAAAGTTTAATGGGCGAAATACCTTTCATGTAATTGGTAGCGGCAAATCGAGAGGTGCTTTTGATTTCTTTTTTAAAGTACGCGATCGATATGAATCTTATATCGATGAAGAAGCATTAATACCTTGGTATTTTGTACGTAGAGTGGATGAGGGCGGTTATAAAATGACGCAAGATTATTACTTCAATCATCAAACAAAAAAAGTTACCAATCATGGAAAAACCTATTCGATTTGGGAGAATACACAAGATATGTTATCCGGATTTTTTTTAGCAAGAACCATGAACTTGGGCGCAGCAAAAGAGAATCAAATTTTTACCGTGCCTTCCATTGTAGATGGTGAAATGTATAATTTACAAATTAAGTTTAAAGGAAAAGAAACTATCAAAACCGATTTTGGAAAAATTAAATGCTTGAAGTTTGTCCCGGTTTTACAAAAGGGAAGAATTTTTAAACACGAAGAAGATTTAGTGGTTTGGCTTTCGGATGATAAAAACCATATCCCTATTCGCGCGAAAGCAGAAATTTTATTTGGGTCATTAAAAGTTGATTTGACTTCTTATTCAGGATTAGTGAATGCTTTGAAATTTGAAGAATGATGAAATCAATTTTCAGTCTTCAATTTCACTCGTAAGTACAACCAGCGAACCCCGAACCTCGCACCCCAATCCCCGTCATCCTAATTCCCCATTGGCACTTCCATAATCAATAATTCAGCATCCGTTTCAGCACTCATTGTAATTGCATCTGTATCCCAAATGCCATATCCATCTCGGGTTTGTAAAGCCTGTTCGTTGATGAGAATATCTCCTTTCAAATTAAAAATATAAATACCATTACCGCTAGCTTTTAGTTTGTATTCGATATTGGTTCCTTTCTCAAAATCGGCTACATGAAACCATGCATTTTGATGTATCCAAACACCTTCATCGTTTGCATTGGGTGACACAATTTGTTGCAATTTATTTTTTCGATCTTCTTTTTGTAAAGTTATTTGATCGTAACGAGGCTGAACATTTTTTTGATTTGGGAAAATCCAGATTTGTAAAAACTTCACTTGATGTTCTTTACTTTTATTGTATTCGCTATGTTGAACACCGGTACCGGCGCTCATAATTTGTATATCGCCTTCTCTAATTACCGTCACATTTCCCATGCTGTCTTTATGTTCAAGTTCACCTTCTAAGGGTATCGAAATGATTTCCATATTATCGTGAGGATGTGTACCAAAACCCATACCTGCCGCTACGGTATCATCATTTAAAACCCGCAACACACCAAAGTGCATACGTTCGGGATTATAATAACTTGCAAAGCTAAAACTGTGTTTGCTTTGTAACCATCCATGATTTGCGTCGCCTCTAGTTTCAGCTTTGTGTAATACTGTTTTTGCCATATGTAATTGTTATTTGTTTGAATCCTCAGTCTTCAATCTTCGAATTTCCTCCGAACCCCGAACCCCGTTCCCCAAACCCCTTCATTTCATCCAATCTTCACCGATGTCATGCTCAACGAACCAGCCACTGCTTTATCATTAAACAAACTTACGCTTTCATTTTTTTCTTTTAGTGCTAATACATACAATAAGGGAAGATAATGTTCCGGTGTAGGAATCGCTAAATCAAACGATTTGCCTTGTGACTTAAAATCAATTAATGATTGATGATTTCCGTCCAATATACATTGTTTCATTTTTTTGCTCGCATCATCGGCCCATTCGTAAGCATAATTATCGGTTTGCATTTTATCCCAAGCCACCAAGCCCAAATTATGTACCATATTTCCGCTACCCACAATTAAAATGCCCTTGCTTCGTAAAGCAGCAATTTCTTTGGCAAGATTATAATGATATTGTGCGTTTTGAGTATAATCGATACTGAGTTGTAAAACCGGTATATCGGCTTTGGGATACATATGTTTAATAACCGACCATGCCCCATGATCGAGTCCCCATTTTTCATCGAGTCCAATCTCAGTTTTCTTCACCAACTCTTTCACTTCTTTGGCTAAGGCAGGTGAGCCGGGTGCGGGATATTGCACATCAAACAAGGCTTGCGGAAAACCACCAAAATCGTGTATGGTTTTTGGATGTTCAACTGCGGTTACAAAACTTCCTTTGGTTTCCCAATGAGCCGATACACAAAGTATAGCTTTTGGTTTTGGAATTTCATTTCCCGCTTTGCGGAAACCATTGACAAATTCATTTTCTTCAATGGCATTCATCGGACTACCATGACCTAAAAATAAAGTAGGCATTTTTTCGGTTGATGGAAGTTTGTCTGTAAACGATTCAAGTGCATTGAGTTTCATGGCTGATGCAGCAATAGGAAGTATTGCCAAACTTTGTAAGAATTTTTTTCTGTCCATTAGATTTTCATTTCGCTGAAGAAGAAATATATTCACTAGTTCAGTAAACAAAAGTAAGGCACTTCTAAAAGCAGAAATACAATTAAATTCTCAAACGATAAAATGCAGAGATGGAGAAGTGACTACAACCTCGCCTTCACATTCGCGATATCATCAATTCGCTTTTGTGCAATGCGCATAGCAGCTTCTTGGGTTGTAATATTTTCTTTACCCGATAAATCAAAAATATCTAGGATACGATCGTAAATTTTTTCAACGTCTTTGGTAACTTTTTCGCGATTATATGAACCACTTGCTTCGGCAGCTACGTTCACTAATCCCCCGGCGTTAATTAAAAAATCGGGCGCATAAATAATACCTCTTTCAATAAGTTGGCGACCATGCACTTTTTCTTCGGCCAATTGATTATTCGCCGCGCCGGCAATTACCGCACATTTTAATTTTGGTATCGAATCGGAATTTACGGTAGCACCTAAAGCACATGGCGCATAAATATCCATATCCACATTGAGCATGTCGGCAGGCTCAACAAATTCAACATTATATTTATCGGTGGTTTCTTTAATTCGATCTTTATTAATATCGGTGATATATACTTTAGCACCTTCATCAATTAAATGCCCAACAAGGTATTGACCCACATGTCCAACCCCTTGTACCATTATTTTTTTACCCGATAAATTATCATTACCCCATTGTTTATGTGCGCAGGCTTTCATCCCCACAAAAACGCCATAAGCAGTAAACGGAGAAGGGTCGCCGCTACCACCCATATATTCAGGGATACCGGTTACATGTTTCGTTTCTTGATAAATAAATTCCATATCGGCCGCCGAGGTATTTACATCTTCGGCAGTAATGTATTTTCCGTTTAATGAATCTACAAACTTCCCGTATCGGCGCCATAAAGCTTCACCTTTTAAAGCAGGATCGCCAATAATTACCGCTTTACCACCACCGAGGTTTAAACCCGAAATAGCGGCTTTGTAAGTCATGCCACGTGATAAACGCAATGCATCTAAAACCGCATCATCATCTGAATTATAATTCCACATACGGGTACCGCCCAAGGCAGGACCTAAAGTAGTATTATGGATAGCAATGATGGCTTTTAGGTTAGAATTTGGATCATGGCAAAAAACAACTTGCTCGTGTTCCATTTCTTTCATCAATTCAAATACTTTATTCGACATGCTATAGGGTATTTATATTTTATGCTTGAGGATTGGTTTCGTCGGTAGCTTCCGGGGTTGGTTCTGTTATTGATTCAACGCTTGGATTGATGTCAACAATAGGTTCTGCTTCTGCCACAACTTCTTGAACTTGTATTTCTTCAACAACTGCCTGAGGTGCCTCAACGATTTCTGCAACAGCAACCGGCGCTTGCACTTCTTCAACTACTTCTTTAATTTCGGCAATAGGTTCAGGTGTAACTTCATTTGTAACAACTTCTGTTACTGCTTGAGGTGCTTCAGTATTTTCTTCAGCTGCAATAGGTGTTTCGTTTACTATTTCAGGTGCACTTTCATTCGTGTCAACTGTATTGGTTTCATCTACCGGTTTAGCTTGCTTGATTTTTGGCGTCTGATTTTTTTTAGCATCTTGTGAGTGGTCGTATTTCTTTTTCGGTCCACGCATAATCTGACTCATTTCTCTTTCATCGGCAAACATCTTCTCTTTGAGTTCTTTGGCTTTTTCTTTTAACTCTTCAACCTTAGCTCTAATTTCTTCCATCACTTCTTTATACTCTTCACGTTTTTCGTACGAACGTAAAGTAGGCGGTAAGTTTTCGATTCGATCTTGAATATCAAATAGTAGAGATTCTTCGCGTTGTAAATCGCGACTTATTCTATTATAAAACGAACGGTTTCTTTCGTAACGATCTTTAATATCTTTTGACAATTCTTGTTTTCTTTTTTCACGGTTTTCATCCTTACGATCAAAGAATTGTTTTTTTGCTTTTTGAAAACGTTCCCAGGCATCGTCGCCATATTCTTTAGGTACACGTCCTATTTTTTTCCACTCTTCAAACATCTCCATATACTCGGTAGTTGCATTTTCGAAATCCATCGAATTTTGCAATTCTTCGGCACGTGATACAATCGCCATTTTACGCGCATGATTATCTTCGAGTTGTACTTTTATTTTTGAGAAGTGATTATTTTTTTGTTCGTAAAAGAAATTCTTCGGTGCTAAAAAGGCTTGCCAAACTTCTTCACTCTTTTCCATCGGCACCTTGCCAATTTTTTTCCAAGCTTCCATCAATACATTGTACTCATCAGCCGTTTCCTTCCATTGTTTGCTTTCGCGAAGCGCTTCGGCTTTTGCTACCAATTCAAGTTTTTTTACCAAGTTTTCTTCTTGCTCAACTACGATATCGCCAATATGTTCTTTCTTTTTGGCAAAGAATACATCTTTAGCGGTATTAAATCGAAACCATAATTCTTCAACGCGATGTTTTGGCACCATCCCAATTTGCTTCCATTCTTCGTTCATGGCCATGTAAGCATCGGTGGTCTTTTTCCATTCGGTTGAATGTTGAATCGCTTCTGCTTTTTCGCACAATTCAATTTTTTTAGAAAGATTATCGAGTAGGTCTAATTCAAAACTTTCAAAACTTGCTTGTTTTCCTTTAAAGAAATCATCTTTAGCCTTTTCGAATCGAAGTCGGTATTCTTCATTTTTTAAATCAGGCACCGAAGGCAAGGCTTTGTATTCTTTTTCGAGATTACGCAATTTCTCGGTTGCATCTTTCCACTCGGAAGTTTTAAGCAATTCTTCAACGGCAATACAAAGTTTCTCTTTTTCGGAAAGAGCCTTTTCAACATCGGTTTTAATTTCTTCTTCCATGGTATCAAGCACGGTAAGTAAGGTATTATAATCTCCGATGGCTTTGGCGGTGCATAAATACGATTTGGTTCGAACAATTTTGCCGGCTAATTTAATTTTATCGGTAGCGGCTTCGAATTCCTTTTTCACTTCAGCTACTTTCTCAAACAATTCAAGAAATCGTTCTTCTAGTGAGGCGATGATATACTGTTCATTGCTATCGTTAAGTTCAGCAATTAAACGTTCTTCGTACCATTTTGTTGCGGGGAGGAAAACATTAGTGTCTCGGGTAAAATAAAGTTGTGTTTCAGACATGATTAAGCGTTGTAATTTTTTAAAGGTAGCAAATGTAATTAAATATTGGAGAATTTGTAAACTCCTGAAAGCTTACAAAAAGGGTGGATATATAACTTAAAACTATATGTAAGAACTTGTATATACAGCTCATTTTCATTCATTAGTGCTTTCAATTTGGGGAGATTCTTCAAACCTAGCATGAGAATTTTCGAATCCCGATGTCTATCTCAAGTGCCCTGACTTTAGTCAAGAAGAGATTTTAAAACCACATAACAACGAAGTATCAGTAGTTTTTTATTTCCCATTAAGCGTTTGCCAAATCGAAATCGCTAGGCAAACCAAATTTCTTAAGTGTACGAACATGCGAGGCAAGCGCACTTAAATAAGTTTCGTTATTATTGTATGGAATGCCAAATTCTTCGGCGGTTTGTTTAACGATAGGCGCCAACTTAGGATAATGAATATGACAAATATCCGGAAATAAATGATGTTCAATTTGATGCGTTAATCCGCCGGTGTACCAGGTAAGTAATTTGCTATCGTGACCAAAATCGGCTGTGGTATACATTTGATGAATGGCCCATTCGTTTTCAATTTCTCCTTTTTCATTTGGCATTGGAAACTCGGCTCCTTCAACCACGTGTGCTAATTGAAAAACCGTCGATAATACAAATCCACCAATGGCGTGCATTAATAAAAAACTGCCAAAAATCAATCCACCACTGTAACCCAATACCCATATTGGAATAATGAGCGTGTATACAATATAAAAAACTTTGAAAGCGATAAGTTTAATTAAATCAAATGCCAATTGGTTTTTACTTGATTTGTTTACGCCATTTTTTGAATAGGTATAAAATTGTTTGGCATCTTTCATAACTACCCAACTTAATGTAGCTAAACAATACGCAAAAAAGGCGTAGATATGTTGGTAACGTTGAGCGGGATGAAATTTGAAATGAGGCGACCATCGCATTTTTAATCGTTGTTCAATATCTTCATCAACATGGGTAATATTGGTATAGGTATGATGCAAGATATTATGTTGTAATCGCCAGTTTACATCAAATCCACCGATTAAATTTAAGGTGCCACCAAGTAATGTATTCACAAGTTTATTATGACTATATGCACCATGATTTGCATCGTGCATCACACTCATCCCTACACCTGCTACACCAAATCCGGAAATAATAAAACAAAGAACTACAGCCCATCCAGGCAGAGTGAAGACATATAATATAGCAAATGGAAGAAAGTACATACCCAACATGGCAATGGTTTTAATAACCATGTTAGTATTGGCTTGTTTATCTATTTGATTTTTTGCAAAGTACTCATCTATCCTTTCTTTCAGGGTTTTTAAAAACCGGGTTTTATCCTTGTTGATAAATTTTACACGCTTCTTTTGTTCCATTTGGCAAAAGTAGTAACAAAAACTGTTTTTACTCCATTTCAATCATCTATATGGCTTCAAAAACAATCCTATAACCGCAAATTCACCATTCTGCATTGTAGATATGATTTTTATCACTACAATACGCTTCAATTTATGCCCATGTCATTTTAAAATTTCAAATCTTCGCCTTTCCGAAGAAATCCCTACTTTTGGAATCTAAAATATAAAAAATGAAATTTCTAGGTTTATCAATCTTGGCTTTATTAAGTTTTTATGTATCATTTTCGCAAGAAGGCATTATAAATCCAAGCGAAAAAGTGGTTCTTTCGAAAGGAGAAATCATTAAATTGAGCACAGACATGAGCTCAAATAATACCCAAAGTATGATGGGCGGTGACCCTACTGAGATGAAAACTTTATCGAAAACTTATACCGAATATGAGGTAAAGGAAATTACTTCATATGGTTACTTACTGAGCAAAACACTTAAAAAGATGACCTTGGATTTTGAAGGATTTGGGCAAACCACGAATTATAATTCAGAGAAAGAAGTAAAAACTGAAAACCCTTTTGTAAAACCATTTGCCGAAAAAATTGGTGTGAGTGAAGAAATCAAATTAGGTTTTGATGGGAAGATGATTGATGAAGAAGGCAAAGATAAAAAAAGCGGGAAAGGTCGTGGCAAAGGAATGGGACGTATGATGGGTATGGGTAACACTAGTTCTATAAATTCGGCTTTTCAATTAATACCGAAAACCGCTATTGAAAAAATGGAATGGGAAGAAACCAAGGAAGAGGATGGTTTAAAAACTCGTCGTAAGTACAAAATAGGTGGTATGATGGGTAATTTGGCCAAATTGTATATTCAGGCTCAAACGAAAGGCGATATGGAAATGAATCAAGGTGGTATGTCGATAATCACTAAAGTCAATGTTACTTCTGAAGAAATGATATTAGTTAATATTGAAACAGGAAGAGTTCAAATGCAAACCATCAATTCAAATACAAACAATAAAGTATTTATGAACGATAAGGAAAGTCCGGCTACCGGAACTACCGCAGTAACTATTACTATCGAATAGTTCACAAACTTGTTTTAGCTGATTTAGTTTTAATTTACCTAGGTTTCTGTTTGATTTACCGCAACATTAGATGTAAATCAAAATCAAGGTTCTTATTTATCTTGTATTTTTATATATTTAAGGTATCAAACGATGACTAATTTGCGTTCGTCTTAACAATTACATCATAATAAGTTAACACGAAACTAGGTTAGAAGGTTCGCGTCGCTTGATAGAAATCTTTATACACCTCATAATTTGTTTGCCGGCAAGTTGACGTTTGACAAATGAAAACAATTAAAACAAACGCATGAAATTCATTTTTACATTCCTCTCTTTTATAATTATCTCCCTCACAAGCAATGCCCAAAAATGGGAATGGGCGCAAAAATTAGGCAATACAAAAAGTGATAAAATTACCTGTGTAAAAACCGACTCGACAGGTTATATTTATATTTCAGGCTATTTTAGCAATACCATTACCTTGGGAACGAATGCCCTTTTGCTGAATTTTACAGCAAATGCACATAGCAAAGAAATATTTTTAGCTAAGCTTGATAGTTTGGGTTTTTGCTATTGGGCTCGAAGCGGTGGACAATATTTTGATGATCGCATTTTGGGAATGGATGTTGATCAAGATGGTAATAGCGTAGTAACGGGTACTTTTTGGGAAGGTTCTGGAATCAATATTGGTCCGTTAAATATTACCGGTAGCGCTTTTGGCTATGGCGATCAATGCTTTATTGCGAAGCACGATAAAAATGGCACCGCCCTTTGGGGAACATTTGTTTGTAGCAATAGTGGCGATGATCAGGGATTAGATATCGCTACCGATAAGGCCGGCAACCATTATGTTGTAGGGTTTATGACAGGCACTACCTTGTATTGCGGTGGTGCAACGGTTACAGCCACCAATCTAAATACCGGAACTCATAAACATGCCTATTGGTTAGCTAAATTAAATGGTAGTGGTCAATTTCAATGGGCACGAACGTTCGGGAATTTGCCTTGGGACCCAGATCATTCAAAATATGTAGAACGCGATATTGCGGTTTGTGTGGATGATTCAGGAGGGGTTTATGTAACCGGTGGATACGATAATACTCGCCCTTTTGGAACGAGCTCGCTTACCAGTTTAGGAGGTACCGATGTTTTTGTTTTAAAGTATGATACGTCAGGTGTTTTTAAATGGGTTACGAATGCCGGCAGCGATAAAGACGATTGGTCGAATGGAATATGTTCAGATAAACAAGGGCATATTTATGTAGTAGGCGAACATCGCGATTCGTTGATTTGCGACACTGTTTTAATTAAGAACTATAATAAACGAGATGCTTTTGTAATGAAGATGGATGCCAAAACCGGCAAACCTTTTTGGGGTAAACGTGCCGGATCGGATTTAGGCAGCGAACGCGCCAATGATGTTTGGGCCGATTCGATGTGTAATGTATATGTATGCGGCGATATTAATGATACCGCAAAGTTTGGCGATAATATTATTACACCGGTCGGGAAATCTGTAGAAGCATTTGTTGCAAAAATTTCACCCGAAGGCAAATGGCAATGGGTAACAACAGGCGGTGGAGTGGATAGTAACGACAGGGGTAATGCTATTGTGAAAGGAAAAAATGCGCAAATTTATACCTGTGGTTATTTTAGATCGCCGGCTACCTATGGTACATTACCTGTGCTTACATCGGTTGGCTCAAGCGATGGTTTTTTTGCACGATTGTACGATTCGACCTATAATTTAGGTGCTTCATTTTCACTAACAGGTCCAACAGATTCAATGCTTTGCCCAGGCGAAACCTTAATACTCAATATCCCTAAACATGCTTATTTTGATTATAATCCTAAATCCGGTGTAACGCCAAATGCCGACACATCTGAGCTTAGTTTTAATCCAATAGTTACCACTACCTATACTTTAACCGGTATTAGTAAAGGCGCTTGCCCTAGTTACGATACTTTAATTTTTACCGTTGAGCGATATCCATTTCCAATAGCCGAGTTTTCCGTTAATCCAAAGGATGCACCTATTTCAAATCCGGTATTCAACCTAAAAAATTTAAGTATTGGCGCTACTTCGTATGAATGGTATTACGGAAGCACCTTTATTTCGAACAATGTCAATGAAACCCAAACATTTACAACATCCGGTGATTATTGTTTTACGCTTATAGTAAGCAATAATGCAGGATGTAAAGATACAGCAGAGCATTGCGGAAATATCTATGACAAGGAACTTGTATTTTTCCCAAATGCTTTTTCACCGAATGGCGATAATTTAAATGACGAATTTGGACCGGTTTTTTATAATGTAAACTTTAGTTTAATGGATGATTATATATTCATGATTTATAATCGATGGGGTGAAATTGTTTTTGAATCTGATAATCCGGCATACCGTTGGAACGGGCAAAATAAAAACAATGGAACCATGGAGACCGGCGTGTTCTACTACTATTGCAAGTTTACAACCCCATATGGCGATAAATATGACAAGAAGGGCGATGTTACTTTATTGAAGTAAAATTTTCTTCTAATAATTCATCATCTTTTGATGCCATTCGTCTGTAAATATTGCTGAACTTATTCAACAACAAATGATGTACATACATTATTGTTGAAATGCTGGGCTCTACTAACTTCCCCAATTGGGAATCACGTAACAAAAACCAACATCTTGTGTCGATAAACAACAACAATAATTAAAATTAGATTTCCATAAAACTTTTCTTGAAGGCTAAAATAAAATCTGAGTGCCCAAGTGCGGGCGGACTAGATTACTATTTCAAATCGCCTTTCAACTCTTTACCAAAATGCTTTCCGGCAGCGGCATATGCCTCTTCAATACGAACACCGGTATCGTAATCGTACCCACCAAATGTTCGACCCGGTGAATTTTTTACCGTGTAGAAGGCTACTACTTTCTTGCTAGTAGTTTCAGTAATCGTAATGTCTAAATCTATCTCAGCATTTTTACGAGTGATATAAATATTAAAACCTGGTTCGGTGCGTGTAGTGTTAATGGTAATGGTATACTTCGCATCAGCATAATCGCCCACTGCAAACGGGGTATATTTCATAAATAAATCACAGAAATTAGGTTCATATCTACTTTTACGATCTCCTAACCAATTCCCCTCCCATTTCTCACCTCTACCTTCTTCCTTTTTATTATACTCGGCTTTCTTTGCGCTTATATAATCAGCCTCTTTGGCAAACTTGCCTACACGCATATTATCATAGGTAAAAACAATATTCACCTTTTTTTCATCTTTTAAAACACCTACATCTCCTTCTAACTTCTTTATTCTTTGCGCTTGCGCAAATATCACTGCCAGCAACAAACCAGCCAATAAAAATATTTTTTTCATATTCTTTGTTTCCCCAAAAGTAAGAAAGTCCTGCACTTTCGCACAAGACTTTTCAAACTTTCAACTAAAAAACTATTTTGTAAATTGAGGAATCAATCCTTGGGCCATAGCCACCATATTATTGATACCATCTTCAGGTAGGTTACCTTTTTTCAATTCGTTTAATAAATCAGGCATTTTGTTTTCCATTTCTAATAAAAATGCTTCTTCAAATTGCTTCATATTTTTGATTGGTACTGCATTCAATAAACCATTCGTACCTAAGTATACAATAGCTACTTGTTTCTCAACTGCATAAGGTTGAAACTGACCTTGCTTTAAAATTTCTACGTTTCGTGCACCTTTATCAAGGATAGATTTTGTAGCCGCATCAAGGTCACCACCAAATTTAGAGAAGGCTTCCATTTCTCGGTATAAGGCCTGATCTAATTTTAGAGTACCTGCTACTTTCTTCATTGATTTAATTTGCGCACTACCACCCACACGACTTACCGAGATACCCACGTTAATGGCTGGACGAATACCTGCATTAAATAAGTTCGACTCAAGGAAAATCTGACCATCAGTAATCGAAATTACATTGGTAGGGATATAGGCTGATACGTCACCGGCTTGTGTTTCGATAATCGGTAAGGCGGTTAATGAACCTCCACCTTTTACTAAATGCTTGATTGAATCAGGCAAATCGTTCATACGCTTTGCGATATCATCTTTGGCAATCACTTTCGCAGCACGCTCTAATAAACGACTATGTAAATAGAATACATCACCCGGATAAGCCTCACGACCCGGCGGACGACGTAATAAAAGAGATACCTCACGATAGGCAACCGCTTGCTTACTTAAATCATCAAATACAATTAACGCCGGGCGACCTGTATCACGGAAGAATTCGCCAATGGCTGCGCCCGCAAATGGAGCATAGAACTGTAACGGAGCCGGATCGGCAGCAGAAGCCGCAACGATAATGGTATATTCCATGGCGCCGTTATCTTGTAAGGTCTTCATTACTTGCGCAATGGTAGACGCTTTTTGTCCGATAGCTACATAAATACAATATACAGGCTTACCTGCTTTAAAAAATTCTTTCTGATTGATGATGGTATCAATACAAATCGCCGACTTCCCCGTTTGACGATCACCGATTACCAACTCACGTTGTCCGCGACCGATTGGAATCATCGCATCAATTGATTTGATACCGGTTTGTAAGGGTTCTTTTACAGGCTCACGAAAGATAACACCTGGCGCTTTACGCTCAAGTGGCATTTCATATAATTCACCACTTAAAGGACCTTTACCATCAATAGGTTCACCAAGGGTATTGATAACACGACCTACCATGCCTTCGCCAACTTTAATAGAGGCGATACGACCGGTACGACGTACTTTATTTCCTTCTTTAATACCTTTACTTTCACCCATCATTACCACACCCACATTATCTTCTTCAAGGTTTAAGGCAATGGCACGCACTCCGGTTTCGAACTCAACAAGCTCACCTGAACGTACACCATTTAAACCGTAAATACGTGCAATACCGTCACCTACCGAAAGTACGGTACCAACTTCTTCAAGTTCGGCACTAGAGTTAAAATTCCCTAATTGCTGGCGAAGTATCGCTGAAATTTCATCGGGTTTAATACTAACCATGATTTATTATTTTTTATATTCTAAATATTATGTTTCGCCTTAACAACTTATCTGATATCAGGGATATAGAGGTTTTTAAGGAATTGTTTTTTAATGTCTTTTAAATCTCTGCTGATACTTGCATCAAACAAATTGTTGTTCGCTTCAAGCGTAAATCCACCAATTAAGCTTTCATCCACTTTCGTGGTAAGTTCAACGCTCATGCCTTGAAACTGCGATTGTATATGACCCACTAACTGCTGTTGCATTTGCTCATCTAACGCATGCGCAGTAGTTAAGGTTACATCGTTTATTTTATTATGCGCTTTGTATAATGAAATAAAAGAAGAAGCAATTTCAGGTAAGAAAAATTCACGACCTTTTTCAATAATTAATTTCATAAAGGCGGTAGTAACCGCATCTACTTTGCCCGTGAATAAGGCTTCAAGAATACTATTTTTCTTGTCTGCTTTTACAATCGGACTTTTCATGAGGGCTACAAATTCGCTACTGCTTTTGCAAGTTTGGTTTATGCCTTGCATATCCTTGTAAATCGAATCAAGTGTACCTTGTTCCAAAGCAATATCCATTAAGGACTTTGCGTATCTGGCGGCTAATCTAGGATTTTGCATGTATTAATCTCGTGGGTTCTAAATTATGCACAGGGCATTAGTTCAATTTAATTTCGGATGCTAGTTTTTTGATAAAATCTTGTTGCTCTTGCTTCGCAGATAATTCTTTACGAAGAACTTTTTCAGCTACTTCAATTACCAACATACCAATTTGATTTTTTACATCAACAATAGCAGCACTTTTTTGAAACTCAATTTGCTGACGGGTTTCCATCATAATCTTGCCGGCTTCATCTTTTGCAGCATCCTTCGCTTCATTAATAATTTTATCCTTGATTTCCTTCGCTTCCTTCAAAATCAAAGTACGTTCTTCACGTGCTTGATTTAAAAGTACTTCGTGCTCACTTTTTAACTGACGCATTTCTTCTCTAACCTTTTCGGCAGATGAAATACTGTCGGCAATGTTTTTCTCACGCTCGTTTAAAGCTTCAAGAATGGGTTTCCAGGCAAATTTCTTTAGTAAAAAGAAAACGGTCAAAAACGCAATGAGCGTCCAAAAGAAGAGACCAAAACCGGGGGTAAGTAATTCCATATTACTTGTTTTTATGTTTAGTTAATTGATTCAAATGAAACTACACCTTCAGCCCTTTGCATCAAGTGTAGTTTAGTTTTTTTACGCTTGTGATTAAAGCACAATCGCAAGGATACCGGCAATTACACCAAAAAGTGCAACCCCCTCAACAAGTGCCGCGGCAAGGATCATGTTCGAACGAATTTCGCCCGCAACTTCTGGCTGACGAGCGATAGACTCTAACGCTCCTTTACCAATTTGACCCACACCAACACCTGCTCCAAGAGCAGCGATACCGGCGCCTACTGCACCACCTGCTGATGCGATTCCTTCTAATAAGACTGTTAATACTGACATATATATATGGTTTTAATGTACGAAATTAATGAGCATGACTTTCTTCGTGAGCCTCATCGTGATGATGCTCTTCGATAGCTTGCCCTATAAATACTGCGGTTAAGTTTGTAAAAATAAATGCTTGAATGGCAGCCACCAACAATTCAAGAAAGAACATGAAGATGGCAAATGGTACCGAAACAAAAACAAAGGCAGCTCCTGCTATTTTGCTTAATCCGGCAAATATGAAAATTAATAAAATGATACTTAAGATAATGGTATGTCCTGCAAAAATGTTGGCGAACAAACGTATAGCCAAGGCAGCTGGTTTAATTAATAAATTACTTAAAATTTCGATAGGAACTAATATCACTTTTACCCATCCTGGTACGCCCGGAGGATTAAAAATGTGGCCCCAGAAATACTTATTTGAATTAAACAACATCACTACAAAAAACACTAAGGCTAATACTAAGGTAACCGCAATATTGCCGGTTAAGTTCGCTCCACCCGGTATTAATCCTAATAAATTATTAGTCCAGATAAAGAAAAATAAAGTAAGCAATAAAGGCATATACTTATTCGCTTGCTTACCTAAAAATGGCTTAGCCACGGTTTCTTGTATAAAACCAATAATGGGTTCCAACGCATTTTGAAAACCTGTTGGCGCTACATTGGTTCCGTTTTTCTTGTATTTCTTCGCAACCCCTGTCATTAAAAACCAAAGTATTAATAACGACAATAACATAGAAACTACATTCTTGGTAATACTGATATCGTAAAAATCGCTTCCATCCAATGATTCAATTTTACCATTTTTGGTATTTAATTGATATCCTTCGTAAGGCTCATGTCCATGATGAAAGGCCGATGACATAAAAACTTTAGTTCCATTGGTAGGGTTTACCAAGATTACAGGTAATGGAATGGATACATGGGTAGCTTCATGACCTTCACCGATGCTAAAGAAATGCCAATCATGTGAATCACGAATATGTCCAAAAATTTCACCTTTAATATCTAATTTACCTTCAGTTTCTTCGGCATGCGGGGCTACTTCTGCTTCAACGGCAGTAGTTTCTCCATCATGTTGGGCAGGATTTGCAAAAGATACCTGCGTATAGGAAAACATTACCAAAATGGCTACTGCTATGACTTTCAGCGATTGTAAACTACGTAATCTCATGCCTCTAATTGAATTCGCGTGCAAAGGTAATGTTTCATCATCATAGAAAAAAGTAATGAAATCAATATCTTTGCAAAAAATTTGATATCAAGTGTTACCTATGGCTAATTGCAGCATGTTGCACTTTAAAATAATTTCATGAAGAAGATAATCTCGATAGTGGGCGCCCGACCTCAGTTTATAAAACATGCGCCCATGCAGCTCGAACTGCAAAAACATTTTAAGGCTTTAACCATTCACACCGGTCAGCATTATGATGAAAATATGAGCGCCGTTTTTTTTGACGAACTCAAAATGCCCAAGCCCGACTTTTTATTTGATATTGGGGGAAGTAAACCACAAGGGGAGCAAACAGGCATTATGATGACCGAAATTGAAAAGGTTTGTATGATTGAAAAGCCCGATGCTTTGCTAGTGTATGGAGATACCAATTCAACCTTGGCCGGAGCCCTCGTGGCCGCCAAAATGCATATTCCGCAAATACATATCGAGGCAGGTTTGCGTAGTTTCAACCGCGAAATGCCCGAAGAGATTAACCGAATTGTAGCCGATGAATTTGCGCATTTATTATTTTGTCCTACCGATAACGCCATCGAAAACCTAAAAAAAGAAGGCATCTCCCATAATCGTATTTTTAGATGTGGCGATGTGATGTGTGATATGGTGAAAATGATGGAACCTCGAGCGATGGCTCCGGTGAATCATCCTTATTATTTTGTAACGATTCATCGCCCGTACAATACCGATGAGCCTGAGCGCATGCAAGCCATTTTACAAACCTTGAATGGCTTAGATAAAAAAGTGATTTTCTCTATCCATCCCCGCACAGTTGCTCGATTAGCACAGTTTGGTATTTTGCAAGATGATTTTAAAAATATAATCTTTATTGCACCAACAGGATATGTTGAAAGTGTATCGTACCAAAAATTTAGCGATTGTGTAATTACCGATAGCGGCGGCATACAAAAGGAAGCTTATATTTTAGGCAAGAAATGTATTACGCTTCGTAGCGAAACCGAGTGGACCGAAACCTTACATAATGGATGGAATACCTTAGTATTTGATGATGTTACAGAAATAGAAAAAGTATTGGCACAACCTTGTGGCGAATATATTGATGATATTTATGGTGATGGACATGCGGCGGCGGAAATAACATCACTTATTCAAAATCATCTTTAAGTATATTTATAAAGTATAACTTGTAGCATGGAAGTTGAAATAATGTATTTTAATGCTTATTACCCGAACTTATTGAAGGGCATATGAGCAAATGGTCATTCAAAAGAATAAAATCAATCCATGAAAAACATTGATAAAAAAAGTTTAGAAAAAGCGTATAGATTATTTGAATCGAATGACATTCATAAAATTGAAGTTGGTACAACAAAAGGTTTAATGCAAATACATGATTACTTGTTTGAAGGATTGTTTGATTTTGCCGGAAAAATTCGCACAAGTAATATCTCAAAAGGTGGAATTAGATTTGCGAATTCGTTGTACTTACAGGAAGTTTTATTGAAAATTGAAAAAATGCCTGAAAGTAATTTTGAAGAGATAATAGCAAAGTATGTTGAGATGAATATTGCCCACCCTTTTTTGGAAGGAAATGGCAGAACCATGCGAATATGGCTAGATTTAATTTTAAAAATGAAACTCAAGCAAGTAGTGAACTGGCAATGTGTTGACAAAACGCTTTATTTACAAGCAATGGAACGCAGCCCGGTGAACGATTTAGAATTAAGAACCTTGCTAAAAGCCAACTTAAGCGATAAAGTAAACGATAGAGAAATTATTTTTAAGGGAATAGAGCAATCATACTATTATGAAGGGTATAAAAAGGAAGATGATGAAGAGTAATTTCGTAAACTAACGCCATTCATATTTTGAAAAGGAAAAATCAATACCCAAGCAACACTTCTTTAGTATTGTATGATCACAGCATTTCAAAGTTCTACTTTGGTGTATATTCAGTTTTATTACCTTTACCGCTCAATTTTGATTTTTAGCCCATGTGCGGAATAGCCGGAATTATTGCGAAAGACATATCACAGGTAAATGTTACGTCGCTCAAAAAAATGACCGATGTAATTAGTCACCGCGGTCCTGATGGTGATGGACAATGGGTTTCGCCAAATGGAGAAGTAGGCCTCGGTCATCGTCGATTGTCGATTATAGATTTAAGTCATGAAGCCGACCAACCCATGCATTATCTTAATCGCTACTCAATAGTTTTCAATGGTGAAATTTATAATTATATCGAATTACGCGAAACACTTTTACAACAAGGCTATCAATTTAAAACCCAAAGTGATACCGAAGTATTGATGGCTTTATACGACCGCGATAAAGAAAATTGTTTGCAATTATTAGATGGCATGTTTGCTTTTGTGATGTATGATGCCAAAGAAAATTCGGTGTTTTGTGCACGTGATCGATTTGGCGAAAAACCATTTTTTTATAGTTACGAACCCGGGTAAGCATTTTTTGTTTGGCAGTGAAATGAAATGCCTTTGGGCCGGTGGTATTGATAAGGAAGTAAACAACCGAATGTTGTTCAATTACCTATCGTATGCTTATATCGAAAACCCGCAAGATGTAAGCGAAACGTTTTATAACCGTTGTACGCGATTACCACATTCACATTATTTGAAAATCGATTTACATACCTTGAAAATCGAGATTAAAAAATATTATGATATCGATTGGAAATATACCAATCATGAGATAAGCGTTGAGCAAGCCAAAGAAAAATTTTCAGAATTATTTTATACATCCGTACAACGACGATTGCGTAGCGATGTAACCGTGGGTAGTAGTTTAAGTGGTGGTTTAGATTCGTCGTTAGTAGTTTGTGTAATTGATGATATCAAAAAAGGAAGTCATCAAAAGCAAAATACATTTAGTGCAGTTTTTCCCGGGTATAAAAAAGATGAGCGTAGGTTTATGGATATGGTTACTTCGCGTACCGAAGTAAATCCGCATTATGTTACACCCAACGATGAAGGCTTGCTTGAAGATATTGACAAACTCAGTTGGCATCAAGAAGAGCCTTACGGAAGCGCCAGTATTTATGCGCAGTATTGTGTGATGAAATTGGCAAAAGAAAATAATACTACGGTACTTTTAGACGGACAAGGTGCTGATGAAATTTTAGCTGGTTACCATTCATATTATCCTCCTTTTTTTAATGAGCTTAAAAAAAATAACTCGCCCAATTTTAAAAGTCAATTTGAAGCTTATTCAAAATTGCATAGTAATAATTCAATTAATGGTATAACAAAAAAATCATTAGGTGATAGAGTAAGAGATATTTCACCCGCATTAGTAAAACCGGTAAAACAATTACGAAATAGTTTGAGGCAATTACAGCAACCTTTTTTTGATAAGGAATTTTATCATACTTATAGAAATCAAATTTTTGAAACGCCAGGTAATAACTTCCAAACTTTAAATGAATCGTTGTATAATAACACAATGGTAAGTGGGCTGCAAACCTTACTACGTTATGCCGATAGAAATAGTATGGCACATAGCCGAGGGTCTTCCATTTTTATATCATGAAATGGTTGAATTTTTATTTAGCTTGCCGGCAACATACAAAATGAATGAGGGTTGGACGAAATGGATTATGCGTGAAGCCTTTCCGATTTTACCTAAAGACATTGGTTGGCGAGTTGATAAAATTGGTTATGAACCCCCACAAAAAAGTTGGATGGAACGAGCAGAAATTAAAAGCAAGATTCATAATCATAGAGAAACTTTAATTCATAGCCATATACTTTCACCATCGATTGCTAAATTATCAGTTGAAGCCGTAGCTTCTAATGATCATAGATCTAAATCATGGTTGATTTGGCAAGCTGCCGAACTTTTATCATAAATATTCATTTCATTTGAACTCAATTATAGCAGCTAATGGAAGTAAAGCAAAAACGATATGTATTTATTCTACTTGATATTTTTTTAAAGAAGAATCATATTCAGCATCATATTCTAATTAATAATGGATATTATCCGATATGGCTACAATGCAGTACTGAAGCTAAATCGCAACAAGAACATGGCTTGGTTCTACCTAATTCATTTTTTGCCAGAACTTTCTTCTTGCATAAATTACTTTTCAAATATCGAAACCAAATACATCATGTAGAAATTTACCCTGGTGGAAGATATGCACCTGTTTTTCTTTTGCTTGCTAAACTTTTTAACTTAAAAGTATTATGTGTAGAACGTGGTGATTTATACTATCTTGTTCATAAAAAATATAAGTGGTTAACTCGAATATCAGGACTTCTAATTTATCGATTTTCTGCATTGATTTGGACTCGTGAACTTTATGCAAAAGAGTATCTTGAAAAACTAAATATTAAAACCGAACAACGATTTATTCATAATGTAATTCAGTTACCTGAATTTTGTGAAATTCCATATGCTGAAAAGGATATTGATTTTTTATGGGTAAATAGTTTGAAGGATTTTAGAAAACTTGAATGGTTTTTGGCGGCATTAAGAAAACCACTGCAAAACCAAAAGTTGGATGGAAAATATTATAAATCGCAAATTGATTTGCTAGCTAATAAACCTTCAAATCTTCAAACTTTACCCTATACGTCACCACATGAATATTATCGAAGAGCGCGATTTTTTGTATTGCCAACTTCCTTAGTATACTTGAACAGCGGGGGGGGGGGGTGGTCCATTTTTACCGGGGCCGGGGGCCCGCGCGTATTGTTGAATGAAAGAATGGATTTATTTCAGCATTTAATGAAGAGGCCTATGCAAATTGTATGATTGCTAGTAGCCAAATAAGTGAGCAAGAATATGAGCAACTTTCACAACAAGCAATAGAAAAAACAAGAACCGCATTTTCACCAGCTTACTATGAAAAACATTAATGAGTATCTATGCCGAATTAACTAAATCTTCGTTATCATGATGCCAATGATTAGCACATATTATACTAAGGCAAAACACAACGATTATTTTCTGTTGATGCAAATCATAACATTCAGCATGAACACTAACTATCGGTATCACTTAGCTTCGAAGTATTGTTCGCAAGCAAAAAAAATACAGCATCATGAAATTTTTATACTCATGTTCAAATTCCTTTGTTTATGAGTCAGGCAAAAAAAGTTTACATACTATCCTATTATTTTCCTCCCTGTAACCTTACAGCATCAGAGCGGATTTACTCGTGGGCAAAGTATTTAAAAAACGGAGATTATTATCCTATCATCATTACACGAAACTGGGATATACCGGTAGCCAATTCAACAACCTCAGCATTTGTAAGTAGTGGTACTGAAGTGCGTATTGAAAAGCATGATACTTATGAAGTACATTATTTACCTTATAAATCATCAATAAAAGACAAATTGTTTATAAAGCTTGATGGCACTAAGTTTTACTTTATCTACCTGATCGCAAGTTTTATTTTTTCGATTTTAAGTGTTGTTTCCATTCGCTTCTCTCCATATTACTTTTTTTATATCTACCTAAAAGAATTATTGCAAAATCAAAAGGGAAAGTTACAATTGATTGTGAGTGCATCTCCTTTCGAATTATTTGGCATAGCTTTTAAACTTAGTAAATTATTTGCTTTGCAATGGATAGCTGATTACCGTGACGATTGGAGTACGAGTAGCTTACATAAAGAAAATTTTGTGAAGCAGTTTTTACATAAGGTTTTTAGATATTACGAAAAACGATGGCTACAAAGTGCTGATTGCTTCTTGAGTGTTTCTGATCATTATGTAGACAAAATATCATCGTTTATACATAAAAAAGGTTATGTGCTAACGAATGGCTATATGCCGGAAAATTATATAAAAAAACATGTACTGCCAACCAAATTTACGTTAACCTATGTTGGCTCATTATACCCCTCTCAACCTATTGAAAAAATTCTCCATGGAATTATATCCTTTATCGAGAGTAAAAATAGAAATTGCCTTCTAGAAGTTGTGTTTGTGGGCATTCAACATGAAGCACAAAGCATGAACAGAATTTCACAATCTATTCAAGGCTACGAAAACTATTTTAGATTCACAGGCCGTATTCCAAAACAAGAGGCCATTGCGATACAAGCGGCATCACATCTTTTATTAATTTGTGCACACGAAAATTTAAAAGGCATACCGGGTAGTAAACTTTACGAATATATTGCCTTACGTAAACCGGTTTTAGTGTACCCAAGTGATGGCGATATTATTGAAGAGTCTTTAAGTAAAACGGGTCAAGGTATTATTTGTCATTCACAACAAGACATGCTGAGTGCCTTGAATACTTACTACACTATGTTTGATGAAAATAGGTATACAACCGAAGGTATGTTTGATGAGAAAATGATAGCTTCCTTCTCGCGTGAAAAACAATGTGAAGTATTGATTCAGGTTTTAGATTCCAAAAAATAGTAAGTGCTAATAAATTAGTTTAAACAATAGCTTGGGTAGCAGAGTTAAATCAGATTTCTAGTATATTCACATTTTAAGCCCTAATCATGAAAACTATATTTCAATATTTACTATTGTGTTTTACATTAATGATATTCTCAATTCATTCGAATGCCATCATTACAAAATCAATTAAAGATTTTGGCGCCAAAGGAAATGGTATCATTAACGACCAAGCAGCCTTTGAAAAAGCCGCGGCGTTCATTCAAAAAAATGGTGGTAATGTAAAACTTCTCATTCCAAAAGGAGTGTATATGGTTGGTAAACAAATACGTAGTAACACACCTAATCGATATTTAATTGAAACCAATGTTTTTAGCCTCAGCAATTGTAACAATGTACTCATTCAAGCTACAGGAAAAGCGAGTATTAAATATGTAAATAATTTAAAGTTCGGTACATTCAATCCGGAAAACGGAGCAAAATTAGTACCCGAAAAATTACCTTTTTACGATATGAGTAAAACAGCTCAATTAGGTTGTTTATTTATGTTTCAAAATTGCAATAATATTCAAGTGAGTGGTTTCGAAGCAGATGGAAATAACTTAAGAACCATTATTGGTGGCTCATACGGCGATAAGGGTATTCAGCTTTGGCATTACGGAATTCACCTAACCAATTGCAAACAAGTATTGATTAGCAATATGAATGTGCATCATTTTTGTTTGGATGGAATTTTAGTGAAAAACCCTTGGAATATGAACTGTAACGTAAAAATCATGAATTCTATTTTTGATTATAATGGTCGACAAGGATTATCATGGGTTGGCGGCAGAGGTTTGCAAGCCGTTAATTGCTCTTTTAGTCATACCGGCAAGGCCAATATATATTCATCACCGGGTGCCGGTGTTGATATTGAGGCAGAAGATGCTGAAATCAAAGAAGGGGTATTTGAAAAATGCAAATTCTTCAATAATACCGGGGCCGGTTTATTAGCCAGTGATGGAAAAAGTGAGCAACTTAAATTTGTGGATTGTACATTTTGGGGAACTACTTTTTGGAGTGCATGGGTAAACAAGCCCGATTACAGCTTTTATTCGTGTAATTTTTTTGGATCGTTTGTGCATGGGTATGTCACCGACAATTTTCAAGAAGCCACTAAATTTTATAAATGTCTGTTCCAAGATTCAACATTAGCCGGTAAAACACCCTACGGACAATACTTACTTGAATGTGATAGTCGGAAACTAATGGTTTTTGATTCATGCCAATTCATCTATAACCATAAAAAACTGATGTGGTATAATGGGGTTGCTTCAGCCAAAAACGACGATAAACCTATTTTCAATCATTGCGTTTTATTGAGCAAAGGTAAACTTGAAGTGTATAATTCAAACAACGGCAAACGTTCAAAAGGTAAATGATAGCAAGCAATGTAATATATTTGCACACTCATGTGTGGCATCTCAGGTTTTATTGATTATTCGCGAAGCTCAGATCTATCTGTTCTAAAAAAAATGAATGATACTTTATATCATCGAGGACCTGATGGTGAAGGACTTGAATTGTTTACCAATGAATTTGCTACTATCGGACTTGGACATAGACGATTAAGTATTATCGATCTTAGCGAGGCGGGCAAACAGCCGATGCAATACAAACATTATACAATAACCTATAATGGCGAAGTGTATAATTTTGATGAAATAAAAAAGGAACTCGAAGTATTAGGCCATACTTTTAAAAGCCATTCAGATACCGAAGTCATTTTACATAGTTTTGATGAATGGGGCCCACAAGCCATACATAAGTTTATAGGAATGTTTGCTTTTGTAATTTATGATGCAAACCTAAACACCATTTTTTGTTGTAGAGATCGTGCCGGCATAAAACCATTTTTTTATTACTATCATCAAAATTTATTTTTGTTTGCTTCTGAACTCAAAGCTTTTTCATCGCATCCTGAGTTTCACAAAGAAATGAATATGGATGCCGTGTCTGCTTACTTACAATATGGTTACGTACCCGAGCCGCACTGCATTTTTCAACATACATATAAATTAAGTCCGGGCCATCACCTTACTATTCATCTGCAAACAAAAGCCCAACAAAAACAATGCTATTGGAATGTATATGATGCCTATAATCAACCAGTAAAAGACATCAGCTTTGAAGAAGCTAAAAAAGAAACCGAACGACTCTTAATGAGTGCATGCAATTATCGTATGGTGAGTGATGTACCAGTTGGCGTTTTTTTAAGTGGTGGATATGATAGTACAACGGTAACGGCATTGCTTCAAAAAAATCGAACAGAAAAAATAAAAACTTTTACCATTGGTGTACCTGATGCGGGATTAAACGAAGCGCCTTATGCAAAAGAGGTGGCGAAGCATTTAGGCACCGACCATACCGAATATTACTGTACCCAAAAGGAAGCTTTGGACATTGTTCCGAATTTGCCGTATTACTTTGATGAACCCTTTGCCGATAGCAGTGCCATCCCAACTACTTTGGTAAGTAAAATTGCACGAGAACAAGTTACGGTAGCATTAAGTGCCGATGCGGGAGACGAAGTTTTTGCAGGGTATAATCGCTATGATTATATTTTAAAATTTGGTGCTAAAGTAAAAAGTATTCCGCCCTTTATTCGCAAATCAATTGCAGGAACTATGAATATGGTAAACGCCCATTCAATTCCAATTTTACGTAATAAATATCTCTTTCACAGTAGATACGAAAAAGTAAAACAGTTTTTGCACCAAGCCGATGATTATAATATGAATCAGGTATTGAGTAGGCAATTTACTGTGGCAGATACTCATAAATTATTATTGCATCATTCAAAAAATTTAACGACTTCGTTTGATAAAAACGAGTTGTCGCCTAGTAATTATAACACGCTTAATTATATCATGGCGATAGATTATCAAACGTATTTGGTAGATGACATTTTACAAAAAGTAGATCGGGCTGCCATGACACATAGTTTAGAAGGAAGAGAACCTTTTCTTGACCATCGTATTATTGAATGGGCTGCTAGTTTACCATTGGATTATAAATATCATAAAGGTATCAAGAAGCATATCCTTCGTGAAATTGCGCATGATTACGTACCTAAAGAATTACTCGACCGTCCGAAAATGGGATTTGGTATTCCAATCGCTCATTGGCTAGAGAATGAGTTAAAACCATTTGTTGATGCTTACTTTAATGAATACTACTTAATAAAGCAAAATATATTTAATTATGATGAAGTCATGAAAATCATAAAGGCGTTTTATGAAGGCAAAAAAGAAAGAGCTGAAAAAATATGGTATTTATTGATGTTTCAAATGTGGTACGATAGATGGGTGAAGTAAGCAAAACATGTATTCTCATAAATAATATGGGTGGCGGAGGTGCCGAACGTCAAGTAAGTTATTTGAGTCATTTAAAAAATATTGATAAAATTATTTCTCTCGAACCTGTAGTGCATTATCCGGTTGCAAATAATAAGTTGCAAATTTTATATCCTAAAAAAGCACGTACTATTTTTAATAAGGCTTATCAATTAATGATGGCACCGAGTAGATTAAAAAAATTAGGTGTTAATAAAAATACCAACCTAATGTGTTTTTTGCAGCTATCCTATATTATCGGATATTGTTGCAAATTACTATTAGGAAGTAAGTATACCATTTGCATTCGAACCAATCCATTAGCATTTTATAAAAATGTTACTTCCTTAAAAATTCCTATGTTTTTGTATAAGCATATGCTACGATCGGCCGATTGTATCATTGCCAATTCGGCTACTACCGCCTTACAATTACAACAATCGTTTGGTTTACAAAATGTACATACCATTGCCAATGGATATGCCATTACGCGTATCAAAAAATTATCTGCTGCAAGTGATGAACGTTTTGATGCTTTATTTAACGAATATAAAGTTCTAGTGCATACAGGTCGCCTTGAATACGATAAAGGACAATGGCACTTATTACGCATATTTGCCGAAGTAATAAAAAAGGAGCCGGATGCTCGACTCATTATTTTAGGCAATGGAAGCTATATTCCTCGATTATTGTCGCTTTGTGAACTACTAAATTTAAAGGCACAGCAAATTGATGAACAAACAAATTCTGTTGATGAAACTTGTCATGTGTATTTCTGCGGTTTTCAAAAAAATCCTTATAGCTTCTATCCTAAATCAAAAATGTTTCTATTCCCTTCCATTTACGAAGGCTTACCTAATGCCCCTATAGAAGCCTTAATATGTGGGTTACCTTGCTTTTTAAGTGATTGTATTTCTGGGCCAAAAGAAATCTTATTTCCGGATGCGATTAACACCCCAACGGTTACAAAAGCGATGGTTTCGAAGTACGGTATTTTATTGCCTCCTTTTGATGGCAAAGAAATTTTTGACCGCAGTGAGTTAATACCAAATGAAGTCATTTGGAAGGACCAGATTATTGCTTCTCTTTCGAATGAAAATCAACTTCTAGAAATGCGTAACAATACATCAGACATATGTATTAAGTATGATGCTTCCCATGTTATGGAAAAATGGCGAGAGTTTTGTTAAACCCCATTACGCCATAGGCTTTAACTAAGTCAAAAGCATAGTGCATTGGATGAGAGTTGCCACGATGTAGGAATTGTATTCATTCTATCATAATAGAAGTGTATTACATATTCAGTAATCAATTTCTCATTGTTCAAGCTGAATTTGGGTTCAGTTGAAGAATTTGGGATGTAAGATTGGTATTTTTGGATGTATTCAATGGCATAACTAACCAATCAAGTAACCCATTAAACAAGTCGCACATAGTTCCTAAACTCTCATGCTTGCCATCAATTTCTTGAAAATATTTTCTATTGCAGGTTCAATTTCGGCAGAAGTCATTTTTTTATGATGGGTATACACCAACATCAAATGCAAGATTTGATTATTTGAAATCAATAATTCTTTCAATACAGGTTTACGAACACGATATAATTCCCGACTTACTCGTTTTAAGCGATTGCGATCGACTGCCTTTTTAAAATTGCGTTTCGGAACGGTGATACCAAATAGAAGCGGTTCAGATTCAGGTTGTAAAGTATGAAGGAGGTAGAACACCTTGTAAGGAAAAACAAAAAACGCTTTCCCCTTAAGGAAAAGCGTATCAATTTCTTTCTTACTCTTTAACCTTTCGTATTTATTTAATGAGAAAGGTTTCGACATAATCAATCATTCTATTTCAAACGACTTTCGTCGGAAACGGTTAATTTTTTGCGTCCTTTTCTTCTGCGAGAAGCCAAAACTCGACGACCTTCTGGTGAAGCCATACGTTTACGGAAGCCATGAACTGTTTTTCTTCTGCGACGGTGAGGTTGGAATGTACGTTTCATATATATCTAATTTTAGCCCTTGTGTTTTTAAGGGAGGGCAAAAGTAAGTTGTGAATTTTAAAATTCCAAAGAATAAAGCCTTGTATTTGTGATTATTACCCGAATCGACGGTATTACTCGTATTTATAACCTACATATGAGGTTTTAGAGGTATTTACTACCCCATCAAACCAAGTTTTGTATAAGGTAAGCGTAAGTACACCATTGTTTAAACTACCATTACCCGAATAGGTGGCCGTATAGGTTGGGAAATTAATATCTTGATTTTGAATCGTAACATAATTGCCATTCACGGTGCCTTTTACGATTTCAAAAACCGAATCGCGAACCGAATAAAATTTAATACTAAATCGATCGCTCAATGCGTGAACCCGTAAGGTATCATCATTATCTTCCGATACAGTGCTGCTATTAATTAAACGAGTTCGAATACAAGCGTAATACGAATCGAACTTGGCATTTACTTTAAACTGGCAACTATCGCCTTCATAACCTAAGGCGCATAAACACTCGCCATCAACACAAGTTCCGCCATTTCGGCAATCGGTGGCACGAACCACGCAAATATCTTGCTTGCACGCCGAGAAATACATAGTAGCACCAAATAAGGCTACCAAAAACAAAGTTGTATATAATATAGTATGCTTCATGTGAGTTTACTTCGAGTTTGTATTTTATTCCTGAACAAATTTAGTAGCATTAAAAACGCAGGCACTTACTTTACCTGTTGTATTATCTTTTTCAGATAAGTAAAGCGTTATATAAATACCTTCTACATAACCATTTCCGGTATAGGTAATATTTTTAATCGTTTGTTCACCGACTATAATTTTATCTCCATCAACGGTCGCTTGCAAAGCATCGTTTTGGGTGAAGATATTATAGAAAGAAATTAAATTAGGTTTATCGCCAGGTGCAATGATACTGGTGCGTTCATCGGGTAAGGTTCCATTGCAACGATAAGTGCCTTGCCAAGTACCAATAAACTTTTCGTACATTTTAAACGTACAAAACGGGCCTTCAAACCCAACGGCACATTTGCATCTACCATCTCTACAAACCCCATTATTTCGGCAACTAATATCCTCGCAAGGGTCTTTTATACAAGCATTAAATACTATACCCGACGCTAACAATACAAACATCAGTGAAGTGCTAATGATTACTTTAATTTTTTTCATGCGCTTATTTTTACTTTTTTCAATTGTTACCTACCTACCTTTTAACAGGTAATTTCGGCTGTCAGAAATCGTGAAGTCACAATTCATAACCCTATGAACGAGTAACAAACTTATGAAATTAAGTTAACTTTTCTACAATCTTTTAATTTTTTGTGTGATTCCAGCCTTGGGCTGTTAAGGGCACTCGATTATTTCCGTTGGTAATAAGCACCCTGCCTTCATCCGCCGGTGTAACATAACCAATGATATTGAACAAGTCGCATTCTTTTACCTTTTCAAAATCATCTTGCGAAAGCGTGAAAAGTAATTCATAATCTTCACCACCATTTAATGCGCAAGTAGTGGCAGCAATTCCAAATTTATTGGCGTTTAAACGGGTTTCATCGGCAATCGGTAATTTTTCTTCATAAATTACACAGCCCACTTCGCTTTGTTTACAGATATGAATGAGTTCAGAACTTTACCCATCGCTGATATCAATCATAGAAGTAGGCAAAATTGAATTTTCTTTCAACCAAGCAATCAATCCTTTTTTGGCTTCGGGTTTTAAAAATCGTTCGATGATATAATTTTGGTTTTCTAAATCGGGCTGTACGGCAGGGTTTTCAAGATAAATTTGTTTCTCCCGTTCGAGCAATAATAAACCTAAATAAGCAGCGCCTAAATCGCCGGTAACACATATCAAATCGTTTACTTGAGCACCTTTTCGGGATACCCATTTATTTTCATCTACCTCCCCAATAGCGGTAATACTAATTACCATGCCTTTTTGTGATGAACTAGTATCGCCGCCAATTAAATCTACCCCATAACGGTCGCAAGCCAAGTAAACGCCTTCGTAAAAATCTTCGAGTGCCTCAACACTAAACCGATTTGAGATGGCTAAACTCAGCGTAATCTGGGTAGGTTCGGCATTCATTGCATAAATGTCACTAAGGTTTACAATTACCGATTTATACCCTAGATGTTTCATCGGTGTATACATCAAATCGAAGTGTACTCCTTCGAGCAACATATCGGTACTTACCACCATTTGTCTTCCGAAAGTGTCAATTACCGCAGCATCGTCGCCGATACTTAATAGGGTGCCCACATTACGGGTTTCATTATTTTTAGTAAGATGATCTATGAGTCCGAACTCACCAAAATCGGCTATTTCGGTACGGTTATTATCTGACATATAACTTTAAATTTGTGGGCAAATGTATTAAGAATTAGTTTGTAAGCGAGTTAGTTTGTTAAGGTGTGATATTGTTTAAGAGTTACTCTTTTAAATGAAGCACCATCTGCGAACTCCAAACACCGAAACGTTAACCCCACTATCCTAGTTATTTTGTGAAGCGCGATTTTGTTCAATTCTAAAACCAAGACAAATTCTTGTAAGAACATAAGGCTTGCAAAGCCACAGGCTTTGAACAGATGCGAAACGAATTACGAATTAAAATTTACGACCCACCTAACATCTGACATCTAACTCCCAACCTCTATTCCTCATCCACAAAAAATACATATACCTCTTTCGGTCCGTGAACACCCACTACCAATGTTTTTTCGATATCGGCGGTACGACTTGGGCCTGTAGTTAATGATATCATAGATGGTAATTGCTTAGGATATTTTTGTTGTAGATAGTTTATAGAATCTGAAATATTGTAAACCAACTGCTTGGCAAAAGCAACCGTAATATGTATAGGCGCATATACCGGCAAAGCTCTTCCGTAAGGTTGTGATGCACTTAACATGACGCTGCCGGTTCGGGCAACCAAGGTTTCGCATGTTGAAATGCCAACCTCGATATCACGCATATCATTTCCGTCTTGTACAAAATCTAATTCCTGCTGATGAAACAACTTGAGTAAACTATGATCCTTGGTATGAATTTTTTTCCACTGCATGGTATCGGCAAGGGTTTCAAGTTGTTCGCATAGTTCTTGCACATTGGCGCAGTACACAAACTTCCCGCCTAACAAAGCAAATTCTTTAGCAAATTTTTCTTCTAAACTTAAGTCTTCCTTCACTAAAAATTCAGATAGTTTTTCAACCTCAGGAAAGGGAATAGCAACCTTTTCTTCGTCGAGTGACTTTCGAATTTTACCAATGATTTTTTCGCGCGAAGCCGATGACATAGTTTAATTATTAGGGGTAATGATTTCAGGATTCACGGCTGCTTGCTCATCATTGGTTTCATGATTTGTGGTAGCCCCATTTACACTTGGCGTATCTTCAAAAACCACTTCATCAAAAGGTCGTTTACCAATCAATCGTTCTAAATCATCCTTGTATAAAACTTCCTTCAATAATAATTCTTCGGCAATCACTTTTACTTCATGCATACGTTCGGTAAGCAACCTTTTTACTCGAGTATAGGCATGGTCTGATAATTTGCGTACTTCATCATCAATTATCTTCCCGGTTTCTTCGGAATAAGGTTTTTGAAATGAACCTTCGCTTTGCGGATCATAAAACGACACATTCCCTATTTTATCATTCATACCATATACACTTACCATGGCATAGGCCATTTTTGTAACTTGTTGTAAATCGCTGAGTGCACCCGTTGAAATTTTTCCGAATACCAATTCTTCAACAGCTCGTCCGCCTAATGCCATTGCCATACGATCTTCAAGTTCTTCGCGAAGGGTAAGATATTTTTCTTTGGGAAGATATTGCGCATAACCAAGGGCTGCATCGCCACGAGGTACTATGGTTACTTTTACTAATGGATAAGCATGTTCGAGAAACCAACCTGAAACGGCATGACCCGCTTCGTGATAGGCAATTACTTTTTTCTCATCCGGTCTGATAATTTTATTTTTCTTTTCTAGTCCACCTATGATACGATCAACGGCATCATTAAAATCATCTAAATTTACTTCAGTTTTTCCTTTACGAGCGGCAATTAATGCAGCTTCGTTACACACATTGGCAATATCGGCACCGGCAAAGCCTGGGGTTTGTGCTGCCAGTTTATGAACATCTAAATCGGTAGAGGTTTTAATGCCTTTTAAGTGAACTTTAAAGATGGCTTCTCGTCCGGCTAAATCCGGAATATCAATGGAAATTTGTCGATCGAAACGACCTGGACGTAAAAGGGCAACATCTAATACATCCGGACGATTAGTAGCCGCCAAGACAATAATTCCGCTATCACCACTAAATCCATCCATTTCAACCAACATTTGGTTTAAGGTATTTTCACGTTCATCGTTCGACATCATTTGGTTTTTACCGCGCGCACGACCGATAGCATCAATTTCATCAATGAAAATAATACAAGGCGATTTTTCACGCGCTTGTTTAAATAAATCTCGCACCCGGCTGGCACCAACACCTACAAACATCTCAACAAAATCAGATCCGCTCATACTAAAGAAAGGTACTTGTGCTTCACCAGCCATGGCTTTTGCCAAAAGTGTTTTACCGGTTCCCGGAGGACCCACTAATAAACAGCCGCGAGGAATTTTACCACCGAGTGCCGTATATTTTTTAGGATTTTTAAGAAAATCAACAATTTCCATTACTTCACCTTTGGCTTCATCTAAACCGGCCACATCGTTAAATGTGATATTTACTTTAGCGCCTTTATCGTACAATTGTGCTTTTGATTTTCCGATATTAAAAATACCTCCAGGTCCGCCACCACTGGCACCACCGCCCATTTTTCGCATAATCAAAACCCATAATCCTACAATAAAAATTAAGGGTAATACAATTTGAAGGAAGAAGCCAAGCCAACCATTTTTATTATCTTCTTCGTAGGAAACTTTGATAGATTGATCGATACTAAAATCTTTTTGTGCTTTGTCTAAATCGGCTCTAAACTGCTCAATATTACCAATGGTAAATGCATAATGCGGCCCTTTTTCGTTGCCTTTAAAGGAAGCCAATAAATCTTTGTAACGGTCTGATTTTAAGCTGTCTTTTTTTAGGTACACATCAACAGTTTTTCCAAAAACCACCATGCTATCAACTAAGTTTTTGCTGATAAACTTTTTATTAATGGTTTGAAAGTCGGCTTCTTTCGCATTATGCGACATGCCTTTATCCCAAAAATTGAGGGCTATAAGGGCAACGGCAAAAAGTCCGTAAATCCAATAGAGATTGAATTTAGGTCCTTTTTTAATTGGGGGGGTCGGGTTTTTATTTCCGGCCGGTGGAATATTCGTTTTGTTTGGTTCCATTCACTTTAAGTATAGCAGCCGCTAATGCGTACTGAAGTTTTATTAATCTTTATGTTCTTTAATTTCGGCTTCGTGCCAAAGCTCTTCCAAGTTGTAAAAGCCTCTAGTTTCGGGCATCATGCAATGGATAACGATGTCGACATAATCAACCAATATCCATTTTTCGCCTTGTTTTCCTTCAAATTTAAATGGCTTTTCGCCACACATTTCAAGTACTTTCTTTTCTACATTTTCGGCTATGGCTTTCACTAAAGTCGGGTTATTGGCTTCGCAAATGATAAAATAATCGGCAATGGCTTCGGGTATTTTTTTAAGGTTCATCGAAATCACTTCTTCTCCTTTTTTCTCAAGTATAGCCGCGATAATAGTTTTTACAATCTTGCTGTTTTGTGTGAGTCTTGGCCTTGCTTTTTGGGTTTCTGTTATTGCGGTTTTCAAGTACGAATGATATTTTTTTGAATTATTGAGGTTTAAAAATTTAATTTACAAAGCTAAACAAATATTGCATGCGACGAACATCGTTGATTGGTGAAGTAATGATTGAATTATCGGAAATTGATAGTACCAATAACTATGCCATGAGCCTAATCAATGAAGGAATGGCAGAGCATGGCATGACGATAAAGGCAGATTATCAAACCCAAGGGAAAGGACAGCAAGGAAATACCTGGTTATCGGAGGATAGTAAAAATTTATTATGCTCTTTTATCTTAGATACGCAAAGCTTTGAGATTCATAGACAGTTCATATTAAACATGTCGGCCTGTTTGGCAATTGCTAATTATTTGCAAGAAAGCATTGGACTGCCTAATATCTCAATTAAATGGCCAAATGACATATATGCAGGAAATAAAAAAATGGCAGGTATTCTCATCGAGAATACTTTGCGGGGCTCATGTTGGAGTCATGCTATAGTAGGTATTGGACTTAATATTAACCAAAGCCAATTTCCAACGAATAATTTAGCCACTTCTATGAGCGTCGAAACCGGGCAGCATTTTAAAGTGAAACAGGTACTTACACAATTATTGCCTTATGTAAACCACTATTATAAAATATTTGTAAGCGAACCTGAACGCATTTTAGAAGAATACAATAATTTTTTATACAAGGCAGGAGAGCCGATGCTTTTTAAGAAGCACCATGAGCTCGTTACGGGAAAAATTTTGGGTGTTGATGAAACTGGCGCCATAGAAATTGAAATCGATGGCAAGGTCAAGCATTTCAAACATAAAGAAATTGACATGGTGTTGAATTAAGGGGATGGGAGTAAGTAGGCAGTAATTAGTTGACAGTAGGCGGTGTTGAGAATTTAAAACTACGAAATTAGTAGTAGCCTAGTTGATTCTATATTTTGTTTAGTCTTTTGATACTATTATTTCATAAGTATTGACTTGGTTATTATGTATTGATGATTGTGCTTGTCGAATTTGATTTAGTGTAAGATTGATAGAATTCATCAAACAAAAGAGCGAACCGAATTAAATGTTAGACCGTCAAAATTCGTAGATATTTTCAACTGTGAACCGAATTCTTAGTAGGTCGGTTAATGTGGTTGATTGGTTTATTAAGTCGTAGGCTTGTGCATCGGTTTGGGTCACTTAATTTGTACTTCGTTATGATGGATTTATAGATTTGGTACAGGTGAATAAAATGAAACCCACAAGGACTTTATTTTAAGAAGGAATAATTTTGAATTTATTTGTCAACTACACAAACAGATGTTTAGGTTTATTGAATTTGAAAATATGTTTTTATAAATTGCTTACATCTTCAATTGTTAATGTTTGTATTATTCAAAAAAATGTTTTATATCTTGTGAATTAATATTTTTTTATTATGAATAACAGCGAACAGCGAACAGCGAACAGCTACTATTACAAGCCATAAGAATATTATTGGTTATGAGTATTTTGTACCAGCCAAAAATAGTATGCGCTAAAGAATTGAACGATTATGGAAAAATTTATGTCGTAAATACAACAGCTACATCAGCAGCTGCTATAAAAACAGATGTGGAAGCACTTTTTACTACAATACAAATTGCTATGGGGACTCCCGGAATTGGAATTTATACAATTTTAGTACCCTCTAGAGATTATGATTTTTATGACCCGATTACATTTTCATTTAGTACTAACATCGATAATAAACAATTAAATATTATTGGACTTACAGATGCGCTTTCATTTGTTTCAGCTCAAGTACCCATACAAGGGACAAGCTCAACTGGGACTTTAGTAAGTTATATTAATAATCATATAGCAAAAATAGGCATGTCTTGTAATGGTGATCCAAGTAGTCCTGCTTTTTTAACTACAAATATATCAGCCAATTATCCTAGGTTTATTGCCACTCAGTTACCTCATCAATCATTCTTGGAAATTAAAAACTCGGTTACTCCTGCTCCAAATCAAACTGTACTTAATAATAGTATAAACATAATAGGTTTAGAGTTTGCGCCACCCACTGGAAATACTGATTATATTTTTGACCCTACCCCGGGAAATCATCCAAATTTTCCAGATGATCAAAACAGTCCAGGGGCAGGTGTTTATCCGGCGATCTATGTTTCTTATATGAAGAACATTTATTTAGACAATTTGAATATTAATAATTTGTGGGGATCGGGTATTACTATAAACAATTTTATTAATGAATACACTTATGCTTATGGAAATACCGATGAAGTTATTATTCAGGATAATTTGATTACTAATGTTTGGGGTAAAAATAATTATAATATCCCGGCATCTTCTGGATTTAATATACAGGGAATTAAAAATGGTATTATCCAGGATAATAAAGTATTTAATGATTTAGACGACACAAAACAATTTGCTAGTGGTATTGGAATCTGCGGTGGATGTGAATTCAACAAAGATGTTTTGACGTTTGAGAACGAAGTAAATGGCTACGAATTTAGCTATTGGATTGAAACGAGTAGTGGTGGAATTAGTATGGTAAACAATAGAAGCACCGGTACAGAAAATGGGTTGAAAATGAGTGGGAATATTTCTTTTTCAACACCCACTTCGCCTTATATAGTAGCAAGAATAGAGAATAATTATTTTTCTAATGAAAACTTATATCCAAGTAATCATTTTTACTCAGCACAATATCCAAATGACAACCAAATAGAAATTGAAGCTCGTAATGCAACCAACTATTTTACCACGTTTAAGAATAATAAAATACTCATTGATGAATCTAAATTTATATATTATAGGCAAAATTTAAATGCAACTACATTTGACCTATCTCCAACATCTAATAGGTATTCGATGAAAAATAATCTACCTTATTTCGAAAACAATTGTAATGATGTAGAAGTCCAAAGCGCAAGTCCAATCAGTGCTCTACCTGGCGTTATACATTTTAGTGCTGAACCTTTAACTTTAGGCGGTGTTTTGCCAGGATGGTGTCTTAAAAATACATACGCAGGATTGTACCAATCTATTAATTCATGTATGCAAATTCAAAACAATAATAACATTAATGCTTACTTAAACAATGCGTATACTGTAACAGCAAATGCACCGTGTGGAAGTAATTCTACAATAACAGATTGTAATAAGCAGTATGATGCCAATACAACTATAACGGGTACTACTTGTACTTTTAATTTAAATTATACATTGTATGATTGGAATATATGTTATGGTGTGACTGAAGGTTTTATTGGAGGAATAGCCTATCGGGTGAGTGGAGGAGCGATTCCTTATACATTTGAGTTGGACGGATTAAAAACAGGGAATGGAAATTTTAGTGATGGAACAATTACTCATTTAATACCGGGAACTCATACACTTACTATACATGATAATAATGGATGTACAGGCTCTTTTGCCTTTACAATAAATGGCTCAGCAGGAAGCATTACCGGATTTGATCATTATTTTGCGAATGAGAATGTAAACGCCTGGACGGGTAGTAATACAAATAAAACATTTCTTGTGAGTCAAGTTTTAACTATTGACCAAAATACAACTTTTACAAATTGCACTTTCAATATTGCACCCGATGCCATCATTAAAGTAGCCGATGGAAAGACATTAACCTTGGTAGGTTGCACCTTAAAAAATGAATGCGGTCTTTATTGGCAAGGATTGGAAGCCAATGGTGCCAACACTAAAATTATTGCAACTGGCTCAACATTTAAAGATATGAAAACCGGAATTGCCATTAGCAATAATGCACAACTAGATGCCATTGGAAATACATTTATTAATAACCTTTACAGCTCTATTATCTTTGAAAATATGAACGCCCCTTCATACAATGGCGTAGTGAAGAATGGAAATATTTTTACAAGTGATAATACTATGTTGACAAATAGCAACCCATCGACGCAAGGGCAAGTAGGTGTTAAAATATTTAATAGTACCAATATTAATATTGGCGATTTGACTGACCCTCAAAGCGGTAACACATTTGAAAATTTGTTCTGCGGCATTTTAGTCGATGCAAGCAATAATCTCGCTTCAATTATTGGAGCAAACACTTCAAATATTGGACTTTATAATAATTCTTTTTCACATATACAGGATATAAATATTGTAGCACCTACCTATCCATTTCCGGAGAAAGCAAGAATTGATCGAGCCTACGATATTCCATTAGTGGGAACCAATTACAAAGGGGCTGCCATTGCTTGCTTATATGACCATGTACAGCCTCCATTTATCCCTACAATTGAAATTAAAAATACCAATGCAGCCTCTTCAAGTTTAACTACAAGCGACTGCGACAAAGCCATACTTTGTAAAATCGTTTCATTGAATGCATCAAACCTATATGTTGATAACTGTTTAATGGGTATCTTGGATGCGTTACTCGAAGATCAAAGTTGTCATATTCAAAATAATAAAATCTATGGTGTTGCAAAAGGAATTGAGTTTACTGGCAATAATACAAATAGTGTAATATCTGGCAATATTATTTCCTGCAGGCAAGCCTTACTTGAGGCCGGTATCTCAACAATTGGCAATCCAGGCACAGGCACAAGTTCTTTAACTAACTATATTTGGCCAACAGGTATAAGCATCCTTAATTATGCCTCAACTATTTCTAATTTTTTAACTATTTCCAACAATACCATCGATATTCCTCAACTTGCCGGTTTTGGAATTTATTCACTTAGCAACAACAATTCGTTGCGCATCACTTCAAATACCATAAACCTGAATTTAAATACCACCGGCAATTTAGCATGCGGTGGTGCTACCTTGCTTAATGGTATACATGCAACCAATTCGCCGGGAATTCAATTACAAGATAATACCGTGAATGGAAACAGCAATTGTGTAGACGCTGAGCGTGACGATATAGCGGCTATATACCTTAGCTCTACTATAGATGCAACACTGCAATGCAACCATTTACAACATACGCGTTTTGGGATTATGGCAGTAGACAATTGCCTTACCAATAGCGACAATATTAAAGGAAATACATTATTCGATCATGGTTTGGGATGGCTGTTTAGACGCATCTCGAACGAAGCCAGCTTTGGTGATGTAGGAAGTTTAACTCAGGACAACCACAATACCTTTGCAGGAACTTATGCAAAAAAGGTATTTAAGTTTTGTGAAACTCTTCTACCTTTCACAATTTTTACTTCTTCAACCGCCTTACCACTTTCTCAATCTGGTAGTTATAATACACTTAGTAGTGTTGCAGACAATTGCAGATATGATGTTCAGGATAATACAGGCAATGCAACAGTTTTTGATTGCCCTTATATTTTCAATTCGCTCACCAATACAGAACCCATACCTTTAGATGAAGCCATTGCGATTGCCACCGATACTAAGGAATATGCTGCATTTGCCGAAGTGGCACATTG
This sequence comes from Bacteroidota bacterium, assembly GCA_016706595.1. Lineage (GTDB taxonomy): Bacteria > Bacteroidota > Bacteroidia > Chitinophagales > Chitinophagaceae > OLB11. The sequence continues at coordinate 152,041 of JADJJH010000002.1, read as the reverse complement.
GTTAGATAGCAGACGATTATATACTCAATTATGTGAAGACAGTATTTTTAGAAATAGTGATATTATTTTGTTGAACTTTTATACTAGCATGCAAGCCGAAGTGATACATGAAGTAAATGAAGCTGATAGACGTTTACGCGATGTATTACAAAATGCAAGTAGCGTAAACCCATTATTATACGAACAATTGCTGGAAGATGCCGAAAATCAAAACGAAGATATTTTACCCGATAATGTGCAAGATGAGAATGAGAACTTGGTGAATGAAATTTATATTCGTGTTTTGCATAGTGGTAGTTCAATATTAAATACTGAGGATAGTTCGTTTATTGTTACCCTTGCCAATACTTGTCCTTTTATTGGCGGCTCGGCCGTTTATAAAGCAAGGTTTTTAAATGCGCTTATTGCACCAGGCACCCAATACGATGATATTAAATTATGCAACCAAGCTGGCGTTTATAAAAATGGGGGTGGCAGTAGCAAAGGTTTATTTGATGATGAAAATGATTTTCTGAAATCATTAAAACCGCCAATTAAATCTCAGAACTCAATATTTGGCTTAGTCCCCAATCCGGCCAATGAAGGCATCACCATAAATTATTCTCTACTTGCTTCAACTGCGATAAACGAATTTATTGTGTATGATATTTTAGGACGAGAAAGAATGCGAACTATATTAAATAGCCAAGCAACACATACCTATATAAATACGTCGCAATTGCAACAAGGCATTTATATATGCCGCTTTTTAGTAAACAACAATCAAGTGCAAACCACAAAACTCATGATAGAATAATATGAAATCCTTAGCACTATTGTTATTTGTTTGCTTTAATACCTCCATGTATGGCCAAAAAAATTATGGTAAAATATGGGTTTGCGCAAAGGGTGGGCAAAGGGTGCATTTTAATTCCAATGTTTTAGTAACCGCCACACCCTATTATGCTAGCTATTTTACAAAAGGTAATTCTAATATTTGCGACAGTAGTGGAAATTTAATGCTTTGTAGTGATGGTTATAATGTGTACGATAGTAACACCAATTACATAGATGGAGGAGACACTATTGTTCCAAAAGACTTTTACGTAAATCAAAATGGCTTCAGCGTTCTCTCACAGTCAAGCATTTTTTTGCCTCTTGATTCTGATCTGTATTATTTTGTAACACCTACGATGAGCAATGCAAGGTATGCCGATTGTATTGCCAACAATAACTGCCATTTTGATTTATTACTTTATAATATTATTGATATGAAAGCCAATGCTGGGGCGGGAAAGGTGATCAAACGTATGGTACCCTTAATGCAAAATGCCAGCTTAAGTAAAACCCAAATGATGGCTTGTAGGCATAGTAATGGTAAAGATTGGTGGTTATTAAAACAGGGTGGCGACAGCAATAAGGTGTACAAGTTTTTATTTACTCAAGACAGTGTATTTGATTATGGTTTGCAAAGTTTTGCAGCACCTTACTGGGGAGCATGGGACATTATGGGGCAAAGTGTATTTACACAAGATGGAAGTTTATATGCCAGTACCTGTCAAAGCGATGGACTGTTAGGTGAAATTTTTATGGCAAGTTTTAACCGCTGTACTGGTGAACTTTTTAATCACTATGTAATCGCCATGCCATCCTATTCACATCACGAACCTTCGGATACAACAATCATGGAACGTACACCAGCCGGCCTAGCCTTTTCGCCCAATAACAGGTTTTTGTATGTCATGGGAATGCGTAATATTTTTCAATACGATTTGCTGGATAGTACTTGGTTTCATGTAGTTGGGTTAGATACAAGCTATATTCAATTTCAAGATTATAGTGCCTCATACTTAGGCCCCGATGGTAAAATTTATGTAGGCAATTTCGGAGGTTTAAGTAAGCAAATGAGTGTAATTGATGCTCCCGATAATAAGGGAGCAGCTTGTAGTTTTTGCCCACGTTGCTTACGATTCCCAAACATAGGCGCAGGCACGCCACCCTGTATGCCAAACTATGCTTTGGGTGAGGGTTGCTGGCCTTTGGGAAGTAGTGAAATAAAAGAAAGTGTAGAGGCCTTCAAGGTTTATCCTAATCCGGCCAATAATTATTTATTTTTAGAATCAGACGCCTTCAATAAAGAGATTGAAATAATTATTTATAATGTTGTAGGGCAAGAGGTATTGAAATGCAAATTCAAAAATTCAAATTCAAAAATACAATTAGATATTCATTCATTATCGCAAGGAATCTATTTATTAAAAGTGGGTAGTTATGTAAGAAAGTTTTTGAAGGAGTAATACCGATTAGATAGCTGTTCAGCCCAATTTATTGGTCTGTTATAGATATCATTTCGGTATTATGCATAAGTGTATGCAAATATGAAGCTAATTGCTTTTTTGATGATTGTAATTTGCTGTATTTTCCCAATTGAGCATCTTTTAGTGCTTAGCTAGTAACGTCAGTCTGTGAATAAACTCGCCCAAATTGAGTAGGTATTCGGACACCTACTAAAGATAAAATTCATTTATCAAATTTTCAGAGGCTTGATTTAAGTTTTCTCACAGCCTGACGTTTTGCGCATAGGCCTAGTGCTGGCATTCAAATGTAGTTCGCCGAAATTAAGAACCAAACGATCAGATGAGAAATTTCGACCGAACAGCGATATCGCCTGCATTAGGCTTATGCGCTGTTATAGCCAGTGCTCTTAATAATCAATATGTACAGGAGTATCCATTTTATGGGTGAAGATTCTGATGATAGTTTTAATTTAAATGTTGATTCATCGTCTGTAAATAATCTTAGTTGTCTTTGTTGATAAAAATAGGTAGAATTCTATTTCTAAATCTTTGCTATTTAATAACCGTAATGTGCAATCATAAGGTGGCCAATTTGCGGCAATCCCATTTACTGATATACCGTCTCCCTCAACTATAAAGCTGTAATTTCCAACTCCATGTTTAATTCCATCAATCACAACTAAAGAATTTCCCATTTGACGAAAAGTAATTTGAGGTGCTACTAACGAATCAATTGGATACCAATCACCTAAAATGTCTGATAATGCAATTTTTGTACTTTCATTGGCTTCACTTTGTATTGGTTTCCCGGTTTGGCAAAGGACATTGGTACTTAAAGTTAAGAGCAGCAAAATAATACTTATACAATTATTCATATCTTATGTCTGCCAATTTGGTTTGCTAATTTCTGCAATGGCTTTAACGGTTTCGCGGCTGGGGTCAGTGGCGTCAGTGGCGGAGTTCAAAGTTACTTCGCTTCCGTTATGAACCAAATGATAAGATTGGAACTATTGATTGTTAAGCTACTTCGCCGACATTGCTCCATTGCCGTGTGTTATGGGCAGGTTTTATTTGTCACGGCAGAAGAAGTCCAATCGAAGATATTAGAGGAGGCATTATCGCTATTCCGGTAATGTAAATCCAATACCCCGTACTATATGGCGGTACCTCAACCAGTTTTGTAATTTCCTTGCTGCCTTCCATTTTTACAGATATTCGAGTATCTAATTTGTCCTTATACCAACTATTGTCTGAAGTGTAGTGAATATTAAAGTCTCCTATTGGTAAATTGGTAATAGTAACTGATTTTACATTTTTTTTGTCAACAATCAAACTATCATTAATTGTAACATAGGTTTTATCCGTTGGTTTAGTTGGCTTTATTGTAACCTTTCCTGTATTTGCTGTCTCTGTTTGATAGTTTACATAAATGTGTTTTGAACAAGAGCAAAAAATCAACAGGATATTTGTCAGAATAAGTAGGTGATTTCTTTTCATCATTTAATTTTTATTTGGTTAGGGTAATGGATTTCAATTTTCTTGTAGATTTCTTGTCAAGTAAGCTGTTCACTACATTTCTTATGTGTAATCGTCTTTAAACTTGCCCATAACTTACAAATATCACCCAAAAATCCATACCGATCTCTTCATCAAAATCTTCAATTCAATTTCACTCACTCATAGTAAATATTACTTTACACTATTTATAGCATCATTACTTACTCTCTTTTCCTTACCACTAAAAACCAATCGTGCTCAAGCGACAAATATGCGTACTCGAAACAAAAATAGTAGATATTGCCTTTTTTATTGGTAGCACTATGGGTATGATATTTAAAATAAAAACCGGCTTGTATCAATTGCTCCTTTTTTGCTTTTACCATTTCTTCGCTGCCTAAAAAGGATTCTAGAATTCGCCGGTTCTTTTGTAAGGCATGAATTATATTACGCGTATAATTGCTGGTATCAGCTCTCAGTAAATTGTTATATCCATTCCGGCAGGTATCGTCACAAAATTTTTTGTCGACTCGTCCTTTTAAAACTTTATTACATGCCAGACATGATTTCATAGGTTGTTGAGTCATGACGGTTGATTGTAACACGAAATTATAAAGAATGAAATACTCAACGAATTTACTTCGTTAAATATTTCAATATTTTTAAGCTTGAGAATCTAACACAATTGATCACTGATACTGTACGTAAAGGAAAATGTCGGTTGCGTGAGGGATAGGAACGAAAATCCTTTTGCTTGTTTCAAGCAAAAGATTGAAGTGTATAGCCCAACCCCGAAGCAGCCCCGAAGTGAATACATTGCTTTGGTGATTGGACTTGTATTCGGGGCGCTATCGGGGCACGCCCAAAAACAAACTTCATAAAACACAAGTACTTTGAAATGATCAACGGAGTGCATTTTCAACCGCTATTTCATTATCATTCTCAAACAAATCTGAATTTTGGTTTACATCTTTCGCCGGAAATACCAAAACCGAAACCTCATCCTTCCGGTGTGCTTGTTGCAATTTTTGTACACTTATTCGCCCTTTCAAATGACAACGTTTATCGCTAATATATCTTTCTTCAATAGAAATAAAATCGGTACGGTCGATAGTTGTTTCTTTAGCATAACTAATCAAAACATCCAATTCAAAATTCGTTGAAAAATGATAGGGCTTATTACGATTTGATTTTCGATACTCGTAACGATAAGCAAATCGCAAGGCCGAAATATCACTCACCACGGCCGATGCGGTTGGATAACGACCTGCACCCTTACCAATTAAAATTTGTTCATCTGCCAATTTCGATCTTAATAAAACACCATTATATTCATCTTTCACTTTTGCTAAAGCATGTGATTTTGGCAATAAGCAAGGTAATACATAGGCTTGCACCTCATGATTATGAGTACACACTGCATTCGCAATTAATTTAATTTCATAACCCTTTTCGCAGGCATACTCATTGTCGTAGGATGTGATAGAAGTAATGCCTTTACGAAATATTTGATCGGGTAAAATAGGTAGTCCAAAACTATGCTTTAATAAAATGCTAAGTTTGTTTACGGCATCAATACCTTCAATATCGAGGGTAGGATTACTTTCGGCAAAACCCAGTTCTTGTGCTTGATGAAGGGCTTCATCAAAACGTAATCCTTGCTCATTCATTTTGGTGAGAATAAAATTAGTAGAGCCATTTACGATACCCGAAATTTCTAATAATAAATCATTATCGTAATACTCTTCAAGATTTCGAATGATGGGAATACTTCCACAAACTGCGGCTTCGTATAAAAGCGAAACCTTGTTTTCATTTTGCAAAGCAATTAATTCGTTTAAATGATCTGCTATCATTTTTTTATTGGCACTTACCACATGTTTCTTTAGTTGAAGCGCAGTTTTTACAATTTCGTAAGCAATCTCTGCATCATCTATTAATTCAACAATGACATCAATCTCATCGTCAAACAAAACCAATGAAGCGTCATCGGTAAATAATTCAGCGGGTGCGTTTCGTTTTTTATGAATATGCTTAATGGCAATTTTTTTAACCTCAGCTTGTAAGCTGGGTGTTTGTTGAAGAACATGATAAACGCCTTCACCAACTACGCCAAAACCTATGAGTCCTATATTTATTTTCTTTTGCATGTTTATGATATTTTAGTCTTGAATTAATTCTTGTGATACAATTTTATTATTACTTACTAACGCAAATGCTTGCTGTAAATCTTGAATTAAATCCTCCACTTCTTCGATACCACATGATAGTCGAATAAGTGAATCCTTTACACCCGATTGAATTCGAATTTCGCGTGGAATTGATTTGTGCGTCATTAATGAAGGCTGACAAATTAAACTTTTTACACCCCCTAAACTTTCAGCCAACTTAAAATATTTTGTTTGTGTAACGATGGCGGTTGCTGCTTCAATGGTATCTTCATGTAAGGTAAAAGAAATGACACCACCATAATATCCGTTTTGTTGAACCTTTGCAATTTCATGATTTTGATGAGTAGTTAATCCCGGATAAAACACCTCATCAATGATTTCACATTGCAATAAAAATGCTGCGATTTTATTCGCCGATTCGCATTGATGCTTAAAACGCAAAGACAAAGTTTCGATTCCTCGAATCAGCAACCAACTGTCTTGCGGACCTAATATTCCACCGGATGCATTTTGAATGAATTTAATTTTCTCGGCAAGTTCCGGCGATTCAACAATTACTAATCCGGCTACTAAATCTGAATGACCACCTAAGTATTTTGTCCCACTATGAATTACAATATCGGCGCCAAGCAATAACGGCAGCTGGGCAACGGGTGTAGCAAAGGTATTATCTACAACTACCCAAGCTTTATAGCTATGCGCAATGTGTGAAATACGTTGAATGTCTGAAATTTTAAGGGTTGGATTGGTAGGAGATTCTATCCAGATCAATTTTGTTTTTTCGTTGATGCAGTCCAAAATATTCTCGGCTTTGGTGGTATCAACATAATGTACCTTAATGCCAAATTTTTGATACACATGGGTAAACAATCTAAAGGCGCCACCATAAATATCATCTACCGCAATAATTTCATCGCCAGATGATAATAGTTTTAAAACGGCATCGATAGCGGCTAATCCGGTGGCAAAAGCAAATCCGGCTTTACCATGTTCAAGTTTAGCAACTAAAGTTTCTAAGGCCGCTCGAGTAGGATTATTGCTTCGTGCATAATCGTAACCTTTGTGAACACCGGGTGCTTCTTGCACAAAAGTGGCGGTTTGATAAATGGGCACCGAAATAGATCCGGTTAATGGGTCGCATGGAATTGCGTGTAAAATTTCTGTTTGGTTCATGATAAATATTTTTTACATTATGAATAAATATTTTATCACGAAGTGCAGAGGTAGAGCCATTGAGGCATCTCTAAAAAAACTCTCAGGCGAGGCTTTCGGATTTTTCAAAGACTCAATTTACTATTGTAAATGAAGTATTTGTAAAATCTGAATAACGAAGCATCAGAGTTTTTTAGAGATGCCTTTAGTAAAACTAAAAAAGCTCTCCTGATATGTCAGAAGAGCTTTTAAAATATATTGAAGTATATACTTGCTAGCTAATTCTTTCTATCTTTCCCTTCATTGCTGAAGAGCTGGAGTTGGCACCTTATCTCGTTTAAATGAGACAGGTTGTCAAGGTTTCATCGGGCCATTCCCTCTACCTTTCTTGATAAAAATTTTGGTAAGAACTGCGGCAAAGGTAATGGGAACAAATTCTAATTTGCAAATATTTTTTTTACATGTAGCTAATTCTAAGAAAATCTTATAAAAAATTCGAAGTACTAAATTCGAAATTCGAAGGGGGATTCTACTTAAAAGATAAATCTTCTGACCGATTACTATTCCTTCGCTTTTCGATTTTAGCATTTCGTGCTTCAACATAAATTCGAAGTACTAAATTCGAAATACGAAGGGGGATTCTACTTAAAAGGTAAATCTTCTGACCGATTACTATTCCTTCGCTTTTCGATTTTAGCATTTCGTGCTTCAACATAAATTCGAAGTACTAATTTCGAAATTCGAAGGGGGGATATCAAACAAACCCTGACATCTAAAAACTGACCCCAAGCATCTCTCCTGTACAATCTGCTTCGAATTTCGATTTTAAAATTTCGTGCTTCATTCATTACATTTGCACTCATGAACTTACCTATTGTGGCTTATGGCCATCCTACACTTCGAAAAGTATGTGCTGAGATTGATAAAGATTATCCAGGATTAGATGAGCTGATAAAAAATATGTGGGATACTTTGTATCATACCAATGGAGTTGGGTTAGCTGCCCCTCAAGTAAACCATGCTATTCGCTTATTTTTAGTAGATAGTATACAAATTGTAGAAGGGGCCGATGAAGAAGATAAAGATGATTTTAAAGACGAAAAGCCTTTAAAGCAAATATTTATCAATCCATATATCATCGATGAAATAGGTAATGAATGGAAATACAATGAAGGATGTTTGAGCATTCCAAAGATTCGCGAAGATGTGATGCGTAAACCAACCATTACCATCCAATATCAAGATGAAAATTTTGAGTCTCATACACAAACCTTTGAAGGTATTACCGCCCGTGTAATTCAACACGAATACGACCATATAGAAGGCAAGCTTTTTATCGACAAACTGTCTCCACTAAAAAGGCGATTATTGAAGTCCAAACTGGATGATATCAGCAGAGGAAAAGTGAAGGTGAGCTATAAAATGATGTTTCCGAAATAGGATGAATTTAATTTACAGTTTCACCCGCTAAGCAAAGTATTTAACACAATATCTATTTTTCTTTTATTGTTTGTTTTGTTATTTAATCGTAATATTGCAATAAATAAGTATTATGGGCGCAACTAAAACCGAATTCTACACTGCAGCACAAAACGAAATTGCCTTAATTGCTAAAGCACTCGGACATCCCGCACGTATCGCAATCATCGAATATTTATTGAAAGTTGATACTTGCATTTGTGGTGATATTGTAAACGAATTACCACTTGCACAGCCTACCATCTCACAACACTTAAAAGAACTTAAAAACTGCGGTATCATTAAAGGCAATATCGAAGGAACCGCCATTTGCTATTGTATCGATGAGAAAGTACTTACACATTTTATTGCTTACTTTTCAACAGCAGCCAATACTCTTCAACAAAAAAAATGTTGCTAATAATTTATAACTTTAAAACACATATTATGACTATCAAACAATTGCAAGACTTTTTACAAGAGGCACAAGACATTCAAATTAAATTACCCAATGGAAATTTTATCCCACCCCATTTTCATATCACAGAAGTAGGTTTGGTACAAAAGCATTTTATTGATTGCGGCGCTACTATCCGAAATGAAAAAACGGCGTCAATGCAAATTTGGACGGCTAACGATACCGATCACCGACTTGCTCCAAGTAAGTTGTTACAAATTCTTCACCAATCACAAACACTTTTAGGTGACGACAACTTATCTATTGAAGTTGAATATCAACTCGAAAGCATAGGGAAATTTGGCTTGGAAGTGGAAGGGAACCTTTTACAACTCATTCCATTGTACACCACTTGTTTAGCTAATGACCACTGTGGAATCCCAACAGAAAAAATGCCTAAACCACTAAAAGATTTGCAAGTACAAACTGCCGGTTCGTGCTGCACACCAGGCGGTGGTTGTTGCTAAAATTTCTTTACAAAGACAAAACCAATGGCAACGCAAAGCAATATTCAGTTAGATACTATACGTGTTGAAAATTACAAGGATGTTCAAACTATTTATCAACAAGGTATAGATACTCGAAATGCTACCTTTGAAACTTCGGTACCCGATTGGCAGAAATGGAATGATAGTCATTTGTCAACTTGCAGATTAACTGCCTACATTAATCATAAAATGGTGGGTTGGGCAGCCCTTTCTAAAGTTTCTGATCGATGTGTATATCAAGGAGTTGCTGAAGTTAGTATATATATTCATCAAGACTATAGAGGAAAAGGCATTGCTGATATATTAATGCATCACTTGATTATAGAAAGTGAAAATTCCGGTATTTGGAGTTTAATGGCGGCCATCTTTCCTGAAAATATCAGCAGTAAAAATTTACATCTTAAACACGGGTTTCAAGAAATCGGAATACGTGAAAAAATTGCCAAGCTGGATGGTATTTGGCGAGATACTTTGTTGATGCAACGAAGAAGCAAACTTATTGGTATCGATTAAAAGACAGCAAACATAACTTCATCTATTTCGAGAGATCCATAGAGAAAACTTTACAATCTATTCATTTCAAAAATAAAAATATCCCAAATGATAAACCTTCTCATTTTGTGCACAGGTAATAGTTGTCGCAGCCAAATTGCTCATGGCTATTTTGCACATTATACAAATCCTAACTTAGTTACTGTATATAGTGCAGGTATCGAAACGCATGGTGTAAATCCAAAGGCCATCGCCACCATGAAAGAAGATGGCATTGATATCAGCACGCATACATCAAATCATGTGGATGAATATCGCGATATTGATTTCGATTTTGTAATTACCGTTTGCGATAATGCCAATGAACATTGCCCAATTTTTATTTCAAAAGCCAAAAAATTTCATCACAATTTTCCGGATCCCGCCAAAGCCATAGGAAGCGACGAAGAGGTAATTGAAGTCTTTGCAAAAGTTCGTGATCAAATCAAGAACTATACCCTTCAATTTATAAACAAGTATCTACCGCAAGCAAACCATTCAAATTTATAAAACTCATCCTATGTCAGCTACTCAATGCAACCCAACCATACAACGAAAAAAATTAAGTTTTTTAGATAGGTATTTAACCTTATGGATTTTTAGCGCGATGTTATTAGGAATTTTAATAGGTTATCTGATGCCAAGTATTCCAAATATGATACAGTCGTTTTCATCCGGAACTACTAATATCCCTTTAGCCATTGGATTAATTTTAATGATGTATCCCCCTTTGGCAAAAGTGAAGTTTGAGAAAATTAGCAACGTATTTCGGAATGGTAAACTCTTTTCACTTTCGATGTTTATAACTTGGATTATCGGTCCGTTTTTAATGTTTTGCTTAGCTGTTCTCTTTTTAAAAGATAATCCCGAATATATGTCGGGCTTGATACTTATTGGCATTGCGCCTTGCATTGCCATGGTAATTGTGTGGAACGAACTAGCCGAAGGTAACCGTGAATATGTGGCAGGATTAGTAGGTATTAATAGTATTATGCAAGTGTTATTTTTTAGTGGATATGCCTATTTTTATTTAAGCATCATGCCCAAACTTTTTGGTTTACAAGGCATGCAAATAGATATTACCATGTTGCAAATAGCCCAAACAGTAGGTGTGTATTTAGGCATACCCTTTGCGGCAGGTGTCATTAGTCGCTATGTATTAATTGCCACTAAAGGAGAAGTTTGGTATAACGAAAAATTTATACCGCGTATTTCGCCAATCACACTCATTGCCTTACTTTTTACGATTGTGGTAATGTTTAGTTTGAAAGGAGAAATGATTGTCAGTATACCCATGGATGTTTTGAGAATTGCGATTCCATTAGTAATTTATTTTTCGGTGATGTTTTTAATTACCTTTTTCTTTGGAAAATTAGCCGGCGCTAACTATGCCGAAAATGCTGCGATATCATTTACAGCATCAGGTAATAATTTTGAGTTAGCGATTGCAGTTGCCATTGGCGTTTTTGGCATTAACAGCGGACAAGCATTTGCGGGTGTTATTGGTCCATTAGTTGAAGTACCTGCCTTAATTATTTTAGTACGTGTAGCATTTTGGTTGAAGAAGAAATGGTATGACGAGGCCTAGCTTTGAATCTGCTGATTAGTCATAATCTGTAAGCATTTCAAACAAACATTTTCTTACACTAAAGGTATTAAATAATAAGGTTGAGAATTGTCTTGCACACTAAAGCAGTTAGGCATGTTAATCAAAAAATTATAAAATTCGTTATGTATAGACGGCTATTGATGTACATTTATCGCCAAAGAAATATATACACATGAAAAACTGTCTTTGTCTTTTAGTAGTCTGCATCATGCATTGTAGTGCTTACTCCCAAAACGTAAAAAAGGATAGTGCGACTTTGAAACAAATTTCAAATCATATACTTACTAATTATCAATGTTATAAGGATTTACGCGAATTATGTAAAACCATTGGGCATCGATTAAGCGGATCGCCGCAGGCTGAACAAGCGGTTATATGGGGCAAAAAAGTGCTTGACCAAATTGGTTGCGATCGGGTTTTTTTACAAGAAGTGATGGTTCCGCATTGGGTGAGAGGTGAAGAGAAGGCAAGTTTTATTACGGCCAAGGGAAAGAAAATACCGGTAGTGATTTCATCCTTAGGGAACGCCGTTGGCACTGGACCTGAAGGCATTCGCGCGCAGATTGTACGAGCCGATAATATGGATGAATTGAAAAGAATGAGCAGAGCTGATATTGAAGGTAAAATTGTCTTCTTCAATTATCGTTTCGACCAAAAAAATATCAATACTTTCGAAAGTTATGGACCCTGTGTTTACTATCGATGGGGTGCCCCTAGTGAAGCCAGTAAATTGGGCGCTATTGGCGTGGTAATACGATCTGTTTCATCTGCGTATGATAATAAACCACATACCGGCAGTATGCGTTACGATACAAAATACCCAGCCATCCCTTCTGTTGCCATTTCGAATGTGGATGCAGATGAACTTGAAAAAATGTTAGCACAGCCGGGCAAAGTATCTATGGAGATGATGACTACTTGCCAGATGCTCGAAGATGTAAAATCATATAATGTAGTTGCCGAAATAAAAGGAAGTGAAGTACCTGAAGAAATTATTTGTTTTGGTGGCCATCTCGACTCATGGGATATCGGTGAAGGTGCGCATGATGATGGTGCGGGTGTTGTGCAAGCGATAGAGGTAATGCGAACATTTAAACAATTGGGTATAAAACCAAAACGTACCATACGTGCGGTATTATTTATGAACGAAGAGAATGGTTTGCGAGGTGGTGTGAAATATGCTGAACTTGCTGAATTGAATCATGAAAATCATATTTTAGCTATTGAAAGTGATGCCGGTGGAGATGTGCCTCTTGGGTTTTCTATGGAAATGAGTAGAGCGCAAAAAGAAAAAGTAAAAAGCTGGAAACCTCTGCTTGAACCTTATGGAGTGCACAATTTTGAACATAATGGTGGTGGAGCAGATATTGGTCCTATACACCGAAAAATGAATGTACCGATGATGGAATTATTACCTAATTCACAACGTTATTTTGATGTTCATCATAGTGCCAATGATGTATTTGAAAACATTCATCGTCGTGAACTTTGCTTAGGTTCTGTAGCCATGGCACACATGGTTTATTTGGTAAGTATGTATGGATTGTAAATCAACTAATAGAATGGCAACCATTAGTTCTCTTTGATAGCTGCATGTAAACTTTTTAAGGAATACAGAGTGAAAATGTAAAGAGATCTTACCTTTTTGTACAATATCATAAAAATAATGCGGCAAAGCTAATTATATACGATGGGATAAAAAGCAATCACGATACCATGCAATTTTAATTTGCCTTTCATACCTTGCGATGAGTTCATCTTGCAAAACCAACTACATAATATGCATAAAATAGTATTTAGTTTTTTATTAGTTTGTTTATTCAACATGTCAGTTGCACAAGAACAAACACCTAACAAAGCCTCATCACAAAAAGGACAAGCCATATTTACTATTGGTTACGGAGCGCCGAGTATTATTAGAGCTTATTTAAAATATAAAACTACGCGCGATCAAATTACAGTGCATGGCTCGGGTCCGTTTATTGCAAAAGCTGAATATATGGTTAGCAATAAATTCGGGATTGGAATTAACGGCTCATATAGTCGCTCGCGTGTGAGCTGGCAAGATTTTGGTTATGATACCCTACAAAATAGCTACCGACTGTTTGAATTTGGTATTAAGGCCTATGAAATTTCGGGTACCTTTCGATGCAATTATCATTTTATGCAAAGAAAGAAAATTGATATGTATGCAGGCTTGGCAATGGGATACGGATTAATACATATGTGGTCGTATACAAAAGCACATACCACCAAGTTTAGTATTGTATACGATTTTCCACGACCATTAAGTTTGGAGTGTACTTGGGGAATGCGGTATTTTCCGACTAAAAGATTTGGACTATATACCGAAGCCGGCATTGGTAAAAGTTGGATATTATTTCAGAAATACTTTCTACCCGAAGCTTTGATACAAGGAGGCTTAGTATATAAATTATAAGTTAGGATCGGCCGTTACTGTGAAGGTGTAGTTTACACGAAACTTCGTACTGGCATTTAATCCTTCATTTTCTTGTGTTCGGAAACCAACCAACAACTTCATAAATTCTGAACGGAAATAATCTTTTATATCGGTGGTATACACATCGAGTTGCATACTACTTGCATTTGCCGGACGATTTGTTTTATAGGCAACCGCTTGTGGTGTAGTACCTGCAAAACTATCAACATACACTGTAATTGAAGTCAGCGTATCTTTTATAAAATTGAAAGTTTGTCCTGGTGAGTTTTCAAGTATAATACTTAAACTTTTTAAATTCACTTTAGTAATCTGATTTTTCGTAAACCCATATGGATTTATATATTCATCGACCTTGGTAGCAAACGTATCAATTTGCATAGGCGGGTTAGATAAATCAAGCGAAAATGGAAGGGCTGTAATAGCACTTGGTAATGACGTGGTATCTGATCGATCGATATCCACTACAATTAAATCTTTTTTCGTACCTCCGGTACTGCCTTTTTTGCAGCACGAAATTCCGGTTAATAAAACAACAGAAAGTAATAAAATTGAAATAGGTGACTTCATCATAATGGGATTTTTAGGAGGGTAAATGTAAAAGAAATTCGTTTTGATTAGCACAAAACCGCAATTATTTTTGGCTTTGTAAAGTATATTGACGATTGGTTGTATATATTTGTTAGCTAATTTACTTTTAAAATGAAATGAGGCAAGACGATTCTCGAAACCCACAGCTACATTGTGGTAGAAAGACGAGTTGATGAATGCCGAATTCTCCCTACCATCATGGTTGGGATGATAATTGAAAAACAATAAATTTGAAAACATGAAACTATGTATTTTGACCTTGGCAATCTGTTTCACAACCTTACTAGGTTTTGGGCAAGAAACTTATACCATGGGTTACAACAGGATGAATATTGAAGTGATAGACCCGAATTTCTTTTCAGAGTACCAATTATCCGGTCAGCCTTCACAGTGTGGTGTATTCGATGAAGCGTCATCCACATTTTATACATGCGATTATCAAACCTTCCGCAATGTAGATGCCGATCATATTCAACAAACCGGTAAAGATTGTTGTCCGGTGCTTGATTTTGACCCTGCAAAATATTATGGCACTTTAACCCTTAACGGGATTATTGATTCGGTTGAATGGGATAACCTCACCATACATTTTGTGACCGATAAAGCCCGTATCACTATCAAAACCGATGAAAGAGAGATTGATAATTTATATGATAGATTTTATAAAAAAGGATTATTAGGCAAGTTGAATGTAAAAATTAAGTTCATTACCTATGATAATCCGGTTGAAGCTGAATTAAGTTATAATAGAAATACCGAAAGAAAAGTAAAACCTAAACGTCATTTTACGCGTATTCTTCGTTGGTAATTTTTGATATGGCACCTGTAATTTTATTAGCCATCGAAAGTTCATGCGATGAAACCAGTGCCTCTGTACTTCGTGACGGACAAATTTTGTCGAATGTAATTTATACGCAATCGGTTCACGAAAAATATGGTGGTGTAGTTCCGGAAGAAGCTTCGCGCTTGCATAGTAAACATATTATTCCGGTAGTTCACGAAGCCCTTTTGCAAAGCGGACTATCGAAACACGACTTACAAGCTATAGCCTATACACAAAGTCCCGGCCTTATTGGCTCCTTATTGGTAGGTGCCTGCTTTGCCAAATCATTGGCCCAAAGCTTAGCATTACCTAGCATTGCCGTGCAGCATATGCAAGCACATGTTTTATCGAATTTAATTGGCGATAAAACACCAGGCTTTCCTTTTTTATGTTTAACGGTAAGTGGTGGACATACACAAATTGTACAATGTAATTCGCCGTTGCAAATGGAAGTGCTTGGCGAAACTTTAGATGATGCAGCCGGTGAAGCCTTTGATAAATCGGCAAAATTATTAGGTTTACCATATCCTGGTGGACCCTTAATTGATAAGTATGCAGCCCTTGGAAATCCTTTAGCTTTTACTTTTGCCAAACCACAAATACCTGATTTGAACTTTAGTTTTTCGGGTGTAAAAACTTCTATTTTATATTTTTTGCAAGCCGAACAAAAAAAGGATACTGACTTTATAGAAAAGCATCGTAACGATTTATGTGCGTCTATTCAACATACTATCATTCAAATTCTAATCCAAAAATTAATAAAGGCAAGTAAGCAAACCGGCATCAAAGAAATTTGTATAGCAGGCGGCGTTAGTGCAAATAGTGGATTACGAAAAGCTTTACATGAAACGGGTAGTAAACAAAGATGGAATACCTATATTCCGAAGTTTGAATACTGCACCGATAATGCTGCCATGATTGCAATAACCGCCTACTATAAATATTTAGCCGGTGAGTTTGCGGATCTTGAAACCACACCGAGTGCAAGAAGTACTTTTTAAATGTCGAACCCTTATTTTCATTTCAAGCAATTTAGTGTAGTACAAAATCAATGTGCACAAAAGATAAGCGAAACCGCTTGTATACAAGGTGCATGGACCACAGTATCTGCGCAAGCAAAAAATGTTTTGGATATAGGAAGCGGAACCGGTTTGTTGGGTTTAATGATAGCGCAACGGTATGAACACCTATGTATTGATACATTAGAACTGGATGAAGCCACATTTTTACAAGGAAAACAAAATATTGAAGCTTCAAGATTCAGTAATCGCATACGATGTCTACAAGGTGATATCAAATTATATGTATCCGAAATGCCCTATGATTTTATTATTTGTAACCCGCCATTTTTTGAAAATCAATTCGTATCTGGGAATGGGCAGCTCAATGTAGCCAAACACTCATCGCAACTTACTTTAGAAGAATTACTGAAAAGT
Organism: Bacteroidota bacterium; assembly: GCA_016706595.1. Lineage (GTDB taxonomy): Bacteria > Bacteroidota > Bacteroidia > Chitinophagales > Chitinophagaceae > OLB11. The sequence continues at coordinate 135,094 of JADJJH010000002.1, read as the reverse complement.
ATTGATGCAAATCTTTCCCAACAAGGCGAATGTTCTATCTTATTTCCATATCAAAGGTTATCGGAACTTACTACTAGCGCAAGGCGCTTTCAATTATTTCCAAAACAACAACTCACTATTAAACATACCAAACAACATGAAGCGAAAGTAGTGGTTGTTATGTTTTCACGAAGCGAAAATGAAATTTGTTTGCATGAAGATTTTTTCATTCAAGAAGAAGGGCAATATTCAAAACAAAGAAATGAGTTGTTGAATGCTTACTACTTGTAATACCGTTTCAATATACTGTTTTATATAAGGGCATACTATTTTCAGGTATCATGTCGATTCGGTAAAACTTATCTGCTTTTATGTTCAACACGAGTGAGGTGCAAATCGTGTACGGGTGATACAACCAATGGATATTTTTCGATGGTTACATACGATGAATCGAGTCCGAAACCTTTTTCTTCACTTAGCGAAAATCCTTTTAATACAAAGTAAAAGCGCATAACTAAACGTTCAAATAAAGGCAAGTCGTTATCGTGCGAAAGAAATTTTTCCATTACAATAAACTGCCAGTCGCCGGCTACTTTATTTTTCTGTAACGAAGCATATCGGCTTGTAATATTAACTTCTTTATTGGCCACCATATCCTCCACTACTTTACGGAACATTAAATTAATACGTTGTTCAACCCTAAAGCCTAAACGGAATTCGATACGGATGATTTCATTAGGAATAATGGTTTCTACTACAAAGTCAGTTTTATAAGGTTCATCTACCACATCCACATGTATAAACCAATAAATATCTGCCCGTTTTGGTTTTTTATTTAAAATAGAATACATGATTTTATGCTCTATCTCTTTGGGGTTATTAGCACTTGTTAAGTATACCAAATGGGTTGCATATTTTGGAATACTACTATCGTTACTCAAATCTTGTAATTGATGAATATAGTCTTCCATTCGAACAAACTCAACATATCGGTTTTTAATTTTTCGCGAGCGAAACCATACATACATCACAGCAAATAAAGCGCCACCAACAATTAAGGTAACATAGCCGCCCATTGGGAATTTTTCGAGGTTGGCAATTAAGAAGCACATCTCCAAGCCAATATAAATTACTAAGTACAAATAAATAAGTAATGGGTTTACCCTACGTAATATCAAAAAGTTAGCAAACAAAATAGAGGTTGCCAACATACACAGTGTAATAGCCAAGCCGTAGGCCGCTGCCATATTCGACGATGAACGGAAGTATAAAGTAATACCAATACATCCTACAAATAAAAGCAAGTTGATACCTGAAATGAATAATTGTCCTCGTGCATCACTTGGATAATTAATTTTAAGTTTTGGCCATAAGTTTAATCGCATGCTTTCGCTGATTAATGTAAACGAACCACTAATTAAAGCCTGACTAGCAATGATAGCTGCAATAGTGGCGATACAAATACCTATAATTTTAAACTCTTGGGGCATCACTCCGTAAAACGGATTAAAGCCATCATCGATCATCGCTTTCGTAATGGTTTTGCCATGATAATGCGACAATAACCATGCGCCTTGTCCGAGGTATTGAATGATCAAAGCCATTTTTACAAAAATCCAACTCATTCTAATATTGCCTCTTCCGCAATGTCCAAGATCACTATATAAAGCTTCGGCACCTGTAGTACATAAAAAAACAGCACCTAATATCCAAAATCCATGTGGGTATTGTACAAGTAATTTAAATGCATAATAGGGATTAAAGGCCTTAAAAATTTCAATATCATCCCCAATATGCATAATACCTAACACTGCCAACATTAAAAACCAAACAAACATTATGGGGCCAAATAATTTACCTATTGAGGCAGTACCAAACTGTTGCATAAAAAACAATAAGGTAAGTATCGACAATACAATGATGATGATGCTATGTTCGGTAATATTATGTAATACAGGTAATTGCCGCAAACCTTCTATGGCTGAGGTAACAGAAATGGGTGGGGTAATCATACCATCGGCTAAAAGGGCTGCACCGCCAATCATTGCCGGCACCACTAACCACTTTTTTCGACGCCTTACCAATGCGTATAATGAAAAGATTCCTCCTTCACCTTTGTTATCGGCTTTTAAAGTAAGCAATACATACTTGATGGTAGTTTGTAAAGTGAGGGTCCAAATGATACAAGATAGACCGCCAAAAATAAGCAACTCACTGATAGGCTTATCTTTTATAATTTCATTGAAAACGTATAAAGGAGAAGTTCCGATATCGCCGTATATGATGCCCAAAGCGATGAGCAATCCTGCTGCCGAAGCTTTGTTTAAGTTATGATGCGAAGCCACCTGAATTTTTTAAGTAGGCAAATATACTAGTAAGCTTTGCAATTATTGCATGATGCTTGCATTTAGAAATTACTTTGTTGTAGGATATTTTAGCGGTATGGCATGGGTAAATTTTAAACGACTTACCTATTTAATATATTGGGGGCGTGTCCCCAAAGTAACCCAAAAACAACTGCATAAAGAATGAATAAATCGTGTTGGGTCTACTTTGGGGGCGGGCCTTACGCGGCAATCTTTTTCTCATGCCGTGAGTGCTAACTTCAATATTCGATAAGAGAAAAAGGATTTTTGCTTCAGTCCCTCACGCGAGTTTCTGCACAAAATTTATTCTTTACCCAATACCCTTTTTCTTCCATACAACATATAAGCCATACCGGCGAATAAACACATGAAAATCAAACCCAAAGTCCAAAACAATTTATCTTGTTTATCAATGTATTTTGATCGATTTACTTCTATGACAGTTAATATCATAAACACTAAGACAAAAAAATACCCAACATTTAAAAATGTATTGGCTTGCAATTGATCATTCCATTTTAAAAAAATTCCTATCCCAAGAAATAATACCATTGCATAAAAACTTGGTGGAATGAGCGATTGAAATTTCATCATTGAAAGGATGTTTGAATTTGTAAGGTATGATTAATAATTCAGCCTATTGAAAGCGATTACCTCTTCCTATTCATTTTACTCAAGCAACAAGGATGCTTCATAAATTTACGGCATACTACAATCTCTCTGCGTTCTCTTAAGCAGTGTCCTTCCTCTCGTTCTCTGCGCCTCCGCGGTAAAAAAACCGTTGACTTCGAGAGCCTCAGTCAACTGGATTCTGCTGATAAAGTAACCACCTTACTTCAAATAGTGCGGAGATAACTCTCTGCTGCCTTAACCTCCCCCTCGTTCTCTGCGCCTCCAAACCGGACTTCGAGCCGCCTGCTGAATAGCGAATCCTTATTCTCCTTTTTTCACCATCTTTAACGAATACACCAAGGGCATTTTATTCCCAAATTGTTTAATCTGAAAATGTCCGGGTGTAATTTCTTCCATATCCGGAAAAACCAAGTAAGGCGAATAATTATATTCTTGAAAGTGTTGAAGTTGAAGTTGTTGATTGAGTAAAGCTTGTATCACTTCTGCTAATCCATGATTCCACGAAATACATTTTGTTTGTATTTCGGCATCCTTTTGTGCATAGGTTCCATTTTCATTTTCTATAATTGGTTCGGCATTAAAATATGAATAGGTAATTTTTGTGATTGCATCGTCATACATCCAAATAGCAGGATGAAACTCGGCAAAAATAAATTGTCCGCCGGGTTTTAAAAATTGTGAAACAATATCTGCCCACTTCTCAATATCGGGCAACCAACCTATGGTTCCGTATGACGTAAAAACAATATCAAATTGTTCGTGTAAATGTTGAGGCAATTCATATAGATCGCAACAAATAAAGGTGGCGTGCAATTGTAATTCTTCTGCAGTTTGTTTAGCCACTTGAATAGCCTCATCCGAAAAATCCACGCCATATGCACTTGCTCCCATACGTGCTAACGAAAGGGTATCTTGCGCAAAATGACATTGCAAATGCAAAATCTTTTTCCCCCTTACATCACCCAATAAAGAAAGTTCAATTTCATTCAACGAGTTTTTACCTGCTTTAAACGCAGCTTGATTATAAAATTCAGATTGTACATGAACACCGGTTCTTTCGTTCCAGGTTTTTTTATTGATATCGATGTATTGATTGGTTTCCATATTTTTTAGTTTGAGGGTATTTAAAAATTACAGGAAGTAATAAGACTAAACTTCTGGGAGCTGCTAAAACATCCGTAAACAAGTCATGCAAATTTATCAATCCCTTTGGCTATTTGGATTGCTAAATTTGCATGACGATGTTTCAGTGCGTTTTGCGTCTTCGGTGTACTATTGTTCGTCGGCCGTTGGACCATACATCCCCGGCAAAGGCACATCCAACATGCGCAAGTAAACAGTTAGTTGCGCACGATGATGGTATAAATGATTCATACACCAAGTTCTTACTACTTCGGCTTTAGGTAAAGTAAAGTACACAATATCGCCACTACGCATGGTCCATAAATTGGCAAATTCACTTTCGGGTGTATCGGTTAAAATTTGTTCGGCTTGTAAAACCATTTTATCATGCAAAGCCACAATGTCGTCGGTTGAGGTAAGTACTTTAGGCGTAAAATCACCAACTGCAAAATCTAATACATCATTCACTAAACATTCTTTCCACCAACCCGAAATTTCGGCTACGTGGGTAGCTAATCGTAATAAGCTCATCGATTTTTCGTGAGGCTTATAATCTCCCTTTTCAAAAGGTACTCGTTCTAATAATTTTCTGGTATTCGCTGCTTCTTGTTTTAATTCGGCAAGCAAAATTTGATTTTGTGTCATGAGGTAAAATTTTGAAAACGAATGTAAGGGCAAATGTCTAATAGCTAAATTAATTTTTTAATATGAAATGTTTACTGTGTATTTATGGAATTGGGTTCTAGTTTAAAACAAATTATTGATTTATAAAGCGAAGTGGTATTCAGAAAAATAAAAAATCTATCATGTATTCAATAACCGGTTGATAAACTTTTCCAAAACGAACGCTATCCTACATACAATTACTAAATTCGCAACATGCAATTGTATACCCCATCGCTTACCTCGTATCAGCGACTAAAAACCCGTGAAGTAAAAATAGGCAACCACATTCTTGGCGGTTTGCATCCCATTGTTATACAAACCATGACTACCACCGATACCATGGATACGGAGGCAACCGTTTTACAAACCATACGATGCATTGAGGCCGGTGCCGATATGGTGCGTATTACAGCACCTAGTAAAAATGAGGCCGAAAATCTTTTAGCCATAAAAAATAGTTTGCGTGAAAAAGGGTATCAAACACCTCTTATTGCCGATATTCATTTTACCCCCAATGCCGCCGAAATTGCTGCACGTATTGTTGAGAAAGTGAGGGTGAATCCCGGGAATTATGTCGACAAAAAAAAATTCGAACAAATTGAATATACCGATGATGAATACCTTGAAGAGATTGAACGAATTCGCGATCGATTTACTCCGCTAGTGATGATTTGTAAAGAGCACGGAACGGCAATGCGTATCGGCACCAATCATGGCTCACTCAGCGACCGCATTATGAGTCGTTACGGCGATACCGCCATGGGTATGGTTGAAAGTGCGATGGAATTTTTACGCATTGCCCGTTCTCTCGATTATCATCAAATTGTGCTAAGCATGAAAAGCAGTAACCCGCAAGTAATGGTTCATGCCTATCGATTATTAGTACAAAAAATGAATGAAGAATTTGGCGAATGTTACCCTTTGCATTTAGGCGTAACTGAAGCAGGCGATGGCGAAGATGGCAGAATAAAAAGTGCCATAGGCATTGGTACTTTATTAGCTGATGGTATTGGCGACACCATTAGAGTTTCTCTTACCGAAGAGCCGGAATATGAATTGCCGGTTTGTGACGATATCGTGAAATTAAATATCGCTATGCAAGGCAAAAAAGGAAATGTTCCTTTGATTGATAAATTACCCTATTCGCCATTTGAGTATACAAAGCAAGCAAGTTTTGCTATTAAAAATATAGGTGGTTCGCAAGTGCCGGTTGTTATTGCCGATATCAGCAAAATTGAAAATATTCAACCGGATGATTTAATTTCTGTAGGTTATACTTATGATGCACAAGATGACAAATGGTTGATTGGGGATCAAGCCGCCGACTACATTTTTGTAAATGATTTACCCGACTTTGCTTTACCGGGCACTTTATCCATGCTTTGCTTTCCTGCGGTATGGATGAAATATCGCGAAGTCACAAACTGTTATCCGGTATTTGAAGCCACACAATATATTTATCTAAAATCTGAAGAAGCTGCTAGTATCAATTTTGTGATGCTTGATTGTTTTTCGGATGTTTACCCACCTCATTTTTTAGACGTCTTGTTTAAAAAACTAAAAAGTGATTCAACGGCAGTGCTTTGTTTAAGCTCAATGAATCCGAATGCCATGCAAAGTATTCGACGCATGTGTATTGAGTTAATGATACAAGAAGTTAGGAATCCGGTGGTTATTATTTCAGATAGTAATCATGCACACATGAATGAATCGCTTATTCATTTTTCGGTTGAATGTGGTGCATTACTTTTAGATGGTTTTTTACACGGTATTTGTTTAGGTCACCACTTTGGAAACCCTGCAATGCCTACCCCTTATAAAAAAATGAATTCAATTGCTTTTGGTATTTTACAAGCAACACGAACCCGTATTTCTAAAACCGAATATATTTCTTGTCCGAGTTGTGGCCGCACCTTATTCGACTTGCAAGAAACAACCGCTAAAATACGTGCGGTAACTCATCATCTAAAAGGTGTAAAAATCGCTATCATGGGTTGTATAGTAAACGGACCCGGCGAAATGGCTGATGCCGATTTTGGTTATGTAGGCAGCGGGGTCGGAAAAATTACCTTATACAAAAACAAAGAGGTAGTGAAAAAAAATATTCATAGTGAAGTAGCCGTTGAAGAATTGGTGAATTTATTAAAGGAAAGTGGTGTATGGGTTGAGCGGTAGGAGGAGAGTTTGTTAATTTGCTAATGTGACAATATGCAAATTTGCTAAAATGAAATGGTGCTAAAATAGAATTTAGGTTGGTGTAAACGGAATGAATTGTACTTTAATAAATTTGTCTGAAATTATTAAAGAAAAGAGGCAATCTTCAATCATAGTGCCGCATGAATAAATTGGTAGTAAATAGTATTAGCAAATCTAAGTTGGTACTTAAAAATTATGCAACTTCGCTCCGCATCAAAATGTTTTCATGAGTAAACTACTCAATTCAGTTAACGAATTAATCAGTCAGGAAATTATTGCTGCTGCAGTTGTAAGTTGTAACGAAACCGAACCAGCAATCCTTAATTTAATAAAAGCTAGTATGCCTTGTTTTTTATACAGCATACAACATGCGCCTATCACTGATTATGATATGATGGCCGATTTATTAAGCAGGGCCGGAGGGAATCAAAGTTTTTATGATGATGTAATGAATAGTTTACATTCGGGCAGCATGAATTCGCCTGCTTTAAGCATAGGTGATAGTATGTTACATGTAATGTTTGATGAAAAGCTGCCAGATTTTATCGTATCGGCAAGTAAATTTGCGATTGTAAAACCAAATTCTGCGCACACCATTTTAGCTTTATCTGCTGCATTATTGGCCTCTTTCTTAGGTCGAAAAATGTTAGTTGAACATTTAAGCACCCAAAGTTTGCTAAATTGGATGTTACCCGATAAATCAATAATCGCTAATTTGGTGCCTGTTGCCTTAATGTCTGTTCATGAAGCTGAAGGCGAAACAAAATTAAACTCAACAATTTCTCATACAGAAACCATTTTATTTCCCATGGATACACAAACTGAAGAAAAAGATAATGGCACTAAATGGATATTGCCTCTTTTATTATTGGGCTTATTAGGCGTTGCAATTTGGTACTGGATGATGGGTAGTAAGTATGAATCAGATCATCTAAAACAAAATTCAAACCCTACAGAAAGCACCAAGTAATGTTCTCGTCATTTTGGTTTAAACATCTAATACACTTAGGGTTTTGAAACCTATACCAAAACTTTATAGTTCCCTTTTATAACATAATTTTTTTAGTTTCCATAACCTTACGCAAATTAATTAAAGCATAACGCATTCGACCTAAAGCAGTATTTAAACTTACGCCGGTAAGTTCAGCAATTTCTTTAAAACTCATGTCGCCATATAATCTTAAAATTAAGGTTTCGCGCTGTTCATAAGGAATCAACTCTAACATTTTACGAACTCTTCCGTGCGATTGCGTGCGCATTACGGCATCTTCCTTATTTTCATCACATAAGCCAATCAGTTCACAAATATCTCTACCATCTGGTAAAGTAACTTTTACCATACGCTTGGCTACGCGCATATGGTCAATCGTGAGATTTCGAGCAATTCTCATTGCCCACGGACAAAATTTGCCATCTTCGGTATACTTGCCATCCCGTATTTTAGTAATTACCTTAATACAAGTTTCTTGAAAAAGATCTTCAGCAATATATCGGTCTTTCACCAATAAATATATGGCTGTAAAAATTTTGCTTTTGTTACGTTGCAATAATTCGGCAATCGCATTTTGATCGTTCTTACGAATCAATTCAAATAAAGTTTCCTCGTTGAGGTTTTTGAGCATAGACATAAACTTCTAGTTTTATTGTGTGAGCAATAAGTTGTAAAATGAAGTAGAAGTTTCTGCTATAGGCGTTTTCTCTGTTTTGTTTGTATCGTCTTGCAATTCAATTGCAAGCCGTTATCTCTTTGCTTTACGATAGGTATCGTTAGGCGGTTTTGTTAAAAAATGAACACGTTAAATTGTGTAGCGATGTAGAGATATAATCAGAGAGAATGTTTTATTACGAGTTAAAAATAGGTAAATTATCTAAACAATAAAATTTTTATTGAAAAAAGAAGGAATAAAATGAAATTAACATGACAGTCGATTTATGTTGTATAAACTAATAAACTCATTGGGTATTAATTGCGACTGATTAAAAATTCAAAAGGTCTGAAATCGTTACTTAGAATTTTTTTAGTTAAAGTGGCTGAAGGTTTGTTTACCTTTTTAGTATAGAGGTTTACCATTTCAACAGCATCTTCTGCAATTTCAACTACTTTGGTTTCTTCTAAAATATATAAAATGCCTTTAGCAGTTGATGGTGTTTGTGCCAAGGGCGATTTCAACTTCTTTTTATTAAATAATATTTCACTATTTCCCTTATTCATCTTAATTCCTTTGCATTTATAAGGCAAACATTGTGCCAAAGCATGTTTCGATGAAAATATTAAACTTAAGTGCTTGATTTATACCGAAATGAAATATGTATTAGGCTAATCTTTTCTTCACTGTATAGTCCTAAAAATCCTTAAAATCGGCATAAGCTACTGTATGATTTTCAAAAAGTAGGACTGTTTAGAAAATCACATGGGTACTAGAAGCTGTAAGAAAGGTCGGCGAAAATACTACGTGCCGGAAAAGCTTGCATTACACCACTCGTTGCATGTCCATTATTTTGCGTACTCACGTTGCCGCTTAATGTAATATTTTGAAGATTGAGCAAGTTTTTAACCCCCACTTGAACAAGCATTTTTTGTTTCAAAAAATTGCGTTGTAATGAAATATTAGCCATGTGAAGTGGCGCCGAATATAAGAATTGTTGATCGATGGTAATTACAGGTTGCTTGCTGTTATACTTGTAATTGAAATTCAAACCGGTTTTTAAGGCCGCTATCTGATACGAACCGGTAAACACATATTCAAAAATGGTATGCTTAGGTGTAACCGATGATTTGCCCACATAAATTAATCCTACTCCACTGGAAGCACTAAATCTCTTTTCAGATAAACGTACTTTAAAATTTCCAACCCAATTACGATACTCTTCAATGTTTTGATATTGCCTTAATACCCCATGATTATTAAATACGGCCAACGTAATTAAATTATTTATGGCATTATAAGAACCCGTAATTGTATACCCCACCGTATACTTTTTGATAGGCTTTTGATGTTCGGCACTTAATTCAAAATGGTCGCCGGTTTCGGGTTGTAAATCAGGATTACCTATTATAGTATGATTTTGATCAATGAATTGTAAATACAATTCTTTTAAAGTAGGCGTTCTAAAACCTCGTGCATACGAAGCTCTTAATTGGGTTTGCCCTATATCATATTTTGCATGCAAAGCCGGAGTAAATGCCGAATGGTATCTGCTATTATAGGTGAGCCTGCCACTAGGTTGTATTTGAAATTTCTTAACCTTGTAAACGCCTGAAGCAAATACCCCCCATTCAGACATTTGTTGACTTTCATCTGCTAACTTATAACTTCTGCCTAGTTCATAAGCGTATTCATAACCTAGCATCATATCTAGATTTTTAAATCGGGTGGTAGAATACACGCCGCGTGAATTAAAATTCTCAAAACGAGTAGTATCTTGATCGCCTATGCTTTGAGTTTCAATTTCATCTAGGGTAACTAAATCTTTTTTAATTCGATTTTTAATTCGTTTATAATTTTGAAAACTGTTGGTAAGCGTAATCTGATCGGTATTCTTTCGAATAAACCGATTCAACGATAAAGCATTCATCAATCGAGTCGTTCTATAATATTCATCAAATGCATAGCCTTCATATGGATTAATAATGGGCTCGCCTTTATTGGTAATTTTTTCTTGCAACAATGAACTATAATAATTTAGTTTCCACTTTTTAATTTCGGTCCAATATTGTAAATCGGCAGTGTATTGCGTTTTGGGTTTCCATACTTGGTATCGATCAATGGAATCTTTGGGTGTCCATCCTGCAAAAAAATTACGAGCAAACGAAATTTGAATTTGTTGTTTCTTTTTATTGAAACCGATATTTCCCGAAAAATTATAACGTCCAATACTTTCGTAATAGGCACGGGCTCCGAGTGATACTTTTTTTTGCGGACTAGAAGTAATCAAATTGATTACGCCACCTAATGCATTACTACCATACATTACACTCATCGGGCCTTGAATCATCTCAACTCGCTTCACATTATTGAGGTTAAGTTGGCCCATATCGATATTACCGTTTTCACGACCCATCACAGGAATACCATTAATAAGCACCTTTACGTTTTGTCCGCCAATACCACCAATATTTACGTTGCTCCCAAGTACATTATCATTCGAAATAAAATTATTCATTTCGAAATTCAATACATCATTCATTGAAACCGCGCCACGTCTTTGCATTTCGGTGTTTGAAATCGATTGCACTTTATACAAAGATTGCTTGGCTAAAACTGGAATAACTTGTCCGGTTACCACTAAATCTTGGATGGCTGTATTGCCAGGTTCAAGTAAAACTTGATAATGATATTGGCCTTCTTTTTCAATCATATCCTCTCGAGTAAGTGTATCATTATATGTAGTATAGCTGATATATCTTACCTGTAATATCAATGGAAATTGAGTATCATTTATAAGCAAGTTACCTTTTGCATCACTCAGCGCTTGCATGGTTTTGCCATTGGCAGAAGTGTAAGTACATGAAGCATCTGCTAAATTGTGTAAAGTGGCTTTATCCTTTACCTCAATTAATAAGTTAGTGGCTCCCAAACGGAAAGCCACTAACAAAAAGAGGGTGATATAAGCAATACTTTTGTACATCAAATTATTTTGCGATACTTAATTTTTCACGAATTGCAATTTGAGTGCCATTCAATGAAAGAATATAATTTCCGGCCGATAAGCCCGAAACGTTCAATTGATAATTATTTAAACCTTGTGATAAGCTTACTTTTTGTTGCATAACTACTTGACCATGTAAATTCGTAATCATCAAATTTGCAGAAGTATTTTCTTTACTTTCAAGCATCAAATTCACATGAGCTTGCGCAGGGTTAGGGAAAATTTCGTACTGTGAAATATTCGATTCGATATCATTCACCGAAGTCGGTACCACTAATCTTCTTCTTAAATAAATAACACCCGGACCGCTTCCGTTATAGCCGGTGAATTGCAATTGATACAAACTTCCAGCTTTATCGTGAATGAAATAAGATACAGAATCAGGCACTACCCATGGGCCACCCGGTGGTGTAAATGATTTCCAATCGTAACCAACTGCCGAAATTTTATTGCTATCTGCAGGCCAAGGCATAACATAAGTTCCAAAATAAAGAAATGCGGTATCCACATGATCGCCATTGGCTTTTGAAACCTTAACCCCTTTATTGCTTAGTGCGCCAATAACAGGATAAGGAACCGGACCTGTGCCCATATCAACAAAACTATTATAGCGATTAAACACTAATTCCCAGTTAGCGCTTGCAGGTTCACGAACCGAATCGGCAGCAGTGGCTAAATTGTAATAGGCAAAAATATTATTCGGGTAGGTTGTACCTTTTTTAATGGTATCCACAATCATAGCACCCGGTGTGGTTAAATCTTCGATTCGGAAATAATATTCCATTGGTATGGATTTTAATGAGTCGATGGCTACCTTATAAAAAATATTATTGGCTTTGATGATAAACATCGAATCGCCATAAATATTATGTGAGGTTAAATCGTAAGTTCCCCATCCAAAACTAAAAATAGACGCACGAGGTAAGTCGTTTAATGCACCTTGAAACCAACCCTTATCGTTATTGTAACCCATTCTTGCGGTGGCTGTATCAGCCAAGGTTACTGTTGACCAATCAGCTACCGACTTATGTATATTATACACTTTTACATAGCTGTTTCCTGCATTATGGTTTGCCCAAATTGAGGCACTATCCCCTGGCGACATCGAAAAGGCAAGATGCCAGTCTTTACTATCTACTGTTTTTACAGTACCATTTTGCATACTAAAATACACATCATTTACCGAACCGGTTCCCATCAAAACCGAATCTGCCATCCACTGCGAAAAAGCAGTATTTTCAAGTGTTACGAGTGAAATCAGTGTAAAAATTATTTTCTTCATGTTTAAATTAATTTATGCCACAAAAGTAAATTACGAAAGGCGATAAGCTTGATGATAAGTCAAATATGACAATCATATGACAAATGAAAATTGGTTGAAACATCCTGTAAAAACAAGTTTAATCTTTTTTTAAATTCAATATCTTGCACTCCTTTACGTTATATCCCTATGTTACAATTTTTCAAACTTTTTGTTATCCTCATCATGTGTTCTGTGAGCCATTCGTTTGCACAATCAATTCAGGCTTTAAGTTTTAGAATTGGCGTGCATCAAACTTGGTTTAAACCTACCGAACCGGGTCAGAAGACTTTCGGCTCCTACTTTTTACCCGATTTTACTTTTCAGTATATGCGATATAGTGATAATTTATTTTGGGGTGGAATTGGTTTAGGCGTGATGCCACGAAATGTTCCGTTTTATGAATACGCAAATGGTCAAAAAACAGGTGCAAGCAGTCCGGAGTTTACCTTACGTTTTAGTACAGGGTTTAGAATTGAAAGAAGTTTTAGTACGCACTTACCTTATCTTGGATTAGGCATAAGCAAGTTTGGGAGCTTCGAAAACTGGATTAAAAATGGCAATGTATCCACCACCTACACGCCTGCTTATAAATTAATTGAAATGCCGCAACTTCACCCCTCAATAGAAATAGGAACGAGTTTAATTAATTCAACCTTTAGGGATGATAAACGAAATGTATATATGCATTTTGCTATTCGGTATTATCCATTGAAGCTTTTTAAAGAAACCTTGCTATTTGAATACGAACCTTTCGAAACAGTGCCTTTAAATTACAATCTTGTAGAGTTTATTATTTCGGCAGGATTACAAAAGAATTTCAGAGGATATTGATTTGTTTGATTATTGTCAAAGCCTATCTTCGCGCTTCATAAAATTAAATACGAGCAAGCCATGCAAGATGAATTAGCGCTTGATGAATCGAACGTCAATGAGAGTAAAATAGAAGCTCCAGAGGCCGACTATTTATATATTCATCCATCGCAATTGATTGGAGCTGGACAAGGTTTGTACACGGCAATTACGATTCATAAAGATGAAGTAATCGCTTTATTTGATGGTGAAGTGATAACTTTTGCCGAAGCAGATATACGCGCCGAACTTGGTATTGATCAATATCTTATTAGCCAATTAGATGGCAACGTTATGGATTCGATGCATGCAGATTGTTTTGCAAAATTTGCAAACGATGCGCAAGGTTTTACCAAATCAAATTTTAGGAATAATGCAAGAATAATGCATGATGAAGAGGACAATATTTGTTTAATTGCCAGCAGAAAAATAAAAGCAGGTGAAGAAATATTTTGCGCTTACGGTAAAAAATATTGGAAAAAACAGATGGAGAGAATGAAGGAGGCGGATATTACCTAATGTAAAGGATAGACTACAAGTGCAAGGAAAGGGTTGAGCAGGAAGGGAATTAGAATATCAATCTAGATTAAATTTTTCGCCTTTCTAAACCTTCTAAGATTATATGTCGGGACGACAGGATTTGAACCTGCGACCACACGCCCCCCAGACGTGTACTCTACCGAGCTGAGCTACGTCCCGTAATATATTAATGACCTCTTTTCACGTAAATGCAAAAATAGAATTTTTAAAATAATCAACCTCAATACAATTCAAATTGTTGCTGTAACAGAGAAATTTTTTTACAACGAACAATTTGTGGAGGCATATTGTAAGCACTTCTGTACAGCAACCTTTTTAATTGTACCTATCTATCATGAACATGTCGTATTGCTTCATTTAACAGACACGATTACCTTTTAAAGGCAATGACATTTATTTAATTACTTCAGTCAATTTGTTCAATAAATCTTCTCCACGTAAGTTGCTCGCAATAATATTGCCTTGTGGGTCTAACAAAAAATTGGCCGGTATACTTTCTACTTTATAATTTCTAGCGATTGTACTTTCCCATCCTTTGAGTTCGCTGATATGCGCCCAGCTTAATTCATCCTTTGCAATGGCTTCCTTCCATTTGCCTTTATCGGTGTCTAATGAAATACCGATGATACTAAAATTCTTATCTTTAAATTGCTTGAAGGCGGCAACTACATTTGGATTTTCAGCTCGACAGGGTCCACACCAAGATGCCCAAAAATCTACCAACACGTATTTACCCCTTAAACTACTTAACGTAATCGTTTGTCCATCGGGCGTTTGTCCACTAAAATCCGGTGCCGGCTCTCCTTGTTCGGCCCCTACCGCATCCTCTGCTTTTGGTGCCGGCGTTTTCAAGAACTTCGCTATAAAATCTTTAGCCACTTTCGAATCCGGAAAACGAGTAGCTAAGGTTTTATAAAAATTAGCTACATACGGCCCTTCCATTGCCGGATTAATAATATTTGCGGCGAACAATGCACAGGCAACACTTTTGGTAGTATCGGCATACTTTTTAACGTAATCTAAAAAGCGGCTATTGATATTCCGTATATCTTCTTCAGCAGAAGCCAGTAACGAATCTTTTTCGGGATTGGCTTTAATAGAATCGACGATCATTTTCATAGTGCTCATATCGTTGATGTTCTCACGCAAATTCACTAAAAAACTCTTCATCGACATGCTACCTTCCGATCCCGATATTTTATAATCTTCGAGTTGATCCCAAATTCCTGAAATCTCAGCTTTATCACCATTTTTTAAAGCCAATAAAATATACTTGCCCTGCATAAATTTCAATCTATACAAAGCCTCTTCATTGGAAGCAAAATCTAGCTCAAATGTCCCATCTTTAAGGGTTGTACCTGAATCTACCATGCGATTTCCATCTATGGCTAATTCTTCCAAAACAAAACTTTGACTTGGCATACCTTCTAACTTTCCTTTTACTGAAAACCCTTTTTTGCAAGAAGCAAATAGAAACATAAGTAATGCCAGACCTAAAATAGATTTAATAAATGTATACATGGCGGCAAAAGTACATTAAAAAGTAAGGTAAATTATCAAGGCTACTGAAGCATCAGATATTTCTAAATCTTTACCAAAAATGAACTCCGACTTCTACACAAAAATTCGCTTATCCAAAAAAGGATACTACCCTATAGAACTTCATGGCAATAGCAATTATCTTCCTATAAGTATCACTAATGTATGAACCATAGTACCAACATACCATCCTAAAATTGATTAGCATTACAAATAGTATTACATTGTGAACCCATGCGTGAAGGAAAATTTATAGACAAGCATGTTGAACGTTGGAAAAGCTATCTAGAACCAACAGAAGATCCGGACGAACAAGCCGATCGATTTATTCATGTCATTGATGATCTAAGCTATTCAAAAACTTTCTATCCGAAAAGCAAAACCACCCATTTTATGAATGCCATGGCGGCGCAACAATTTCAAAATTTGTATCGGCATAAAAAGTTAGACTTTAGCAGACTCTATACATTTTGGAAATATGAACTACCCTTGTTAGTTGCGAAATACCATACCATTTATTTGTTTACATTTTGCTTCTTTTTATTTTTTGTGGTGATGGGCATGGTTGCCAATCAAGTGGATCCGGAATTTGTACGAAGCATTTTAGGCGATGGATATGTTGACATGACCGAAGAAAATATTCAAAAAGGTGATCCGTTTGGGGTGTACAAAGAACAGAATGAATTTGGCATGTTTGTAAATATCGCAGCGCATAATATTCAAGTATCGTTAATGGTTTTTGCCACCGGAATGATTGCTTGTTTAGGCACTTTATATATGTTATTCGAAAACGGAATAATGTTAGGAAGCTTTCAGCATATGTTTTTTGCTAAGGGATTAGGATGGCAATCGGTATTGGTAATATGGATACATGGAACACTCGAAATATCATCCATTGTTTTAGCCGGAACCGCTGGTATTATTCTTGGCAATTCATTTCTATTTCCAGGTACATTTACACGCCTTGAATCGTTACGAAACTCGGCCAAAGATGCCGTAAAAATTTTAGTAGGCTTGATACCCTTTTTTATTCTCGCCGCGTTTTTTGAAGGTTTTGTAACACGACATACCGAAATGCCCATTTGGTTAAGTGCTACTATCTTATTACTAAGTGCAGCCTTTATGATATGGTATTTTATTTTTTATCCATTGGTATTAAAACGAAATGGTTTGTTATTGCAAACCCAAACTAGGAAGTAATTGAATGAAGCATATACGCATACTTCTGGTTTTTATATTATGGCAATCATCAACCTTTGCATTTGCACAATCGGATACTGTTGAAGTAAGACAGATTGATAGCACATCTACCATGGATGAAGAGGACGAGGAATCCGATACAAGTGTTTTGCGCAGGATTGATGAAACTGAATGGGAAAAAATAAAACAAGATAAAGCCTTTATATATGAACATAACAAGCTGAAAAAGAAAAAAGAAAAACAGGTTGAATTACCACAATTCAATATTATCTCGTTTTTTACTTCAGGTATATTTAAAGCGATCCTATTTATTTTGGTTGGCATTTTAGTACTTGTTATTTTTTACCATCTGGTACTAAAAAATGAAAACCTATTTGGTAAGCAAAAATTAAAAAAAACCACTCCTGAAAATCTAGATTATGAAGAAATTGAAACCTTTACCGAATGGGACAAGGCTTTACAAATGGCTTTGGCAGAAAATAATTATAGAGTAGCGGTTAGAATTTTATTTCTGCAAACCTTGCAACAACTTGATGATAAAAACTATATTCGATTTGAAAAAGAAAAAACGAATTGGCATTATGTTACTCAATTAAAAGGCACGGCATACGAAGCCAATTTTAGTATGCTTACAAGTTACTTCGATTATGTTTGGTATGGTGAATTTAAAATAGACCATGCATTGTACAATGAAATAGAAACTCGGTTTAGCATCTTTCAAAAAGAAATTGTATGAAATATTCGAAACTAACTCTCATTCTTTTTGTGATGTTACTATTGGGATCTTGTTCGCAGCAAAAACAAACCCAGTGGCAAGTTACTTTCGACAAAAATAGTAAAGAGCCTTATGGCTGTTTTATCGCCTATCAAATGTTAAATGAAATATTTCCTTCAGCCGATATTAAAAGCGAAAGAAACCTATTTCGAGAAATCGATAAAGCCCTCGATCATCCGGATTATGGTGTAAATAAGTCACGACTTTCGATTGTAGTTTGTAGGCGTTTTGAGGTAGATAGTTTAGAGCTTGATAAAATAAAACGATATGTTCATCTTGGAAATACACTCTGCATTTTTTCGGAGAATTAAAGTGCCAATCTTTTTACCTATTTTCATTTACAAGCAGATGAGATTACCAATCCTATTCAATTCTTTTCTGATATCATAGATAGTATTCCGAATCAAAAAATCAATCTGTTTTTTAATCATCAAAAATCAAGCTATTCATTTAATGGTTTACCCGTCGAACATGGATTTACCCTCGACAGCACTTACGATGATGATATTTATTATATGAGTTATGCTCGAAATATTGATACCCCTTCGAGTATAATATCTTTTGATGGTGAAGGTGTTAGCTTAATTTGCAGAACACCCATTTCGATGACCAATTATTTTTTGTTGCAAGGCGATAATAAGTCTTACTTCGAAAAATTCTTCTCTTTCTTTTATCAATATCCTACATCGGTGACTTGGTATAGTATGTATGAACGATTACCACGTGAGGACCATGAAAATGATGTAGGTAACTTGCTAAAATTTCCTCCATTATTTTATGCCTTTGTCATGCTAATAGCATTGCTTCTATTTTATACTGTATTTGAAAGTAAGCGACGACAAAAAGCGATACCTATTATTTCACCTCTTAAAAATACTTCACTTGATTTTGTTGAAACCGTTGGAAATTTATATTTCAAAAAACGCGATCATAAAAATTTAAGTGAGAAAATGATCTTACACTATTTCGAAAGTATTCGAAGTAAATACAATTTGAAAACAAATGCGTTAGATGAAACTTTTATAATGCTGCTATCAAAAAAAATGAATCGCAGTTTCGATGAAACCAAATCGTTTATCGCTTATGTAGAATATATTCGCCAGTGCGATAAACTTACCGAAATAGATATTCAAGAACTTTATCATCAAATTCAAAAATTTAGCTAACATGGAAATACCCTTATTTGAACAACGCATCGACATCCAAAAAATTCAGGATGTGGTTACCCAAATGAAAACTGAAATTGCGAAGGTTGTGGTGGGACAAGAAGCTATGATAGAGATGATGCTTGCCGCTATATTAAGCAATGGTCATATTTTGTTAGAAGGTGTGCCTGGGGTAGCCAAAACCTTAACCGCAAAGTTGATTGCTAAAACAATGGATGTGGAATTTTCCCGTATCCAATTTACCCCCGACTTAATGCCCAGTGATGTAATGGGTACCAATGTATTTAATCCTAAAATCAGCGATTTTGAATTTAGAAAAGGACCGGTTTTTAGTAATATTGTGTTGATTGATGAGATTAATCGTGCACCTGCTAAAACGCAATCTGCCTTGTTTGAGGTGATGGAAGAAAGACGTATTACGATTGATAGAACCACTCACGAATTGCAATTACCTTTTATGGTGATTGCAACGCAAAATCCCATTGAGCACGAAGGCACCTATCAATTACCCGAAGCCCAACTCGATCGGTTTGCTTTTAAATTAATTGTCGGCTACCCTTCGTTAACTCAAGAAGTTGAAATTTTGCATCGGCATCAATATCAATTTTCGATGCATAATGTATTAGATAAAGTGAATAAAGTATTGGATGCATCCTTATTAGATGAATTAAAAACGTTGGTTTCGCAAATAAGTATCGAAGATAAATTACTAGAATATATCGCCGGCATGATACAGCAAACACGTAACCATGGTGGACTTTTATTAGGTGCTTCACCACGGGCCTCCATCACCATCTTAAATACATCAAAAGCATTGGCGGCATTACGAGGAAGAGATTTTGTTACTCCCGAAGATATTATTCATGTTTCTGCACCGGCTTTACGTCATCGACTTTCCCTATCTGCCGAAAAAGAAATGGAAGGAATAAGTACCGATGATATTGTTGCAGAAATTATTAAGGAAATGGAAATACCGAGGTAAAATTCGAATTACGAATTACAAATTATGAAGTGAATGCTACCAATGCATAAGTTAGAGGTCATTGCACGTGAACTAATAAAACGTTAACGAAATATGTATTAAAATCGAAGAAATGAAAAAACTTAAAATCTTTTTTTTATTTATTTTAGTTTGGGTTTCGCAATTGTTAACTTTAAACGCACAAGTGTTGCCCGAATATTACGGTGATTTAAAATTCGGTAAATACACGGTTGGGTTCAAAAGCATTTGCGTGTTTGACACGGCAAGGAAATATGATTTATCCTGTGGAGATTCTTCGATTGTTTTAAAAAATAAAGAATTGGGAAGACCTATTTTAATAAATATGTGGTATCCAGCAATTAAAACAAACAATAGTTCTCTAAAAATAAAGGATTTTTTTGACTTTCCATCTTCTGAAAGTACAAAGGTGTTTTTCAAAATACTGAATGATTTTCAATATAAAAACTCAAAGCTATATGCTGTTGACCAGAATATTAGAAAAAATGATTTTCCTTTGTTAGGTGATACTTCTCTTACAGAAAGGAATAGAAAACGAAAAGTGATATTTGAAAGCTATATCAATTCACCAACTATTTCACACAGAAATGCCAAGTTAATTGAAGGTGATTTTCCAATAATAATTTATCACCAAGGTTTAGGTGGGACAATAGATGAAAATTTTTTATTGCTAGAGTATCTTGCATCAAATGGCTATATAGTAATTAATAGTGCTTTTCAAGTAGCGGATGGAAGTGGATATGATGACGGCTGGAATACAGGTGTAGGTGATTATGAAGCAACATTTTCAGATTTCAACTTTATTATTAATTATTGCAAAAAGAACAATATATCAAAAAGCAATCAAGTATTGTTATCTGGCCATAGCTATGGAGCTAATTGCGCTATAACATACATTGGAGAAGGTAATCAAAATGTGGTGGGGCTTATCCCCTTAGATTCAGATTATGGTTATGTTTTAAATAATTTCTTTCCAAAAAAATATAACCCTTTTGTAAAGCAAAAAATAAAATTTTATGATGGCTTACCCATGTTTTGTGCCGGAAGAAGTGAAGCACATTACAGAATGTTAGACTCTCTTTCAAATTCGAAAAGACATTTTTTAACTATCTCCGAGATGACACATAATGATTTTACTTCACAAGGAGCAATCGGAAGATATTTCTGCAAGAACTATGTTATTGATAAAAAAAAATATGAGCATGTTCAACACAATTACTTAAATATGTGTTCAACTATATTGACTTTTGTTGACTGCTATACAAAAAGCAATAAAGTATTTGAGAAAAAGGATATTACACCGCATTCCGGGTGGAAACTTGAAGTCAGTGATAAAGGAGAAAAATCTTCTTTAAATGCTCCTTTTGACGAATCAAAAAACAACTGCCCTACAATTTCACAGTATATTGACATTATTAATAATCAAGGAATAAATAGAATGAAAGTACTTTATTCAATGTGTAATGACACTTCTATGAAATCTAAGATAGTTTCTGATATCTTTGATTTTCTTTATGAAAACGAAGACTCGTTGAATATAATTCCTTACTTAGATTGGATGAATGAGATAGGCGAAGCAGAAAAGAATCTTTACAATATCTACTTTACAGTTTTCTATTTATCATTCCTTGATTCTGGCAACGGGTTTAATTACAAAAAAGCTAAGCCTATTTACCAATGGTTAATAAAAAATTATCCTAACAAAAAGGAGGGGTATCTAGGAATGGCACTGTATGCTTTAGCCACAGGCGAAGGGGATACTGACTATTTTTGCAAAAGAGTAATAGAAACAGACCCCAATTATTTGAATACAACAACCTCTTCATTCTGGGATGATCATAATAGAGAGAAGATAAAAAAGTACTTGCAAAAAACGCATTAATGAGAACCATTAATTATACAGTTATAAATTTTTATATGAGTAATTATTTATGATGAAAAGAAATTGAATAATAAAAAACAAACAATGAACCGCTAACACGGTTTGGCAAAAGTGGCGGTTCAGTGCTACCCAGACACATTTGTGGTTAATCAAAGTTTGGTTCTCCGCATCAACATTTGTGGTGAAAATCGCCACCTTCACCAAGCCCGAAAACGTTTGAGATGAAGGGTGTATTATAGAATATTTTTCAAGCATATAAAAAACTGAGTAAGGAAAACTATCTTTATCGCTACTTTGAATTTGTATCGTCACATACCCTTTTTAAAAGAAGTATTTAAATATGCTTTGTCGGCTTTTGGCGGACCGCAAGGTCATTTTGGTATGATGACAAAAACTTTTGTTGAAAAACGAAAAGATATAACTGCCGAAGAACTGGTTGATTTTATGTCGTTTTGTCAAATTTTACCTGGGCCATCATCTACCCAAACCATTACCTTAATTGGTTATAAACGAGGTGGTGTGTTACTTGCTTTACTTACTTTGTTACTATGGATTTTGCCGGCGGCCATTATGATGACCTCGCTATCGTTCTTAATTCAATACTTCGATACAAAATCTATTCAAACCAATCTATTCAAATTTATTCAACCCATGGCGGTTGGATTTTTGGCATATGCCGCATTTAAAGCCATGCGCATTTCGGTGAAACATCAGGCTACTTATATTATTATGGGTGTGGCTTTAGTACTCACCATTTTGTTTCGGTCGCCTTGGGTTTTTCCGGCATTGATCGTGTTAGGTGGCATTGTTACCAATTTTAGCAACAAACGAATCCCTGATATAGTTGCTAAGCCTAAACCGATTAAATGGGTTAATATTTGGTGGTTTGTGATTGTATTTATTGTGGCAGGGGTATTGTCGGAACTTGCGCGCGTTCAGCATTGGCAATATGCACGCGCCTTTAATTTATTTGAAAACTTTTATCGTTTCGGAAGTTTTGTTTTTGGTGGTGGCCATGCACTCATGCCGATGATGTATGAACAGTTTATATCAAGACCTGAGCATTTACACTTAACACCTTATTTAAGTCCTGAACAATTTTTGATTGGTGCCGGTATGGTGAACGCCATTCCCGGACCGGTATTTTCTATCTGTTCGTATATCGGTGGTTTAAGTATGAGCAACTTTGGCTTGAGTGGGCAGTTAGCCGGAAGTGGAATTGCAACCATTGGTGTGTTTTTACCTTCGATACTCTTGCTATTTTTCTTTTTCCCAATTTATCAAAACTTAAAACAGTATACCGTTATTTATCGTGCATTAGAAGGCATTCATGCTGTGGTAGTTGGTATTATGTGGGCCTCAGGGTATATACTTTTTTCATCTATTCAGTTCGAATGGTTGAACCTGGTTGTTGTACTTATTACTTTCAGTGTTTTAATGTTTTCGAAAATTCCGGCACCCTTAATTGTATTGGCTTGGTTACTTTTAGGTTGGGCGATGTAGTAATCATTTTAAATTTTTTGAGGGTAAGAAGTAGGCTTTATTACCTCAGGCTAGTACACTTTATTTCAGGGTCCCCCATAACATATTTGAATTGAGATGAAAATGAATGGGGGGCAAAAAAATACCGCTGATGCAAAGATGTATAATGAATTTGAGTTTATGTATCTACAACTTCCACTTCAGCACTCATCGTTTTCTCGTTGCTATAATAACTTGATTTAAACGGATGTCTATCTTTCCATTTTTCGCCTTGCTGTTCGCGGAAATAACCCGATACCAATTGATAAAACCAATTGACAACGACATTACGAAGTTTATAAAAACTAAATCGATAGTCGGGTTCACAACCCATAATGGCTTTTGCCTCAAGTGCCGTTCGACCGAGAATCAATTTTTTACAACCCAAGCTGAGTGCATTATCTAAGCAATGAAATAATATATTGAAATACAAATAATGACTTTGATTAACCGCATAATCGAATCCGATATAATTCATATCATATTCGTCATCATGCAAAATGGCCGATGAAAAGGCTATCAATTTATCGTGGTAAAAATATCCGCAAACTTTATAATCATCTTGCAAACTCAATTTCAATTCTTCAAAAAAAGTATGGTTTAAAATACCCATACTTACCATTTGCTTGCGCGTAACTTGTAAGTATAAGTTTTCCATTTCGCGACTATACTTTTGAATGTCTTGTAATGAAAATTCACGCACTTTAATATCTTGAAACGACTTACGCATTTTTTTGCAACGTTGCAGATATTTATGTTTGAGCGTTTGCTCGTAATCGGCTAGTGATTTCCATGTAGGCAACAAATTCATCTCCATCGAAATATCATCAGCTAGAGCAAAATACGATGTATCGTTTTGTATAAAAGTGGCAATGGATTTGTCGACGTCTTTTAAAAATATTCCGCTTGCATTGGTGAGTCCAATTAAATGCTCGGTACTTTGTATAAACACCTCATGCCTTTTTTCGGCAGTCAAATTTTTATTCAGAAATTGAAAAAACGAAGCATCGTGACGAAACAAATTTCCTGCTACCAACAACGTAGGTTTTACTACACGTAAGGCAAGTGATAAAGCAAACTGCTGTACCTTTTTATCGGCGATATTAAAGTGCAAGGGTTTTACATGTAACAACTGAAAATAGGAAAGTGCAAGGGGAATATTATTTTCGAGTGTGAGTACATAATAATTATTGACATTATCGATGTTTGATTTTTCGACCATATCAATAGCGCGACAAATAGGTTTTTGTTGCATAGATTGTACATGCTCATTAAGCATTAAATCATCATAGGTTGTAAACACACAAAAGCTATACGACATAAAGTGGGCAAATGTAAGTATCACCTAAGGGAATACAAAAACAATTAGTTGATAAGCTATTGCCATTCTGTTGTTTCTTTGCACCAATGAAATTAATAAAGCGATCTGTATTATGGTTTTTACTATTTCTGATAAAAATTTATCAGTTTGCCATATCGCCCTTACTAGGTCCTTCGAAATGTAGATATACCCCAAGCTGTTCGAGCTATGCCATGGAATCTTTACAAAAACACGGAATTATAAAAGGATTTTGGTTGGCGATAAAACGCATTGCTCGTTGTGCACCATGGGGCGGTTCGGGATTTGATCCGGTACCTTGAGGATTTGAGAATGTGATGATAAGATAATCTGCAAATTGGTGAATTAGTAAATAATTAGATGGGATCGTTATTTAAATGAGTGAATGACTGATTGGCCAACTGATGTGTACTGACTTATTCAATTTTCATTCCAAAAATCAAATCAACATCACTTGCACCTAATGAGCAATCGCCTGTTTTAATACCAGGTTGATGTCGAAGTAAAATGCGCACGTTACCTGAAGTTTGATTTTTTGTTTTCCATGTACTTTGTAGTCCTATTTCTAGATTATTCAAATCCTTATCGGTACGCGTAATTACACAATTTGTATCGGGTACTTCAAAACAAAATAAATGGTCAACAGCTTCATCGAGTACTTCATTACTTATTGTATCTGCAGGCATTTTTGTTTCATCGAGTAATACAATATTTGCGAGATAAGTAGTATTCGTTTGAAGTTTAATACTGTCCCATAGTAAAGGTGCATTGCCTCCATCTCCATCCAAATCTTGATACTTGGCTACTACATTAGGTGCAATACCTAACGAATCGATGAAGGTAATTTGTAAGGTGGTAATCAATTCTTCTTCGTTCGGATTGGGAGGAATCGTGGGTGCTTTATCGCAAGATGATAGGAAGAAGAAGAAGAATAAAACTTGACTGATTGGAATGATTGTTTTCATGAATTAATAATTTTAATTGTTTTAAGATTTATTTACGATGCGAAATTTGATGTAAAAGTTTCGTCCGGTTTCGTTTGCATAATATCGATTGCGATTCATGTAATCGCGATAATTTGTATTCAATACATTATTGACACCGATATTACATTGAGCCGGAAATTTTGAGAGTGAGAAGTGTGTGGTTAAATCACCATGAACTAAAAAATAGTCTGCCGGAGGTTGAACATAATCCATTGCTGGGTTTGCCCGTGTTTGCTTTCCTATATACGATGCGCCAATATTCCATACAAGTTGTTGCTTGCTGTTTTTTAAAATTGGAATATCAACATCCCCTTCCATACGCGCGGGTGGAATGCCTACCAAAAATTCGTTAGTGCTTATATTTTTTGCTATCGTAATATTTGTCTTGACATGCAATTTTATTTCGCGATACAATTTGGTACTTGATGAAAATTCAGCCCCATAAAAATTAGCATTTGTTTGCGAATACGCAAAGGTTGGAAAGGCACCACGTATAGTAAGTGTTGCAGGCAATTGTGGTTGAAGATTGATATAGTTATGAATATAATTATTAAACAAAGTGAACTCAATATCTGTTTTCTTTTGGTAGTTAAAATCGATGGTGATGGATGAATTATAATTTCGTTCAGGTACCAAGTTTCTATCGCCAATTTCGAAAGACGCTGCACTATGATGCACGCCAAAACTATATAACTCATTAACAAAAGGGGCTCGCCATGCACTTCCTACATTGATATGAACCGTTACAAAAGGAAACTGATAACGTGCAGCTAAGGTTGTAGCAAAACCTTTATAACGATGCTTTACATTGAGCAACACATTTTGTTCCCATTTTTGAATCGCGAACTGATTTACATCGTAACGTAAACCGCCTTCAATCGAAAAGGCTTTTTTATGCCATTTCTCAACCCAATAAAAACCACCCGTAAACTTCTGATAATTGGGAATAAAGTAAGCACCATAATATTCATTCACTTGATAAAACCCATTCACACCAAAACTTCCTTCAAAGCGCTTCAACGCTTTATGTTCGAAATTGAAATCATAGTTATGCGTTACCAAATTAAAATTCAAAGCCGGTTTATAGGAACCATCCGGTAATTTAGTTGCCAAAGTGTTGTCGAACTCTTTTCGAAGATTTTTTTGTAACCCATATATTACTTTCAAGCTACCTGTATTTGCTATCTTCACTTTTAATTTTGCTTTACTGAGTTGATGTTGTACTTGTTGAAAAGGCAAATCAATCGCATAGGTAAATTGTGCAGAATCCAATGGGCGATCTCGTTGAAAAGCTGCGTACAAATCGCTAAGATTACCAATATGAGAACCGGTAAAAATGCCGAGATCACTTGTAAAATAACTATGATACAATTCCGCTTCTAGGTTGCCTTTATGGTAACCTACTGCGGCCGAATAATTTAATTCTTTCATGCCTGTATTCTTCAAATAATACTTTGGGGTTTTGCCATTTCCTGCAAACCGATAAGTGCCCTGTAGTCGCCAACTTATGGCCTTATATTTTTTTATATTTGCCTCCAGTGTAGTTGACATCGCCAGAGCCCTACCATTTGAAAATGCCGACATATTTACTTCTGCCAAAGGCTTATCTATCAATTTCATCGACTTCGGATTTACCAAAATTAATCCACCAATAATATCACTTCCATATTGTATAGTTTGGGCGCCTTTAACGACTTCAATTTCTTTGGCGATATACTGATCAATTTCGGGTGCATGCTCGTTACCCCATTGTTGACCTTCTTGGCGCAACTCATTATTCATTATCAAAACCCGATTGCTATGCAAGCCTCTTATTGCCGGTTTACTGATATGGTTTCCTGTACTTAAATTAGTGAGTCCATTTATTTTTTCAAGCGCTTTTCCTAAACTTAACCCACTGCCTAAAAACAATTCATCGCCTTGTAATTTATTTTTCACCGTGATATCTTCCCAATGTAATCGCGAACCTTTTACAATAGCTTGGTGTAAAGTATCGGTATGACATGTGAGATAGATTATTTTGTTTTGGATATTCTTTTGAAGGTCAATTTTTTCGATTTGTGGATCATGGTGTAAGTGCTGAATAATGAGCGTATAATTTCCCGGACAAACACCATATATAAAAAATTCACCTGTTGCATTCGTATGATCGCCTTTTTGTAATTCTTTAATATATACCGTAGCAGCTTCAATGGGTTTTCCACCTGAAGCTTCGAGAATTTTACCATGAATCGACAAACTGCATGGATTGATTTGTGCACGTATTGATATAGAATAGATTGCTAATAATAGCAATATGATTGTCCTCTTCATAAAATTATAGTAAGGTAAAATGTATAACATGTATAGCTATACAAAAAACAAAGCATAGCATTTACACTTTGATTGCAAGAAACTTGATTGGGCAAGGTGCTTTAGGCTGCAGGCGGACCACGTAGTATTCGTTCTGCAATGAAATTTCGTAAGGCAACTTTATTTACCTTGGTAGCAACAATATTCGAAAAAAACAATTCAAGCTTCGAAAAATCGTGTGGTATGAAATTTATAGCTGAGGCCGAAAACTGTTGATCAATTTTTGATAATTCACAATGATGATGTTCGACACTTATTTGTAAACCATCGTTATTGGCTGCACTATAATGTTTAGAATCGTGATGCGAAGAAAAAAGATGATATACCTCTTTAGGTGTGATATACATGGTAAACACAACCAGAAGTAAAAAAGCACAGCAATTTTTGATTTGCTTGTTCATGATCAATGCACAAAGATATTCTTTAAATCCATAGAAAAAAAGAATCCATGTAAGGCTTGCGGTGTAATATGAAATGTATAGTAAACAAAAATTCTACTTGTTTATTCTTTTTAAAAATCAAGCAAATGTTCTGTAAACTTTTAGTTGATTGTGAGTTGCCGTATGCCTCTTCAACTTCTTGGTCATCGTTGTAAAGCTTTCACAAAGTATTACACCATCTACAAAAATATCGTTGTAAAGACCCCCAAAGAAATAAACAGTAAAATCAAAAAAATATCGCAGCCAATAAAGCAATCAAACCAATGCCTAAACCCTACTTTTTACAAATCTCCCAATTGCGGGCGCAAAACAATTTCTTCTACAACCGCTTGTGGCGATAAATTATAAATAGCCCATATCATATCAGCTATATCTTCAGGCTTCATAATTCTAGCTTCATCAACCCCACTTCCATTCCACGAATCACTCATAGTAGCACCCGGATTCACCGTAGTTACTTTTATAAAATCTTCCTTCAATTCTTCACGTAAATTTTTCGAAAATCCTTCCAATGCATATTTACTTATGCTGTATGAACCACCATGACTATACGCTTTTAATGCTGCCACCGATGAGATATTGAAAATATGTCCGCGTGAACCATTTTGTAAAGCATTCGACTTCATACTATCAATAACTGAACGTGTAAGATGGTAGGCACTATATACATTCGTACTCATCAATTTTTCGAGTATCCCATCTTCTTCATTGCTTATTTGTCCGGGTATAAAAGTACCTGCGTTATTAATCAATAAATCAACTTGCTTCAACTCTTGCAGTACAGATTTTCCAAAATTAATTGCTTCTTGCTTGTTACTTATATCTCGAACTTCGTAAAAAATAGTTGCTTGCGAATTTAAGGCTTGCAATTCATTTACGGTTTGTTGCAATTGATTTTTATCGCGGGCGCAAATAGCAATATCAAAACCTTGTGTTACCAATTTCGTGGCGATGGCTTTTCCCATTCCTTTTGATGCTCCGGTTATAATTGCCTTCATTTTGTTTCTGTTTCGTTTAATTTAATCTCTGCTAACAAGGTTTCTAATTCCGAAATCATCATGGCAGTTGCGCCCCAAATTACAATGTCTTCATGCAAGGTATAGGCCGGTGCAAGCATACTTATTTCCTTATTATCTGAACGACGAACGGCCATTTCAGATTTTATGCTTTTATCGAATAATAAATCTAGGGGTACTTTAATTATTTCTTGTACTTCTTTTTCAGAAGCCTTAAACATGGGTAAGCCTTTTATAAGTCCGACGGTTGGTGTTACTAAAAAATTACTTGGTGGTATAAACAAAGGACTTAAATTTCCGAGTACTTCAATTTCGTGAATCTTTACCCCAATTTCTTCTTCGCATTCACGCAAGGCAGTAGCCATTAAGTGTTCATCCGTTTGATCCATCTTACCGCCCGGAAAACTAATTTGTCCGCTATGTGTTTGTCCGTCTTCGGTTCGTCTAATTAAAATGGTATGCCAAGTTTTATCTTGCTCAAGCAACAAAATCATTACAGCGCCTAAACGAACATTATCGGGCACTTGCATTTCCTTGGTTCTAACGGGTGGTGCCATTTTCATTTGTGCATCAATACCCGGTAAGTTTTGTTGTAATCGTTCGTGTAAAAGTTCAATAAATTCCATGATATAAATTAAATGCTTGCATCAAATTCAATAGTATGCATAGGCTTCGAAATTAAACCAGATTGTTTGAACTGAAGGTATTTTATTCTGTCAAGCACACTTTTACAATCTTATCATCCTCTTCCCTCAATTCGAGTTAGGGTCGATTTATACTCAACTACAAACAAATTTCCCTAGTTACCAGATAATGCTTGGATAGGGGTATAAGCATTGGGTATATTTGATTTGGATAAAAAGGAAGATCTATTTTGACGAGTGATGCCAACCAAATCATCAATGAAAAACCCGCCCCGTAAGGCGGGCTTTTTGTATAAGTTATATTAGTTTATCTTGCGTAAAATGAATGCTCAATGAAATATTTACTTTTACTTACTATCGGATTTTTAGATTTTCAACTCGATGCACAAATCGTAACCGCTACTTTGGGTGCCACTACACAGATTATTCAAAGCAATACCAATATTTCTATAGGTGGGGGCGGAGGAAACAAATCGTATTTAGTTTGTCCGGGAATTACCCTCAGCTATGCCGAAAGTTCAACTATGGATACTATCTATCTTGAAACGGGCTCCAGCTTAAAAATTGATTCAACTTTCAGTTATGGGTATTCAACTATTTATGCAAAAGCAGGGAGTATGGTAGATATTAATTTCCGGCAAGTAGGTAAACTCATTTTCGAAAATGGGGTAAGTGTTTTGGATACTAACCTAAGTATGCCATCCTCTTTTTTTATGGGATCGGTGCAAGCAAGTAGTGTGGTTTACAACTATAGTAATTTACCGGGGGGTATAGGTTGTGCGCCAAGTTCTGTATCTAATATGCCTTCAAATGCAAATTTAATTTCCTGTTTTACAAACCATGATCAATTAATATTACATGGCCATTTGAATGAAGTAAGTCGTATCAAAATATTCAATGTTCTCGGACAAGCTCTGAAAGATTTGCAGACACCAAACTTACAATCTATCGACATTAGCGAACTTACATCCGGAATTTTTTGGGTACAAATTACGGATAAGCATAATCAAGTTTACACAAAATCTTTTGTAAAGTAAATTGTGCTTGCCATTTGTTAGAGGTTTTAAAATTTGCATGTAGAGGTATGTAGTTGCGGCTAACATCTAACTTCAAACCACTGATTCGTAACATCTAATTATGCTATTTCCAGCATTCGATATATCTTCGCAAACCATGGCTAAATCGACCTCCGAAACTCCTTTAATGCAACAACATAATGCTATCAAAGCAAAATACCCTGATGCAATTTTGTTGTTTAGAGTGGGTGATTTTTATGAAACCTTCGGTCAAGATGCAATAATTACCGCTAAGGTTTTAGGTATTACGTTAACTAAACGAAATAATGGAGGTGCCACATCCGAATTAGCCGGTTTTCCTTATCATGCGCTTGAAACCTATTTGCATAAATTGGTAAAAGCGGGTTACCGAGTAGCCGTTTGCGACCAGCTCGAAGATCCCAAATTGGCAAAGGGCATTGTGAAACGAGGCGTTACTGAATTGATTACACCGGGTACTGCCACCAACGATAAACTACTTGATAATAATACCAATAATTTTTTGGCAGCGGTTTTTCTTTCTGAAGAAAATCATGGCATTGCATTCGTGGATATTTCGACCGGTGAATTTTTTTGTACTGAAGGAAATACAGAATATATCGACAAATTATTGCAAAGCTTTAGACCGGCCGAAGTGATTTTTCAAAAACAAAGAAATAAATTTTTTCAAGAAAATTTCGGTCCCAGATATTACACCTATTTGCTTGATGAATGGATATTTAGCGAGCAATATGCCAATGATATTTTATTACAACATTTTCAAACCTTATCATTAAAAGGGTTTGGTATCACGGATATTCCACATGCCATTATTGCTGCAGGTGCCATTATTCATTATTTAAAAGATACCGAGCATCAGCAGCTTTCACATATTTCATCGATACAACGAATTACCCGTGGCGATTTTTTATGGATGGATCGATTTACCATTCAAAATTTAGAATTACTCGAAAGTAATCGCGACAATGGAAATACGCTTTTGAAAGTGCTCGATAATACCGTATCGCCCATGGGCTCGAGGATGATGCGAAGATGGTTGATGTTTCCGTTACAAGATATTCGAAAAATTGACGAACGATTTAATAGCACCGAATACTTTATAAAAGAGCAGGATATAAAAAGCAAAATCGTTCAATTCATAAAACAAACCGGTGATATCGAACGTATTGTAGCCAAAATTCCATTGCGAAAAATTTCGCCTCGCGAAGTGGTTCAATTGGCAAAAGGATTACAATGTATTGAAGAACTTAAATTGCTTACTAAAGTTTCTACTGATCCGCTTACTCATCGAATGTCGGAACAATTAAATGCTTGCGAATCGATACGTGAAAAAATTGAAAAAACTTTAGTTGAAAATCCACCGGCCATAGCCAATAAAGGTGCACTTATTGCAAATGGTATTCATGAAGAGTTAGATGAGTATCGCGAATTAGCGTCAAATGGTAAAGAGTATTTAGTAAAAATTCAACAACGAGAAAGTGAATTAACGGGTATTCCATCTTTAAAAATTTCGTTTAATAATGTGTTCGGATATTACTTAGAAGTTACCAATACGCACAAACATAAAGTGCCCGAAACTTGGATTCGTAAACAAACACTCGCTAACGCTGAACGATATATTACACCCGAATTAAAAGAGTATGAGCAAAAGATTATGGGTGCCGAAGAAAAAATTTTGGCCATTGAATTAGCAATTTATGATACCCTCTTACTTGAGTTGCAAGAATATATTACACCCATACAACTTAATGCACAATTGGTAGCGCAACTCGATTGTATTACTTGCTTTGCCAATAATGCTTTACAATATCATTATCGCCGACCTGTTGTACATCATGAATTTAATCTATTGATTGAAGATGGGCGCCATCCCGTTATTGAACACAACTTAGCTATTGGAGAAAATTATGTGGCTAACACCGTTTCATTGGATAAGGATGAACAACAAATTATCATCATCACCGGCCCGAACATGAGTGGTAAATCGGCGCTGCTTCGACAAACCGTGCTTATAACTTTAATGGCTCATATTGGTAGTTTTGTTCCAGCGCATCAAGCATCGATTCCTTTGACCGATAAAATTTTTACGCGTGTTGGCGCATCCGATAATTTAAGCGGGGGCGAAAGTACATTTATGGTTGAGATGAATGAAACCGCTAGTATCATGAATAATATGAGTAGCAGAAGCTTGATTGTACTTGATGAAATAGGACGAGGTACCAGCACTTTTGATGGCATCAGCATTGCCTGGAGCATTGCCGAATATTTGCATAATCATACACATAAGCCACTAACCTTATTTGCTACACACTATCATGAGTTAAATGAATTAGAGAATAAATTAGAGCGAATTAAAAACTACCACGTAACCCACAAAGAAAGTGGCAATAAAATTATTTTTTTACGCAAACTTGCCATAGGCGGAAGCACACATAGCTTTGGAGTGCATGTAGCACGTATGGCAGGTATGCCACCTTTGTTGGTTGAACGTGCCAATGAAATTTTATTACAGCTCGAAGCGAAAAATGTAGGCGATCGACTTACCCATCAACTCAAAAAAATACCGACGCAAAATTATCAACTCAATATTTTTGATGGCTTAGCTGAGGATTTAAAACGTGTAAAAGAAATATTAGAAGGAGTAAATATTAATACCCTTACACCCGTTGAAGCCTTGATGAAATTAAATGAATTGAAAGGGATAGTGAGAAGTAATTAAGAAGGTGGGGTGCGAAGTTCGACTAAAAATGCTTGGTTAAAAATCTAAATAGTAAGTGGGATACTTCAGTAGAGTACAATTGGCGAACGCCGAACGCCAAATCCCGTCTTCTTATCAACTATTATCCCGATTCTAGTTTCTTGAGCAAGAATAAATTTAATTCCCCCCTACATTTTATTACTCAAATAAAATCCAAATAAAAGCATATTACTTACATAAGGTTTACTACTAATTTGTAAATCATAATTCAATTTAGTTCGAATGCCCATTCGCAAATACTTCAGAAACAAAATATGTACTCCATTATTTAAATCTACTTTATAAGCAGATAGTTGATGTATGGTTTCATTGCTAACAAACACTCGACTATTATGCTCCCAATAAAAATATTTTCCTAGTTTTTTATTGGGTATTTGCAATTGCAAATTGATGCCAAATGTGTTTTCTTTTTTCCTTCCGTTTTCTATTCCATACAATTGCTGCGACTTACGCGAAGCAAATATTTCGGTATTTCGTATTTTAGTGGTTTGTCCGCTTGCCAAACCAAATTCAAACCTGGCTGTTTGCCAAAACGAATACGAAACACCGGCAGTATAAATTATATATCCCGGCGAAAAATAATCGCTATATAAACTTTGATGTATTTGTTGTAAAGTATCTTTTTCATAGGTATAAGTTTTCCATAGCTGACTTTTCACTTGGTATGATATGCCGGCTTGCAGTTTTTTGTGAAGGGTTGTATTTACATCAAACTTATAAGCATACTGGTCGTCGCTTTTCTGGGCTATACTATCTATAAATTTTTTATATCCGAGCTCATTAAACAAAGACGCGTTGATTGAAATATACTTTGTACTAAACTGATTGGTAACTTGTAAATTATAATAGGCATACAAATGACTTTGTTCGCTTTGCGTGTTACGCGGATTTTGATAATAAAATCCATTCAAGCTTGTAAAAAAATCAAGTCGAAAATAATTTTTCATTTCACGCCATGAGGCCGCTGAGGTGCCCGTTACGATGTGTTTCTTAATGGCTGTATCCTGTGTAGAAAGCAAATTATTTTTATTCGTTGTAGGTATATACTGAATTGGATATATACTTGGAATACTTTGCAAACTGGCCGACAATGGACTCATCATACCTAAGTAAACTAATATTTTACATAGCTTTTGAAACATCGTGATACTGCTTTTTATCGTTTAAAGGTGATGATATACTTCCCTCCCAAATAATTTAAAGGATATGAACCTGGCGGAATGATAGCAGTCCGCAAGGTTAATGATCTCACTATATCTGGCGTAAGTATAATTTCATCTTGCACATAAAATTGTCGTACCGCTTTAAAAAATGGAAGTGCCTCAGGCTGCTTTTGAATAATTTCATTTTCATCAATAATACAGGTTAAAGAGGCTGTGGCAGGATCATATCGAAAGAGAAACTGCAAATCTTTACTTCCACTTCTATTACCTTGTAAACAAATACCCGTACCTGATAAACAACCACTTTTTTTGGAAGCAATTCTGCCGGTACTTGTGGTTTCAATGGTTGCTGAACTAAGTAGCAATGAACTTAACATCAACATTACTGCATCGTAAGGTTTCATGGTTTGATTGGTTTGGTGATTGGTATTTGTACTTCTTATTAAAATAAAATACGAAGTATCATCCTATTCAAATATAGAGATGCCAATCAAGTGTTGCCAAGCGATATCTTGTAAGTCGGGAAATTAGTTTGTAGTTGAGGAAAAACTGACGCTAACTAGGCTATTCACTTAATCGAAATAATTATACCGAAGTAATAACTGAAACAGACTATAAATTAGATTGAACAGCTGTTGCATAGGCATTTTACTATCAATTATTCTGGTAAAAGATTTTAATGATAGTTTGGGATACTATAAAACTCTCCTTGGTATTACTTGTATTCTTTACGCAATGTTTTAATATCGCCAATCAACTGTTGAACGGCTCCATCGTCGGTTCCATCATAGGTACCGCGAATATGTTTTTCTTTATCTACTAATACAAAATATTGCGAGTGTATAAAATCAGGTAGAATATCTTTTTTTGTTGTATCGTCAACCGCTGCCACTAAATAACTATTGATGGCCATATCGTATAATGCCTGCTTCTCCCCGGTTAAAAAAATCCATTGCGACGGATCGGCATCATACGAACTGGCATATCGTTTTAATTGCTCTGCCGTATCCACATCAGGGTTTACAGTATGCGATAAAAAAACTATATCATTTTGACCTCTATAGGCTTGATACACTTTAGCCATATGTTCGTTGAGCTTAGGGCAAATGCCTTTACAGGTTGTAAAAAAATATTCAACTACATACATTTTACCTTCTACATCTTTATCGGTAAACACCTTTCCATCTTGATTAATAAATGAAAATGATTCGACTTTATGACCGGGATTGCCATAATAATTTAATCGCTTAGGCACACTCATCATGGTTTGATAATAATAACCCAGAAAACCAATGCCCAATAACATAAAAAAAGTAATGAGTATAATCGCAGTTTTTGTTTTTGATATCATGGGCGCAAATGTAGTATTGAAACCACTACCCACAAATTATAGCTGATGATTACTGCTATCAGGGGTTTTTAGAACCACCTTAGTAAAGTATATTTGCCGGTATGGATAGTCCGTATTTTTTTGAAACCTATCACGATTTTTCATCGATACAATTAAGTGAACAATCTACACATCATGCCATACATGTTTTACGCATGCGAAGCGGCGACGAACTTTGTATTACCAATGGAAAAGGCATGCTGGCTAGATGCAAAATAATAGATATTCAAAAAAAAGATTGTCGAATAGAAGTAGTTGAAACACAAATACACGCAGCGCCTACATCTAAATTACATATGGCCATTGCTTTCACAAAAAATCCTGCTCGTATTGAATGGTTTCTTGAAAAAGCCTGTGAAGTCGGTATTCAAAGCATTTTCCCTTTACTCAGTGCGCGAAGCGAAAAAACACATTTCAAAAAAGAACGTTTCGAAAAAATTTTGGTTTCGGCCATGTTACAATCGAAACAAACCTTTTTACCAATATTACATGAACCTACCAAATTGCAAGATGCTTTAAAAATACAAGTTGACTTACGGTGTATTGCCCATTGTGAGACTACCCAGGAACGAATGGTTTTAAGCGATTGTATTGGAAATCAAAAAGAAATCTTAATTCTTATCGGACCGGAAGGGGATTTCACTTCGGAAGAAATACATTTGTGCCTTCAACAAAATTGCAAACCCGTTACTTTAGGAAACACGCGCTTACGAACCGAAACTGCAGGCTTATTTGCTTGTTGTGTTTTTAACGCCCAAATTCAACATCATGTATAAAATATGTAAACCATTTATTTTAATCCTCATCGTGAGTAGTATGCCTGTTTTGCTACAAGCGCAAAAAATGAAATTGGGCTTATTGGTGTATGGGGGTGGTGGCGATTGGTATGCAAATCCTACTGCATTAAAAAATTTGGCCAAGTTTTGTAATGCTAATTTAGGTACACAGTTTGAATTACAAGAAGGGCAAGTAGAAACCGGTAGTAGAGAAATTTTTAATTACCCTATTTTATTTGCCACCGGTCATGGCCGAATTATGTTTAACGAAATGGAAGCACAAAACTTACGTACCTATTTATGCGGCGGCGGATTTTTGCATGTAGACGATAATTATGGTATTGATAAATATATTCGGCCGGCAATGAAAAAAGTTTTTCCTGAACTCGATTTTGTAGAGCTTCCTTTTTCACATCCTATCTATCATCAAAAATTTGAATTCAATAATGGCGTTCCTAAAATTCATGAACACGATAAAAAACCGGCCAAAGGTTATGGCTTAATTTATCAAGGAAAAGTAGTTTGTTATTATACGGTTGAAACCGATTTAAATGATGGATGGGAAGATCCGGAAGTACATAAAGACCCTGAAGAAAAACGACAAGAAGCCCTACGTATGGGGGCTAACATCATTCAGTATGCTTTCATGAATTTATAAAGTTGTACTGCTTAAAAAAATTGACATACTTCTCTTTAGGACCTCTCTAAAAGCGCTCTAGGCGAGGCTTTCGGATTTTGCTAAAACTGCGTTTACTTATGTAAATAAAGGTTTAGCAAAATTCGAGTAACGAAGCATAGAGGGTTTTTAGAGAGGTCCTAAATCGAACTCATATAACCTTGTAAAAGTATAGTAGCACTCACCACATCAATTGTAGCCTTATCACGTCTATCCTTTTTTTTCATCCCGCTATCTATCATACTTTGAAATGCCATTTTGGATGTAAATCGCTCATCTAGTGTCTTAATGGGCATAGTTGGAAATTGTGTTTTAAACAGCATCAAAAATTTCTCAACTAATTCAGTAGCATCGGTATCTTCATTTTTCAAATTCTTTGGTAAGCCTATCAATACTAATTCAACCGATTCACTCGCAAAATAATTTTTCAAAAATGCTATCAATCCGGGGGTTTCAACAGTGGCTAAGCCGGTTGCAATAATTTGTAAAGGATCGCTCACTGCAATACCTGTTCGTTTTTTTCCGAAATCAATCGATAATAATCTGGCCATTTAGTATAGGATTGAGAGGATCACAAAAAAAGCAAATAACACACTAGCAATTCCATTGGTAGTTCCAAAAGCCAAATTAATTTTTGAGATATCATTTGGCTTCACCAATAGATGTTGATAGATTAATAAACCGATAAATACAATAGCCCCTATCCAAAATATAATCGAACCAAGATGTTCAACACCTACATACATTACAATACCTGCGCTTATGCAATGAAGCGCATTAGAAACATACATCGCATTCCGTCGACCTAATAATACCGGAATTGATTTGAGTTGATTCGCTCTATCAAATTCTTCATCTTGTAAAGCATACAAAATATCAAACCCACTTACCCATGTAAAAACAATCAAAGAAAACAATATAGGCAAAAGTTCAAACCTACCGGTAACGGCTAAATAGGCGCCAATGGGTGCTAAGGATAGTCCGAGTCCTAACACCAAATGACAAAGCGGTGTAAACCTTTTTGTATAACTATAAAATAAAATTACAAATAAGGCAACCGGCGATAAGTAAAAACAAATTCGATTGATAAAATAGGTAGTGGCGATAAATAGTAAGCAATTGATGATTACAAATACCAAAGCATTTTTTGAAGTGATGATACCAGCAGGAATTTCGCGTACAGCTGTTCGTGGATTTAGCTTATCGAACTTTTCATCAATAAAGCGGTTAAATGCCATTGCCGAATTTCGAGCAAACACCATACATAAAATTACCAACAATAAAAGTAGGTAGAGTTTATCGTGCAATTCAAAAGGTGGATGGATATTATCCTGAGTTTTAATATAACCTAAGGTAAAACCAATGAAGGCAAAAGGCATAGCAAAAATGGTATGACTAAATTTTACCAGCGATAGATAATGAGAGATAGTTTTTGAAAACGCCAAAGATTAAAATTTGCGGTAAAGGTAAAGCAGAAAAACAGAAGGAAGAGATTAGGATGAACCACAATTTTTAAGTTGTGGATTTTTGTAAGAAGAAATATTATCCTAGGTGAGATTGAATTTAAAGTAAGATGCTTTCATCCATCTATAGAAATTGGTGGCATCTAGAGTAGCCCCATTAAATAGAAAAAGTTTACCTTTGGAAAAAGAGTTGATGGTTATGACTTCAGATATAAATATTCAAACCAAAAAAATAGAACTGATTCAATGGTTATCAACAATTGAAGATCTAGATATCTTAGATAAAATTTCTAATCTTATTGCAAGTGAAAGGAAAAAGGATTGGTGGAATGGTACATCAGAAGCAGAAAGAAACTCAATTGAAAAAGGTATAACGGACGCCGATAATGGAAATGTAAATCCTCATTCAAAGGCAAGAGATATTTATGGAAAGTGGCTATGAGATTATTTGAACCGATCATGCTCTCGAAGAATTAGCCTCAACCTATCAGTAGCTTCCCAAATTTCCTCAATTTCCCTCAACGAAATTTATTACATTTGCCATCCTCATGGCCGAGCAATATATAGTTAGTGCACTCAAATATCGTCCGCAACATTTTAATACTGTTGTCGGACAAGCCCATATTACCACTACCTTAAAAAATGCTATTAAAACCGAGCAACTTGCTCACTCATTTTTATTTTGCGGTCCGCGTGGTGTGGGCAAAACAACTTGTGCCCGTATTTTAGCCAAAACCATCAATTGTACCAATCGTACCGAAGATGCCGAAGCATGCGATACGTGTAATTCGTGCGTATCGTTTAAAGAAAATACTTCGTTTAATATTCATGAGCTCGATGCGGCATCCAATAATTCGGTAGATGATATTCGTGAATTGATTAATCAAGTTCGTTTAGCACCGCAAGCAGGAAAATATAAAGTGTATATTATCGATGAGGTTCACATGCTAAGCTCTAACGCCTTTAATGCGTTTTTGAAAACCTTGGAAGAGCCACCTTCTTATGCCATTTTTATTTTAGCCACTACCGAAAAACATAAGATACTTCCTACCATACTTTCGCGTTGCCAGATCTTTGATTTTAACCGAATCACTTCAAAAGATACGATTGAACACCTGAGTGAAATTTGTGAAAAAGAACATATCAGTTTCGAAAAAGAAGCCTTGCATTTAATTGCACAAAAAAGCGAAGGTTGTATGCGTGACGCCTTGTCGATTATGGACAAGATTGCCAGTTTTAGTAACGATCAAATTACGTATGCATCAACCGTTGAACATCTTAATATTTTAGATTACGATTATTACTTTAAGTTGGTTGATATGTTGATGATGCAAGATATGGCCGGGGTAATGTTGCTGTTTGATGAAATTACCAATAAAGGTTTCGAAGGCGATATGTTTATGAGTGGTTTGATGGAACATTTCAGAAATTTGATGATTTGTAAAGATGAGCGAGTGGTTAGATTGCTCGATTTACCGGAAAATACTAGGTCGCGATATTTTATGCAAGCCAACCAATTACACAATACGTATATCATCAATGCCTTATCTATTTTAAATGCGTCGGAAATAAATTTTAAGCAAGCGCGAAATAAAAGATTGCATGTTGAACTTGCTTTAATTAAACTCAATTATTTGCAGCAAGCCATTCAGGTTTTAAGTGATGAAGATGGATCACTATTAAAAAAAAAATTCTAAGTAATAAAACTGTCATTCTCAAACAGGGTAAGTCTTCTGTGCTAGAAATTACAGAACCCAAACTTTCCATTCAACAAAATATAAAAACGGAAATTCCTATTGCCACCATCCCAACACCGGAGGTGCGTAATATGATGGCGCCAAAACCATCTACCATCCTAGCGCCGGAGGTGCGCAATATGTTAGATACGCGGAATATATCAACATCACCAAAAGCCGATTATGGTGTAACCTTAGGAGGGTTTAAAAATATCAAGGATATCACCCGTCAGCGTTTATTGGCCGAGGAAGGCAAAACACAAGCCATTGAAATTACTGATGAAAATTTACAGGTTTCGTGGGCAAAAATCGTTGAAGAGATGGCCTCGAAAAAAGTGGTGTATCGAAGCGCTATTTTACAAAGTCATTTAAGTTTTGTAGCTTCTGAAATTACCATACATGCTAATGTGGTTGCTTTAGATTATTTAAAATCCGAACGTAATCGACTGCTTGATTTTTTCAAAGCATACTATCATAACGAAAAAATTAATGTACTATTTGCCGCTAAAGTAGAAACGTCTGAAAATGCTGATGTAAAAGTGTTAAGTACGAAAGAAATTTTTGAAATGATGGCGCAAAAAAATCCTAACCTAAAAATATTGAAAGACAAATTTGGTCTGGATTTTGAATATTAAAATAGTTTTATTGTTATTGAGTTAAAGCGTTTGATAGTTAGAATACTGAATTGTAATTTAAGGTGGTATCGGACCAGTATACTCACCACAATAGGGTTTATAAAAACATCTATTATGAAAATTGATTTTTACCATGCCATTTCTAGACGACTTTACCGTAAGTAAATAATC
Source organism: Bacteroidota bacterium (assembly GCA_016706595.1). Classification (GTDB taxonomy): domain Bacteria; phylum Bacteroidota; class Bacteroidia; order Chitinophagales; family Chitinophagaceae; genus OLB11. The sequence continues at coordinate 93,107 of JADJJH010000002.1, read as the reverse complement.
AGCAGTTTGAAATCGTTTTCTTAAACATTCTGCATCCCATTTTACTTCATCAGTATCTTTCGGAATAATAAATTTTTTGGACTTCCATTCTTCAACAAAACAATAGGTTTGTCCGCTTTTTAAACGAACCTTAAAACAGCCGGCACTATCAGTAATCAGTTTTTTGTAAATCGCCTTGCCTTCACTATTCTTACTGCCAATTTTAATATAAATTGTTTTTCCGGCAATTGGTTGCGGAGTTTTCAAGGCTTCTAAAACTTGCTCATTCGGCATCGCTCCTCCGCAATAATCTGAGGTTTCGGTAACTATTCCCTTAATGGTTACATAATTATATACTTTGGATTGAGCTTCCGCATTCCATCCTATAAAACAAAAAAACAGTAGTAGATATATATATTTCATGTGATTCTCTAATTGTAGCCTAACAAACCTTAACCGAAGATCGTATGTCTAGCACATAACTCACTTTGATTACCGCCATTTCACTAAAGTAGGAAGAATAATTTACATTTGAATACTATGTTTCGCAGAATTACCCTTATTACTAATTTACTTTTATTTGCCTGCCTTCAGGTATTTTCACAAACCGGACTGCAAATAGTAGAAGGGCCCTTGGATATTATTGATTGCGACAGTGTATGTGAAATGCTTCATGCCAATTTTCCTAAACCATTAAAAACAAATACGTATTCAGTAAGCTCAATTCCATTTGCGCCTCAAACGATAAGCGGCACCACTGTACCTATTGGAGATGATCAATTTTCAGGTGCCATTCCTATTGGGTTCAATTTTTGTTATTTCGAAAATGTGTATACGCAATGTTATATCTCCGATAATGGCATACTCACTTTCAATTCGGCATTCAATGGCGCTAATTGTAATAATAATACGCAACAATTACTACCTTATTTCAATTCAACTTTTCCGGATAATGCTGTTTTTTTTATGTTTATGGATGTTGATCCTACGTTGGGAGGAGCAGTTAGCTATGCTACTATTGGCACTGCTCCCTTTAGAAAGTTGGTTATCAAATATCAAAACATGAAAATTTTTGGTGCCACTTGCAGTAATATAGGTTCAAACTATCAAGTGATATTATACGAATCAACCAATATCATTGAAGTTCATGTAAATAATAAAACAACTTGCGATAGTAATCCATTGAATTTTTCAAATTACGCTACTATCGGAATTCAAAATATGGGGGCCTCACTTGCCTTTACTGCACCTGGTAAACATGCTTCGGTTTTTACCATGACTAACGAGGCCATTCGTATCGCACCATCCGGCCCATTAAATTATAACTTGGTTTGGCGCGATGCCAATTTGAATATCATAGCGGTTAATCAAGATAGTATTTATGTATGTCCCCCTGTCTTTCCTTATAATAAAATTCGTGCTAAAATCGATTTCTTTTGTCCGGCCATTTCTTATTCCGATAGTGTGATCATCGACAAAATTCTTCCTAACATTGATAGCTTAGTTGTTATTAAACCTCAGTGTAATGGCGATAGCACCGGTTCGTTTACCATATATTCATCAGGCCCAAATCCGCCCTACACTTTTTCAATGAATAATGGGCCCTTTACTTCTACTAATTCATTTATAAATCTTCCGATAGGAAATTATATACTGAGTATTAAAGATGCAAATGGTTGTCGAAAAGATACGTTGATATTTTTGAATGCAAGCTATAATGTATATGGTTATATCGATTCCATCATTAAACCTACTTGTCCGGATTCGAATGGAGCCATTTATGTTCATGCCGGTAACGGATTGCCACCATACTCGATACTTTGGAGTACAGGTTCAACTTCATGGGCATTAACCGGAGTAACTGCCGGCACTTATGTTGGTACGATTACCGATGCAAATGGGTGTAGTAATTATGTAATTGTAAACTTGTTGTTTGATAGCTTGCCGGTTCTTCAAATTAATATTACCAAACCGCAATGTCATGATTCATCAGGTGCGATTCAAATCATTCCCAGCGGCGGTATTTCACCTTATCAATATGCATGGAATACAGGTGATACAGTTTCAAACCTTACCGGATTATATGCAACTCAATATGTAGTTACGGTTACCGATGCACAAGGCTGTACAACCAATGCCGTTATTTTTGTTACTGATACTTTGAATGTGGTAACCTTTGATACGGTTTTACATAACACAACTTGTAATTTAAATAATGGCTCGGGTTTGGTTTTAGCTGGATTGGGTTTGCCGCCTTATACGTATTTGTGGATGCCAGGCGGACAAACTACTGCCACCGCAACCGGACTATCACCCGGTACTTATACTTGCACAACATCGGATGCCAATAATTGCATAGAAGTGGACACACTAACCATTGGTCCCTCATTAGGATTAATAAATATTATTTCAAAAGCCAATGCAAATTGCGATAGTAGTAACGGAAAAATTTATTTAAATGCTGTACAAAATCAAACCGGTTGGTTACATGTTTTATGGAGTACAGGCGATACAACCCAATCAATTACCGGATTAGCGCCCGGTGTCTATTGGGTGCAAACTACAGATAGTTTAGGCTGTACAAAATCAGATACTATCACTTTACTCAATGATGGTAAGCCTTATTTAAACTTAGTGTCTTACACTCCACCTTTGTGTTATGGCGATTCAACAGGTTCCATCACATTAAGTGGAACTTCTGGAACAGCACCTTATAAATATTCTGTTGATGGTATCAATTTCACCAGCTTTGCGCAAATAAACAATATCAGTGGTGGCGTGTACACCATTTATATTACCGATGCAAATTCTTGTCCTCACGATACGGTAGTAGTCTTTCCTCAACCTTCACAAATGATAACTTCTTATACAGCCGATACGGTAATTTGTTTTGATGATAAAACTGCTGATTTATTATTTACTACCGTTGGTGGCTTTACACCCTATTCCTATTCAATGAATGGTGCAAATTTTACAACACAACACAATTTTTGAATCAAACCCAAGGTGTTTACACTTTAGTTGTGAAAGATAGTAACGATTGTGTTGATACCATTTTAGCAGTGGTACCCGGACCGGCATCGGCTTTAGAAATAATTGTTGACAAAAAAGATGTGCCTTGTTTTGAAACCAATACCGGTTATTTGAAATTAAACTTACAAGGGGGATGGCCTCCATATAATTATACATGGAGTAATAGCTTTATTGGTTTAGAACATTTGAATTTGGGCGAAACACATGTAAGTTTTCAGCTTACCGATTCAATGGGTTGTAGCCTCACAAAAAATATTGATGTTGAACAATTATTATGTTGCAAAGCGGTAGTACCTAATGCATTTAGTCCGAATAACGATACCAAAAACGATGTACTTCATGTGATGGCAATAAGCGATGTGCAAAGCGTAAAGTTTAGTATTTACGATCGATGGGGAAAAAATATTTTTAGTACAAAAAGTTTGCAAGAATCGTGGGATGGAACTTACCAAGGAACAAAATGTGATGTAGATGTTTATTTTTATTATTTAGAATATACTTGTCCGTTTCAAAAGGAAAAGGTGATACAAAAGGGAGATATTACCTTGATTAGATAAAGGCTATCTACATTTTCTATTAAATTTTTAAAACAAATCCATAGCATTAAATCAAAATTTAATTAGGTGTGTGTTGAAACATGATCGTATTAGGTGTATTGGAACCAACAGTACTTAATATAACTCCTCTTTCATTGTCGGCTCCATTATACTTCACTTTTGAATCCATATTCACATCTTCCGATCGATAGCCGCTTACTACATTATTAGGTGTGCCAAAACCTACTGCACTCAATACTTTATCTTTATCATTCAAGTATCCATTATACTTCGTAGCCTTATTGAAATTCGCATCACCCGAAAATAAGAGCCTTACATTTCCTTCAACCTTTCGAGGTGCATTTACAATGGTTGGATTTATCCAAACCGGATCATTGTTGGTAAAATCAATCACAGTATTGGATGAATTCAATGAAATTGCTGTAGCAGTCATAACACCAATATGATTTCTATGTTTAATGCTTACATAATAAGCACCGGGTAATTCGTTCGTGAAACTAATAGGTGAAATACCATCTACATGACTTACTACATCTCCATCTCTTTGCAATAAGCATCGTTTCGTTGCAATACGAACAGTGGGGTTTGATGCCAAACGCAATTCAAGATAAACCCAATCAATAATAGCATCGTTACCACTAATCGAAAGTAAAGAAGCATTCATTGTTTCGCCTCCTGAATATGCAAACTGAGGAAAGTTATAGGGTGGGTATGAATAAGGTTCAGTAAGGGGTATTAAATTATTAGTTCGCAAACTATCATGCATAAGTCCGAGTGTAGTATTATACGGACCGGATAAGAAAACTTTAGGGGATACGATAATTCCGGGTGATGTGTTTGTAATACTTAAATTCAACGTCAGCAAACTATCACAACCATACACATTTAAGATGGTATGAGTGTATATGCCAGATGTTGAATAGGTTATTCCATTTGCTGGCCAAGTATAAAAATTTGTAGCTGATATTGTAGAAGAAGAATTACTATTTGAATGTATGGTAAGGTCTAAAACAAAAGAGCTATCACATCCGGAACTATTTACAAAACTTGCAGTAAATATACCGGAGTTTGTATAAGTAATTCCATTTACCGCCCATGTATACGTGTTGCATGCTACAATAACTTGAGGCATATTAATACTCGGAGAATTCACTACCACACTCGCAGGCGAAGAAGTGAATGTGCAGCCATTTACATCTGTATATTGATAAGTATAAGTTGTTGAAATGCCTAGATAAGGATTTGGAATACTAAAGATTCCCCCTAACGGACTACCTACTAATGCAATTAAATTCCCGTTACAACCACTCACATTCGCAGCAGTTACCGTCGGTAATGAATTCACTACCATATTAATGCTATTTGAACTCGCTGTGGTTGGACTCGCACACGTTGCGGTAGATGTCATGATACATGTTACGGCTTGTCCGTTTGTTAGAGATGATGATGTAAACGTAGAACTATTCGTTCCCACATTCGAACCATTTACTTGCCATTGATAAGATGGAGCTCCGCCATTTGTTGGTGTTGCTGTAAATGTGATGGATGAACCTGAACACATCGGATTCGTGCCACTCGTTACAGCAATAGATACCGATGGTGTGAGTATCGGATTCACTACCATAGTAATACTATTTGAACTCGCTGTGGTTGGACTCGCACATGTTGCGGTAGATGTCATGATACATGTTACGGCTTGTCCGTTAGTTAAAGTAGATGATGTAAACGTCGCACTATTCGTGCCCACATTCGAACCATTTACTTGCCATTGATAAGAGGGGATTCCACCATTTGTTGGTGTTGCCGTAAACGTGATAGATGAACCTGCACACAACGGATTACTTCCGCTTGTTACAGCAATTGAAACAGAGGGTGTAAGAATTGTATTCACCAACATATTAATACTATTTGAACTCGCTGTGGTTGGACTCGCACACGTTGCGGTAGATGTCATGATACATGTTACGGCTTGTCCGTTTGTTAGAGATGATGATGTAAACGTAGAACTATTCGTGCCCACATTCGAACCATTTACTTGCCATTGATAAGATGGAGCCCCACCATTTGTTGGTGTTGCAGTAAACGTGATAGATGAACCTGCACACATTGGATTACTTCCGCTTGTTACAGCTATTGAAACTGATGGTGTGAGTATCGGATTCACCACCATGTTGATACTATTTGAAGTAGCAGTGGTTGGACTTGCGCATGTTGCTGTCGAGGTCATGATACAAGTTACGGCTTGTCCGTTTGTTAGAGATGATGAAGTAAACGTCGCACTATTCGTGCCCACATTCGAACCATTTACTTGCCATTGATAAGAGGGGACTCCACCATTTGTTGGTGTTGCTGTAAACGTGATGGATGAACCTGCACACATCGGATTCGTGCCACTCGTTACAGCAATAGATACCGATGGTGTGAGTATCGGATTCACTACCATATTAATGCTATTTGAACTCGCTGTGGTTGGACTCGCACATGTTGCGGTAGATGTCATGATACATGTTACGGCTTGTCCGTTAGTTAAAGTAGATGATGTAAACGTAGAACTATTCGTTCCCACATTCGAACCATTTACTTGCCATTGATAAGATGGAACTCCACCATTTGTTGGTGTTGCCGTAAACGTGATAGATGAACCTGCACACAACGGATTCGTGCCACTCGTTACAGCAATTGAAACAGATGGTGTAAGAATTGTATTCACCACCATGTTGATACTATTTGAACTCGCTGTGGTTGGACTCGCACATGTTGCGGTAGATGTCATGATACATGTTACGGCTTGTCCGTTAGTTAAAGTAGATGATGTAACCGTCGCACTATTCGTTCCTACATTCGAACCATTTACTTGCCATTGATAAGATGGAGCTCCGCCATTTGTTGGTGTTGCTGTAAATGTGATGGATGAACCTGCACACATTGGATTACTTCCGCTTGTTACAGCTATTGAAACTGATGGTGTGAGTATCGGATTCACTACCATATTAATACTATTTGAACTCGCTGTGATTGGACTCGCACACGTTGCGGTAGATGTCATGATACATGTTACGGCTTGTCCGTTTGTTAGAGATGATGATGTAAACGTAGAACTATTCGTTCCCACATTCGAACCATTTACTTGCCATTGATAAGAGGGGATTCCACCATTTGTTGGTGTTGCTGTAAACGTGATAGATGAACCTGCACACATCGGATTGCTTCCGCTAGTTACAGCAATTGAAACTGATGGTGTGAGTATCGGATTCACTACCATAGTAATACTATTTGAACTCGCTGTGGTTGGACTCGCACATGTTGCGGTAGATGTCATGATACATGTTACGGCTTGTCCGTTAGTTAAAGTAGATGATGTATACGTCGCACTATTCGTGCCCACATTCGAACCATTTACTTGCCATTGATAAGAGGGGATTCCACCATTTGTTGGTGTTGCCGTAAACGTGATAGATGAACCTGCACACATCGGATTCGTGCCACTCGTTACAGCAATAGATACCGATGGTGTGAGTATCGGATTCACTACCATATTAATACTATTTGAACTCGCTGTGATTGGACTCGCACACGTTGCGGTAGATGTCATGATACATGTTACGGCTTGTCCGTTTGTTAGAGATGATGATGTAAACGTAGAACTATTCGTTCCCACATTCGAACCATTTACTTGCCATTGATAAGAGGGAACTCCACCATTTGTTGGTGTTGCTGTAAACGTGATAGATGAACCTGCACACATTGGATTAGCTCCGCTAGTTACAGCAATTGAAACTGATGGGGTGAGTATCGGATTCACTACCATATTAATACTATTTGAACTCGCTGTGGTTGGACTCGCACACGTTGCGGTAGATGTCATAATACATGTTACGGCTTGTCCGTTAGTTAGAGACGATGATGTAAACGTCGCACTATTCGTGCCCACATTCGAACCATTTACTTGCCATTGATAAGATGGGACTCCGCCATTTGTTGGTGTTGCCGTAAACGTGATAGATGAACCTGCACACATCGGATTGCTTCCGCTAGTTACAGCAATTGAAACTGATGGGGTGAGTATCGGATTCACTACCATAGTAATACTATTTGAACTCGCTGTGGTTGGACTCGCACACGTTGCGGTAGATGTCATGATACATGTTACGGCTTGTCCGTTTGTTAGAGATGATGAAGTAAACGTAGAACTATTCGTTCCCACATTCGAACCATTTACTTGCCATTGATAAGATGGAGCTCCGCCATTTGTTGGTGTTGCCGTAAACGTGATGGATGAACCTGCACACATTGGATTGGTGCCACTCGTTACAGCTATTGAAACTGAAGGTGTAAGAATTGTATTCACCACCATGTTGATACTATTTGAACTCGCTGTGGTTGGACTTGCACAAGTTGCTGTCGATGTCATAATGCATGTTACGGCTTGTCCGTTTGTTAGAGATGATGATGTAAACGTAGAACTATTCGTTCCCACATTCGAACCATTTACTTGCCATTGATAAGATGGAACTCCACCATTTGTTGGTGTTGCCGTAAACGTGATAGATGAACCTGCACACATCGGATTACTTCCACTTGTTACAGCTATTGAAACAAAGGGAACAAGTATAGCAGATCCTATTTCTGAAATATGCACTTGTATAGTTCCTGTGGCGGTTCCATAACCTTCAAAAACGGCAAAATAGGTTGTGTTTGGTAAAATATCAACCTTCATCGAAGCGGCAGTGCCTGTGCAATAAGGCCCATTATCGTCGTTAGAAGTTAGGTTAGTTCCACTTGCATTTAGCAAATGAACATAAGTGTCAAATAATGATCCACAGGTACTGATCTTTATTGAATCTGCACATGGGCCTGTTGTAAAACTAAAGAAAATATCGGGCGAAGCTTGTTGATTGGTGCCGGTATAAGTACTTGTATATCCCGAACCACTCGCATTTGAATAGGCTTGTGTAAATGGTAATGAAACAATAATCGGATTACTAAAAACATCACCAATAACAGAATTAACAGTTATGGTTAAAATATTTGAATACACATCCGCACATCCACTAGCTGGCGAACTTGATTTAGCTCGAAGTAAAACCGTACCTGGAGATAGTACAATACTTGGCGTACTTGTGGTTGCACCTGTAATGTTTGTCCAAGTAGCGCCGCTGTTTACCGATTGCTCCCATTGAATATTGGTACCTGTATTCCCTGTTAAAGTATAGGTGGTTGGACTTCCTCCTACAATATTTAGCGCACCGCTTATTGTACCACCTAATAATGGCGTAGCACAACTAGGCGCTATTTCAAAGGTTACATCATCGATATGTAAATCCCACATATCGGCATTACTAAATGCTCTAAATCCCACATAATATATTCCACTAGTTGTGGGCGAAATAATACTTGTGGTGGCTTCCAAATAGCTTATATTGTTAATATTGCTATTCGTGAAAATGGCAGAGGAAGTCATGCCTAAAGCGGTTGCAGCAGCGCCCCATTTTATTTCCAATTTTTCTGGGTAACTCGCATTACGTGCTCGATACCAAAATCGAACTCTATAATTTGTTCCGGCAGTCAAAGAAAGTGGTGCCGAAAAAACCCAATCATTAGCCGCACTCGAAACATTGTAAACATAGGTGATGGCATTGGGTGCAGATCTTGGATTGGTTGTTCTGTTTGCCCATGAGAATCCATCCGAGTTAGCATCAATCACACTCCATCCACATGGTAATGCTGAACTTGCATCAAAATTTTCAATATATGGAAAGGAAGAAATCGTAGGATTATTAAATACTACTTGTGTAGGAGTAGAATTTGTTGTACTTCCACAAGTAACTGCACATCTATACCATGTTGTAGCACTTACTGTGGCTGAATAACTTGAATTGGTAGCGCCACCAATATTATTGTAAGTAATATTATTGGCACTCGATTGCCATTGATAAGTTTGACCCGTACCAAATAAAATACCGCCCAATGAAAAATTAATATTAGAGGCTAAACATATTGTACTAGGTGATGCATTGGTGGTTGCGATAGCCGGCGGATTAATACATGGTTGCGGATTTGCTAATTGTAATGCAGCAAATGCATTCACTCTACCATATCCTAAATCATTACTCCAAGTTCCGTTGGGTTGATTTGCCACACCGCTATTATAGGTATATCCTCCAACCTTATCACAACTTATTTCAAGAATTTGTCGAGCTTGCGACATCGTAAGCGAAGGATTCACCGAAAGAATTAAGGCCATTACGCCTGCTGTATTCGGTGTTGCAGAAGAAGTGCCATTAAAAGTGCCCGTATAATCGCCAGAGCTATAACCATTTGCGCCACTGATATCGCAAGTATAGATTTTTACACCGGGTGCCGAAACGTCTGTATTAGTTCCATAATTTGAACCCCAAAAAGTTTCACCATCACATGAGCTTGTACTTTTACGTTGATTACACATACTCATGGCAGTTACAGAAATTACATTTGATAAGGTAGCTGGGTAACTTACTGCCGAATTATCATTTCCTGCAGCAAATAAAACCGGTGCTCCCAAACCGCCTCTACCCAAGGTAGTGGCTCTGCCAATGGCATCGTTTATCACACTTGATGAGCCGCCACCTCCCCATGAATTACTGAGTACATCAGCATCACCCTGATCCCAAGCCCAATCAATACAAGTTCCAATCCATGCATTTGAAGTTATCCAGCTTGAACCAGAACCATAAGCGATTCTTACCGGAACAATCTTTGCAGAATAGGCCACACCGGCTATCCCTAAATTATTATTTCCTACAGCCGCAATAATGCCTGCACAAGCAGTTCCGTGCGCATCATTTCCTGAAGGGGCGCCTCCACTTCCTAGGCCGGTTCCATCAAATCCCGGCAACATATTTCCAATTAAATCCGGATGAACTAAATCAACCCCTTCGTCAATTACCGCAACTTTGGTTGCCGAATTACCGGTGGAAAGTGTCCATGCATTAAAAATATTCATATCGGCACCAGGTGTTCCATTATACTGAATAGATGATCCGGTATTATTTAGCGACCACTGATAATTAAGATAAGTATCATTGGTAGAGAATTTTTTCAGCAGTAATAAAAAATCTGGTTCTGCGTACAAAAATTTTCTAGTTTCTGATAATTTATTCGCAAGCTCCAATGCATTACCAGAAGAGTTTTTATCAACTTCTATAGCAAATAATAATTTATCATGTTTGTTTGATTCACCGATTGTAAACTTGTTTCTTTTTGCTTCATTTTCAAGTAGAACATAGTCGGATGCAGATTTTAGTTTCACAAAAAAACGTTCAGTAATTCCTTGCAAGGTGCCATCTTTATAAACCAAAAAAGGATTTGCATAAACAATCTTTTCCTCTTGATTTAAAGCCGCAATCATTGCGATGATCTTCTCGGTACTTATATTAGCGCCATTTATTTCAAGAAGAGAAACTTTAGGAGAAGGTAGTAACATCTCAGGTTTCAAGGATTTTAATAAAGGATATTTGCCTACAATTTCGGTCTGTTCGTTGAAAGAAATGGATGTTTTAAATTTCACTAATATTTTCTGATTCGAAACTTCATAGTCGATTCTTCCATCCGGCGTATAGGAATAAAATGTTTTCAAATTACCATCATGGGTAGTCTTGGTATTAGATTGCGCTTTCACAGAATAACTAATACATAGGGCGATGATGCCAAATAAAATTCGTTGCATGGGCCTTGTTTTTGGGGAATATTAATAACGAAGATAAAGTTTTTGTTGAAAAAGCTATCAAGCCTAAACATTTTCTAGAGCTGTTAAGCATTTTATATTTCTATGTCAACAAAAGAATCTTCCTATTCGCTGTTCTCAATAAGGTTTGTAACTTTCTCTAAAACATTCAATACTTTTGCCATCGGTTTATGATTTGGCTATATCTCTTATTATTATTTGTACTTACTGCATTAGGTGGATCAATTCCATTTCTGATAAAAAAATTTAGTACGGTTTGGATGACGCTGTTACTCGCATTTTCGGGGTCGTTTTTATTAGGGATAACTTTTTTACACTTAATGCACGAAACCTTTCATGAGTTAGATGAAAAGGCAGGATTGTTCATCTTACTCGGTTTTTTTCTTCAATTGGTTTTACAGCGAATTTCTCACGGCGTTGAACATGGTCATGTGCACGAACACGACGGGCAGCCACATGCCTTGTTTCCTATTTTTGTAGGCTTATCAATTCATGCTTTTATGGAAGGTATTCCGCTAGGATTTAATTATCAAAGTGCAAATACTCTGCCTTCTATTTTCATAGGTGTCGCGGCTCATAAATTACCAGAGGCTATTACCCTTTGTTCTCTGATTTTAGTCTCTAATACAAAAATCAATAAATGGTTACTGTTGTTTTTATTTGCGGCAGTATCGCCGGTGTCGGGTATGTTAGCTATGTATTATGGTCAAAAATTTCATTTTATATCTAGTCTGCTGGTATATATTATTCCGGTTGTTATTGGCTCATTTTTACATATTTCTACCACAGTACTATATGAAAGTGGAACCAAGCGTCATGAATTAAGCCGACAAAAAGTCGTGGCTGTTATACTTGGCTTAGGATTTGCATTGTGCACTTTATTATTTCATCAACATACATCTTAACTACATGGAATGAGGCCTTACAACTATAAACACTAAGCAGAAGTTTACATGCCGAATTCCATGTGAGAAACTAAAAAACAAAAACAAATGAAACAAAAATTCTTCTTATTTCTAGGACTATGCACTCAATTACTTGGCATTACAGCCTTTGCGCAAAAATCAAATGCCGTGAAGCCTGTAAAACCAGCCGAAGAAAAAAGTTTGCTTTGGAAGGTAAGTGGTAAAGATTTAAAAGGTGCTTCTTATATATTTGGCACTATACATGCCATTTGTTCAGAGGATTATTTTTTTACCGAAAAAATGACCAAGGCTTTCAATGAATGTAATCAATTGATTTTAGAAGTGAATTTGGCCGATCAAAATTTAGGCGTAGAATTTCAACACAATATGTTATTACCTGATGGGTTAACCTTACATGATTTTTTTAGTGATGAAAATGAATACCAATTATTTGCCCAACGATTACGTGAAAAAGCTGAAATCGAACTTGAAACATTTAATTCATTTAAACCTTTTGTTCTTATTTCTGCTTTAGCGTTAAAAGGATTTACTTGTGATAGAACTGCATCGTATGAAATGAATTTGATTGCCTTAAGTAAAGATAAAAAAATGCTAATCAACGCATTAGAAACGGTAAATAGGCAAATTGCATTTTTTGATGAAATACCCCGTGAAGAAATTAAAGAGATGATGTTAAGTTCATTGAAAAGTGATAAAGAAATGGCGGTTGGTGATGCAAACGAAGCAGCATTAATGGTTGATTTGTATAAACAACAAGATATTGCAGGTTTAAGTAAAATGATTAACGATAGCCCGGAAGTGAAAAACCACCAAAATGAGTTAATTTATGATCGTAACCGCGATTGGGTTTCAAAACTGCCTGAAATGATGAAGAAAAACAAAAGTTTTATTGCAGTTGGTGCAGGTCACTTATCAGGAGACCAAGGCGTATTGCATTTATTAAAAGAAGCAGGTTATAAAGTAGAGGCGGTAAAATAGCGCTTTTGTCAAATCCAAAATTTTACGCTTTTAGCATCCCGAGTGAAATGATATTACATTCGCGCCAAATAAAATATAAATATTATGAAACCAGAAGCTCAATTACGCGAACGTAGTAATAACCGATGTGAACTTTGTCAGGCAGAAGATAATTTAAAAGTTTATGAAGTATCACCCATTGCTGCAAATAGTAAAGATAATGAAGTATTAATTTGCTTAAAATGCATTGCACAGATTGATAAAAAGGAAGAATTAGATAGAACTCACTGGGCTTGCCTTACTACTAGCATGTGGAGTGAGATACCCGCTATTCAAATTATTTCATGGCGTATGCTAAATCGGTTACGTAACGAAAGTTGGGCATCTGAAGCTCTTGATATGATGTATTTGGATGAAGAAAATTTAGCTTGGGCTAAAACAAGTGGCGATCACGAAAATGATGGAAGTGTAGATTTACATAAAGATTGTAATGGACAAATGTTGCAAGGCGGCGACACAGTAGTTTTGATTAAATCACTTGATGTAAAGGGTTCAACACTTAATGCGAAATTAGGTACTGTGGTAAAAAATATTCGTTTGGTTGAAGACAATACCGATCAAATCGAGGGCCGAATTGAAGGTCAAGTGATTGTGATACTTACAAAATATGTTCGCAAACAAGCTAGTTAAAGAGTTGGCTTATGATAAATTGTAAGGTTTGGTAAAATGAATTAACATGCCTGACTTTTTTTTGGTGTCTCATCTGGGTGCAAAAATGAAACCAATGGGCGATGGCACCATTCATCTAACTGCAATAATTTTGCAAGCTTTTTCTACAGAATACCTACCATCTTTTAATCAATAGGCTTTTCTGTAAATATGAAAAATCAACTTGTTTAAAACGTCGATATGGTTTTCTTTTTACCAACCAGAGATAAAAGATAATCAAGTAAGGAAGCCAACCGAAATACATTGCGTAAGGGTTTAGTCAAACGATTAGTTGAAAATTAATTCACTCTCACCAAATCCATTTCACATACTGCACATTTTTGGGTACTATCTTGATATACTTTATCGCCTTCGCATTTCATCGGACAAGACCAACCTGATTTTGTACTTATTTCTGTTTTGGGAATGTTAACTGGTTTATATTCTGGCTCTTTATCTTTTACCGGAAAAGTGCAGGCAGTAAAAAATAATCCAATCATTATAACTGATAATAAATTTTTCATGTAAACATAATTTTGTCAAAGTTACTTGCAATTCTCTTTTATTAATACTTTCAGACCTCCAGGATTTGAATTGATTCGCACAAATGATCGCTACTTTTTGCAAATCTTAGGTCTCGGTTTTTACATTCTCCTATTTACCCAATCCGGTAATAATAACATTTCTGAAAAAGAAATTTTTATTTTGATGTAAACCTATAAATTTGCTGCTCATATTATTTTTTAATCCCTGAAATAATAATTTTTAACTCTCTAATCTTTTCGCTAATCCGTAGATTGAATCTACAGATTAGTTATCAGCCTAGCCAAATACCCTCACTGCAAGCCAAGGGTTGACAATAAAAAAACAATAAAAATTTATACATGAAATATAATGAGCTAGTAGCAATTTCCGGACTGAGTGGTTTATATCAATTATTATCAACCAAAAGTGATGGTGCTATTGTAAAAAGTTTGGATGATAACACTACCAAGTTTGTGCCCGCACGTTCACATAATGTAACGCCGCTTGACAGTATTGAAGTTTTTACCGAAGAAGATAATGTAAGATTAGCCGAGGTATTTATCAATTTCAAGAAAAACGAGGGCAGTGCTGGTGAATTCGATTTACTCAAAGCAGATAATTCAAAAATCAAATCCCATTTTGGTAAGTTATTTCCCCAGTATGATAAGGATCGTGTATATACGAGTGATATGAAAAAGATGATGAAATGGTACGGAATATTGAAGAAATTAGATTTAATACCTAATGAGGAAGAAGAGGTTCAAGAAAAAAGCGAAGAGCAATAATTTGAATAGTTATAAATTAAATATACATTTACCCCCTCAATTATTTTACCATGAACATACCTTCTGATTTAAAATATACAAGCGACCATGAATGGGTTCGCATCGACGGAAATACAGCAATTGTGGGCATTACAGACTTTGCTCAGCGAGAATTAGGTGATATTGTTTTTGTAGATATCAGTACTGAAGGCAAAGAATTAAAATCAGGCGAAATTTTTGGTACGGTTGAAGCTGTTAAAACTGTTTCGGATTTGTTTTTACCAGTAAGTGGAACAATATTAGAAGTGAACCCAGGATTAGAAAGCAATCCTGAAGCAGTGAATCAAGATCCATACGGAGCAGGTTGGATGATAAAAATGAACATTGATAACGTTGAAGAATTAGCGTCTTTGCTAAGCGCAGAAACTTACAGTGGTATGGTAAGCTAAAGGCTTACCTATGAAAAGAATATTTTCATTTTTTATTGAACAAAGGCAACTAACGCTTTTTATTGCCATAGTTGTAACTCTTACAATTTTTATTGGATGTTCATTACCAGGTAGTAATTTACCCAAGTTAACTATATTTGAACATTTTGATAAAATAATTCATTTTCTTTTCTTCTTTTCCTTCTTTATCATTTGGAAATTATATTACTACAAAACAAATTTTAATAAATATATTATTTTACTAATATCTATTTTTTACGGTATTGGCATTGAAATATACCAGTATTATTGGGTAATAGGTAGAAGCTTTGATCTGTATGATATTATTACAGACATGTTTGGTGCAATTGCCGGAAAGTATTTTATAGAAATGTACAACTTGAAAACAAAATGATAGGGTACTTATAACAATGAGGTTTATACCGATAAGATAGGCGTTCAGACTAAATTATTCGTCTATTACAAATAACACTTCGGTATTGTTTTTTAATTTGCCATACATTTGCCAATAAGCTAATTAATTAAGGATATAATATGTTTCCAAAATATGATGTGATTGTAGTAGGCGCAGGACATGCGGGTTGCGAGGCAGCGGCAGCGGCGGCAAACTTAGGTTCTAAAACGCTGCTTATTACGATGAATATGCAAACAATTGCACAAATGAGCTGCAATCCTGCAATGGGTGGCATAGCAAAAGGGCAAATCGTAAGAGAGATAGATGCTTTAGGTGGTTATTCAGGCATTGTTTCTGATAAATCAATGATTCAATTTAGAATGCTGAATAAATCTAAGGGTCCGGCCATGTGGAGTCCACGTACCCAAAACGATCGTCATTTATTTGCTTCAACTTGGCGTGAAACATTAGAAAATATACAAAATTTAGATATCTGGCAAGATTCGGTTTGCGGTTTACTTGTTTCACGTGGAACATTGCAAGGTGTAAAGACTAATTTAGGAATTGAAATTCTAGGAAAAACTGTTGTACTAACCAACGGGACATTTTTAAACGGATTAATACATATTGGAGAAAAGAACTTTGGTGGAGGCAGAATGGGTGAAAGCAAGGCAAGTGGAATAACTGAACAATTAGTTGAATTAGGGTTTGAAACCGACAGGTTAAAAACCGGAACCCCTCCAAGATTAGACGGAAGAAGTATTGACTATTCTAAAACTGAACAACAAAATGGAGATGATGATATTATCGGTTTCTCCTATCTTGAAAAAAATCGACCAAAAACACAAAAATGTTGCTGGATAACTTATACAAACACCGAAGTACACGATATACTTAAAACCGGTTTTGATAGATCCCCAATGTTTCAAGGAAGAATTGAAGGCGTCGGACCAAGATATTGTCCGAGTATTGAAGACAAAATAAACCGATTTGCGGAAAGAGATCGACATCAACTTTTTATTGAACCCGAAGGTTGGAATACCAATGAAATATATTTAAATGGATTTTCAACATCACTGCCAGAAGAAGTACAGTATAAAGCATTACGGCTAATACCCGGACTAGAAAATGTAAAAATGTACCGCCCCGGCTACGCAATCGAGTATGATTATTTTCCACCTACACAATTAAACTATAATTTAGAGACTAAACTTATTAAAAACCTTTTTTTTGCTGGACAGATTAATGGAACTACTGGTTACGAAGAAGCAGCTTGTCAGGGTTTAATGGCAGGAATCAATGCTCACCAAAATGCCAACCAAAAAGAAGCCTTTACATTAAAACGTAGTGAAGCCTATATTGGCGTATTAATTGATGATTTAATAAATAAAGGAACCGATGAACCTTATAGAATGTTCACTTCAAGAGCAGAATATAGAACCATCCTACGCCAAGATAATGCAGATATAAGACTAACTGAGAAAAGTAATCAAATTGGATTGGCCAGTGAAGAAAGATTGAATAAAGTAAAAGATAAGATTGAAAGCACTGAAACCCTAATAAATAAACTAAAAAAGACATCATTAAGTCCACAACAAATAAATCCATTTCTACAATCCATAGATAATGCACTACTTACAGAAAAAGTAAACTCCATTAAAGTTCTTTTAAGACCACAAATTTCATTACTTCAATTAGCAGAACATTCAGAAGAAATAAAGAATCTTATACAAGATGTTCCACGTGAAACAATTGAGCAAGCAGAAATCTTACTCAAGTATGAGACATACATTGAAAAAGAAAAAGAATTGGTAGAAAAAGCAGGAACCTTAGAAGAACTAATCATTCCAGAAAACTTCAAATACGAAAAATTGAATTCATTATCCACAGAAGCCTTACAAAAGTTTATCAAAATAAAACCTCGCACATTAGGACAAGCTAGCAGAATCAGTGGAGTAAACCCTTCTGATATACAAATTTTGATGGTTCATATGGGTCGATAATCTATTAAATAAATTATAATGTGTATATAATAGGGGTTATTAACCACAATTCAGACAATAACCACAAAATAATTAACCAAAAAAGAGCTTAATCTGGTCTATCCATACATAACTCAACCAAAACTCCATTAGTATCTTTAGGACTCACAAAACAAACCAACTTATTATCGGCACCTAGTTTAGGTGATTCATTCAATAAAGTGAATCCTTTTAATCTTAATTCATTCATTTCAAAAAGAATATCATCTACGGCATAAGCAATATGATGAATTCCTTCCCCTTTTCTTTCAATAAATCTTGCAATAACTCCGTCAACAGTTGTTGATGCCAATAACTCTATTTTAGTTTCACCTATTTTAAAAAAAGCAGTCTGCACATTTTCACTTTCCACCAACTCCGTTTTATAACAAGTAGTTTGTAAAAGTTTTTCATATAAATCTATCCCTGTATCCAAAGACTTAACAGCAATTCCAATATGCTCCACCTTATATAACATTAATCAATTATTTAGAAAATCAAAACTAACTATTATAAATTAAACCTATCAAAAAGTAACAAACTATTCAGCTAAGTATACCAACCTCAACCTATATTTGCCACCATAAAAACTTACAAAAAACATGAACTTTCCCATTTATCTCGACAATAATGCAACTACACCATGTGATCCAAGAGTGGTAGAAACAATGATTCCTTATTTTACCCAAAATTTTGGAAATGCAGCTAGCCGTAACCATTCATTTGGTTGGGTTGCTGAAGAAGCCGTAGATTATGCCCGAGAACAAATTGCTAAACTTATTGGCGCCGATCCTAAAGAAATCATCTTAACATCAGGTGCAACAGAAGCTGATAATTTAGCCATCAAAGGGGTTTATGAAATGTATTCATCAAAAGGAAATCATATCATTACCACAACCATAGAACATAAAGCTGTTTTAGATACTTGCAAACACTTAGAAAAACAAGGTGCTGAAATTACGTATTTAAAGGTAAATGATGAAGGTATGATAGACTTACAAGAATTAGAAAAAGCTATCACACCAAAAACAATTCTTATTTCCATTATGTATGCAAATAACGAAATTGGAACAGTAAACCCAATGAAAGAAATATCTGCCATTGCTAAAAAACATGGTGTTTTGGTAATGTCTGATGCAGTACAAGCAGTTGGTAAAATACCTGTTGATGTAACTAAAGATGGAATAGATTTAATGGCCTTTACCGCACATAAAATGTATGGACCAAAAGGTGTAGGTGCATTATATGTTCGTCGTAAAAACCCTCGCGTAAAAGTAACAGCGCAAATGGATGGCGGTGGCCATGAAAGAGGCATGCGAAGCGGAACCTTAAATGTACCAGGCATTGTAGGATTTGGCAAAGCTTGCGAAATCTGCATGCAGGACATGGAAGCTGATACACAAAGAATAATCAAACTACGAGACAAATTAGAATCTTCATTATTACAAGTAGAAGAATCATACCTCAATGGACATAAAACTAATCGACTACCACATGTAAGCAATATTTCATTTAAACATGTTGAAGGAGAAGGACTATTAATGGGTATCAACAAACACATTGCATTAAGTAGTGGAAGTGCTTGTACTTCAGCTTCACTGGAACCATCCTATGTATTAAAAGCTTTAGGTTTGGGTGATGATCTGGCTCATAGTTCATTACGTTTTGGATTAAGTAGATTCAGCACCGAAGAAGAAGTAGACTACACAATTAAAGCAGTAAGTGATACTGTACATAAATTGCGCGAAATGAGTCCTTTGTGGGAAATGTACAAAGAAGGTATTGATTTAGATACCATAGAATGGGCAGCACACTAAACTGAATTACCAAACTTTTACATTTGACTAACTTCTAAAAAATAAAGAATCCGACAAAACCTATATCTTTGAAACACAAAAATTAAAAACAATGAAGAAAATCGCGCTAATCTTAATATCAATATTTAGTCTGCATGCAGCCAATGCCCAATACCAAAATACTAAAATGGAAGTTGGCCAAAAAGCACCCGAATTAGAATATGCTAACCCTGAAGGTAAGGTCTTAAAACTATCTGATATAAATGATAAAAGAGTAATTCTTTTAGACTTTTGGGCATCTTGGTGTGGACCATGTAGAATGGCTAATCCGCAACTTGTAGAATTTTACAATAAATACAGCACAAAGAAATATAAAAAAGCTAAAAATGGTTTCACTATTGTAAGCGTTTCATTAGACAAAGCAAAAGATCCATGGATTGAAGCAATTAAGAAAGACAAACTAGCTTGGCCTTATCATATGAGCGATTTAGGTGGATGGCAAAGTAAAGCCGCTGCAGAATATGGTGTCATGTTTGTACCACAAGCATTTTTAATTGATGCCAATGGTGTAATTATAGGTAAATACAACCATGCAGAAGATTCGGTTAAAGATTTAGAAAAATTATTAGCCGACTAAGTTTTAATTGGTGAATAACCATAAGCTCATTATAATAACAGCGCCATCAGGCTCAGGTAAAACTACCATCGTAAATCACTTACTCAGGCACATGCCCGAATTGGCGTTTAGTATAAGTGCGTGTACAAGAAAACCGAGAACCGGAGAAGTAGATGGCATCAATTATTACTTTATTACACCGGAAGAGTTCACTAAACGAATAGAACAAAATGAATTTGCCGAATATGAAATGGTATATACCAATAAATACTACGGCACGTTAAAATCAGAACTTTCTCGCATTTGGAATAATCAAAAAATTCCATTAGTTGATATTGATGTTCATGGTGCACAGCGATTAAAAAAATATTATACCTCGAATGCACTCACGCTGTTTATACAAGCACCAGACATACAAGCTTTAGAAGAAAGATTACGAAACAGAGAAAGCGAAACCGAAGAAAGCATAACCGAAAGATTAAATAAAGCAAATGAAGAATTAAGTTATGCAAATCAATTTGACCATATTATAATTAATGATCGTTTAGAGATTGCATGTGAAAATGCAGAACGGCTAATTAAAAGTTTTTTAAATGATTAGGCTTACTTTTACAGTCACATGATAGTAACCCTTTTTTATATAATACTTTGTTTAATCTTCATTGGCTTCTTTTCTGGCATCGAAATCGCTTTTGTTTCTGCTAGCAAACTCAATATTGAACTAAAGAGAAAACAAGGTTCCTATGCGGGTAAAATACTCTCCAAGTTTATGGAGAAACCGGCCACTTTTATTGGAACCAGCTTAGTAGGTATTAATGTAAGCTTAGTAGTTTATGGATTGTTGATGACCGAAATAACAGATTCATTTTTTGATGTAATTGGATTATACAATGAATATGTTCGATTGTTTTTAGATACTGTAATTGCCACCATTATTGTATTAATTTTAGGAGAGTTTATTCCCAAAGCTGTATTCAGATCCAAACCAGAATCAATACTTAGTTTTTTAACTATTCCCATACAGTTCTTCTATATTTTACTCTATCCTATCGCCAAACTCTTTGTTAGAATTTCAGAATTTATTTTGAAATATCTATTCAATGTAAAAATATCTGAAAATAAACAAGTGTATTCGCGTATCGATTTGGAGCAATTCGTAAAACAGATGCGAACCGGACAAGATAAAACAGAAGATACCAATACCGAACTTTTTGAAAATGCACTTAACCTGACTCATGTGAAAATTCGTGAATGTTTAATACCGCGAAATGAAATTGAGGCAGTAGCTATAACTACACCAATTGATGACGTTAAAAAACTATTTCTTGAAACCAAACTTTCTAAAATCTTGGTTTATGAAAATTCTATAGATAATGTTTTAGGATATCTTCACCACCTTGATTTTTTAAAAAGTCCTAAAGAAATTAAAAACATCTTACATAAAATTCCAACGGTACCCGAAACCATGAATGCCGTAGATTTATTAAATCAATTCACCAAAGAAAGAAAAAGCATAGCTTGGGTAATCGATGAGTTTGGTGGTACCGCCGGAATCGTAACCATGGAAGATATATTGGAAGAAATTTTTGGCGAAATTCAAGATGAATATGATGTTGAGGAATATGTAGAAACACAAATTTCTGCTAATGAATACATTTTCTCCGGTAGATTAGAAATTGATTATTTAAATCAAAAATACGAATTGAACTTACCGGTAGATGATGCCGAAACACTGTCGGGTTATATTATAGAAAACCATGAATCTATACCAAAACAAAAAGAAAAAATAATCATAGGTGATTATGAATTTGATATTTTAGCTGCAACCGAAACACGAGTTGATATGGTAAAAGTAAAGGCACTCCATAACATGAAACGTAAATCATAATCTACGTTTATGAAAGCAATGATTTTGGCAGCCGGATTAGGAACCCGCCTAAAACCATTTACTGATCATCATCCTAAAGCTTTAGCGCTTGTAAATGGCAAAACCCTTCTACAACGAAATATAGAATATTTAAAAAGCTATGGTGTCGATAGTTTCATTATAAACGTGCATCATTTTGCTGAACAAATTATTCAATACCTACAAAAACATAATTTCTTCGATACACAAATCGAAATTTCTGATGAACGAAATGAAATTTTAGAAACAGGGGGGGGACTGTTAAAAGCATCGTGGTTTTTTGATAAGGATGAGCCGTTTATATTAATGAATGCTGATATGTTAACGGATATTGATATGTTAGAAATGTATACGTATCATAAGCTTCGTAAACCCCTGGCAACATTAGCCGTATGCAAAAGAAACAGTTCAAGATGTTTACTTTTTAATCAAGAAAACATTTTGTGTGGCTGGCAAAATACATCAACAGAAGAAATAAAAATGAGTCGAGATGAAAATAATCTTCAATCATTTTCATTCAGCGGAATACATATTATTGAGCCCGGTATCTTTTCTCAAATTCGCTTCACTGGCAAATTCTCCATGATAGATGTCTATCTAGAACTTGCTAAGATAAATAATATAATAGCCTTCGACCATAGTGGTAAAAAATTATTGGATGTTGGTAAACCGGAAAGTATAGTAGAAGCTGAAAAACTATTTTTCTAATACCTTTGTAAGCAATGTTTGCTATTGTTGATATCGAAACCTGTGGTTCAAAATTTGCCTTTCAAAAAGGCAGAATTATTGATATCTGTATTTTAGTACATGATGGACTTACTGTCGTTGATAAATTTTCAACGCTTATAAATCCCGAATGCTATATCTCAGGGTTTTATACCAACATCTCGGGTATCACAAACGAAATGGTAAAAGATGCACCCAAGTTTCATGAAGTAGCTAAAGAAATATTATCGTTCACTGAAGGAAAAATTTTTGTTGCACATAATTCTTCATTCGATTACAACTTTATAAAAGATGAATTTAGTTCACTAGGTTTTCCATTTCGGCGCGAAACCTTATGTACAGTTAAGCTCAGTAGAAAACTTATACCAGGTAAACGCAGTTATAGCTTAGGGAACCTTTGCGCAGAAATTGGCATTCAAATTCATAATCGACATAGAGCAGAAGGAGATGCCGTTGCTACTGCTAAGCTACTCGACATTTTACTTCAGCTAAAAACAACAAGTAAAGAATATAAAACAAAATCTGTGAGTCAAATAATGACCACACGAATAGACAACATTAAAAAATACATACTTAACAAACTACCCGAAACATGTGGTGTTTACTACTTTTTAAATCATGATAAACAAATCATCTATATTGGCAAAAGTGTAAATATGTATAATCGTGCATTAAGCCACTTCAATTCCAATTTAAAAAAAAGCAAGGCAATGTTAAACGATTTATATGATGTAGATTATATTGAAACCGGTAGCGAACTTATTTCATTGCTTCTTGAATCGGCAGAAATTAAATGCCATAAACCTTTGTACAATCGCCAACGAAAGAAAGATGTATTTACACATAATATTATCTTCTTTACCAACGAAGATGGTATTATGAATTTTAAAATAGAGCCCTATGATGAAAACCAAAATGCACTACTTTCCTTCACAAACTACGCATCGGCACGCGAAAAATTAGAAACCTGGTTAAATGAAAAAGAATTGTGCTTACGTTACTGTCATTTAACATCCGAAGAATCGGTTTGCTTTAATCATCAAATAAAAAAATGTCGTGGTATTTGTGCAGGAAAAGAAGATCATGAACTGTATAATTTACGATGTACCGATATTATAAAAAACCATAGCTTTCATAAACCCAACTTTGTAATTATTGATAAAGGAAGAAGCGGACTAGAAAAATCTTTCATTTTAATTAAAAACTATGCCTATTCCGGTTTTGGCTATATTGATGAAAATGCTCAAATATCAAATACTTCTGACTGGAACCATTACAAAGAAAAACATACAATTCACCCCGATGATCATGAAATTGTAAGAAGTTGGATGAAGCAAAAAAAACGGCAAATTATTATTACGCCACAATAATATTTAGCGCTTTTAGAAATACCCTTTAACAAAATATTACGCGCTAACGCTAACTTCCACATTATGCAAAGACTACTTTTGAATACTAAAAACAAATAATCATGCAAGAAGAAAAAACAGAACACCAAAACATGGATACGGTAATTGTTGAAAACGAAAAAATTCAAAAATCAAAAATACTTTTGGTTGAAGATGATACCAACTTCGGTAAAGTACTGAAAAACTATCTTGAATTAAATGATTATGTGGTTGAACTAGTTCGTGATGGTATTTTAGGCTTAGCGGCTTTTAGACGCGAAAAATATGATCTATGCTTATTAGATGTTATGATGCCCAACTTAGATGGATTTGCCTTAGCAGAAGAAATCAGAAATATTGATCTTGATATTCCTTTATTCTTTCTTACAGCGAAAAATATGAAAGAAGATATTTTAAATGGATATCGATTGGGTGCTGATGATTATATTTTAAAACCATTCGATAGCGAAATTCTGTTACATAAAATTAAAGCCATTTTAAAGCGAAACGCCGAAAAAATGGAGAAGCAAAACGAAAACTTCGAATTTAGTTTTGGCAAATTTAATTTTAATAGCAAACTCAGAGAATTGAAGGTAAATGATAAAATGTTTACCCTTTCACCTAAAGAAAATTCATTACTAAAAATGCTTTGTGAAAGTAAAAATGATTTATTACCACGAGATCAAGTTTTGAAGAAAATTTGGGGTAGCGATACTTACTTTAATGGACGAAGCATGGATGTTTATATTGCCAAACTTCGTAAAATGTTAAAAGAAGATGAAGCCGTTGAAATCGTAAATATTCATGGTAACGGTTTTAGATTAGTTGTTCCTGAATAGATCTAGCTACCAAAAAAACAGCAAACAATAAAGTTTCCAATAAGAGGCTTTTTGTCTAGCCCAAATAACTATTATAATTACTAGGATAGTACATTTGCATTATGCCAGACATTATTGCCTTATTACCCGATAATATAGCAAACCAAATTGCTGCCGGAGAAGTTATACAACGACCCGCAAGTGCAGTAAAAGAAATGCTCGAAAATGCTATAGATGCCGGGGCTACAAATATTCATTTAATTATTAAAGATGCGGGTAAAGAACTTATTCAAGTAATTGATAATGGCAAAGGAATGAGTATAACCGATGCTAGAATATGTTTTGAAAGACATGCCACTTCGAAAATAAAATCTATAGATGATTTATTTGCCATCCGTACCATGGGCTTCAGAGGTGAAGCACTTGCTTCCATAGCTGCAGTAGCCCAAGTAGAATTAAAAACTAAAACTGCCAACGATGAAGTGGGCACATGTATAAGCATTGATAATAGTATTGTGCGCTCACAAGAAATTTGTCAAACCGAAACCGGCACAAATCTTTCCATAAAGAATCTATTTTTTAATATCCCGGCTCGTCGCAACTTTTTAAAAAGCAATTCCGTTGAAATGAAACATATCATTGAGGAGTTTACTAGGGTTGCTATGGCTTATCCAGAAATTGCTTTTCGCTTTACCAATAACAATACAGATCAATTTAATTTAGAGAAAGGCAAAATTAAACAACGAATTATTGCTTTGTTAGGCAATACATTACACACAAAATTGGTACCGGTTGACGAACCCACAGATTTTGTGAAAATCACCGGTTTTGTTGCAACGCCCGATGCGGCTTCTAAAACACGCGGTAACCAATTCTTTTTTGTGAATAATCGATTTATCAAAAGCGCTTACCTAAATCATGCTGTTACACAAGCCTATAGGGATTTAATATCTAGCAATGAATTTCCGGTTTTTGTTTTGTTTATTGAAATTGAACCCAAGCGTGTAGATATTAATGTGCACCCTACAAAACAAGAAATTAAATTCGAAGACGATCGAATTGTTTATTCATTTGTAAACTCGGCCGTAAAACATGCTCTTAGTAAATACAGTATAGCTCCATCCCTAGACTTTAGTTTGGATTCAAATATTGAACAACTCACTGCGGTTACGCAACCGCTTTCCAATTCAACTAAAGAACATACCAAAGGCGATTTTCTATTTCAATCATTTACCCAAACCGGTCAGGCCCATTTCTTAAACAAAAAAGAAGACCTGAGAAATTGGAAGGATATGTATAAAATTCAAAGTGAATGGAATAAGTCGCCAGGCAGTTTATCCGATAATTTACCCATCCATAATGATCTTGTTGAAACAGAACAACCCATCATTTTTAAAGATGATTTTAAGCAAGAATGTATACAGATTCATAATGCCTATATCATTGCATCTACCAAGAATGGTATTTTATTAATAGATCAAAAATTGGCTCATCAAAGAGTTTTGTATGAAAAATTCGAGAAAGCAAATGTGGCACCGGTAAGTATTCAAAAATGTCTACATCCACAAAAAATTGAATTGCAAGCTGCTGATGTAGTTTTATTACAAGAAATATTACCCGACTTATTAAACCTTGGCTACGAGATTGACCATTTTGGAAAATTTACATTTCTTATTCAGGGTGTACCTGCAGACGTAAAAATGGGTAATGAGGTTTCGTCCATCGAGAAAATACTAGACGATTTCAAACATCATAATGCAGAGTTCAAATTAGATAAACGCGAACATTTGCTTCGCACATTATCACATCAGAAATCAATTGCTCATGGAAAAAAATTGAGTCAAGAAGAAATGGAAAATCTGATTCAGGAATTATTTTTATGTGAACAACCACAACTCACTCCTGGAGGAAAAAAAATATTCGCTCGTTTATCTTCCAAAGAAATAGAATTACTCATACACAATGCATAAGTGTTTTTTTGCTTTCTTACTTTTCTGCTTTCCACTATCAGCATGTAAAAAAGCAAGCATAAAAATCAATGTCAAAGAAATTCATACCCCTACTACCTATCGTTTAAATAAGATAGGCTTTTTTAATTCTTTAATTGGGTTTGCAGTTGGTGGTGAGCAATTCTCGGCACCTTCGCTGCTGATAAGTAAAGATGGAGGCATATCATGGCAAGTACAAAACCTTCCTGAGAATGCAGAAAAAAAAGAAATATATGGGATGGCTATTCATAACTCAGGAACTATAATTACTGTAGGCTATGGAGGAACCATTTATTATAGTAATGATACCGGAAAGAATTTCGAATATCGCCAACATACTTCTTGGAAAGAATTGAAATCGATTTCATTTCGCGATGATGATACATCTTATATTGCTGGTGGAACAGGATTTGATGCTGGTCATGTAAGTGCTTTCAAAAACGATGGAACTGGTAGCAACCAAATACAAACCACCTGGAATTTACAATTAAGCGATATTCACTTTTGTGATAAAAATACAGGATACATTTGTGGTTATGGCACCGTACTAAAAACAAAAGATGGTGGAAAAACATGGAATTACACTTCTGCCAAAAACGATTTTTTTACCGCCATGTGTTGGAAAAATCAACAAGTAGGAATAGTAGTTGGTTATGAAGGTAGCATACTCAAAACAATAGATGGTGGTGATACGTGGCAAACGATTCGAAATGGAAATTCCGTTACTACAAAAAAACAACATTTTTTAGATGTTGACCGTAATACGCAAAATAAAATGATAGCCGTAGGTGAAAATGGCTTGGTTTGTATAAGTAGTAATGATGGAGATAGCTGGCAAGAAACCCATTCATTTACCAACAAAGATTTACGAGGAATAACTTTTAGAGATGATCAAAATTCTTTTATAGTAGGCGAGCAGGGTTCACTCTTTCATGTTACCGAGTAAGCTTTTTATAAAGTTTAAATTGTTGTAAGGGTAAATCCATCAATTGATAATAATCCGGAGTCTTATATCCCGATGATTTATCATCAATAAAATAAGTCCTTTCCTTTTGCTCCAGTAAAATATCACCCATACTTAAATTATGCAGTCGAACCATATAACCATTCAACACCCACTTTTCGTAATTCGATGGTGAAGTACTTAGCCTTGTGCCTGCAGGTAAAGCCTTTGCGATGATTTCTAAATCTTGCAACATCTCTTTATCTCTACTATATTTTCCCTTTTGCAAAAAAGAAAATATCAATACACATAACAAGAAACAAACACTTACGCTAAAAAATAGTTTAATGCTTTTGCCTGATATACGATGATAATAATGGTTGACAAAAGGTGCTATCATAAAGGCAAAACCAATACCGAAATAGGGTAATGCCGCTACAAAGTAAAATCCGTTTTGAACTTTGGTTAACATCAGTGGTAATGAGCCTGATAACCCAATACATAAAAAAAATAATGCTTGTTGATTTACATAAATCTGTTTGTTAAACACTCTTTTTATGTAGGCTATCCCGAAAATCAATGCGGTAATTATTATGGCAGGAATTAATTCAGATAATAATCTACCTACAATAAAAAATCTACTATCAACACTTGGCGAATCACTAATTCGTTGAAAGGCTCTTTTAAATAAATAAATTGATAAGCTTTCATTGGATGGTGGATAGAAATACAAGAATATGCCTATTACAAATAGCACACATACAATATTTAGGGAATACAATATACATTCTCTAAAACTCATTTTACGTAAGCAAAGCCAATACAAAAAAGGAATACCAATTGGAAATAAACCCGGAAAACCTTTACATAAAAAAGCAGCAGCGATACATAAAGCAGATAATGTAAAAAGTAAAATTTTAAAAGAACTATGCTGCAATGCATATAAGCTAAAAAACACAGATAACGCAGTACATACACCCATTGTATTCTCGTGCATATTATTAGCATACGACCAAAAACAAACTGGAATTGTTATCCATAAAAAAACAGCCAAATAACTCATTCCCTGATACTCGGCTTTGTTTTTAACAACAAGATTCCAAATTTTATGAATAAGCATAGCAGTACTTATCATACATAAAAAAGTATATACACGTTCAACATAGATACTATTCCCAAGTAGCTTAAAAAATAAAGATTGTATTCCAAAAGCCAATGGAGGTTGCTCATGAAATGAATTAATATTAATAATATTCCATTCATCAAAATACGGAAACCAAAAACTACCTATACCCTTACTTAAATTTAACGAAACTGAAGTGTATAAAACCGCATCATTAAACATCCCTTGCTTAATAAGTACAGGTAAAGTTAGTAAACACATGATTGCGCAGGTAAATATCCAACAAGCGCGATTCAATAAGCTTCTATTTAATTCAAACATGCTGGTAATATAAAACCAAACTATTTAATACCCAACTCATCGCTTAATTGTAACATTCTATCAATCGGCTTTTTAGCAGCTAAGCGAAGTTCTTCATCTAATATTAATTCAGGTAATTCAAACTTCATACATAAGTATAATTTTTCGAGTGTATTCAACTTCATATGTGGGCAATCATTACAAGCGCAACTATTATTGGGCGGTGCCGGAATAAAAGTTTTTGTAGGTGAATTTTTAATCATTTGATGCAAAATACCTGTTTCGGTAGCTACTATAAACTCATTGAATTCGCTTTTTTCGGTATACTGTAATAACTGAGTAGTACTTCCAATAAAATCTGCAATGGATAAAACGGCTTCTTCACATTCGGGATGCGCTATAAACTTTGCTTCTGGATGACGCGTTTTTAGTTTCGTAATTTTTTCCAAACTAAAAATTTCATGCACCATACAAGCACCATTCCACAAAAGCATATTTCTTCCGGTTTGCTTGTTTATAAAACCACCTAAATTCTTATCGGGTGCAAAAATTATCTTTTGTTCTTCCGGTAAACTCTCAACTATTTTTTGTGCATTACTACTTGTACAAATAATATCACTTAACGCTTTAATACCAGCACTACAATTAATATATGAAATTACCAGGTGATCGGGATGCTGTTCTTTAAATCGTTTAAATAAAAACGGAGGACAACTATCACTTAATGAATAACCGGCATGTAAATCTGGTAGTACAACCTTTTTATTTGGATTTAAAATTTTTGCTGTTTCGGCCATAAAATGAACGCCGGCAAAAACTATCATGTCAGCATCGGTTTCTTGCGCCTTGCGTGCTAAACCTAAACTATCGCCAATATAATCTGCAACATCCTGTATATCTGCTTCTTGATAGTAATGCGCTAATACAATAGCATTTTTTTCTTTTTTCAATTTTTCAATCTCTGCAAACAAATCCAAACTTGGGTCAATGCTTAATTCAAGATATCCAATTTTCTCTAGTTTATCCACGGCATCATTCATAGTATTAATAAAATAAGATTTTTAAAAATAGATTTTATTGTTGTTATTAGGTATGTGAATACGTGTAAAAAAACAGATTATACACCTTGCAAAAGTGATACTAATTTGTTTATCCAACTCATATTCACAATATTATTTTCTTAATTCACATCGTAAATTAAATACCCAAGCAGCTTTACGTAAAATTGTACAAATCATGTTGATGAAAATGAACTGAATAAAATTTTGTTCTGTGGGAAGTGGATAGCGTACAAATATCTCCTGTAAAATTAGCTGCCTGTACACATTTTTTACTGGCAGTTTACTTGCTTTGGGTATAAACCAACAAATACCCACAAGATATTTCACATGTTTTTGGAACTAAAAACTACATAAAACTACATTTAACCCAAATTCAAACCGTAAAAACTTTGAAATACCAATGTAAAACCTCTATTTTTGCACTCCTTCAAAAAATGTGAATAATATGTCGGTAATTCAAAACATAAGAGAAAAGTATATTGGATTTGTAATCGGTGCCATAGTGGTAGCCTTAGTGGGCTTTTTGGTAATGGATGCAATGCAAAGTAATGTGAGAAATATTTTTGGCAGCGACCAAACTTTGTTAGCAGAAATTAATGGCAAACGTATTGATGCAAAGAGCTTCGAGGAGGTTCGTCAAAGGTATGAAGATAACATGAAGGCACAGAAAAAGGGAGCTCCTTTAACTGAATCAGAGCGTTTATCATTGAACGATCAAGTTTGGAATGACATCTTAAACGAAACTTTAATTGCCGATGAAAATGCAAAATTAGGCATTGTTCTTACTGATAAAGAATTACAAGACATGGAAACCGGTCCGTTTGCCGACCCCATGATTAAACAAAGTTTTACCGATCCTAATACCGGTGTTTTCGATCCTTCGAAAGTGAGTGAATATTTAAATTCATTAAGTCAGGGTAAAGGCGAAGAACAAATCTCAAAAAGAAAACAATGGAGAGAATTTGAAGAAAGCATAATAAAATCAAGATTAAATACAAAGTATACCGATTTAATTACCAAGGGAATTTACATTCCGAGTTTTGTATTGTACCAAATGGCTAAAGAAAGAAATAGTGTAGCTTCTATTAGTTATGTGAAGCTTCCATACACTATGATTAGTGATAGCGCGGTAAAGGTAACCGATGCAGACATTAAAGATTTCATGAATAAAAAAGCGAATCTTTTAAAATCGGAAGAAGCGATGGCAAATGCCGATTTTGTGGTTTTTGATATCTTACCTTCAACAGAAGACAGTGCAGCAAGTTTAGGTGTTTTAAATACAATTCGTGCCGAGTTTGATTCATCAAAGAATAGCGAAGAAATGGTAATCAAATATTCTGAAGAATCAATGAAGGATATTTATTTAACCCAAGATAAATTACCTGCCGAAAAAGCAACTGAGTTATTAGCTGGCAATGTAGGTATGGTAAGTGGTCCGTTTTTAGATAATGGCGTGTATAAATTAGTGAAAATCTTAGATAAAAAAACGATGCCTGATAGTGTAAAAGCATCACATATCTTAATTGGTATAAACGAGCAAAGAGCAGAAGCAGTAGCGAAGTCAATAATTGATAGTATTGAAGCGGCTATTAAAGGAGGGGCAAATTTTGAACAATTAGCCACTACCCGTTCAGACGATAAAGGCAGTGCACAAAAAGGTGGCGACTTAGGCTTCTTTGGTCAAGGCATGATGGTACCAGAATTTAATGATGCTTGCTTCAATGGAAAAAGCGGTGATATGAAGGTGGTAAAAACACAATTTGGATATCACTTAATAAAAGTACAAGAGCAAAAAGATTTTAAACCGGCTGTAAAATTAGCGGTTATAAGCAAAGCCTTACAAGCAAGTGAAAACACCATACAAAACGCGATGTCGAAAGCGGCTGAGTTTAAAAGCAAAGCAACCGATACAAAAACTTTTGGTGAAACAGCTAAAAAAATGGGTAAGGATAAAAGAGTTGCCAGCGGTGTAACTAAAATTCAACAAACTATTAATGGTGTAGGTACAGCACGCGAATTATCTCGATGGATGTTTGATGCTAAAATTGGTGAAGTATCAGGCGTTATCAATTTAAATGATAAATGTATTGTTGCAAACCTTACTTCTCGTCAAGAAAAAGGAAGCTTACCGGATATCGAAACGATTCGTCCGCAGTTAGAAAATTATTTGAAAAGAGAAGAAAGGACAAATGCTGATAGAAAAAGCAAAAGGCAAATCATCATTACAAGATATTGCTGCCTGTGGCAATACTACGGTTAGCAATATTGATACTTTATTATTAGCCGGTGGCGGAAATGATAGTTTGGGTTATGAACCTAAAGTGATTGGTGCTTCGTTCAATAAAAAATTAATGAATAAATTATCGCCGGGTATACCAGGTGAGCAAGGTGTATTCTTTATTACTGTACGAGCAATAAACGAACCACCTAAACCAAATACAATGGCCAACACGCCTGAGATTATGGCTGAGCGTATGCAACAACAACAACAATTGGCCGGACAAGTTCAAGGTTATATACCTCAAACTTTGAAGAAAAAAGCAAAGCTGGTTGATAACCGAAGTAATTTCTTTTAATAGATATATAATAATTAAGAACGCCTCTCATGAGGCGTTTTTTTTGCATAATAATGATCGGTGTTTGGGGTTCGAGCTTCGCAGATAGTGCTTGCTTGAAACATTCACCATCGTATTTTTGTTCATAAACTAATTGCCGGAAACAAAAAGTATTACAACAAATCGTTTCATCTTCATGATAATAATTTCTCTTTATTCTGATATATATCATAATGCATAAAGGAACACAAGACTATATTTGTTTGAAAAATAAAGAAAGATGAAAGATAGCATAGCACACGTACATCAAATTTGTGAAGCATGGTTAAGAGTTGACTTTTTTAAAAGCGAAATTCCCTATTTAAAAAACGCTTAGAAGAAGTAGCTTCGAAAAACACCGGAAACGAATTAATGAAAGAGGTAGATCATTTTGAAAATAAGTTTAGAATTATGAGCATTCATATCGATGAAATGATGCATGATATTAAACTTAAAAATGAACATCTTTACAAGAAGCGGCCGAAAAGCCAAACTATATTAATGTAAAAATGATTGAATCGGATAATGATATTACCGACTTAATGCACGATACTAGCAACGATTTTTATGCAACGAAAAAGGAGTTTTATAATTTCTTATCGCGGTCGTTATAAACTTAGTTTTTTTGTAGTTTTAAAAACCATCTCTAATAAATCAGAGATGGTTTTTATTTAGAGTTATATATATCGTCCGATTTCTACGTTAAGCTCGAATTGAAATCCTGTCATTTACCTTAGTAAACTCCAGTATTTCAATTCTTCGCTTCCTTGAACTCGAACAATCTATACAAACTCTATAGCGAATTCTAACCAATTTAGTAGTTGCATTTATCGTCCGATTTCTACGTTAAGCTCGAATTGAAATTCTGTCATTTACCTTAGTAAACTCAATATTTCAATTCTTCGCTTGCCTTGAACTCGAACAATCTATACAAACTCTATAGCGAATTCTAACCAATTTAGTAGTTGCATTTATCGTCCGATTTCTACGTTAAGCTCGAATTGAAATTCTGTCATTTACCCTAGTAAACTCCAGTATTTCAATTCTGCGTCTTGCCTTCAACCATCTATACAAACTCTATAGCGAATTCAAATCTATTTAGTAGCCGTATGTATTATCCGATCCTTACTAACTTTTAGCTACTTTTTTGCATGAATGATTTGGCTTGTACTTCTTTTGTAA
Organism: Bacteroidota bacterium; assembly: GCA_016706595.1. Taxonomy (GTDB): domain Bacteria; phylum Bacteroidota; class Bacteroidia; order Chitinophagales; family Chitinophagaceae; genus OLB11. The sequence goes on along the minus strand of JADJJH010000002.1, from coordinate 58,630 downwards.
ATGATAAATCCAATTAAACAAAGCAAAGCAAATGGCCAAATATTAAGTAGCACCAAAAAGAAAGGAAGCAAAGCCTTGCCAGCCAAATTGAAGCGAATTGATGGCTTGTATATAAAACGGAGTTCGTAACGTTTCTGTATTCGCAACACTATGCTTTTCAATATAGCTATCACCTTGCATGCTAATATTAAACCACAAATATTTTGTCTTGTGTTGAAGTCGGGCATAGTCGGCTTTTTGTTTAATTTTTTCTGCTAATCTTTCTTCAAGATACGATTGTTGAATAATGGTTTTGGGTTTCGTTTTACCAGAAATATTAATCTCAGCAATTTCTTTTTTTTCAAACAAATCTTCAGTGACATCATTTTCATCTAATAAAAATTCATCTAAACGCATATTCATAGATAGCATTTGATGTATAAATGTATCGGTATATTCTACCGGAATGCGAAGCCTAATTTGTGCGTGCGGATTAATTTGGTTCACTTCATAACTCGAGTCTAAACTATACTCAACTTTATCGATATAGTTTTTGTTAGACTGAATTTCATAGTGTAAAATATGTCCTTGCATTTGATTTACCTTTTGTTGAATCTGTTGAATTCTTTTCTCAACGGTATCAACTCGCAACGAAAGTTCGGCGCTTTTAATTACGGTTCGTGAACTGTCGGTTTCAACTTCTTCTGCATTAACATCGGCGGCTACTTCTTTGGCCAAGCTAATTGATTTTTCATGTTCATAATTTTCATCGCAAGAAAATAAAAACAAAGAGGCAATTCCAATTATTGGAATGATGATTTTTGTGTTCATAAGAAAGGGTTTTCACATTAGTGTACGAAATGAATTTTAGTAACCGATGTTACATGTTAAAGAAAATGGAAGAAGAATTCAACCGCTCATCATTTCGTATATAACATCTTATGATTAACTACTTTCTTTGCATAATCATTATAATATGTTTTATGAAAAAAATTTGTATAGCGAGTTTATTATTTCTTCTTAACCAAAGTGCATTTGCTCAATTTGATACAACGAAGCTCAATCAGTTATTACAAAATTATGAAACCAATAATAAGGCCATGATGAGTATAGCTATTACATCGAAAGGCAAGGAGCTTTACAAACAGGCTATTGGATATTCTGATGTGGAGAAATCAATAAAGGCAACCACAGAAACTACTTATCATATCGGTTCAATAACCAAAATGTTTACCGCCGTTATCATGTTTCAGCTTATTGAAGAACAGAAAATTAGTTTACAAACCAAGCTGAGTAAATTTTATCCTAAGCTTCCCAACAGCGAAAAAATTAGTATCGCCCATATGTTAAATCATCATAGTGGCTTACATAATTTTGTCAACGATTCGGCTTATCTATCTTATATGAGTAGGCCGCATACGAAGAAAGAGCTTTTAGATTTGTTTGCAAATCAGGAGTCTGATTTTGAACCCGGTAGTAAAGGACAATACAGTAATACCAATTATGTGTTGTTGGGATATATAATAGAAGAACTCTGTGGGACCTCGTATAATGAACAATTACAAAATCGAATAGGCAAGAAAGTAGGATTGCAAAAGACATCTATTTCTGGTCCGATAAATTCTTTGAATCATGAAGCGATTTCGTACGAGTTTCACAACAACGAATGGCAACTAGCAAATCAAACCGATATGTCGATTCCTGGAGGAGCCGGAGCGATTATTTCAACCCCTACCGAATTATGCAAGTTTATAGAAGCTTTATTTATGGGGAAATTGATGCACGATTCATCTTTTCAATTGATGAGAACGATCGACGATTATTACGGCAGTGGCATTTTGCAATTTCCTTATGAAAGAAAAAAAGCTTACGGACATAATGGTGGATTGGATGGATTTCAATCGATGCTGATATATATACCCGAAGATTCGGTATCCCTTGCCATAACAGGCAATGCATGGAACTATCAATTAAATAATGTAGCTATTGCCGCACTCAATATTTATTATGGAAAACCCTTTGTACAACCCGAATTTTCGAAGAAACCAATTCCTGAATCCAATAAAAAAACGCTTGAGGGAAATTATATGAATGAAAGTTTGGGAATGAAAATTACCATTCGAAAAGTGGGTGAAAATTATGAAGCACAAGCCACTGGTCAAAATGCTTTTCCACTTGAAAAAGTAAATGAATTGGAATATGAGTTTACTGCAGGCGGAGTAAAAATCATTTTTAAAAAGGACAATGAGGGAAATATTATTTCGTTTAATTTGCAACAAGCCGGCCAAGATATACGCTTCAATAAGCAAGGGTAAAAACTGTAAGTAAATTATTCATTTTCAGCGAGATGATAACTAAGGAGTGCTTACAATGTCCTTAATCCTTTGTACATACATTATTGATACGCTATCTTCGCTGCCTACACCTAATATTGTGAATATGGATACCCATCTGCTTGGTTTAACACCCATTACCATTTCTGAAATTACCAATCTTATACAAGGCAAAATTTCTCTACACAACCAATCAATTCAAAAAATAAATGCTTGTCGTACTTACTTGAATAATAAAATGAAGGAAAGTGACAACATGTATTATGGCATTAATACAGGTTTTGGTTCGCTTTGTAATGTAAAAATTTCAGATGCTGACATCGAACAGTTGCAAACCAATTTAGTGCTTTCTCATGCATGTGGTTTAGGTGATGAAGTACCGCAAGACATTGTAAAGATTATGCTGCTGTTGAAAGTAAAAAATTTTACTTACGGACATAGTGGTGTAAGCGAACAACTGGTTCAACGATTAGTGGATTTGTATAATCACGATATTTTACCGGTCGTTTATCAATTAGGATCATTAGGTGCCAGTGGCGATTTAGCGCCTTTGGCTCATCTGAGTTTAGCCTTACTTGGTGAAGGGGAGGTATATTATAAAAATCTCAAGCAAACAACATCGGCTGTTTATGAACAATTGCAATGGCAAAAATTATCACTGCAAAGTAAAGAAGGATTAGCCTTATTAAATGGTACACAGTTTATGAGCAGTTACGCTGTTTGGTGTTTGCAAAGAATTGAAAAATTATTAGTTTGGGCCGATACGATTGCGGCTATTTCGTTTGATGGCTTTGATTGTACTTTACAACCTTTTACTTCGCAAATACATGAAGTGCGCGCTCATGAAGGACAAATTGCAGTGGCTAAAAACATGAGAAGGCTTTTAGCAGATAGCGAAATGGCGAATGCTCACAAATCTCAAGTGCAAGACCCTTACAGCTTCCGATGTATACCGCAAGTGCATGGCGCCACACATGATGCCGTACATTTTGTGAAACGAATAGTAGAACAAGAGATTAATTCCGTAACCGATAACCCGCTTATTTTTCCGGAAGAGGATATGATATTAAGTGGCGGTAATTTTCATGGTCAACCCCTTGCCATCAATTTAGATTATTTGGCGATTGCCGTTGCCGAACTGGCAAGTATCTCTGAAAGAAGAACGTATTTACTAATTAGCGGACAACGAAACCTGCCTCCTTTTTTAATTGAAAAAGCCGGATTGGATAGTGGCTTAATGATCGCACAATATACTGCGGCTTCTATTGTTAGTAAAAATAAACAATTATGTACGCCGGCAAGTGTGGATAGTATTGTGAGTAGTAACGGACAAGAAGATCATGTAAGCATGGGTGCGAATGCAGCCACTAAATTGTATGAAGTAGTGATGAATACTGAACGTGTGTTGGCGATTGAACTTTTAAATGCCGTTCAAGCACTCAGTTTTAGACGTCCGAAACGAAGTAGTAAAATAATAGAAGATTTGATCCAAGAATTTCAAAAACCATTCCATATATCAGTAAAGACAGAATCATTCACGATGATATGATGAAGGTCATTACATTCATGAATACTTATGCATTACATTAACCTATCTTTGGTTTGTAATATTTTCTAAACAAACATGACATTTATTAAACTTAGCGAACTTCCGTTTAAACAAAAAGCCATTATTAAAAGTTTTGGGGAGTCGGAGTTGTATGTGAAATTACTTGAAATGGGTTGTATTCCTGAAGAAGAAATTTCGGTAGAACTTACCGCCCCTCTTGGTGATCCAATTGCGATTAAAGTAGCAGGTTATCAATTAAGTTTACGTAAAGATGAAGCCGATTCTATACTTGTAGATATTATTTAGCATTATGAATGTTTACTTTATTAGTGGATTAGGTGCCGATCGGAGAGCATTTGAAAAAATACAATTAGATGCCGCATATACTGCTCATTATATTGATTGGATAGAGCCCTTAGCCAAAGAAAGTATACAAGCATATGCAAATCGGCTATCTGATGATATTGACTTTAAAAAACCTTTTGTTTTATGTGGTTTATCGTTTGGTGGCATAATGGCTATCGAAATTGCCAAACAATATCCATGTAAAAAAGTAATTCTGATTTCATCTATTTCACATCGCGATGAGCTACCAAAATATTATAGACTTCTTGGTAAATTAAAAATACATCAAACACCATTCTTGCGATTATTAAAAACAAAAAATGCTTATGTACATCATTTGTTTGGGGTGAATGCCAAAAGATTAAAAAATCTATCTCGACGAAATGATTCAAAAACAACCCTTACTTATTTACGCTGGTCGCTTGACAATATTTTATCTTGGCAACAAAAAAGTAAACCCGATTTTGTTTTTCATATCCATGGAGATGCCGATAAATTGTTTCCGATTAAGAATTGTAACGCAGATAAAATTGTAAACAAAGGTGGACACTTTATGGTGATTACGCACGCGAAACTGATATCTGAAATTATAAACGATGTGTTGAAATCCTTATAAATGTAGGACCTTTTGAAAAAACAAAAGCCTACTAAAAAATAAAAGTAGGCTTTGTTGAAGGTTAAGTATAGTTCTATTTTGGCGCGGTAAGCACACCATCAATTACGTGTATCACACCATTGCTTGCTTGTATGGAGGCTAATATCGTGGCCGTTCCGTTCACCATAATTTTATCGCCTTGCTTACTAATCTTTAAATTACTTCCGTTTACTTGCCCAAGCGATTGCCCGTCTTGTAAAGCATCGGCTTGATAGACACCAACCGAAACATGATACTGCAAAATATCTTGAAGAGTTTCTTTGTTCTCGGGTTTTAGCAAATCATCTACTGTACCGGCAGGTAATTTATCGAAGGCGGCATTAGTGGGTGCAAAAACGGTAAAAGGTCCGGTATTACTTAAAGCATCCACGAGTTCACCAGCCTTTACAGCGGCTACTAAAGTGGTATGGTCTTTACTACCTACGGCAACCTGTACAACATTTTTTGCCGATTCATCGTCTTGTACGCCCGATTGTCCGGTAGGTGCGCTTGTTTCTTCTGTACTGGTGGTTGTGCTAGATGTTTGCTCGGCCGAATTGTTACAAGCTGTAACATAAAGTAATGCAGTTAAAGCGACTCCCGCCAAAATTTTCTTTTTCATAATTCTTTTATTTTGACTCAAAAGTAATAGAGCTAAATAGTGAATGCTTATGACTGCAATCATAATGACTATAATCATAATTTATGTAGAGAGGACGTTTATCGAATCAAATGTATGATGTATTAAAACTGCATTTTATCTCCAAAGGATAAATCACCGGCATCGCCTAATCCAGGAACGATATATCCCTTGGCGGTAAGTTCATCATCAATATCAGCTGCCCAAATAGTGAAGTCGGGGAAGCGATGACGAACGGCATCAATTCCTTCGGAACAGGCAATGGCCACTACAATATGTACTTGAGCCGGAATACCATAATTATATAATTCTTCGAGTGCCACTATTAATGAAGCTCCGGTAGCTAACATAGGGTCGGCCATAATTAAGGTGCGGCCTTCAAGGTTCGGACAAGTAACATAGCCTTGATTAATTTCAAAACTATCATCTAATTTGCTATGCTTACGATAGGCAGCTACAAAACTACAATCGGCCTGATCGAAATAATTTAATAAACCTTGAAATAATGGAATACCTGCTCGTAAAATGGTTGACAAAACCGGTTGTTGATCGATGGTTTTACCATTATACATTCCTAATGGTGTTTCAATTTCGGTAGGTAAATAGGGTAAGGTTTTACTAATTTCATAGGCTACTACTTCACCAATCCTTTCCATATTTCTTCTAAATCGCAAACGATCTTGTTGAATATCGAAAGTACGTAATTCATTCATCCAAACATTGATTAATGAATTTGATTTTGCTAAATGATGTACCATGGTATAAAAAATGTGTTACAAATGTAATGAAGTGAAGTGAAAGAAGAGCGTGAGAATAATCATAGCATTTAACAAAGAGCTTGTTCAATTTCTATCTTACGTTTTCGTTCCTTCCACAACACATAAATAATTGCCAATGACGAATAATAAAAAGGCATTAAAGGAATTTTATAACGCATGAGCGTGCCAAAATTTCCACTGGTTAAACCCACAGCAATGCTAAATATCATGGCAAAAATGAAACAGAATAAAACAAACTTCTCGCTAAAAATAAAATACAAAGCCCTCAAACGCACTGTAAATAAAACAAATAAGGTAAGTCCTAATGTGAGTAAACTTTCAAGAGCTGCTAATAAGGTAATGGGCTTATTGGCTTCCCATAGATAAGGTCTGAATAAAGTAACATTAATGCTGGCCGGTGCAAGTTTGGCAACGCTACCTAATGTGGGTTCTATTTCCCCTAAAGTGTATCTACTAGAAGCAAAGTTTTCTTGCGTTAAATAATCATAATTGGTTTTAATGGTATCCAAAATATTCGAAAAGGCAAACTGCTTTAAACTATCTTCAAAAGCACTGCCTACTATGGTTAACATACCCCCTAGCACTAGTAATGAAAGGGGCAATACCATAATGCGCAAAATAGGGTTTCTAACTTTTTCGATTTTATTAAATAGTAAGAAAAAAACAAAGCCAATGACTAATGCTAACAGGATATATAATTTGATTCGAAGAATGATATAACTAAACAAGGCGATATACAATAAGTATACAAGTTTGAAATTCTTTTATAAAAACTTCCATCAAATAGTATAATAAAAACCCCATGGCGCCAATGCAGTAAACCTCTTTTGAAATGACGGAAGTCCAAAAAATGATCGAGGGAATAAAAATCGTTGACCAAGCAAATAGTTTTGCATGCCCGGGATAAAAATCATTCACAACACGATAGATTTTCCAGGTACCTACATACGCAAACAACGATAAAAGAATGGAAGTAATGAGATAAGTATTTCCACTCAACATGGCAATAACCGAAGTAACTTTAATACAAAATGATTCATTGGGCGCAAATATAAATTTCGACATTTCGATGTTCACATTCGCTTCATTAAAAGTAGTATAGGATGAAAATAAAATTTTTGCTGCGAGTTCAGGTTTCACAAACCACATCTGAATTATTTCGTTCGAACTCCAATAGTAAGTAAACTGATCAACGCCTCCGGTATAAATAAATGTGTGATGAAACAGAAATAATGGAATGGCCAACAATTTTAAATGAAATCCGGTTAGGTAATATTTTTGAAGTTCAAGTGGTTGACGTTTGCGTGATGCATGTAAATACAAATAAATAATGGCTAGTAGTAAAGGCACTAAAACTATATCTCGTACAAAATATAAATGTTTGTACATATGCTCAGTGGCATCAAGATACTGCTTTATTTCGCCTACACTTAAATTCATGTAAGCTCTTGTATTAGTCTTAAATATTGCTGATTTACTTTTTCGACTGAAAATTTCTCGGCTGCTAATTTTCTACTCGCTTCACCCATGGCCATACGATTGGCAAAAGGCATATCAATAAATTGGCGCATCGCATTTTGCAAAGAAGCAATATCTCGAACCGGAATTTTATACCCGTTAATACCTTCTTCAACGGTTTCTTTACAACCTACGCTATTAGTAGTTAGTATAGGTAAACCTTTACTTAACCCTTCTAATAAAATGCGCGGAACGCCTTCACGATAATACGATGGTAATACCAATACATCCATTTCATGTAGCAAAGCATTCATATCGTCACTTCCTTTAATGTAGTCTATAATTCCTTTTTGATGGTAGGCATCTAAGTCATTTGCAGGTATAGCAGATGGGTTGTTGGCAATGAGGCCGCACAGATAAAATTTTACATTAGGAAATTGTTTCTTTAGTTCTGTAGCGGCTGCTATATATTCAAGTATACCTTTTTCCTTAACTAATCTTGCACTCAGTAAAAATTTCATAGTAGATGAATCCTCATTGAAATTTTTCTTTTGTTCAAACTCTTGTAAATCAATTCCTGAACCATTCACCAAGTAGGTTTTTGATTGATCAACAATATGATGTAAAATGAAATAATCTCTATCATCTTGGTTTTGAAAAATTACAGCAGATGATTTTCTAAAAGCAACTTTGTATAATCGTCGCATAATTTTACTTACCCAACCGTCTGAAGCTAAGCCACTGCCCAAACCATTTACAGTATTAATAAATTTTGTGGGGGAGAAAAGCGCGCCGAGGTTTCCATAAATATTGGGTTTGGCCGTATAGCTTAGCACAATGTCGAATTTGTACTTCATGAAAAGTTTTCTGAATTCAACGATGAGTGAAAGATCTTCGAGTAAGTTCGAACCTTTGGCTTCGAGTTGATGGATGGAATAAATTCGCCAACCTAGTTCAAGCTGAATTTTTATAGTAAACTGATCGCTTGCAATGCAAAATACTTGGTATCCGGCATGTTGTAAATCGGCAATCAATGATTTGCGGAAAATTATATACGCTCCATGCTGTATTTGATATGACCGCCATTTTTTCAATCTTAATGATTTTGTTTATACCAAAGAATATATTTTTCAACCCTTCTTTCATGCTAGTTTTAGGTAAATAATTCAGTAACATTTTGCTTTATCGATATTGGCATAAGTAATATTTACATCGCCCGGTTTCATTGCTGTATGAACAATATTTTTAGGTTTTTGCAAGAGTTCATAAATTTGATCAACCAATGTTTTTAACGATACCGGTGTATGATTTCCCAAATTGATAATTTCATACACATCCTCATGCACATTTACATATTTCCAAGCACTCATGATGCCACTTACGGTATCTTCGATATAGGTATAATCGCGAGCAGTGCTTCCATCGCCATACATTTCAATGGGTTCATCATTTTCAATTAAATGAATAAATTTACGAATGGCTAAATCGGGGCGTTGCCGCGGACCATACACGGTAAAAAATCGCAAGCACAAAGCATCAATTTTATACAAATGATGCCATGCATGAATTTGTAATTCATTCGATTTTTTGGTAAATGCATACGGGGATATTGGATGATCTACAAGATCATTTTCGCTAAAAGGTACTTGTTCATTATTTCCGTAAATAGAAGAAGAAGAAGCAAATACCAGTTTTTTGGATGGATTATTTTTTAGAAAATCAAGTACCCGCAAAGTACCGGTAATATTAGTTTGAATATAAGCTTCGGGTTCACGTGTTGAAGGTAAAACCCCGGCTTTGGCAGCAAGATGTATAATACCCTGTACTTTATATTGTGTAAGTTGATTCCACACTTCGGTTTCACAAATATCTCCTTCTATAAAAATAAACTTCGCATGATTTCGGAAGGATTTCAGATTGTTCTCTTTTCGGCTACGCTCATAGAAGCTATCAAAATTATCAATCCCTATTACTTGTTCGCCTTCATGCAGTAGTTTTCGCAAACATGTGACCCAATAAAACCTGCACAACCCGTAACAATAATCATACTTTTCGCCTGATAAATGAAAACAAAAATATTTATTTAGAGATAAAGTGCAAACATACATTTTAACTTACATTTGTCCTATTATGTCTTCCATACTTCTTACCGGTGGCGCTGGCTTTATTGGTTCAAACTTAGCACGAGCGCTACTTCGCGATGAGCGCGTGAGTAAAGTTCGTATTCTCGATAATTTTAGTACCGGTTATCGTAAATCGTTGGAAGATCTAAAAGATCTTCCAACGTTCGAATTAATTGAAGGCGATATTACCGATTATGCTACTTGTGTACATGCGATGCAAGGCATAGATAAAATTTCTCATCAAGCAGCATTAGGTTCAGTGCCACGAAGCATAAGCGACCCTGTGAATACCAATGCAAGTAATATTACCGGTACGCTTAATATTTATACAGCAGCCAAAGAGGCGGGTATTAAAACGTATTGTGTATGCGGCCTCTTCATCAACTTATGGCGATAGCGAAAACTTACCTAAGGTTGAAGATACCATCTGGTAAGCCTTTGTCGCCGTATGCGGTTACTAAGTATGTAATGGAATTGTATGCCGATGTATTTGCTCGTATCTATCAAATGGAATTTATTGGCTTGCGCTATTTTAATGTGTTTGGTCCGTATCAAAGTCCAAGTGGCGCTTACGCTGCCGTAATTCCTTTGTTTATGAATGCGGTGATTCAAGATCAAGCGCCAACCATTAATGGGGATGGTAGTTATAGCCGAGATTTTACGTTTGTTGATAATGTAGTGCAGGCCAATATCAATGCCTTGTTTACCGAAAACAGTGCCGCATTAAACCAAGTATATAATATTGCTTTTGGCGAAAGCACTACCTTGTTGCAATTATTTGATATCATTAAAGGATTGGCCGGGTCTGATTTACAACCTAATTTTGGACCGTTTAGATTAGGTGATATCCCTCATAGTTTAGCGAATATTGATAAGGCAAAAAGCTTGCTGAATTATCAACCGGGCATTTCGGTTAGTGAAGGTTTGCGAATTTCGTTTGAATGGTATAAGAAGAATAGTGGTTATTTTAAGTAATGATAGTACTTATCAAACTTCACACATGATTTTCATAAACAATGTAATCAGTATAAATTTTTCTTACTCTTTCAACAATCGAACAACATGTTGTTGGGCATAAAAAGTAAGTTTTAAAAAATATATACCATTAGGTAGATGGGCTAAGTTCTTCACCGTAAAAGAAAAACTGCCTTGTGTATATTTAAGTTGATCATCGAAGGATTGAATACGATTTCCAAACACATCATAAATGGCGTAACCTAAAAATTCATAATCAGGAATAATAAGATTGATACTTAAATAATCATGAAATGGATTTGGCCAAACTGCAAATGTTTGCGATAAGTTTAATTGGAGTATGTCTGATTGGTTTTCACAACCGTTTGAGTCGATAATAATTACTTGATAATTTCCATTGCCTAAGTAATCAATTAAAGAATCTTTTTGAATGCCTAAAGCATTTCCATTATAATACAAATAATAGTCGCCGATACTTTGTACATAGATTTTATCGGGTGGTAAAAAAACAATATTGGGTTTATTTGGAAGTGGATGCACATTAAATTGCAAATGCATGAGTGAATCGCAACCAGAAGAACTTGAAAATGCCGCAGTGTAATTGCCATTTGTATCCAAATACTGATCATTCCAAACATATGGAGTTTGATTAAAGCAAACAGCTATGCTGTCATAGTAATTAATTATTTGAAGTTCATGAATGGTGAGAATAATAATTGAATCGCAACCAAATGTATATGTGTATGCTTGCACATATATACCGGCACTATCAATAATTTGTCCATTCCACAAATAAGGAAATTCATTCCTACACAAATTTATAGTTTCACTATTCGAAGTTGATTCAAGTATACTGATTGTCATTGATGAAACAGAATCACACCCAACAGAGTTTGTATACGTTTGAGAGTAAGTTCCAGCAGTTGAAATATTTTGTCCATTCCAGTTATAGGGTAATTGGTTGCTACACACAAAGATGTTCTGTGAACTTGAGGAAGGTAGTAGAACAGAAAGATTGAGGGTTGAAACAGAATCACATCCAACTGAGTTTGTATAGGTTTGAGAGTATGTTCCAGCAGTGGAAATAGTTTGTCCATTCCATAAATAGGGTAATTGATTTAAGCAAATCGTATCATAAAAATCTGATATGCTATGTTGAAAAACTTGTATTGAAATGCCTGCAGAATCACTGCATCCATTTATATCAATAATTGTGGCTGTATAAGTTATGTTTGTATTTGCATTCATCGCCGTAACATGATTGCCAATCGTAGTATTTAAAAAAGTTGAAGGTGACCAGCTAATCGTATTAAAACCACCTGAAATATTTAGATTATAATCTTCGTATGTGCCATTAGAATTATTATTGCATGGATTGCTTTGAGTGTTTGCATATGCTTTATATCCAATTCGCATCCTCGTCAATCCATTAAAGGCGGTTATTGGTATCAAAATATTTCCAGTTACCGATGCGGTCAACGAACTATCAACAAAAACCAATTCTCCTAAATCTGTAAAATCTCCATCTTGATTAAAATCAATCCATATATTTTTATAGTTTACACTTGTGGTATTTGATACGTTAAAATTAATTGGATAAACCGATCCTCCAATCACATTAGCTGTTTGGTTGTAATAATTGTATGAGCCTGAACTTGGATTACTTTGATGTATTATTGCTGTATTATTGAATTTAAATTGATAGATATAATAATAACTACCTGTGTATTGGACTGCAGGTATACAATATAGAAGTGGTGGTATTAAGACATTTAAAATGCTGCTTCCAGAATCACAAAATATATTGGGTGTTGCTTGTATACTAATCAGTATCGGAGAGATAGTTAAATGCAAATTGGCAACCGAATCGCACCCATTAGTGTTTACAAGCGTTACAGAATATAAACCACTGTCTACTATTGTAAGTCCATTCCAAGAATATGGAATTTGGTTCGGACAAACAACAAGTTCTTGATTGCTACTTGTATTGGGTTTTTGATTGATCACTAATCTTATAATCGAATCACAATTATTTCCATTTGGAAAATGGTAAATTCTGGTAGAAGCATAACTAAATGTGAGACCATTCCATGTAAATGGAAATTCATCGCTACATAGCGAAAATGTGATTGTGGATGAATCTGTCGGCAACAAAACCTGATATGTGGTTGTGTTGTAACAGCCATTTGCATCTGTGCCAGTAATTGTAAAAGTGGATCCAAAATTTAAACTTGTTGTAAGGGTATCACCGATTGCAGATTGAGTAATAAAATTATAATATCCCAATCCATATGAAATCAAAGGCCATTTGTATTGATAGCTAATACCTCCGTAAGGAATAATACTAAAGGCAGCACCGCAACTTATTGCAGCCGGGCTTATATTATAAGCAATCGTCGGCATATTGTTTGTAACCTGAATAGTATCGTATGCTAGCGATCCATTTTGATCTGTAACAGTTAAAGTATATGTGCGTGAAACAAAGTTTCCACTTACTTTCGGGTTCTTACTACTGGCATTATCTAAATCAGTAATTGGACTCCAACTATAAGTATAAGGAGGTGATCCGCTATTTACATAGAAACATTCTTTTCCTAATTTTGCAAACCCTTGACAAATTGTTATATCCGGAGATGGATTTATTTTTAGTGGTGTATTTATACAATTTATTGCGCAAGTTTTAAAAATCCCATTTCCGCCAATAAAAAAATACTCCCCATTATATCCTGCCAAATAATATCCTCCACCAGCAATGCTTGATTTTGTTTGAGTAAGTGTATTATATTGAAATGCATAATCAATGCCACATGTTGAATTATCGTCGTATTGCCATAGTGTTCCGTAAATAATATTATCATCTTCATTGAAAAACAAATCGCGAGTATCTCCTTCTCTCCATGGTATAGAAGAACTCAACCCAAATGGTGAACCTTGACTAATACAAGCTGGATTATATTTTATAATTGAATTACTTGCATAACCATTTAAACTCCATTGGAATCTATTAGCTACATAAATATTGCCGCTATTATCAATTACCATATCAGTCATATGTTCTTCTTTATAACTTAATGGTTCAATTTTTGATTTAAAGGTGCCATTAGATTTTATTTTATAAACATAAAAATCTCTTGTTGTATACCCCATACTACCTGCCATATTCGAAAACTCAGAATATATCGTATCATTATTTAATCGTATTCTTCCATTATAAAAATTACCGCCAATTACAATACAACTATCAAATGATGAATAAGCTATGCTAATACCTGTAAAATTATTGCTTGGTCCTGGCGAGGATGCTCCTCCGGGTTCAACCCATTGCATCCAAACCTCATTACCCATTGCATCAAATTTTAAAAGAGGTATAGATGGGTTTGGGCAAGTTACTCCGGCAAAACTAAATTGGTTATTATTTGTTAGTACGTAAGTGCTTCCAGTATAATCTACCGCAATACCAATTGGAGATTCATTATTTAAACCACCGGCACTATAAACGCTTAAGGGCACCCCATAAGAATTTACCTTACCAACTAATATATCGAATCCACCATTTGATGTAATAGTAGAGCTGCCAACGGTTAAATTACCTGAAAACACACCTGTGAAATAAATATTTGCCGAATCATCTAAAGTAAGCTTATATGCTTTTTCATCACTTGGTCCACCAATTTGTGACGCCCAAATTACATTACCCAAAGTATCAATTTTGACAATCAAAATATCCCAACCCCCTTGATTTGTAAATGAGTATGAACCTACCGTTGCAGTTGGTGTATTGAATGCACTTTCAAAATAAAAAAAACCTCCTTTAAATTGCATCTCACCTACGCCAACACCTAATGTTTTAGACCAATCCCAATTTACATCTTTATCAGCCAAGCCCTGTGAATAACTGAATATACTTTGTAATAGAAAAATTGCACCAAACATTATCCTGTAGAAAATTCCAATTAAATCATTTTTCATAGGAAGCCGATTTATCTATAAACCCAAATTAAAAAATATAGAATATACTAACTAAAGATATACAAAACATTTGGTTATGCAAGGCAATTACATTCTATACGAACTCAATCCATATTCGTATCCCTCAAAACATACAAAGGTCGTTTGCGTACATCGGTTTGTATACGACTAATATACTCGCCAATAATGCCAATACTTAATAATTGAATGCCTCCTAAAAACAAAACCGATATCATAATCGACGACCAACCTCGTGGTGTAGTATCATGAAAAAACAAAAACGATACGAGGGTATAAATTATCAATAGCAAGGAAATAAAAAATACAATAAATCCCATGATGGTGGCTACGCGTAAAGGCATATTCGAAAACGACGTAATGCCATCTAAAGCCAATCGAAATAGTTTACGATACGAATACCCCGGCTCACCGGCAGCGCGCGCATCGCGATCGTATTCGATATAAGTTTGGTTAAACCCCAACCAAGCAATTTGTCCGCGTAAAAATTTATGTTGCTCGGGCATACGATTTAATTCATCAACCACACAACGCTTCAATATTCTAAAATCACCGGTATCTAAGGGAATATCAATTTGTGAAATGCGCGCAAGTATTCGATAAAATGTTTTGTAAGCGATTTTCTTTAAAATGCTTTTATCTTTTCTGCTTCGGCGTTTTGCGTATACTACTTCATAGCCTTCTTGCATTTTTGTATACAAATCAAATATCAATTCAGGAGGGTCTTGCAAGTCGGCATCAATAATGGCAACCGCTTCACCTTTGCACATTGCCAAGCCGGCGGTAACTGCAATTTGATGCCCGAAGTTTCTGCTAAAATCGATATACTTTACCTGTTTATCTTGCGTAGCAAATTGCTTAATCAATAATATCGAGTTATCCTTACTGCAATCATTTACAAATACCAACTCGTAGCTAATTGATAATTTTTCCATCACCGCTTTCAGTCGCCCATACAAAGTTGGAATATTCAAAGACTCATTATATATGGGGATGATAATAGAAATTGCCGGAGTTTGCATAGTTACATTGGGTGTTTGGTATGAGAAACCTTCACACAAAACAAATTTAGACGAAGAATGCGTCTTTACTTAATTTTAAAGAACGTTTTTTATTTGGGTGGCTAACACGCTTTCGGCTCATACTCCGCATTTCGCTGCGCTTCATTTGCGGGGTATCGCCTCAATCGTTGCCACAGGGTGCTAAACGATGAATATTTTCTATACTACTCAATTCCATCTGGTAAATTTATAGCCCCCTTTTTATAAATCCCTAAAATGGCCATCCCATCTACTTTAATTTGATGCAATAATTGTACATCTGCAGGTGGTGGCGACCATCGATAATTAGTGATGTAATAGTTTGCCGTACTATCATGCATCGAGCAAATGTCAATCTTATTTCTTTGTGCAATGGGCAATGCCCTCACATTAAGTTCGCCGGGTAAATTTTGAAAGGCGATTTTTAATTTTTCTTCGTGTGTATGATTTTCAATTAACCATTCGATGCCTTGCTTGTATGATAAACCCCAATAATCACATTCAAATTGAGTGCCTATATCTGTTATCATCATTTGAGATACAGGATTAAAATATACCTGTTGAAAGGGATGATTTTTTACCGACCAATAAAACAAACTAAACAATTGCAATAATATAATGCCGTGTACTATGTAACGAAATTGTTGTGCAAATAGAAATATGCCATATACGGCAATTAGGATAAACAAGGGGTAAATAAAATAGACATGTCGCCAGCCATCATAAACTACAGAATGCAATACAATCACCGACAGAATCGGCATCAACAATAAAACCCAAATCGTATTCCATTGGTAATTGAGGAAAAAATTCGAAAATCCTTTCGTCACACTATTTTTTGCATACCGAATGAAACCGGCAAAAAACAAAATGATAAACAATACCGGTGTGGTAATGAATATCCAAGTAAGTAAATAATGCCATGGTAAATGGGCAGCATCAATTTGTTTTCCGAAATATAAAACGGTTGCATCCCAATGATATTTTTTCATTTCGGCAAAGGCTTGTATAAAATGATGCAAAGGCCCTTCCCATAAAATGGGCCAACATAAAATGGTTGAAAGTGAACTCACTAAAATATATCCAAATAAGGGTTGTATACGCCAATGTTCTTTACGTTTCATGATAAGTAATAAAACGTAATAGCCAATGGTGATCATCGGAATTACAATGCCCACAATACGAACGGCAATTAGCATACCCGTAAATAAACCATGTAAAACAGCCCACTTTGCATTTCGTTTTTCAAAAAATAAAAAGCAACTATACAAACTCAAATTAAAAAACGAGAGTAATACAATATCCTTTGAATTAAAAAATGCTTCGGCAAAAAATCGAGGCGATAGAACCAAAAACAAACAAGCCAATACAGCATAGTTAGCTGAAAATAATTTGCGTGCCACACGATAGAACGCTAATACCGAAACAAAAAATAATAGAAACAAAACGATATGTCGCATTTGATAAATAGTATGCATATCCTCCAAATTCAAAATCTTTTCTGCACATACTAATATCACTTCAAAAAAAGGTCCATGATACTTTTCGTTACCGTTTAGCAAGGCCTCTTTTTGGTGATGCACTATATAATTATAGTTGATATATCCGGTATCGGTTCGCGACCATTCATCATCCCAACCTAAACCATAACTGCTTGCGCATAATAACCCAATAACAAAATACAAAACAAAAAATGCACTCGGAAGTATGCGCATTTTTTTACCAAAAAGAGAAGCATTAGGCATTACTTACTTCAGGTTGAATATCATCCATATGAGGTTCATGCAATTCAACAGGCTTACTTTTTTTACGTAATTGCAAATTCAACATTTCTACAGCAAATGAAAAAGCCATCGCAAAGTATACATAGTTTTTTAAATGCAAATCATGTGCTTTTTCTGCATCCCAACCTTCAATTAATAATACCACACCAATCATTACTAAAAACGATAAGGCTAACATTTTAACCGTTGGATGTTTTTCAACAAAGGCGGCAATGCGACCTGAAAATAAAAACATCATAATCATGGCAATTACCACAGCAGCAATCATTACCTCAACATGCTGTGCCATGCCTACCGCGGTAATAATACTATCGAACGAAAAAACCATATCAACCAACATCATTTGAATAACTACATTCATTAGCGTTGCTGCTTTTTTGTTACTATTTGTTTGATGATGCTGATCACCTTCTAATTTTTGATGAATTTCACTTACCGTCTTTACTAATAAAAACAAACCTCCACCTAACATAATTAACCCACGTAAATTAAATCCTTTACCAAATATCGAGAACAATTCGGCATTACCATTTTTTACAAGCCAGCTTAAACTCAAAAGTAAAAGAACTCTTACAATCATTCCACTAATCATCCAAATACGGCGTGCTTTTTTCTGCAATTTTGCATCAAGTCGCCCCATGATAATAGACACGAAAATGACATTATCTACGCCTAAAACAATTTCTAAAACAGTAAGCGTAAGCAAACTAATTAACGCATCTGCACTTAATAAATAATCCATACTTATAATTTAATCAACGATTTACAAATCTTTTTAGCTATACCCGGACCTTCATAAATAAAGCCGGTATACACTTGAACCAAACATGCACCGGCTTGCAATTTCTCTTGTGCATCGTCGCCCGAAAATATTCCGCCAACGGCAATAATAGGTAATTTGCCATTTGTTTTTTGCGTGATATATCGAATAATTTCGGTACTACGTTGCTTTAATGGTTTACCACTTACTCCACCGGCACCTGTATTTTCAATCAGCGTTTTATTGGCACTTAAGCCTTGTCGATCGATGGTAGTATTTGTGGCTACGATTCCGCTTAATCGTGTTGAGGTAACAATATCTATTACATCATCGAGTTGCGATTCATTTAAATCGGGTGCAATTTTTAAAAGAATGGGTTTAGGATTAGGATAACTCATATTTACATTTTGCAATTGCATCAGTAAATCGTGTAAAGGTTTTTTCTCCTGCAGTTCACGTAGGTTGGGTGTATTCGGACTGCTCACATTCACTACAAAATAATCAACTACATCAAATAATTTCTTAAAACAGTATTCATAATCTTTAATGGCTTCTTCGTTTGGTGTAGTTTTATTTTTTCCGATATTGCCACCTATGATAATATCTGTTTTCCTGTTCTTCAATCGGGTAACTGCAGCGTCAACACCTTGGTTATTAAAACCCATTCGATTAATGATGGCGGAATCATCAGGGAATCGAAACAATCGAGGTTTATCATTTCCCTCTTGAGGTTTAGGGGTAAGTGTACCAATTTCGATAAAACCAAAGCCCAAGCAAGCTAACTCATCGATAAACATGGCATCTTTATCAAATCCCGCAGCTAGTCCTACCGGATTTTTAAAAGTTAATCCAAATGCATGCGTTTCTAACGAGGGATGTTTGATACAGAAATTACTTTCAAGATAACGTTTTCCGATACCGAGATTATAAGCTTTGTGTAACCAGTTCATTACTTTATAATGAACTTGTTCAGGATCGTATTGAAACAATATTTTTTAACGAGATTATACATATTGTGATGCGCTAAAATTGAGTGCCAAAAGTAGCCAAAAAAATTGAGTAGGGAGAGCTTAAGAAGAAACTTGGGTGAAGACTTCATTTTATTGAAAATGGCCAAAATATTCTTTTAGTTAGAATCGTTGATGTGAGGGGAAAAATAAATTTATCAGTTAGAACATTTCAATATTACCAAATTGGACTTCACTTTCTCTAGTAGTAAAACAAAAAAGCCTCAACTGATGTTGAAGCTTATTTTGTGTAGTCGGGACTTACCGCAGGCTTCGATCCTGGAATTCACTTCTCATAAATTACTGAAGGGGAGAACAAAAAGCCTCAACAAATGTTGAAGCTTATTTTGTGTAGTCGGGACTTACCGCAGGCTTCGATCCTGGAATTCACTTCTCATAAATTACTGAAGGGAGTAAAAACAAAAAAGCCTCAACAAATGTTGAAGCTTATTTTGTGTAGTCGGGACTTACCGCAGGCTTCGATCCTGGAATTCACTTCTCATAAATTACTGAAGGGAGTAAAAACAAAAAAGCCTCAACAAATGTTGAAGCTTATTTTGTGTAGTCGGGAGGACAGGATTCGAACCTGCGACCCCTTGGTCCCAAACCAAATATTCTACCGAGCTGAACTACCTCCCGTACTTAGGGTTGCAAATGTAAACTTTACTTTTACAAATCCTAATAATAAAAAACAAAAGAGCGGAGAGACAGGGATTCGAACCCTGGGTAAGGTTTAACCCCTACGACGATTTAGCAAACCGTTCCTTTCGGCCACTCAGGCATCTCTCCAGCTATTAAATTTTGTTTTAAAGATCTCTAATAAACTCAATCCGAATTTATTTGGGCAGCGAAAATAGACATTTATTTTTAAAATCCCAATAATTCTACTTCAAATATCAAAGTACTATTCGGTCCTATTAGCGCCCCTACTTGTTGTTCGCCATAGGCAAGATGTGGCGGTAAAAATAATTTCCATTTACTACCCACCGGCATAAGTTGCAAAGCCTCGGTCCAACCCGAGATTACCCGATCTAAAGGAAAACTCGCCGGCTGATTGCGTTGCACCGAACTATCAAAAACTTTTCCATCTAATAAAGTACCGTGGTAATGACATGTAACTGTATTTCGTGCTAATGGTTTTGGTCCATCACCCATAGTAAGTACTTCGTATTGCAAGCCACTTTCAAGCGCAACTACTTCCGGTCGTTTTTTATTTTCTTCTAAAAAGGTAAGCCCTTCTTGCAAATTCGCTTCATATTTTGCTTGCTTCGCTTGATTCAATTTATCAAATAAACTCATGTTTGTTGTTTAACCGCGAAGGTATAACTTGAGCAGCAAAATGATTAGGTCAAATATGAACTTCATCAAATTAAATACCATAATCATGGGGATTTTCTTGTACTATTATTATCTGCTTGTAATAGCACCCGAAAAAATATTAGTAAAGAACAAACAAATTCAAATCCTCTAGAAAATATTTCTAAGGTCTTTAAAAAATGAAATATCGATTTGGATGAATGTACCCTATAAGTTGGGTGGCAATACAAAAGAAGGAATCGATTGTTCGGGTTTTGTATACATGATTTACAACAGAGTATATGAGAAGAAGGTTCCACGTACCAGCATAAAATTATTTGATGCGTGCAAAAAAATTCCTACCCATAAATTGCAAGAAGGCGATTTGGTATTTTTTAAACTCAACGAAAAAGAAGTTTCGCATGTAGGCATTTATCTTACCCATTCACAATTCGTACATGCCTCTGTATCGAAAGGGGTAATTATTTCATCATTAAGTGAAAGCTATTATGCAAGAGCTTTTGTGAGTGGAGGCAGATTGTAGAACCTTATTCAATCACTATACTAAAAGTCTCCATCACCGGATTATGTAACATTTTATGACAAGCCGTATCGGCAAAGTGCAAAGCATCTTCTTTGCTATCGGCTTCAATTTGTAGGGTAATATGCTTGCCAATTCTCACATCTTGTATGGCTTGAATGCCCAAGCTATGCAAACTGTTGTTGACCGCTTTTCCTTGCGGATCTAATAATTCTTTTAAAGGCATTACGTTGATATGTGCTGTAAATATCATGCTTCAGTGGGTTTGTAGGCGAAAGATAAAACGATGTATAATAAAAATGAAAAAGGAACGGCAAGAATTTTTAAAAATGGAAGGGCTATTAAAGTTAAGCCTAACCATGCAAACTGCACCCAATATTTTTTTAAGTTGAAAGAGGATACTTTAAGTGTAAACATTTTTAATTTGCTTACCATCAACCAACACAAAATAGCGATGATGATATACAATAACCAAGGTTGTTGCATTTTAAAACCTATACCCAATGGATTGTAAAAATTGATCAACGGAAAAGAAGCCACTACCAAACCAATGGCCGGAATGGGAACGCCAGTGAAGTAAGAGGTGGTTGCCGGTGAGTTATTAAAACGTGCTAAACGTAAAGCACCAAAGCAAGCCAGTAAAAATGCAGGAGACATGCTTAACATGGAAACTTCCATGGCATTGGGTTGTTGCATATAAGATGCCCATAGCATTTTCATTAATATCATCGAAGGCGCCACACCAAAAGATACAATATCCGACAAGGAATCTAAATCTTTACCGATGGCCGAAGTAACGCCCAACCAACGTGCTACCATGCCATCTAATAAATCAAAAATACCCGCAATTAAAATACAAATACTTCCATAATAAGCTTGGGTAGTGCCACTAATCCAATATTGTTCGCCATTTACTTCAGCCAAGAAGGGTTGTGAGTGAAGAATAAAAGCAATGGCCATACATCCGAAAAACAGATTGCCAAGGGTAAGCAAATTAGGAAGGTGTTTCATGCGTGGGCGCAAAGATAATCAGATTCGCTACTGAGTCGCGAAAAGAATTGGCTATTTTACTAAACTACATCATCGTGATAATAAATTGAAGGGTTGCAACTTCAAACTATCAATCATTTTATTTTCAATATTTGATTTTATACCCACTACTTCTTTGGTATGATCATTGGGTATTGTCATCGACAGCACATAATGTACAATTTTCCATTGTCCGTGTTCTTTACGCATCACGCCTGATCCTCTACAAATTTTCATTTGTGTATTCAGCAATTCATCAAACCATGCTTGATTGTTTTGATGATTCATATAAATATTTCTTTCTAATGCCGTAAAATTCCATGCTTTGCCCTTATCGAAATAGGGTTTGCAAAATTTCATAAATTGCTCGCGATTCCAATTTTCGGTAGCATCCGTTCCAATAAATATCGCATCATCACTCATCAAATTAAAATACGCATCAAATTTTGCTTCGGCGGCTGCTTTATGCCATGCATCTATATTTACTTGTATTTTTTGTTTTTCGATGCCTGATTTTTGAATACGGGATAAGGTGCATGATTGAAATAGAAGTACAATCAATAAGCATGTTGAAATAGAACATATTATGCTTTTCCGACAATTAATTTTTATCATGATTTGAGTTTGTGATGAGTGAATTTTTATTACGTTTCATATAAGTTAAATACCCACAGATTAATCCAAGGAGTATTGGAATATTTAAAATGAAAAAAATGATCACTTGTTCGTTTAACCCAAATTCCATGATCATCCGTGAAATATTTTCATGTATACTTACTGTAATAATAAATCCCACCGGAAACAAAAACCAGCATACTAGCTGTAGTAGTTTATTATTGGTAACTCTCCTTTTATTGAGTAGTAAAATTGGTATGCAAAATGAACATAACATCATACAATAAATTAATGCAGATACGACAAGCATGACTATTACAGAATTGGCGCTAAACCATTCGCTTTTGTAATTTCGATTTGATAGGATGATACAGAAAATAGCACCAATGAGTGAAATGATCGATGGAATGATTACATAATGTTTATAGTAGCGAATGCTTTCCTTCATAAATTATTGCTCAATATATAATTTCAATTTCCCTAATGAGATTTTGGATTATGAAATAACGAAGATAATTCTCTAAACTTCGTTTCGTGCTACAAAACTTTTCCAAATCGAATCACTTACTTTTGCCATCAAGCATGTATACTATTCTGTATTTTTTTCTGTACTTAGTTTCCTTACTTCCATTTAGGATTTTATACTGGCTTGCTGATTTTTTGTATTTCGTTTTATTTACCATTTTTGGGTATCGCAAAGAAGTAGTACTAAACAATTTAAAAACTTCATTCCCTGAAAAATCACAACAAGAAATCACAGAAATCTCGAAGAGATACTATAGAAATCTTTGCGATAATATTGTTGAAACTATTAAACTCATTTCTATTTCAAAATCGGAACTCGATAAACGTATGATTTGTAATTGGGAAGTATTTGAAAGTATGACTTCTCAAAACCGTAACGGACAAGCATTTATGTCGCACCAATTTAATTGGGAATGGGCAACCGTAATTTGTAACTGGCATTCGCCTCGTAGGTTCACCGGAATTTATATGCCACTTACCAATAAAGCTTTCGACAAACTGATGTTTACCATAAGAAGTAGAGCCAACATGAAACTTATTCGTGTGCATGATATGCAAAAAGAAATGGCAAGTTTGCAAAACCAAGAAACATTGTGGGGTTTATCGCCGATCAAAACCCAAGTGACCCTAAACGAGTTTCATGGAACGATTTTATGCATAGAAAAACAGCATTTTTAAAGGTCCTGAATTTGTAGCTCGCAGATATGATAACCTTATCTATTTTGGTGAAATCATTAAATTGAAAAGAGGATACTATGAGATAAAAATGAAACCGGCATTTGAACATCCTCGCGAAACAAACGAAGGCGAAATTACAGAAGCCTATGTTCGTTTTTTAGAGGACAGCATCAAACGCCGGCCCGAGAATTGGGTTTGGTCACATCGAAGGTGGAAACACAAATATCCTAATGAATAGTCTTAAAAAAAGTTTCCAACTGCGCGGACCAAATATCTTTATTTCATTGAATTTTAATTTATACTCAAAAATGAAAAAATAAAACGACACATCACATAGTATTATTGTTAAACCTATCTTTAAATTATAAACATTATTAATCACAATCCAAGTTGTAACGCGCAATAAGCAAATGATTATCGGACTCTATTTCGGAAGTTTTAACCCTATTCACATTGGCCACTTAATTATAGCCAATCATGTATTATCGCATTGTAAGGTTGATAATATATGGTTTGTGGTTTCGCCACATAATCCATTAAAAGAAAGCAGTACTTTATTAAATGAACATCATCGGCTTCATCTGGTTCGTTTGGCCATTGAAAGTGAACGAAAATTCAAAGCAAGTAATATCGAATTTTCATTACCCAAGCCTTCGTATACCATTGATACGCTTACCCATTTACAGGAAAAATATCCCCAACATCAGTTTAAGGTGATTATGGGAAGTGATAGTTTTCAGAATATAACGAAATGGAAAAATTACAAACAACTCATTACTCATTACGATTTGATTATTTATCGCCGACCCGGATATGAAGCTGATATTAGCTTAAGTAAACGTATTGAAATGGCTGATGCACCCTTATTGGATATCTCTTCATCCTATATTCGAAATTTAATTAAAGAGCATAAATCGATTCGATTTTTATTACCCGATGAGGTTTTGACAGACATTGAAGCCAATGGGTATTATAAGAAATGATTAAATCCGTGGTTTGGGAATCGGAGTTCGTGGTTCGAAGAGAGGTGAACAGGAAGCTTGCTAAGGGTAATTTTATCATCACTAAGGGTTAATGAAATTACCTAATCCTTTAAATGGCTTAATCTTCTTCTTTCTTCTTCTCAACCAAATCTTTTTTAGGAACTACTTTCACTTTCATATCTTTAGCTAAGGTGCGTGCTATGGCGCCAAATGGAGCAACAACCACCTTTTCGCCTTCTTTTAATCCGGTTAAAATTTGAATATACTGATTATCTTGAACCCCTGTAGTGACTTGCTTCAATGAAACATTATTTTCATCACTCACTATAAAAACATACTCTTTTATACTCGCCGATTTCTTTTCATCACTCGTTTCGTCTTCACGAGTGGTTACGGCATTAATTGGAACCGCCAGAACTTGTAACTGATGTTTTGTAAGTATTTCTACGCTTGCCGACATGCCCGGACGAAACGGGAAATGCCGCGAATCTACAGCTAATAAATCGCTATAGCTTTCAGGTAATAATTCTACGCTCACTGTATAGTTGGTAACTTGATCGGTAAGTGATGAAATACTCATTTGTGCTCCTATCGCCGTGCTTGATTGTGAAATTTGCACAACCAAGCCTTTGAACTTTCTACTTGGATAAGCCTCTACTTCGATATTTGCTGTATCGCCAAATTTTACTTTTTGAATATCATTTTCGCCTACTTCTACATCAACCTTCATTTTGCTCATGTCGGCCACACGCATAATTTCGGTGCCGGCCATTTGTGCTGTACCCACTACCCTTTCTCCTTTTTTGATAAACAGTTTCGATACAATCCCATCCATGGGTGCATATATCGTTGTTTTGCGTAAAGTTTGGATAGCCTCGGTAACATTCGCTTCGGCGCTGGCTACACCAAATTCGTTACCCTTTATATTTTCAACCGCTGCCTTATAATTGGCTTGCGCCGTTTTATACGCTGCTTCTGCACTTTCAAATTCAACTGCACTAATTACTTTATCTTCAAACAAATCTCTATTGCGTGCGTAGGTAGAACTTGCCTGATCGAGTTGGGCTTTTGCTTGTAAGGTAATGGCCGCCGCATTTGATACCGACGATTTCGTTTGATTTAATTGCGCATTTGCTTTATTCACCATCGATTGATAAATAGTAGCATTGATGGTAGCCAAAATTTGTCCTTTATACACACTATCACCTTCTTCAATGTATAAGTCGGTAATTTCACCCGAAACATCCGGACTTACCTTGACTTCCGAAACCGGGTAAATTTTTCCGCTAGCGGTTACGGTTTCAATAATATCGTGTAAGCCCGATTCTTCAATGGCAACCTTAGTAGCCTTATCGCCGCCTAACATGCCTGCTTTTTGTAAAAGAATGAATAATGCCAACAGACCTAAACTGATTCCCAGTATCCAATAAATTCGTTTATTCGTCATGTTGATTGCTTATAATTTTATTGGTTTACCCATATAATAATCGAGGACTTTCAATTTAAATATTAAATCATACTTTGATGATAACACAGTTGAACTTGCGTTGTATAAACTATTTAAGGTTGAAGTGTATTCAAAAGTACTAATCATGCCAATACTATAACGCTTCACTGCAAAATCTTGCGCTCGCTGAGCGGCATCTTGTGCACGTTTAGCAGCATTGTATTTTTGAGCCGATGCTTTTACTTCTTCATAAGCTTTGTAAATATCTTGTTTCAACTTTTGCTTATCACTATCCATGATAATTTGTTGTGAAACCAATCCAAGCTTTGCCTTTTGAATATTGGTGCGTGCCGAATATCCATTTAAAATGGGTATGCTTAAACCTAATCCAATATTCGCTCTAATATTATCGCCATATTGATTTAGCAAGGCTCGTGTACGTGTGTTATAATTATACATGGGTTGCGTAATAGGAAATTCGCTAGTACCTACTTTCACATTCCCAACTACCACTTCACCAATATAGGTTTGTCCGATGATGTCTCTATTCACCGATGAATAATTAGTACCAATATTTCCTAAAATGGAAAGTTGCGGATATTGAACACTTTTAGCTATCGATAAATTTTTACGAGCTGATTCGAGTTTCAACTCATTATATTTCATGCGATATTGATTTTGTGTAGCCGTACGAAAAATACTTTCGGCTTCGGGTAAGGCTGGCAAGGTTGATAATTGCGCGATGTCGATATTCGGTGCTTGAATATCAAACTCTTGTTCAAAATCTAAATTCATCAAAGCCCTTAATTGCAATAACGAAATTTTTTCGTCCGATTTTGCACTTACCCAATTTGCACTATCGGTTGATAATTGCGAAAGCATTTGCGCAACATTCAGCTCAGGAACTTTTCCGGCTTCCGAAAATTTTATAGTTTGCTGATATTGTTCGTTGCTAAGTTTTAGTTGCGCCTCATTTATTTTTACGGTTTCACGTGCTAACAACACACGTAAAAAACCGGTGGCAATATTTAAAGCTATATCATCTTTTAATTGCAAATTGGCAGCACCCGCTGCTTCAAATTCAAGCTTACTTTGTTGCGATTGATACATTTTTTGAAACCATCCAAATAATAAAACCTGCGACGATAAGCCCATTGAATTATACAAAAACCCTTTCGTTACAAATTGGTTCGATGTAGGATCTATAGATCTACCATACGATTCACCCACACTGGCATCGGCATTTAATGAAGGTAAGCGACTATTGTTTTGTTGTTGCCAAACCAATTTTGCCATACGTTCATTTAGCACCGTTTCGGCAATTTGTAAATTGTTATTCATGGCAAATTCAATGCATTGCTGCAAACTCCATTGTCCACCAAATTCACTTCTTGATTTCTTGTTGTTTCGTTGCTGATTTGATTTCGAAATTTGCATCGAATCAGTTCCAGATGAATATCCCGGCTTTCGTTGGCCAACTGCCAAATTACATAGCAGTGTGCAAAACATGGTGAAGCAAATTATACGGGGTAATTTCATGAAGGCAAATGTAATGAAATAGGATGTTTATGTGGCATAAATGTAGCAAACTAATTTACTTTACTTTTACCAAAAGATTTACTATGCAAACAGATGTGTTAGTGATAGGTTCGGGTATAGCAGGATTAACTTATGCACTGAAGATGTCGATGGCGCGACCGGATTTACAAATCCTCATGCTCACAAAAACCATCGAGGACGAAACCAATACTAAATATGCACAAGGTGGTGTAGCCGCTGTTTTTGATAATTTAAATGATAGTTACGATAAACATATACAAGATACTTTAGTTGCCGGTGACGGTTTATGTAATGCCGAAATTGTTGAATTAGTGGTAAAGGAAGGTCCTCAGCGAATGAAGGAATTGATACAATGGGGAGCTGATTTTGATAAGGAAATCGGTGGCGATTTTAAATTAGGCAAGGAAGGTGGTCATTCCGAAAACCGAATTTTACACCATAAAGATATTACCGGTAAAGAAATGGAGCGCGCTTTACTCAACAAGGTACATGAACAACTAAATATTCAAATTCTTGATCATTGCTTTGTGATTGATATCATTACACAACATCATCTCGGAAAATTGATTACCAAAGCAACACCCAACATTGAATGTTATGGGGTGTATGTACTAAACCTTGAAACACAACAAACCGAAAAGATTTTATCAAAGGTTACTGTGTTGGCGACAGGTGGGTGCGGACAAGTTTACCGAATCACTACCAACCCTAAAATAGCTACCGGTGATGGCGTTGCGATGGTTTATCGAGCCAAAGGCAGAATAGAAAATATGGAGTTTATCCAGTTTCACCCTACAGCCTTGTATGAGCCTGGTAAACGGTTCGGACAAGCATTTTTGATTACAGAAGCCGTGCGAGGAGATGGTGCTATTTTAAGAAATAGCAAGGGAGAGGATTTTATGAAAAACTACGATGCACGCCTTTCATTAGCTCCTCGTGATATTGTGGCACGAGCTATTGATAATGAAATGAAAGTATTGGGTGATGAATTTGTCTACCTCGATTGCCGTGACATGAATATCGAAAAATTCAAAGATCACTTTCCTAATATCTACGAAAAATGCAGCAGCTTAGGCATCGATGTTTCGAAAGATATGATACCTGTAGCACCGGCTGCACATTATAGTTGTGGCGGTATAAAAACTAATGCTGATGCATTATCGTCTATTTCAAGATTGTATTGTTGTGGTGAAGCTGCTAGTTCAGGTTTACATGGTGCCAATCGTTTGGCCAGTAATTCATTGCTCGAAGCGCTAGTATTTGGTCATCGCGCAGCAAATCATAGTCTACAATGTATCGACCAATATCATTTACAAACCAATATACCCGATTGGGATGCACAGGGTACGGTTGATCCGAAAGAAATGATTTTGATTACTCAAAGTATCAAAGAATTGCAATTAGCCATGAGCGATTATGTGGGCATTGTGCGTAGCAATGTGCGTTTAGAACGCGCCATGAAGCGATTGGATTTATTGTTTTTTGAAACCGAGCAATTGTATAAAACTTCCACCTTATCACCCCAATTATGCGAGTTACGCAACCTCATTACAATTGCTTATTTGATTGTAAAATGTGCGCAATTTCGTAAGGAAAGCAGAGGCTTACATTTCACAGTCGATTACCCCGAAAAGCATGAGATGTTGGAGAACATTGTATTGTAAGAGTATTAATTTTTTGAAATGAAATTTATGTTTGATCAAAGTAAGCTCATCCATTCTATCAAATTCAAATACCACATAATTTATCCCTATTAGTTTTGGTGTAGGATGCAGTTACATTTGTGCATAAAATATTTATCATGCGGATTATTAAAATTTTAGCCACTATGTTTTCATTCTTATTTGCTCCTGCTGCCTTAGATGCACAAATTCAATCGGTTTACGATATTAAAATTGAATCACTTGATGGAGGAAGTATCGACCTTAGTAAGTATAAAGGAAAGAAGATATTGATTGTAAATACGGCTTCCAAATGTGGTTATACACCGCAATACGAAGGTTTACAAAGTTTATATGTAAAGTACGGCAGCAAGTTGGTGGTGATTGGTATACCTAGCAATAATTTTATGTTTCAGGAACCGGGTAATGGTAATGAGATTAAAGAATTTTGTACTAAAAATTATGGAGTTACTTTTCCGATGGCTGCAAAATGTGATGTGAAAGGTAAAAAAATGCATCCATTATATGTTTGGCTTACGCAGAAAAAATACAACAACTTTAGCGATAATTCGGTGAAGTGGAATTTTCAGAAATATTTATTAGATGAAAATGGAAAACTTATTGACGTATTTGCCCCGGGTGTTGATCCACTAAGCGATGAAATAACAAAATGGTTGAATTAAAGTGATTCGAAAAACCCCTGATACTTCGTTATGCGAATGCCGCACGTGCTGCACCCTTTATTGACATCAGTCAACGCTCCCGATAGCTATCGGGATTAAAAACTCGCATGCCACGTCTGAGGGGTTCTTGGAACCACTATTCGTCTAAATTATATTAGCTACTATATTTAGATAAACAATCAGAATATACATACTTAAAACAGGAAATCTATATAATATTTTCATTCACATCAATCCAATTATCTTTGCGATTATGAACCGTTCAGAACTTTACAGTAAAGCATTGGCTTTCGAAAATCTTAGTGCCGAAGAGGGTGTTTATTTATTTGAACATGCGCCCTTAACCGAATTAATGCATATTGCCAATACCTTACGTAAACTTCAAGTACCTCACGGTAAAGTAACTTGGCAAATTGATAGAAATGTAAATACTACCAATGTATGTATTGCCAATTGTAAGTTTTGTAATTTTTATCGCGTACCCGGTCATCCCGAAGCCTATATCACCGATATAGAAACGTATAAAAAAAAGATAGAAGAAACGATTCGTTGGGGTGGCGATCAGTTATTGTTACAAGGAGGGCATCATCCTGAATTAGGACTTAGTTTTTACGTGAATTTATTTAGTGAGTTAAAATCATTATACCCATCTATTAAACTACATACTTTAGGTCCGCCAGAAATTGCTCATATTACCAAACTCGAAAAAAGTAATCACACGGATGTGTTGAAAGCCTTGCAAGCAGCCGGTATGGACAGTTTGCCAGGTGCCGGTGCCGAAATTTTAAATGATAGAGTTCGACGATTAGTTTCGAAAGGAAAATGCGGTGCACAAGAATGGCTTGATATTATGCGAGCAGCGCATCAACTTGATATTACTACATCCGGCACGATGATGTTTGGACATGTTGAAACCTTGCTCGAACGTTTTGAGCATTTAGTAGATATTCGTCAGGTGCAAAGTGAAAAGCCCACGCATGCGAATGGATTTTTAGCTTTTATACCATGGACTTTTCAAGATGTAGATACTTTACTAGTGAAAATTCGTAGAGCAAAAAATGATACTACAGGCGAAGAGTTTTTACGTATGATTGCTTTAAGCAGAATGATGTTGCCCAATATAAAAAACATACAAGCCTCGTGGCTTACGGTGGGCAAAGAAATTGCACAAGCCGCTTTATATGGTGGCGCCAACGATTTTGGTAGCATTATGCTCGAAGAAAATGTGGTAAGTGCCGCCGGTGCGCCCCATCGCTTTACCTATAAAAGTATACAAGATGCGATTCGTGAAGCGGGCTTTGAACCCCAACTTCGAACGCAAAAATATGAGTTTAGAGAACTGCCCGAGATGATAGAAGAGCAAGTAGTAAATTATTAAAGGCTTCACTAATAGCCTCATCTACTTCGTTACTTCAACTTTTCAAACACCTCATTTACGCGAGTAAACTGCGGGTTTAAAAAATTGAAAAGCCTCGTATATGAAGCTATTAGAGAAGCTTTGGATTTGTTCAAAATTTTATAATTGCTGTTTATTTACGTTGTCCTAACAATCCCAAGCTCGGTTCAATATCTTTTCGTTCCTCTAGTTTTGAAGGATTAATACTCCAATGTTCTGCAACTTGCATCACAAGATCTTCGTCTGGATAAATTAGTTTTTCATTCTCATAATATGCTTTGTTTTTAGCTTCTTCTGAAAATGTGTTTACAAGTTTCAAAGTTTTTTCAAATTCAGTTTGATCGCCTTCAACAATTATATTCTCACCCGCTTCTCCTAAAAAACTATAAACTCTTTGAATATGCCCCTTGGTTGATTTTATCCAACAATGATATTCTGTTACACGATGTGAGCAAAAGAATTGAGCTTCATTAAATTCTTTGCTTAGAATTTTCAGTTTAGATTTCACTGTGTCAATACTTTTCTTGCTATCACCATGAGGAAGACCCCAACCACAAACCAGCGTCCAACCATTTATCGATGGTGTAATAAATACAGAACCATTATATGCCTTGTCAATTCCTATTTGCCAATTACAATCAGTTAGATTATTAAGTTCTAAAATTTTGGCAATCCTTTTTTTGTTATCGCTTTTAATTGCGAACCACATACATTTATAACCAAAACTAACAGGCGAATCAGGAACAATTTTGTCAATATTTGTTGGAACCGTTAAAGGGTAATTAGATTGTTTACTCGATACCCTTTTAATATAAAAGATCATTACAATTGTTGCAATTAAAATAAGTCCAACGATTACTTTTATTGACATACTATTTTGTAATCTATTTCTTTATATAACAAAGCATCAGGGGTATTTAGATAAGCATTTAATACTCATAACTCATCTTACGATAAGCCTTTAAAAATATAGCTCCTAAATTTTTATACGGCGGTACGTAATCATCAAAGCGTTCTTTCATTTCGCCTGAGGCAAATTGTTTCGATAATTGATTCCACATCTCAACCCAATCAATATCTTTTCCTTCCAATAAGCGTTGATTAAACATTCTAATAATCCGTCCGTTAATATTGCCTGTCCCAATTTGTTTGGTAGATACAATTTGCGCATCTTCTGACGCACTGAGTACGGTTGATATATTTTGATAGGCTCCACAAGCGCCTAAAATCACTACTTTATGATTATAATTGATATGCTCTAAGGTTCCTGAAAGATGATAGCTATGTCCGCGATGTATAATCACCGTTGGTCTGATATTTAATGAATCGAGATAAGATTGCAATGCATTTTGTGCTAATTCATCTTCGGGTTGATCTAAAGGTTTATTCGCATAAATTACAATGGGCTTTCCTTTTATCGAACTAATTACCACCCATTTATCTTCGCGTTTAATTTTCCATTCACCGGCACCAAAGGTATTGAGGTAACTATTAAAAACGCCTTTGCCATCATCATCACCATAAAAGAAAACTTGCTGTATCACCACACCACTATCATCGGCAAGTTGGTTAAAAGGCATCATCGAAATGGGTGGTATTCCATATTTGCTAGTAAGTGAATCGTTACTTGCCGTAAGCATACTATACAAGATGTCATAAATACGATAACCGCGAACATTATTTTGGATACTATCTTGTATTCGGCTGATACTTATTTCATCGGTGATATTTCGCATTAAAAAGGTATCGCTGATACTTCCAAACGAATTGGCTACATCGGTTGCGCCTTCTAAATCTTGTTCAGATGTGCTATCTAAGCCGTGTACAAATGAACGCATTAATTTCATTTTATTATCGGGTTTCATCGTACCTAAAAATGTACTGAGGGTATTATAGTTTGCACATAATCGAATAAATGTTCTGAATTTATCTTTATTAATATCATCTAAAAAGGCATCACCGCTTTTGGGTTTTATTCGATGTAATAATCGATTAAAGCAACCTAAAAAACTACTGGTATATAAATCGTCGCTACCAAAAACAATAACATAATATAATTCTTCTGGGCTCAATTTTTCGACGATTTTAAATCTTACGGCATCACTCGATTCATGCAATTCGTTCATTGAATTTACATAACGCGATACAATATGAACGAGTTCTTTATTATACGAAATGCGCATGTCGGCGGTGAAATACGTCTTACGTAAGTCAATCATTTTTTTAAAATACGATTCTTCATCAACCGTAATTTTATTGATATCGGCAATGCTCATCTTGCCTTTTAAATATTCTTCAACAAAAAATATACCTTTAAGAGGCGTACTGCAACTATCGGCAATGGTAACAATTGCTTTTACGTAGGGATCTTTATTACGACGAACAATTTCACGCTCTACTGCGGTTGACGT
Source organism: Bacteroidota bacterium (assembly GCA_016706595.1). GTDB lineage: Bacteria > Bacteroidota > Bacteroidia > Chitinophagales > Chitinophagaceae > OLB11. The sequence continues at coordinate 24,412 of JADJJH010000002.1, read as the reverse complement.
TGCATAATTCAAAATCATTTTCGGACTTCGAGGAGCAGATTTAGCCACCACAATATCGGCGGCTGAAGGCACTTTAATGGTTTTAAGTTTACGTACCAATAACTCAGGATATTTATCACTAATGCCTTCCATCAAAACATTCATGGCTTCTGTTTCGGTATCAAACAAAGCCGATAACATATACATGGATTTATTGATATTCTCTTTTACATAAATCGCCAGGTTTTTATTGTACAAACCACGAATTACCTGATAAGTATATTCAAATAAATTGGTGTAATAATTGAGGTCGCAATACCCGTCGTTCATATCGGTATTAAACAACTTTAGGTTTTCGATAACCCTGCCCAAATATTTTCGTTTGGTTGAATCGTTGGCAATATTGTTTTCGATATACGCTACCGTTTGATTCACCTTTTTAAAAATGGTTTGTGTAATGGCTGTGGTTTTTGCTATATCGCCATCGATATCCAATTGTTTGTCGATGACTCCATCGCTGGCATCCGCTTTTTTTTGTTCGCGTTCAATCATAAATAATAATTGATTACGACCTGATGTAATGCCTCGTTTGTTTTTGATAGTATCTAATAAAATTTCGGCTGCAGCAACTTTATTTGCTGTTTGTGCCCATGCCAAGTTCGATAGCACAAGTGAAGAGAGAAACAAAATGATATACTTCATATAACGAAGGGTAAATGTAAATACTATTCACGTGAAAACAGGTTTGCAAACTTTGAATTTGGCTTAAAGTTATTTTACGGTCATGAAAAGTCCTATATAAGCGGTCGAAATGTTTATAAACAGGGGTTTTTGGGCTTTGCTTGTCTTACGCAACCCGGCTAGCCGTCATGCGAATGACTAGGGGTGGGTAAGCAATTCACATTCAAAATTATCAGGTTTGCTAGTTTAGCGGCTTCTGCTTCAATTACAAGATAACTCCATCTCAAGTAAAGTTTTTAGGCTAGTATTTTCTTTTCTAAATAGTTTTCCCTTAATTTGTTCCCAAATATCTCTCAATGAATAAAAATATTCTTGTATTGCTGGTGGTGCTCGGATTGTCGTTACAAAGCAATGCACAATTATTTTCAATACCGGGTTGGGATTATAATTGGGATCAGAAGGCGCATGAAAAAGGTCAATTACATTTTTCATATGGCTATGGTTTACCAAGGCTCGACAAAAAACTGTTCGATTATCAAAAAGATTCAACCGATTTTAGAGTGGTGGGTATTGGCCCGTTTTTCTGGAAAGCCGAGCTGGGCTTAAGTCGCAAGTTGAGCGTGTCATTATCAACAAGCTATATTTTATATCAAGCCGATTGGACGCGTATGCGTTATGATGCATTCAAAGGCATGGATTTACCCTTCAAATATGGCACCAAACTACATGATATCTCTGCGAATCTTCGTTTCAATTATCATTTGTTTGTAGATAAAGAATGGGATATTTATATCGGTGGTGGCGCAGGATATAACCACTTTATGAGTAGCGATTTTACCTCTTACTTGCCTGATGATTCATTATTTAAATCACAATTTAAATTGCCTTTTCCGGTTTCAGCCGAAATGACTTTTGGTATACGTTATTACTTCTTAACCCGCACGGCTATTTACTTAGAGGCTGGTTATGGCAAATCGTTAGCACAAGCCGGATTTGTTTTCAAATTCAGAAATAAGAAAAGAGGATAGTTTTATTACATTTGCAAAAATTTTATACAATGAAATGAGGCATAATCATTTTTGACATCTCATCGAAAATTTTAATTTGCCGAATTCCATAGCCTGTCCCGACTAATTCGGGATGACGATTAAAAAAACAATAAAAATATAGTCATGAAAGGAGTTTTATTATCAATATACGAAATAGGCAACCAAATAGGTTATTATGGTTGCTGGTTATACGTCATCATCATGTTCGTTGCCTGCGTTTATGTAATGCGCAAGTATTTGAAAGGATAAATCACTTCCCACACAAGCAAATCAAAGTTTGCTTGGTTTCATAAGTTATTCAAATGCACTTGGGTGGCAACCGCGCTTTCCGCTGCTACTCCTCTCCCGCCGAAACGTCGGTATGCGGGGTATTCGCTATTCCGTACGTACGGAACTGCCACAAATTCTGCGTAGGTAACAAAATCAAATTATTGAAGAAAAATACTCACCGCCATCCTTGCTTTTCATACATCTCAGCGTGTTCATTTTTCAATAAACCTCCGCGGCTCACTTCTCTGCTATCTTTTTTGCACTATCTTTCCTTACTTTCTCCACGGCTCCCCGGTTAAAACTTTAACCCTTCGTGGTGTAACTATCAGTCATTTATAATATTCAACACCACGTAAGGCAACTATAAAAATAGTCTGTACTTTTGTTTTTCATTTTCAGCTATGCACAAGTCAATTGCCGACATTAGACAAGAATACCTTTTATCTGATTTATCCATTGCAGATTTAGATAAAGACCCAATTCAACAATTTCAACAATGGTTTCAACAAGCTGTAAATGCCGAAATTGATGACGTAAACGCCATGACCTTAGCAACGGTAGATGCAGACAATAAACCGCATGCACGTATTGTTTTATTGAAAGGTGTAGAGGACAATCAGTTTATATTTTTTACCAATTATCGAAGCGCAAAAGGTCGCGATATGGAACAAAATCAACAGGTTGCACTTGATTTTTTTTGGAAAGAATTGCAACGACAAATACGTATCGAAGGCAAAGTTGAAAAAATTTCATCCGAGGCATCCACACTGTATTTTCAATCGCGCCCTCGTGAAAGTCAGCTCGGAGCTTGGGCTTCTTTTCAAAGCGAAACACTTGAAAGTCGTGAAGTACTTGAACAACGATTTGCTAACTTAAAACAGCAATACGAAAACCAAGAAATTCCTAAACCTTCACATTGGGGTGGCTATGCAGTAATTCCAAATCGTATTGAATTTTGGCAAGGAAGAATGAATCGATTGCATGATCGCTTTGCTTTTACACGCAATACATCGGGTGAATGGGAACTTACAAGATTGAATCCTTAAGCTGCTCTCTCAGGTATACGCTTCAAGGTCTCTAATAAATATTTCCAAAATTTTTGTACCGAACTTATTTGAACTTTCTCATCGGGCGAATGGGCACCATAAATATTCGGTCCAAATGAAATCATTTGCATCGATGGATAGTTCTTTCCTAAAATACCACATTCTAAACCGGCATGACAAGCACTTACATGTGCATCGTCGTTAAACATTTCTTTGTACAAATTTTGCATTAAACTTACAATGCTTGCATGCGGGTTAGGTATCCATCCCGGATATGAACCCGCCGTAGAAATTTCGGCACCTAATAATTCAAAACAAGAAGTGATAGCGACGGCCAAATCATCTTTTTCGGTATTCACCGAACTGCGCGTTAAACATTGAATAGCATACTTACCATCCTTTACTTCAATACGAGCTACATTATTGGAAGTTTGCACCAAGCTTTCAATATCAGGACTCATACGGTAAATGCCATTCGGACAAGCATATACAGTGCGCAAAAGTTTATATTGAAAATCACTTGCTAATACCTGCTTCGCACTTTCAATAGTTTCGATACTTACTATTAAATTAGGATCGGTGGTTTGATATTCTTTTTGCAAAATGGATTGATAACTGCTCACATAATTTTTTAGGTCATTCGCCTTGGCGTCGTCTACCAAAATATCAGCCACCGATTCACGAGGAATGGCATTGCGTAAACTTCCGCCTTCAATACAAGCAATTTCAATTTGATAGGTATTACTTAATTCAAGCAATAATCTATTCATGAGTTTATTAGCATTGGCTCGTCCTTTATGAATATCAATTCCTGAATGTCCTCCTTTTAAACCTTTAATACCTATTCGAAATGCTGAATTACAACTTGCATCTTGCAATGGATAAGCGCCACTTGCCGTAACATCAATTCCACCGGCACAACCAATTGTCAATTCATTATCTTCTTCGGTATCTAAATTCAGCATAATTTCTCCATCCAATAATCCGCCTTGTAAAGCCAAAGCACCAGTCATACCCGTTTCTTCATCAATGGTAAATAAGGCTTCCAAACTTGGATGCGGAATATCGTTTGATGCTAACAAACTCATGATGGCCGAAACACCGATTCCATTATCTGCTCCTAAAGTAGTTCCATTGGCTTTCACCCAATCATCGTCAACTAGCATTTCGATACCTTGCGAATTAAAATCAAAAACGGTGGCTGCATTTTTTTGATGTACCATATCTAAATGACTTTGCAAAACAATGGTTGCACGGGTTTCCATACCGGCACCGCTGGCAGGTTTTTTAATAATCACATTTCCGGCATCATCTACCATCGTTGGCAAATTCAGGCTTTCGCCGAAGGCCTTCATAAAAGCAATTACACGTTCTTCTTTTTTCGATGGTCGTGGTACAGCATTTAAATCGGCAAAGTGATTCCAAAGATGCTTTGGTTCTAGATTTCTGATGGCTTCGTTCATGATAGGGTTTTTAAAATTCGGATAAATGTAAAGATTCTAGGATTGTTAAAGCATGATGTAATGCAAAATATATTTTTTGGAAGCAGAAGGTTATACCAATGTGAAATATAAGGAAGACCAATGCCTTGTATTTCTTATAGTGTTATATGCCGAGTGCTAAAATATGCTCAGAGCAAAACAAGGCACGAAGTTTTGGTATGATACATATTTCACTTCGATATCAATCGTTATAAGTCATAATCATTAATTCTTGTCTGATATTCTTATCTTAGCAAAAAATAGTTGAATTGGTTATGACCAAAATAGATACCCTCCGAAATGAAATTATAGAAAAAGTACTTTGTATAAGCAATAAGGAATACCTAAATGCAATAAATCATTTGGTTGAAAATAAAGAGTACAACGACAATGTGGTAAAACTTTCTAAGGAACAAAAACTTTTGTTAGATTTAAGTGATCAGGATATAAAAAATAATAGAGTAATCAAACATGATGATCTTATGAAAAAGAAGCAAGCATGGTTGAAAGGGAAATAATATGGACGGAAACAGCAGAAAAGCAACTTCAAAACGCTCTTGATTATTGGTTAGAAAAAAATGCATCTGTAGAATACCCTAAAAAATTATTACGATTGGTAGATGAATATGTAGGTTATATTTCCGAACGCCCAGATTCATATAAGCTAACAGAACATGGTAAGAACAGAGTATGTGTGATGGGCACATTCAATATATATTTCAAGAGGACAGCAAACCAGATTTATATTACTTGTTTTTGGGACAATAGACAAGATCCAAAGCGATTGACGAGAATTCTTAGAAGAAGAAATGGAACATAATACATACCAAAATAATTTTGTTGTTCTAGCTATTTCATCATGGTCAAAAAATCGTAAGACTACACAACTGCTTAAAAAACAACGATGTGATGACAAAGAGTAATAATCCAATATAATTGGCTACTCAAAGAATAATGTACATATTTTTAGGCTTTGTGAGCTTTATTCTCACCCCTCCTCTAAAAATATGTTTTATCATTGCAGGGTGAAATCAGTGCAAGTATTTCTTGGGTATATAGGTATAAGCATTTTTTGTTTAGGGTGGCTTTCATGTGCCAATATTGTAAGTCCTACCGGTGGTGAACGCGATACCCAAGCACCGGTAATGGTAAAGACAAATATTCCGGATTCTTCAATAAATTTTAAGGGGGGCAAAATTGTATTTGAGTTTGATGAATTTATTCAGGTGAAGGATATCATGAATCAAATGATGATTACACCTTTGGTAAAAACACAACCCAAGGTTAGCGTGCATAAACGAAAATTAAGTATTGATATTGAAGATAGTCTACTCGAAAACAATACCACCTATCATCTTTCGATGGGCGATGCGGTTTCGGATATCAGAGAGGGAAATATTTACAAGAATTTGCAGTTTACTTTTTCAACCGGAGCTTACTTTGACTCCTTATCGTTATATGGGAAAGTACTAGATGCCAATACCGGAAAACCTGATACCAGTAGTTTAGTTCTATTATATGCAGCTAATAAAAGTGATTCAGCCTGGCTGAATGAAAAGCCTTTATACATGCAGAAAACTGATGGAGGAAATTTTAATTTTAAGAATTTGCCCAATAAGGAATTCAAAATGTATGCATTGAGCGATGCCAATAAAAACTTGTATTATGATCTAGCTTCTGAGCGAATTGCTTTTTACCATACAGCGGTTGTTGCTGGTGATAGTAATGAAATTCGACTGTATAGTTTTATTGAACAAGCCAAGCAAGATACTACCACTTCAAAAAAAGTGTTTATACAAAAAACGGCAGCTACGTCTACAAAAACAGCAACTACTAAATTAAGTTATTCGTTAAATGTTGATACCACCAATAAAACCAAACGTACTTTCGATATCAATGATTCCATTCGATTTGTGTTTGATAAACCACTTGCGTTGATGGATGAAACTAAAATCAGATTGTATCAAGAGAAAACTTTAGATGCCAGTGCTATTGTAGAATTTGATTCATCAAAAAAAGTAATTACTTTGAGTACACAATGGGTTGAAGAGGCAAGCTATACCCTTACTGTATTAAAAGGTTTTGCACAAGATAGTTTAGGCCTGCAAGCTCCGGCTATGGCTTATACTTTTACAACCAAACGAAAAAGCGATTATGGAACCTTACTACTGCGATGTAATAAAAATGAGAACGATGTAGTTTTATTAATGAAAAATGATAAAATAATTGCACAACAAAAAATGAGTGATACCTTAATTCGTTTTAACGGCTTAATACCCGACAATTATTTTATTAGCATACTACACGATGAAAATAAAAATGGGAAGTGGGATGCGGGAAATTATAAAATAAAACAACAACCAGAAAAAGTAGACTATTACCCGCAACCGATAACAATAAAAGCCAATTGGGAAAACAAATTAGATTTGGTAATGGCATTCGATAAAAAGCCCAAATTAAAAAGTAAGTAATGAATACCTTAATTTTATTACATGGGGCATTAGGCTCGGCGAGTATGTTCGAAAAGCTTATACCTTATTTGCAAGATGAGTTTACTTGTATTGCCCTTGATTTTCCGGCTCATGGAAATAATGCAGAAATGGGAGAGTTTACCATTCAAGCATTTGCCGAAAATTTGATTGCTTATATTGAGCAAAACCATACCCAAAAAGTTTCGGTGTTTGGTTATAGTATGGGCGGATATTGTGCTTTGTATGCAGCATCATTACGTCCTGATTTATTTGAAAAAGTAATGACCTTAGCCACAAAATTTGCATGGTCGAATGAAATTGCGCATAAAGAAATGGCGATGTTAGATGCCGAAAAGATGGAAGCTAAGATTCCGGAATTTGTGAAGCAATTACAACAACAACATTTACATACCCATTGGAAAGAACTCGTACTGCAAACCACATTTTTGCTGAGGGAGTTGGGAAATCATCCTTTGCTAACAGATGATTGTTTACAAAGTATCAGGATACCTGTTCGTATGGTTTTGGGTGATCATGATCAGATGGTAAGCATAGAAGAAACGGTACATGCTTATCGACAATTTCAAAATGGAAGTTTAGTTATTCTGCCCAATACAAAACATCCGTATGAAAAAGTTGATACGCTGATGTTGGCAATGCAAATCATTGGTTTTTTTTGATTCTGAAACAATAGGCTTTTACGAACGCATCGTGAAAGGGTCCCCCAACGTAAATTTGAAATGCACAAAAACCGAGTGGGGGGCAAAAAAATTCTAATTCTTTTAACCTTTACATGCTTAGTTTTGAGATTCAGTGCGAATCGCTTTCAAGGGAATGCAAAGCTATCGTAAATTAAAAATATAGAACATGCGCAAAATTATTATAGGTGTATTAGCAGTGGCTGTTATTATAGGTATTACGATGTTCTTCTTTAATAAAAAAGAAAAGAATAATACGACAAGTAGTGGTGCAAAAACCGAAAGAACCCATCATCTGAATATTCCAGAAGGTGGTATTGAAAGTGTGATGGAGGCCAATTCACAAAAGATTATTGAAGGTACCGACGGCAGTATAATTGTATTTATTGGCGATATCAGCCGAAAAAAAGTAGATATAACAGTGAAACGGGATGATAAAATTTTAGACGAACGCATAATCAGCGAACACGATAAAATGACCTTTAACTATGATGGCACATCGTATACCCTTGAAGTTGTAAATCTTAAAAAACCATTATTGGGCGTTGGTAAAGCCGAGATAACCATTCAATAATTAAGGGATGTTATCACACGAACACTATATGAGACTGGCTTTACAAGAAGCCGAAAAAGCCGCTCAAGCCGATGAAGTGCCTGTTGGTGCAATTATTGTAATGCAAGATAAAATTATTGCCAAAGGCTATAACCAAGTTCAGCTTTTAAACGATGCAACGGCCCATGCCGAAATACTTGCCCTTACTTCGGGTTTTCAAAATGTAGGTAGTAAATACTTGCCTGAAGCTACTTTGTATGTAACCATTGAGCCGTGTGTGATGTGCGCAGGGGCTTTATACTGGAGTAAAATTGCTGAAATAGTGTATGGCGCATCGGATGAAAAAAATGGTTACCGCAAATGCTGTTCACAAATGCCCTTTCATCCGAAAACAAAAATACATAACGGTATACTTGAAAGCGAATGCGCACAAATCATGAAAGATTTTTTTAAACAAAAACGTTCTTCAATTTAAAGCTTCGTTAAGACGATTTCTGCTGCATTAATTCTATTATTTTTGCGACCATGAATACGAACCTAAAAACAATATTACTTACCGTGCTCACCCTTTCGGTTTTTGTAATTGCATTAATCGAATTAAGTGGTGTGAGTTATAACGCCCTGATAAATAAATTTGGTGCCAACGATAAGCAAAACGTTGAAACCTTGCCAAAGGAAGCACAATTAAATAGGGATGTTGAAGTGAAAAAATTACCCAAGACAACTATGGAGGTACCTGAAACAAAATTTTTATTTGGAAAAATGAAAGAAGGGGATAAGGTGAGTCATACATGGGTAGTAAAAAATACAGGCACCAATCCGTTAATGATTGCTAATGTGCAAACTTCGTGCGGTTGTACGGCACCATTTTATCCGAAAGATCCGATATTGCCTGGCAAGGAAGGTGAAATTACACTTGAGTTTAGCAGTGCCGGAAAATCTGGTCATGTTGCAAAGAATGCTTTGATTATAGCCAATACCGACAATTCACCTTTTTCAATTGGCTTCGAAGCTGAAGTTGAAAAGAAGTAAACTATATACAGTTTATAAACAGATAGTATCTTCACTTCATTAAGCAATTATTTTGGCACTAATTTCACGTAATAAACAAACAGACTTGCAAAAGGAGATGGGTTTTGTAGACCATCTTGAGGTATTACGTTGGCATATATTACGCGCCGTACTTGCCGTAATATTTATATCGATCGTTGTTTTTATTTATCGCGATTGGGTATTTGATACAATCATTTTTGGGCCTATGCGTGCCGATTTTATTTCATACAGAAGCTTGTGTGAATTTAGTAGGTTTATACATATTGGTGATGCACTTTGTATGTTACCTCCGGATGTTAAAATGCAGGTTACCTCTTTTGGTTCTCAGTTTATGAGTAGTATTACCATTTCGGTGATGGGTGGATTTGTTATTGCATTCCCGTATATAATTTGGGAGCTTTGGCGGTTTATTAAACCTGCGCTTAGCACCAACGAAATTAAAAGCTCAAAAGGAGCCATCTTTTTTGTGAGTTTCTTTTTTATATGCGGAATTTCATTTGGCTATTTTTTACTTGCTCCTTTTACTTTTAGTTTTTTATCGAACTTTAAGTTGGGTGTTTTAAATACTCTCGAAACCAAACCTACCCTCGACGATTACATGGAAAACATGATTGATATTTTAGTAGGTTCGGGTTTATCATTTGAGCTTCCGGTGTTTTCGTATGTGCTTACAAAAATTGGACTAATAACCCCTAAGTTTTTACAAACCTATCGTAAGTACGCCTACTTAATGATATTAGTAGTTGCTGCCATTATTACCCCTTCGCCCGATTGGATGAGTCAGTTAATTGTAGCCGGACCTTTATTTATTTTGTATGAAGTAAGTATCTTCGTGAGTGCCCGAATTGAAAAAGAGAAATTAAAAAGTGAAGCTGCTTTTTTTAAAAATTAAGCCCAAGATGTCTGTAAAGAGAACTTAGTAATCATACTCTCTACGAACCGCATTCAATCTAAAACCTACATACAACATTGTACTATTATAAGTTGGATTTGCTATATGGCTCCCAATTTCGGATCGTGCACGAATGCCTAAATCTAAAAATAAATTATCTCGAAACTCATAAGCAAAATTTAGGTTCGAATACACAACATCGCTAGCATATCCATTCAATAAAAAAATACCGGTTTCGCTATTTCGATTGGTGTAGGAACTAAAAATATTTCCACCAAAGCTTACATTCGAAGCGGTATCACGGCCTTGTTGATTATAAAATGTTTTCCAGCTTATATACATTCGTTTAAACGGTTTATAGTTTATGAGCATACTCAATTCCATTAAATTGGCACCATAGGGATGGGCTAGCGATTGATTATAATGTGAGAACTCGGCTACCGAATCGCGGAAGGTATACGTAAATGGTCGAATGATATTTAATTCAGGTTGTATCAGTAAATTTCTAATACCAAATACATCTGCCATTTTTAACCCTAATTGAAATCCGTATTTATTACCCCACCAGCCATTACCTTCTTTTATTTTACCAAAGCTAAATTCATCTAATAAAACTTGTCCGTATACTACGGTTTTTAAACGCGTATTTATTTTAAAGTTCATGCCTAACATAGCATTGTCCGGACTTCCATTCGATTGCTCAACACTTCGATATAAAATGATAGGATTTAGGTATTGAAAATCAAAATGATCTTTACGACTATATATTACGCTCTCATATAATCCTACATTTAACCACTTGCCAATGTTTACACTTAAGTGATGAATAGCGGCATACTTACGCGGTAGTAATCGATCGGCACCGCGAGGTTCTTGTGGCGTTAATTCGAGAAATAAATTTTGATAATTGAATTTGCCTAAACGAGTATTGAGCTTTAAAAATAGGTAGTTCGCACCTACATCATCTAAAAATAAACTTCGATATCCATCGCCTAATTGAAAACGGCTATGACCGAAACTGAGATTCACTTTATTGAGAATAATATCTGCATCAATATAGCCAGATGCCACGATATAATCTTGTGATATACCCGGCTTATCGGGTTTACTATCTTTAAAAAAAGTTCCTCCCGGAATAGCTTGTTTGTCGCGTATATATTGTTGATGATGCAAAGGGCCTCGTTCTTGATTATCGGTAAAGCTTGTATAAAATCCAAGTCGCTTATTAATATTTCCTCGTGCTTCAATACCTTTTGAATTGATAAAAAGATTTTGACCGGTATTGCCCGATTCGATACTTTGCTGATAATAAATTATGGGGTTTACGATTAATTCAAAATCATCGCCCTCTACATGAATCATATCCGATTGCTTTTTGTAAAATGTATTAAAAATCGGACGTTTCGAATCGATAGCCGCATTGCCATTTTGCACCCATTCGCCATTTTTTGATAAAATATTATTGATTTCCCATTGCTGAGATTCATTCAAATCACTTTCATTTTGTGTAAGATAATTTGCCAAATAGCCAATCGCATCTTTTTGAGTTATGGGATTTACCGCAGTATGCAATGAATCTGAATGTCGTCCACTCAACACTTCGTAATAGTTCAATAAATAATAATTATCGGCATGACGATTGAGGAATGCGGATTGAGAATTTGAATAAAAGGGAAGTGAAAATAAAAAGAAACAGAGGATTACCTTGTTCATAAGATGAATTATATAAAGGTTAAAAGTAATTCTTTTACCTTTGAAGCAAGAAAATTTCATGAAATGAGGCATGGTAATTCTCGTTACATATACGAGATGCCTGTGCCGAATTCCATGTGACAATTGAAAATAAATAATAGAAACACATGAAAAATTATATCCTGCGCAATGTGCAAGTCGTAAATGAAGGAAGTATAGCAACTAAAGATGTATACTTAAAAAATGGTCGCTTCGAACGCATCGATGATCAAATAAACCTAAAAGAAAATGCTCAAGAAGTAAATGGTGAAGGTTTGCATTTATTACCTGGTTTAATTGACGACCAAGTACATTTTCGCGAACCTGGGTTAACCCATAAAGCGAGTATTGCTACCGAATCATTAGCAGCAGTTGCCGGTGGTACCACTAGTTTTATGGAAATGCCCAATGTAATTCCACCAACTTTGGATATAGAAAGGTTGGAAGAGAAATTTGCTATCGCTGCGAATTGTTCTCCGGCGAATTATTCGTTTTTTTAGGGGTATCCAATGAGAATACCGAAAAAGCTTTAGAAATTAATAAGCATAAAAATGAGGTGTGCGGACTTAAAATATTTTTAGGTTCAAGTACCGGTAATATGTTGGTAGATAATATTATTACGCTCGAGAGGATTTTTGCCAATTGCGAAGTGTTGATTGCAACGCATTGTGAAAAAGAAAGTATTGCTAAAGAGAATCTTGAGAAATTAAAATCGCAAGGTGTAGATATCAATCATGCAAGTTTTCATCCTATTATTCGTGATGCAGAAGTGTGTTATGAATCGTCGTTAGGTACCATTCAATTAGCAAAAAAGCATAATACTCGTTTGCATATTTTGCATATCAGTACCGAAAAAGAATTGACATTATTCACCAATCTTTTTCCTTTACAAGATAAACGAATTACGGCCGAAGTATGTGTTCATCATCTGTACTTTACAGCCGATGACTACAACCAATACGGAAACTTGATCAAATGCAATCCTGCCATTAAAGCGCCTGAAAATCGTGAGGCATTGTGGAAGGCTTTACTCGATGATCGATTAGATATTTTAGCCACCGACCATGCCCCACATACTTGGGATGAAAAACAAAAACCATACTTAGAAGCTCCTGCCGGCGTGCCTTTGGTGCAACATAGTTTATTGATGTTATTAGAAGCACATAAGCAAGGCCGTATCAGTTTACAGAAATTGGTTGAAAAGGCTTGTCATGCCCCGGCTATTTGTTTTCAAATTCAAAATCGCGGCTATATACGTGAAGGTTATTTTGCCGATTGTGTATTGGTAGATCTTCAAAAAGAAACCACTATTTCAAAACAAAACCTTTTATATAAATGTGGATGGAGTCCATTTGAAGGACATACTTTTCCTGCATCTATTGAAGCCACTTTTGTGAATGGAAATTTGATTTTTGAGAAGGGGGTACAAGTGAACGATGAGAAAGGGATGCGATTATCTTTTCAGCGGAATGGGTAAATCTGAATGAAAATGCCACCACAATTTAATGGCACTTAAAATAATCAAAAGGCTCGAGGCATTGGTTACATTTATATAAAGCTTTGCATGCTGTTGAGCCATACTGACTTACCAATTGTGTATTTGTGCTTTTGCATTGCGGACAAGGAACAACCTCTTTGTCGCCTGGTAATTTATTGAGTTTGTATTGTGGCGGTGCTATGCCGTATAATTCAAGTTTTTGTTTGCCGCTTTCTGTCATCCAATCGGTTGTCCAAGCCGGTGATAATTGTTCAGTAACTTTTACCTTTTCAATGCCATGTGATAGCAATTCTACTTTAATTTGAGCCGCTATCATGTGCATGGCCGGACAGCCACTATAGGTAGGCGAAATGACAATTTCTACTTCATCATTAACTATTATAATATCTCGAACTATACCTAAATCTTGTACAGTTAATACCGGCACTTCAGGATCAAATACTTGTTCAAGTAAAACGGCAATTTCTTGTTTTGTAATCATGGATATTGGGTTGATGAAATTACCATTCGCAACCCGGATATGTTTTTTGCATATACTGTACTTCGGCTAAAATAAAGCCCATATACTCGGTATGAATACCGGTTTTGCCACCGCTTTGAAACCACCCACCCTCGATATGCATTGGATAACGTAAAGTGGCTTCGGCTAGGGTATCGGCAACCGTTTTTTCCCAGTCGTCTTTTAATAAAGAAACATCGATCGCTATGCCTTGTTTTAGCATGTCTTGTTCGGTTTCACTCATACTGAACAATTCGCCTGTGTATTCCCAAAATTGGTTAATAGCAGTTTGCATTTTTTGTTTGCTTTCATCGGTACCGTCGCCTAAACGAACCACCCATTCGCTACTAAACTTTAAATGGTAAGTAACTTCTTTCAACGACTTTTCAGCGATGGCAGCAATTTGTTTATCGCTACTTTGTTGCAGTGCAGTATAAAAATGAAATTGAAAAGCATCAAAATAAAATGAGCGAGCCATGGTATCGGCAAAATTTCCATTAGGTAGTTCAACTAATAAAACATTTCTAAATTCACGAACATCCCTGAATGACGGATAGCTATCTTCGGTTTTACCATTACCTTCAATACTTGCTGCATATTGATAAAAACTTCGAGCCGCACCTAATTCATCGAGCGAAATATTTGATAACGCCATATCTACTTCAAGCGCCGGGCCATGACCGCACCATTCGCTAAGACGATGACCATTGATAAAACTATTGTCTGCCAAATGCAGAATATAATCGATAAGTGTTTTCATAATTAGTATTTAATAACCACTACATATGTTTTAATTCGTCGGGTAAATCATAAAAGGTGGGGTGACGGTACACCTTATCGTTCATGGGGTCGAAAAATGCAGCGGCTTCATCCGGATTAGTTGCATGTATATGTTTGCTTTCAACGGCCCAAATACTGATACCTTCTTGGCGGCGAGTGTACACATCTCTTGCCATTTCAATTGCCATTTGCGCATCGGATGCATGTAAACTACCTACATGTTTATGATCAAGGCCTGCTTTACTTCGTACAAAGATTTCCCATAAAGGCCATTCTGAATTACTCATATAATTTGAATTGAGGGAACAAAAGTAAACAAGTTTACATTTAAATAATACATCTTATGATTCTTTGTAAGTTATTATTCATTAAGTTTACGAAAGCCATATGTTACTACCATGAAAAAACAATTGTTGCTGCTCATTCTTTTATCGCTTGCGAATTGTATAAAAGCACAACTTTTAATTGATAAATTTCCTGCAAAGTTTTCTTTGTATGCTCGTGAACTACCGTTTCAATTTGCTTTGGTTGAAATTTCTGGAGGCTATGCAAATGCCACTTCAGCCGATAGTATTTTTCTAAAGAAAATCCGAAATGGAGAATTGGTATATAAAAAATATTTACATGCGAAACCGATAGTGAATGATTATCGTTTTCAATATACAGATAGCTTAATGGCTGAGTTAGCACATACGAGTTATGAGCTCTGGCTTGGAGAAGAGGAATTGCTACTGAAAGTGGATAGTGTTTGTGCAGGAGATGTTTATCTTTTCAACGGACAATCAAATGCTGAAGCGGCTGCACATGGAGAATCTTGTAAAAGCATGTTACATCCATTTATTCGCACCTATGGCAAAGCCTCAGAAAAGGGATTTGAAAAGAGATGGTATGTTGCAGGTGGAGATGGCAATAGAGATACAGACGGACATATTGGACAATTAGGAATCGCATTTGCAACCCAAATCATTGAAGAATTGCAAATGCCAATTTGTATTTTAAACGGGGCAGTTGGTGGTAAACCACTTAGTTATTTTATGCCCGATAAGGAGAATCGTTTCAGTGTAAACACAAATTATGGTCGACTGCTTCAACGGGTAACTGAAGTTGATATGACCGATAAAATTCGAGCCATCATTTGGTATCAAGGCGAGCAAGATGCGGCATTGAACACCGATGCTTCTGAATACGTTAACTTAATGCAAGATTTATATGAGAATTGGCAAACAGATTATAACGGCATTGAACATCTTTATATGTACCAGATACGAAATGGTTGTAAACTCGACATAAGGAACATTGGTAATATTCAACAAGCGCAATACAATTTTGCAAAGCAGCATAGCAATATAACTTTGTTGAGTTCAAATTTAGCAAAACAAAGTCAGGATGGCTGCCATTTTACTTTTCATGAGGGGTATGTAAAACTCAGCAAACAATTACTGAGTGCAATTACATATCAACAATATTTTCAAGATGCTACTCAGGAATTTCGAAGTATTTCATTGAAACAAATTGAGAAAGTTAATCCTCATGAAATTCGTATTTACTTTACATCAAGTGGGCAGTATGAAGTGGATTCGTTAAGCAAAGATGATTTTTACATTAATCAAAATATGGAGCATCCATCTGAAATAAAAGTTTTGCCTGATGGTTTGCAATGCTATTTTTTAAATCCAATACCTGATGAGTATACCTTAAGTTATTGTGGGCATAGCGGTGAAATTGAACCCTGTATTACTAATCAATATGGGAATGGATTACTATGTTTCTATAATTTGGGAGATACAATTTTAGTTGAAAAGCAAAGTGCGTTAGAAGAATCATTAACTTCTGTAAATGAATGCAACATTTTTACGGCAGGAAATAAATTAGTGGTTGAAAATAATAAGCAAGTTGAAGTTGACATTGAGTTTACTTTATATGATGTAAGCGGTATAATCCATCAGCATGAAAAAGGAATTGTAAATTCAGGCAGAAATGAATACAGGTTAAAATCTAATTCGGGCTCTTATTATATTCTTGATATCATGATCAAGGATGCGAATTATAAAGTGCATAAAATATTAAAAGTAATGAGGTAAGAGGCATTTACACCGTAACCTGTAAACTATGAATTGCCGAAGCAATTTCTATAATTAAAGAAGCATCTTTTTCTATGGCATTGCCCACCACAATAATATCAGCACCAGCCTTACAATTTAAATACGCTTTTTCAGGTTCAGTAATTCCGCCACCAACAATTAAAGGAATGGCAGTATGGGTTGCCACCTTTTGTATCATACTTTCACTAATCGGCATTCGAGCACCGCTTCCTGCATCCATATATAAAACATGCTTCCCTTGCATTTCGCCTGCCATGGCGGTACAAACGGCAATATCATTTTTGTCGTGGGGAATTGGGGCACTATGACTCATATACGAAACCGTAGTAGCGGCACCACCATCGATCACCATATAACCTGTCGAAATAATTTCTAATCCGCTGGCTTTTACCATGGGTGCAGAAACTACATGCGCGCCAATTAATAATTCAGGGTTTCGACCCGATATTAAGCTTAAGTAAAATAAGGCATCGGCAAACTTGCTAACTTGAGAAGGACTACCCGGAAATAGTATCACCGGAATATTGCTTGTTGCTTTAAAGGCACAAATACATTCATCTAAATGTTGACTCAACATTAAACTTCCGCCAATAAAAACATAATCAACTTTGGCATCGTTACAAAGGAGGGCAATTTTATGAACTTGTTTAATATCAACTTTATCCGGATCGATAAGAACCGCAAAAGCTTTACGTTGTTGTAAACGTAATTCAATAAAGTTTTGAAGTATTTTTCCCCCTTTCATGCTTGGCGACAAAGATATTCAAATTAAAGAAATAAAGGAATATATAGTTTACATGACATTGTTTGCTGAAGGTAAGATGTTGAGAATACAGAATACATTCTGTTTTTGCAATGCAATGGGCTCTGCTAGGTTTACTCAGTCGCTTCAAAGCCTGTGGCTTTGCAAGCTGTATGTTCTTCCAAGAATTTGTCTTGCTTACAAAGAGAATACAATTTTTTATTCAATCCATGGTTTGTGTATTGCCAGGGAAAAAAATACTGCTTACTCTTTGCTCCCTGTTTCCCACCGATGAACGGTGCTATCGCCAATTCGAACGATATATGCAGTGCCGATGACCCACAAAAGAATAAACATGTGATGCCTACTTCAATTGTTTATTTACCTTTACCCACATGGAAAAAAAATTGTTTTTACTTGATGCCTTTGCACTCATATTTCGTGCTTACTATGCCTTAGTTCGTAGTCCGCGAATTACAAGCACCGGCAAAAACACCAATGCGCAGTTTGGGTTTACCAATACCTTGATTGATTTGATAAATAATCAAAAACCAACCCATATGGCAGTTTGTTTTGATACCAAAGAACTTACTGAAAGGCACACCGATTTTGCCGATTATAAAGCCAACCGACAAGAAACACCAGAAGATATTTTAGCGGCCGTGCCCGATATAAAAAAAATATTACAAGGTTTTAATATCCCAATTATTGAAGCTAATGGTTACGAAGCCGATGATATAATTGGCACCCTAAGTGTGAAAGCAGCCAATGAAGGATATGATGTTTTTATGGTGACACCCGATAAAGATTATGGTCAATTAGTGAGCGATAAAGTATTCATTTATAAACCCCCTTTTCAAGGTGGGAAGTTTGAAATTATGGGCCCCAAAGAAGTTTGTGAAAAATGGGATATCGAAAATATTTCGCAAGTGATTGATATACTTGGATTAATGGGCGATGCGGTAGATAATATACCCGGCATTAAAGGCGTTGGCGAAAAAACAGCGGCTAAATTATTAAAAGAGTATGGCACACTTGAAAATGTTTTAGAAAATGCCGATAAGATAAAAGGCGCTCTAGGTGAAAAGGTAAGAGCCGGTAAAGAGGATGCCATCATGAGTAAAAAATTAGCCACCATCATACTTCACGTGCCTTGTGAATTTCATGAAGAGAGCTTTAGATTATCGGAACGTAACCCAGAGATACTCAATGAAATTTTTAATGAATTAGAATTTAGAACCCTAGGCAAACGACTATTGGGTGATGGATTTCAAGTGGGATCAAACAACGATCAACAAAAAGATTTATTTGGGAATGATGTTGAAACCAAGGACAAAAAAGTTAAGCAAGATGAAAATGCAACCCAAGCGTCATTATTTGATGGCTTGGTGCCCATGCAAAATATTAATACCGTTATCCACGATTATCAAGTCTTGAACACGAATGAAAAATTAACCGCATTTATTCAAAGCATACAAAAACAAACAGAAATTTGTTTTGATACCGAAACTACTGGACTCGATGCTAACCAATGTGAACTGGTTGGTTTAAGTTTTTCAATAAAAGCCCATGAAGCTTTTTATGTGCCTTGTTCGGCAAGCAGAGATGAAACATTAAAATTATTGGACACCTGCAACACATTATTTAAAGATGAAAACATAACCTGGATAGGGCAAAATATTAAGTATGATTTATTGGTTTTAAAAAACTATGGTATCGAGATCAAAGGGAAATTGTTTGATACTATGCTAGCCCATTATGCATTTGAGCCGGATGGTAAACGAAGTATGGATTTGCTTAGCGAAAAATACTTAGCCTATACACCGGTTTCCATTGAAGAACTAATTGGTAAGAAGGGAAAGAATCAAGGTAATATGCGCGATGTTGAATTGGAGAAAATTAAAGAATATGCCGCCGAAGACGCAGACATTACTTTGCAGCTTAAAGAAAAATTTGTTGACATATTAAAGGAAAATGACGTTGAGAAAATATTTTATGAAGTAGATAATCCTCTGATTCCTGTGCTTACGCAAATGGAATTTGAAGGGATTAAGGTAGATACGGGATTCTTACATTCGTATAGTGTTGAATTAGAAAAACTAGCCAAAACATCTGAAGAGAGTGTTTACAAGCAAGCCGGTGTACGATTTAATTTAGCATCTCCCAAGCAGTTAGGTGAAGTGCTTTTCGAAAAACTAAAACTCGATCCGAAAGCCAAGAAAACTAAAACCGGACAATACGCAACCGGTGAAGAAGTATTAGCAAAGTTGGCCAATGAACATGAAATTTGTAATGAGATTTTAACTTTCAGAGAGTTCACTAAATTAAAAAATACTTATGTAGATACTTTGCCCGAATTAATTAATCCGAAGTCGGGACGAGTGCACACAACCTTTGCACAAACCATTGCTGTTACGGGAAGGTTATCGAGTATCAATCCAAACTTGCAAAATATTCCGATACGTACTGAGCAAGGCCGTGAAATTCGAAAGGCCTTTATTCCGCGTGACGAAAGCCGATTATTAATGAGTGCCGATTATTCGCAAATTGAATTACGAATTGTAGCCGCGATTAGTGGCGATGAAGCTATGTGTGAAGCCTTTAAACAACATAAAGATATTCATACCGCCACGGCAGCCAAAGTGTATAATATTGCTGAAAACGAAGTAACAAAAGAGCAACGATATAAAGCAAAAAGTGTAAACTTTGGAATTATTTACGGACAAGGAGCCTTTGGCTTAGCAGATAATTTGGGTATAAGTAGAAGTGAGGCGAAAGAAATTATAGACAATTATAAAAAGGAGTTTAGTGGTATTCAATGTTATATGGATGATACGATTGCATTTGCCAAACAACATGGTTATGTACAAACCTTAATGGGAAGAAAACGTTGGCTGCGAGATATTAATTCGCAAAATTTTACGGTGCGTGCTTTTGCTGAACGTAATGCAATTAATTCACCCATACAAGGAAGCGCTGCCGATATGATTAAATTGGCGATGATAGATATTCATCAACAAATACTTGATCATAAATTACAGAGCCGGATGGTTTTGCAGGTACATGATGAATTAGTATTTGATGTGGTAAAGGAAGAAGCGGAAGCACTGAAAGAAATAATTTTAAGTGGTATGCAAAATGCAATGCTTTTGCCCAATGAGGTACCGGTAGTAGCCGAAGTGGGTATGGGTGAAAATTGGTTGCAAGCGCATTAAAAATTTAGTGTAAAATTTTTAGAACATGATATGCATCAACTAAAGTAAATCCTTAAAGATATATCGTTCATCAAATGCAATATTGTTTTCGTGTAACATATCAATATATTCAGTAATGAAATTTTGTTTGGCATGATGTTGTTCTTGGTTTTCAATATATCGAATAACATTTTTCAAACTTGACAGACCATATGAAAACGCACCATAACCTTCTTGCCACTCGAATCGCATTTTTGTAAAGCCCTTTTCATTAATCCATTTTGAAGAACTTCCTTTGATTTCCTTCAATAAATCGGAAATAGATTGAGTAGGTCTTAGTCCAACCAAAATGTGGATATGGTCTTCAACACCGTTGATGATTATTACTTTATGCTGATTATTTTGGATGATGCCGGTAATGTACTTATAGAATTCATTTTTCCAGTTAGATTCAATTAAGGCTCTTCGGTGTTTCACAGCAAATACAAATTGAATGTGTATTTGGGTATAGGTGTTTGCCATAGTTTTTGTAGCGACATATCATCCCTATGGGATTAGTGTCGGTTGATCTTTTTTAGGTTAACAATATGAAACCCCTATGGGGTTAGTGTTGGATGCTCTTTTTTAGGTTAACGATATGAAACCCCTATGGGGTTAGTGTTGGATGCTCTTTTTTAGGTTAACAATATGAAACCCCTATGGGGTAGGTGTCGGTTGATCTTTTTTAGGTTAACGATATGAAACCCCTATGGGGTTAGTGTTGGATGCTCTTTTTTAGGTTAACGATATGAAACCCCTATAGGGTAAGTGTCGGTTGATCTTTTTTAGGTTAACGATATGAAACCCCTAAGGGGTAGGTGTCGGTTGGTCTTTTTTAGGTTAACAATATGAAACCCCTGAGGGGTAGGTGTCGGTTGGTCTTTTTTAGGATAACGATATGAAACCCCTATGGGGTAGGTGTCGGTTGATCTTTTTTAGGTTAACGATATGAAACCCCTATGGGGTTAGTGTTGGATGCTCTTTTTAGGTTAACGATATGAAACCCCTATGGGGTTAGTGTTGGATGCTCTTTTTTAGGTTAACGATATGAAACCCCTATGGGGTTAGTGTTGGATGCTCTTTTTTTAGGTTATCGATATGAAACCCCTATGGGATAAGTGTCGGTTGGTCTTTTTTAGGTTAACAATATGAAACCCCTAAGGGGTAGGTGTCGGTTGGTCTTTTTTAGGATAACGATATGAAACCACTTTCGAGCTAGTAATATTTCTCACTCAATGCCGTAATAAGTTGAATTTCCTTTCAAGTAGATAGATGATATTTTCATGATAGATTTAAATTTGGTAATTCAAATATAGCTTTTAGAACACTATGCCCTAGCTTCAAAAAGTTAAGATATCTATAAGAAACTGAGGTCTAATTATCACAATCTATAAAAGCATAAAACTGTATTGTCCCATCGTGAGTATATATCGCTAACACGAAAACATGAAACATTAAAGTCCTATCGAGAGTATATATCGTTAACTCGAAATCACGAAACATTAAAGTCTATCGTGAGTATATATCGCTAACACGAAAACTTAAAACATTAAAGTCCCATCGTAAGTATATATCGCTAACACGAAAACAAGAAACATTCAATTCCTATCGTGAGTATATATCGTTAAGTCGAAATCACGAAACATTAAAGTCTATCGTGACTATATATCGCTAACACGAAATCACGAAACATTAAAGTCCCATGGGGACTATATATCGTTAACTCGAAATCACGAAACATTAGAGTCCCATGGGGACTATATATCGTTAAAACGAATCCCAACCAATATTATCAACTCTTCCTTCTGTGATATAAAACAAACCGGCACTAGGTTGGTCTTCAAGCAGCTTAGCATTAGGTCGTAATGTACCTGAAAACTCAAGTGATAATGTTTTTTTGTAACGATTGAGCGAGGTGACAACAATGCCTGAATTGCCTTTAAAATCTTCATAAGCTTTGTATGAAGTTGGCATATCGGTTGGTCGATATCCTTTAGGCATATAGGCAAGTTTACATATCAGCATCATCTCTTTTTGGCTAGTATCTGAAGTAGTAGTTAACGGTAAAGTTTCTATATCTGAAAAGCCATTAATTTGAAGCCATATTACAGATTCATCTTCAGCAATAAAAAACAAATCAAGCATATTGGATGATCGCACATGAACAGGCTTACTAACGGCTTTGGCTCGATATATTCGTCCGTTGATTCTACAGGTTAGCACACCTTCAGGTAAAGTATTGGCTCGAATTTTTGTTGTGCCACCACCATACGAGGGTCGGGTACTAATGGCCTTCATCACATCTCCATGGGTAGGTCTGAAATTTTTGCAACGCATTGAAAGAGAAACATTTTCAGGACTGTTAGCTACCGGAACCGTTGTAGCGGTTTTAGAAGAAATAATATTAATGATGACTATTTCGGCTCCATCCTCCAAAAAATAAGTTTTACCTTTTTCAATTCTTCCGCTGATTACTGTGCCGCTTACCGAATAATTGTCGGTATTTCCTACTTGCATCCCATTATCTACATGTAATTCAAAAGTATATTGCGCATAAGTCTGCAAACCACAAAATAATGTCAATACGAGCAAGCAAAGATTTTTAACCATATAAACCTTGAATAAATTTCTATATGAAAGTACAACTCTAATGTCAATGAAACTTGTTATTAAACCAAAACTTGTGTACATTAGAAAATGATTCGAGCAGGAAGTTCAATAGACCTCTGCCTATTTTGTGTATACTTCAAGGGCATTGAATGTTGGACAAAATTCTGATCTATAATGTAAAGCATAATGAAACTATGTGATTAATATTGCAACATGAATTTATTAACCGAATTAGCATTCAATGAAAAATGGATGCAGGTAGAAAGCATGTTCATTGAAAAATTTGGCAAGAAACCAGATATGGAGGCCATCTTATATTTAATAGGGATAAATGAGTTGGGAAAGGTGCCAGAGAAGCCATTTACTAAAGAACAAAAGCAAGATTTAATGCATATTGCCGTTTGTACGCTTTTATCGCAAAGCGGATATTACGAATATGATGGACACGACACAGATGGTTGGCCACATTATAAATTAGTTGAAACACCACCGGCCGAAAGCCTACAAAAACAAGAGCAATTATTGAAGCAACATATCATTGCCTATTTTGATGAGGAGTAATGGCTATCTAATTCAATTAGTATGAATTGAATAAAGTAAACATGTTGAATGAATTGATGATAAACCCTTTCGAAAAAAGTAAATTCCAGATCGGGTTACGATACATACGCATGGATAGTATCATTTGAAGGATAATTCTCATATTGAAATGTAATTACCACGATTTTTTATAAATCGGTATTACATTTACCTTGTGGCGCTACTGACCGTAAATACTACATTCAATATCGATTTGCAATTCGAAACTTCGCCGATTCATTATCGGTTGTTTGCTTGGTTCATCGATTTTTTTCTACTTATTGTTTTTTGGACATTGATGTCGAAATTGTTAAACAGCGCATTTTCAATTGAGCATGCGAATGCTTTTGGTTTGACAGAGATTTTTTTAATCACTCCATTCTTGTTATATCATGTATTATTTGAGGTGTTTTGTAATGGGCAAAGCCCGGGTAAAATGATTTTCAAAATTCAAGTTATCAGTTT
>JADJJH010000001.1 GCA_016706595.1 Bacteroidota bacterium | reverse complement strand
GGATGGTTTTAACCATACTTAGTTTTAAATGAAATTGAAGATAATCATAATAATTGTAACAAAAATATTATCAACTAATTTTTACTTTGATTCATAATTCAAAAAAAAATTACAGTAGGTACAGTCAAACAATTTTATTTTTCTGATTAAAGTTTATCGGATGACGGTTGGCGTAAGTGCCGGAGTTAAAGAACGAAAATAATCGGTGGGTATTAAATTTATGAGGACAAGAATTTTGCGGTGAAACGAATGCTAGCATTACGCCATCACCACGTGTTAGCGTATCGTTGCTTAGTTAATTGCTTGGGTGATTAATGAAATCTTTGATTTAAGGTCTGGTAAATCGTTCTTAATTATTTCCCAAACTAAGCTTACATCGACTCCAAAATATTCATGAACAAATACATTTCTCATTCCTACAATTTGTGTCCATTCAATAGTTGAGAACCTCTCCTTTGTTTCAGGTGATATATGATTACTCGCTTCTCCAATAATTTCCATTTGCTTAATACAAGCAAATCGCATCATTGAATTATCCATAAATACTTCAAAGTCAACTTCCGAAATATAAGTTTCTATTTCAGTGATTGCATCTAAAATGTGCATCAATCTAATCTTATCTCCAAGACTACCTCGCATAAATCACTTGTTTTTCACTGTCAATGAGTGGTTTGATGTATTTCGATAATCCAGCAGAGGAAACAAGATCAACTTTAGAATTCAGAAGTTTTTCAAGGTCTAGTTTCATTTGAACAAATTGAAGCCCAATTTTCTCAGTATAATCCAAATCAACCAAAATATCAATGTCACTTTCTTTGTCTGCTTGACCGCGAACATAAGAACCAAATAAATAAGCTTTTAGAACAGGTCGTGTACTAAAGTATGTTTTAATAGATTCAATTTTTGAGTTCTCCAAGTTCATGGCACAAATATAGCAATTGCAATTTTGTGAACGGAAATTTCGTTAGGCCATATACGCTAACTTAAATATAATATCAATTAATACCAATGTGATTATTATAGTAGCCCAAACTGCTATAAAAATCTTACAGTGGTTTATACCGATTAGATAGCTGTTTAGACGAAATTATTGGTCTATCACAGATATCACTTCGGTAAATTACAAATCATCAAACGGACTTTTAATTTGTTGAATATTTCGTGTGCTTACGTGCGTATAAATTTCGGTGGTTTTGCTGCTGCTATGCCCTAAAATTTCTTGTATGTAGCGTAAATCGGTGCCGGCTTCTAATAAATGTGTTGCATAACTATGTCGCAACCAATGCAAGGTAACGGGTTTTTTGATTCCGGATTTTGATAAGGCTAATTTTAATACACTTGCCAAACTTCTTTCGTCATAAGGCTCACCAACTTTTTGACCTTCAAATAACCAAACCTTGGGTTTGTAAAACTGATAATACTCACGTAGCATCACTAAAATCTTTTCAGACAAAGGAACAATACGATCTTTTTTGCCCTTGGCTTGCTTTATTAAAATAATGTTTCTTCCCGCTTGTATGTCAACCGCTTTTAAAGCCAGTAACTCGCTTCGCCGTAAGCCACAACTATATATTAAACATAACATGGTGCGGTGCTTTAAATTAGGCAATGCCGTTAGTATCAACTTCACTTCTTCTTTACTTAATACATTAGGCAAAAGTTTTTGTCGCTTAGGGCGATGAATGAGCTCTGGATCGAGTTGTTTTTTTTCAATTGTTCGAAAAAATAACTTCACCGCATTTACAATTTGGTTTTGGAACGATGATGATAATTGCTTTTTTAAAATGTATTCGTTGTTGAATTTTATAATATCTGAATCAGTAATCTCTTCAATAAAACTATCATTATAAAATAATAGAAATGATTTCAGTGCGTCGGTATAAGTAGCAATCGTATTTTCACTATATCGCTTTGAGCGTAACCATAATGTAAATTGCTCAATACTTTGCTCGTGTAAAGGGTTGAGAATTATTTTAGGTTCAATTTTAAATCGAATGCGATTATCGGGCGTATCGGGTACATGCCAGGCACGATGGGTTGCACTCCATTTCGCATCATCGATAGTTCTTATTCGTTGAATGAGTTCTGCGTCTCGATCAAAAAATACCGCTATGCGATATTCGCCCCGGTGTTTAATGACCTTAGCATGCCACTTTTTCATAGGTTGACATTTATACGTTATTAATGGTTATTCACTTATCTGTTAGCTACACGGAATTTAGCAAAGTTTAATTTTTGTTGGTATACAAAAAATGTACTGCTTTTTATTTCATGCGGTTAAGACTGGTTTGGAAAACAAATATAAGTGAAAATAGAAGAAGCAGATTCAAGGAAGTTTGACACTTTTTATAATACTTCTTTAAGTAACACCAAAATGCAAGCACAAATTTTCACCGCTGACAACAGGAGGCGCCGAGGTTTTTTGCATACCTATTTTTACTCAAATATGGCAGATAATCTTAGAGGAAAAAGTATGCAGCAGTTTTGCACTTTGAAGGCGCAGAGAAATTTCGTTCACCTTTAAATTCAACGGTTTGTCTTGCAAGCAATCCACTTAAACTTTCATTTGATACACCTTAATTTATTTTATTGAGAAGTAAGCGGTTATGCTGTGTGACAACAGATAAACTTCAAGTGACATTTGACAAGACTGTTATTATATCGTAAATTCGCTAAGTGAAAAAGAAACAAAAAACTGGACTTGATTTTATTATCGACAAGCTGACTAATTCTATCGAAAACACTTTGACAGGCGAGGTTTTCGACACAGAAATTGTTAGGTTGACAAGTTTTGATGCCAAACAAATAAAAAAAGCAGATTGGCAATTCGATTGGCTTAAAGAATTGAAGGACAAGACAAAGGAAATTTATAAGTTGACCACAGTTAACAATCCAACTATTATCCAAGGACTTGTGAGCATTGAAGATAAACAAGATCATGTTTTTATGCATCTGATAGAGAGTTCTAAATTTAATAAAGGAAAAGATAAAGTTTATTTTGGTGTGCCCGGAAATCTTGTTGCATATGCTTGCAAAGTTTCGGTTGACAAAGGTTTTGACGGTTTCCTTGCTTTTGACGCTAAATCAGCTCTAATAAAACATTATCAAGAATCACTTCATGCGACACATTTTCGAGGATTAAGAATGTTTGTTGAACCAAGTGCCGCAATAAAACTTATCTCACAATATTTTAAAAGCTAAAATTATGGGACTCATTAAAGAACCAAAGAACGTAGACTTATCGACAAAGTCAGAGCCGTGGACAGAAAAAGAACTTGTAGACTTTAGGAAAATTATGCAGGACATCAAGGACAAAATTGCAAAACGTAAAGAACGTTCATTGCGACTTAAAGCAGACAAAAAACAACCTGCTTGACAAAGGCACAAACCCTTACATGCGGTAATGGTGCATTGCCGGCATTCGTATCGCCGCAAAATTTTGTTCCTCATGAATTTTTTTACACACCAATTATTTTCGTTCCTTTAACTCCGGCACTAATGCCAACCGTCAACCGATATGGAAACATTGATTTTCTGACTAAAATGATTACTGATTCTTTTCTTATTTGGTGCATGTTTACGGATTGTCATTGAACTTTTTATACGGACTTAGATTTTATAAGTTGGATTTTAGTTTGCTGATTTATATGCTTTGCTCAAAGGCTGCCGGATTGAGTGGAAAGCCCTGAGAGAACAAAATGAAATGACGTGAACGAAGGCTTGAAAAGGAAAGCCGGCGCTAAAGCACCATAATGATATAAAAGATGATAGCCCCTAAAAAATAAACGTTACCAAAAAGGAAATATTATCCTTGTAATGCCGCGGCACCACTTACAATTTCGGTAAGTTCGGTAGTAATAGCTGCCTGACGAGCACGGTTGTAAGAAATACGTAGTGATTTTAATAACTCCTCGGCATTTTCAGTAGCCTTGTCCATGGCTGTCATACGTGCGCCATGCTCAGAGGCATTACTATCAAGCACACCTTTGAAAATTTGCGTGTTTAATAATTTCGGCATTAATTCCTGTATCAAGACTTCCTTAGATGGTTCAAAAATGAAATCTAAACTTGCCGTACCGGTTTTTTTAGCTTTTGGAATAGGAAGATGTTGCTCGCAAACAAATTCTTGCGTAGCGGCATTTTTAAATTTGCTATATACTAATTCAACTCTATCGAATTCCTTATTAGTGAAAGCTTTTCTTACATGTTCGGCAACCGCTTTTACATTTTCGAAGCTAAGATCGCTGAAGATAGTCCAGAAATTTTCGATTAATGGATAACCTGCTTTTTGGAAATTCTCCCATCCCTTTTTTCCGAGAGGAAGTATAGTTACATTTCCTTTTTTGTGTTGTTCGCTGTACTGTTCTTTGATGCGCGATTTTACCAACTTGATAGAATTTGCATTAAAGCCACCACATAAACCTCTATCGCTGGTTACAATAATAAATAATACTTTTTCAATGGGTCTTTCGATGCTCAAACCCCCATCGGCAGAACCTTCGGCGCTGGCAATGATATTCCCTAACATCTCTTGTAATTTTTCGGCGTAAGGGCGCATTTGTGTGATGGCATCTTGTGCACGACGAAGTTTGGCAGCACTTACCATTTTCATGGCTTTGGTGATTTGTTGTGTGGTACCAACGGATTTTATACGTAATCTTACTTCTTTTAACTGACCAGACATAGAGGGGCGTTTTAAAAATTTGCGCAAATATATAAAAAAAATCGATTTATAGTTGTAGTTGAGCGCGAATCAAATGAATGTGGAAAATATTATTTACAAAAAAAGCCGGCTGATGAACCGGCTTTTACATGAAGAATTTGAGCTTTATTTTGTATCGAGGGCTTTTAAAATGTTTTTGGCATTTTCATCGTTCGGGTCTAAAATTTGAAGTTTACCGCAATACATTCGTGAATCTTCTTTTTTGCCCATATTGTACGAAACGGTTGCCAAGTAAGTATACACTTTAATTAAGTTTTTCTTCTTTTCAGGGTCGTCTGTTTTAATGAGTGTTAACCATTTTGTGTACGATTCAACCGCCGCACCATTGGTCGATTCTTTGTCTTTACCTGAAAATGCAACATTGCCCCGCATGTAAAAACCTGATGGTTCGTTAGGGTATTTGGTGGTCATGATACCATAAATAGAATCGGCAGCTGGGTAATTTTTATTATAATAATACATCGCACCAGTCCACCAATAATCGATGGCAGTAATATTGGTAGTATTTGATTCAAGCACCTTTTGGTAGTATAGCGCCGCAGTTCCATAATCACTTTTCTTATTAAATTTTTCAGCAATTTGCTTGTATAATGGCGATTTATCTTTTGCTGTATCTAATGCAATTCCTTTTTGAAAGGCGGCATCGGCTTGTGAAACGGTTAGCGAATCGCACAATAAAATATTACCATAATAAATATGATCGGAAGGAATTACTTTTTTAACATCCATCTTGGCAAAAAATTTATCCATATTGATTTTAGCGTTAGCGCAATCGCTGGTTTCGTATAAACTATAACCCAACACACGATACATATAAGGGCGCTTTTCAGCTTCGCCTTTGGCAATCAATTCATTTATTTTGGTAATTGCATTTGGATAATCTTGCGCTAAAAATAAAGTGTTGGCATATTCAATTTGATCGGTGATGGTTTTGTCGGAACGCTCAATATATTTTTCAATTTTCTCTTTTGAGATTTTGTATTTATTTACCTTGTAATAAGCGTCGGCCAAAGCCTTATAGGGTAGGGGATTGCTATCATCTAACTCTGATGCGCGATTGTATTTAACCAATGCACTATCATAATTTTTAGCCGCATACCATAAATTACCCATTTTGTAGTTAGCAACCGATTTAGAAGTCGGTATTTCATCAGCCATTTCATAGCTACTCATGGCGTTACCACCACCGCCTTGCATTTTACGATAGGCATCACCCATAGCTAAATAGGTATTGCCATTTTTTTCAACTTCCAAAGCTTTTTTATACCAATCAACGGCCACATTGGGGTCGCCACCCTCGGTATAGGTAATTGCATCGGCTGCATATTTCAAGGGTAACCAATCTTTCTTCTTTGCTTTACTGGCAACTCTTGTAAGCATACTCATAGCTTCAGCATTTTGCTTTTCAATAAGCATTACGCGAGCTACACCTGCAATGTTTGCTGCATCATCAGGAAATTTTTGAAAAATGGCTTTTGCCGCAGCATTATTTTCTAAACCAATTTCGCATAAACCTAAGTAATAGTTGGCTTGTGAACTGGTTGCTGCTAATGAGCTTAAAATTTGTTTTGCGCTTTGGTATCTTTCGTAATTATACATTTTGATACCTTCATCGATGGATTGGGCATGCATTAAGGTACTTAACAACATACATGCACTAACAAGTATTCCTTTTATTTTTGACATCTTCATTTTCAATTTCGTGAATTAAATTTATTTGAGACCTTAAACATATTTAAGTTTTGCAAACTCACATACTATACGAATGTTATTTATTTAAAATTTATTTAGTTGAACTTGCCTCTCTGAGCACCACATTCACACGTAGAGGGAACATTTTTGAGGTACGAAAAACCAATTGCCCATCGCGACAAAGATAATTTACAAAGCCGGAGCCTAAACCTTGCCATGTTTCTTTACTGATAAAATAAAAATTTCGGGTGCATGGATACTCTCGTAAGCCAATATAAGCCTGATAAGGTTTTACAAATTGGTTTACCGAATCATTATCTGGCCAAATACCGGCAATATTAACTTGTTGTAAAAAAGATTCGGCAACCGAATCGGTTGGGTCGGCTACCCAACTAACACCAATGACTCCAATAGCTTTATCGTTTTTTGAAACATAATTAATCACATCTTCACAATTAGTAGCGGCAAACACATTGGCTGCAATTTTTTTACCGGATATCAATGAGTCTTGGATATAACGCACTGTGCTTGAGTTTTTATTATCGAATACAATTTGATAATCACTTGCACTATCCTGGCCTGTCATGATATTTCGTAATTCCTTAATGGTAAAATCTTGTTTCTTGGCATTTTTCGAAGTAATAAAAACAACAGCATCTCGGGCCATCGCCATACTTTTAGCTACAATTTGTTTGCTTAAGGCATAATCGGTTTCTTCTTTACTTAATTCTCGGGTAACAAATATTACTCGCGTGCTATCTTCAAAAAAATCTTTGATACAATCGGCTTCCGGTTTGTATTCGGCTATAATTTTCGCATTAGGGAACCGTGCCAAAAAAACTTTCAGTTGTTCTTCCATCACCGGTTTATAGGTTTCATCCACACTAATTTTAATTGAACCGGAAGTTGCGTTATCGGCAGGTCCGCTTTCAGTGCATGCATTTAAAAATGATGCCATGAAGCAAAAAAGTAAAAGAGTAATTGGGTTAAATTTCATAGGATAGTGAATTTAAGTAAAAGCTAAGTACTAACGATTTACGTGTGATATATAGTATAATTTTTCTGAACGATTGTAATAATCGTCAAATTTACATTTTAAAATGAAGTACTGAATATAAAGGTTAAGATTTTCGTTTTGAAATTGATAGTATTTCTCTAAAGGCCATCAAACTTCGAATCATTCTAAAAAGTCCATACGCAATAAACAAACCACCTATTGTATACACGAGTGATTTTCCGTAAGCAGCAACAATAAATTGCATGTTCATCGCGTAAATCGGAATGATGATATAGATTAAGCCCATCGCCATATCTATTGAGGCCCGAAATTGTTTGTAGGCTTTTTGTTTATCATTTCTCTCTTCGATGTTCATACATACATTGCTTGAAGGGTATCTCTATAATCTCCTATGCTTCGTTACTTGAATTTTGCAAACTCTTTATCTACAAAAGTAAACGCTTCCGATAGTAATCGGCATTGAAAAGTTCGAAAGCCTTGCCTAGGAAGCTTTTAGAGATGCCCGAGGTTAAACTACTTTTTTGGCGCTGCCTTTTTTCGTGGTGCAGCTTTCTTAGCGGCAGCTTTTTTAGGAGCTGCTTTTTTGATGAAAGCATTCGGCAATTGTGTTTCTATCATCTTTTTCACTTCGGCTAAATCTAAAACTGCGGCTTCTTCGGCGGTCATTTTACTACCATCAGCTTTTAACAGTTTCAACATCTTTTTCTGAAACTTAATGAATGGGCCCCATCGTCCGTTTTCCACAGAAATCTTTTCTTCAGGGAAATTTAAAATATATCTGTTCGCTTCCTTCTCAACTTTCTTTTCAATTAAAGCATTACAATCGCTCTGCGAAATGGTTTCATAAAAATAACCTTTTGGAATATTAATATACAAGCCATCCCATTTAATAAACGGACCAAAACGACCTTTGCCTTTGGTAACAGGTTTTCCATCATACATGGCAATAGGGGCATCACCTTCTTGCTTGTTTTTAATATATTCGATGGCCGATTCAAGACTCACTTCTAAAGGCTCAACATCTTTGGGTAAAGAAATAAATTGTTCGCCCCATTTTACATAAGGCCCAAAACGACCAATATTTACTGCTACTTCTAAATCTTCATAAACACCTAAGGTATGTGGCAGCTTAAATAATTCAAGTGCTTCTTCTAAGGTAATGGTTTCAATACTTTGTGTATTGCGTAGGGTTGCGAATTTTGCTTTCTCTTCATCATCGGTATTGCCAATTTGTATCATAGGACCAAAACGACCAATACGAGCAATTACTTTTTTACCTGAAACCGGATCAATACCAAGCTCACGTTCGCCGCTAGCTCGTTCGGCAGTTTCCATGGTAGTTTCAACCAATTCGTGAAAAGGGGTGTAAAATTCACCTAGCATACGGCTCCATTCTTTTTTGCCATTGGCGATTTCATCAAATTCACTTTCAATTTTAGCAGTAAAGCGATAATCCATCACTGCCGAAAAATGCAATTTTAAAAAATCGGTAACCACCATACCTAAATCGGTTGGAAAGAGTTTACTTTTTTCGGCACCGGTATTTTCTTCGGCTGTTTTTTCAGCAATAGAACTGCCTTGTAAAGTCAGAACATTATAGGTACGGCGTATTCCATCCTTATCCTTTTTAACTACATAGTTTCGATTTTGAATGGTACTAATGGTTGGGGCATAGGTTGAAGGTCGACCAATACCTAGTTCTTCAAGTTTTTTTACTAAAGAGGCTTCAGTGTATCGAGGTGCCGGTCGACTGAATTTTTCGAAGGCACTCATCGTTTGCATGTTCAAATCTTGCCCTACTTTTAATAAAGGCAACATTCCTTCTTCTTGATCATCATCCGAATTATCGTCATCATCTTTCCCTTCCATGTACAATTTCAAAAAGCCATCAAACTTTAATACTTCACCACTAGCGGTTAATTTTTCGGCTTGTGTTGAAATGTCGATTTTTGCAGTTGTTTTCTCTAATTCAGCATCAGTCATCTGACAAGCCATGGTACGTTTCCAAATCAATTCGTATAAACGTTGATTATCGGGATCGTTGATATCGCGCATATCCATACTTGTTGGACGGATAGCCTCATGCGCTTCTTGTGCGTTTTCGTTTTTATTTTTAAATACACGGGTTTGATGATACTGAGGACCATAACTTCTTATAATCTCTTCTCGAATATTATCAAGCGCGGTTTGCGATAAATTTACCGCATCGGTTCGCATATACGTGATTTTACCGCTTTCATATAAACGCTGTGCAACTTGCATGGTACGAGAAACAGAGTATCCCAATTTTCTACTGGCTTCTTGTTGCAAAGTAGACGTTGTGAATGGGGCAGAAGGCGATTTACGAGCAGGTTTAATTTGAATGTCTTCAACGGTATAATTTGCGCCAATACAATCGTTTAAAAATTTTCGAGCACCATCAATTGAAGGTATGCGTGGCGAGTATTCGGCTTTAAAAGAAACGTTTTTATCATTGATATCTTTTGCCGTGAATTGCGCCTCGATTTTATAGGTACTTATTGAATTGAAGGTATTGATTTCGCGTTCGCGTTCAACAATTAAACGAACGGCAACCGATTGAACCCGACCTGCAGATAAAGAATTGCTGCGTGTAATTTTACGCCATAAAACAGGTGATAATTCAAAACCCACAATTCGGTCTAAAATTCGTCGTGCTTGTTGTGCATTCACCAAATCCATATTTATTAACCTTGGATTTTCTACTGCTTTTTGAATGGCAGGTTTTGTGATTTCATGAAACACAATACGTTTAGTTTTGGCCGGATCTAATCCTAACACTTCGCATAAATGCCAGGATATCGCTTCTCCTTCACGATCCTCATCCGATGCAAGCCATACATCATCCGACTTTTTTGCTAAGGCACGAAGTTCATTCACCACCTTCACTTTTTCATCAGAGATCTTATAAGCAGGTTTGAAATTATTTTTAATATCAATACCCATTTCGTCTTTTTCAAGATCTCGAATATGTCCAAAACAGGATTTCACTTGAAACTCGGAACCCAATATTTTCTCTATCGTTTTGGCTTTCGCCGGACTCTCAACAATCAATAAGTTTTTTGCCATTCTCCTGAATTCTGTTTAGCGTAATTTTTGCAAGTATATAAAATTATTGGTAAACAAAGCTTTTTGTACTTTTTTGAGCATTTGGCTTTTTGTAAGAATAGCAATGATTTTATAACTATTTAGATCGAACAATTTTATGCTAATCCGTAAAAGTACACGAAGGGTCAAACTACATCTTGACCTCCCATGGTGTTGCAAATCAAAATGTGAACTACCGAAGAATCAACCTCTTGGAAAATAGCGTTAAAAATGATGGAATGAGGCGCAAAAATACCTTTGTCAAGTTAGCCGAAGCGCACATTATTTAAGCAGAACTTCATTTTAGCTTTTTTCGACCTTGACTTTTTGTTCTTTTGTCGACAAAAAAAAGAATAGACTAAATTGTCTTTTCTAACAACTTCATTTTACAAAGCCATCGCACACATTGATAGGGCTGGTTGTTTTGTAATCTGGATAGAAATCCTATGGCTTAGATTGGCAAAATGGATTTTGCATTGCATTCAAACGCGTATTCTTATTTCTTGACATTATAAAAATTCAATTCTACTTTATACCTTTGTTTTTAAATTAAGTAAAACGGTTAAAATATTGTAATGCAATGATTTACAGTATTGTTATCTCATTCAATAATTCAATTTTAAGTTATGAAAAAAATTATCTACCTGATATTTTGCTTTGTCTATTTCTCATTTTTATCTCATGCAACGAATCCCTCAGTGGCTCGAATATGGAATGAAGTTCAACTCAATGCAATCCGAATTGATGCAGCTCGACCTCCCGTTCAGGCGCGTAACTTGTTTCATGTATCTATAGCCATGTACGATGCTTGGGCAGTATATGATACCGTTGCCTCAACGTATTTATTAGGGAAAACGATAGGTGGAATAAACTATCCATTTACCGGAGTTTCAATTCCAAGCAATATTGATTCGGCCAGAAATATGGCAATAAGCTATGCGGCTTACCGTGTTTTGCGCAACCGGTATAATATATCGCCTAATTGGGCCATTACCAGAGTGAAAATAGATAGTACCATGTTGAGTTTAGGGTATGATACTTCTTATGCAAGCACTAATTATAGCAGTGGAACGGCAGCCGATTTGGGGAATTATATTGCACAAAAGGTAATTGAGATGGGTTATGCTGATGGCGCAAATCAAGTAAATAATTATGCGGGCACTGGATATACGCCAAATAACCCTCCGCTCATTTTATCTTCGGCGGGTAACGCCACTATGATGAATGTAAATTCGTGGCAGCCATTAAGTTATGTAACGTGTATCGATCAAAATGGAAATCCTTGTGGTACAAGCACCCCCGCATTTGTTTGTCCACGTTGGGGTAAAGTATTACCCTTTTCAATGCCAACCTCTGCGGCTATTACATATACTCGAGCTGGACAACCATACCCTGTGTATTTTGATCCGGGTGTACCGCCCACTTTAAGTGTTACGGATACATCAGATGTGATGAGTCAATATTTTAAATGGGGACATTCAATGGTTGCTGCTTGGTCGTCGCATCTTGATCCGAATGATACTACGATGTGGGATATTTCACCCAATGGAAAAGGTAATACACCAAGTTATCCGAATACCTTGGCCGGACAACAAAGTTTTTATAACTTCAATAGTGGTGGTCAACCCGGTACTGGGTATGCGGTAAATCCAGTGACCAATTTGCCCTATACACCACAAATAGTAAAACGTGGCGATTATACAAGAGTTGTATCTCAATATTGGGCTGATGGTCCAACCTCTGAAACACCACCGGGGCATTGGTTTGTTTTATTAAATAAAGCTTCTGATTACCCGGGATTTGAGAAAAAATTTGAAGGGATAGGCAATACCTTAGATGATTTAGAATGGGATGTGAAAGGATATTTCACATTAGGTTCAGCCATGCATGATGCAGCCATTGCTTGTTGGGGAATAAAAGGGTGGTATGATTCACCGCGACCGATATCTGCTATTCGTAAAATGGCTGCTTACGGACAAAGTTCGAACCCGGCATTACCCTCTTTTCATCCGGGTGGATTGGCATTAATTCCAGGCTATGTTGAATTAGTTACCTTCAGTGATCCGCCGGCATTACGAGGTCCGGGAAATATCAACGTAAATAAAATTAAACTAAAATCTTGGAAAGGATTTTCGAGTATAGTGTATTCTGGAACAACTCCTTTGAATGCTGCCGGTGTAGGTTGGGTATTGGCAGAAAATTGGATGCCTTACCAACGTGAAACCTTTGTTACGCCGCCATTTGCTGGATACACCTCTGGCCACTCAACCTATTCACGATCGGGTGCAGTAACCTTAACTTCTATAACAGGTTCAGCGTATTTTCCGGGCGGCATGGGTGAATATGTGGTTCCGGCAAATAGCAATTTTATTGGTTTCGAAACGAGTCCTACGAGCGAAATTCGTATTCAATGGGCTACCTACAAAGACGCATCAGATGAAGCCAGTTTATCACGCATTTGGGGCGGTATTCATCCTCCATTTGATGATATGCCTGCGCGTTTAATTGGCGAAGAGGTAGGGCATGGTTGTTTTTACAAAGCCAAAGATATTTTCAATAACACTTTAATGTCGGTGAGTATTGTATCCAACGTAAATAATCCAATTTGTATAGGAACGCCGATACAATTTACTGCAACGCCAGTTCATGCTCCATCAGGTACTTCTTATACATGGAAGCGAAATGGTGTGGTTGAAAGTACCGGCACTAATTTAACTTATTCACCAACTTCCTATGCTAATAATGATGTGATAGTTTGTGAAATGACATCAAGCGGATACCAAGTAGCGAGTAATTCGTTACAGCTAGTTGTTAGTTCTTGTGCGCCTATTGCCCTAGATGTAAAATTATTATTGCAAGGATATTATACCGGTTCAGGCATGATGGCGCCCGTATTATTTAATCAAGGGATGAGTACAGATACTTTGCTTTGTGATTCGATAGATATAGAGCTTCATACCTATTTGCCACCATTCGAAATGATTGCCGCTAAAAAAACAGCGCTCATGAGAAATGGAAATGCTACAGCTGTGTTTACATGTCCTTCT
Organism: Bacteroidota bacterium; assembly: GCA_016706595.1. Classification (GTDB taxonomy): domain Bacteria; phylum Bacteroidota; class Bacteroidia; order Chitinophagales; family Chitinophagaceae; genus OLB11. The sequence continues at coordinate 931,007 of JADJJH010000001.1, read as the reverse complement.
GATTTTTATTTTGTTGTTATCAAACACAGAAATACAATCGATACATGGAGTTCGGAGCCAATATTATTAGGTTATCCTGTAGTCAATGATTTTACTGAAAACTTGTCGTTTTCATATGGCGAAAATGTGAAGGAAGTTGAAAGCGGAGTGTGGGCTTTGTTTACCGGCGATATAAACCACGATTTGAATATTGATTTGTTAGATATGGCAACTATTGAAGGCGATATCAATAATTTTATGAGTGGTTATTACCCTACCGATATTAATGGCGATGGTAATGTAGATTTATTAGATTATCCGATACCTGAAGAGAATGTGCTTAATTTTATTTATTCAGTGTATCCGTAGATATATGATCGGATTGAGAACTTGTTGAATACTCTTGATTTTGTTTTTATAATTATTACATTGGCTTTACATTTTTAGTAATACCGATTACGTTTTCAATATAGTCCAATTTTGGCTGTGCCTCATTGCCCTATTTTTAAACTGTGTCGGCATTTACCACTGTAGCACACAAATAGTCTTTGGACTATTTATCGCTAACATTAGTATAAGCAGAATTTGTGGCAACGATAGTAGCGGATACCCCGGATCCCGTTCAAGAAAAATTGTCGTCAATAAAATAATGAATATAAACGGGAACGGAGTAGTAGCGAATAGCGTGTTTGCCACCCAAAAAAAGAAATTGGGAAAAGGGTAACTTAGAAACTGATATTAAGGCGCTTCATAACAACCCATCGTTGGTGTGGCGCTTCGCAGATTTCCATCTAAATCATCGAGTACAGAAGGTATACTTATACCAGCGGCCTTAGCAGGAGAATTTGCGTTTGGATGAAAATCCCATTTGGCGTAATCTTTAAATTCCGGACTGTTATTTAAAATGGTATTGGTAATATCTGCTAGTCCGGTGAATGCGGTAGTACGTTTTAATAAACAATGATCCATTTTTACTTCGTATAACCATTCATTTTTTTTGCCAAAAATAATTTCATCATCCAAGGGTCCATAAAAAATACAATTGGTGAAATTTGCTTTCAAGTCATTACCCAAATAAGCCGTTAAACTCGTATCTCGGTAATTCAATAATGCGGCTACCGGTTGTTGCGCATGATTAATGCCGATACCGCCATAAGTTGCCAAAGTGCAAAAATTAAAAGTATAAGTTCCGCCTTCAAGTATGGCCAAATTTTGGGAACCACATGTATGAATTAGGCAATTAATAGCTACCACATGGGCGTCACCCGCTAAAATGCCATAACCTGCCGAGTTAGCAATAATAGTATTTCGAAGGGTAAGCGTAGGTTGATTTATATCGAAAGTATTCGTTGGTCGAACCAAAATTGCCGCATCGGTTAATCCGCCATTTTTAATAACCGTATAATTGATATTTGAATTTTTACTTGTTTCTAAAAAATCTAGCCCGCGCCATTCACCCGGATAATCTTTATACCCGAAGTAATCTCTATCTAATCGGTCACCTTGAAAAATCACACTATCCTGTTTGGTTCCAAAAATATTCAAGGTACCGGCAACAAACAATTTCGAATCTTGGTGCATGTAAATTCGACAACCTTTTTGAATGGTTAAGGTATTTCCTTCATTCACCAAAGCCGAATGAACAATTACATAGGGTTTATCATTTATCCAAGTTTGCGTACTCAGTACTGAGTCTGAAATATAATGCGCATCTTGTCCGAATGATTCTAATTGTACTTCTCTTAGGTTTCCATTTAAGGTAACTTGCACCGCATCACTTACTAAAAAAGGGTTGAGTCCGGAAGTTGGATTAATGGTAATGGCAACGAAAACATAGATACTATCATTGGGTGCAATTTCAACATTAAACAAATCTTTTGTTGACTCTCCATCAATATTTAAGCGGTAAGGTGAATTATTTCCGGCGGCTAGTTTAATTCTATCAATTTTAATTCGTTTCGAATTGGTATTATATATTTTAAACGATCGAGTTACGCTGCCGGTTGCAGTAAAAACAGTATCAAATTGTAAGGTATCGGTCGAAAATCTTAGATCACCACCAGAGGTCAGAAAAGTATCTTTTTTACAAGCCGAAAACAAAACAAGTAGGATGAATGAGGATAAGAAGAAAATGTTTTTCAACATAGAGATTGACAGAAGTATGAGTTTATTAAAGTAATCGTTTGGAGTTCGACAAGCTCACTCACGGTGCGACAAATGTAACGCAAAATCTATGATTCTATTGCATAAGCCAAAGTGAGGATACTTACTTTTGATGCCTGGGCTTGTAGAATAGCTTTTGCACATGCTTCTAGGGTAGCGCCTGTGGTCATAACGTCATCAATCAATAAAATATGTTTATTTATAAGCTCATTGGGATGAATTACTGTAAATGCATCTTTCATATTTTGCATTCGCTCGGTAATGCTTAAGGTAGTTTGACTGATCGTATTTTTGGCTCGTATCACAGATGTGGTATCTAGGGGTATGGGTATTTCTTCTGCAAATCCTTGTGCAAGAAATTCGCTTTGATTATAGCCTCGTTGTTTATATTTTTGTTTTGATAAAGGAATAGGTATTATGACATCAATATCCTTTATCCATGAAAAAGAAGAAGCTATTTGTCCGCAACGTTTACCCAAAATAGTACCCACTTTTTTATTGCCTTTATATTTCAAAGCATGTAAGATGGATTGCAAGGGTGAATCTTTATGAAAATAATACATTGAACTTGCATGTTGGATGTCGGCCCTTCCAAAAAATCGTTGTTCAACGGGGTTGTTTTTTTGCAGATGAAAATGGGTAAGAGGCAATCTATGCCAACACAATGTGCAAATGGTTTGCTCGTTGCCTACTAATTCGTTGTGACAAGCTACGCAAACATTTGGATAAAATAAATGCAGAATATCTTTCGATACTTCAATTAATTGGTTCATGATTTGGTGTCATGAAATTAGAACATAATTTTATATAAATCTTCGATGGTAGCTATAAATTTAATTTCAATAGTATATTTTCCGGAAATACTTTTTTTGTTGAATTTAGAAATGATAATTTTTTCAAAGCCTAGTTTTTCGGCTTCACTGATACGTTGATCGATACGATTCACTGCTCGAACTTCACCGCTTAATCCAACTTCGCCTGCAAAACAAACTGAATGGGGGAGTGCCTTATCTTCATAGCTTGAAAGTAGTGCCGAAATGATGGCTAAATCAATTGCGGGGTCTTCAACTTTTAAACCGCCGGCAATATTTAGAAATACATCCTTTACGCCAAAATGAAAGCCGCCTCTTTTTTCGAGAACAGCTAAAAGCAATTGTAATTTACGTAAATCAAATCCGTTTACAGTTCGTTGTGGAGTACCATAAACAGCATGAGAAACAAGGGCTTGCGTTTCAATTAATAAGGGGCGTGCACCTTCCATCGTTGAAGCAATGGCAATGCCGCTCAGCATTTCATCCTTTTGTGTAATCAATAATTCAGAAGGGTTAATGATTTCGCGTAAGCCGCCTTCATACATTTCATAGATGCCTAATTCGTTTCCGTTTCCAAAACGATTTTTTGTGGTACGCAAAATTCGATACGTATAATGTCTATCACCTTCGAATTGTAAAACTGTATCCACCATATGTTCAAGTACTTTTGGTCCGGCAATGCTTCCATCTTTTGTAATATGTCCGATAATAAATACAGGTATTTCGCTGGCTTTGGCAAAGCGAACAATTTCGGCGGTGCATTCTCGAACCTGGCTCACACTTCCCGGTGCGCTTTCAATAAATGGCGATTCGATGGTTTGAATAGAATCTATGATAACTAGTTGAGGTTTTATTTTTTTGATTTCATTAAAGATGGTTTGAATATCAGTTGCTGTTAGGAGATAAAAGTTGTCATTTTTTATTTTCAATCTATCGGCACGCATTTTTATTTGTTGCAAACTTTCTTCACCACTGATATACATAATGGTAAGTTCATTCATTTGTAAACATGCTTGTAAAAACAAAGTACTTTTTCCGATACCCGGTTCGCCTGCAACTAATACAACAGATCCTGGAACAATACCTCCACCCAGTACACGATTTAATTCTTGATCTTTCGTGATGATGCGAAATTTTTCTTGCTCATGAATGTCTTGCAATTTTATCGAACGAGTATCCTTGGAAGTACTATTAGTATTTTTCCAAATTGCTTTATTTTTTTCTTTAATCTTAATTTCTTCAACAATGGTATTCCATGCATTACATGAAGGGCAACGACCTTGCCATTTCGGACTTTCGTTGCCGCATTGTTGACAGATAAATGTGGTATTACTTTTAGACAAGTGGCTTACTTTAATGAGTGATTAGGAATTTGAAATTCTATAATGATGTAATTATTTTTATAATTTTATAAGTAGTAATTTCTATTGAAGTAAAAGTAGGATGCAATTAAAAATGAGTATGCATTATTGGTAACGACTTTTCCCCACGATAAAAAATGGAATGCGAAATAAATGATTGAAACTATACAGAAAACATTTTCAATGTAAAATAGAAAGGGCTACCAAAAAATGATAGCCCGTTTCTTACTAACCCATAAAATTCAGTGCTAAAGTACAGCCTCATAAGTGGATTTCAAAAAAAATATCCCGTAAACTTCAAAATTTTTGCATTTGATAACCTTTAAAAAGTAATTAAAAATGACAAAACGGCGTATTTTGTGAAATAAAATGCGACTTTATGGCTTTGATATTATTCAAATCGTGATTGGGCTTATATTTGATAATTGATAAATAAAAATATATAAAAATGGCAATTTACGGAGGTTATTATTTGATAGCGGGTATAATGTTTTTGGTTGGGATGTTTGTAAGCAACCGATTGAAGGCAAAATTTACAGAATATGGTCAAATTCCACTGATGAATAGAATGAGTGGAAAGGAAGTAGCAGAAAAAATGTTACGCGATAATGGTATTTACGATGTACAAGTGATTAGTACACCAGGTTTTTTATCGGATCATTATAATCCGGTAGACAGAACAGTGAATTTGAGCCCGGATGTGTATGAAGGAAGAAGTATTAGTTCGGCCGCTGTGGCTGCCCATGAATGTGGACATGCAGTGCAACATGCCACTCAATATAGTATGTTGCAAATGCGAAGTAAAATGGTGCCTGCAGTAAAAATTGGTACTACGCTTTCGCAATGGATTATTTTGGCGGGTATTGGTATGATGGGTTTTGGACACGGCAATCAAACTATATTTTTGATAGGGATTTTATTGTTCTCATTATCCACTATCTTCTCGGTAATTACGCTTCCGGTTGAGTATGATGCAAGTAACCGAGCCTTAGCTTGGTTAGATACAACGAATGTTTTAACGGATACCGAACATGAAAAAGCAAAAGATGCATTAAAGTGGGCAGCAAGAACCTATTTGGTTGCGGCAATTAGCTCGGTAGCAACGCTTTTATATTATATAATGATTTTTATGAATCGCCGAGATTAGAAGGCAGTCCTAAAAACCAATTAGATGAGACATTTGAATCATGTTGGTTTAGAATATAACATCATCTGTTATTTATAAAGTAAACCCAACATGCTTTAACAACAAAACGATGAAGGATCAGAGTATAGATTCAGCGTTTTACTTTATATTGTCTAGATTAAAGGTAATAAATATAAACCTCTCAGACGAGGCGTGCGAATTTTTCAATTGAGATAGCTATCGGAAGCGTTGACTGTTGTCAATAAAGGGTGCCGTAGGTACGGCATTTGCAGAACGAAGTAGCAGAGGTTTATTATTATGACTTAAAGTTTATTCCCAATGCTGATTCAATTTCAAAACCTTCTCAATCACATCTCGCACGCAACCTTTGCCACCCGTAAAGGGTGAAATGAAAATTGAAACAGATTTAATTTCGGTACAAGCATCTGAAGGACAGCAAGGCAGTGCCACCTTTTTCATCACTTCTAAGTCAGGCATATCATCACCCATATAAAGTGTATGCGTTAGGTTTAAATTATTGGAAATGGTGACTTCGTGAAATTTTTCTAACTTATCACTCACACCTAAATGAATATCATCGAGTCCTAGACCAAGTAACCTTTTTTGTATCGCTTCACCATTTGCACCCGAAATAATAGTTATGCTATATCCTTTTTTAATGGCAAGTTGTAAAGCATAGCCATCTTTTATGTTCATTGATCGCAATAAAGTTCCGTCAGCGCTAATTAATAAATTGCCATCGGTAAGCACGCCATCAATATCAAAAATAAAATGGCGAATGGTTTTAAATTGCGAAAGAATATCAGGCATAATTTTTTTTTAATTTGGCATCATTAAGTAATTACATGGCTTTACTAATCATAATTCTCGGTTTTTGTATTTTTCTCATCGATATACATTTTCCATTTACCTGATTTTTTCCCATTTGTATAATTGCCTTCTGATTTTAGTTTCCCATTTTCGTTATATTCTTTCCATAACCCATCCTCATTGCCATGTATAAAGCTGCCTTCGGTTTGTAGGTTCCCATTCTCATAATAAGCCAATGAAATACCTTCTGTTAAGTCGTTTACATAATTGTATATCACAGCCACTTTGCCATTTTTATAATACCAAGTTGTTTTACCATCACGTTTTCCCATTTTAATTTGGGCTTCTTCTTGAATGCCTGCATCAAAATAAAAAACGCGCCTGAGACCATCTTCAATGCCATGCGCATAAAACATTTCTTTTCCAATACGTGCACCTTTAAAAAAAGTTCGATACGGTCCATGCAAACTATCATTTTGGTAAGCTGCCATCTCTTCAACAAATCCATCCGGACCAACACGTATTTGGGTACCGTTTTTTTTGCCAACTTTATAGTTCGTAATACTCGCCGGAAATCCTGTACTGTGATAGCTTGTCCAAATACCATCTAAGGCACCATGATTTACATAACCATCTTCCAATAATTTACCATGTACATCTTTGAGTTGCCAATACTCACCATCTGCAGTTGTACTTTTTATTGTATCAATTTTCATGGCCGGGTCACGATATTGCTGAGCTTGCATGTTAACGGTAACGCAGAACATCAAAATGGCCAATTTGAAATACATAAATCTAAATAGATTTACAGATGTAAACGAGATTTTTTATCGAGAAGCGCTTCAACCGTTTCTTGATACATTTCGTCGGGTACACAACAATCAACCGGACAAACCGCTGCGCATTGAGGCTCCTCATGAAAGCCTTGACACTCGGTACATTTTTCTGCAGTAATATAATATGTATCGTCAGCTACTGGCGTATTTTTTTTATTGGCTTCTAGGGATGAGCCATTCATCAAAGTAAATTCTCCGCTTACTGAAGTGCCATCAGCAATAGCCCATTCAACACCGCCCTCATAAATTGCATTATTCGGACACTCGGGTTCGCATGCCCCACAGTTTATACATTCGTCAGTTATCTTAATCGCCATTTGAAATTTATTTATAAAGTTTGTGAATCGTTTTGTCGGAACTTCACCTCCGATGCCTCAAATTTACACAAAAATTCAAATTGTACTTCATGATTGAGAAGAGAATTACTATATTATTAAAGTTGAAGGAATATATCTTATCAAATGAACCAAGATGGTTAGAGATTATAGAAAAGGCTGAAAGGCAAAATGCTTGGTTTACAAAGGCGTTTATATGGCAAGCGATCCATTCAATAAGTGATGCCTATTTACATGAAGTGGCTTTGCGAAGTTTTGCATTACAGTTTAAAGAAATTGAAGCACAAAACGTAAAAACGATAGGCATTGTGATGGCAGGCAATATTCCTTTAGTTGGCTTTCACGATTTTTTATGTGTTTTTTTATCGGGGCATACAATGCGAATTAAGTTTTCGTCGAAAGATGATGTGATCTTGCCTCATTTAATTCAAACTATGTATCAGTGGGATGAAACTTTGCGTGAATGTATCTCAGCTTCGGAAATGTTGAAAGGATGTGATGCCTATATTGCAACTGGTTCAAGTAATTCAGCAAGATATTTTGATTATTATTTTGCAAAGTATCCAAGTATCATTCGGCGAAACAGAACTTCGGTTGCAGTTTTAGATGGAAGTGAAAGCAATGAAGAATTAAGTTTATTAGCCGATGATGTATATCAGTATTTTGGTTTGGGATGTAGAAATGTAACCCAGTTGTATGTTCCTGAAGGCTATGATTTTGTGCCGATGTTGAATGCATTTAAAAAGTATGATGAGTTGAAGCATCATAATAAATTTAAAAATAATTACGATTATCATTTAGCGATTTTGATGCTCAATCGACAATATTATATGACCAATGATAGTGTAATTTTGGTTGAACATGATTCCGTATTTTCTGCTATTTCGGTTGTCAATTATACTTACTATCATGATCGGGAGAATGTATTAGAAAGGCTAAAAAAATCGGAAGACATACAAGCGATTGTGGGTAAAAGTTGTATTCCCTTTGGGGATGCGCAAAAGCCTTCTCTCATTGATTTTGCAGATGGTGTAGACACCGTTGCCTTTTTGAATTCTCTTTAATTATATTCAGCATTTTTTTAACATGCATTTGGGTGTTAAAAAATAAATAAAGTGATTTTAAAATTTACTTCGCAATTTATTTTTGCTTTCTAAAATTTTATTAAACATGAAATGAGGCACAACGATTCTCGATTCCGGAACGAGATGGCTATTGGTAGCGCCGCATTCTATGTGACCATTGAAAATAAAAAATTATAAACACATGAAAAAGACCCTAAGCGTAATTTTAATCGCAACATTAACGTCCTTCTTTACATTCGCTATTGCGAAAAATTTCATTTATGATGATCAAGTATTTCTAGCCGAAACCAGTTCATCGAAAAATGGAGATCTGCATTTTGCCAATTATGTCGAACCCTCTTCGTCGGCAGATGGTGGTACCTACACAAATTTAGAATTTGCCGCCGAGCTGGCTAGTAAAGCAGTTGTTCATATTAAAACCGAAAAGAAATTGACGCCTGCTCAGCAAGCTCATCCGTTTGGGAATGATATTTTTGATCAATTTTTTGGTGGTCGCGGACAATACTTCCGACAAGAGCCACAACAGGGGAGTGGTTCGGGTGTAATTATTTCAGCAGATGGTTATATCATTACCAATAATCATGTAGTTGATGGGGCTGATGAAGTTACTGTGGTAATGAATAGTAAAAAGACCTTAACGGCAAAAGTGGTAGGCAAAGATGCGGCAACCGATTTGGCCGTTTTGAAAGTGGAGGAAGAGAATTTACCCTTTCTAAATTATGGAAATTCGGATGATGTAAAGCTTGGGCAATGGGTACTTGCTGTAGGTTACCCTTTAAGTTTGGAGACAACTGTAACCGCAGGGATAGTGAGCGCAAAGTATAGAAATATTGGAATTAATCAACAAAAGGGTGGAAATAGTGCAATTGAAAGTTTTATTCAAACCGATGCTGCTGTTAATCCAGGAAATAGTGGAGGTGCATTGGTAAATTCAAAGGGTGATTTAATAGGAATTAATTCTGCCATTGCCTCACCAACGGGTTCATATGCCGGTTATTCATTTGCGATACCTGCCAATATCGTAAAAAAAGTAGTGAACGATATGGTTAAGTTTGGCAACGTGCAACGAGCTTATTTAGGAATATCTTATTTTGATAGCAAAAGTGCGTCGGCCGAAAAAGCTGAAAGCGTTGGATTAGATAAAGTGGATGGTGTGTATGTAGATGTGGTTTTAGAAGATGGGGCTGCCGAAGAAGCTGGATTAAAAAAAGGTGATATCATTACTAAAATTGGAAGTCGTGAAATTAAAACCGGTCCGCAAATGTCTGAGGCTATCGCACAATATCGTCCGGGTGATAAGGCAACTGTAAATTATATTAGAAGTGGAGCTAACCATACTGCAAATGTCACTTTTAAAAATAAAATTGGCAATACCGGATTAGTAAAAAACGATGCGAACGAGCAATTGGGTGCTACTTTTAGAGAGCTTACTAAACTTGAGTGTAAGCAATTTGGCGTAAAGGGTGGGGTTCAAGTAAGCGCCATTCAAGCGAAAGGTGAATTAGCCAAGCAAACACGAATCAAAAATTCGTTCATCATCACGCAAGTAAATGATGACATGGTTACTTCGCTTGATGATTTAAATAAAGTGTTAGCATCCGGCGAAAGTGATTTACAATTAGGTGGGGTGTATCCAAATATTCAAGGGATTTATTACTATATCGTTCGATTAAAGGAGTAAGCAATACCGCGTGATATTTGTAATAGACCAAAAAAATTGGCCTAAACAACTATCCAATTGGCATTTACCCCGTAGGTACGGGATAAGAAATGGTTTATCTACCATCTCACATGGGTATAAGGGATTGTATAAAGATTGTTTTTGTTTTTAGTCTTATGAATGAAGCTGCTCGATTGGAGCAGCTTCTTTTTTATAGTTGATATTCGGAGATCGGAGTTCGGGGTTCGGAGTTCGGGGTACGGAAATTCTACTCTTTTAATGTTACTTCCTTCGTATTTCGATTTTTGGGTTACGAATTTTTGTTTAGCTATAAATTTCTTGAATTGAAGATTGAAGATTGGAGATTGTAGATTGAAGATTGGAATGTGCTTCCTTCGTATTTCGAAAGTAGGATTTCGAATATTACCATACAATTTTGTCATAAAAAAAGACCATCCTTTCAGATGGTCTTTTTTAAAGTTTTATAAATCTTAAAATTAATCAGCACATTGTTTTACCATATCATTTGCTGCTTCTCTGCCCCATGTTGGCATAAGATCTGCTACCGGTGCATTGCTATCGTATTTTTCTAATGCAGTAAGAAATAATTTCTCAGCTACTTTTTTACCACCACCAAATTGTTCTGGAGTATAAAAAGCCGATTGCCCTTGTAAGAAATACACACGAGGATTATTTGGGTCTATTGATTTTGCTTGCGATAATAGCTTAGCACTTTCACCACCATATTTCATTCCACGTGTCATTGGATCAACATTAATACGAGCAGATTTACTGAACGCTTGTAAGCACATAATTTCATCATCTGATTTTGATGCAGCTAAACCTGATAAAATAGCATCTGCCTGATCAAGTATACCATCTACTTTAGTTTTATCGCTGGTTGCCATGGCTTGCATTACGAAAGCTAATGAGGCATAATATTTTGGAAGCCATTCTGTTTTTTCAACTTCACCAATGTTCACAAACTTATTGCCAAGATCTTGATACACTTCAGGTGGATTTTGTGCGTTAAATAATCTTCTGATTAAACCTGTCATGCTCGTTTTATATTGCTCAGACTGCGAAAAAGAAGAGAATGCCATTAAGACGAAACTCAAGGAAAGAAGGATTTTTTTCATAATTTTTATTTTAATGGAACAAATATCGTAAAATTTATCAATGAGCACTAAAAAATAAAATATTTACTTGGCTCTATGTCAATAAAAAAAGACTCATCTTAAAATTGATGAGTCTTTGTAAATAAAAAATGATTTAGGTTTCAAGTAGGATGCGTGGCAGGGATTGTAGCGAAAATCACCACGACGCTTCGTTCGTGGTATTGAAGCGTAAAGCCCGGCAGCCACCCCAAAACTAATTTTTAATAAAAGAAGTACTTACTTTTTTGCCGTTGATTGAACCAATTAAATAATAGGTACCAGCTTTTAGTTTACTACAATCCATTACGATATTTGTGTTTTCTAATTTTGGCGACACCGGCATAATTTGTCCGATGGCATTATACATAACCACATTTCCAAAGTTGTGATGTAAACCTTTGATTAATAATTTATCATTTACCGGATTTGGATAACAAGTAATTTCAGGGATGTCGATGTTTTCGGCAGATGAAGGGAAACCAATAGCTATGGTTTGTGAAATATTATTCCATTCATCGCTACCATCGGTGTTGTCGTTGCCATCGCCATTCACTGCATTGCCCACTGCGCTGAAAGTTACCGAAGTGGTAGAAGAACTCGTAGGGGCTATCCAATTAAAATCAAAACTAGCGATTCCGCCAGATACGGTCATGGGTGTTGTATGCGTGATTTGTGTAGCCGCTCCATTAATTTTGCTACCCGTGCCGGCAACAAACGTTCCACCACTAGCTAATATATTAAAACCAGCTTTGGGTTTTGTTGCATTAATTACTTTTAGGGAGAGTAAATAGGTTTGTCCGATTTGATAATTAGCAGGCAAGCCGTCCAGGATTACAGTAGTATTGGTGTTTTTATTCCCATGACATGTTCCGCAGGTTGTTCCACCATTATAAATACCATTTTCTTCAGAGGTCATCGTTACGAAAATTAATCCCAGGGTTGAGACTAAGAAGAGATTGAGTAAAATTTTTGTTTTCATATTTATATGTTTATTAAGCTGCAAGATAGGAAAGCAATTATTAAATGGTGTAACATCTATAATAATTTATCATTCATTTTTACCTGTTGGTCGAATTACTTGCCAGCAACGACTATTTGAGTTAGTTTTTTAGTTTGCATAGAAATAGTTCGCATTTATTTTAATGTTTTGGCAAACAAGACACTCATAGCAAACTAAAATTAGGTTTCATGATAGAGGAAATCGCAACATGAGTAGGCATTAAGTATTTACAAGTAGCTTTTTTTGAAGAATCATGTCTCTGGAATTTTTAGGGCTTCCTATTACAAATTTCCATCAATCGCTTCCTGCGTTCTGTCGATACCCCAACTCATAAACATGCCAATAAAAATAAATTGTTTGGCAGGCGGGATAATGGCATCACGATAAAGATTTCCATCATTATTGAAATCTGTTTGTGCATAGTTGTAACCATACACTTGTTTGAAGCCGAATGGATTGTTGACACTTAACACAAAAACTGTAAATGCCTTATGAATGGTTTTTAAGTAATTGAGTGAAAGACTAAAATTTTGGTAGATAGGCGTTCTGTCTGCCATAAATTTAGAGGCTACGGCATTTGCGTCATTAGGGTTAGCCACATTATAATTAATATAAGGTCGACCACTAGACAGGGTATATGTTCCATTGATACCAAACATTTTCTTTACCCAGAATTTTTTAAATACGAATGACCCAACATGATTTGCAGCAAAATCGGGTTGTACTGAACTTAAATAATTTAAAAAATTTCGCTTGGTATCTAAAAATGAATACGATATCCAAAAGTCGATGCCTTTTAATGTTTTTTTATCACGATAAAACAATTCAATGCCTCGAGCATAGCCATCACCGGCATTAGAAACCATAGGGGTTGTTTTAATCAGGTTCTGATACTTTTTATAAAAGGCTTCAAGTCTCAATAATCTGTCTTTAGGTTGATATTGATAATTTGCGATATAATGCGTTGCCTTCATATAATCTAAATCAGCCCTACCATTTGCGATAGAATACTTTTTGTATAAATACGTCATTTCGGGTTTTTGATAAAACATACCATAAGCAAATGACAGTTGTCCGGCCCGATTTAATTTATAAGCTGCCGAAACACGAGGTGCAATATTAAATTTGTTAAGTAAGGAAGAATACTCACCACGAACACCAACTTTACCGGCGATATCGTTAGTAATATAAATATCACTTTCAGCAAAGAGTGCAGTTAAATGATCTTGCATGATTGGATTTAAGATACTGATGGTATTTTTATACAGTTCAGGAATAACCGTTGTTAGATCATTACCATATAAATATTCAAGACCAAAGCGGATGGCATTTAAGTTGTTTAAACTTTTATCGAAAACTATTTTTGTAGTAATGAGTTTATTTGAATTATCAATTTGTAACCATTCGCGATAGCTAAAATTAGAATCATTTACAACCTCATTTTTTGTATTCAATATTTTTGTTTCTATATCATCTTTATTCGAACTGGCACTTAAACCAATATTCATTTTCCATTGGTTTTTGAAATAATGTTTATAGGAAATGTTGCCATAGATATTTTTATTTTTTACATTGTATTCATCATCATAGGCCAAGGCTTCATTTTGATAATCTCGACTATCGATATTTTTTCTTTGAATATTGATATGAGATGAATTCAGGTAGCCATAAAATTTCAGCAATCCGTTTTTGCCAACTTTGCGACGATAATTCATATCAATTTGATGTACTGTTGGTGCAGTTTTGTATTCAATGTTTTGTCGAACCAAAGCAAAGTATGGTGTTAAATTCGTATGATTATATCCTATGCCAAACGATTCGGTTTTACTTTTATTTAAAGTTTGAATACTGCCACCAATACCCACACTCGAAAGATTTACATTGGCGGATGAACGTTCGGGTAAATCAATCGTTTCTAATATCACTGCCGATGAAAGTGCTTGTCCGTATAATGCCGAATAACCACCTGCACTAAAAACAGTACCCTTAAAAATAAATGGATTAAATCTTCCTCTGGCACCCAAATCAGGAATGGCTGCACTGAATGCATTTTTCACCCAAGTGCCATCAATAAAAGTTTGGGTTTCGCTGCCGGTTCCTCCGCGTACAAATAAGCCTTCTCTTTCGTTGGTTTGTTGTGTACCCGGTAAAGTTTTTAAGGCACCATAACTATCACCATTGCTTCCAGCGGTTGTAACAATATCTAAAGCTTTGAGCACAGTACCTTTTTTTTCATCACTAGCTTCAAACGAGCCAGCGCTAATTACAACGGCTTTTAAATCGCTAATTTTTTCTTTTAAAATAAAATCAACAAGTAAGTCATTTCCATTCAATAAAATTCTTTTTTCTTGCGTGATATAACCAAGATAACTCGCCTTTAAAGTCATGCTATCTTTTGCGTCGGTAGTAAATGAATAATCGCCAGTTATTTTCGATGTTGCGCCATCGTAAGTGCCAACCAAAGATATATTTACACCGATTAATGATTCACCTTTGGTATCTTTTATTTTACCACTTACTTTAGTTTGCGCGATACTTGTCTTCGCAATTAAAAAGATTAATATAGTGATTAGCCATTTGAACTTCATCGATTTTGTATTTGCAGCAAATGTAATATCAAAAGGATCAATATACTTCTAGGGGATTGGTAGCGGTTGCATTGCCCCTTGTAAATTTATGAACGGATGTAAAATTGTGTTATGCCAATTTCAAATGAGTTCGTAATTATGCACTATGAAAAAATGGTTGTTATTATTGGTATTTATTTCGATTCATTTTGTTGCATTTTCAATAATTCAAGTTGATCTGATTATAATGAATGCTAAAATTTATACGATTGATTCGAACTTTTCGATTGCCAATGTGATGATCGTTGATGATGGGGAAATTAAGGCTATAGGTGGAGATACTTTATTGCAAGATTATTTTTCGGAGAATACGATGGATATCAAAGGACAATTTGTGTATCCCGGATTTATTGATGCACATTGTCATTTTGTAGGACAAGCATTAGATGCTTACAAACTAAAATTATTTGGGGTTACTTCGTTTGATGAAGTTATTCAGAAACTCGTTGATTTTGCCAAACAAAATAATCGGTTATGGATAGAGGGAACAGGATGGGATCAAAATGATTGGCCGAACAAACAATTCCCAAATAAAGATACGCTTGATGCGTTATTTCCGGATACACCGATATTTTTATTGCGAGTTGATGGGCATGCAGCTTTAGTAAATTCTAAGGCACTTGAAATGGCAACAATCACTTCACAGACAAGTATTGAGGGTGGTGAAATTGAATTACAACATGGAGAGCCAACGGGTATATTAATTGATAATGCTATTCATTTAGTAAAAGAAAAAATTCCTGAATTGAATCGACAAGATGCGGTTAAGTTTATTATCAGCGCACAACAAAAATATTTAGAATTTGGATTGACAGGTGTGGTAGAGCCGGGTATTACTTCCTCAATGCTAGATTATATGATGTCGGTGTATAGCAAAGGAAAGTTAAGCTTGCAGTATAGTTTTTTTATGAATGCTGATGACAAAAATTTACAACATCCAGTACTCAAAAAAGGACTCAAAAATAATGCCATGCATATGGCAGGCTATAAGGTGTATGCCGATGGGGCTTTAGGTTCAAGAGGTGCATTTTTATTACAAGATTATAGCGATCGAGATCATCATCATGGCGGTTTATTATTATCGGAAGATAGTTTGTTACACATTGCAAAAGCGGTTGCAAACACAAATTTGCAATTGAGTGTACATGCGATAGGAGATGCTGCAAATCAAAAAGTCCTTGCAAATCTATTCAAAGGTTTTAAACAAAGATAATCAGCGTCGTTGGCGGATTGAACATGCACAAGTTGTTCATCCAAATGACCTTCATTTTTTTCGAGAGTATAACATTATTCCTTCGGTACAACCTTCACACGCTAGCAGTGATATGTATTGGGTAAAGGATAGGTTAGGCGATATCCGTATGAAAAATGCCTATGCTTATCAATCGTTATTACAACAAAATAATTGGTTACCCTTAGGAACCGACTTTCCGGTTGAAGATCTAAATCCTTTGCATACATTTTATGCGGCGGTTTTTCGAAAAGATAGCAAAGGATATCCTTCGGAAGGATTTCAGATATCTGAAGCACTTACGCGAGAGCAAGCTTTACGTGGCATTACGATTTGGGCAGCAAAATCGGTTTTTCAAGAAGATGAAATGGGTAGTTTAGAAATTGGGAAACAGGCGAATTTTGTTATTCTCAATCAAGATTTGATGCAAGCAAAAGCTTCCGAAATTTATAATGCGAATGTCGTCGCAACTTTTATTTGGGGAACTAGAATGCACTAGCAATTGCCAATGAAGAATGATTATTAACGAATTACGATCATTTACACTGCCTATGAATTATACATCACTATAAATTCAACTCGTCGATTACGGGCACGACCATTTTCAGTTTCGTTGTTGTCGATGGGTGCAATATCACCTAAACCCATCGAGTTTAATCGATAGTGAGGAATACCATGTTCGATGATAAAATTTTTAATATTAATTGCACGTAAGCTTGATAGTTCTTTGTTCTTTTCTTTCTTTCCTTTGCTATCAGTGTGTCCGGTAATTAAAATGCTGGTTTGTGTGTATTTTTTTAATAAACCCGAAAAAACAATTAATGGTGTTTTGTAATTAGATGCAGGATATAAGGCCGATTTATCATAAGTGATATGGTTAGGAAATAAAACCTTAATACTATCTTCTATCAATTTTACATCTGCTTCAGGTAATGCTTGCTTTATTTCGTTATAGGTTTTTTGCATATACTCTGATTTGGAAATCGGAGGGGCTACTACTTTTTGTACTTGTTGAGGAATAATTAGCGGTTTCGTTTTATTGTAGGATTCATGAGTTGGACCATAGGCATAGCATCCGCTTAAAAAAATCAAGGTGTTGATAGAAAAGACCCAATTTAGAATGAATTTTGTTTTTAAATACTGCATAATTTTCATATTTACTGAAGTGGCAAATGCTTATCAAATCATTTTTTTAGTTGGTCGAGCAAAAAGTTTTCTAGTTCAGATTGAGTAATGGGTACACCCTTAATTTTATTATATGGCATCGCATCTACTAAAAAATCACTTCTTATTATTTTTACTAATTGTCCATTATTAATCTCAGGAACTACTATTTTTTTATATCGTTTTAAAATATCCCCTAAGTTTTTAGGGAAGGGTCGCAAATACCGAATATGGCAATGCGCTACTTTATGTCCTTCCTTTAGCAATTTTTGTACCACAGTAGTGATTACCCCAAAAGTAGATCCCCAACCCAGTACTAATAAATCGCCTTCATCAGCCCCTAAATTAATTTCTTGTAACGGAATATAATCTGCAATTCGATCTACTTTAGCTTGTCGAGTTTTTACCATATGCTCATGATTATCGGCATCATAACTCACATTTCCGGTAATATCTTGCTTTTCTAAACCCCCAATTCTGTGTTCTAATTTAGGCGTACCAGGAATAGTCCACGGTCGTACCAATTTTTCATCTCGCAAATACGGTAAAAACTTCTCTTCACCTTCATTCAATTCATTTTTAAACTTCACGTCAATATTCTCGATATCACTAGCTTTTGGGAATTTCCAAGGTTCGGCTCCATTTGCAATATATCCATCGCTTAATAAAATGACCGGTGTCATGTGTTGAACCGCAATTCGAACGGCTTCGATGGCTGCATAAAAACAATCACTAGGTGTGCTGGTTGAAATAATCGGTATTGGACATTCGCCGTTTCGTCCGTAATATGCTTGCATCAAATCACTTTGTTCAGTTTTGGTTGGCAAACCGGTTGATGGGCCACCACGTTGGACATTTATGATAAGTAGCGGAATTTCAAGCATCATGGCTAACCCCATGGCCTCGGCTTTTAATGCCATGCCAGGTCCAGAGGTTGTGGTAATGCCTAATGAGCCACCGTACGATGCACCAATAGCAGATGAAATTGCTGCTATTTCATCTTCGGCTTGAAAGGTAATTATGCCATAATTCTTGTATCTACTTAAATCATGCAAAATATCAGATGCGGGTGTAATAGGGTAGGATCCTAAAAATAATTGAAGCTTGCTTTTTTTAGATGCCATCACTAATCCGATGGAAAGAGCATGATTGCCCGTTATGCTTCGGTATACACCAGGTTCAACCTTTGCTTTAGCAACTGTATATCGAGTGGCAAATAATTCAGTGGTATCGGCATAATTATATCCAGCTTTTAGCGCACGTATATTACTGTCGAGTATATCAGGTTTTTTACTAAACTTATGATGTAAAAACTGTAATGTATTTTCTACATCACGATCATACATCCAATAAATGAAACCCAGCACAAACATATTTTTTGCGCGATCTTTTTCTTTTACACCTAAGCTGGTAATATCACTTAAGGCTTCACGAGTTAGCTTGGTAACATCTATTTTAAAAACTTTATAATTATCCAGTGAATGATTTTCGAGCGGGTTATCACCTTCGGCATAATTCGCCAGACGAAGATTTTTGGCATCAAACCCATCCGTGTTGGCAACAATAATGCCACCTTTACGAATAGCCTTCATATTTACCTTTAAGGCAGCAGCGTTCATCACCACCAGCACATCACACTCATCGCCAGGCGTAAAAACCCTATCGGATGAAAAATGCAATTGAAAACCACTTACACCGGGTACAGTACCAATGGGTGCTCTAATTTCAGCCGGGAAATCAGGGAAGGTAGATATGTCGTTGCCTTTGAGAGCAGTATTATTTGAAAATTGGGTTCCGGTTAACTGAATGCCGTCGCCACTATCTCCTGCAAATTTAATCACTACATGTTCGAGTGATTGTATGGATTCATTCATGATGCGCAAAGGTATAAAAAAGCGATGCTCGAATGCAATAAGTTGGGCAGAGATTTTAATATGGTTAAAAACAATTTATCACTACTAATTTTATGACTTAAGTACATTTTACATGTTATACTACCTTATCGTTTAATTTAGGTATTACCCTAGTGTGCATAAGCAAGCCCTATTTAATCGATTTCTTCATTTTCAAGACAAGGTAGATCAAAGAGAAAATAAGAAAAAATAGTAAAAAGCTTATTCCTTCTTTTTTCGTTAACCCGCTTAATAGCCAAACTATAGTTATTATAGAAATCACAGGAATAAGATACCCTCCCGGTATTCGAAATGATTTTTCGCTAGACAAACGCTCTTGTTTTCGTAGCTTGATGGTTGCCAAAACAACACCTAAATAATTAATAAGAGCTGAAGCACTGGCAAGAATTGCTAATTGCTTAAAACCACCACAAGCCGCCATAATAAATCCTAAAGCTGCATAGCATATAATAGCATGGTGTGGTGTGAAAAACTGAGGATGAATTTTGGCTAGCATCTTTGGCATAAGTCCATCCCTAGCACCAGCAAACAACATTCGTGGCATCGAAAGAATTTCACCACCTAATGCGCCTAATATCGAGATACTCATGGCAACAATTATAATCAACTTACCGGTATTACCAAATACAACATTTGCCACAGCAGCCAACGGCGCTTCTTTGTGCATGCTTAATTGATTTCCTAATACACCTTGACTTATTACTTGAATAGAGATATATAAAAGAAGTACTACTGTGATTCCAATAAATATACCTAATGGAACCGTTCGAGAAACATTTTTAATTTCACCCCCATTGGTGAGTGGTGTTTCCATGCCCATAAAGGCAAAAAATAAAAGCAATGAAGCGGAGCCTATACTTTCAAAATGTGGCATGGTTACCCACTGTAAATTTTCGCTTTGTATAAACCCCATACCAATGATTACTAAAATAACTAAGGGGATAAGTTTTGCAATGGTTGCTATCTCTACAAATCGTAATCCATACTTTACGCTTCTAATATTAAGTAAGGCCAAGCCACCAAAAATTAGTAAAAAAAAGATGATTCTGTATATGCCTTCTTCTAAAAAAGGATAGAATGGTTGTAAGATATCGGCAAGTGCATTGGCTAAGGCGGCATCCGAAACCACACTGGCACCAAACCAATACAGGTTATTGGCAATAAATCCAGCAAATGGCCCAAAGGCCGACTCGATATAAACATAGATTCCACCAGTTTTTGTTTGGGTACTTCCTACTTCGGCAAAACATAAGGCAACCAAAAATATAAGCACACCACAAACAAGATAAGCTAGTATAGCAGCAGCGCCAAGGTTTTGAGCAATGATGGCAGGAATTACAAATATGCCGGTACCTATAGTGATATTAATTATGGCCAACGCTAATGAAAAAATGCCAATTTCGCGTTTAAGGTTTTCGTTCAATGGTTTTTGTTTTATGAACATTATTTTTGAGTCTCGTCGATTACGGCTTATACCAATGTTAGCGATAAATAGTGCAAAGACTATTTGAGTGCTACAGTGGTAAATGCCGACACCGTTTGAAAATAGGGCAATGAGGCACAGCCAAAATTAGACTATATTGAAAACGTAATCGGTATTACCATGAAAAAGCAGACATTGTAAATATACTTTAGTCGTTGAAAAAATGATTCTCTATTTTTTACTTCAAACCAATTTTTACTATGCAATGGTATAACTATCATGGATTTTTTTGTCGCCCTATCAAAGTGACTGTATGAATTTACATAGTGTTTTTACTACTGGTTCATATGATTTAGACATTGCATAATGGCTTTGTAAATTGTTTCAAGTGAATGATTTGGGTTTTGATTTACCATCCTATCTTTTACAAATTGATCAATAGTTTTTTGATAATGCTCACCATCAATTACTTCAAGTATTGCTTTCTTTAATAAGGTGTGATCTTTTTCTAGCTTAAATTTAGAAACCATTTTGCCAATTCCCAAATGTTCGGCATAACGCAAATTCCACATCTGTTCACCTTGTTCAGGTACCCCAATAAATGGTTTGCGATTGATTATACATTCCGACATTGTATTGACACCACCATGAGTAACCACTACATCTACTTTGGGTAAAATTTGCGATGAATTCATGAAGGGTTCTAAGTACATGCGATTGGATTGGATTTTTTCATCAGAAAGTCCAACATGATTAGAAACTAATACAAAACGTTCATCATGTACTATTAACTCTTTAATGCTTTGCATCACGAGAGGATATGATTTTAATGATGAGGAACCCATACTCACAAAAATTATTTTCTTGCCATTTTTACGATGTTCATCCAATTCATTAGCCCATGTATGTATTTCTCCAAATGTGCTTGCTAAATCTTGAGACAGATAAAAATAAGTGTCGGGTAGGTGTTTAAATGGAGAAATACCATAGGTCTGGTTAATAAGGGTTATATCTCCTTCATATACCGAGAGATAATCTTTGATAGGAGGTAGTTGGTAGGTACGTAAAACCCGGTTGAAATTTTTTGCCCAATGTTTCATGGTGGCGTTAAAGGCAAACTTTACGATTGAATTAGGCATTACCTTATTTACATCACCAAAAGGATATATGATATTTAGGAAATGGTTTTCAGGCACATAATATCTGTGGTTATAATAATAGCTTAGGGTAGGTATAACTATGGTAATTAATTTCTTTTTAGCAAGTTTTGCGGAGATGATGAGTGTTGGGCGATTGTTAGTAACAATGATGTCTGGATTTATTTCACGGATTACATCAAGTTCCATATCTACCAAATGATTGATAAGTCCTTCTTGATAAAAATCAACATTATTTTGGTCAACATGTTTTCGATATTGGATATAGGATATTTCATTGATAGGAATAACCTTAAAACCTTTCTGGATAAGCACATGCGTATACTTTCCATTGGATGCATAAATTACTTCATGTCCATTTTTCAATAACATGTTGGCTAAGCTAATTGAAGGAATCGTTGATCCTAATTGATTTGAATAAGGGAAGAATAGAAATTTTGCCATAATGGATATATGCTATTTACTTTTTTCAATTATAAAAATGAAGTAGTAATACATAATACAAGAATTCATTTTTGATCGGTGTTGAGTAGTTTCAATACCTACTCAAAGATATAGTTTTCGATAGGGATTCGTAATTCAAATTGAAAATTACATCAAAATCGAAGCCATCACCCATTGGGTTCATTTCTCTTTTTGTTGCCCATGCCTTGTAGCTCAATTTCTTTCTTGAGTAGCCAATCGGTTTCAGGATATATTCGTTCACCTATAGGTTGCACCAATCCTTTGTCGTTATTTTTTAAGTTTTTTACTGCCGAAGAAACAGGATAAGCATTTAAATATTGTGAAGGATAAGGATGAAGCAAAGGCGTGATATAAGATAAAGGGGCATCTTGCTTTAGCCAAATAGATTCGGCCGATTGTGGTAAAATAACCGGACTACGATGATGCCCAATTTTATGCATCAATTCGTTTGGCCAAGTGGTAATAATGGCAAATGTATTTTTAATTTCGCCTGTCTCATGATTTTGCCAGGTCGAATATAAGCCCGCAAAGGCAATGGGTTTTCGCTCTCGAACATACACTACATAAGGTTTATTTAAACCATCTTCCTTACTACCTTCGTAAAAACAATCGGCAATTACCAAGCAACGTTTATGTCGGATAGCTTCACGAAATGCAGGCTTTTGAAGTATACCTAAACCACCGGTGAAATGCAATTGATTCTCTTTATTTGCATCACCTTCGGCACGGGCGTTTAATAAATACATTTGCTTTTTTGCCCATGGCGGTGAATAACCAAATTGAAACCATTGTATTTTTCTAGGTTCTTCGCAGGTAATTACCATGGCTTGAGTTCCGGCACCAATATTAAAATTCGGCGTAAATAATTCAGGGGTTTCTGCAGTTACATTAAATCGCTTTTCAACGATTTCTAGCTTCGAAACTTGAACATATCTTCCGCACATGTAAACTGAATTTTAAAATGATGTATGCGAAGATAAAAAATCAATGGAAACAAATGTTGTATCAGAGTATTGGAGATGCCTTACATAGTGTCTTCCCAAAAAATAGGTGTTTGATAAGAAAGCGTCAAATACCAGGAAGTCGAAGCCTTGAAAACAGGGAGTTTACTTCAGTAAATGACCCGTTTGATAGGCGAGGTTGACGATGTTGTTGGCGTTTTCTTGCAAACACTAAATAGTTTAGCCTATGACTTGCGCCATTGTTTTGCCAATATCGGCCGGACTATCCACTACATGAATACCGCAAGCGCGCATGATTTGCATTTTGGCTGCGGCAGTATCATCGGCACCGCCAACAATTGCACCGGCATGTCCCATACGTCGGCCAGCTGGTGCTGTTTGTCCGGCAATAAAGCCAACTACAGGTTTACGCATATTATCCTTTAACCAATTGGCTGCTTCAGCTTCCATGCCACCACCAATTTCACCAATCATAATAATGCCTTTGGTTTCCGGGTCATTCATCAAAAGTTCAACAGCTTCTTTAGTCGTTGTTCCAATGATTGGATCACCACCAATTCCTATTGCAGTGGTAATGCCCATTCCGGCTTTTACAACTTGGTCGGCTGCTTCGTAAGTAAGTGTACCTGACTTAGAAACTATACCAATATTTCCTTTTTTGAAAATAAATCCTGGCATAATACCAACTTTCGCTTCGTCGGCAGTAATAATACCCGGACAGTTTGGTCCTATTAAACGGCAATCTTTATTTTTAATATAGTCTTTTGCTAATACCATATCCGAAACCGGAATACCTTCGGTAATACAAACGATCACTTTAATTCCGGCATCGGCTGCTTCCATAATCGCATCGGCTGCAAAAGCAGGAGGAACAAAAATGATCGACACATCGGCACCGGCTTGATTAACAGCATCGGCTACTGTATTAAACACCGGACGATCGAGATGTTGGCTACCACCTTTACCAGGAGTAACGCCACCAACTACATTGGTTCCGTATTCAATCATTTGTGTTGCGTGAAAGGTTCCTTCGGTTCCGGTAAACCCTTGTACAATTACTTTACTGTTCTTACTAACTAATACGCCCATGTCTGTATATCATTTTTTTGAGGGTGCAAATGTATATTGTAAAGTAGAAAGTAAAAAGTACTAATTAAATGATTTACTAAAAATAATGAAAGGCATTATTTTGAGGGCGGCATACACGCTATTCGCTGCAAGTCCTTGCATCTCCTTCGTCGAGGCTTTGGGCTTTCCGCTATCCCTATGCTTCTAACGGGATTGCCGCAATACAAATAGCAAGTACATGCTTTAGCAATAATTAGGTATACGATAAACTTAGTTTTGCTGATTCAAAAAATTATACGATAAACTTAGTTTTGCTGATTCAAAAAAAGTTTGAGGTGAGGCAAATACCTAGCCCTGACTGTAGTGAAAATCCTGTTCCGCTCGAGGAAATATTTTCAATGAAAGTTTTCAATTTGAGAAGCGGACAGATTGAAGCGTAAGGCAGGAATATGCTTCAAATAGCAATCAAATAATACAGATAGGGTGTAAGTAAGTTGTGAAAGCGGCTTTATATTACACTTTTTCGTTATCATTTCGCTTGTTTTTACAAAAAAGTCATTACTTTCGCAGCCCTGTAAAAAGTGTAGGATGAAACATAACCGGGAATTTGAAATTGCGTTTGTTGGTCTCAAGCCCGGTGAGCATGAGTTCAATTACACTATTACAGATAGTTTCTTTGAGCCATTTGTAAAGCCTGAATTCAATAATGCTCACATCGAAGTGAAGTTATTATTGGATAAAAAGCAATCAACTTTTTTGTTGAAATTTTATATCAACGGGAAAGTAACGATTATGTGCGACCGATGTGGGGATGATTATGAGATGACGATTTGGGATGAGTTTGAGCTATTAGTGAAGGTGATTGATGATGCAGAAGTAGCCAAGCAAGCCGAAGATGATGCTGAGGTAGCCTATTTAGGACGATCGGAAAGCATATTGGATGTAGCACCTTGGATTTACGAATTCATTGTGTTAAGTGTGCCGATACAGCATATTCATCCGGATGATGTCGAAGGGAAAAGTACTTGTAATCCGATAGTATTGGATTTTTTAAGTAAACAAAAACAAAGCGAAACTTCTCATACCTTATGGGAAGATTTAAATAAATTAAACAATAAAAATTAAGCAAAATGCCTAATCCAAAACGCAGACACTCGCAACAACGAAGCGCAAAGCGTCGTACGCACTATAAGGCTACTATCGATACCTTAAGTACCGATAAAACCACCGGTGAAATGCATATGCGTCATCGTGCACATTGGTCTGAAAACAAATTATACTACAAAGGCCGCGTAGTATTAGAAAAAGCAGTGAAAGAAGTTGCACCTGAAGAAGATAATACCGAATCATAAATCATAAACCTAGTCGAGATGCGAATAGGCTTAGATATGATGGGTGGAGATTACGCACCTGAGCAAGCATGCTTGGGCGTAATTGATTTTCTGCATAAATATAGTGATTGTCATTTAGTTTTACTAGGTGACAAATCCGCTATTGAAGCAGGTTTGCCAGGATTTGAAAACATGCCGGTTACTATTTTACCTACCGAAAATGAAATTGGAATGCACGAGCATCCAATTAAGGCGATGAAGGAAAAACCTACTTCGGCTATGGTAGTTGGCTTTGGTTTATTAGCCAAAGGTGAAATAGATGCCTTTTCAAGTGCAGGTAATACCGGAGTGATGTTGGTTGGAGCCTCTCATATGATAAAAACAATCGAAGGCTTATTACGTCCTTCAATTCCAACACCTGTACCTCAGTTAGATGGAAGTTATAATTTGATGTTGGATATTGGTATTAATGCCGATTGCAAGCCTGAATATCTGAATCAGTTTGCGATGTTAGGTAGTTTTTATATGCATGAGATTTTAGGAAAAGAAAATCCTAAAGTTGCTTTATTAAATATTGGCGAAGAAGAGGGCAAGGGTAATTTATTAGCCCAGTCGGCCTATACCTTGATGAAAGAGAATAGCAACATTAATTTCAAAGGAAATATTGAAGGTCGCGACCTTTTGGAAAATGATGTGGACATTGTTATTACTGATGGTTTTACCGGTAATATTGTATTGAAATTCGCTGAATCATTATACGATGTGATTCGCGTGAAGGGGAATGTTGAAAGTGAGTTCCTCGATAAATTTAATCATCGTTTATATGCCGGCGTTCCGGTATTAGGGATTAAAAAACCCGTTGTTGTTGGTCATGGTGTTTCAAACTCTGTATCCTTTTCAGGTATGCTTGAATTAGGTCGTAAAATGGTAATGACTGATATGTGTAAGAAAATGGAAAATCTTTTTGTTGAAGAAATTAGTTAGGGATTAGATGTTTGGAGTCAGATGTTAGGTTGGATTTGCGAATTGAGCAGAATCCCGCTGCCTGAGGCTCTCGAAGGCAGCAAATCATGTAAGGAAGATATTCATGTATGGTGCAGAATCCCGCTGCCTGAGGCTCTCGAAGGCAGCAGATCATGTTAGGAAAATATTCATGTATGGTGCAGAATCCCGCTGCCTGAGGCTCTCGAAGGCAGCAGATCATGTTAGGAAAATATTCATGTATGATGCAGAATCCCGCTGCCTGAGGCTCTCGAAGGCAGCAAATCATGAAAGGAAGATATTCATGTATGATGCAGAATCCCGCTGCCTGAGGCACTCGAAGGCAGCAAATCATGAAAGGAAATTCAGTGGTGCAGAATCCCGCTCTAGGCTCTCGAAGGCAGCAGATCACAGGAAATTGATGCAGAATCCCGCTGCCTGAGGCTCTCGAAGGCAGCAAATCATGCTATGAAGATATTCACAAATTGAGCAGAATCCCGCTGCCTGAGGCTCTCGAAGGTAGCCATTGTAAAAAAAACTATCACAACTCTCTTATCACTCATCTAACAATCTCTCATCAATTCCTTATCTTTACCCGCAATTATGAATACATCTTTTTTTTCTACTAAGAAGAAACTTGGCATTTTAGGGGGCGGACAGTTAGGTAAGATGTTATTACAATGCACTAGAACTTGGGATATTTATACTAAGGTATTAGATGCTGATTCGCAAGCACCATCACGTTTAGCTTGTGATGAATTTCATATAGGCAGCTTAAACGATTTTGATACGGTTTATCAATTTGGAAAAGATTGCGATGTACTTACCATTGAAATTGAACACGTAAATGTGGATGCTCTCATCCAATTGAAAAACGAGGGTGTTCTGGTTCATCCCGACCCTGAAGCATTGGCCATTATAAAAGATAAGGGCTCGCAAAAAATGTTCTTTCGTACCCATGATTTTCCTACTTCTGATTTTATGTTGTATGCAAATAAATCAGAAGTGTTGTCGGCATTAGAAAGCGGTGTTATATCGATTCCATTTGTGCAAAAAAGTAGAAGAGATGGCTACGATGGGAAAGGCGTTTTGATTGTGAAATCAACCGAAGATCTTAGTGCATTGATGGATACCGAATGTGTAATTGAAGATGCAGTGAATTTGCAAATGGAAATTGCCATCATTGCGGCACGAAATGCAAATGGTCAAGTAGTTTGTTTTGATGCCGTGGCTATGGATTTTGTAGAAGGTGCTAATATGCTCGATTTATTATTGTACCCGGTGGTGCCCAATGAGCAAATTATTAACCAAGCCAAAGAAATTGCTAAAGCCTTAATTGAAAAATTAAATATCTGCGGATTGTTAGCGGTAGAATTTTTTATAGATGTAAATGATCAATTATTAATTAATGAAGTAGCGCCTCGTGCACATAACAGCGGACATCAAACGATTGAAAGCAGCGAGACCTCTCAATACGAACAGCATATTCGTGGCATTTTGAATTTGCCTTTAGGAAGTACCATGGTTAAGATTCCATCGGCCATGGTAAATTTATTAGGCGCAGAAGGTTATACCGGCGATGTGTTTTATGAAAATATTGAAGTGTGTATGGCAAAAGAAGGTGTACATGTGCATATTTATGGCAAGAAACTCACAAAGCCATTTCGCAAAATGGGACATGTAACCGTTACAAATCAATCATTAGAAGAAGCAAAAAAAATAGCCTTATGGGTAAAACAACAATTGCAGGTAAAAAGCCTGTAGTAGGAATTATAATGGGAAGTGATAGTGACTGGAAAGTCATGAAAGATGCTTCAGATTTTTTAAGTTCTCAAGGTATTGAGCATGAATGCACTATTGTATCTGCCCATCGAACACCCAAACGTATGATGGAGTATGCGCAAACTGCAGCCGCTCGTGGTATACAAGTTGTCATTGCCGGAGCGGGTGGGGCAGCACATCTTCCGGGTATGGTTGCCAGTATAACACCCTTGCCAGTTATTGGCGTTCCGGTTAAATCGAGCAACTCAGTTGATGGTTGGGATTCGATACTTTCAATTTTGCAAATGCCCAATGGAGTACCGGTTGCCACCGTTGCTTTGAATGCGGCAAAAAATGCGGGCATTTTGGCATTACAAATTTTGGGTGCATCTAACAAGGTGTTGCAAAAGAAAGTAGTGAACTATAAAAAGCAACTTGAGACGGAAGTGATTAAAAAACTTAAGAATTTTCCTCCTTCAGAATAAGGCATTAAAGTAATTGTGAAAACTCGTATAAATCATTGGTTTTTAAATTAATAAGTGCATTTGGTTCAAGTATGGGTTTTGTAGTTTCTACATAAACAGTTTTCATGCCTAAGCGTTTGCCAAATTCCATATCACTCAAATTATTGCCTACCATAATACTTTTTTTAAAATCAATTTCAGGAAAATCGTGTTGAGCTTGTAAGCCCATGCCGATATTTGGTTTTCGATGTGGGGCGTCTGAATCGAGATCCGGAGCAAAATAAATTTTATCGATTCTGCCACCTGCCTCCTCAACTTCACGAATCATACATTGATGAATATTGTGTAAATCATCTTCGCTCATCCAACCTTTTCCAATGCCTCTTTGGTTGGTTACGATGCAAATCAACCCAAATTTATGGGCAAAGATTTCCAATGCCTCTAAAGCGTTATCATAAAATACAAATTCTTCTGCACTGCGGATATAATCTTGATTTTTTTCGTGATTAATTACGCCGTCTCGATCCAAGAAGAGCGTCCAGGTTTTGTCAATCTGTTGTGTGAATTTCATTGCATTGGGTGTTGACTTTAATACTCATTAAATAAAGCAGGTATTTCATTTTGTGCTTTTTGGTAGTCTTCAGGAATGCCGATATCAATAAAATATTTATCCTGCACAAAGCCAACCATTTCGCGTTCGAGTATAAATTTCTCGAGATAATCTTTTTCAAACGAGAATTTTTTTTCGAAAGGGATATTTAAAAATGAGTTTTTATAAATACAATACACACCACCATTGATTAGTCCTGAACTACCAATTTGCTTTTCTTGAAAGCCGGTGATCATTTCTTGTTCGTTGATTTGTACCAATCCATAGCGATCGGCCTTTTTCATAGGCTTTAGTGCGAGTGTACAATCGGCCATTTTGGTTTGTTGAAATTGCAACATCGCGTCCAAATCCACATCAAAAAATGTATCGCCATTCACTACAAAAATATCTTCGGTATTGGTATAAGGCATGGCATGTAATATAGCGCCACCGGTTCCTAAAGGTTCAGTCTCTTCGGCAAAATCAAAAGCAAAAGGAAATTCATCACGATGATTCATCACATAATCTATCACCATTTCTTTTAAGTAGCCAACCGAAAAAACAATTTTACAAAAATGAAATTTGCTAAGGTGTTGACAGATATAATACAAAAAAGGTTTTCCGTTTACTTCGGCTAAACATTTAGGTTTGTCGGCTACCACAGATTGTAATCTTGTACCCATTCCACCGGCAAGGATGATGCAATCCTTATGCTCCATGGCCAAAGTATTTTTCTTCAACCAATTGACAAATGATATGACCTAACATGATATGCGATTCTTGTATTCGCGGCGTATCATTGGATGGCACATTAAATAAATAGTCGCTCATATTTTTCATCATGCCTCCACTTTCGCCGGTAAGGGCAACCGTAATCATACCTTTAAGTTTTGCGGTTTTAAATGCTTCTACAATGTTTTTTGAGTTTCCGCTAGTTGATAGTCCGATTAATACATCGCCTGCATTGCCAATTCCATTTATCATGCGTGCATATACCACATCGTAACTATAGTCATTGGCTACTGCGGTTAGGTACGAGGTATTGCAATGCAGCGCTTCAGCAGGAAGAGCATCACGATCGGTATAAAATCGTCCGCTAAATTCAGCGGCTAAATGTTGCGCGTCGGCGGCGCTTCCACCATTTCCACAAAACAAAACTTTTTTGCCTGCTTTAAATGCTCCGGTAACCATGTTGGCACATAATTCAAGCCGATCAATGATTTCGTTATTTTCGAGAAGCTGTTGTTTGGTTTGTATAGAACTAGCGATAATAGCTTTTATTTTTTCACTCATACTTGTTTTTTTACGGCTCACAAATGTAAAGAAAATCGGCTTCAGTCGCTTGGGTTTTTCCAACACAACAAAAAGCTAGGGTCCTTTATATGAGTGACTAAGAAAAATATCTGTGCGGCCTCTTAACACCTAACACCAATCCTCTTAACGCTGCTTCTCATTTCTATGCGGTGACTTCGAGAATCCTCAGTCACCAGTTCGAGAAGCCTCAGTCACCAGTTCGAGAATCCTCAGTCACCAGTTCGAGAAGCCTCAGTCACCAGTTCGAGAACCTCGGTAACCAATTCGAGAACCTTACTTACCCTTAACCTTAACTCCGTATGGCCACCACCGGATCCATATTAGCAGCGCGTTTCGCCGGAATATATCCTGCAATAATGCCAACGATGACACTAATACTAATGCCTAAAATAAAATTGTTCATCGATAAAGAAACCGGAAACCCAAGTGGTCCGCTCAATAGTTTAGAAAGTATCATCACCAAAACGATTCCAATTAATCCACCAAATAAACAAAGTAAAATAGATTCGATTAAGAATTCAGAAAGGATGCTAAACTTTCGTGCACCGATAGCCTTTTTTAATCCAATAAATTTAGTTCGTTCTTTCACCGAAACAAACATGATATTGGCAATACCAAAACTGCCTACTATCAATGAAAAGAAACCAATGATCCAACCAAAAATATTAAAGTTGGCAAAAATGTCTTTAATGCTATTTTGAATAGTATCTAATTGATTGAACGAAAAATTATCAGGCTCTCCAGGTCGTAATTTTCGTTGTGCTCGTAGTACCGATTTTATTTCATATTTCATTTCCTCCAACGAGGCATTTCTTCTTGCTTTGACCATCATCATAGGGTCGGTGAAACCATTGCCTGTTTGGTCTATATTTTTTAGCGTCGATAAAAAATGATACGAGATAATAGCACTTCCATCAAAATTGAACCCGGTAATTGTTTTGCCTTGTTTTTTCATCACACCAATAATCTGAAAAGGTTTGCCTCGTATTTCAAGGTGTTTGCCAATCGGTGAAATATTATTTCCAAAAAGTTCGCCAGCTACCGTTGCGCCTAATACCATACCATTACTTTGCTTGCCATTCATTTCATTCAATGAAAAATAGCGACCTTCATTCATTTCAATAGGCTGAAGTTTATTGAACTCGTAGGTTACCGCAAAAATGCCAACGCCTTTAGTTTCATTCCCATTATAATCAAAATTAGCCGGGTCGTCTGAATACGAAATGGCTGCATAAGAAGCCTTACTCACTTGTTTTTGAATGGCGTCTAATTCATTAGCATTGCACACCGGTCGAGCTTTATATTTCCACATGGGGTATTCGCCCGACTCTTCGGGTATCCATGGAAATTTACCGATATACAAAACATTACTACCTAAGGTTTGCATGCTGTTTTGGATATTACTTTGCAAACTATCAAACACAGTTAATACACTGATGATGCAGAATACGCCGATGGTGACACCGAGTAATGATAAGAAGGTACGCAATTTATTCATGCGTAATTCCTCTAAAGCCATCTTACAATTCTGAAAAAATACTTGTAACATCTGATGGGGTAAAGATAGTTACAAATAAATTTTATGCAATTCGTATTTTTGTTCGCATCCATGTCTCATTCATCAGCTTCAAAAACCCTTGCCTTACTTAAAGAAAAAGAGTTTTCATTATTCATAGCCACTCGTTTTCTGGTTATTTTTTCTCTGTTTATGCAAACGACCGCAGTAAGTTATTTGGTATATTCTATTACCAAAGATCCGCTTTCGTTAGGATTAATAGGCTTGGCCGAATTGATACCAGCCTTTACCATGGCTTTTGTAGCGGGATATTTTGTTGATCGAAATGAAAAACGAAATGTGTATTTGGGATGTATTATCTTTTATTTGATGAATGCCTTGTTTCTTTTATATATCACCTCACAAGTATTTATAGGCTCACATTCGGTAAAAACCTTTGAAATTTTGATTTACATCGCCATGTTTTTAAGTGGATGTATTCGATCCTTTTTAGCGCCGGCTTCTTTTTCATTATTGCCATCTTTAATTGCTCGTGAAAAAATGACGCATGCAGTAACCTGGAGTAGCACAGCATGGTTATTAGGTTCTGTTTTGGGTCCACTTGCCGGAGGATTATTGATGGCTTATGTTGGTGTAAGTAATACTATTATTATAGCGGCTTTTTTTTTATTGCTATCTATGATTTTTATTGTAAACATTAAAACCAAGGCCATTATGCATTCGCGTGATATTGGTTTATGGCGAGGGTTAGGACAAGGATTTAGGTTTTTGTTTAGGTCGGAGGTGATACTAGCGGTCTTATGTCTTGACTTATTTGCTGTGCTTTTTGGTGGTGCAGAAGCACTTTTGCCTGTTTACTCTAAAGAAATACTACAAGTTAATGAAATTGGATATGGTTGGTTACGGAGTGCGCATGGTATTGGTGCCATAGTACTGATGTTAATCCTTGCCAATATTCCTTTGAAGAATCATATCGGTCCCAAATTATTGATTTCGGTTTTTGGATTTGGATTTTGCATTTTAGGTTTTGGCTTATCAACGAATCTCTATCTGTCGTTTTGTTTTTTATTTTTTGCCGGTATGTTTGATGGTGTGAGTGTGGTGATTCGTCATTCTATTCTTCAGCTTAAAACACCGGAAGAAATTAAAGGAAGGGTTTCATCAATCAATATGATGTTTATCAGTTCAAGCAACGAACTCGGTGCCTTTGAAAGCGGTATCACGGCAAGGTATATGGGTACCGTACCTGCGGTAGTTTTTGGTGGTATTATGACCATGCTGATTGTAATAGGTACTTATTTTGCAGCACCTTCGTTGAAAAAATTAAAACTGGAATAATGTTTTTTTAAATTCTCTGTTACAGGGAAGGCAGATTTATTCAGGAATTACCAAATTGGGTGAGTTAAATCTAAACCCCAAAAAACATAAATACCAATTTCAATTAGTTGCCAATCACCTGACAACTAACTCCTAACATCTGCCCCCTAACATCGGATTTCAATGATAAACGATATCTTAAATTGAGGATGCTTTGTTTACTTGATTGTGAATGTATCCGCGTAATGAAAACAATATTACCCCGCAAAGTATGATGACAACCGCCAATATTTCGGCTTGTGTTGGATGCATAAAACCCCAATCGTACTTATAATTAACGCGAATTTGTTCGATAAAAAATCTTTCTATACCATTCATTATTAAGTAAATAGAGAATATACTTAATGGTATACTTAACTTTTTACGTATCGCCCATAAAAAGGCAAAAATGAGTAAGCTAACAATAAACTCATACACAGGAGTGGGGAAAACGGGTTGTGGTAATACCGAACAATACTCACCATCGCAATTTGCTAAAGGCACACCAACATTATTTACATTATGAGGGTAATTGTAGGCAAAGAACCAAGTAGGTAAAAAGCTGTTTGCTTTTATGTATTTGTGCTGAATGCCTTCTTCCTTATGACGCTCAAAATAGTCGGCATAACGAATCGTATTCGATTCCATCATTTTATCACTACTTTCAACTACCTTGCCTAAGCTGTCGGTATAATATGCCGAATTGTAAATGCCCCAATCTCCATCTCCGCTAATTTGACAACCTAAGCGGCCAATTCCGTAAGCCAAAATTAAGGCAGGTGCAGCAGCATCGCATAAATGCCTAAAATCAAGTTTTATCTTTCTCGAATAATACCACAAGGCAAAAGTGGCTACTATTAAACCACCATAGAAAGTGAGTCCACTGCTCGAAAACAAACTCCCCAAAGGGTCTCTTACAAAATCGTCCCAAGTTTCTAATGCATTAAAAATTTTGGCACCTGCAAAACCTCCTAATGCGGCAATTACTAAAATGTCACCTACACGAATATGCGGATAGGTCTTAACCTTTTTGGTTATCAATCCTTTGGCTACTTCTTTCTTATTCTCCCAATATCGGAAGGCAACTAGGGTGGCGCCTAAAAAAATGCCGCCAGGTAAATTTCCTTGAATTGAAAATATAAAACTTAATGGGTCTGGCGACGCAATTTTCCATTGCAATAGCATGCCCAATACTTTAAAGCCTATAAAAAATCCACCAAGACCTGATAAAATATAATCTTGTAAACTTAGCGGTTTGCCAGTCGTAATTTCTTCTATGGTATAGTCAACTATGCCATCATCTTCTTTTCGCTTCAGTTCTTTGTAAATTAAATAGCCTCCGACAAAAAAAGCAATGGCAACTAAAAAGCCAAAAGTTTTAAACAATCCTAATACCGGAATGTCGATCCCGAATAAGCCCTTCAATAAATGATAAAAATCGGGATACATAGCGTTTATCTTGCCTCTGTATAACTAAAAAGGCTTATTAAATTAAATTTTTAAGTATTGATATCTAACTGTTTAGCAGTGTTTATTAAATGCATCAATTAAATTTGCTGCAATCATTTGTGCCGGTCGCCCTTCAATCATATGTCGCTCTATCATGTGCACTAATTGTCCATCTTTTAATAAAGCAATACATGGTGAAGAGGGTGGATAAGGCATTAAATAGGTTCTTGCTTGTTGAACGGCTTCCGTATCAAAACCTGCAAAAGAGGTGGCTAAGTTACTTGGGGCTTTTGTTGCATTTTGCACTGCCATTAACACGCCCGGACGAGCGGTTCCTGCGCTACAGCCACAAACTGAATTTAGCATTAATAGGGTAGTTCCCGGTTTTTGCATTGCTGCGTCAACCAATTCTGGTGTATTTAAATCTTCAAATCCTCTTTGGGTAAGTTCGGCCTTCATAGGCATCACAAGTTCTGCTGGATACATATTTTTTTTTGCGCAAAAGTAAATGACAATTAGCAATAACTCTTCAACTAATCTACAGTGAAGTCTTGTTTTTTTGTGAAAGTTATGCCCCGACTAGGATTATTCTCACCTTTGTCAATAAACCCTTAAAGAAATTTAATAGTTAATTGGTAAAGTAGGCAACCTTAAAACACCACCAACCAATTAAACAAAGGCAAAAAACCTAAATTACTTTCTTTTACTACTTCACCTGTTTTTGGTATATAACTCAAACCCAAAGTATTTTTTTGATTGTACACATTAATCAAGTCTAACGAAAATTGGTGATGATAACGTTTTCGATTTACCTTAAAACCTACTCGAATATCTAATCGATGGTAGGGGGCAAACTGTAATGTATTGGTTTCAGCATCAATTCCTTCATATTGCTTTTTTTGCGCACTCAAAGCACTATCTATAGGAGTATACCATTTTCCACCACTCAAATTAAATTTAAAGCCACCAACCAATCGAGTAGTTTTTGCTTTGCCAAGGGTAAATTCTTTTCCGGCTAACACATTTAAATTGTAAGCCCCATTAAAATCGGTATTTCGCCAAACGTTGTCACTCGATTTGTATTTGCTGGTATAAATAGACGTGGTAATCAAATAATAAAAATACTTGCTAAAAAACTTTTCTAAAGTGATATCGACACCGGCATTGTATCCTTTGCCTTTATTATTTAATGGATCAGGAAAGGTAAAATTAAAACTTGCTCCTTGGTTTAATGAACTATAAGCCGAGCCTTTTACCTCTTGTGGTAAATTAAATAAATGCTGATAATACGTTTCTACTTTAATATGCATCGTTGGGTTGAGGGTATAATCGCCACCGATTATAAAATGATGCGATTTACTTAAGCCGGTTTGTAGGTTAGGTTGATAATTATTTCCGGAGCCATCGGGTTGTTGTAAAAAATAGATATAATACGGTTGTAAATTACTATGCAAACCATAACCTGCATTCAATTGCAATTTAGGATGGACATTCCATGAAATACCTGCACGCGGTTCAATTGATTGACTTTGATTTAGGATGAATCTGAGATAATGAATCCCTGCATTTATTTTCAACGATTCGTTCGGCTTAAATTGCCAAGCAGCAAATGCCTGCACCATAGAAGTTTGATCTCGAAATTCTGCTTCATTATACCAAATCTGCTGGTCGGGATAATAATTGCTATCAACCAAATTCAAATCCATACCGGTTAAGGTAAATCCGGCTTTTACAGTTTGTTGATGTGTAATTCTGGCCGTAGCGATGTAATTCAACATCAACTTATTGACAATAAATTGATTTCGATAGGTTGCTCCTCTGCTTATATTATCATTGCCAACTGTATCATATCGCGAATACGATTTACTTAAGTTAGTTCCCAACGTGAGTTTATGATAAAAAATTTTTCCAATATTTTGTTGCATTGCAGCACCTACTACACCTAATCTTGAACCAAAATGAATATCTCTTCCGGCTCGTCCATAAGTCCATTTACTGCTATCATCTCCATTATCATAAATCGAAATATCGCTTTTGCCGCC
Organism: Bacteroidota bacterium; assembly: GCA_016706595.1. Lineage (GTDB taxonomy): Bacteria > Bacteroidota > Bacteroidia > Chitinophagales > Chitinophagaceae > OLB11. The sequence goes on along the minus strand of JADJJH010000001.1, from coordinate 893,849 downwards.
AATGCCAAACAACGAAAAGTTACCTATCTTTTTAATTGGAAAATTGAGTTTAAAGTTCACATCTTGATAAGAAGGATTTCCATCGGCACCGAAATTGATTCCGAATTTATTCATGATGGCAAGTGTTGCGTAACGATAACTAAATGTATACGATGCTCCACTTTTCCGATGAATCGGTCCTTCGGCGGTAGCCTCTAAACCCAGAATCCCAATTTGTGCAGTAAACTCGTGTTTGTCTTTATTTCCGTTTCGAAGTTTTAAATCAAAAACACCCGAAATTCCATTTCCATAATCTGCCGGGAAAGCGCCGGTCATAAAATCTGAATTTCCCAACAATTTATTATTGATGATATTAACCGGTCCGCCGGTAGTACCAAACGAAGCAAAATGATTAGGATTCGAAATGTCTAATCCTTCAACACGCCACAACACGCCATTAGGCGAATTGCCACGAATGACAATATCATTTCGTGAGTCATCACTGCCTCTAACACCCGCAAAATTGGTTGCCATACGAGCTATATCATCGCGTGAAGCCACATATCTACTGGCAGCTTCAGGATTAAAATTTCGTGCACTAATATTCGCCATCTCATTGTTGATACTTCCTTTTTTATTTTGAACGACAACGGCCTTCATTTTGGTTGATGAGGTACTTAGCTCAATATTTAGTTGAGTTTCTTTACCCGAATTCAATTCAACATTTTCAATGGTTCTTTCTGAATAGCCAACGTAGGTGCATACAATAGTGTAACGTTGTAAGGGCAGACTATCAATTTTGTATTCGCCAAATTCATTGCTCTTGCCACCGGCAATCAATTGCTGTTCACGATATACTTTTACCGTGGCGCCAATTAAGGGATACTTTACATCTTTATCGATAATACTGCCTTTTAGTATTTGAGTATAATTGTTTTGCCCATTGGCTTGTATTACACAAAAGCAAAGAAGGAATATTTTATAAAGAATTTTCATAATCAAAAATTTCGATAAAGGTATTCAGCAGGTTTGTAAAATGAATTAACCTAGGTTAGCAATTTAAAATAACAACTTAGGATTTTATTCTTGGATCAATAATCGAATACAAAACATCAACTACGATATTAATGATGATGAATAATAAAGCAGTAAAAAGTACCGAACCCATCACTACAGGAAAGTCGAATTTGTTTAATGCATCAACAGTTACTTTACCAATCCCTTTCCATCCAAAAATGTATTCGATGAAAAATGAACCGGCTAATAATTCAGCAAACCATCCTGAAATGGAAGTAATTACCGGATTCAATGCATTGCGAAGTGCATGTTTCCAAAGCATAGTTCGTTTACTTAAACCTTTAGCAATAGCCGTGCGAATATAATCTTGATGTAAAACATCGAGCATAGAACTTCTGGTGATTTGAACAATTATAGCTAATGGTCGAATAGATAAAGTGAGCACAGGAAGAATGAGACTTTTGGCAATAAAATGTGGTTTTTCATAAGGTTGATAATCCCACATGGGCGAGATAATACTGAGTCCGGTATAATCCTTTAATAAAAATCCAAATACATAAGCCATTAAAATTCCTGCAAAAAATGAGGGTGCCGAAATACCTAATATGCTCGTAAATATCGCACCGGTATCAAGCCAGGTATTTTGTTTTACGGCTGCAATGGTTCCTAATAAAATGCCAAAAAAAGTGGCAATTAAAATCGAAAGACTAGCTAAAATGAAGGTTCCGGGAAAGGCATCGAGTAACAATGAATTTACTTCTTGTTTACTTTGGTACGATCGTCGTAAGTAAGGTGCTTTAATTACCAATGCCTTACTGTCACTTACTAAAAATAAGGTTCGATAATTATATTTCACTTCGTTCTCATCACTATGTTCATAAATAGAAAATGGTGAAAGGTCATTAAGGTATAATGCAAATTGTAAGGGTAGGGGTTTGTCGAGATATAATTCTTTTCGAATATTGGCTAATGATTTTGCATCGCTTCGTTGACCCATGGTGAGTCGTGCCGGGTCGGCAGGAAGTATCACAAAAAATAAAAAAAATACGATGGCGATAACGCCGAATAAAACGAAAAAGCTATTGATTATTTTCTTTACTAAAAACTGAAACACTTATAATTGGCTTTATGCGAATCTATACTTTTCTATTGAAGGCATCTCAAAAAAACTCTGATGCTTCGTTATTCAATTTTTAAAAAGCCTTTATTTACATAAGTAAACGCTTCCGATAGCTATTGGAATTGCAAAATTCGAATGCCTCGCCTGTGAGCTTTTTAGTGCTGCCCTAGAAGATTATGCAAAACAAAAACTAGTTACCTTGAACCGAATCCGTGGTTACCGGTTCAACAACAGCAGGGGCAAACAAAGGTGCTTGTGCTCCACTGACATTCAACTGAAGTTTTGCTAAATTAGGATAATCAGCATAACTCCATTTACCCATTACATTGCCTGCATTCAATAACATCACACCCGGATTTGTTCGCATAGCCGTTTTAGCCACTGTACCATCTACGGTATAAAAATCAATATTTAATTTATGTTGCTCATTGAATTTCTTAGTTTCGATATCATTGGAAGCACTAATCGCTATAATGGGGATACCGGCTTTTTTACAATCTTCAACTAGTGAGCGCAAGGCATCTATATTCTGCGTATTAGCTTCATCCACTAATTTAATGAACACCACAAATACAAAACCGGGATATTGTACAATATTCTTTGTTACATCATTACCATCATAGTCGCCAATTACAAAATCTTTGATTGGGGGTTCATTTTGTGCCGGTTTTACCATGGTGTTTTTTGTATCGGCAAATTCCCAGTTCAAAGTATCTTGCCAAGGAATATTATTGGCATCAAAATCTTTCAGTTCGCCGGTCTTTTTATTTTTATAAGTCAGCACACTTTTATATTCAGCTTCTACAAAATCTGCGCCAGGCGTCATTTCTTTGTATAAATTATTACCTACTTTATAGGCTAAACAATCTTTAAATGGTAAATGCTTCAAAACATAAAACTGCATCCAAAGTGTCACTACTAAGGTAATAATCATTACTGCCGTTGCGATAGAATTTGAAAAAGCTTGCGTAATTTTTTTTCTAAAGAATACTAGAATTAAAATCAAAGCAAGTAAAATCAAATCTTTCATAAAGGACTCATTCGCTTGTAATTTGATACAATCGCCAAAACATCCGCATTCTTTTACTTTTCCGCTAAAATTTGCATATCCGGTTAAGAAGGTGAAAAATATGGTCAGCAAAAGAATTAAATACGAAAACAATTTAAATCGATATCCAATGATTAAAGCTACACCGGCAATAATTTCGAAGGTAATCATCGCAATGGAAAAAGCCAATGAATAGCCATTCATCCAATTCATCAGTGAAGGCATGTAGCCTTCTCGTGCCCAAATTTCAAAAAACTCGCCCATTTTATAGGCTAATCCCGAAGGGTCATTGGCTTTTATTAAGCCTGAAAAAATAAATAAAATGCCTACAAATACTCTAATAATAGTAAGTGTAACGCTAAGTGCTTTGTTTTGTTGCGACATGAATTTTGATTTTCAACAAATATAGTGGCATAATTAAATAAACAATTGCTTATGCCCATGATTAGAAACTTATTAAGAAATTTTCGTTCTTTGCAATCCATGAATAAAATTGTAATTGCCATAGACGGATTTTCATCAACAGGCAAAAGTACTTTGGCGCGCCAATTGGCTGAAACCTTGAATTATACTTATGTTGATAGTGGTGCGATGTACCGAGCGATCACTTTATATTTTTTAGATCACACTATCGATTTAGCCAATCATACTGCCATTGAGAAAGCACTTGAACAAATTACCTTGGGATTTATTGATAACAAGATTTCATTAAACGGTGTCATTGTCGAATCCTTAATTCGCAGTATGGCCATTTCGAATTTGGTAAGTGAAGTGTCGGCTTTAAAGGAAGTCCGCAAATTTGCCGTAGCCCAGCAACAAGCCATGGGTTTACAAAAAGGTTTAGTTATGGATGGACGAGATATTGGCACCACGGTTTTTCCTCGAGCCGAGTTAAAGATTTATGTGTATGCCGATGAAGAGGTTCGCACGATGCGACGGTTTGATGAGATGAAATTACAATCACCGGATATAACAATGGATGAAGTCGCCGAAAATTTAAAACATCGCGATCATATCGATTCAACCCGAGAGGTGAGTCCACTTAAAAAAGCAAAAGATGCCCTTGTGCTTGATAATAGTTTATTAAGTATGGATGAACAATTGCAGATGGCATTAGCATGGGCGAAAGAAAGAATAGAAAAATGATTTACTTATTTTGTTCAATTGTTGAAGTCACGTCTTTAATACTTTTAGCCTCCGGAAAAAAACTAAGCAATTTGTAAATAACGGCTTCTACAATGGCATCCGGACAAGAAGCACCAGAGGTCATAAGTATTTTTATTTTCGACTTTTTTGGTAGATAATGATTCGTTTCAATTTCATGCTGATGATGCATTTCAAAATGTAGTATCCGTTGATCTGAAATTAATTTACTCTCATTTTCGATATAATAGGTCGGTAGTTTCTGTTCGCATAATTCCACTAAATGGGATGTGTTTGAACTATTATATCCTCCTACCACAATTGCCAAATCGGCCTCTTCGAGCAACATACCACTTACTGCACTTTGATTGTCGTTAGTTGCATAACATAAAGTATCCCGTGTATCGGCAAATGTATCAGCCCCCTTTTGACTGATGATATTTTTTAGGTAATCAGCAATAGCTTGTGTATCGCTGGCTAACATGGTAGTTTGATTTACCACACCAATTCGTTGAAGGTCTTTTTCAATATCAAATCCTTCTGAATATTGTCCTTTAAATTCTTGATAAAATAGTTGAGGATCTGAGTCACCAAGCAAATACTTTTCAAGTTTACGCGCTTCATCTATATCTTTTATGACTAAAGAAGACGCATGTAAATTACTATGCGAGAAGGTGGCTCTAGTTTCTTCATGATCCGGTTTGCCATGTATGATTATAGTGTAATCTTTTTTACCAATTTGTTCAGATCGGTTCCAAACTTTTTCAACAAACGGACAAGTTGTATTATATTTTACAGGGTCTATGCCTAAGCTAACTAATTTTTCTTCTGTGGCTAGGGTAGTTCCAAAAGCGGGAATAATGACGATATCATCACTTCTTAGTTCATCCCATGATATAAAGTGTTTTCCTTTTGTATCCATGATAAAGCGCACACCATGTTCTTGTAAATCAGCATTTACTTGAGGATTATGTATCATTTCACTCAATAAAAAAATACGTTTCCCTGGGTTCTCATTTACCGTTCTAAACGCAATTTCTATCGCATTTTCAACACCATAGCAAAACCCAAAATGCCGAGCTAGATGGATTTCTATCGGACCAAAATCCAGTTTGGTCGCCGTGAAATCCTTTTTTAATTTATCCTCAAGCTTACGGTTTCGCTTAATAGCGGCTATGAGCGGGCTTTTGTAAAAATCGGGTATCTCGAAAGTCTTCATTTTGCCGGTAAAGGTAAACACAAAATGTTAGCGAAATGAGCCATCCAAACACTAAATAAAAATTAATAAATTGGGTTACCTTTGTGGAGCTTTAAATTATAACATGAATTGAGGCGTGTAGTTTCTTGACAAAGTTGTGAGAAATTTTAAACGCCGAATGCCATGTAACTAATGAAATTCAATTATTAAAAACACATGATAAAACAAATTTTTACTTTATTATTAAGTTTTGCTGCTATCTCAAGTATGGCACAAAATATTCACCATTGTGGAACCGAACATGTAACTCAACAGTTGTTAGCTACTCACCCCGAGTTTGCACAAATACGAGAAAGTATTGAGTTACAAACAGCAGATTATATTGCGAAGTTTGCCAATGCAAAGAAAACTCGAGCTACTTTATATACGATTCCGGTAGTCGTTCATGTAATTCATAATGGAGAAGGTATTGGTTCGGGAGCCAATATTTCTGTGGCACAAATCAATTCACAAATTGCGATTCTTAACAAAGATTATCGCAAAAAAAATACAGATTCATTAGCTACATCCCATGCTTATTATGCAAACACTTCAGATTGTGAGATAGAGTTTTGCTTAGCAAAACGCGATCCAAATGGAAATTCAACAACAGGTATCGATCGTTTTGATTATAATAAGAGTAGTTATGATTTCTCAGATATTGATGGTTATATCAAACAGAATACCATTTGGGATCGGAATCAATATTTAAACATTTGGGTATGTACATTTGGCGGATCAGCCTCATCATTATTAGGATATGCAATGCCTCCCGGTTCACCTTCCGACCAGGACGGGGTTGTGGTGGGTACCAAATATTTTGGCAACACGGGTAACGTACAAGCACCCTATAATAAGGGTAGAACGGCAACTCATGAAATTGGACATTATTTAAACCTCCGACATATATGGGGCGACGCGAGTTGCGGAACCGATTTAGTTTCAGATACTAAACCAGCCGAAGAAGCGAACTATGGTTGTCCTAGTTTTCCACACAATGCAAATAGTGCTTGTGGTGCAGGTGTAAGCGGTGAAATGTATATGAATTATATGGATTACGTGGATGATGGCTGTATGAAGATGTTTACTACAGGTCAAAAAAATCGTATGCGTGCAGTGTTGGCAAGTAGTGGATCACGCAATTCACTAACAACTTCACCTGGATGCCAATGGCCAAATGCAATTCATGAAATTACAAAAGAAAGTATTTTCTCAATTTTCCCTAATCCGGTGAGCACTCATTTTTATTTAAAATCTGAAAAAGATTTTTCGGCAGATATTAAAATTAAAATCTTGAATTCGTTAGGACAAGTTATAATTGATGGTAATCATGGAATTAACAAAGAAGCGCCCAACAGATATTATGTTGATTTGCAATCATTAGCTGCAGGCACTTATTTTGTGCATGTGATGGATGCGCAAAATTCTTTCACAAAAACAATCAGTGTAATTAAGTAGATGAAGAAAATCATAATTCTCAGTTCAATATTTTGTTTGCTATTTCAATTGGATGGCAATTGTTGTAAACGAAAAAAGAAACGAAAAGCTGCTCAAACAACAATTCAATCAAAACCAATCACGCAAAACTTGGTTGTTTCCTTTATAAGTTTTGGAAGTGGAATTGATTATAAATCGATACCCGGTTTTGAGCAACTTATAGAAGGGTTTAACTTAAAAAATGGGTGTAAAATGAGTTTCACCAAAAAAAATTGGGGAAGAGAAGGCGAGGTAGATTATTGCTTCACAGCGAATTCGGCTGAATGCTTACAGCAATTTACAGATGCCATAAAATCAAATTATTCAAAAAACGAACGTATCCTTATCAAAGAAAATGGTAAGTGTAAAAATTAAATTATAAAATTCATGAAGAAATTCTTACTTATATCACTTACTCATTTTTTTGCATTGGCAAGTATTGCGCAAACACAAACTCATATTTGTGGAAGTGCCGATTATTTAAATGAGTTAGATGCTAAACACCCCGGATTAAAAGCACGAGTGGAAAGTATTACTGATCATAGCGGCTATCGAACTCGTTCGGGCACAGTTACTATACCTGTTGTGTTTCATGTAGTTTATAATACATCTACCGAAAATTTAGCTAACTCGTATTTGAATGCACAAATCGACTTATTAAATCAATGTTTTGCACATGAAAATTCAGATACAGGTAACCTGCGGGCGGTATTTAAATCGCGTGCGGGTTCATCTAAAATTCGTTTTATGATTGATCAGGTAATCAGATATCAAACTACGAATACTTCTTTCGATGCCACCACCGGTTCGGGGTTCGATAATTCTAATATGGTAAAACAAAGTGGTAGTGGCGGAAGCGATGCAGTGTCACCTGATAAGAAATTAAATATTTGGATATGTGATCTTACTAAAGATGGTTCTGATGTTTTAATCGGTTATGCATACCCTCCGGCAGGTGCACCCAATTGGTCTGCAGGTAGTGAGGCACCTTCACCTGCTTTTGATGGGGTAGTGATTGATTACTTAGATATAGGTGGCCCAGCAAAGCAACCCATTGGATATGGTAGCTGGGGTTTTAGAGGAAAATCATTGGTACATGAAATTGGGCATTACCTAGGGCTGCGACATATTTGGGGAGATGATGGTGGTGCTTGTAATGGTGAGCCTGGTTATAAGGATGATGGAATTACCGATACTCCTGTTGCTGATGATAAATCAAATTCGAATTGCGATAAAGTGAAAAATACTTGTATTGAAATAACCGGTGACTTGCCTGATATGGTTGAAAATTATATGGATTACTCTGCAGCCACATGTCAAAATACTTTTACCAAATTACAAGTTGGCGCCATGGAATATGTTATCGATAATATTCGTACCGGAGTTCGTGTGCCTGTCGGAATTACCGAAACCAATGAGGTTGCAAAAGACATTAGCATCTATCCAAATCCAACCTCTGATATTATATATATCGATGCGGAACGAGTTGAATATGCTAATTTGAAAATCATAATCAGCAATACAATTGGACAAATAAAATACCAAACAGAAGTTTCTTCATCAATTTCTCCTATAGAACTTAGTACAAACGGATTTACCAAAGGAATCTATTTCGTAAGTTTGCAGTTCGACAATCAAGCTGCAATTACTAAAAAAATTGTCGTTCAATAAAATGGAATCAACACTTACTGCGCCGGTACAATTTACTTCAGGTGCCATTCAAGAAATGAAAAGACTCTTACATGAAGATGCTTCTAAACCTTTTATTAGAGTTGGAGTAAAGGGTGGAGGCTGCAGTGGTATGACCTATGTTCTTGAATACGATGATAAGCAAGATGGAGATGAAGAGTATTTAATTGAAGGCATTCCGGTATTGATGAATAAATCGCATGAATTATACTTATTAGGTATGGAGGTTGAATTTGAAGGCGGACTCAACTCGCGCGGATTTACTTTTAAGAATCCTAACGCAAGCAGTACTTGTGGTTGCGGAACTAGCTTTGCCGTATAGCATTGAGAGAACGTCTACCAATCTGCCCCAACCTTACCATAAATCAATAAAGTAGTCGTGTCGTTTTGAATATTGTTAGGGTCATGCACAATAAAATAACCTTTAAAATCTTTAGTGAAGGCATCAAAATCAATCGAACTGAGTTCCTTACTAATAATACTTTGTTGGTTAGAAAGTAAACCGAAATCTATCACCGGATTACCGGTATATCCATAAGGCTCGGTAATATCTTGCTCATGAAAATGTAATTTATATTGCAATGAATCAACCATGCCTGTCATGTGAATTTGAAATTGCAAGTAACCCGATTTTTCAATCATATAAATACTGGCAGTTACATTACTACTCGGGTGACTACCTGTATAGGCGGAATTCAGATTATAATTTCGATAATAAGTTCGTTCTACTTTTTTCTTTTTGCAAGCAGATGAAAGTATCAGTAAACATAGTAAAGTTGAGATGCTCAAAAATCTCATGATTCTTTTTGTAAAAGTTGTTCAACCAATTCTACACTCACGCCAGTAAATGAAAATCCACCATCATGAAATAAATTTTGCATGGTAACTTTTCGGGTTAAATCGCTAAATAAAGTGATACAATAATTGGCACATTCCTCGGCACTTGCATTGCCTAAGGGTGATAATTTTTCGGCATAATGATAAAATGCATCAAAGCCGGCTACACCACCACCTGCTGTGGTTTTGGTTGGCGATTGTGAGATAGTGTTCACACGAACCTTCTTTTTAAATCCATATTGAAAACCAAAACTCCTAGCAATACTCTCTAATAAAGCCTTTGCATCTGCCATGTCATTATATCCCGGAAATGTTCTTTGTGCTGCTATATAGGAAAGTCCTATTACAGAAGCCCATTCATTTAAGGCATCTAATTTCATTGCCGTTTGCATTACTTTATGAAAAGAAAGCGCCGATATATCTAATGTTTTTTGAAAGTTTTCATAACTGGTATCGTAGTAAGGAATATTTTTACGCACATTCGGGCTCATCCCAATTGAATGCAATACAAAATCTATTTTACCGCCAAGAACTTCCATACTTTGCGTAAACACATTTTCAAGATCTTCGAGTGAGGTTGCATCGGCACCAATTACCGTTACATTGCCACAAGCCGTTGCTAATTCATTTATTTTTCCCATTCGTAAGGCAATTGGTGCATTGCTTAGTGTAAAGCTGGCACCTTCTTCAAAACATTTTAAGGCTACTTGCCAAGCCATCGATTTTTCATCGAGTGCGCCGAAAATAATTCCACGTTTTCCTTTCAATAAATTATAAGCCATATACTTGGGGTTTTGATAAATAAAATCGCGTAAAAGTAAACTAATCTGTTGATTAATTTAAGGGGAGGATTAAAAAAAAACTATAGTTATTCCATCAATTGTTTCACCATTTCGCGTGCCTTTTCATTAATTTTTTTGCCACTGAGCATTTCTGCCAACACTTCAATCCGCTCATCGATTTTCAATACTTTAATGTGAGTCTCTAAATGGCCAACTGTATTTTTTTGTTTATAAATAAATAAATGATGATGGGCTTTACCGGCAATTTGGGGTAAATGGGTGATAGATATCAATTGATGATTCGCTGATAGTTCCTTCAAAATTTGTCCGACCTGCATAGCCGTTTCGCCAGAAATGCCGGTATCAATTTCATCAAAAATTAAAGTGGGTAATGAAGTAGAGTGGGCCAGTAAAGATTTTAAGCAAAGCATGAGTCTGCTGAGCTCACCTCCAGAGGCAACTTTTGCAATGGAACTAAAATTTCCGGTTTGGTTTGCATCGAATAGAATATCAACTTTATCATTTCCGTATTCGTTATAATCAGTTGTTGTTTGTTGCACTTTTAGTTCAGCATTTGGCATACCTACTTTTTTCAATAGTGCATTTACTTTTTGTTCAATTGCTGGAATATTTTGTTTTCGAGTTAATGAAAGAGTGGCAGCCAGTTTTGATACGTGATGAAAAGTTTCGTCAATTTGCTTTTGTAATATATGTTCTTCATCATCAGCTGTTGCAGCTTGTTGAATTTTCTGTGCTAACTGAATTTGTAAGGCCACAAGCTGTGAGTCGTTTAAACAATGATGTTTTTTTAACAAACGATTGCCTTCATTTACACGTTCAGTTAAGCTTAACATACGTGCTTCATCAGGTTGTGTTGCATTTTGTAGGCTTTCAATTTCAGCAGCAATTTCCTTTAATTCGATATGTGTAGATTGTATGCGTGCATTGAGTTCTTGTAAGATAACTACTTTATCTGCATGTGATTCTAGCTGATTACTCATTCCTTTTATCATCGATAAAATTGAATCATCACGTTCTTTAAGTTGATGTAAGCTGTATTGTAAACTATTCTTTAATGCTTCACTGTGTGTAAGCAAAAAAAGTTCTTGTTCAATTAATTCCAGTTCGCCTTCTTTGGGTTGAAAGGTTGCCAGTTCTTCAAACAGAAATTGATGGTAATCTAATTCTTGTTTAATGGTTTGATTTTGTGAAACGATCACTTGATATGTAAGCTGGAGTGATTTCCAGTTTTTAAATTGATGTTGATAGTTTCGTAGTGAATCTTGATGTGCACAAACTTCGTCTAATAAATGCAGATGTTCGGATGATTGTTGTAATTGTTGCGTATCAAATTGTCGATGTAAGTCAATTAATTTCGAAGCTAAGGAACTCAGTATATCAAGTGTTACCGGAGTATCATTAATGAAAGCGCGCGTTTTGCCATTTGGATTTATTTCGCGGCGTAGTATGACTTCATGGTCTGTATCTAAATCATGTTCAACTAAAAAGGTTTTTACCGATTCAAGATTTTCTATGTCAAATACGGCTTCTATAAAACATTTATCATCTTTAATAAATAATGATTTCAAATCGGCTCTTTCGCCAAGCACTAATGATAAAGCACCCATCAAAATCGATTTTCCGGCACCGGTTTCTCCGGTTATAATGGTAAGTCCTTCTTGAAATTGAATTTCAATTTCTTTGATGATCGCATAATTGCGAATATGTAATCGGGTTAACACAAAACAAATATAGTTATAGAATTAGTTTAGCTTCATCAGAAATTATACTCATTCACCTTTTATTCTGTTGATACCTGCTTTGGCTCTTTGATCGAGTGAATTTTTAAAATCGTGATCATCCAGATCTAACACTTTTTGAAAGCATTCGAGTGCTTGTTTTTTTTGGTTTCTCTTTTCATAAATGTAGGCAGCTTGCAAAGCGGCACGTGCTGCAAAATAGGCAGTACTTGTAGAACCCGTTTGAATGGTTTCTTTGTACTTCGCAAGTGCCTTATCATCTTGTTGAAGATCGTCGTAAACCCTGGCTAGTCGGTAAGTATACTCAAGCTTTTCATTCGCTAAAGGCCATTTTTTTAAAGTCAATTTGTCAAGAATTTCTAATGAACGTTCATGATATCCTCCATCATTTAATAATCTCGCTTTGAGTAATTCTTTGTCGGGAAAAAGCCCATCCTTTGAAAATTTTTGGGCTAGTTTATCAGCATCAGATTCAGCTTTGCCAATTTGCTTAATCTTGAGTTTGTAATGATCTGCCATCTCTCGGTTACCGGCTAAGTAATAGGCAAATGAAATACTCATACAAGCATCTTTTTGATAAAAATTCCCTTTACTTTCTGTGATAAATAATTTGAAGTGCTTTATTGAACTTGTATAATCTAATTTTCGTAATAAGGCATCTCCTAATTCATAGTCGAGCATTGGAAATGGAATAAATTCATCTTTTTTGTTTCGATTGATGATGAGTTCTTCGGTTCGTTTTGCATTTTTATTATTGAGCGCAAGATTGGCGGCCATGAAACAAAATAGTTGATTATTTTTAGTATCAATTTTTTCGATTTGAATGAATTTGGCAGCGCCTTCAACATCATTTTCTAAATAATTTTTTAAATAGATATTGTATAAATAAGCTTCTTCTATAAAATTTGATTCACCCGATTGAATAAAATTGGCAAGTTTCGACATGCCATGTTTCATATTCCCTTTCATTCCCAATACATTGGATATCCATTTATAACCACTTGGAATGGCACTTATAACGGCTTCTTGTGAACCACTAAAGATTTGATTTACAACAAATTTTGGAAATTTTTTTTCATTTTCTTTGAATAGTACATATGATTTTCTGAAATCCCAGGCAGCATCCCAATAATCTGAGTATTTAATTTGTATCATACTCCATTGAAAATGTATTAATGCTTTTGAAAATAAGTAATAAGGAGATTTTTGATCACTACCTTCTAAAAGTTTTAACCTTTTATCTTTCAAATATTTTTTTTGATGATAATCTGATGGGTTTTCATTAAAAACCAGACTTATAAAATCTTCGTAATTGATGAGTACAAAGGGCAGTATATTTTTAGGATTGGCTTTAATTTCTTCTTGTAATAAGTTTCTGGCTTCCTTCACACGCATCGCCATAAAGTAATGATAGGCTTGTTGGCATCTTTCATTCATCTGAAATGATTGCGCATAGCCCCATATATGGCTAAGAAAACAAAAAGAAAATAAGATAAGGAATCTGAAAATCATAATCAACTGAACAAAAGTATAAGAATAATTTTCTAATCTTAATTGTATGAAAATGTAAACCTACAGTAAGTTGAATTCAAACTTCCAATTGAAAGGTGAAATAAGAAAGAGTGAATCTTGTAAATTATTGTAAAAGGCTGCCTAAGGTAAGCCATTCGAATAACTAAACATACAGGGTATTAGAGATGTACTTATTATAGTTGAACTGAATCGTTCAACTCACTATCCACTAAAATTCGACCGCAATGTTCGCAAACGGTCATTTTTTTACGTAAACGAATATCAGACTGACGTTGTGGAGGAATCACGTTAAAACAACCACCACATGAATCCCTTTCAACCGGAACCACTGCTAAGCCATTTTTGTAATTCATACGAATTCTATCATAAGCAGTTAACAAACGTGGTTCAACATCATTTGCTGCACCGTCACGTTTTTTACCTAAATCCGATTCTTCTTTTTCAGTTTCTTCGGTGATTTTTTTTAGTTCTTTTTGTTTTTGCCCTAAAACAACTTGCTTCTCTTCGATTTGTTTTTCGGTTAATTCACGTTGGGCGATGTATTCATCCTTTTCAAGATTTGCATCTTTTATTTTCTTATCACAAGCTTTAATCTCAAGCTCATTCAATTCAATCTCTTTATTAATAGCCTCAAACTCACGACTGTTTTTTACATTATTCTGTTGCTTTTCGTATTTCTTAAGTTTGTCTTTAGCCTCTGCTTGTATGTTTTGCTTTTCTTTTATACTTTCTTCAATGACTTGAATTTCATTATTTACCGATTGAATTCGCGTATTGAAACCTTCGATTTCATCTTCCAAATCCTTTACTTCCATGGGTAATTCACCTCTCAATTTCTTAATTTCTCCAATTTTTGAGTCGATGCGTTGAAGTTTACATAATGAAAGTAAACGTTCTTGTACTGAAAATTCTTTAACTGCTGCCATAATGTTATGAATAATAGTTTACGGGATTGGTATTTACCGATGTTTTAAGGATGGCGAAGGTAGGGAATTTTTTTGATAGAAGTTCAGAAAAAAATTCGTAAGTAAATTGTTCGCTTTCGTAATGGCCTATATCTGCAATTAATAGTTGGTTTTCAGCATCAAAAAACTCATGATATTTAAAATCTGCTGAAACAAATACATCTGCACCGGCTTTTTTTGCTTGTTGTAGCAAAAAACTACCCGAACCTCCGCAAACCGCTACTTTTTGAATGGGTTTTCCAAGCAATTTGGTATGTCTTATACCGCCTGTCTTCATTTTGGTTTTTAGCAATTTCAAAAATTGTTTCTCATCTATAGGCTCAGGCAATTTTCCAATAAGTCCGGCACCAAGTTGTTTGTTTTCGATTTCAATTTGTAAGGTACCCAAGGCAATTTCTTCGTAAGGATGGGTTTCATGCAATGCTTTTAAAACATTTTGTTCTGCATGAATGGGGTAAACAACTTCTATTTTGACTTCTTTTTCTTCGTGCAAGGATCCCAATGAGCCAATAAATGGTTTTGCTTGCTTGTTGGCTTTAAATGTGCCTAATCCGATGCTGTTAAAACTGCATTCAGTATAATTACCTATACTGCCGGCTCCAGCTTTGTATAAGGCTTGCCGAACCGATTCTGCTTCCGATAAAGGCGCATACGTATATAATTGTTTGAGGGTATTTTTCATTGGAGCAAGGACGCTAGTATTGGTTAGTCCTAGTTTTTTACCAATAATAGCATTTACACCGGCAGAAATATTATCGAGGTTGGTATGACAAGCATAGATGGCTATATTTTTCTGGATGGCTCGAATCATTACCCTTTCAACATAGTTAGCGCCAGTTAATGATTTCAGTCCTTTAAACACAATAGGATGATGGGCAATTATCAATTGACATCCATTTGAAATGGCATCTTCTAATACCTCCTCGGTGCAGTCGAGACAGAGCATGGTTTTCTTAATATTGGCATGTCTATTTCCGAATAGCAATCCACTATTATCATAGGCTTCCTGATATATTCTTGGCGCTGTACTTTCAATAGAATCAATAATTTGTTGTAGAGTTGGCATCTTTCAAATTGAATTTTATGATTGAATTTAATGAGGTTGATTCTGTAAAATGGAAACACAAGTTGTATACATCATTTCTGCCCAAATTGCATATTCTTTGGCAGAATAATGCAATTGGTCGGCAGCTAAAAAATGTACATCGTTCGCATGTAATCGGGTAGAAGTGGTAATATCGAAATAATGACAACCTAATGCCTGTGTAATTTCTGCATTGATTCGATTGAATTCATCAATTTCAGTTGACATTTGAATTTTATCCTTTGTAGTATTAAATGGGGTTAATCCCCAATCAGGAATTGATAGCACTACCACATGAGAGGCTTTTGATTTGGCAAATAAAATAGCCTGGCAAAGCAAGCTGTAAAATTGCCAGTAATATTCATCAAGGCTTCTTCCACGATATTGATTATTTACCCCAATTAATAAGGTAACTAGGTCGTAATTACATTCAGGTTTTTCTTTGGCGATAGATGCTGCAAGTTCATCCGTTGTCCAGCCAGTTACTGCTATGAGTTGATTCAATTGAATTTGAATACCCGCTTCTTGCAATAACTTCACTAATTGATTAGGAAAGTTGTCGATGAAATCAACTTGTTCTCCAATAGTATAGCTATCACCTAAGGCTAAATATTTCATGGGTTTATTTGTGTTTTCTTTTGATTTTCACATGTCATTTGACATACGATTGATTTGCTAAATTGTATAAAATTCTGAAGCCTCATCTCATTGGATAAGCTTTACAGTGCTTAATATATTTTCAAAAATTGGCGTATAGTCGGTATTCCCATTTGCTAAATAGCTACACGAAAAATTATACCCTCGTTTACCTTTCACAGCTGTGTAACCAAGCACTTTGCACGGAATTGAGTCGTTCAAGAATACTGTAAATGCAAATCTTCCAAAATTAGTTTTTCCAAGTTTCTTTGATGGTAACGCGACTACTTCAATTTTGGGGTTTTTAATTTTCAATTCAGTAATCGTTGCCTTGTTATAAAGTGAATCTGAAATCGCAATAGGCATTTCTTCTGTCCAAACCACGATATTCTCCTGAAAACTATCTTTGCTATCCGTATAGTTTTCCAAAATCCCTACTTTGTTTTCTTTCACTTTAATCGACCAATTTAAGAGTGGGGTTATGCCAAAATGCAAACTATCTGAAGTGTATTCCTTATTGTTTTCCTTTTTTATCTCGGAATGATCGCCTTCATTTTGGCATCCTAATAAACAAAAGATTATAGAGATCAAGGCGAGTAATTTTTTTTGCATGTCGCAAATGTAATACCGAAATGACATTGTAGAAAACCAGATGCTTAAATGTATAAGATGAATTTATTTTGACTCAATTTGCTAAGAAACAGTAATTATTTCAGTCTAAAAAATACAATTTCGGCAATAATGGCGCATTTTATTTTAAATAAGCGACATATAGGCTCATATTTTGGATTGGTATACAAGTTGATAATATTGATTCAAACAAATAAAATAAATATTATGACACAGTTTAAAGTAAAAACCCCAGCTTATGTTCCAGGATTTTTAAATACCATGGACAGATTATTTAACGATGATTTTGCCTTCACGCAAAATATGCATCCGGCAGTAAACATTGTTGAAAAGGAAAGTAATTATGAAATTACATTAATGGTACCCGGGTTGCAGAAATCGGATTTTAAAATTTCGTTAGACAATAATCTTTTATCGGTTGCTTATGAAAAAGCAGAAGAAAAAAGTGAAGAAACTGAAAAATTTGTAAAGCGTGAATTCGCCATCAGGTCTTTCAAGCGTACGTTTACAGTAAATGAAAAGCTTGATATTGAAAATATTACGGCAGTGTACGAAAATGGATTGCTTACGGTTAGCGTTCCAAAACTAGAAGATAAAGAAGTGAAAGCAAAAACGATTAACGTAAACTAAATGAAATCAAGGAGTTAAATATCCAACCAAAAAAAGAGGCTGTCCGGTAAGGGCAGCCTCTTTTTTATATAAGTATTTTGTGTTTAAAATTATTCTGCAGCAGGTGCTTCGTTTTCAGCAGCATTTTCTGTTGGTGCTTCAACAGCTGTTTCGCTAGGCGTTTCTACAACTTCATCAACAGCTACGGGTGCTTCTGCAACTGGCTTTGCAACAGCTTCTGCGATTTTAATGGTAGGTTGAATTTTTGATGCTGCTTTAGTTCTTTTATGGGTTGCCTGACGATCAGCTACAAGTACTTCGTGAGCTGCATTCCATGCTTCGAATTTTTGTACAGCTGCCACTTCATCAAATAAACCCAATTTAACACCACGCATAAGGTGTTTTAAAAATAACACGCCCTTAAACGATAAAATGCGGTTTACTGTATGTGTCGCTTCGGCACCTTTGCTAAGCCAATGCATAGCGCGTTCGCGATTAATTTGAATAGTGGCTGGTACAGTCAAAGGATTGTAAGTTCCAAGCTTTTCAATAAATTTACCATCTCTCTTAGATGTTGAATTTGCAACTACGATAAAGTAGAAGGGGCGTTGTTTTGCGCCGTGACGTTGTAGTCTGATTTTTACTGCCATAATAATAGAAATTATTTTGTGGATAAATGAAATAAGTTCGCGAAGATAGCAGATAATAAGTTATTGCAAAAAATAATTTATGGTATCGATTTTTTTTCCAAACTTTCTGAAAGAATATCATGGATAGCTTACTTTTGGAATCTTCATGATAAAAGTATTAACGCACTTTGGAAAATACCTGATAATGTTAGGCGGCATGTTCACTAAACCCGAAAATGCTAGAGTTTATTGGAAAGAGTTCATCCATCAATGCTATGAAATAGGTATCGGCTCCGCCGGAATCGTGGTTATTATCTCACTTTTTTTAGGGGCTGTAACTACTGTCCAAACTGCTTATCAATTAATTAGTCCTTTAGTACAGAAATATGTGATTGCCCAAATTATTCGCGACAGCACATTTCTTGAACTTTCGCCAACTGTAGTTTGTATAGTTTTAGCGGGCGTAATCGGTTCAAAAATAGCATCAGAACTAGGTAATATGCGGGTTAGCGAACAAATTGATGCGCTAGAAATTATGGGAATTAATACAAAAACCTACCTCATTCTACCAAAAATTGTAGCTTCTATCATTGTTGTACCCTGCTTAATAACCATTTCTATGTTTTTAAGTATTTGGGGAGGATACTTAGCCGGCACTCTCACCGGAATACTTTCAGAACAACAATTTACGCAAGGATTATTAACTGATTTCATAACGTTTAATCTTGTGTTCGGACTTATAAAATCATTCACATTTGCTTTTATCATATCTAGCGTTTCGGCTTATTTTGGTTATAACGTAAAGGGCGGTGCGCTCGAAATTGGTCGTTCATCAACTACTTCAGTGGTAGTAAGTTGCATTTTAATTCTTTGCGCCGATTATGGATTGGCAGCCTTACTTCTTTAATCATCATATCTGCAAAATACGTAATGATAGAAATTAAAAATATTAAAAAAACATTCGGTACAAAAACCGTCATAGAGGATGTAAGCACCATTATGCATGCAGGTAAAGTAAATTTAATTATTGGTGCTAGTGGAAGTGGAAAAACAGTGATGATGAAATGTATTGTTGGTTTGGTAAAACCTGATCTTGGTCAAATAAAATACGAGGATGCCGACTTTTTGAATATGGAAGAAAAAGAAAAGAAGGAATTACGCACTCAAATTGGTATGTTATTTCAAGGTTCAGCCTTATTTGACAGCCTAACAGTAGAAAACAATGTGATGTTTCCATTAGATATGTTTACCACGAAAACTTTGGCCGAAAAGCGACAAAGAGTTAATGAAGTGCTTGATAGAGTAAATTTAAAAGATGCTAATAAAAAATATCCGGCCGAATTAAGCGGGGGCATGAAGAAGCGGGTAGCACTTGCACGAGCTATCGTTTTAAATCCTAAATATCTTTTTTGCGATGAACCTAATTCAGGCCTCGACCCACAAACTTCGTTAGTAATCGATAAATTGATAATGGAGATAACGGCCGAATTTAAAATGACAACCATTATCAATACGCATGATATGAATACTGTAATGGAAAGTGGCGATCATATTGTTTTTTTACATCAAGGTCGCAAACAATGGGAAGGTAGTAAAGACGATATTATTTTTAGCAAAGACACTTATTTAAATAATTTCATTTTTGCATCTGAGTTTTTACAAGATGCGAAGAATAAGCGCATGCAAGATGCAAAGCACGCTTAACGCCATTCAATCCTCACATCTATTCGTCTTTTTTCTTGTTCAAAAAGAACAGCCAAATGGTTGATTAAGCGATAATCGATGCAATCATTATCAGTAAAACTGCTTTGTTCAGTGTAAAATCATAATGGATCCAAGTAAGATATTAGAGATCTTTCCCTCTCACAAAATGATTTGAATAGGGGTGTATTTTATCAATAGGTAAGAAATTGCTTTCGAAAAATTACCTTTGCGTCCTTTATGAAATATATCCACGAAATTGAGAAACGAAAAACCTTCGCGATTATCTCACATCCCGATGCGGGAAAGACAACACTCACTGAAAAATTTCTATTGTTTGGAGGTGCCATTCAAACCGCAGGTGCTGTAAAGTCAAATAAAATTAAAAAACATGCTACCTCCGATTTTATGGAAATCGAGCGACAAAGAGGTATTTCGGTGGCTACTTCGGTAATGAGTTTTGAATATCGTGATAAACTGATTAATTTATTAGATACACCAGGACATAAAGATTTTGCCGAAGATACATATCGCACACTCACCGCAGTAGATAGTGTGGTTTTGGTAATTGATTGCGTAAAAGGTGTTGAAGAGCAAACCGAAAAATTAATGGAAGTGTGCCGAATGCGTGATACACCGGTAATTATTTTCATTAATAAAATGGATCGGGATGGCCGAAACCCTTTTGATTTATTAGAAGAAGTTGAACAGAAACTCAATATAAAAACTCAACCGCTTACGTGGCCTATCAATATGGGGCGCGACTTTAAGGGCGTATTCAATATCCATAATCAAAGTCTACTTACATTCCAAGCACATCAAAAAGCAACCGATGAAGATTTGATTTATCTGCCCGATTTACAAGAACATGCCATTGAAGAAATTGTTGGTAAGAAAGATGCCGATGCCTTACGTGAAGATATGGAACTCATAATGGGAGTGTATGAAAATTTTGACAAGGATGCTTATTTAAAAGGCCAATTAGCACCTGTGTTTTTTGGAAGCGCAGTGAATAATTTTGGCATCAAAGATTTGCTCGACACCTTCATTGAAATTGCACCATCACCAAAACCACGTTTAACCGACAAGCGCGAAGTAAAGGCAGAGGAAGATAAATTTACCGGATTCGTTTTTAAAATTCATGCTAATATTGATCCTCGTCATAGAGATAGGGTAGCCTTTTTACGTATATGTTCGGGTAAGTTTGAAAGAAATACATTTTACTATCATGTGCGTTCCGATAAAAAGGTAAGATTCAGTAATCCATATACATTTCTTGCACGCGAAAAAAATGTAGTTGATGATGCCTACCCAGGTGATGTAGTGGGTTTATTTGATACCGGTAATTTTAAAATTGGTGATACCTTAACCGAGGGCGAACAAATGACTTACGTTGGGATTCCGAGCTTCTCACCAGAAATATTTAAAGAATTAATCAATAACGATCCCATGAAAACTAAGCAATTAGAGAAAGGGATTCGACAATTAACCGATGAAGGGGTTGCCCAATTATTTACACAACATGGTGGTAATCGTAAAATTATTGGTTGTGTGGGTGATCTTCAATTTGAAGTGATTCAATATCGACTATTGCAAGAATATGGAGCCGCCTGTAGTTTTAAAACTTTGCCATTTTTTAAAGCTTGTTGGATACAAGGCGCCGAAAAAGTAGTGGATGATTTTATTCGATTTAAATCGGCGAATGTAGTATCAGATAAAGAAGGAAATTTGGTTTATTTGGCTGAAAGCGAATGGTATTTGAATACCGAAAGGAGCAATAATCCTGACATCAAGTTTTTTATTACCAATGATTATAAGCACGAATTAGCTTAATGAGGGTTCGTAAAACCCTTATAGTGAATTGTTTGCGGGGTTTTGAGCCACATATCCGTCATTAATCGAATAATTTGTCTTTCACAATTTGAGAAATAAACTCGATTATTTTAGCAAAAGCAGAAATATTTTCTTCCGACGAATCGCCTACGCCTAATTGTGGCAACAAATCTTTATGTAAGGATAAAGAGTTATTGATTTCGGGCAATAAAAAGAAACAGAGAATAAATAAAAAAAGTAGACTGAAAGCAGAAACTGAATATTGTAAGAGTTTAGTTTTATTATTGATGTAAGCAATTACCGCTAATGTGCCAATTAAAAAAAGCAGCAGGAATATCCAGTTTGTGGCAAACCAACTATTTTGTATAAAATGCATACGCTAAAAATTGCTACGTAAAATTAGTGGCAAGAATTGAAAAATGAACATTACCGAGCGTTTTTCTAAAAAAAGACTCTACTTTTGTTGGACTTGGATGAAAAGAATTTTAATCATATTAATAAGTATTTGCATGACCTCTAAGGTCCTTATTGCGGATGATATAAAATTACTTTCTCTTTATCCTGTTCCATTGAAAACGAGTACCTTATCTGTAAAATTGAATTTGTCGGGTACAGGCATTACAAAACTCGAATTGCGGAATTTAATCGGTAAAAAAATTGAAGAGAAAGAAGTTTTTCCAAGTACCGAAGAGGTTTATTTTTATGGGGTTGATACCAATCCGGAAGGTGTTTACATTATCATTGCCCGAAATGCAAACGGGAAGGTGTTAGAAATCTCAAAATTCATTCTTAATAAATAATTCATGGCTACGAATAAATCGTTAATCTATGGGCGAAATCCTGTATTAGAAGCTTTGCAAAGTGATAAAGCACTTGATCGTATTTTAATGCATCATACTATTACAGGTGAAAATATTGGCGATATCATTCGTTTAGCAAAGCAACAAAATGTACCTATTGTTCGTGTGCCGATAGAAAAATTAAACACGATGGTTCGTGGTGCGCATCAGGGCGTTATTGCTTTTGGTGCTTTTGTAAACTACACACCATTACAGGATATCATTTCGCATTTATATGATGATGGTAAAACACCTTTTCTTTTATTATTGGATGGAATTACTGATGTTCGTAACACAGGTGCTATTATTCGAACAGCACTTTGTTGTGGAATAGACGCAGTTATGTTTTCAGAAAAAAATTCGGCACCCTTGCACGAGGATATGATAAAAACATCGGCTGGTGCTATGATGAAAATGGCTTTCTGTAGAGAAAAGAATTTACAAACCATACTGGAAACCCTGCAATTGAATGGAATTAAAATTATTTCATCCGATCTTCAAGCTACAAAAAGTATATTAGATATTGATTTTACTTCTCCCTGCTGTTTAGTATTAGGAAGCGAGGACAAGGGTATTTCAAAAGCAACCCAAGCAGCTTGCAATGAAACATTTATCATTCCGATGCAAGGTGAATTTGATAGTTTAAATGTGTCGGTGGCAGCTGGTATTGTGTGCTTTGAAGCGATGAAGCAAAGAATGCAATTGAAATAAACAACTATGAGTATATAAAGCCCATAAAAAAGATGCAAATCTAAAAAAGTAGATTTTATCTTTGTACCCTTAAATAAATTACGATGCCATCATTTGATATTACCAGTAAAGTAGATTTACAAACGCTCGATAATGCAGTAAACACCGTCAAAAAGGAAATCACCAATCGATTTGATTTTAAAGGATCTCATGTGGTTATCGAATTGAATAAGAAAGATTATAAAGTAGCACTTGAAGCAGATAGTGATATGAAGATGGAACAAATTGTAGATGTATTGTTGAGTCGTTCTATGCGTCAAGGACTTGATTCTAATGCATTTGATATCAGCAAAGAGCCATACCCATCTGGCAAAATCGTAAAAAAAGAAGTGAGTGTAAAAAATGGAATTGCCCAAGATGATGCAAAAAAAATTGTGAAAATGATTAAAGAAAGTGGCTTAAAAGTTCAAGTTGCCATTATGGACGATATCGTTCGGGTAACTGGTAAAAAAATAGACGATTTGCAAGATGTGATTCAACTTTGCCGTTCCTCTTCCATTGAAATTCCTATGCAGTATGTAAACATGAAGGATTAATACCAACATTTTCGTCCCTAAATTTCACTTTTTTTAAATATTTGCCTTACTTTCGCCATTCTTTAAAAAAGCATGGTTAGTATCATGCACAAAAAGTATATTTTATGAAACAAGGAATTCACCCAGAAGGCTTCAGATTCGTTATCTTCAAAGACATGAGTAACGAACATTCATTTTTATCACGTTCAACTGCCCGCTCAAACGAGACTATGAAATGGGAAGATGGAAATGAATATCCGGTAATTAAATTGGAGGTTTCAAATACTTCACATCCTTTTTACACAGGTAAGAATGTATTATTAGATACTGCAGGTCGTATCGATAAGTTCAATAAGCGTTACGCGAAAAAGAAATAAGATTCAGTCTTTAACCCGATAGCTATCGGATCAATTTTCAATCTTCAGCCTGTAGCTTGTGGATTAATAATTGTATTTCGATAACTGAAGATTGATAATTGAAGATTGATAATTAATTATTTTTTCAACTCTATTACCTCTAAGTCTTTAGCTCGGTCGCCATCAATACTAAACCTTATTAAGGTGTTCACTTTTTGCCATCCTTCTTTACCACAGGCACCCGGATTAATATGTAATACATTTAAAATAGGGTCGGGTATCACTTTTAAAATATGCGAATGTCCGCAAATGAATAAATGGGGTTGATATTTTTTTAGTATAGGTTTCGATTCGGCATTATATTTCGGTGGATAGCCTCCAATATGCATCATGAGTATTTTTACATCCTCAACACGAAATAACATTTGTTCGGGATAGCGAATGCGTAAATCATGTCCATCAATATTTCCCCAAACTGCTCGTAAAGGTTTAAATTTTTCTAAGGCATCGGCCACTTCAATACTACCAATATCACCGGCATGCCAAATTTCATCAACATCTTTAAAGTGCGTGTATATTTGTGGCGGTAAAAAGCCATGTGTGTCTGAAAGTAATCCGATTCTTGTCATGCCTATTCTGCAATCACTAAGTGGTAATTTTTCTTTCCTTTTTGAACCAGCATGTATTTTTCGTTCATCAGATAAGTAGCATCCAAATTTAATTCAGCGCTTTCAACTTTGGCTTTATTGATACTCACCCCACCACTTTGCAACATTTTTCGAGCTTCACCTTTTGATGGAAAAATGCCGGTTTGTGTAAGCAAGTCGATAACGGCTAAGCCTTCTGTAAGTTGAGCTTTTGTGGTATTGAAAGTTGGCACACCGTCCATAATATCGAGTAGCTGTTTTTCATCTAATGAGAGCAAAGTATCCGAAGTTGTATCACTAAACAATATCTGCGAAGCCTTAACCGCAAAATCATAATCGGCTGTTGAATGAACCATAATGGTTAGTTCTTGTGCTAAACGTTTTTGTAATATTCGTAGATGTGGAGAGGGCAAATGATCGGCGATCAAAGTATCAATTTCTGCTGGTGAAATAAAAGTAAAAATTTTGATATAAGTCATTGCATCAGCATCACTTACATTCAACCAAAATTGATAGAATTTATAGGGTGAAGTTTTAGTTGCATCTAACCAAATATTTCCGGTTTCTGTTTTTCCAAATTTACCACCATCTGCTTTTTTAATTAGAGGAGCCGTAAAGGCAAATGCTTCGCCACCTGTTTTTCTACGAATTAATTCGGTACCGGTTACAATATTTCCCCATTGATCTGACCCACCCATTTGTAAGGTAACGCCAAGGTTCTGATACATATGATAGAAGTCGTAACCTTGAACTAATTGATAGGTAAATTCGGTAAATGACATGCCGGTTTCTAAACGTTTTTGTACCGAATCTTTTGCCAACATATAATTTACCGTGATATGCTTTCCCGTATCACGAATAAAATCAAGAAAGCTAATATTTTTAAACCAATCGTAATTATTCACCATCATGGCACTATTGGGTTCATTGCCATCAAAGTTCAAAAATTTACTCAATTGCTTTTGAACACCTTTTACATTGAAATCAATTTGTTCAGCACTCAACATATTTCGTTCTTCCGATTTGCCCGATGGATCGCCAACCATTCCTGTTGCGCCGCCAACTAAGGCAATGGGTTTATGTCCGGCCTTTTGTAAATGCATTAATAAAATAATCGGTACTAAACTACCAATATGTAATGAGTCGGAGGTTGGATCAAATCCTACATAACCTGTTGTGCATTCTTTTTGTAATTGTTCATCGGTTCCCGGCATAATATCTTGTACAAGTCCGCGCCAAGTAAGTTCTTCAATCAATCTCATGATCTATAAAATATTGTTGATTAGTATGTGTATATGTTTAAAATAATTGTCAAATGTATAGAGGAATTTTAAGTATTTTTGTTAGGTTCTAAAAATATTTTAACTTATTCATCGTTGATGAAGGGTATCATACTTACACAATTTCATGCGAATACGAATTCTGTTGTTTTCAATCTTAAGTTTAATACTATTTTCAGTTGAGGCTCAGCAACGAAAGTATGTAAACGATTACTTGTATATCGGAGTGGGGGCACGAGGTACCGGTATGTCGGGTGCGCAAGTGGCTTCTGTAAATGATGTGACTGCTGCCTATTGGAATCCAGCAGGATTAAGTTATATCCAATCTGATTTTCAATTAGGCTATATGCATTCTGAATATTTTAGCAGTATTGCGAAGTATGATTATTTAGGTGCTGCTTTTCCAATGAAAAACAAAAAAGGTGTTTTGGCCTTTTCTTTAATTCGTTATGCTATTGATGATATTCCTTATACTATCAATTTAATACAGCCTGATGGGTCAGTTGATTATTCAAAAATCAAAGCCATTTCGGCTCAAGACTATGCAGGTTTTATTTCATATGCTCAAAAAGTAAACATTAAAAAATTTGCCCATCGCGAAGATATCGACATTCGGGTAGGCGGTAATTTGAAAATCATTTCTCGTACTATTGGTTCAATGGCTAATGCATGGGGTGGTGGAATTGATTTAGCAGCGCAGGCAAAAGTTGGCAAATGGAAATTTGGTGCTGTTTTAAAAGATGCTACAACCACATATACAGTATGGTCATTCAGTTTTACTGAAAAAGAAAAACAAGTATTTGCACAAACCGGAAATGAAATTGTTTCTCGAAGTAGTGAAGTTGCCACACCACGATTAATTTTAGGTGGTGGTAAAAATTTTTCTGTCAACAAAAAGATAAATGTACTAGCAGAAGTAAATATGGATATTACTACTGATGGTAAACGTTACGGAAATTTAATTAACCTAAAGCCTTTTAGTATCGATCCGCGTTTAGGGATTGAACTTGGTTACAATCAATTGTTTTATTTGCGTGGTGGAATCGGAAATTTTCAACGAATACTCGATGATAAGGATACCAATAATGTAGAAAAAGTAACCTTGTTTCAGCCTACTTTTGGATTGGGTGTAAAATTGAAAAGTTTTTGTATTGATTATGCTTTTTCGAGTTTAAACCTTCAATCAAATCCATTATACAGTCATTTTATTTCTTTTAAAATTGATATCAATAAAAAAGGATATACCGAATCAGCCGCCGATGCAAAGCTAGAACAAAAGGCAGATCAAATTAATAAGTCAGCCAATCGGGACAAAAAATAATATGCATGAATCGAATTAAACAACTAGTTACTTTTATTGTATTACTTTTTTTACTTCAAACTAAAGTATACTCACAAGTCTATGGTAATGAATGGATTAATTATTCGCAGACCTATTACAAGTTTGGTGTTTTTCGTGATGATATTTATCGAATTCCCATTTCGCAATTGATAGCCTTAGGTTTACCTTCAAGTGTTACCGGCGATAATTTGCAATTATTTAGAGACGGAAATGAAATGCCATTGTATGTAAATAATTCTGGCGTATTAAATAGTACAGACTATATTGAATTTTATGCTGAAAAAGCAAATGGTGCTGTTGATGCCGCTTTGTATAAAAACCCAAATGATCAACTCAATCCTAATCAAAATTTAATTAGCGATACAGCTTATTATTTTATCACTTTTAATACAGCTGCTAATCATAAACGATATATACCTCGAGCAAATAACTTAACGAGTCTGCCAATTAAAGAAGCCTATTTCTGGGATAAGGTAAAAGCTAATTACAGAGGTTCATTTGCAGCCGGACCATCTTATTATTATCCAACCATTCCTGTTATTTATATTAACTCATCACAATTTGAAGATGGGGAAGGATTTTCAAAAGCATATACCCATAATAACGATTCGGTTACTTACACGTGTTTGTTTCCGTATAAAGTGAGTGGAGCACCTAATGCTTATTTCAAGACAACTGTTGCTGGCTATTCTTACATTTCACAACATCGCGTAAAACTGTTTGCCAATAATAATTTATTAGCTGATTCAACTTTTAGTGCCTTTGGTTATAAAAGATATAACGCTTCAGTACCCATGTCGTTTTTAACGGCGGCAAATAAAATGGTATTTAAATATACACCGATGAATACCGATGCGACGGCAAATATTTACGATCGTTATGGTATTGCTTATACCGAGTTCAGATATCCTCGTGAGTTTAACTTCAATAATGTAGATTCGTTTTATTTCGAACTTGATCCAAAACTTACTGATTACTATTTAGAAATAACGAATTTTAAGAATAATGGGGTGGTACCTCGAATTTATGATTTAACTGCCAACGAATTTATTGAAGGTGATATTAGTATAGCTGGAATCATTCGTTTTTTAATTCCGGCTTCTACACAAATTAAAAAATTGTTTTTGCAAAGTCAGGCACCCGTTGCAAGTATCGGCAGTGTAGTAAATTTGAAATCGGTTCAATTCAGTAATTATCAGTTAAGCGCCAACCAGGGCGATTATATTATTCTATCGCATAAAAAATTATTTGATGATGGTTTAGGTCATGATTATGTAGCAGATTATAAAAATTATCGCGCAGGAACGCAAGGCGGAAGTTTTAATCCGGTAGTAGTTGATGTAAATACCTTATATGATGAGTTTGGTTATGGCTATACTTTTCATGCGCAAAGTATAAAAAACTTTTTGCGTTTTGCCGTGAACCATAGTTCATGGCTTGCCAAGCCAAAATATCTTTTTATTATTGGTAAAGGCATTGAATATAAAGATTATCAGAAATATACCGTAGCACCAATAATATCTTATCCGTTTCCTGTTGTGCCTTCGTTTGGTATTCCGTGTTCGGATAATTTATTGTCGGATTTTAATTTTACCAGCCGTCCAGAAATTCCAACAGGGAGATTACCTGTTTGGCAAGGATCTGAAATTAGAACTTATCTTGAAAAAATTAAAATTCATGAGCAATCACTCGCTAATACGTTTGATCAAGTAAGCGATTCGGTTTTATGGAAGAAGAATGTTTTGCATATTGCGGGAACCTCGAATGCCGATGAACAAGCACCCATACTCTCGGCATTAACAAAACAAGAAAATAAAATTAAAGGAATTTATTTAGGAGCCAAAGTTACCACCATCAAAAAATCATCAACAGGTAGTATTGAAACCGTGAATAGCGCAGTCATTGATCATTTGTTTAAAGAAGGCCTGAATTTGGTCCAATTCTTTGGACATGGTTCTACTTCTTCTTTAGATTATAATTTAGATAACCCTTATCTGCTTCCAAATAAAAATAGATATCCTGTTTTTATCGCCAATGGCTGTAGTGTGGGGAATTCGTTTGTGTTAGTGGTAGGACTAAAAACATTAGGTGAACAATTTGTATTGGCACCGGATGCCGGTAGTATTGCCTTTATTGCGAGCGATAATACAGGTTTATCAAATGTTTTATCAACCTATACCGATTCATTATATGCTCAATTTGCTACTAAATCGTTTGGGAAAACATTAGGTGAACAATTGAAAAATAATATTTTTACCTTAAACACAGCAGGCGACGCGTCATTACGCCAGCATGCCGAGCAGATTATTTTAAATGGTGATCCGGCAACCAAAATGTACAGTTTTGCTAAACCCGATTATGCCATTGAAGAAAAAGGATTGAATTTTCAACAACTGAATATTACTACAGCACTCGATTCGTTTGATGTAAGTATTGCCTTGCATAATTTAGGTCAATACAATCAAGATTCAGTGAGTGTTTTTATTCGAAGAACTTTACCCAATGGCATTGAAAATGTATTAGTGCATCAGAATTATTCAATAGCAATTACAGATACACTACATGTAAGAATTCCGGTTCAAGGAAACCTTGCTTTAGGTGATAATTCGCTTGAAATTATTCTCGATCAAAGTGGTTTTATTGATGAAATTTCTGAAACCAATAATACGCTTAAACGTGTTTTTAATGTATATAATGATGATTTAGTGCCAGTATATCCGTATGAATTTGGTATTGTAAATATACAAGGCCTGACCTTAAAAGCATCGACGCTAAATCCGTTTGCACCCTTAAAAACCTATGTGTTGCAAATTGATACTACGGAAAATTTTGATAGTCCGCTTTTGAATACTACCCATATCAGTTCTACCGGTGGTGTAATTAAATGGCAACCACCCATTACTTTACAAGATAGTACCGTGTACTATTGGCGCACAGCCATGGATACCCTATATGGTAATCCAAAACATAAATGGTCGTATAGCTCATTTATTTATATTGATGGAAGTTTACCCGGTTGGAATCAAAGTCATTATTTCCAATTTCAAAAAGATAATTATAATGAAATCTTTCTCGATTCGGCAAGTCGTAAGTTTGTGTTTAATGGCGTAAATAAAAAATTATTAGTGCAGAATGTTTGCCTGGGTTCGCCCCCACCATTTCGGTATGATTGGCCTGATTATCGAGTTAAAATGAATGGTAGTTTATGGTATACTGATGGATGTGATCCTTATCCAGGTTATTCAAGTTTACAGTTTGTAGTTATTGATACGATTAGCGGTGAAGCTTGGTTTAATGCAGCAGTTGGCAGTGAAGGTAGATTTGGAAGTTTTAAACCATGCAATAGAGAGAGTGATCGTTTTTTTGAATTTAGTTTTTTAACAGCAGCATCCCGAAAGAAGATTGTTGATTTTATAGATTCTATTCCAACCGGTATGTATGTTATGATACAGCCACGCTTATGCACAGGGAATTGCGGAGCTATAAATAAAAACTTCATTAAAGATTGGAAAAACGATTCAACAATTTATGGTGTAGGTAATACGCTTTACCATAAGTTGTATAATTTGGGCTTTACGATGATAGACTCCTTTTATAAAAATCGTCCGATGATTTTTTTCTCAAAGAAGGATATTTCATCAAGTGTACAACAGTTTGTTGAGGCTGATAGTACGAAGGTATTATTGAAAGAATTTGCTTTTACAACCTATCTCTACGAAGGACAAATTACAAGCGGACAAATTGGACCTGCAAAAGCGTGGGGACAATTTAAACGTTCAGGTTCAACAACAGATCCGGCACCAGGCGACTCGGTGAATGTAAAGCTTATTGGCATTACTCGTGATGGTATAGAAACCATCTTAGCCACTGTAAAAGGCGATACCTCTTTATCGTTTATTGATGCAACACAGTATCCATACTTAAAATTGCAAATGACCAATCGGGATAATAATTTTACAACGCCCGAGCAATTACGTTTTTGGAGAGTATTATATCAATTAGTACCTGAGGCGGCATTAAATCCAAATCGACATTTTGTATTTACCGATTCGGTAAAGCAGGGACAAGGTTCGCATCTTGAAGTAGCGATTGAAAATTTAACAGAATTGCCATTAGATAGTATGTTGGTAAAGTATGAAGTGATAGATAAGGATAAGAACCGGCAACTCGTTTCCATGAAGCGATATTTCCCAATTCCGGTGTACGATACCATCATTGCTAGTGTAGATATTAAATCCGACAATTATGCAGGTAGTAATGTATTTGCTATCGAAGCAAATCCAGATTTTGATCAACCCGAACAGTTTCATCCTAATAATATTGGCTTCCTAAACTATTATGTAGTGCCCGATAAACAAAATCCTTTGATGGATGTAACTTTTGATGGAATGCATATTATGGATAAGGATATTGTTTCGGCTAAACCATTTATTAATATTAGTCTGTATGATGAAAACAAATACTTGGCATTAGATGATACTTCTTTGATTAAAGTTTATATGCGTTATCCTAGTGATAACCCAACAACCGAAAACTATATTCCGTTTGATGGCAATGTATTAAAGTTTATTCCTGCACAGCTTGTAGATAATAAATCTAAGAATGTTGCGAGAATTGAATATCGACCCACCTTTACTGAAGATGGTGATGAATATGTTTTAATAGTAAGGGCAAACGATAAGTCGGGTAATTCATCAGGGCCCAATGCATATAAAGTAGGGTTTGAAGTAATTAATAAAGCGTCTATAACCTCTCTAGTAAATTATCCAAATCCGTTTTCTACTTCTACGCAATTTGTGTTTACCCTTACCGGTTCACAAATCCCATCAAATATTAAAATTCAAATTTTAACTGCAACAGGCAAAGTGGTTAAAGAAATTACGAAGGCCGATTTGGGGAATATTCATATTGGAACCAATATCACTGATTACAAATGGAAAGGGGATGACCAATATGGCCAACCCCTTGCAAATGGTGTTTATTTGTATCGAGTAATTACGAATCTGAATGGCGATAAAATAGAACATCGTAATTCAGGTGCAGATAATTGGATTGAAAAAGGCTTCGGGAAATTGTATATTATGAGATAATTTTAATTCCGCATTTTTGTGCTTACAATCCGGTCAATCGTAATCCAAAACTATAAGGATATTGCTCTGTTCCGTAATCTGTTAAAGGGGTAAAACTTTTCTTGAAGTATACCGAAACTCCTTGGTAACCTAATTCGAATTGCGCGCCATATTGCACCTTGGTAATATTAAAATCTTCGAATTGTTTCGTTGATTTTCGAGAGCCTTCATTCACCTGTTTGGTATGAACTCGAGTAAGATAACCTGCGTATCCACCAGCACTTAAATATACATTGTGTTTATCATTATTCGGACTCGTTTCAATACGAAGTAATAACGGAACTTGTAAATAGTTAGTCACTAATTTATTTTTCTTGAAAGTATTTACCGTATCTCGACTTACATAAGCGCCTTGGAAATTAGCAGTTTGGAAATCGGGTTCTTTGTTCCAAACAATGGCTTTTTTATACGACCAATTATTGATATCGTAAGTCAGTCCGGTTACCAAATTAATATAATTTTTATACAAGCTCAATTGAAACTTGGCAATACCGAAATTGATATTTAAGGATTTTCCGGTTCTTAGTTCAAAATCACTTTCACCGGCATTTGGTAAAAAATTGAAGAATGAATTGTCTTCATTTGGCATTAAGGGAATTGTTCCATACATAGTTTCATCGTTATAATTATTAAAACCAATATCAAAGCTACCATAACTCGTTTCTACGATTTTTCTTTTTCTATCGCGCTTGGTACTCAAACTAACGGTGGCACCCTTCTTTTTGCCATCTTTTTCATTGGCAATAATTTTTAATTTACCATTTAAAATTTTGGTAGTGTCTGAACTTGTTTTACTTTCTTGCGCCTCCGAACATAGCGGTGCTAATAGTGCCCACGACATGAGCATCATGTGAATTGTTTTCATTTGCTTTAGTTTTTAATAATGATTTAAATTGATGATTTTTGTATTGCCTACCATAACTACCACTTCGGTTTGTAATAATTGTTCGGTAGATTTTTTGACTTTCTTTTTAAGATTCAGCAAGCGATTAATGGTATTGAATAATTTGGGTTGATTGGTTTGATTTAAACTGATTAAAGGTTTTGGTTCAGTGGTTGTATATGTATTATTTGAATCAGCAGTTACTTCAAGATTATTTTCTATAATTTTAGGAATGGATGCAAGGCTTGTGTGACGTAAAGTATCCTTAGTTAATAACGTGTCAGATTCCATTATGGTTTCAGGTATTTGTAGTCTGAATGGTTTTTGTATAGCTAATTCTTCTTTTCTGATGGTATCAACTTGTAATGCGGGATATTGCGATGGGTGCAATGATTTTTTAGGTTTGAGAATCGTACTTTTTTGAACTTGGGTTATTATTTGTTGATTAGTATTTTGATCGAATGAGTCTGCTGGTTTGATTATGATTTGTTCGGAGTTACTTTGGTTTTCTTTTACGATAGGGTTTGTTTTCTTTTCGTTATCTACAACAGTCAGCATAATGATGATACCACTTATTGCAGCAGCAATAGCGATATCTCGCTTATAAGAAATCCAGAATCCTGCAGGTTTTTCTGATTTTAATAGGGAAGATTTATTTTCAAAAACGATACTTTCATCACTCACTAAAATGGTATCTTGAAGTAATTCATATTCTTCATATACACTTGGGTTATTAGCCATGAATTGTTCCATTTCAGATTTCAATTCACCATGCAATTCACCATGTAGGTAATCAACTAAAAATTCTTCGTAATTATTAAGATGTATTTTCATGGCTTACATATTTCGTTCAATACTGATCAATGATTTTTTAAGACTTGTGCGTGCTCTAAACAAATACACTTTAACTTGACTATCTTGTAAGCCGGTAATCTTCGCCATTTCTTCATACGAATAACCTTCGTAATCTTTAAGTATTACCAATTGCTTCTGAATATCAGGTAAGGTGTCTAAGGCATTATGTAAAACTTTCTTCAATCCGGTTTGTTTGATTTCGGTAGTTCCGCCTAATTTTTCTGGCAGTTCTTCTTTAAAATTGATATGCTTCTTTCTTCGTAATTCATCAATCATTTTACGATAGCCAATGGTAAAAAGATAACTTTTCACTTTCTCATATTCCACTTCATCCTTTTTTACCCATAATATTTCGAAGGCATGTTGAACAATATCTCGTGCATCTTCAACATTTTTTATGCTTTTAAATACAAAACGATACAGGTCGTCTGAACATGTCATTACTGTATCATTGTATTCGTGTTGTGTCATTTATCTATTAATCGTTTACCCTAAACAAAATGTTACAATTGGGGTAAAATATTTTTTAGAAATTATTAATAAAAGGCAGAGATGTTAGATGATAGGCAACAGATGTCAGAAAATACTACGATTCAGTAAAGGTGCTTAATGATAATTTTTGAGCCAAAAAATCTTCCCATTCTTGTCGTTGTGCATTTTTTATTACCCGTGGAAATTTATTCATCGCACCAAATTTGCCGGTTGCTGCCAGAAAATCGATGAACATGGTAGGGGGTAACACTTCAATGAAAAGATTTTTCAAGGCCGACTCACGTTCAACCGCATAATCGTCATTAATACGTTTTAAGGTTATATCAATAAGTTCAATGATTTGCTTTTTATCGACATCATCATCACAACCTATATACCATTTGTGAGCAAAATAACCTTCGTGCTGAAATCCGGATACCGTAAATTCTTTGATAGAAATATTTAGTTTCTTTTGAACTTCATCAATCGCCTTATTCATATTATCTACGCTAAGATGTTCTCCGCATAAACTCAAAAACTGTTTGGTGCGACCAACGATTACGAATTCGCTTTCTTTAACTGAAGTGAATTTAATTACATCTCCAATTACATATCGCCAGGCACCGGCACATGTTGAAAGCACAACCGCATATTCTTTATCGCTCACGACTTCATGTATCAAATAAGATTTTGCATCGGGATGAATTTCGCCTTCGTCGGAAAAGTTTTTTTCATTAAAGGGAACAAATTCATAGAAAATGGCATTATTTAAAATGAGTTTAATACCCGGTGTACCCGGACGCGATTGAAACCCAAACGAACCTTCCGAGGCCATATAGGTTTCGATATAGGTAATAGGGCGTGCTAATAAATTTTTAAAATTTTCACGATAGGGTTCAAATGAAACACCTCCATGAATATACAATGAAAGATTAGGCCATATTTCGTGGATGTTTTTTACTTTATGATACTTGATGATCTCTTCGAAAACAATTTGTACCCAAGCCGGCACACCACATACGGTACCTACATTCCAAGTGGGTGCTTTACGAACAATCAATTTAATACGATCTTCCCAACGTGGTCGACGTGAAATACCTTGTCCGGGTTTATAAAACAAAAACGATAGCCACTTCGGCATATTCTTAGCACTGATTCCGCTCATATCACCTTCGTAATAATCGCCACGTTCAAATAATGAAGTAGTTCCGCCTAACATTAATATTCCTTTGCCAAAAACATCAGATGGTAAATCAAAGTTTTGCATTGAATAGAACTGTTTAAAGCCGGCTCTTTTAGTAGATTTAATCATATCATCGGTAACCGGAATATGTTTGCTCGAACTTTCGGAAGTTCCTGAACTTAAAGCAAAATACTTCACCTTGCCTGGCCAGCAAACATTACGTTCGCCTTCATGGCAATGTTTCCACCAACGATTATACATTTGATTATAGTTGTGGTAGGGTACATTTTTTCGGAACTCGTCAATGGCATCTTCGCTTTTCAATAATTCTTTGAATCCATAATGCCGACCGAATTGAGTGTTTTTAGCTTTTGACAATAAACGCCAAAATACTTGCATCTGATAAGCACGTGGAGTTCCGATTTGAATGGTAAACTGCTTGCGAATGCGAAGAGAACGTGCGATCAGATTTCCTAATAGTGCCAAAGTAATTTTTAAGTTAGAGGGAATGCAAAAATAGCCGAATAAATGAAAGATTACTGCTTTTGTTTATTCCTTTTTTGATCAAATATCGTGTGAGGGATGGCAGTGAAAATCCCCGACGCTTCGGTCGGGGATTGAAACGAACAGCCCGACCCTGAAGTAATACCAAAAGCTAACGCAATATTGATTTTACCATTTGATGATTTGCTTTTGGGATACTTCGGGGGCACACCCAAATTCTACCTTAAAGCACAAACTCTTTACATTTAATTCTCTATTTGAGTTTTGCCAACTTGCTATTTTTATGACTATACAGAAAATATACGGCTAAGCCAATCAATAACCATACTAAGAAACGTAACCAATTGGTATGACTTTCTTGGGCCATTAAATAAAAGCAACTGATTAATCCTAAAACCGGTAATAGCGAAAAGTTCCGACGGAAGCTGAAATAAGAAACGATGCCGGCTACCAACCAAAATAACATCATCGGAAACCCTTCGAGATTTAATAAACCCGGAAAATGAGCGGGTACGAAAAAGTTGATTAAAGCAATAGCAAGTACAAACAAGAATGGAACAATAAATTTACCCGAAATAAATGGCACTTTAAATTTAGATTCAGGCGGATCGGGTAGTTGATGTAAAATAATAATGCCTCCACAAACCAATACAAAGGCAAATAAAGTTCCGATACTAGTGAGTGAAATCACTACATCCAAATTTAAAAATAAAGCTGGTACGGCAACCACTATTCCAGTGAGAAGGGTTGAAAAAGAGGGCGTTTTATATACGGGATGCACGCGCGAAAAAATCTTTGGTAAAAGTCCATCTCTACTCATAGCCATCCATATTCGTGGTTGTCCCATTTGAAAAACTAATAACACACTCGCTGTGGCTACTATCGCACTAATCGCAACAATGCCGGCAATAAATGGCATGCCGCGTTCTTCAAAAATTAAGGCAAGCGGGTCGCCAACATTTAGTTTGGTATACGAAACCATGCCGGTAAGTACCAAGGCTAATGCAACATAAAGTACGGTGCAAATGATTAAAGAATAGATCATGGCTTTCGGTAAATCGCGTTGCGGATTTTTACACTCTTCGGCCGTGGTGGAAATGGCATCAAAGCCAACATAAGCAAAAAATACCGCGGATACGCCTTTCATTACACCGGTAAACCCATTCGGACTAAAGGGAGTCCAGTTTTCGGGTTGAATATAATAACCACCTAAAACAATGATTAAAAAAATGACCATCAATTTAAAAATCACTAATAAATTGCTTGTGGCTCGACTTTCCTTCATACCTACAAAAACGATGGCAGTTATAAATGCTACAATCATGAAGGCGGGTAAATCGAGAATGAATCGCATACTACCTAGTTTGGGTGATTGTATAAACGCGTTATATTTTTCGACTAAAGATGCATCGAGTTCAGTGATTGTTTTTCCTTCACTTATAAGCTTTGATGCTTCTAAATACCCGCTATGTGCGGTTGAATAATCCATTGTCAGCCAATCGCTAATATGAATTCCACCGCTATTGAGAAGATGTGTGAAATAGTCGCTCCACGAAATGGCAACTGCTATATTGCCGATAGCATATTCCATCAGTAAATCCCATCCAATAATCCAAGCAAAAATTTCGCCGAAGGCAACATAGGCATAGGTGTAGGCGCTTCCTGAGACAGGCACAGTACTGGCAAACTCGGCATAACATAAGGCAGCAAATCCACAAGCAAATGCGGTAAAAATGTATAAGAAAATAACGGATGGTCCACCATCAAAACAAGCTTTGCCGATGCTGCTAAAAATACCGGCACCAATAATGGCTGCGATACCAAAGAAGGTAAGATCACGAACCCCCAATACTTTGTGTAACGAAACATGGTCGGCATCGCCATATCCACTTGCAGCATCTGCTAATATTTTATTGATGTTCTTTTTTCTGAAGAGAGATTGCATAGACTCATTTTAAAAGTTTGAATTTAATATCAATTGATTTCAAATACAATAATATCTTTAGTGCGTGAACCATCCGTTTAAGATAAAGTACGAAAATGGGAAGCAATTTATTTTTGATGTGTATCGAAAAAAATTTGTGCTACTCACACCCGAAGAATGGGTTCGGCAGCAAATAGGCTATTATTTAGTTACAGCATTACATTACCCTTCTATACTCATTTCGGTGGAGAAGCAAATTAGGGTCGGTACAAAAAAACGACGCTACGATATGGTAGTTTATAAACATGATAAGCCTTGGATGATCATAGAATGTAAAAGTGAAGATCAGGTATTGAATGAAAAGGTTTTAAGTCAATTGCTTTCCTATAATAGTACATTAGACGTAAGTTTTCTTTGTATTACCAATGGGAAAGAGTTCTTTGTTTATGATATTGAAAGTAAAGTTTGGCAACAGAAATTTCCAAGCTATTTAGCGTAAGCGTTTGTATATCTTGTAGAGTGGGGAATTTACTTTTTCTAAATGAATATATTTTTTTTCTTGCGGACCAAATTTTCTAAAGAACGTATTTACAGATGGAAGCATGCTGCCTTCAAAATCAAAATAGTTTAGTTTTTTCTCATAAGCAGTTTCGATAGCATGCCACATTAACTTGCTCATGGCACCACTTCCGTAAAAGTAATGATCAGTGCCACCTGCTAAATAATAGGCCGTTTTTGTATCCCAAACCATCCAAAGCGATGCATGTATATTTTGCTCTTCATCTTTAATAAAAAACAATTTACCACAATGTAAGGTTTTGCAAGTATGCCAATAAGCTTGATAACTTTCAAATGGTATTTCAGCTTCACGATTTTGTTTTTCAAATGTTTTTTGGTGTAAGGCATAGAAAAGTTTAAGGTCATCAGATTCAAAAACTTGTAAGTGTTTTTCGGCTTTACGTATCTGTCGTTGTAATGCCGGTTGAAAACCGTTATACACCTGTACCTTATCATCTAGTGAAATGATATTGGTAATTTTATTTGAAACGATAATTCGATTGAACGATAATTCAATGGGTATGTCAATCGAAAAATCCAATGATAATACATCAGATGTAGGAAACTGTATCATTAATTCATTTACCAAGTATTGTTTTTGTTCCAATGAAATGCGCTTGTCACTAAATAATAAACCTGTATAAGGCACTAGGTGCGGATTTCTTATAAAAGTGAAACCCATTTTATGTTCAAGATGATAAATCCAAAAAGCTTGAACATTATCTTTCTCAGCAAACAACACATCCCAAGTTAATCTACAAGTATCAAGCCAGGGAACTTGATAAAAAAGTGGTACTTCATGGGTAGTACAAAAGATTTCGTATTTTTCTTTTGCACTCATGTAAACTTCAATGCTTTGGTTGGCGAAAGATTGCGAATCATGAATGCAGGAATTATTAAAAGAATAAGGGTTACTAGTAAAGTTAGTGCGTTTATGCCAAGAATAATTTCGGGGTGTAAACTGATAGGAACCGTTTTTACATAATAGGTTTTTTCATCGAGTTGCAGTAAGCCTGTTTTTTGTTGCAATACACAAAGCGCAATACCTAGCGCGGTTCCAATAAGCAAACCAATACTCAAAATGTACGTTCCGGTATAAATAAATACAAATTTGATTGAGGAATTTCGCATACCGATAGATTTTAGAATTCCTATCATTTGGGTGCGTTCAAGTACAAGAATTAGAAAAGCACTTACCATATTGATTATAGCAATCATGAGCATAATTAAAATAATGATTCGTTCGTTCATCTTCATCATACCTAACCATGAAAATACATTGGCAAATCGTTGTTCAATGGTATAGGTTTGGAGTGGGGGCTGAATTATATTATTAAAAATATCGGCTTCAAGTTTATCAATTTCCGTAGTGTTTTTAGCAATAATTTCGTATCCATGTATATTGGTTTCATCGCGCTGATTCATGTGATTAATTAATTTCAAATCTGCTAATGCAAACATATTATCATAATCTTCCAAGCCTGTTTGGTAAATGCCTGCTATTTTTATTTTTCGAACTCTAGGCTGTTGGTCCTTATCTATAATAAAATAAAGAAGCGCATGGTCACCAACCTTTAATGAAATTTGATTTGCTATATTTTCAGAGATAATAATATCTGTTGAATAACTTGAATCTGGAAAATGAATTTGATTTCCTTGTTTCAGAAATTGATCACCAAAACTAAATTTTGTGTCTTTAGAAATACCTTTTAAAAGTATACCTTCAATATCATGCTTCGTTTTTATAATGGCCGATTGAATTGCATAAGCTGAGACTGATTTGATTTCAGGATGTTTTTCAAGTTTTTGCACTAATGTACTGTCGTATTGAATACATTCTTCGTATTGTAGGTTGGTTGGGTCGGGTAAAAATTTTGTAATATGAATATGCCCCCAGCAATCGTAAAACTTAGTTTGAATCATTTCTTGGTACCCTCGGGTAATTGAACTACCAATAATCATCACTGCCGTGCTTAAACTTACTGCAAGTATTGCAATACGGATAATGAATTGAGAGAACATACTTTTTTCATTCAAGGCTAATTTTCGAGCAATATAAAAAGATGTATTCATGCAGAAATGCTAAGATAAAAAAAGTCCACACATAATTGTGTGGACTTTCTGATAGAAATAAGATAATTAATTAGTGCTTGGCAGGCGTGGCCGTTTTTGAAGGTGCATCTGATTTTTCACCGGCTGCAATTACGTTGCCAGTAATTACAATTTCGTAGCGCTTCTCTTTGCTTTTCGCATTAGAAGCAATAAAAATTGGTTTATTAAATGTACCTACACGACCTTTAGTTTCGTACCGTACAAAAATTTTCCCTTTTTGGCCGGGTAAAACAGGTGCCTTCGACCATTCAGGAATGGTGCATCCGCAACTAGCCTTACAATCTTGAATAATTAATGGTTCCTTACCAACATTTGTAAATACAAATTCATACTGTGCTTCTGGTCCTTCCGGAATGTTTCCAAAGTTGTGAGTCTCCTCTACAAATTTAAATTCAGCAGCATTTGGATTATTGTTTTGTGCTATAGCCGGAAATGCGAAGGCAATAGAAACAAGCAACATGAATATTTTATACATACAATTTTTTTTTTATGGACATCTATAAAAAATAAATTTTAAAATGCCCTTTTGATTAATGTTTTACGTCAGGAGTTGTTGCAGGTGCTGGGGTATCTGTAGTTGGCGCTTTTTCAACATTACCAGATATTTTTAAAATTTTAGTACCGATATTAGAAGTTACTGTAATGGTTTTATTGATTTGACCAACACGACCTTGTGTACTATAGGTAACTTGAATTTTAGAAGACTTACCAGGTAAAATTGGTTCTTTAGGCCAAGTTGGCACTGTGCAACCACATGAGCCATGAACATCACTGAAAATAATAGGCACTTTGCCAATGTTTTTGAATTCAAAATCAAATGAAGCTGATGGTCCTTCAGGAATATTTCCAAAATTGTGATCTTCTTCATTAAATTTAATACTTAAATCAGGATTTTGAGCCGGCTGCGCAGGTTGTGCAGGTTGCGCGGTTGGTGCAGCAACAGATTTTTCTACTGGTTTAGCCTCAACTTTTTTTTGTTGTGCTACAGATGTCAAAGAGATTAGAGCTAAAGAGCTTAAAAGGAAAATTGTTTTTTTCATGTTTTTATTTTTTGTGTTATTAAGAAGGAGGTTTATAATTTTTAGTGTTTCATCATACTATTATTATTGCTAGGTACTGATGAATCAGGTGCCTTTTCAACCATACCAGTAATTTTTAAAACTTTTGTACCCACATTAGAGGTTACTGTAATGGTTTTGTTGATTTGACCCGGACGACCTTGCGTGCTGTAAGTAGCTGTAATTTTACTTGATTGTCCTGGTGCGATAGGTTCTTTAGGCCAAGTTGGTGTTGTACATCCACAAGAAGCTTGCACATTAGATAAAACGATGGGCTCTTTACCTGTATTTTTAAATTCAAAATCATAGCTTACTGATGGTCCTTCGGGAATAGTTCCGAAATTATGCTCTTCTTCTTTAAACTTCAAGGTCGTTTCGGCACTTTGATTTGTAACCTGAGCTGGTGAAGCAGCGCGTGAAGTTTGAGGAGTTGTTTGTGCGATGGCAGTGGTAGCGAACATGGCAATTACTGCGATAAGGGATATTGATTTTTTCATTACTTATATTTTTTTTTAATTCTTTACCAAATGTAGGGATTAAATTAAAATGTGAAATTTTTACCGGTTAAGTCATGGTTAAGCAAAGCGCCTTTAACAGACTATTTTTATTTATAAATAATTTGTGAATAGATGCTTTAGAATATTATTTTTGTCTGAGATTGTACACTTAAAAGAAGCAGCATGAATTCAACTACTAATAATATACATACCGATAAGATTTCGTTTGAAGATTTTAGACAAGATGTTCTAAAGGATTTTGCCATTGCACTTCAAAGTCGTGAAGCGAGTTTATTGGGTAGAAAGGAAGTACTCACTGGCAAAGCAAAGTTTGGTATTTTTGGTGACGGTAAAGAGGTTGCCCAAATAGCCATGGCAAAGGTTTTTAGAGAAGGCGATTTTAGATCGGGTTATTATCGTGATCAAACTTTTATGTTTGCAAGCGGGATGAGTGATATAGAAAGTTTCTTTTCTCAATTGTATGCAAACCCTGATGTTGATGCTGAGCCAAGTAGTGCTGGGCGACAAATGAACGGGCATTATGGAACCAGATTATTAGACGACGACGGAAGATGGAAAGAG
Organism: Bacteroidota bacterium; assembly: GCA_016706595.1. Classification (GTDB taxonomy): domain Bacteria; phylum Bacteroidota; class Bacteroidia; order Chitinophagales; family Chitinophagaceae; genus OLB11. Next base: position 850,656 of record JADJJH010000001.1, on the reverse strand, counting down.
CAAACTGCACATAAGAATAGTAGTTCTGATATTTCACCTACTGCCGGGCAAATGGTTCGTGGATTAGGTTTGGCATTTGCCTCAAAATTATATCGGTCGCAAGAAGTACTTAAAAATGAAAAAGCATTTTCAAATAATGGCAATGAAGTTTGCTTTACCACCATTGGCGATGCATCTACCAGTGAAGGACCGTTTTGGGAAACTATAAATGCCGCCGGTGTATTGCAAGTGCCCTTAGCCATTTTTGTTTGGGATGATGGATACGGTATTTCGGTACCGCGAAAATTTCAAACCTCAAAAAATTCAATTTCTGAAGCTTTGCAAGGTTTTCAATTTGAACCCGGAGCTGGTGGCTTGGATATTTATACAGTAAAAGGATGGGATTATGCTTCGCTTTGTGAAACCTTTAGAACGGGTATTCAAAAAATTAGAAATACCCATGTGCCTGCTATTTTTCATGTACAAGATATTACCCAACCTCAAGGACATTCAACCTCTGGTTCGCATGAAAGATACAAAAGCAAAGAGCGATTAGATTGGGAAAAAGAAATGGATTGCATTAAAAAAATGCGTGAATTTATTTTAGAAAATGCCATCGCTAAAGAAGAAGAACTCGTTATCTTGGAGAACGAGGCTAAACAAATTGTAGCCGACGCAAAAAAAACTGCATGGACTCGTTTTATTGATCCTATCAAACAACAAGTTCAACAAACTTCACAACTTTGCAATGAAATTATTTTTGAAGGAAATGCAAATGGAGAATTTATTGCTTCACAAGTAAAACAACTCAATGATATTAAAGAGCCCTTACGCAGAGATGTGATGAAGTTGATTCAAAAAGTATTGAATCTTTCTACTGGAAGCCGGGCCGCTGAAGCACTTAAAAACTATTACGAAGGTTTAAAATCAGATGCCTTTGACAAGTATAATAGCTTACTGCATTCTAATTCGTTTCAAAGTGTAGATAAAGTTGCTTTAGTAAAACCAGATTATAGCGGCGAAGAAATTCAATTGAATGGTTTTGAAATCTTAAATAAATATTTTGATATTACCTTAACGAATAATCATAAAGTATTTGCTTTTGGCGAAGACGTGGGTAATATTGGTGATGTAAACCAAGGCTTTGCCGGTTTGCAAGAAAAACACGGCAAATGGCGTGTGTTTGATGCCGGTATTCGTGAAGCAACTATTATGGGGCAGGGGATAGGTATGGCCTTACGTGGCTTACGACCAATTGCTGAAATTCAATATCTCGATTATTTATTATATGGTTTACAGGTGCTAAGTGATGATGTAGCAACCTTGCAATGGCGTACTAAAGGTGGACAAAAATGCCCTCTGATTGTGCGTACGCGAGGTCATAGATTAGAAGGCGTTTGGCACAGTGGTTCCCCAATGGGTATGATGATACATGCTTTACGAGGAATCAATATTTGTGTACCCCGAAATATGGTACAAGCGGCCGGAATGTATAATACACTTTTACAAGCAGACGAACCGGCGATTGTAGTTGAATGTTTAAATGGTTATCGTTTAAAAGAAAAAGTTCCAAATAATTTAGGCAACATGACCATTCCTTTAGGAGTGCCGGAAGTTATTGAAGTGGGTGATGATATAACAATCGTCTCGTATGGTTCAACTTTACGAATTATACAAGATGCCATGCGCGAGTATCTTGCTCCAGCCGGAATTCAATGCGAATTGGTAGACGTACAAACTTTATTGCCTTTCGATAAGCATCATGTGATTTTGGAATCGCTTAAAAAAACAAGCAGAATAATTTTTATTGATGAAGATGTACCTGGTGGGGCAACTTCGTATATGTATCAACAAGTGATTGAAAAGCAAGGTGGTTATAATTGGCTAGATATTGCACCGCGAACCATAAGCGCTCATGCACACAGACCGGCTTATGGAAGTGATGGTGATTATTTTTCGAAACCCAATGCCGAAGATATTGCTTCAGTAATCATCGACATGATGAAAGAGTAAGTTCAGATTCAATTAATGTAGCGTTCACAATTATTTTTATTTACCCTATGTGGTTCAGATATTTTATAGGCTTATTGTTTTTAGGCATCGTTTCATGCAAACCAACAGATGATAAACTTCTTCTTGGTAAATGGCAAAATGAACAAGATTGGTTTTTGTTTAAAGAAGATAAAACTTATAGCTCGGGAAAGGAGATGATTAAAATGGTTGATAAATTTCGTTATACGCTCGATAAAGAAAAAAAAGAATTGAATTTATATACGAACGATGCAAGCTCGACTTTTTATTTGCATTATGAATTTTTAGGAAATGACACACTCGCTGTTTACAACCTCATGAGTAGTAATAAAAGTTTAATTAAATTTAACCGAGTAGAAGAAGAAAAATAGAAATACAAACAGATGATTCGCAAACAAGAAGATAGTTATCGACATAAAGGACTTAGAGTTAAATTGGTGCAAGAAATTCGTGCCAAAGGAATACAAGATGAAAAAGTTTTAAGTGCCATTGAAAAAATACCTCGACATTTTTTTTTGGATCCTGCATTTGATAAAATTGCTTATGAAGATCGAGCCTTTCCTATTGGTGAAGAACAAACCATTTCACAACCATATACGGTTGCTTATCAAACAGAATTATTGCAAGTAAAAAGTAGAGAAAAAGTTTTGGAAATTGGTACAGGAAGTACTTATCAAGCTTGCGTATTAGCAGAACTCGGTGCGCAAGTTTTTACTATTGAACGTCAAAAAAAATTATACGATAAAATAGTTTCACAGTTTCCTTTTAAATCGAAGTATACAAATATTAAATTTTTTTATGGCGATGGTTTTGCCGGCTTACCTGCTTATACGCCTTTCGATAAAATTATTATTACCGCCGCTGCCCCTTTTGTGCCTGAAAAATTATTAGCACAATTAAAGCCTGGTGGTATTATGGTTTTGCCATTAGATGATGAATCGAATCAGATGATGACAAGAATCACTAAAAATTTGGATGGTACTGTACATCAAGAAACCTTCTCGGCATTTAGTTTTGTGCCCATGTTGCAAGGGAAGGAGAAGTAGGATTTTTAGTGGCGAGGTGTTCGGGGTTTGGTGTTTGGTGTTCGAAATCAGAGAACAGTTAACGAAAGAAGCAGGTAGATTATAGGCGTTGATGAATATGAAGTCAAAATTTGCATTTCACTTTTAGTATATACTTACCACAAAGCTTCTCGAACATGGTAAATTGTAATCTTGTTACCAGTAAAATCTGTCGGATTCTGCATCGTGAAATGTTACTCCTTTAGCTTTCATATTCTTCACTCACCTTTTGCCAATTCACGATGTTCCAGAAGGCTTTTAAGTAATCGGCTCTTCGATTTTGGTAGTTAAGGTAGTAGGCATGTTCCCAAACATCAATGCCGAGTATTGGTTTGCCATTGATTTCGGCAATATCCATGATAGGGTTATCTTGATTGGGTGAAGTGCTAATGCTTAGTTTGCCTTTGGCATCGACAATGAGCCAGCACCAACCGGATCCAAAAATGCCCATCGACTTCTTCAAAAACTGTTCTTTGAAAGCTTCCATGCTGCCGAAGTCATTCACAATAGCTGCTGACAAGTTCTCAGATGGTTTTTTTTTAAGCGGCCCAATGATAGTCCAGAAAAAGCTATGGTTCCAGTGTCCTCCGCCATGGTTGCGAACATCATTGCGAACAGATTCGGGTAAAGATTGAATGGAAGACAATAATTGTTCAAGTGACTTCGCCTTTAATGAAGGCTCTTTTGACATGGCAGCATTCAGTTTGGTGATGTAAGACTGATGATGTTTGGTATGGTGTATCTCCATTGTTTGTGCATCAATATGTGGCTCAAGCGCATTATAAGCATAGCCAAGTGACGGCAAAGTGTAGATATCTTCAGAATCCGTAATGTGCGCTTCCATCGGAATAAAACCGCTGGCCAAGTTTGCCCCTGCAAGCATGCCTGAGAGAACTAGTCCGCCAGTTTTGATAAAGTTTCTTCTGTTAGCATTCATGGCAATTGTATTTAATTCAGCTAAGATAGACCATTACTGCTAGAGTTTGTTACCCATTGCGTATGTAAAAGATTCTTTCTTTTTAAAGGTACCAAGATTATATTTTTTTAATGCCGAGATTGCGTGAATAGAAGAGATTTATAGTTAGTAGCTGCTAGTGGCAACGATAGTATCGAATACACCGGATTGGCTTGTGAGAAAATTTCACAATTGAAACAAAACAAAATTTACAAGACAAACGGAGTAGTATCGAATAGCTTGTCTGTTTGACAAACAAACGTGTTTGCCACCCAAAAAAACTTTAAAGAATTTTATCCTCCGGCTTAAACAATGCATACGCGGCTGAATCTTCAAAGGCGCCATTTTTATAAAAATGTTGTTTTAATAAACCTTCCTTTTCAAAACCAAAATGCTCGAGCAAACGAACCGAGGCTGTGTTTTGTGGATTGGCAAAGGCCTCAATTCGATGCAAATCCATTTCACTAAAACCGTATGGTATTATGCTTGCAATGGCTTCTTTCATAAACCCTTTTCGTTTGTCGCTTTCATGCATCATATGATAGCCAAATTCTGAACGACGATGCTCGGCTTGCCAATTATGAAACCCACATAAGCCTATTACATGATGTTCGATTTTATCGATTAGATGAAATCCACAAAACGAAATTCGATAGGTTGTATATCCTCCTTTGAATTTTAATTTTTCTTTCGAAAGTTCTTCTTCCGATGCTAATCCTAAATAGGTAATAATTTCTTGATCGTTATATTGAGTAAACAATTGTTGCATTACTTCTGGTGTATATCGTCGCAACAACAGGCGCTCGGTTTCTAAATAAAATACATCCTTCATATTCACGATGGACTGGTTAAACCGTTAATCTCATCTAGTCGTGGTCGCAACCGTGCTTGTCGCGATTTATTAAAGATCATTTGACCGCGGTCAATTCCTTTGCGCATTTCTTTTTGTACATCTTCAGGCAATTCAATCATAGCCGTACATTCAACACTACAACAACCTTTTGATTTTTCCTTACAAGCATCGCATTGAATAAATAATAAATGGCATGCCGGATTTTCACAGTTAGTATGTGTATCAGCTGGTTCACCACATTGATGACATTTTGCAATGACATCTTCAGAAATTCTTTCACCTCTACGTTCATCGAAAACAAAATTCTTTCCAATAAATTTTATTGGTAAATTTTGCTCCTTTGCTTTTTGTGCATAATGGATAATACCGCCTTCGACATGATATACATTTTCGAATCCATTATGTAACATATAGGCACTTGCTTTTTCGCAACGAATGCCACCAGTGCAATACATGATAATCTGTTTTTCTTTTTGGTCTTTGAGCATTTCAACAGCCATTGGCAATTGCTCACGAAAAGTATCTGAAGGGATTTCGATAGCGTTTTCGAAATGCCCCACTTCATACTCATAATGATTCCGCATATCAACAACTATAGTTTCCGGATCTTCGGTCATTGTATTAAAAGCTTCGGCACTCAAATATTTGCCTCGAGTATTTAAATCTATCAATCCGTCAGGTAATCCATCAGCGACAATTTTTTCACGTACTTTTATCTTCAGTACAAAAAAACTTTTGCCATCATCATCAACAGCAATATTTAATCGTAATTGATGAAAGGCTTCAATCGAATACAAATAGTTTGATAGCTTTTCGAAGTTCGATGAAGGCACACTGATTTGTGCATTGATACCTTCGTGTGCAATATAAATTCTACCAAACACATGTAATTCCCTCAGATGTGTATACAATTCATCGCGAAATTGTTTTGGTTCATTAATCGTAAAATACTTGTAAAACGAAATAGTAGTACGAGGTTCAGTTTCCTGTAACATTTTTTCTCTCAATTCTTTATGAGAGATTTGATTATGTAATAATGCCATAAATTAATTTTTAAGGATGCAGGTAAGGCAAACAAAAATTTCAGTGGCAAATGTAAAAGAATAATTATTTTATCTAAAATAAATTCTAGCATTATTCTAAAGTTCAATCTAAACAGTTTGTAAGGGCCTTCCCCTCCTGGGAAGGACAGGGTGGGTTAAGTTGTGAAGTTTTACTTGCTGAATAATATGGTTAGTTCGTGATCCACTCCATTTTGATCTATAATTTTCTTGTAGGCGTGCTCAACACCGATGCACTCCAAGCAAACAATCCCCCAACCATCCCTCCAATCAATACACAAAACATAATAAACAGGATGTGATTACCTTCAAACGGAAATAAGGTTGCTAATTTTTTTGAAAGCAGATGTTGATTTGGATAATCACGTATTAAAATCATGATGGTCCAACTTAATGCAATACCAATAAAGCCTGCCACAAAACTTCGTAATGGTTTTAATTTGGCAATTAGTCCCAAAATAAAACAAGGTATGGTAAGCGACCACCAAGGCATGAAGCTTTGTAGTATAGAACTTATGATGGCAATTAAGAATAGGGTGATGACTAATTTTTTCATGGGGGGGGCTGATTTTTATTATGGAATATCATTGGGCTGATGAGCAAAAAGTAATCGATAGTATTTCCCCTCAGCCCAATCGTTCAGCATATTGGCATAAAATTTACTTCCCGGATTTCCGCTTTGTCCGGCATGATAAATACCATACGCCTCTATTGGATGTGTGAAGTGAACTATCATGCGCCATGAAGGCCCATCCTTAGTTGATGCCGCATTCACCATGCCATGTCCACCGCCAATTTTAATATTTTGAAATGAAAATGCAGGTAGTTTAGCAAGATGTGTTGCTGAAGTTTGTTTATACCTATACCAATCTAATCGTGGGTTTAATTTTTTATACATGTTTTGAAATGATACGTTGATGATATCGCTAATACTTTCTTGTTTTGAAGTTCTATGATCATCAATAGTATAAGCTTGCTTATTATTTTTTATTATAGAATGAGTCACACGCACTTTAGGAAATTTTACATACCCAATTGAAGTGCCAAATTCATCATCATATAAAGCATGCTCAATTTCATCAAACCACATATCAAACATCACAGCCTCTTTACTTTTCGCGGTTGCATAATAATCCCAGGTTTGTAATGCATGAACATATCTTTTACTTAAGTCATCCAAATTTTCGGTTTGAATGTAGTGTAAAAGGGTTGGTAAAATATCAGCTGCATCTTGCCAATACGTATCTTGCTGAAAGTCCATTATCTCCCGAACATCCATTTTGTGATTTTGCGATAACAAATTATGTAATCGCTTGGCTCGTTCTTCGCTAAAAATCCCGTTATAATAATAAATATATTCGTTGGTAGTATTTACTTGATTTGCACTGAGTACATAGCCTCGATCCGGGTTTGTTTCGTGTGGATTTTCAAGATAGGGAATTGCGTCTCCCCAATTACTTGATTGCTTATTTCCATCTTCAATAAATCGTCCTTGTTGATATTGTTTGTTGATAAATTTACCATGACTCCACATGGCGATATCACCCGATGCCGAACTGAAAACAAAATTCTGATGCGGACATTCAAAGTAGGCTAGGGCCGTAACAAAATCGTTATAGTTATTAGCTTTATTGAAATAAAGTAATGTTTTAATTTCATTGCTACCCTTATGTCCCATCCATTGTACCGCAAAATTTTGTTGTTCAAAACCTTTGCGAGGGAATTGTGTATCATACATTACCGGCCCGTACTGGCAATACAAAACCGTATCATAAAAATCAGTTTCGCCTTTAATTGTAAAACGTTCAATTTTGCGCGTTGTTTTCATATACTTACCATCTACCGAAAAGAATTTTCTACTCGAATCGGTAAATTGTATTTTATAAAAATCCTTTACATCGCGATAGCCATTGGTAAATCCCCAAGCAATACTATCATTAAAACCAATTACAATGCTTGGTGCACCGGGTAAGGATACACCATATACATTGATGGTTGGCGTATGTATTTGATTTTCGTACCAAATAGAGGGAAGGTTTAAGGGTAAATGTGGATCATTACATAAAATTGGTTTGCCGCTTTTGGTTTTACTTCCAGCAACCGCCCAATTATTACTCCCAATACCAGATTGGTCATCATCTCCATTTTGTTTTACATTTTTGGGTGAGTGAATGAATGAAAGGGTTTCGATTGCAGAATCAATACATGATTCAGGTTTTTTGATTTGCGGTGTTGCAATTACCGGATATTCTTCTTCAAGATGCTCGGGATACAAAATAGTAAATTGTTCATCACCTAAAATTTGTTTGGCTGCACTGAGTTCAAAATCTTCTGTCACTCCACTTAGTTTATCGGCCATAAATTTCATCATCAAGCAGGTTTTAAGATTAGTCCATGCTTCAGGCTCGAAATTCATAAGCTTATACTCAAGCGGATAATTTTTATACGCTAACGATTCTATCAATTCATTCACCCCATCACGATAAGCATTTAAAACAGCCATCGTGGCTTTATCTTTTTCAATAGTTTGTAATGAATTTTCTGCGCCAAATACCATTCCTTTTCTTCGCATTTCGCGATCAGATGGTAATGCTTTACTGCCTGCTACTTCGCTTAATCGGCCGGAGGCTAAACGCGTGGTCATATCCATTTGCCATAACCTAAACTTCGCATGTAAATAGCCTTGTATAAAAAAGGCATCGTGTTCATTCGCGGCAAAAATATGAGGTACCAATCGTTTATCAAATCGTACTTCTACAGGTTTTTGTAATGCAGTAAACGTATATACTATTTTGGTTTCGTTTTCTGCTTTAGCACTTTCCCAACATCCACTGAATGGACTCAGAAATTTACCTAAAGGAGGTAGTATTCCCCATTGTGTATTCAATACAAAGGTTAAGCACAATGAAAATAATAAGGGTATATATTTTTTCAAATTAGAAATTTGCTCAAATATATGGCAATACTAAAATTATTAAAGAGCATGTATAATGGCATCAAGCATTTTAGCCATCAATGGTTAAAACAAAACAAGCTATTCGCTTAACGACTCTAGCCAGGCCTTTTTCATACATGGGTAATTTTTAGTTGATTCGACCCTATGTATAAATGCCAAAATGTTTTGCTCAAATTGTATGCTCAAGCTTTCATTTACAATGTTTCCTTCTGAATTAAATGCCTTAAGCGCAGAGGCTAATGAGAACATAGAAGAATAAACATTTGCTCCTAATTTTTCTAATGGAACTCGCAACGACCATAGTCCTTGATTACCACCACCCAAAGAAGGTGAAGCCGACATGAGTAAGGCATGTTTTTCTTGAAAAGGTTGCGGTTTACATCGTGATACCCAATCAATTGTATTTTTCAATAAACCCGGCATAGAACCATTGTATTCGGGTGATGAAATAATAAATGCATCGTTTGCCAAAAGGCGTTTACGAAATTCTTCGGCTCCTTTTGGTAGAAAATTATCTACCTCTAAATCTTGATGAAGTGATGGACAATCGAATTCGCTCATGTTGGCAAAATCTACTTTTGTACCCGTTTTTTCAATAATTTTTGCAGCCAAGCTTATTAATTTCTTATTTAAGGAAGCTTTTCTCAATGAAGCAGAAAATACAAGAATTCGTAAGGGGGGCTCTTGACAATCGATTTTTTTTTGTGACATTTTGTTGATTATTTTTTGAGGATGTTCGTATAGATAATTTTCAATGCATGGTATTTGAGAAAAGAATCACTCCATTTCTTTGCTTCTCATAACCGGTACATATAGCAGAACATTTAATCCAATCAAAACAAAAAGTACACCAAAGCTAGGTAGGGCTGCATTTACCTTATCACCCGTATATTTCATTGCTATCACTGTACCTATACCTGTTAAGGCGCCAAGTAATATCCGCACAATTACAATTTTATAAACCACTTTTTCTCTAAGATTAAAAAGCCAAATGCAAAATATAATTTCAGAAAATGCATAGAATAAAAACAAGAAGGCTGTAAAATGTAACAACATATCTAAGCTGTTACAAAATACCATGATGGATGCTCCGTAAACCAACATCGACAAAGCATGCATTTCATGATAGGCAAATTGAACTTGCCGTTTTTGACGAGTTAATGCTGTGAGAAATGCAAAAATAGCACCTATTACCAAACCAATACCTAATGTAAATTGTAAGCTTTGAAAGTTACTTGGCATGGCAAAGAACAAGTAGATTCCTTCAAAGATTATGATGGAGCCATATAAGAATAATGGGATTGATTTTTTCATCGTTGTATGTATAATGTTAAATTAAGGGGTGCCAAACTTCTGATACCTTGAAGTTTTATAATCTTAGAAAATAAAGGTAGAACCAATATTCACCGGCATGCTTACATAATGATTGAAATGATTTATAGGATGCATACATTGACATAAATTGGTGTAGGGCGTTCGGGCGGGCTATACATTTCAATCTTTTGCTTGAAGCAAGCAAAAGGATTTCCATTTCTATCCCTAACGCAAATGCATCCAAGTACATTCATTTGCAAACAAGAAAGACATGCGGTATCAAGTAGCAAATAGTAATGCAATCTATTTATCTTCACGGTTTTAGGATAAATACCTGACCGGTTATGATAAAAGAAATTCAATTACAACTATTACCTGCCGAAGCGGATGATGATAGAATGATTCGGCAACAAATTGTTGGATCATTATCAATTAAAGGGCAACAAGTTTTTCAGTATGAAATACTGCGCAAATCTTTGGATGCCAGAAGTAGACCCGTAAAAGTGTTGCTTAAATTAAGGGTTTATATTGATGAAAAGAATATACCCAAAAACACTTTTCAATTTAGTGCGAAGGATGTAGGGAACAATAAAACCTTACATATTATAGGGGCCGGACCAGCCGGTTTGTTTTGTGCATTACAATGTATTGGCTTGGGAATTAAACCCATTATTTTTGAACGCGGAAAAAATGTACGTGATCGTAGACGTGATTTAGCGATGCTAAATAAAGAGGGTATACTCAACGAAGAAAGTAATTATTGTTTTGGGGAAGGCGGTGCCGGAACGTATAGCGATGGTAAATTATATACACGCAGTACGAAGCGTGGAAATATACATCAAGTGCTTTCTTGGTTTCATTCATTTGGTGCAGATGCCTCAATTTTATATGAAGCTCATCCTCATATTGGCACCAATAAATTGCCGCAAATTATTGAAAGCATGCGTAATATGATATTAGATTGCGGTGGTGAAATTCATTTTAATGCAAAACTTACTGATATCGAACTTGAACATGATCTCATTCAATCTATCACCATTAATGAACATGATAAAGTAAAAGTAAATGCCTTGGTTTTGGCAACCGGGCATTCGGCGCATGATATATATGAATTATTATACCACAAAAAAATTCATATCGAAAGTAAGCCATTAGCCATTGGTGTGCGTATCGAACATCCCCAAGCACTTATCGATTCTATTCAATATCATTGCGCAACACGTGATGCTTATTTACCACCGGCAAGTTATAGTTTGGTTCATCAAGAAGGCGAGCGTGGTGTCTTTTCATTCTGTATGTGTCCCGGTGGAATTATTGCGCCTGCTTCAACTCGCGCGAATACAATGGTTGTAAATGGATGGAGTCCTTCAAAAAGAAATAACCCATTTGCGAATAGTGGCATAGTGGTGAGTGTAAATGAAAAAGATTTTAAGGAGGAAGGGCCATTAGCAGGATTAGCCTATCAATATGCCATCGAACAAAAAGCATTTGAAGCAGGCGGTGGGAGGTATGTGGCACCTGCACAGCGCATGGTAGATTTTTCATTGAGTCGACATTCAAATGCATTACCTGCTTGTTCGTATTTACCTGGCATTAAAAGTGTTTCCTTGCAAGACGTATTACCTATCGAAATATATCAAGCTCTTGCAAAAGCCTTTCAGCAATTTGGTAAAAAAATGAAAGGGTATTATACCAATGAAGCGGTAGTTGTGGCTACGGAAAGTAGAACTTCATCACCGGTTCGTATTCCACGTGACAAAGAAAATTTACAGCATACACAAATCAAAAATTTATATCCATGTGCTGAAGGCGCAGGCTATGCAGGTGGTATTGTAAGTGCAGCAATGGATGGGATGAAAGTGGCCGAGATGTTTAGCATGATCAAGTAGGTCTGCGAAATCTGAAGATTGAGGTTCTCGAAATCTGAAGATTGAGGTTCTCGAAATCTGAAGATTGAGGTTCTCGAAATCTGAAGATTGAGGTTCTCGAAATCTGAAGATTGAGGTTCTCGAAATCTGAAGATTGAGGTTCTTGAAATCAGATGATTGAGGTTCTCGAAATCTGAAGATTAAGGCTCTCGAAATCAGATGATTGCGGTTCTCGAAATCTGAAGATTGAGGTTCTCGAAATCTGAAGATTGAGGTTCTCGAAATCTGAAGATTGAGGTTCTCGAAATCTGAAGATTAAGGCTCTCGAAATCACTTCACCATACTTCCATTCATCGCTTCACCATGTGGATTGATGAAAATAAGTTTGCCTTTTTCATCTTCAGCCATTAAAATCATGCCTTTACTTTCGATACCTCGCATTTTACGTGGTGCTAAATTAGCCACAACGCTTACCTGTAAACCAATAATTTCATCAGGTGTATAATGCATGGCAATGCCACTTACTACCGTGCGTTGTTCGTTGCCCAAATCAATGGTAAGCTTCAATAATTTATCTGCCTTCTCCACTTTCTCGGCATGTACAATCTTGCCAACACGTAAATCTATTTTGTCAAAATCTTCGAAGGTAATTTCAGGTTTAATTGGATGGATAATTACCTGTTCATTATTTTTTTCTGTTTCTCCAATATAAGGTTTGGCTGCTTGATGTAATTTTTCTACCTGACGAATAATATCTTCATCTTCGATTTTCTTAAACAATAATTCGGGTGCTTGCATTGGGTAACCGGTATTCAATAATTTCAAACTACCACCATTTTCCCAATCTAACATACGATCTACAACCTTCATCAATCTGCACAATTTTTGTGCAGTAAATGGTAAAAAAGGATTCATGTAAATGGCAAGATTGGCACATAATTGCAAACACATGTGTAAACTGTTATCTATCGATTCTTGGTCATCACCTTTTTTCCAAGGTTCCTTTTCTTGCAAATATTTATTGCCTTCACGTGCCAAATCAATCACCGAAAAAAGAGCCTCCCGAAATTTATAGGTTTCAATACTGCTTGCAATGTTTTGTTTAGTTGATTTTATTTTTTCGAATAACGCATCATCTGTAGCATCTTTTTTGGCAAGATGAAAGGGAGGAACTTTTCCTTTACATAATTTATGAACCAATACAAATGTGCGATTCACAAAATTGCCCAAGATGGCAACCAACTCACTATTCACACGTTCTTGAAAATCTTTCCATGTAAAATCATTGTCTTTATTTTCGGGTGCATTGGCGCATAATACATAACGTAAGGCATCTTGCATATCCGGAAAATCTTTCACATACTCATCAACCCATACCGCCCAATTTCTGCTGGTACTCACTTTTTCACCTTCAAGATTTAAAAATTCATTGGCAGGCACATTATCGGGTAATACAAAACCACCATGTGCCTTTAGCATCGCAGGAAAAATAATACAATGAAATACTATATTATCCTTTCCTAAAAAATGTACAAGTTGTGTATCGTCTTTACACCAATAGTCGCTCCATTGTGCCGTAAGTTCTTTAGTAGCCGATATATAACCGATAGGGGCATCAAACCAAACATAGAGAACTTTCCCGTCGGCATCTGGCAAGGGTACTTTTACGCCCCAAGTACTATCGCGTGTCATTGCTCGTGATTGCAAGCCATTATCTAACCAACTTTTACATTGTCCGTACACATTATTTTTCCACTCTTTATGATCTTCTAAAATCCATTGCTTCAACCATGCCTCATAATTTTGAAGTGGTAAATACCAATGTTTAGTAACTTTCTTTTGAGGTATGGATGAGCTTAATGTGCTTTTCGGATTGATTAATTCATCCGGACTTAATGCTGAGCCACACTTTTCGCATTGATCGCCATACGCATTCGGGTTAGCGCATTTCGGACAAGTTCCGGTAATATATCTATCGGCTAAAAAAGTTTGCTTTTCTTCATCAAAATATTGTTCCGATTCTTTTTCTTCAAATAAATGATTATCGTATAATTTCTTAAAAAAGGCTTGTGAAGTTTCGTGATGAACTTGATTGGATGTACGAGAAAAAATATCGAAAGAAATACCCATCTCTTTCAAACTTTCATTGATGATATGATGATATTTGTCAACGATATCTTGCGGGGTAACACCTTCTTTCATCGCACGAATGGTAATCGGCACGCCATGTTCATCGGTACCACAAATAAATTTTACATCCTTTTTATTGGCCCGTAAATAGCGAGCATAAATATCGGCAGGTAAAAAATTACCGGCTAAATGTCCTATATGTACCGGGCCGTTTGCGTAAGGAAGTGCAGCGGTTACTAAATGTCTTTTAAATTTTTCCATGCTCTTAATCTTGTTGCTGTGCGTCTTTTTTTCGTAACCAAAATGAATAGATAGTCAAGGCAATGCGCATGGCACCTAACACAATAATAAAAATCGACATGGTTTGGTTGGCACCTCGCATGTATCCTACTATTCCTAGTGTAAGTATTAATGGACCGGTAACTACGCCCATATTTCTGCTAACCATTTGTAACCAGCTCTCTTTTTCCATTCTTGCCGTTTAATTTTATATTTGGGCAAAGTTATAGTAAACCATTTTATTTCACAGCATTTATAGCCGCCACAATTCTTAACCACAATGCAATATCAAACTTCAAAATTTACATTACTTCCATTTCTTAAAACTGGTGACAAAATTGGTGTCACTTGTCCGGCAGGTGCCGTGAATATGGAAGAAATGCAAGACATGTTTGCTACTCTTCGCTCTTGGGGATTTGAAGTGGTAGTTGGTAAAACGGTAGGTACTCAATATTATAAATTTTCGGCAAGTGACGATGAGCGTTATATTGAATTGCAAGAAATGTTAGACGATGATTCGATAAAAGCCATTTGCTTTGGGCGCGGTGGATATGGGTTGGTTCGTATTATTGATCGATTGGATTTTACACAATTTAAACAATCGCCAAAATGGTTGGTGGGCTATAGTGATATTACTTGTTTGCATTCGCATGTCAATTCTCAATTTGGAATAAGCACTTTGCATGCGCACATGGGAGCTGGGTATAAACCAGAAAATTATGATGCAACTTCGACACAATCTATTTATAATGCTTTAATGGGTAATGCTATTGGATTTGATATAGAACCTCATAACATGAATCGAACAGGAGGTGCAGAAGGTATTTTATGCGGTGGAAATTTGGCATTATTATCTGATTTAATTGGCACTCCAAGTGATATTGACACACAAGGAAAGATATTAGTGATAGAAGATATAGCAGAGTATAAGTACAATATCGACAGAATGATGTGGCAATTATTACGGGCCGGAAAACTTACCCATTTAGCGGGTTTGGTTGTGGGAGCATTCACCGATACACAAGACAATGAAATTCCATTTGGGATGAGTGAGTACGAAATTGTATGGGAGAAAATTAAAGATTTTGATTATCCAGTAGCATTTGGTTGTAAGGTGGGGCATCAATCTGAAAACTATGCTTTGAAATTAGGAAGCCTTTATCGATTAGAGGTGGGTAGTGATTCTGTGAGCTTAATCGATAGGAGTATTTTCGGCATGAAAAGTTAAAGTAAAAGTAGTGCCCTTGCCCACTTCACTATCAACTTGAATTTTACCGCCTTGCGCATCAACAATTTTCTTTACATAGGTTAACCCTAGTCCAAAACCTTTTACATTATGAAGGTTGCCTGTATGTGCTCTGAAGAATTTTTCGAAGATATGATTTTGGGTTTCCTTACTCATGCCAATTCCATTATCAATAAACTTGATTAAAAGATTGTTACCACTTGTTAAGGTTTCGATGGTGATAACAGGATCTGTACTGGAATATTTAATGGCATTATCTAAAAGGTTAAAAATGATATTCGAAAAATGCACTTCATCGGCTTTAATGATAGGGTGGGTGGCATTGAGTTTGGTGTTTAAAACCGCATGTACTTCTTCGAGTTGAAGCTTTGCATTTTCAGCTACTTTTTGAATCACTTGATGTACATCGAGCTTCTTCAATTGTAATTTTATTTCATCACGTTCAAGCTGAGCAGATTGCAGAATTTTTTCGACCTGTTTATTCATACGTCGATTCTCTTCTTTAATAATCGTTGTATAATACAATATCTGTTCTTTATTATTAATCACTTTCTCATTTTTCAAAGCATCCGTTGCTAATTGAATGGTAGCGATCGGTGTTTTAAATTCATGCGTCATGTTATTGATGAAATCTGATTTAATTTCAGAAAGCTTCTTCTGACTTAACATGGTTTTTAAAGTGAGTAAAAATGCGGTTATAATAAAAGATGTAAAGAAGAAGGCTACTAATAATAATCCGGCTAAATGGTTTTGAAAATAATTTTCGGGTTGTAGTATATACACATTCAGTAACTCGGTATTGATTATAGAATTGTCGGAAGTAAGATAAATGCCATGATTATTTTGATCGTCGAGATACTCAAGTTTATAACCACTGCTAAACATGGTTGGTATACGTGCTTCGTTTACGATGCAATACTCGAAAGATTGTTTGATATTTTTTTTAGCTAAAGATTGTCGGATAATCTCTTTTAATTGATAGTTTGAAATAACACCCGGTGTTGAAATAAAACCACTAAACGAAAGTAATTGGGATGGAAAGGAAAGTCCGCCTACACTATTGTCTTTTCTTCCATTAATGGTATCACGAACATTTTGCAAACTTAAGTAGATATCATGGTCGTATTGGTCGCGTTTAATTTTCATCGCACCTTGTATCCATTCAACCTGAAGGTAAATAATACCAAATACAGAGATGGCGATAAAAGTTATAATAACGGGATAAATTCTTCTCACCCGCCAAAAGTAAAGCATGCTAGGGAAGTATGTATGGCTTTTAATTTTTTTAACAGCACGATTCACATAACGAAGTATCAGGGTTTTTGCTTTGGGGGGGGGGGGCCCCTAAAAAAAAAAAAAAAAAAAAATTTTAAAAAAGGGGTTGTGGATAAACAAAAAAACCCCGAGGGGAAGCCCCCAAATCCCCTTTCCCGAATTTTAAGGGGGGGGTAGTTTTTTTAAAAAAAAGAATTGGGGGGGGTTGCAAAACCAAGTATCAGGGTTTTTTAGGATCACCATTATTCTAAAAGTTTTGATATACTTTCTAATTGATTATCTTCGTATGCATATGAAAACGATAATCATTGTAGTGATTACCATACTTAGTATACTACAAAATGTTACTGCACAAAAGTATAGGGTAGAAGGCGGTAAGAATCCAACAAAATCACCCAAAAATAAAGGACGAGTATACAAAAACAATATTGTTAAACTGAATGTGAGTGGTTTACTTTTTAAAAGTATTGGCTTGCAATATGAGCATAAGATCAAGCGAAAATCGAGTTTGGCAATGGGGTTCATATACAGGCCGATGGGATCGTGGGTAGTTGCTAAAATCTATGATACAGCTAGCAATCTCAATATTAGTAATGAAACCAGGTTTATGTATCGAACCAGTGAGTATCGTTCATTGATGCTAACACCTGAGTATAGATATTATTTGGGCAAACAAGCTCCCAAAGGATTATACCTCGCACCATTTATTAGATTAAAAGCTGATAAAACAATATTCAATTATCATTATTATGATGAACTTACCATGGAGCAAAAAGTTGGAGATGCTGCTATCAATGAAACAATGTTAGGTGCAGGCATAATGATGGGATATCAAGTTGTGAGTCGTAAGAAATTCACTATTGATTTTTGGTTTTTAGGACCTTGGGGTGGATATTATAATATGAGTTTGAAAAGCAAAGTAAATACCGCCGGTATCAGTTCCTTACAACAAACTTTTATAGGTCAGGATATGGGAACGGTTATTAATGATTTAACCACAGTGAAGTGGAACGAAGGTGGTATTGATACCAAAGTAAAGCAAGCCAACTGGGGTATGCGCTTTTTTGGAATCAATTTTGGTTGGAGTTTTTAAGTTCAACTATTTTACTCTAAAGTACCTCTGAAAATCTCTCAGGTGAGGGATTCGGATTTTGCAATTCCGATAGCTATCTGAAGCGTTTACTTATGTAAATAAAGGGTCCCGCACTTACGGGATTCGATAACGAAGCATCAGAGTTTTTTTAGAGGTGCTCTATACTTGAAAAACACCCACATTCATTTCCTTCTCGATAGGCGCATGATTTGCAGCAGCAATACCTTCTGAAATTACATTACGTGTTTCAATAGGGTCAATGATCGCATCAACCCATAATCGTGATGCAGCATAATAAGCCGTAGTTTGACGATTATATTGTTCAATAATTTTATCGAGCATTTCTTTCTCAACTTCGGGTGTAATTTGTTCGCCTTTTGATTTTAATGATGCCACCTGAATTTGTAATAATGTTTTTGCTGCTTGCTCTCCACCCATAACCGCAATTTTTGCATTGGGCCAAGCATAAATAAATCGAGGGTCATAGGCTTTACCGCACATTGCGTAGTTTCCTGCCCCATAACTATTGCCCACAATGATAGTAATTTTGGGCACTACTGAATTGGAAACCGCATTCACTAATTTGGCGCCATCTTTAATAATACCGCCATGTTCGCTGCGGCTGCCAACCATAAAACCGGTAACATCTTGTAAAAAGACTAACGGAATTTTCTTTTGATTACAATTCATAATAAAGCGCGCGGCTTTATCGGCACTGTCATTATAAATTACCCCACCTAATTGCATTTCTTTTTTCCCACTTTTTACAATAGTTCGTTGATTGGCTACTATACCTACAGCCCATCCATCAACCCTAGCATAACCGCAAACAATCGTTTTGCCATAATCTTGCTTAAATTGATCGAATTCTGAATTATCTACCAAATGTTCAATCAATTCCACAACATCGTAAGGCTTATTATTTTCGGGAGAAATGATACCATAAATCTCTTTCATATCTTTTAAAGGCAAGATGGGTTTTACTCTGTCGAATCCGGCTTTATCATATTCACCAATTTTATCAATGATTCTTTTTATTTGATCTAAACATTCTTTTTCTGTTTTGAATTTATAATCGGCAATGCCACTAATCTCTGTATGCGTTACAGCACCTCCTAAGGTTTGAATATCTACATCTTCGCCAATAGCAGCCTTCGCTAAATACGGACCGGCTAAAAAGATAGATCCTTGTTCTTCAACCATTAAGGTTTCATCACTCATAATAGGCAAGTAAGCTCCGCCTGCAACACAGGATCCCATTACCGCGGCAATTTGAGTAATACCCATGCTGCTCATGCGTGCATTGTTTCTGAATATGCGTCCAAAATGTTCTTTATCCGGAAAAATTTCGTCTTGCATGGGTAAATAAACCCCCGCACTATCCACCAAATAAATAATGGGCAATTTATTTTCAATCGACATTTCCTGTAAACGCAAATTCTTTTTACCTGTAATCGGAAACCATGCGCCGGCTTTTACGGTTTGATCGTTGGCAACAATAATACATTGGCGACCTTTTATATAACCAATACCTGCAACGGTACCACCGGCAGGACAACCACCATGTTCAGCATACATTTCATATCCGGCAAATGCCATCATTTCCGTGAATGCAGAATTTTTATCAATTAAGTAGGCAATACGTTCTCTGGCAGTAAGCTTTCCTTTTTCTTTTTGTTTGGCTATTGATTTTTCTCCACCTCCTTTTTCAATAATCGCTAGCTTTTTCTTCATTGCACTTACGGCAAGTTTCATTCCATCTTCATTTTTATTGAAATCTAGGCTTTGTTTTTTTGTCATGATATTAATTTTAGCAAGAGGCAAATATAGTGAAGAATATGGGTTGGCAAGAAAGCTCAGGAAAATTCTAAATTCTAAAATCGAAACTCGAGATCCGTCATTCGTAATTATTCATTCGTAATTATGTATTCTAAGATAATCCCCTTCGAATTTCGTTCTTAGAATTTAGTGCTTATGAATTCGTAATTAACTCATTGTAGCACATTAATTTGTAGAACATTAAATTACATTTGCCATATGAATTGGATGGTGCTCTGTATATTTTTGATAGGTTATATCTTCATAATTTTTGAACAAAAAATTCGTCTAGATAAGGCAGCTATTGCATTGATTACAGGCGTTTTATGTTGGGTGAGTTATGCTTGGCAAGCCAATGATGTTCATGGTGTGAATGAAAGTTTACTTCACCAGGTCGGGGAAATTGCAGGGATATTGTTTTTTTTAATCGGCGCAATGACTATCGTGGAATTGATTGATTTATATGATGGATTTGATGTGATTATTCAGTCAATTAAAACACGAAACAAGCGAAAGTTTTTATTACTCATTACCGTACTCACCTTTTTTTTATCGGCAGTTTTAGATAATCTTACTACGGCGATTATTATGTCGTCATTAATTGTCAAAATTTTATCCGAAAGAAAGGATAGGTTGTATTGTATTGGTATGGTTGTAATTGCGGCTAACGCTGGCGGTGCATGGAGTCCGATAGGTGATGTAACAACCACCATGTTATGGATGGGAAATCAAATTAGTGCTTTAGGCGTTATGAAAAGTGTATTTATACCTAGTGTAGCAGCCACATTAATTCCTTTAGGTATCTTACTTCTAAAACTGAAAGGCGATTTTACCCCTACTCATATTGATACATCACAGCAAGTTACTAGGGTAGGACAATCGCTCATTTTATATTCCGGTATTGGTTTATTATTGTTTGTTCCGGTTTTTAAAACGATTACCCATTTACCGCCATTTATGGGAATGATGTTAGCGGTTGGCATTGTATGGATTATTAGCGAAACCTTACATAAAAGGCATGCAAGCAATACAACTGAATCATCAAGCATTTTTTCGGCGCTAGAACGAATTGATATGCCAAGCATCTTATTTTTCTTAGGCATTTTAATCGGTGTCGGCGCTTTACAAGAAGCCGGTATATTACAATCTGCTGCTACCATGGCATCAACCATTACTGATAATTATGTAGTAATTATTAGCAGTGTAGGTATACTTTCGGCAATATTCGATAATGTACCCTTGGTTGCTGCATTACAAGGGATGTATTCGTTACAAGATTTTCCTTCTCAACATTTTTTCTGGAATTATTTAGCATATTGTTCAGGTACCGGGGGAAGCATATTAATTATTGGTTCAGCAGCCGGTGTAGCAGCAATGGGTATCGAAAAGATAGATTTCTTTTGGTATGTGAAGCATATTTCATGGATCGCGTTATTGGGATATATTGCCGGCGCATTGGTTTGTATCTTACTCAATTAAAACCCTGGCATTTACTCGGATGAGCACAGATGCTACAATCTAAATAACAAAGCCATTATCATTCTGCTTTCTGATTTTACTAAATCCGGACGCCAGTTTGGGTCCAATACCGTTGTTGAATATCCTGTTTGCGAAGTAACGCCTCCTTTCCCTGCAAAGTACGGGATACTTGAATTTCGGTAAACAAATTCTAATCGTAAAGTCGTGCTTTGATTAGGCATATAATCGAAATTTGTTGAACAATCCCAACCCGAAAATTTATCACCTGGGTTGGCACTAAACGGAAAAGCGCCTTCGGTTTGTGTTGGGTTGTTAGGATTAGGTAAGGGACTTGCTTGTCCGGTTGGATATAATACCAAGTATCGTCCGGGATTCGTCATTAATCCACCACCAATGGTCCATGCACATTTATTTTTTGCAAACCAAATTCGGTTATAAAACATGGCGCTTGCAAAGTATTGTGCAGGTCCTTTTAAGCTGTCGTCATCATTAAATGCATTCACGCCTCCACCTTTCTCAAAACCAATATCACCTGTTAATGAAAAAGCCATTTTGGTAATTCCTTTCGATGAAGGATTATTGAAATACCGAAGCAATAAGCTATTGTCTGAGTGAAATCTTTTTCTATCTGAGATACCTGCAGCATCGGTGCCATAATAATTATTGGTTAACAATTTCAAGTTGCTGTTAGGTGTCCAAGTAATATTCCCACCAACGCCAGGCATCTCATTAAACTTGCCATAGCTTTGCCAACCATTAATAATCCAAGGTTCTATTTTTATATGTTCAGATGGGAATATTTGAATACGAAGACCATTAAAAAACCATGGCGTATTATCGGAAGTAAACGAAGCCTGATATTCCCAATTTTCTGCTTGATAGAAAGAGTTTAATCCAATGTACGACATAAATAAACCGGCGTCTATATTAATGCCTTTCCATTTGTTGATATGAAAACCGGTATAGGCTTCGCTTAAGTAACGGTATACATTGGCTAATTGGTATTGGCCACGGTAAGGACTATAATCGTTTCGGGGAACTACCTGTGAGCGAGTTCCGAATTGCGTCATAATTCTAGCTCTAGAATTTTTATAAGTAAAATCCCCGCCAAGATGTAAAGCCGAGAGTTGTACTTCATTGTTTCTGGTTAAAGCCGTTGAACCTACAACCGTATTATCATTTGGGTTATTGAATGAATACGTATAATTCACATCAAGCAAAATACTAGGCGTAAAATATTTTGAATGTGCCCATATATTTTCTGTTCGTCTATCACTTCCATTCTGCCAAGTCATATCAATAATTTCATTTGATTCAGCATCTGACTTTTCAGTTTTCGCCTTGCCGCTTTCTGTAAAGTGAACAGAATTAAAATTTTCATCCGGTAAATTTTTCAGCAAGTCATTTTTTGATTGCTGAATTTTTGATACTTGGTTTAATGAGGTTTGTGATTGTGCATAAACTTGATTGCACAAAAAGAGGCTTACAATGTATATAATCTTTTTCATTTTATTTTTTAATGTGAGTGATGTTAAAATCTTAAGTTTTATTTAATATATTTCTTGGATTGTTTACTAAGATTACATTCAGATTCAATAAATTTTTTTAGGGATGGTGAACATTTCAAATACGCTGTTTGAAGCATAGTGCAGCTTAGTTTTTTTGCTTATTGGTTCTTTGTAAATCGGTGATTGTGAATGGTTGGTAAATGAGCGGAATTTGTTCGATGACAACATCGCTTTTATCTAATCCAAATGCTTTCTCATCACTCAAGCCTAAACGTTTCAAAAAGAAATATGAATTGAGTAATAATCCTTCTTTCAGAGCAAACTCATTTTCAACTGAAAGGAATTTTTCAATAACCACAAATTTGAAGTCAGGTTCGGTATTATATTTCGTTGAACCATCTGCCCGAATATGCAGGTTTAATTCTTTTTCGTTTACTAAATCTTGAACTATCTTTTTAAAATATAACTCTGTTCGCGGCTGAATTCTAAATCCAACATTGATATTTATTTTAATTACTTTGTCATCAACAAGTTCCGAAACATCATATGATAGTGTATAAGGATGTTCGGTTCTATTGATATGTACAAACCAGTATACGTCTGCTCTTTTTGGTTTTTTTGAAAAGATAGAATTGATTATTTTTTCTTCAACTTCATGGCGTCTATTTGCCTTTGTTAGATAAATAAGATGAGTAGCAAATTTCGGAATATGGTCATCTATGCTGAGTTCAACTAATTGAGGTGCATATTTTCCTAAATCAATAAACTTAGTAAAACGGTTATTTAATTTTCTTGCATAATACCATATATACATTACGCTAAAAATAACCAGTTCGAAAATTAGAAATTGCCAACGCTCTTTTATTTTTACAACATTGGCTATAAAAAAAGCCGTTTCTACAATGACGAACATCGAAACAAGTGCAAATACATACAACTTGTTCCACTTCAATCTCTGAATTAAAAATACACTCAATAGTAAGGTGGTCATCATCATGGTAATAGTAATTGAAAAGCCATAGGCTGCTTCCATATGCTCCGACGATTTGAAGTAAAGTATCATCAAAATGCAGCCAAGCCAAAGTATGGTGTTTACACTAGGGATATACATTTGTCCTTTGGTTTCGGAAGGCTGACGTACCGATACCCTAGGCCAGAAATTTAAATTCATAGCTTCATTTATTAACGTATAGCTTCCACTTATCAATGCTTGTGATGCTATAATTGAAGCTAAGGTTGCCATAAGAATACCGGGTATTAAAGCCCAAGATGGCAGCAAAGCAAAAAATGGATTTACACCATGTAGAAATTTATCCGTACTTGTCATAAGCCATGCTGCTTGTCCTAAATAACATGCAACTAAACTTACTTTTACATACATCCAACTTATGCGAATATTCTTAATACCGCAATGGCCAAGATCTGAGTAAAGTGCTTCGGCACCTGTAGTACATAAAAACACTGCACCCAAAAGCCAAAATCCTTTAGGGTATTCTGTAAGCAAACTATAGGCATAATATGGGTTTAATGCTTTTAATACAAACGGATGCGAACTAATTTCATAGACACCCATTGCTAACAACATGGTAAACCATAAAAACATAATAGGACCAAATGCCTTGCCAATTTTTTGTGTACCAAACTGCTGAAAAAAGAAGAGTAAGGAAAGTATTAAGATTACGATACTGATTGTAAGTGAATTGCCTGCAATGATTGTGTTGCTAAAAGCGGGAACTAGATTAAGGCCTTCAATTGCAGATGCAACGGTAATGGGCGGTGTAATAATCCCATCAGCAAGTAAGGTGGTAGCACCTAATATAGCAGGAATCACTAATTTTTTTCCAAACCTTTTAATGAGAGCATATAATGAGAAAATGCCACCTTCACCTTGGTTGTCGGCTTTCAAAGTAAGCCAAATGTATTTAACAGAGGTTTGAAGTACCAAGGTCCAAAATATGGCCGACACACCTCCATAAACCAATTGCTCTGAAATTTCTTTGGTGCCTATCACTGCTTTCAGTGCATAGAGCGGTGATGTGCCAATATCGCCATAAATAATGCCAAGAGCTACTAGAAGTGAGGCGACTGTTATTTTATTTTTTACACCGAATTTAACTTGATCCATGCTTTTAAATTAATGGGCCAAAGGTGATACGAAGTCTATTGGTGAAAAGTAAAAGCTTACCTGCTTTGCATAAAGATTTTATAAAGAAACTAAAAATTTGTTGACCTACATAAATCGGTAACCGACACCACTTTCAGTAAAAATATGTTGCGGTTTATTGGGATCGGTTTCTATTTTTTTACGAAGGGTGCCAATAAATACTCTTAGGTATTGTGTTTCGGTTTGAGCGCCAAGCCCCCAAATTTCTTTTAAGATATATTGATGAGTTAAAACCCGCCCTTCATTTTTAGCGAGTAGTACCAATAAATTAAATTCGGTGGCTGTTAATTTCAACAGGGTATTATTCAACATCACAACTCTTGCGGCAATATCAATTACAATATCACCGCAAATGATTTTATTCTCGGAATTGTTTGATTGGTTTCGACGTATGGCAGATCGAATTCGGGCTAAAAGTTCTGCGCTTCTAAATGGTTTGGTCAAGTAATCGGTTGCGCCATGGTCTAGTGCTGAAACAATATCTACTTCATTATTTTGCACAGATAGAATGATGATAGACTTATTGTACCAAGTTCTTAATTCCTTCAATATTTCATGACCACTTTTATCAGGCAAGCCAATATCTAATAAAATTAATTCAGGTGGATGATTTGCCGCCATAATAATACCTGCCTTTCCGGTTTCGGCTTGCCACACTTTATAATCATTACTTTCTAATGTTATTTCAAGTAATTTTCTTATTTGTGGTTCATCATCAATAATGAGAATTTCTGCCTTATTCATTTTTTAAATTGTTTAGGTATGAAGTTTCAGCCGGAATTGAGATCGTAAATAGTGCACCGCCATGTAGGTTGTTTTCTAATTTTATCGTTCCATAATGCGCTTCAATAAATCCTTTTACAATTGATAGCCCTAAGCCGCTACCGCCTGTTTTGGTATGAGGTAAACGATAAAATTTATCAAAAGCAAGTGGTATTTCATGCTCTGGAAACCCTTTACCATTATCGCTTATAGTAATTATGCATGAATTAGATTGAAGTTTGGCTACAATTTTTATCCTTGAATTTTCGGGAGTATAGTTGATCGCATTATATAAAATATTCTGTAGCACTTGTACCATCAAACCCCGATCGAGTTTAATAAGAGGCATACTTTCATCTGGTTCGAAAACTATGGTTTGCTGATACAATTGATCAAGTTTTTGAATGGTTGAATTTATCAATTCATTGACATCGCACCAATCTAGATTTAACTTCAACATGCCTGTTTCTAGACGACTCATATTCAGTAAGTTCTCAACTTGGCGATTGAGACGAATGCTTGCTATATCAATTTGATTAAACAGTTCATTTTGATTTGATAATGAAATTTTCTCTTTGTTTTCTTTTAATGTATCAATTGCACCAATAATTGTAGAAATTGGCGTTCGTAATTCATGAGAAAGAGAATTAAGCAAAGTATTGTAAAGTTTTATTGTATTCTCTTTTTCTACTTTATCTCTTGCTTTCATTTCTTCTTTACGAATTTTGAAAGTGAGTACTGCATTTACTAAGGCAATTAAAAAATACAATAAAAACATCAACAAATCCTCTGTATTGTTGATATGAAATGTAAAAATGGGTGGAATGAAAAAGAAATTCCAGATTAATGCACTTAATAGGGCTGCACTTAAAACCGGCAATATATCAAACAACATGGCTATAATTGAAACGGTAACGAGCAGAAATAAGGCTACCGTTTTATAGCCAATTACATGCGAGCTATAATAACAACCCATTGAAACCAATAATACAACTACGATACTGATCAAGTACTGATGAATTAAGCTATATTTTCGTGTATTATATAAATTCAATTGACTAGCATTTTTGAAAGCAAAAGTAGCTACTGCGGCGTAAAGATTTTATAAAGATGAATCAATCAGTTTAACCTGAATCGGAGAAGTATGGGGTCTCATTATGATTTTCTATTCTTTTTAACTCTAATTCCGCATGAGAAATGCGAAATCGATGAATGAATTTTAATTCAATTCCGTTTGGGCGGAATGATAACACTTCCTAAATCGGGGTAACCCCAACTAGCGCAATATGCTTCGCCTTCGCTAAAGCCTATAGCATAATTTGGGTTTAAAGGATATTTAGTAAAGAAAATTTATTTATTTATGCTCATTATATTTTCTTTAGAAAAAACATTTAAGAATTATACTATTAGACGCTTATTATAGCCTATTCATATCTGTTTCTTTCATTTTAAAACAATTGGAATACTTTAGCGTTATATTCAGACATATGCGAGTAACAAACCTATTATTTAAATTTATTTCATTATTATTATTATTAACTGGCTTCAATTCACAGTTAAGAGCACAATCCGTAAATGATGCTTTACAACTTTTTTTAGAAAACAGGATGTCCGATGCCGAGACTAAACTCATGAAAATTGCCGGCGATACTAAAAATGCCGAGCGTGGCAAAGCAAATATTGCGCTAGCTATTATTCATAAACTCAATCAAAATAGTGATGACAAAGTGAAGTACTATGTTGAAGGATTAAAGTATCTTTCAGAGCCGGATGCTTATGCATACACCTTTTGGG
Source organism: Bacteroidota bacterium (assembly GCA_016706595.1). Classification (GTDB taxonomy): domain Bacteria; phylum Bacteroidota; class Bacteroidia; order Chitinophagales; family Chitinophagaceae; genus OLB11. The sequence goes on along the minus strand of JADJJH010000001.1, from coordinate 823,027 downwards.
GCGATTGTAATTTTTATAATTATCCGGCTTATGCAAAAACCGTGAAAGAAATTTTTGAAAGCAAAACCAGTATCCATCCTGATGTAAATTATTGTTTAGATAATTTACACCGACGACTTTTTGAAATGGATGATAAAGTAGATTCGGTTTTTGCCTTCAATAAAGCTAGAGGTTACATTGCTGAATGGGAGTTTCTCGGTCCGTTTGATTATAATGATGCTTATGGCTTTAATAATCATGAAACTACAGTGCAGCATGCTGATAAAACTCATGAATTTAGAGGTAAATGGAATGCGCCACTCCATTGGTTTCCACTCATTTCTCATGTAGATGCTTCATCCATTTATATGAATGAATTTATTGAGGCCTCGCATTCGAATGCTATTAAAAGCTTTGCACAAACTTTTGTAAACAGCGATGCAGATAAAGAAATTAAACTTACGATAGTTTGTGGCATGGATATACATTGTTGGGTAAATGATGAATTAGTATATGTAAATCGAAAAAATATAACCAATATCGGATCATTGCCTTATCATATCAAAGTAAAATTAAACAAAGGCAGCAATCGTTTACTTTTTCAATTAGGAAAGACCAACGAGTATGGTTCTAATTTTCAAGTATATATGCGCGATGAAAATGATAAACCAATGAATAGCATATTACCTCAATTAGCACAACGTGATTATAAAAAAAGTGTACTTAGTAAAGTAGCCATTTCCAATCCGGATATCGAAAGCTTTAATGTAAAAGTCTTTACCGACTATTTAAAACTGAACCCTAAAGATATTCTTGAACAAATGCTTCGTATTGAAGAGCTCAATAGCACAGGCGATAAGAAAAAAACGTTGGCAGCACTCACTCCTCTATACGAAAAATATAAAGAAAGTTATTACTTGGCAAACTTGTATTACAACAATAAGCCCAATATTAATTATGGCACAAAGGACGAATATCTTAATCAAAAATGCGAATTATGCTTTTCGACACTTCTGAGCAAATACAGCGATGCTGTTGAAGATGATGACAAAGTAGAAATTGAAAACACCTTAGCAAAATTGGATAAATATTACCCCAATAATATAACCGTAATAGCCGAACGCATTGATTATTTGCTCGATAAAAATGAATTAGATAAAGCCGATGTACTCATTGAAAAAGGGATGAAGACCTATGAAAATAAGTTGATGTTCTGCGCTTATAAATCATCCTTGTTGCAGGCACAAACTAAAAAAGAGGAACATATTGCCTATTTAAAATCAATTTTACCTGGTAGATACAATACGTTTGTTGAAGAGAGAATGAAAGATTATTATCTCGATAAAAATGATACTACCAGCTGGATTGAAATTCAACTCCGTAATATGAAATACGATAAGAGCGATGAAGAGGGTAGAAGCTTATTAAACATGTATAAATCAGCAAAAAAGTATGTACTCGCCGAAAAAGTAATCCAAGATTTATTACTTAAAAAACCTAATAGTTCATCGTTATATGAAGAGTATGGCGATTTAATGTTAGATCAAAAAAATCAGAAAAAGGCCGTGGAGTATTTCGAAAAATCACTGACTTACTATCCCTTAAGTTATGATATCATTAAAAAAATACGCACGAATACAGGTAAAAAAGTGGAGACTGAAGTTTTATTACCACTCACCATCAAAGAAGTTTTTCAAGCCGAGAAAGTCGATAAAATTGAAGTGCCTGCTAACTTAAAATCAAAGAATTGGGTAACCTTATTCAAAAAAAATGTTACGGTAGTGTATGCGCCCGGATTAAGCGCTAGTAAAAATTATTTTTATTATAAAATCATGAACGAAGCCGGTATTACTGAGTTTAAGGAATTCTCGGGTTTTGGTTCAGATGTTTTGATATTCAAAGAAAATGGAGAAGTGGTTTTACCTGAATCGGGTTTTGGTTCAATGGTATTACCTAATTTATCGATCGGAGATATTATTGCGGTGAAATACGAAAATGAATCTTCAAGTTCATACGAGTATCTCTCAACCAAGTTTCAAACTATCTTATCTGAAATTGATAACGAACCCATCGTTCAAATGAAAGAAGAGTTTCTGATTCATAAGTCAATTATACAAGAACCTGTTTTGTTTGACGAAAGTCACAAGTACAAAATCGAAAAGAAATCGTGGAGTAATGAATTTAATTTATATACAGTGAACGTCAACAAACCCTTATATGTTGAGCCCGAATTGTATCCAAAAGACGGACTCACCAATTATTCAAATATTGTTTTGCAAAATTATGAGAAGTGGGATGAAGTGGCAGATTGGTATTATGATATTGCTTCCCCATCCTTAGTGAGTGATGATAGTTTGAAAGCCATCGTCTCTGATATCCTCAAAAAAAATCCAGGATTAAATGAATACCGTAAAGCACAACAATTTTATAATTGGATTGCTAAGCATATAAACTATAGCTCGCAAAGTTTTAGGCAAGATAATTATGTTCCACAATTGCCATCAAAAGTGATTGAAAATAAATTGGGCGATTGCAAAGATGTGAGTGCATTATTTGTGATGATGTGCCGTGAAGCCGGGATGAAAGCAAATTTGTGTTTAGTAAATATGGATGGACGAGCGGGCATTACCAAGCAATATCCAAGTATACATTTCAACCATTGTATTGCCAGGGTATACGCCGATGGTAAACCTTACTTTGTAGAACTTACTTCGAAATCCATTCCATTTGCTCAAAATATTAATTACTCTACGTATGGCTATGGTTTAGAAATTGAACCTGAAAAAGAATGTACAATTACCACTTTATTTAATGAAGGCAAGAATGATTATTTCTATGTTTCAGCCAATGTGTCGAATGCTGAGCAATTAAAAATCAATGGAGAAATTCGTATTAGTGGCGTTACCTCATCGGTTTTACGTGATGCCTTCGATAAAATTGATAGTTCGCAAATCAATACTACACTCAAGAAAATTGTTTCTGATTTGATACCTGAAAGTACGGTTGAATCATGCGCTTATAATGCTAGTGATAAATGGAACGATACGGTCATCATCTCGTATCAACTCAATAACGATGCATTGTTTATGGATATCGCAGGTTTGTATATTTATAAAATGCCGCCTTTCTTAAATAAAATTGTAGAAGAAACTGTTTTTGCCAATCCGGTTCGAAATACCGATTTTTCGCTACTTCAATCCACCGCTATGATTGGACAAGCCATTATTGAAGTTAATTTAACTATTCCCGATTCAATGACTGTTTTTAAAATACCTGCACCGGCTAAAGTAAGTAATTCATTTTTTGATTTTGCGATTGAGACAAAACAGAGCGGGAAGAAATTAAATATCGTTCGTAAGTTTATAGCAAAAACGAATACTATACGCGCCTCGGAATTTCAATTATATAAAACCGATATGGAAAAGGCTTACAAGTATGATGTGGTGATTCCTGTATTAAATCATAAGGAATAGAAGTTGAGCTTTCACAATTACTTAGTGGGTGGTGAATTGGCCTCCTATTGATATACATTTTCTATACATCTAGTGAGCATTGGAAAACAAATTACTTCATGAATGTAGATTGGATTATAGTGATGCATTCAACAAATGCATTCTGGATGCCCTAAATGGTTTAAGAAGTAAAAATTAACTATTCAAAATATTCACTTCATCTTCAACACGATCGGCATTCCATTCTAGTATAAAATTATTGCGACCTTCACCAACTAAAATGCTGAGATACTTCTGTTGAGTGAGTTCTAATATGCCTAAAAAGTTAAAGATGGCATGGATACGCGTTTCACATGATTGGAATATGCGTTCGAATGCAATTTTACCTTCTCGTTCGGCCCATTCAAGTAAAAAAGTTCGTTGACCTTCCATGGTATAATTATACTTTACAACTACGTGTTGAGGTTTGGCTAACCTGTCTTGCATTTTCTTCATTACCTTTTCATAACTCTGGAAAAGTTTAAATATCGTTACCGATTGAATTTCGGTGCCTTCACTCATAATTTCTCCAACATTGTGTAGGTCTGTAGTTGCATTACCACGTGCAAATTGTAACATACGTTCGGCTTCCATTTCTTTCATAGATTCAGAAGCTTCTTTAAAACGTTTGTACTCTAGTATTTTATCAATGAGCTCTTTACGTGGATCTATTTCTTGTCCGAACTCATCAATTTCTTTTCTTGGAATCAGCATCTTTGCTTTAATTCGAATAAGGGTAGAGGCAAATAAAATAAACTCGCTAGCTAATTCAATGTTTAGTTCTTCAAGATGCTTGATATAACTTAAAAACTCTTCGGTAATTGAAAAGATAGGAATGTTTTGAATATCGATTTCATCTCGTTCAATAAAAAAAAGTAATAAATCAAATGGCCCTTCAAAGTGGTCGATTTTTATATTATATGATACTTGATTTGCAGCCATGGGTATTTTTCGAATGTCAAATGTAAATGAAGACCGTTGCAAAACCCAAACTAAAGTAACATAAAATCAATTGGCTTCAAATTTCTTCGTTACTCAGTCCCGAATGCTTTCGGGATATCCATTCATTATCAATCAGATAACTTTTGTCTAAAATTTCTTGAAAGCCTCGAACTTTTTTGCCAATTGATTTTTGCAACGGTCTTATATGAATGCGACTTGGCTTAATGCCTTTGTTTTAAAAATTTTTCAACAATCGCATAAAAGTCCAGTGCACTTTTATCCCAATTAAATTTAAGTAATTGGGTTTTTGTGTGATGTATTAAGCTGGTTCGTAAATTTTCATCTTTATATAGAGTTGACATCGCATTGGCAATTTCCTCAACATTTTCCGGATCTATCATTAAGGCTGTTTCACCGGCAACTTCGGGCATAGATGAAGTATTTGAAACTATGGATGGTATGCCGCATTGTATCGCTTCGAGTATTGGAATGCCAAATCCTTCAAATAAAGAGACAAAAGTAAGGGCATAGGCGGCACCAATTACTTTGCTCAATTCGCCAACTTCCATATAATTGTAATGCAAAACATCATTTTTAAACGCATGATTTTCAATACAATGTTTTATCTCTTCCGCATTCCACGCATATCTTCCAATAATTAAAATCTTCATATTACTTCTCTGCTTTCGCTTAAAAATTTCAAATGCTTGTAGCAAACGAACCACATTTTTACGTGGATGTAAAGCGCCGGCAAAAACAAAATATTCGGCCCCATCGGCATACTTATTTTTAATAAGCTGCTTTTCGTCGTAACTCAATGGTCGATACAACGCATGGGCGCCATTATAAACAATGCTAATATCATTAGGGTTTGCGTGATATCGGTCGATAATATCTTGCTTTGAATAGCTTGAAACGGTAATGGTATGACTAGCTTTTTTTACAAATTTGGGCGTAAATTTTTTTAAGTAATACCTGAACTTAAATGGCAAATGCTCGGGGAAATGTTCAAATGCCAAATCATGCACAACCACTATTTGTGGTATTTTGCTTGATAATGAAAGGAACCCATCGGTTGAAATAAAGAGATCGGCTTTGTATTTGATAAGTGCACGCTTTACCGACCATTCGAACCAAATAAACCATAAAATAGGGTGGCGGGCTGGAGGCGGAATCACCACAGGTATTACATTATCGGCAAAAATGAATTGAGGATCATAGGGCCGGTCGAATAAAAAAATAAATTCATGTTCGGGATGATTGATGACCATACGTTTCACGATTTCATTGGTAAACCAGCCTATGCCTTCTAATTTGCCCTTTAGTAAAAAACGGGTATTAATTGCTATCCTCATCCGTGGCAAAGCTAAGTTTTGAAATATGCGGCAACAAATTTTAAACCGAAATAATTAGCGTTATAAGCGCATTTAGGGAGTTGAAGTGAGAATGTAGAATGAATTACAATTCGTGATCCATCACCAAACTGAAAGCAAGAACTTTTAACATCGAGGCGTGAGTCTTTTTACCTCAGAGAAGAGAGAAGCAGAGGCATGATGCTTAAAGAGTCCGGGGTTTGGTACCTTTGGTACTTTTATATTGAAACGAATTATGTATTTTACTGCTAACTGCCTACTAAATACTGCTTACTTATTTTTACCGCATAAAGAAGAAACAAATGGAGTTTTCATAGGAATATCGTTGAAATATCGCGATGAAATTGTGGCAACGATTGAACGGATACCCCGCATCCCGACGCCTCGGCGGGAGAGGAGTAGCAGTGAAAGCGTGTGTGCCACCCAAATTAATTACCCAATTCAACTAGCTAAACTTTTAGTTATTAACCCTTATAGCAATATTTTTTTTATTTACAATTTTCAAATTCTGAAATCGGTATTATATTACGCCTAGTTATGGAAAAAAGGGTAGTGATTACCGGATTAGGTATTTATTCATGTATCGGGACAAGCTTAGATGAGGTAAAGCAATCGCTATATACCGGAAAAAGCGGTATTATTTATGCTCCTGAACGTAAGGAGTTTGGTTATCGAAGCGCACTTACCGGCTTTGTACCTAAGCCTGAATTAAAAGGTTTGCTCGATCGGAGGGCACGAATTATGATGCCTGAACATGCAGAGTATGCATTTATGTCAACCAAAGAAGCCATGAAAGTAGCAGGTATCGATGAAGCCTATTTCGAACAAAATGAGGTAGGTATTATTTTTGGAAACGATAGTTGTGCCGAAGCCGTTATTCAGGGTATCGATAAAATTCGTGAAAAAAAGGATACGACTTTGGTGGGTTCTGCATCTGTATTTCAAGTTTTGAATTCAACCATCAACATGAACTTATCGACTATTTTTAAATTAAGAGGGTTGAATCTTACCTTGAGTGCAGCCTGTGCAAGTGGTTCACATTCAATTGGTTTGGGATATATGTTTATCAAGCAAGGCATGCAAAATATGATTGTTTGTGGGGGCGGACAAGAAACCAATATCTACTCGATGCCGAATTTTGACGCCTTAGGTGCATTTTCCATTCGGGAAGATGAACCACAAAAAGCATCGCGACCATTTGATCGTGATCGGGATGGTTTGGTGCCAAGTGGTGGTGCTGCTACGGTTATTTTAGAAAGCTTAGAAAGTGCGCAACAAAGAGGCGCCAATATTTTAGCTGAGGTTATCGGTTATGGATTTTCCAGCAATGGGGCACATATTTCAAATCCGAGTGTAGATGGACCTGCTAGATCTTTACAAATGGCACTTCGCGATGCCGGAATAAATGCCTCCGAGATTGGCTATTTAAATGCACATGCAACTTCAACGCCTGCTGGAGATGCCAGTGAAGCCAAAGCCATTTTCGAAGTTTTTGGAAAAGACATGCCCTATGTAAGTTCAACAAAAGGCATGACCGGTCATGAATGTTGGATGGCAGGTGCTAGTGAAGTGGTGTACTCAACCTTAATGATGAAAAATGGATTTATCGCACCCAATCTCAATTTTGAAAATCCGGATGACGATAGTGCTAAGCTAAATATTGTGACACAAACGATTGAGAAAAAATTTAATGTATATTTGTCGAATTCATTTGGGTTTGGAGGCACTAACTCTTCACTCGTTATTAAAGATTGGAAATAAACTATTTGATGGAAAGAGTACAAATTATTGAGATAATCAATGAATTTTTGGTAGATGACTTTGAGGTACCTACCGAAAATATTACCCCCACAGCTAACCTTAAAGAAACCTTAGATTTAGATAGTTTAGATTATGTGGATCTAGTAGTGAGTATAGAAAGCCATTTTGGTTTTAAAGTAAAGCATGAAGATTTTCAACTTATGGTTACCATGGAAGATTTTTATAATTACGTTGCCCAAAAAATAGCTGAAAAGCAAATTGCCTAAATGAGTACATGGGGGGCATCTCGTGGTAACAAACTTGGCTATCGAATTTTTATCGTTCTCATAAAAACGGCAGGCATTTTTCCGGCATATGCATTACTGAGATTTGTAAGCTTGTATTATTTTCTCTTTCCTGGCAAGGCTAAAAAGTCGTTGATGTATTATTTTCAGCAACGATTAGGTTATTCTTTTATTCGCTCCCGACTCGCCATCTATCAAAATTTTAATTATTTGGGTCGATCCATCATCGATAAAATTGTATTGATGAGTGGAGTACCCAGTCCGTTTACCATTAACCACGATGGGATTAAAAATTTAGAGGATATGGTGACTGAAGGAAAAGGTGGTTTATTGATTAGCGCACATATAGGTAATTGGGAAGCGGCAGGTCATTTATTGAAACGCCTTTCAACCAAAATTAATATTGTGATGTATGATGGCGAACACGAAAAAATTAAACAATATCTCGATAGCGTAAGGGAAAGAAGCTTTCATGTGATTATTATTAAAGAAGACATTTCACATATTTATGAGATTAATGCTGCTATACAACGCAATGAATTTGTGTGTATTCATGCCGATCGATATGTAGAAGGAAATCGCACGATTGAAACTTTATTGCTTGGCGAAAAAGCCAAACTACCTATCGGTCCTTTTGTATTGGCAACAACCTTTCAAGCTCCGGTATCATTTGTTTTTGCCATGAAGGAAGGATTGAAACATTATCATTTTTACGCTTCGCGCGGAAAAGTGTATTCTAAAGGCAAGTTAGGCATTGATGATGTAGTACAGGATTATAGTAGAAAAATGGAAGTAATGCTCAAATTGTACCCATTGCAATGGCATAATTATTTTGCTTTTTGGGAAGAGGAAAAGGAATTGACCTGACAAAAATATATACATGTGCTTACTAAGGGCTTTTTAGGAGAGCCGGGCATAGGTAAATAGGGTTTTGAGATTTTTTCAAAGATTAGGTTTCCTATTGTCAAATATCGGAATTGAAATAATTGTAGTGGGTATATCAGACTTTCAGCAACGCAAAGCACTAAAAATTTTAGTTTTTGTAGTAATCCTATTTATTGTTTGGATGTAATTATTACATTTACTTCTTCAGAATATTTCAACAGCCTATGTTGCGAACCATTATTATCGACGACGAACAACCTAATATCGATTTATTAATTAATCTTACGCGTAAGTATTGTCCAGAAGTAGAAATTATTGCTACTGCCGACAATGTGAATGATGGTTTGGAAATCGTTTTAAAAAACAAACCCGATCTATTGTTTCTTGATGTTGAGTTGCATAGTCATAGTGGGTTTGAAATTTTAGAAGCCGTTGATACTGAATATTTGAATGTAGTGATGGTAACAGCTTTCGAGAAATATGCAGTGAAGGCGTTTAAACATTCAGTTAAAGGGTATTTGTTAAAGCCGGTAATTATAACTGAGTTGGTAAGTGTAGTTCAAAAAATTCAAAAACTGGTAGATAAGCAGAAAGGTACTACAGAAGTGCATCAGGCTATTGATACATCAAAAATATTGGCCATTAGTAGTAAAGAACAAATTGAGTTATTGCAACTTGAAGAAATTGTGCGTTTAGAAGCTGATGGAAGTTATACGCAAATTTATTGTGTAGATGGAAGTATTCATTTATCGTCGCGACCATTAAAAGATTATGAAGATAAGTTACCCTCTACGATCTTTTTACGTGTTCATAATTCACATATCGTAAATATCAAATTTGTACAAAAGATTATGCGTACACGAAATGGTAATTTGGTAATGACAGACAATACCGAAATTCCGGTGTCGCCCAACCGAAAAAAGGATATTTCGGATCGGATTGTGGTGTAAGCAGATTTTGAAATGCACATGCGCCAAAAGCTTGATTAGTAATTCGACAATGTGAAATTTTGACAATTCGTAAATTCAGGAATAGGTAATTTGTTAATTGGTAAATTCGGCAATTGGTCAATGCATGAAATTCCGGTCGATAAGTAGAATCTCCCATTCACTAATTCGCAAATTGGTAAAATTCAAGAATTATCACATTCAAAAATGTTCATCCATACAGGTAAACGACGTGTTTATGAAACCAGGATACCTGTTTATGAAATTACTCGAAAACATTTAAAACTTATTATTAGGTTTGGCGAGTAATTAAGGATTAACAATAAAGGCATTATTCGTAAATCCCTACTCAAGTCGTTTTTGTTTTACAAAAGGGCGGGTTACTTAGTAACCTGCTTTTTTATTTGAATCATTATTTTGAATTGTCGGTGCGCTAATCCCTTTTCAATAATTTAATTACTCTTTGAAATCCATCAGCCTGTAATTCGCAGAAGTATATACCAGAATTGAAATCTTTTAAATCTAGCGTTATGTTGGACTGAACGGTTGATTTGCTATAATCCGACTTCAAATAAATCTCTTGTCCTAGTAGGTTGTAAATTTTAATGGTATTTATTTGAATATCTGCTTCCACCGAAATGCTTACCTCATTATAAAAAGGGTTTGGATAAATTGAAATCGCAAAGTCATTGGGCATTTCGTTAATAGCACTTGGAGCTGAAGAACATAAATTTGTAATCGCGGTACCTGAGTTAACCATCGTTTCAGGCATAGTCATATCACCACCAGAAAATATTAAGTTAGGCGGTGAAATCACTTGCGGTAAAAGGTTTGTTGTAATGGTTGAGGGCGTACTTTGGTAGCAACCACTATTACCCAATGAATCTGTTTTAATCAAGTATATGTTTTTTAACCCAACACCAAAACCAAGGGTAGATTCACCAACAATAACATATCCACCATCACTTGTTTGATTAATTGAGTAACCAATTTCGTTATTCGAACTTGCTCCACTTCCACCATAGGTTTTCGACCATTGAACATCACCTTGACCATTCACTTTAACTACATACACATCGTAATCTCCCGCCGTACTAAAGCTAAATGATTTGCCAACCATGATATAACCACCATCAGCGGTTTGATTTACTTCATACCCTTCATCTATCATTGGTCCACCATATAGCTTTGCCCATAAGGTATCACCCACTGAATTTGTTTTTACTAAACACATGTCGGGTCCAAGCGGACCAAGTGCATTTTCAGATGTTCCACAAATAATATACCCCCCATCTAAAGTTTGTTTTACAGAAACACCGGCTTCGGTACCTGATTGGCCATAGGCTTTAGTCCATGCTACGTTTCCAGTTGCATCGGTCTTAACCAAGTAAAAATCACCACCACCAGCACCATAGGTATCAATTTGCCCCGTTAAAATATAACCTCCATCAGTAGTTTGGTCAACTGAAGAACCAATTTCAAGACCAGAGCCACCATATGTTTTCGTCCATACTATGTTTCCATTTGAATTTAATTTCACCAAATAGGCATCAAACCCACCAGCGCCATATGCAGGTGTTTGGCCAACTACAATATATCCTCCATCACTTGTTTGTTGAATATTTGCCCCCCATTCATAACCAATACCGCCATACGTTCTTGTCCATGTTGTATCGCCATTTGCTTTTAATTTTATGATATACATATCACCACTCACATCAAAAAATGATGAGGCAACACCCGATACAATATACCCACCATCGTTAGTTTGTTGAATACAAAACCCATATTCATTATCGGTTGAGCCACCAAAAGATTTTGTCCAAATTGTATCGCCGATTGTATTTGTTTTTATAACCAGCATATCATAACCACCTGAACCAAAACTTGTTGTGGTGCCAGCCATGATATAACCTCCATCTGTAGTTTGTTTAACTGATTTACCTTCATCCATTGCGGTACCTCCATAAGCTTTTTGAAAAGTTGTTTGCCCAATGGCACTGGTAAATGAAAAAATGCTGATTAAGTAAGCGATTAGATTTTTGTTCATAAAATTGTTGTAATGAACACCAATCTATAATCGTTTAAGTCAATTATACCATGAGTTATTGATTATTAAGATAGATTGGTAATTCATGAGGATGAAAAGGTATCTATCGGTTTGTGATTGGAATTTGCCAATATGCGAACGGGGATTCTGCTCATCTAGCAGAATATGTACATTGACTCATTTACCAATTCACCAATTGTCGAATTCACATATTATCCAATTGTCGAATTCGCATATTATTCAATTGTCGAATTCACACATTGTCACATTTGTCTTCACCCATTTACTAATTGTCCTTCTTCAATAAAATCAAATCAATGCTTTTTTCATGCACTAAATTATTGTAGGTCTTTACCTCGTTTTGCAGGATGGTTTTAAAATCATCTATTTCCTTGTCTATCTTTCCTTTAATTTCATCATAGGCTTCTAAGGCCGATTGGGTAGGGGCTGTATGCTGATTCGCCGCATCAAAAATGCCGGATAATTTATCATTTAATCGAATGGGATAATTCAACACATCTTGTCCGCTTTTGGCTTTTGTTTGATATAAATGTTCCTCAATTCGATTCAATTTTTTAATAATCGATTTACCAATACTATCTAAATCCTTAGGGTAATCGTCGCCCATTTTATCACCCAAACTCGTAATCTGCCCTTTTACATTTCGAATGTTTTTTATGGTCTTTTGTGTTTCTTCAAACTTATCTTTAATAGTTCCTAAGAAAGTATATTGTTTTTTATAGTCTGATTCGCTGATTTCATAATTCGGATCTTTCATTACCGCGAATGGCACTTTTATCGAATCCTTGTCGTTTTTAATTTGCGCAAAATATTTGCCAGGAGGAATTTTATAATCGCCAATATTTCCATTCCATAAAATCATGCCTTCCATACTTTCAACACCTTTCACTTGTAAGTTCCAAACAAAAGTGTTCATGCCTTCTTCAATGGAAAAACTTTCCGATTTAGTTGAACTACCACTTTTAAAAGTTCGAAGTAGTTTATTAGCTTCATCATAAAAACTAATTTCAAGTTTAGTGCTATCCTCCACTTTCGGCAAGTAAAAATCTAATTTAATTCCGTTAGGTGGGTTCATGCCTTCATTCTTTACATTTTTATTTTGATATCCATTCATTCGATAACAGGTTGCAGGAGTTAATAATTTCATTGTTTTTAAAGATCCTGTTTCCGACCATTGCAATAATTGTCGGAGTATAGTTAGTTGATCCAATACCCAAAATGAACGGCCTTGGGTAGCCACAATCAAATCATCGTTCTTAATCGTCAAATCGGTAATGGGAACTACCGGTAAATTGAGTTGTAAACTTTTCCAATGCAATCCATTGTCTTCACTCATATACATACCTTGTTCGGTTCCACAATATAAAGTGCCTTCTGCATTCGGGTCTGCTCGTAAACATCTGGTAAAATGATGGGCATCTATTCCATTCGTAATTTTTTTCCAAGTCACCCCAAAGTCTTCTGTTTTATAAATATAAGGTGTTTCATCATCGAGTTTGTAACGTGTGCCTACAACATAACAAGTTGCTGCATCGAAGGGTGAGGGTTCAATACAATTAATCATCATCCATTCAGGCATCCCTTTTGGATTTACTAATTTCCAATTTTGTCCGCCATCTTTAGTTACATGTATCAATCCATCATCACTTCCGCACCATATCACATCCTTCTGTATTTTACTTTCTGCAACGGCAAATACAGTGCAATAATATTCAACACCTGTATTGTCTTTTGTGATGGTTCCACCACTTGCTACTTGTTTCGATTTATCATTGGTTGTCAGATCGGGCGAAATGGCCTTCCAACTTTGCCCTTCATCTTCAGTAACAAATAATTTATTTGCCGCAGCATATAATTTTTTAGGATTATGTGGTGAAAATAAAATCGGAAAATTCCATTGAAAGCGATATTTCAATGTATCGGCCCCTTCACCAATGGGCGAAACTGGATACACACTTACCGTTCTGTTTTCGCCGGTTTTATGATTTAAGCGAGATAAATATCCACCATAGTTTCCGCCATACACAATATCATCATTCAATGGGTCAACCGCAATATGTCCGCTTTCAAACCCTGCCGTACTTGTCCAGTCTTGCGCACCAATTCCCCCATCATAGGTTCGACTTAAGATTCGTACACTGCTATTGTCTTGTTGACATCCTAAAATTCGATAAGGGAAATGATTATCGGTAGTTACTCGATAAAATTGTGCAGTAGGTTGGTTTTGGTAAGTCGACCAATTTTGTCCTCCATCAAAACTCACTTGTGCACCACCGTCATCGGCTATGATCATACGTTTGCCATCTTCAGGATCTATCCATAGATTATGATGATCGCCATGTGGGGTACCTATACTTTGAAAGTTTTTTCCACCATCAGTGCTTTTGTAAAATTCTACATTTCCAACATACACAATTTGATCATTTTTCGGATCTGTCGAAATCTTGCTAAAATACCAAGCTCTTTGTCTAATATTACTTTCATCGTTTTGTTTACTCCATGTTTCGCCCGCATCATTACTTACAAATAAACCGCCACTTTTACTTTCAACCATAGCATACAATTTATCGGTATTTGATGCACACAAACTCAATCCAATAATCCCCAAAGTATCTTTTGGGAATCCTTTATTTTTTGAAATGTTTTTCCAAGTTTGTCCGGCATCTGTGCTCTTCCATAATCCGCTTCCTTCACCACCACTTTCTAAACTATAAGGTGTTCGTTTAATTCTCCAGGTTGAGGCATATAAAATATCAGGGTTTGCAAAGTCAATAGCCATATCAACTGCACCCACTTCATCATTTACAAACAATACTTTTTCCCAAGTTTTGCCGCCATTTATAGTTTTAAAAACACCGCGCTCTTCATTGGGGCCAAATAAATGCCCAATGGCTGCGCAGTAAACAATATTATGATCCTTTGGATGGATGATAATTTTAGTGATATGCCTGGTATCGTCTAATCCAATATGACTCCAGGTTTTACCACCGTCTTTCGATTTCCACATACCGTTTCCTTCACTCACATTGCCACGCAAAGTGTTTTCGCCGGCACCCACATAAATAATGAGTGGGTCGATGGCACTTACTTCAATGCTTCCTATGCTGCCCCCAAAATATTTATCCGAAATGTTTTTCCAATTGCTACCTCCATCTTTCGTTTGCCAAACACCACCGCCTGTGCTGCCCATGTAAAACACTTGTTTGTTTTTACTATCACCACAAACGCCTGAAGCTCTTCCGCCGCGAAAAGGCCCAATGTTTCGATAGGTATAATGTTTAAACAGACTTGAATCGGCAGGATAATTTGATTGTGCATGTAGCTGTATCGAAGTGAGCAGAAGAATACTCCATAATAATTTTTTCATGTGTTTTTTTTATTGTTTTTATTGTCATCCCGAATAAGTCGCGACAGGCTATGGAATTCGGCATAGGGATATTTAGGTATAGTCACTAATATCTTTATGCCTCATTTCATGTTGTGAAAATAATTAAAAAGCTGACAATCATTTAATAATCAGATGTTCAAACTGTTCAATTCAATTTTTTGGGTGGCAGACAGGCTATCGGCTTTACTCCGTTGCCAACTCGTTGCACTCAATTTTCTTCGCCTATTCATTATATTATAGCAACGTGGTGGCATCCGGGGTATCGCCTCTATCCTTGCCACGGGCGCTTCTCACTGTATGTGTTCATTATTTTATTAAACCCACTTAACACACTCGAATTTGCAAAAGCAAATCCTATTGCGTAATGTGGGTTAAACCAACCTTTCAACTTAAAAGGAGGTCATGTAATCAGCATATTTTCAACGAAATCAAAAACACTAAAATTTGTATATTCGAGGAATACTGATGCATATTTTTAGAAATATACTTGAAACTTGATTGTTTCAGTTTTTCTATTTACTTTTAACCCTCTTAAAAATGTATAGAAAATAAGGCAAAACATTACTCGTTAATCTTACGAAGTGCCTCGATCAGTATCGGGATTGTCGAATTCTATGCAAAAAACTATTAATATAAGAACATGAAACAACTCGCTTTAGTAGCCTTTATTTTTGTAAGTTTATCACTCAACGCCCAAAAACTTTATATGAAGTCGGGCGAATTTACCCCTCAAGAGAACATTCAAACGGTTTCTGATTTCGCAAATTGGACTGATGTGCAGTATGGCAAACATTCCTATTGCATACTTCAATTTTCAGGTTCAACTTCGCCGGAAACCCGCAAAAGCATTAGCAAGGAAACCGGTATCGAGTTCCAAGATTATTTGCCTAAATATGCTTTTATTGCAGCGGTGCCTAAATCATTGAATGTAAGTGAATTAGCAAAGTTTCAAATTCGAAGCATCTTACCGTTTGAAGCAAAGTATAAAATTGCCCCGAAATTAATGCAACGTCCTTTTCCAACTTGGATGGATAGAGGCAACGGAAGAGTAGAGGTTTTGGTTTCTTTTCACAAGGATTTATTTTCAAGCAAAAACCCACCGCTTATAAATAATCAATCTATCCAATTAAAAAATTGGATGAAAGTTAATCAAGCTATTATTGAACTGAATGAATCACAACTGAATGAGCTGGCATCATATCCTTATGTGAAATTTATTGAAGCTACTTCCGCTCCGGTTGAATACGATAATCTTACCGAGCGTTCAAATCATAGAGTGAATACCATAGATGCATCTTATGTTACCGGTTTACACTATGATGGAACAGGTGTTTCAGTAGCCGTTGGTGACGATGGTTTAATTGGACCGCATATTGATTTTCAAGGTCGAATCACAAATCATACCGGAAGTAATTCAGGTACACATGCCGATCATGTTTGTGGTATCGTAGCCGGTGGGGGAAATTTCGATCCAATTACTTCGGGTAATGCACGAGGTTCAAGTTTACATATTTATTCAAATTATGGAAACCTCAATAATGCACCAACGCATTATGCCACAGAAGGGGTTAGAATTACCTCAAACTCACTCGGACAAGGTTGTAACTCGGGCTATAATTCAGATGCTCAAGATGCAGATTATTTAATTAATTCACGATTTTCACTCATGAGCGTACACTCAGCAGGAAACAGTGGAACTGGAAGTTGTGGTGGCGTTCCCCAAGGTTATTATACTATCACCGGTGGCTACAAAGCAGGTAAAAATGTGATAGCCGTTGGTAATGTAACAAATAGTGATGTGATTGCACCTTCATCAAGCCGTGGACCTTCAGAAGATGGCCGTATCAAACCTGAAATCGTTGCCGTAGGTACAGATGTGTATTCAACCCAACCCGATAATAGTTATGATAGCTTTACCGGTACATCTATGTCTTGTCCAGGTGTTTCTGGTACACTGGCTAGTTTATGGCAAGCTTATCGTGAAACCCATGCCGGTGCCGATCCTTACAGCGCCTTAATGAAAGCATTGGTAATGAATACCGCAGATGATTTAGGAAATAAAGGACCGGATTTTATATATGGTTATGGTCGTATCAATGCACGACGAGCCTATAAGGCAATGATTAATAATCAATATTTTATCGATTCGATGGATAACGGCAATATGAAGGATTTTTACATTAACGTACCGGCTAATGTGAAGCAAATAAAAGTAATGTTGTATTGGAACGATTTTGAAGGAAACCCTGTGAGTTCAGTGGCTTTAGTAAATGATCTTTCCTTGCAAATTCAAGAACCTTCAGGAAATGTAATCGACCCTTGGGTTTTAAATAATACGCCTACAGTAGCAGCTTTAAATTCACCAGCTGTTCGTGGATTCGATTTTATCAATAACGTAGAGCAAGTTACCCTTGATTCTGTGTTTGCCGGATTATGTATTTTAAGTGTAACCGGTATGGATGTTCCATTAGGTCCGCAAAAATTTATTCTTACTTATGAATACATCATGGATAGTATAACTCTTACTTATCCTCAAGGTGGCGAATCGTTTGCTAATGGACAAAAAGAAAGAGTGAGATGGGATGCTTTTAGTAATACCGGCGATTTTACACTTGAGTATTCTGCAGATGCCGGTACGAGTTGGACAACCTTATCCAATTCAATTCCGGGTGATAGAAGATATTTTGATTGGACTCCACCGGCTTCATTAAATACAGGACAAATGTTGATGCGTATTTCTCGCGGTGCATACGCAGATATTAGCGATACCTTATTTACGGTGTTTGAGGTAACGAAAAATCTTATGGTTGATACAGCATGTGGAACTGATTTTCACTTAACATGGGATGCTTTGCCATTTGCAGATGGTTATACTATTTACATGATGGGACCTAATAGTAGTGGACCGAATTATATGACGGAAATTGGCACAAGTACTACTAACGAATTTGCTATCAGCGGAACTGTGAATACAACTGATACATTCTATTTTGCCGTTGCAGGAACCCTTTCTACAAATGGTGCCAAAGGATTAAGAACTATCGCCTATCAAAAATTGCCGGGTAATGTGAATTGCTTAGACAATGCCTATAATATGCAAACCATTTTACCATTTAATGAAGCTTATACATGTGCAACTATCAATCCGTTTGAAGTGAAGATGTTGGTTAAAAATATCGGGTTAAGAACGCTCACAAATTTGGATGTACATTATCAAATTAATGCCAACCCAGTGGTGAACGAAGTAATGCCAGGGCCATTAGCAATAGGCGATTCAGTGGTTTACACATTTACTACGCTTGCGAATTTTGCGCTACCTGGAACCTATGATGTGACTACATGGACCAGCCGATATACGGACATCGTTACTTCAAATGATACTTCAATGAGTACCTCTTCCGTATTAATTGCAACTACTGTAGTTGCACCTAATGTTGAAGATTTCGAAGGCCCATTATTTCCACCAACCGGATGGAGAGCCATTGATCCGGATACTAATGTAAAATGGCAAAAAACACTTTGTTTGGTAGATCCAACCGGTTTTAATTCACATGCAGCTTACATGGATTTCTTTAACTATAATAAATTACAAGCCATCGATGAATTAGAAACTGTACAGTACGATTTAACCGGTGCAAGTGCCGATTCATTGCTACTAACCTTTGATGTTTCACATGCCTACGGACCAAAAGACTTAGATTCGTTGCAAGTGCTAGTTTCTGAGGATTGTGCTTTCACGTATACACCAACAACTTACTATCGTGGCGGAAATACTTTAGCCACTGCCGGATTATTGGGTACTATTTTTTCGCCAACCTTAGTTTCGCAATGGCGTAATGACAAAATTGATTTAACCGCTTATCAAGGTAAAAAAATATTTGTACGATTTAAAGCTCGTAACGGACAAGGCAATAATTTATTCGTCGATAATATTAATTTGATGTTGAAAGACGCATGGCCATTAGGAGTAACGAATATTGGTAACGATAATGTGCAAGTTTATCCAAATCCTTCTGATGGTAATTATACACTCGAACTAAATGCATACGATAATAAAATTATGAAGTATGCTATTTATAATGTGGCCGGACAAAAATTGAAAGAAGTAAGAATTCCGATTTCTGCAGGTAAAACACGTGTAGCCTTGAATATTTCAAATTACCCTAGTGGAATTTATATGTTAGAATTGAATGATGGGCAAGAAAGTAAAAAAGTAAAACTTACGAAGTACTAATAGCCATCCATAAAATATCAATTGATTCATTACGTCAATCATGCTTTGCATTTTCTTGGTAATAGAATGATTTATTTGAAATTGTATAGGATTGCTTGCAATCCATCTGTAGAATTTAATTGTTGAACTAATACTCTCTGCGTTCTATAACGATGCAGTTTGCTTCTCCTTCTCAGCGCCTCAGCGGTGAAAAATCAATAGGGCTTATGAAGTATAAACAGTCGTAATAAATTTAATGCAGTATTCGTAACGAGTACTGCATTTTTTTCACGGTCATAAAATACATGTAGTTTTTTGGCAATCGAATAACCTTGTTTCGCCAATCCAATCCAAACAAATGTTTCGCCAATTTGTTTTTCTAAATTACCGGTAACTGAGATTGCATACGTTGAATTCATTTTAGCCAAGCAATTTTCAGCCATTGATAGTGCGGTTTCTTCGCTGATAGCAGTAAAATTTTCGATGGTTTGCTGGGGTACATTTAATACATTTATTTTTGCTTCAATTGAATAGGGTATAATGCCACCTTTGAAAACAGTTGAAGAACCTTTTATTGACGTGATGACAGAGGCTAAGCGTCCGCCGGTGCAACTTTCAGCAATAGAAAGAGTTTCATTATTCTGTGATAATAAATTAAATATAATTTGTTCGATTTCAACATCGTAATCTGCAACGAGAATATTGCTTAAAATGGTTTTCAATTCATCAAACCATTGATCCATTAAAAAATCGGAAATGCCAATTGCACTTAAGCGCAATTTTACAATTCCTAGTTTAGGTAAAAAAGCCAGTTTAATAGAAGCGGGCAAGTTGGCTTCAAATTCAATGAGTCGATTAGCAATAAAACTCTCACCTTCACCTGAGGTTACTATGGTTCGATGCAAAACTTGTGGCGTAATAAAATGCTTTTGTAAAGCAGGGAGCACTCTTTCTGTTATGATATGTTGCATTTCGAATGGAACGCCGGGTAATGAAATGTAAATTTTTTCATTTTTCATAAACCACATGCCTGGGGCGGTACCAACTTCATTAAATAAAACTTTGCAATTATTGGGAAGCATTGCTTGTCGAAGATTCACTTCTAATAATTGCCGTTTTCGTTCAGTAAAAATTCGAATGACATGTTCGAGTACTTCTTTGTTTTCTATGAGTTGTGAATTAAAATATTCGCATAATACAGGCTTGGTTATATCGTCTGAAGTAGGGCCCAAGCCTCCGGTAATGATAATTATATCAGCATAAATACTTTCCTCATTTAGCGCATGCAAAATATCTTCTTTGCTATCGCCAACGGCAACACGTCTTTTTATTTGAATGCCAATTTCATTCAGTCGCTTTGCAATCCAAGCCGAATTGGTATCTATAGTTTGGCCAATCAACAATTCATCGCCAATGGTAATGATAGAACAATATATACTTTGCATGCGAAGGGAAAAATAAGATTATTGAATACGAATAAATAAGGTGTGTTTCCCATTTTCGGTATGAATCAGAATACGTAAATGTGGCAAGCTTTTATCGCTTTGATGTATATACTCAACATCCTTTACTTCATTCGTACTATTTGCGTAAATTTCATCGCTCGAATGGTCGGTATCTTCCCAATTGCCATCTAAACAATCTTCGAGTTGCGTTTGTAATAATCCAAATTCCTCAGCAATTAATTCAAATTCGGTTGAGGTTTTGAACTCGGCTAAAAAAGCCCGTTTGCTTTTATACCATGACAGATAATTTCGTTTAGCGCCTTTGATTTTTAATTTGCTATCATTTATCTTTCTTTCACTATTGGTTTCAGTACCTTCTATATCCTTAAAATTTTGTTCTTTCCCCGATTTGATAACTGCAAATAGATGTTTGCAAATTAATTCTTGAGGTGGTGCATCTTGATTTGCTTCTTCGGCAACAACTTTGGATTTTTTTACCGGGGTTTCTTTCTCTACTTCATCTTCATCATTTTCTTTTTCTTCAACTTTCTTTTTCGATTGAACCGGTTTTCGGCTCTCAGTCGATTTTGATAATTCAACTTTTTGAGGTTCTTCTGTTTCTTCAGGTATTTCTTCTGTTTTTGGTTTTGCTTTTACCACAGGATTGATAGCATCTGTTTTCGTGCCATCATCAAGCAATGTAGCTTTGCCATGAGTCAGTTTCGCATCAAACTTCAACGCTAATTCGGCAAGGTTAGAAGCAAAAGAATTAGCTGCTTTTGCATTGGTAAAGAAAAAAGTATTCGAGGGAATTGGTGTTGAAACTGAATCGTGTTTTAATAAACTAAAACATTCTTCATTTTCGGTACAGCTAATATTAACATTAAAACCTAGTGATGAAGTAGCTACACTAATTTCGCCCAGCAAAGCAAGCCGAATTTTTAATAAAGTAAATTCATTGATAGGTTGTTCTAATGAGCCGGTAGGTTGAAAAAAGGTCATAGGTTTAGCCTGATCGGCACTATAGAAATTAATGGCCTTATTCATTTCATTGACATGAAATTGAAATTGTGAAAAACCAACGTGCGGTAAAACAATCAGACAAATAATGATGAGTATCTTTTGCATATGATAAAAATTTCTTTAGCAATATTACATGAATCTTATACCAATTAAAACAACGTAAGTTAGATAAATTTAATTGCCAATTGCGATTGAATTTACGCTTTGCAATTTCTGCATATTTTTGAGCATTAAATCTTTTCTCCTTAAAAGGCAAAGGAGTTGATGTAAATCAATTGCTCTTATCATTTTTTTATTTCCAACAGCGATTCTTACTTGACTTCATGCATTAGTTTTTTAAACAAGGGAGATAGAATAATGAGTATGGCTCCGCATATCAAAGCATAGATGGCAAGTTGTTTATAGCCTTCGGTATAGTCGATTAATTTTTGCGCTACGCTTGCTTTTTCATCGGTTCGAGCCATGCCTGCACCTAGTAATCCTGCTACATATTGTCCGTAAGCACTTGCTAAAAACCACATACCCATCATTACACCCCATAAAGGTTTAGGTGATAATTTAGTCATGATAGATAAACCAATTGGCGAAAGGCAGAGTTCACCAAAAGTCATAACCAAATAGGCGAAGGTGAAAACATTTAATGAGGTGATTCCATTTTCGTCGGCGAATAAGCGGGTGCCAAACAATACATAGAATGATGCTGCTAAAAAGAAAAATCCTAATCCAAATTTAATTACGGTATTCGGTTCTTTGTTGCGTTTGCTTAACCATACCCAAAGTAATCCTAATAATGGACTTAAGATAATAACGAAGATGGTATTGGATGAATTATTTACAATATTGGGATCCATTGTAAATCCTAATAAATTATGTTCGAGATTATTTAAAGCAAATAAACTTAATGAGCCGCCACTTTGTTCGAAGAAGGCCCAGAATACAATAGAGAAAAGAATAAAAACCAAGGCGGCAAATAATTTATTACGTTCGGCACCCTTGTATTTCATTGTTTCGTATAAAAAATATAGAAGGGTAACTGGCCCAATGATATACATGAATAGATCGGTGTATTGTGTATTTCGAACTAGTAAAAGAATGAATGGGATTGAAATTAAAGAACCAATATATACTGCAATTTCATAGAGCTTTCTTTTTTGAACGGGCGCTTCTGGATTTTGTGGGGATAAACCAATGGGGCCAAGAAATTTTTGTGTATAGATGAAGGTGATCAGTCCGATAATCATAACAATACCGGCAGCAAGAAATGCGGCACTCCACGAAACATTTTTGCCTAAGTAAACCATGAGTACACCTCCTAAAAAGGCACCGATATTGATACCTGAATAAAATAATCCAAAGCCGGCATCTCTGCGGCTATCACCTTCTTTATACAATGTGCCTACCATAGATGAAATATTCGGTTTAAAAAATCCGGTACCTACGATGGTGAAACAAATGCCGATATAAAATAAATCGTGAGGTGAAAATGCGATGATGAAATTACCAAGTATCATGAGTATGCCACCAAAAAATAATGATTTTCGGAAACCTAAAATTTTATCTGCGAAGAGTCCACCGATGAAGGCGAAGGCATACACAAAAGCTTGAATGGCACCATATTGCAAGTTGGCAGTACGTTCGTCGAGGAGTAATTTTTGTACCATAAAAATGGTAAGCACACCGCGCATGCCATAAAAGCAAAATCGTTCCCACATTTCGGTGAGAAAAAGTAGCCATAGTTGCTTAGGATATTTGCCTTTAAAATCCTGTATTTGATCGAGCGTAAGTTGTTGTTCCATACTTAGGAAAGGTTTTGTTTTTAAATAGGAGTTCAATATAAGCTGAAAAGGCTAAAGTAAACAGGCTGTGAAAGAAAATAGCTTTAATTTGCGATGTATTGTGGCAACGATAGTAGCGAATACCCCGGATTGGCTTGATCAACAATGCTTATCATTTACGGTAAATAAATTAATCAAGCCAAACGGAGTAGCAGCGGATAGCGTGTCTGCCACCCCAAAAATCATTCATAATAATTTACCTATTATCTTCTTCAAGCAACCATTTCATTGGCTTAAATTTCTTTTCATATTGCAATCCAAATTTGGCGATGCTACTTTTGATATGATTCACCGCTTCATCCACTTTATCGGTCATGAGTATAAGGTCTAAATCTTCGGGCGAGATGGTTCCACTTTTTTTCATTTGCTCGATATATTCAATCAAGTCTTTATGAAAATTTGTATCAAATAAAACGATAGGGAAATTTTTAATTTTTTTTGTTTGAATTAATGTCAGGGCTTCAAACAATTCATCGAGTGTACCAAAGCCACCGGGCATTACAATAAAAGCGTATGAGTATTTTATCAATAAGGTTTTGCGAACGAAGAAGTAACGAATGGTAACCCATTTATCGAGATAGGGGTTAGGGTCTTGTTCAAAAGGCAGTTCAATATTACAACCAACACTTCTGCCATTTACATCACGCGCACCACGATTGGCTGCCTCCATAATACCTGGCCCACCGCCGGTCATCACTGTAAATCCGAGCTTTGCAATTTCACGTCCGATTTCACGCGCTTTGATATAATGTTCATGGGTTTCATCAAATCGTGCAGAACCAAAAACTGTTACACAGGGTCCTGCAAAATGAAGAACTCTATAACCTTTTATGAAGTCAAGTACCGTTCGAATGGTGGTTTTAAAATCTTCCCATCTGCTTTGTGGCCCATCTAAATATCTAATTTCCGATTGTTCATTTATCATAGCTTACCTATCAAATTCGAAAGTAATTTATTTACGGTGATAAATCAAATTGAAACAAGCGCTTTACATTACAGGCGAGTGAAACTAAATTACTTTTTGTTGTTACACAATACTAACTAAATGCACCTTCAACTAAAGCCTTTTGTTCTTCTGCGTGTTTTTTTGCAAAACCGGTAGCTGTTGATGCACTTGCCGATCGAGTTAAATACCCAAGTTTTAATTGATTTTCATCGATATTCATTTTCAGAAAAGATGCGGCGCCCATATTTCGAGGTTCTTCTTGCACCCATATCCATTGCGCACCTTTGTATTTATTTCGATACAAGTCAGTGAGTTGCTGGATTGGTAATGGGTGAATTTGTTCTAATCGAATGATGGCAATATCATTGCGTTCGTTCGCTTGTTTATACTCGAGCAAATCGTAATATACTTTTCCAGTACATAGCAAAACTCGTTTCACCAATTTGCTATCTTCTACTAATTCATCATCTATCACTTCTTTAAATCCGCCGTGTAAAAACTCATCTACTTTGCTATAGGCTTTTGCTAAGCGCAAGTTCGCTTTTGGTGAAAAATTGATGAGCGGTTTTCTGAAATCAAAACTTACCTGTCGGCGTAATACATGAAAGAAATTAGCAGCAGTTGTACAATTTGTGATGATCATATTTTGTTCGGCGCATAATTGCAAAAATCTTTCCATACGTGCACTTGAATGCTCCGGACCTTGACCTTCGTAACCATGCGGTAATAACATCACCATGCCATTTTGTTTACCCCATTTAGTTTCAGCTCCGGCAATAAATTGGTCGATAATGGTTTGCGCACCATTACAAAAATCGCCAAACTGAGCTTCCCAAATTACTAAGCTATTGGGGTTTGCCATGGCATAGCCATATTCAAAACCTAACACCGCATATTCACTTAATAATGAATTGTAAATTCGAAACTGACCTTGTGGATCATCGATTTTGCTTAATCGATTATGTTTGATGGTGCCACATTCCTCATACACAACCGCATGTCGATGTGAGAAGGTTCCGCGTCCTACGTCTTGTCCGCTCATACGCACATCTTTACCTTCTGCTAAAATACTTCCATAGGCAAGTAGTTCAGCGGTTGCCCAATCAACTAGTTGCTGTTCGTTATAGAGTTTTTGTTTGTCATCTAACAGTTTTTGTACTTTTTTTAAGGGCACAAATCCTTCAGGCATTTTCATCAACGCATGAAAAGTTAACTCAAATTGTTCTTTACTAATTGCCGTTGATGGGGAAGAGTGAAAATCGTTTTCATCGGCACGACGTAAAGCCAACCAAGCAAGTTCGGGTTCTTGACGCGAATAGGGCAGTGGTTTTTGTTTTACTTCATCAAGACGATCTTGAAGGTCAGACCAAAATACTTTTTCCATTTCTTTTGCCAATGCCTCTTGAACATCACCTTGTTGTAATAATTTTTGTACATAACGTTCGCGGGGATTCGGATGCTTATCGATGAGTGCGTATAATTCGGGTTGTGTAAATTTTGGGTCATCGCCTTCGTTATGTCCGTGCTTACGATAGCAAACCATGTCGATAAACACATCACGATTAAATTCTTGGCGGAAGCGTAAAGCCAATTCAGATACTTTTACTACTGCTTCAGGATCATCGCCATTCACATGAAAAACAGGGGCTTGTACCATACTGGCAATACTTGTTGAATAGTCGGCGCTGCGTGCATCATCAAAATCGGTTGTGAATCCAATTTGATTATTGATTACATAATGGATAGTTCCGCCGGTGTAATACCCGCGCAAATCACTCATTTGCAAAACTTCATACACAATGCCTTGTCCGGCTACCGAGGCATCGCCATGAATCAGTATCGGTAATATTTTATCAAAATCGCTTCCATACAAAGTATCGGCTTTAGCACGAGCAAAACCTTCTACTAATGGGTTCACCGCTTCAAGATGTGAAGGGTTAGGCATAAGTTGCAAATTGATTTTCTTTTTATGTAAGGTACTTACATCGCTTTTAAATCCAAGATGATATTTAACATCACCGCTACCCATGGTTGAGTCGGCCGGAGCAGCACCTTCAAATTCGGTGAATATTTGTTCGTAGGTTTTTTGCAAGATGTTGGCGAGAATATTCAATCGACCTCGATGTGCCATTCCAATTACAACTTCTTGTACATTTTGTTCGGCAGCTTCGGTAATAATGGCATCGAGTGCGGCAATGGTACTTTCTCCTCCTTCGAGTGAAAAACGTTTTTGACCAATGAATTTAGTATGTAAAAACTTTTCGAAAATTACCCCTTGATTCAATTTTTCGAGAATGCGTTTTTTCTTGACTAGAGGAAGTTCTTCGTTCATGATTTTTTCGAACTCATGTTCCACCCATTTGCAAATACTTTCGTTGTTGATATAGGTATATTCGACACCAATGGTAGAAGTATATATTTTTTGCAGATGACTGATAATATCTTTCAACTGCATTTTTTCTTTTCCGAGTAGGGTAGCCGCATTAAAGAAAGTATCCATATCGTTTTCGTTGAGTCCGAAATGGGCTAGTTCTAATTGGGCTTGACGATCTTTTCTAGGGCGTATTGGATTGGTATTGCTAATTAAATGTCCACGTTTACGATAAGCCCGAATGAGTTGATACACCGCAAATTCTTTTCGAATATCGATAGAATTGCTTGATGTAGAAATTGGTGTCTTTTCGATAGATTCACTTTTCACAGCTTGTGGTTGCATACCACCGGCATTAGCGATAGCGAAATCGAATCCTTCGAAAAACTTTTTCAGTTCGGGGTCAATACCTTGCGGGTTTTGTACGAATTCTTTATAAACCTCTTCAATATAGCCTGGATGCGATTGTGTGATATACGAAAAATCTTTCATTTGTAGTGCGCTGTTTTGTAAATTATTAAGTTTAACTTATTGCTTTTATAAGCTTTCATCCCTAAAAAGCGCGCTAAATTAGGTTATAATTTGCCCTACAACAACTGTAAATTTGATTTTGTTTTGTGGTAGGAAATGATTTTGCAAAGCATATTTATGTCTAGAAGGATCGCTTGGAACTAAAAAAATACAGAATTATTAAAAAATTTTGCACTAATTTAAAATAATTGATTAGTTTCGCAGCCTTAAAAATTCATAATGGCTAATCATAAAGCGACCAAAAAAGATACCAGACAAGCAAACAAGCGCCGCGAAAGAAATCGTTACCACGGAAAAACTACGCGTAATGCAATGCGTGACTTAATGGCCTTAACCAATGAAGGTGAAGCTAAGGATAAGTTGAAGAAGGTTGAAGCCATGCTTGATAAATTAGCAAAGCGTAATATTATTCACAAGAATAAAGCGGCTAATTTAAAATCGGCACTTGCTAAAGGTGTAAATAACGTAGCGAATATTGTTGTAGAAACTAAAGTAAAAAGAGAATCTACGAAAAAGGTGGCTAAGAAAAGAACTACACCAAGAGGTACAACCGCACCCACGCCAACTGCAGAATAGTTTTTAATTAAAATATGTAAGAATCCTTCGCTTAGCGAGGGATTTTTTAATTAGGGACGGTCTTTAAATTCAACGTTTTTTTAAGTTTGGTACTCTACATTTGTTTTCTTTTAAATAAAAAAATATTGAACTAATGTCTACTACAAAAAAGAATGATGTTTCGATTGAAAAGGAAGAAAAGAAAGGAATTCGAATTCCATTTCCATTTTTGATTTTAACCATCGTGGTAATGCTCTTATATTCAGGCTCTACGAATCATGGCTTTACCGATTTAGATGATACCATATTTGTCAACGAATTTCATGAGTATAACAGTAATGCCAATAATTTAATTCACTCATTTAAGCGAGGTGTATTTAGTGAAGATAAAGATTTTTATTATCGCCCTATGTTGCTCAATTCATTTATTATAAATACATGGTTTGCTCAAGATAATATCAAAGCCTATTTCTTTTTTAATATTTTATTGCATCTCTTAGCGGTTTTACTATTATACATATTACTTCAAAAATTACACGTAAGCAAGCTCAATGCCTTTTTGCTTTCTGTAATTTTTGCGGTTCATCCTGCCTTAACCCAAGCTGTTGCTTGGATACCCGGACGAAATGATACCCTCTTAGCCGTATTTGCTTTCGCCGGAATGATTACCGCTTTGCATTATACAAAAACCAAAAAAATAGTTTATTTAATTGGTCAAGCGATGCTTTTTTTGTTGGCTTTTTTTACCAAAGAAACTGCTGTATTAATTCCGTTTGCATTTTTTAGTTTACTGTACTTAATTTTTCACGATGAATGGAAGAAGAAGGAATTTGTGCACTTATATATCAGTTGGTTTATAGGCATGGCTGTTTGGTGGCTTGTTCGAATGCAAGCCAGTTTAATTCCCAATCCGGTTTTTGAATCCCATAGTATGAGTGATATGGTGACTCGTATGCCAATAGCCATACAGTATATTGGTAAAAGTATTTTGCCATTCAACCTTAGCGTATTTCCAATGATGAATCAAACGAGCTATTTGTTTGGTGCGCTGGCATTGGTATTCATTGGCATTGCACTGTATTTTGCCAAACCTATTAATCAACGAATGGTATTAGCAGGCTTGGTATGGTTTGTATTGCTTTTGCTTCCGGTATTTTTATTGCCGGCAAGTATCAATGATCAAGATTTTGAACACAGATTATATCTTCCCATGCTTGGCATTTTATTAATCATTTCGCAAACATGGTTATTTAAAAATGCAGGCGAAAAATTTACGGTCGTAGGCTCTGTTGGCATTGTCGTTCTTTTTGTTGCTTTAAATGTCAATCAACAAAATAAGTTTAGCAGTCCACTTAGTTTTTGGCAAGATGCGGTAAAAACTTCACCTCTATCATCGTATGCCAATATGATGTTAGCAGCGCGAATAGATTCAAGCGATGTGCAACAAGCGAATCAATTGATGATGAAAGCTTATGCATTAAATCCAAAAGAAAAGTATATTAATTATTATTTAGGAAAGCAATATTTAGAGGCAGGGAAACTCGATACGGCCAAAAAATATTTATTGGATGAATTAAAATTGTCGGCCTACTACGATACCTATTTTTTACTATCACGATTATCTTTTCTTGAAAAAAATACTATGGAAAGTATTACTTATATGGAAACCTATTTAGAGAAAGATCCAAAAAATTCGCAAGCAATTAATAATTTGGTATTGATGTTAGTAGAAACAAATCAAAAAGAAAAAGCTAAAAACTTATTGTTGAAAAAGCAAGCCGAGGGAATTGCCGTGAATCAGGGATTGATGGAACTGACAAAATAAATCTTCAATATTCAGTCTTCAGTCTTCAATCTTCAATTACGAATTACGAACCCCGACCTCCGAGCTACTGACATCTAACCTCTAATCGCTCATCCCTAACCAAATAACTAGTAAAAAAAATTAGCAATTAAATAATATATTTGCCACTCGTAATGGATTATTCGTTATTAATATATGGCTTAGGGGCATTTCTGGTTTCTTTATTAACTCAGTATTTGGTAATTGATCTATCGCATAAACGTGGCATTTTTATCGATGACCATAACAGTGACCTTCCGCAAAAATTACATAATGAACCTACACCACGAATAGGTGGGTTGGGCATTTTTATTGCCTGTGTATTTATGACCAAGGATGTTCAAGGCGAAATGCTTGGATTGAAAATTATTCTATGTTTGATTCCCGCATTTTTAGCTGGTTTTCTTGAAGATCTTTTTGCTAAAATTACGCCTTTACGACGTCTGTTAATTATGAGTATTTCGGCAGTTATGGCGATATATATGATAGATGCCGTAGTTGTTGATTTTGGATTTATTATCGTTCCTTATTGGGTAGGGGTATGTATTTCGGTAATTGCATTTTTAGGTTTAATCAATGGAACTAACTTAATAGATGGATTTAATGGTTTGTCTTCAGGCGTTAGTTTTCTGATTTTTAGTACCTATTTTGTCATTAGTATTATGTTGCAGGACCAAACCATGGCGTATATCAGTTTAATTTGTATGGCGTCTATTTTAGGGTTCTTACTTTTTAATTTCCCATTTGGTAAAATATTTTTAGGCGATGGGGGAGCCTATAGTTTGGGGTTTATGTTGGCTATTTTATCTATTATGATTGTAAAAAGGCATTCCGATGTTTCGCCTTGGTTTGCCTTAGTATGTTTAATATATCCGGTTTGGGAAGTAATTTTTTCTTTTTCTAGAAGGATGATTATCCATCGATTATCACCATTACATCCAGATTCAAAGCATGTTCATCAATTTATATTTCGAAATATCACAAATCAGAATAACCCACTCACCTCGCTGGTCATTTTCCCCTTTATTTTGATATTTAATGCGCTAGCCGTTTTATTTTATAATAGTTCATTGGCTCTTTTTTTTATTGCTATTGGATTCATGAGTTTCTATACCTTAATTTATTATATCTACTCTAGAAAAGAAAAGCAAAATGAATTACTGCCAAAGTCGTTAAAGCAATAGCAGAGCAAGTGTTTCAAGCCTATATATAAAAGAATTAAACAGATTAAAAATATTTTTGTTTATTCGAATCTAAAATTTACATTTGCACTCCATATTTTCAAAATATAACTAAAATTAAAACTTTTTAAAACAAAATAAGATGGCAAAAGAGACCTTCAAGAGGGACAAACCTCATGTTAACATTGGCACTATCGGTCACGTAGATCATGGTAAAACTACATTGACTGCTGCAATTACTGACGTATTATCAAAGCTTGGATTGGCTGAGAAGAAGAATTATGATGATATCGACGGAGCACCTGAAGAGAAAGAAAGAGGTATTACCATTAATACAGCACACGTTGAGTATGAAACTTCAACACGTCACTATGCGCATGTGGATTGCCCGGGTCACGCTGACTATGTAAAGAATATGATTACCGGTGCTGCCCAGATGGATGGAGCGATTTTAGTTGTAGCTTCAACAGATGGTCCGATGCCACAAACAAGAGAGCATATCCTTTTAGCGCGCCAAGTAGGTGTTCCTAAAATGGTTGTTTTCATGAACAAAGTTGATATCGTTCCTGATCCTGAATTATTGGAACTTGTTGAAATGGAAATTCGTGATTTATTAAGTTCTTATGGTTTTGATGGTGACAATACACCTATCATCCAAGGTTCTGCAACCGGTGCATTAGCTGGAGATCCACAATGGACAGCGAAAATCACTGAATTGATGGATGCTGTTGATACTTATATTCCATTACCTCCTCGTCCGGTTGATCAAGATTTCTTGATGTCTGTTGAGGATGTATTCTCTATCACTGGTCGTGGAACGGTTGCTACAGGTCGTATCGAAAGAGGTGTGATTAAAGTAGGTGAAGAGGTTGAAATCGTTGGATTTAACGAAACACCTTTGAAATCTGTTTGTACAGGTGTTGAGATGTTCCGTAAATTATTAGATCGTGGTGAAGCTGGTGATAATGCTGGTTTATTATTACGTGGTATTGAGAAAAACGATATCCGTCGTGGTATGGTTATTTGCAAACCAAAATCTATCACACCGCACACTGAATTTAAAGGTGAGGTTTATGTATTAAGCAAAGAAGAAGGTGGTCGTCATACACCATTCTTTAATAAATATCGTCCTCAATTCTATTTCCGTACCACAGATATTACCGGTGAGGTAATGTTACCTGCAGGAACTGAAATGGTTATGCCTGGTGATAATGTAAGTATTACGGTTAAGTTAATCGGACCAATCGCGATGGAAAAAGGACTTAAGTTCTCTATCCGTGAAGGTGGACGTACCGTTGGTGCGGGTCAGGTTACAGAAATTATCAAATAATTTCAATTTCTTTGAATATACTTTTAATTAGCTAATTAGCCCATTTTGCTAATTAGCTAATTAAATTTTACGGGCATGGTGCAATGGTAGCATACGGGTCTCCAAAACCTTTGATCTGAGTTCGAATCTTAGTGCCCGTGCAATTTTTGAAAACAGACAGTTGAATAAACTGTACAAAACAGATAATATGAGTAAAGTATTAAATTATTTCGAAGAGGCTTACGATGAACTTATTCATAAAGTAACATGGCCTACATGGTCTGAACTTCAACAAACTACAATCATTACTTTAGTAAGTATTATCTTACTTACGCTTTTGATTTTTGCAATGGATGGTGTATCTGAGTTGGTTTTTGAAACCTTCTATAATTTCTTTAAATAAATAATACCGTAATGGAAACTATCATAGAAGAAGGTGTTGAGAAGAAGGAGTCGGAAAATAAATGGTTCGTTCTTCGTGTATTAAGTGGCAAGGAGCGTAAAATTAAAGATTATCTGGATATTGAAATCAGACGTTCAGGTTGGGGTAATGTAATTACTCAAATTATGTGTCCGGTTGAAAAAGTATTTAAAGTAGTTGCCGGTAAAAAAGTGATGCGTGAAAAAATTCTTTTCTCGGGTTATATACTTCTTGAAGCAACTACATCACGTTTATCGGATGACATGATACAAGCGATTAAAAATGTATCCGGTGTTATTCATTTCTTAGGAAAAGATCATCCGGATGCTTTGCGTAAAAGTGAAGTGAATAAGATGTTTGGCAAGATGGATGAAATGGCCGATAATGGTGTTGTCATGTCTGATCCTTTTGTGATTGGCGAACCGGTTAAAATTGTCGATGGTCCTTTCAACGATTTCAACGGAACTATCGAAGAAATTAATGATGAGAAGAAGAAATTAAGAGTAGTTGTAAAAATATTTGGTCGTTCAACGCCTGTAGAATTAAGCTATATGCAGGTTGAAAAAGTATCGTAAATAAAATATATTTTAATTTTATAAAGGTTGTCGAAAGGCAGCCTTTTTTGTTGTGATTTGCTGAAAAGGAGAAGATTTTATAACAATGTGATTTGTGTCGTAGGCCAAATCTTATCCCGTACCTACGGGAGTTTATGCCGATTAGATAGCTGTTCAGACCAATTTATTGGTCTGTGATAGATATCATTTCGGTATTAAATATTATGCTTTGAAAATATAAAAATTTAATTTATATCTTTAGAAACTAAAACTACTACTATGAAAAATTTACAGTCTCAAAAACATGGATAATGACTTGAACTTGGATTCGTTATATACAAGCCAGCTTGATGCCTTGGTTAATAATAATCAACTATTTAGTGTTCCAAATAATTCATCTGGCAGTATAATAAATGTATACCCGAACCCTGCAAACTCAACCATAATTGTTGAATACACTTGTTCTCAAAAAGGAAAATTTGAACTAAAAAATCGTATGGGACAAGTTGTACTTTCAACCGAATTAAGTGAAGGGAAACGAAAAGTGCAAATGCAAGTACATAGCTTTAGTGCCGGTATGTATTACTACAAATGTAGTTTTGAGGGATGTGAAACTGTTTTAGGTAAACTCTCAATTATTCACTAATGAAAAGAGTTATTTTATTTTCAATTTTGAACATGCTCTCATATGTGATTTTTGCACAATGCAAGGTTACTCATCTAAGTGGCACAATGAATGTAAATGGACATTTTGTTACGGTATCACATACTGGTGATGTAGATACATTAACTTATTGTGATGAATTATTAGGGCCCTATGTGATTGGTGTACATTATAATCCTTTACCATTTAGTTGCAAAAGCGGGGCTTATAAATATTCATTCAATCCTCCAGTTTCTGAATTATTTTTATCTTTTGGGAGTATAAATGGAATGTCTTCTGACTCTGAAATAGTAATGGTTTTTGTTAATGGTTTACATTATTCGATACCCTCTGTAGGCAATACGTTGAACTGCCAACAGTTAGCCATTCTAACTCCCAATGGAGATATTGCAAGTCCAAATTGGAATATTGCAGGTTGGGAGGGTACGCAAATAACAGGCTTAATTGATTCGGTCGAGATATTAGATTCAGTGATTGTTGGTTGTGGGAACGGTGCTGTCTTTTCACTTTCACTTTGCAATTGGCCGGTATCAACAACTAATTATGGTATAATTAATAAAGGAGTAAGAATTTACCCTAATCCTGCTTCAAGCGAAATAAATATTGAATATGAATGTAGAAGCGAAGGAGTATTTGTGTTGTATAATAGCCTAGGACAACAAGTATATAGCTGTATATTACCTGAAGGTAGTAATAAAATTTATAGAACTCTTCCCAAAGTTGTAGATGGTTTATATAACTATCGTTGCAAGTTTGAAGGTTGTGCAGATGCATTTGGTAAACTATTAATCTTAAATTAATGAAAGGTTTAATACTTCTTACTTTGCATCTTTTGATGCAATCTTAAGCGTTCGCTCAATGCAGAGTATCCCATACAAACTTTACTCAATTAGTTAATGGGTATAGTGTAAATGTGAAAGCCTTTGGATCTGTAGATACGCTAACGTATTGCAATAATACGATGGGTCCTTATCATATTGGTATGCATAATTACCCGTTGCCTTGGTCTTGCAATAATGGGGGTTATACATTTACTTTCACACCACCTATCAATGAACTATTTATTAATTTTGGTTCGATAGATGGTAGCTCTCTTGATTCTGAGGTGGTAAAACTGTATGTTAACGGGCTGCACTATGCCATCCCTTTTCCAGGTACAGCAAATGCTTGTCAACCACTGGCAATACTTACATCTGATGGTGATGTCACAAGCCCATCATATAATGGATGTGGATGGGAAAATACAAAAATAAGCGGAATGATTGATTCGATAACAGTACTTGATTCAATAATACACGGATGCCCGATGGGTGCTGTCTTTTCACTTTCCCTCTGCAATTGGCCAGTTTCAACAACTAATTATGCTTTAGAAAATAAAGGAGTTAGTATTTACCCCAACCCTGCTTCAAGCGAAATAAATATTGAATATGAATGTAAAAGCGAAGGAGTATTTGTGTTGTATAATAGTTTAGGACAACAAGTCTATAGCTGTATCTTACCTGAAGGAAATAATAAAGTTTATAGATCTCTTCCCAAACTTGTAGATGGTTTATATAACTATCGTTGCAAGTTTACAGGTTGTGCAGATTCATTTGGTAAACTTTTGATTGAATAAATTTGCAGATTAGTTTTTCTTGTAGTCACTCAATTAATAGGCATGGTTATCTGCTTAAACAATTGCTCTATTTTTTCTTTAGGTAGAATTTTTTGTCCTTGCTTTCCTTCAGCTATCAAACGATCGTCACAATACGCTTTAAATGATGTGATGATTTCTTTACGTTCAGTAATCTCTTCGAAGGTGGAAACAAAAGTAATTTCCTGTGAAACAAAGGCAGGACTTATATGATTGACATGAATAAATGTGCCAATACCTTCTTCATGATCTTCTTTCATTTCTAACACAAATAATCGACCGCTCCATTCAGCGTCACGGGCTATTGCGAAAGTTGAATATACTTCATGTACGGTACCACTTTCGAAGCTCGCGATATCGGTAGGATTAATGATTCTAGAATATTGTTTAGTATCGCCTTGGGTAAATGGTGTTTTCATTGCATAGCAAATATATGGTAGAGTAAAGTGTTTATGAGTTGCGAATACAAACTGCCTACTTTTTACCGCCAACTGCTTACTAAATTTTCGGAGGGTCCCCATGTAGGATGTTGAATTGAGAGAAATTGTAATTGGGGGCATAAGCATTTTTATATTTATCAAAAGGAAATATTTTTTGAATATACCCTGTATAAGGTATAAAGAGTTAAATGGCTTTTTATACCTTTACGCCCTGATTAAAAACAAAAAACATATTATTATGAAAAGTAAAGTTATGAAATTGCTGGTTTGTTTAATGATAGGTAGTCTCAGTGCTTATCAAACAAAAGCAACCGATTTAGTAGTGAATGCAGGCGGTGCAGGAGGTACCTATGCCTCGATAAATGCAGCATTGGCTGCAGCGAGTGCAAATGATAGAATTATCGTATATCCGCAATTGAATGGCGCTTCGTATACAGAAGGAACGATTTTAATTAATAAAAGTATTCAAATATTATCGGCCAACGAAGGCGCATTTTATACCGTAGATGGTAACATTAATATTGCTCCAACTTTAGCCGGTTCAAATATTACAATAATAGGCATGAAATTATTAACTGGTGCCATTCAAACTACTGCGGTAGCGCCTGTAGGGGCAAGAGGCGTAATTAATATTTTAAATGATTCGATTCTATCAGGTGGAATTTCTATTGCCCATGATAATTACAATTTAACCGCTGCTAGTAATTTTATTTCAACTGGTGTAGGAATGCGTTATGGTAGAATTATTGGCAATTATATGAATGGACAAATTATTGTAAGTACTGATGCATCGGTAAATAACCCTACGGATACCGTGCAAATTATTGGCAATAAAATTTTGTGGTATTCGAGTGCAACCTCTGGTGCTATAGTTTGGAGCTCAACTTCCCAATTTTTTAGTATTCAAAACAATTTTATCAGTCAAACTTATGGTGGTGATGCCATGACTTATGGGGTGTATGTTACAAATTCGAAACCCTCATTATTAGGAACAAATTCTATGATCAATAATACGGTTTATAAAGCATCAGGAAGAATTTTATATGGATATACCATTGCAACCAATGGCACATCGAATACCGATTTTTATAATAATTTGTTACATTCTACTATCTATTATTATGCCTTTTCATTTAGTGGTGGGAATTTTAATGCCCATTATAATTATGCAAACAACTTTAACTGGACAGGCGTTACCAATGATGGAACCAACCAAGCAGCTACAAATACAACCCTTAATGCTGAAGGTTTAAATACAAATGTTTTATCAAATACTATTAATGGAGGTACACCCGATTCGGCCTTTGCTGATATTAATTTAACTCGCAATGATGTAGGTTGCTATGGTGGTTCATATACCCTCGATAATTTCTTTCCGATTACAGCAAGCGATTGGGCTCGTGTTATTTTGGTTACCGTATTTCGTCGTGTAATGGTCAATGGTACCATAAATGTGAAAGCAACAGGTTTTGATAAATAACACTTGATTTGATTTGGATTTACTCAATAAAAAAATAAAAATGAAAAAAATATATCTCTATAAAATTATATACACCTTATCGCTACTATTTGTTACACAACAAATTTTTGCAGTAGATCGATTGGTAGTTTCAGGTGGAGCCGGTGGCGCTTATGCTACTTTAGGTGCAGCTATTGCAGCAGCTAGTGCAAACGATCGAATTATTGTTACCCCACACGCCGCTGCTTTTACTGAAGGCACTTTATTAATCAATAAAAGTTTACAAATATTATCGGCCACTGAAGGCGGATTTTACTCGATTGATGGAAACATTAATGTGGCACCTGCTACAGCGGGTATTTCACTTACCATTTCAGGAATGCGATTATTAACCGGTGGAATTCAATCCACTATTGCTTCTCCGGTGGGTGCTCGAAGTACCATAAATATAATTTACGATTCATTGACTACTGGAAGCATTTCATTCAACCACGATAATTACAATTTAATTTGTGCCAGCAATTACATTAAAGGTGGCGTAACCATGCGTTTTGGTAAAGTTTTAGGAAATGTTATTCCTGATCAGATTATTGTCAATACCGATGCTTCAGTAAATAATCCTACAGATTCGGTTTGGATAATCGGGAATAAAATCAATTTCTACACGCCATCAAATTTGGGGGCTATTACCTGGAACTCTACTTCACAATTTTTCAATATTCAAAATAATTTCATCACGCTAAGTTATCCGGGGCATTATGTGAATTATGGAATCTGGTCATCAAATTCAAAAAACTCAAATGCAGGTACTAATACAGTATTTAATAATACCATTGTAAAGCCTACATATATTCTTGCCTATGGCATTGTACTCACTACAGGCGCAAGTTCATATACCGAAGTGCAGAATAATTTGGTAATGTCTACAATTTATAATTACGCCTACTATTTTAATGGTGGAAATTTTAGTGTTCATTACAATTATGCTAATAATTTTAATATCACCGGTATCACTAATGATGGCACAAATGGTTCAGCAGTAAATACAACGCTAAACGCAGAAGGATTAAATACGGATGTTTTATCAAACACGGTTAACGGTGGAAATCCGGATGCCGCTTTTGATGATATTAATTTAACTCGCAATGATGCAGGCTGTTATGGAGGCTCATTTACACTCACGAACTTTATGCCAATTACCTCTACCGATTGGGCAAGGGTAATCATGCTTACTGCTCCTCGACGCGTAATGATCAATGGAACTATCAATATCAATGCAACTGGTTTTGATAAATAGCAAAAGTGATACCAACATGACTTAACACATGGATGGTAGTTTGCGAAAATGACAATGGTAAATCTTATTTATCCATTCAAAAAAAAATAAACAAATGAAATTATTTATACAAGGCTTGCTGCTCATGCTGGTAGTCGGGATAGGTGATTTACATGCTCAAGTTGGGCGTGGAAAAATTACCGCTGCAGAGTTTTTCTTTGATACTGATCCCGGACAAGGTGCAGGAACTGCTGTAACCTTACAAGGCAATGCAAACGATGTATTGCGAACAGCAATTCAATCAGCAACCGTAACATTACCTGTCGGTAAGCATACCATCAATATTCGAATAAAAGATTCATTGAATCATTGGAGCCCGGTTTTTAAAACAACGTTAAGTGTAGAAACGGCAGGAACTGCAAGAAGTATCAATGTAAACTTAGCTCGTATGTATTGGGATGCAAATATTGCAGGTGCTACGAATTTAATTATCTATAATGGTAATGTGGGTGATGCCATCAATTCGTTTGTAAATTCAACACCGCTAGCCACTTTTCCATCGGCAGGTTCGCATAAAATAAGTGTTCAGGTTGTAGATGCAACCGGACAATGGAGTCCGCCATTTACCACCGTCATTTCAGTTGAATCGCCTGCTTCGTTTACACGTATTATTTCGGCAGTAATGGGCAGAGCTTACTGGGATAGTAACTTGGGTTCATCGGTAGGTTTATTAATCATAAATGGAAATGCAGGAAATGCCATCAATAGTTTTGTAACCGCTACAGCTTTATCGAGTTTTAGTTCAGCCGGTTCACATAAATTAAGTGTACAATTATTGGATCCTAATGGAAGTGGAAATTATAGTCAAGCATTTTCTACTGTTGTGAAATTTGATACTGCCTTAAATTTTACACGATTAATTTCAGCCGCTTTAGGAAGAGCTTGGTGGGATAATAATTTAGGAACTTCAGTTGGATTAATCATTGTGAATGGAAATGCAGGAAATGCCATCAATGATTTTGCTACCGCTACACCACTATCTTCATTTACTTCAGCAGGATTGCATAAATTGAATGTTCAACTTCTTGATCCTAATGGAAGTGGAAATTACAGTCCGACCTTTACTACCGCGATCAAATTCGATAATTTAATTGATAGTGTTCGTGCACTTCGTGTTGATATGGCTCGAATATGGATAGATAATAATCAGGCCGGCGCAATAAATATGATTGCCTTCGACGGAAACTATAATAGTCCTATTGAGGCTGCCCTACAAACCATTACCGCTACTACCGTTGGTTTACATACTTTGAATGTACAAATGCGCGATTCGATACCAACGAATTGGGGCCCGGTGTTTAAGACTGTTTTTGTGGCAGATAACCCTTTGTCATATCGAAATATCAATGTGGCAACCGGACAATTATATTGGGATAATGATACTTTAAATAACCCTATGACCTTAATTGCATTTGATGGCAATTATGATAATGCCATTGAATCGGGTTTGAAAAATAATGTACCGGTTTTGTCATCAGGCTTACATACCATTTGCGTTCGATTTAAAGATGTAGCCAATAATTGGAGCTCGCCTTTTAAGCTTGTTATTACTATTGAAGATAGTTTGTATGCAAGAGATCTAAGAGTGGTGCAAGGCGAAGTACGTGTTGATAATTCACCACCCATTGTGATTGTTGCACTTAACGGAGCTTATGCAAATGCTTTAGAACAAGCCCAGGCTACAATATTAAGTACTGGTATTCCGGTGGGTATGCATAGATTAATTACACGTTTTAAAGGACTTGATGGTGCATGGGGAAAATCGTTTACAACGGCTATTGTAGTTTCGCCTTGTGCATCTACACCAACACCCACTGTAACGAATAATCGTCCATTAGAATTTTGTTATGGCGATAGTACTATATTAACCGCGAATAGTGGGTACTCATCTTATCAATGGATTTATAATAATACAGTTGTGGGTACAGGACAATCATTTGTTGCACGCGATTCGGGTAATTATGTAGTGATTGTAACCGATGCAACTAATTGTCCGGGTGCTTCATTACCTATGTTAGTAAATGTTCATCATCCAATTGTAAATATCACTACCAGTCCTATATTTTGCCAAGGAAGTACCGATAGTTTATTAGCAACTGTAGGGTTCAATTCTTACCTATGGTCATCGGGTTCAACAACTCGTAAGCAAATGATTACTGCCGGAGGAACTTATTCTGTGACAGTTGTTGATGGCTATGGATGTACAGGAACTTCATCGATTGTAATCAATGCATTAATTCCTCCACCGGTTCCAACGATTAGTTTAAGCGGGCCAGCGGCATTATGTGCTGGAAGCAATGTTACACTTACCTCAAGTGCAAGCAGTAATATTTTATGGAATAATGGCTTAAGCATTCCTTCGTTTACTGTGGATACCGCTGGATATTTTGCCGTAACTGTTACCGCTGCCAACGGATGTAAATCAACATCTGCTGGTGTGCAAACCTCTGTGTTTCCTTATGGTCAAGTTACGATATCAGCGAGCGGACCAACAACAATTTGTGCAGGTCAAACAGTAACTTTATCTGCATCGCCATCCTTGAGTTATGTATGGTCAACCGGCGCAACGAGCTCCTCAATCACAACCGGTATTTTAGGTACCTATTCAGTTTCGGTAGTGGATTCAAATGGTTGTCCAGCAAATTCAAATGTAATCAGTATTACAGTGAATCCT
The DNA here is from genome assembly GCA_016706595.1 of Bacteroidota bacterium. Taxonomy (GTDB): domain Bacteria; phylum Bacteroidota; class Bacteroidia; order Chitinophagales; family Chitinophagaceae; genus OLB11. The sequence goes on along the minus strand of JADJJH010000001.1, from coordinate 781,473 downwards.
GTTCCTGCAACGCCAATTGTGACTGCTAATGGACCACTTTCATTTTGTAATGGAGGAAGTGTAACACTCACTTCGAGTGCAGCAAGTAATAATATTTGGAGTAATGGTTTTACCGGACAGTCACAAGTAATTAATCAATCTGGTGTTTATGTTGATACCGTCTATAATGCATTTGGCTGTAAATCGTGGTCAACACCAACCAATGTAAATGTTCATCCAACGGCAAGTATTGCAGCTAACGGACCTACTACATTTTGTTTTGGCAATAATGTAGTTTTAACTGCTTCGCCGGCTTCAGGGGTAAGTTATCTTTGGAGCAATGGATCCACCTCACAATCGGTAACCATTTCAAGCACACAAAATGTATCAGTTATTACCACCGAAACCGGTGGATGCAGTGATACGGCTTTTGCGAATGTTTTAGTACATGCATTACCAACAGGTAATTTAGCTGCAGCAGGACCAACAACGGTTTGTTCGGGAAGTTCTGTGGTGATGAATGCAACAGGTTCGCCGCACACTAGTTTCCGATGGTTCTTAAATGGAAGTCCGATTATTTACTATTCCTATAATATTTATTGCAATTGTTTAGCACCTTACTTTGTATACGGCAGTTCATTCGCAGCTACTGGTTCAGGTAATTATTCAGTTGAAATTACAGATAGTGTAACAGGATGTACGAGTATGAGTAATGTAATTCCGGTTACAATAATTTTTCCAACTCAACCGGTTATAACTGCCAATGGTGGCACAACCATTTGTATCAGTGCCAATACCATTTTAAGTTCATCCGCGGCTGTATCTTATTTGTGGTCGACAGGTGCTACTACGCAAACAATCACTGCTGCTACACAAGGAACCTATTACGTAACTACTACCGATATGTATGGTTGTCAAAGTACTTCAGTAAATACACCGGTAACTTTTTTCCCTGTGGCAAATATTACGGCTAATGGGCCAACTACTTTTTGTGCAGGAAGTAATGTGAGTTTAACAGCGCATCCTGTTGGTACTTATGCATGGACGAATGGTTCAACCAATGCAAGTATAAATAATATTACAAGCAATGGAACCTATGGTGTAACTGTTACCGATGCAAATGGATGCACATCAACCGCAACACCGGTTAGTATTGTGGTGAATCCATTGCCAAGTGGTTCAATTACAGCAGCCGGACCAACAACAGTTTGTTCAGGTAATACAGTCACTTTTAATGCAACCGGAAGTGCAAATACAAAATTCAGATGGTTTGTCAATGGCGGGCCGATTACTAATTATTTCTATTCATGGCAATGTTCATGTTATATTCCTTATTATACTTACGGAAGCAGTTTCTCAACTGGTACAGCCGGAGTTTATTCTGCCGAAATCATAGATACCTTAACGGATTGTGTGTCGATGAGTAATAACTTTACAGTTACCATATTATCATTACCTATTCCTGTAATTACACAAACCGTAACCATTCCTTGTAATGGAGGCGCAAATGCATCTTTATCTGTGAGTGCTTCAGGAACTGTTTCACCGTATACTTTTGTATGGAGTACAGGATCTACCAATACATCTATTTCAAATTTAATTGCCGGCAATTATTATGTAACAGCAACTGATGCAAATACATGTAGTGCTTCGGTAAGTTATCAAGTAAATCAACCTTTGGTGGTGAGTGCTTTTGCAAGTACACCAACTAATACACGAGGTTATAATGTTTCATGCTTTGGTTCAACAGATGGTTCGGCAACGGTATATCCATCAGGCGGAACAGCACCCTATACATTTGTATGGAGCACTGGTGCTACTACGCAAACGATAAATGGTATTGGTGCAGGCACTTATACGGTTACAGTACATGATGCAAATAATTGTGCGCAAGCAACAGCAACCGTTACATTGGTTCAGCCGGCTGCGGTAGGAATCACCTTAACGAAATCATTATTTTATGGTGGAAATAATATCAGTTGTAATGGAGGAAGTAATGGAAGTATAACTGCAATACCATCAGGCGGAACTGCAAACTTTACCTACTTATGGTCGAACGGACAAATCACACAAACGGCTACAGGTTTAGGTGTAGGCACGTATTCGGTTGTGATAACCGATTCAGTGGGATGTACTACGTCCGCAAGTGCTACTTTAACGCAACCTGCCGTTTTATCTAAAACAATTACTAAATCAAATTATACCGGTTATGGTGTAAGTTGTTTTGGATCGAATAATGGATTCATAAATATTACGCCAAATGGAGGAACCGCACCTTATCATTATTACTGGACTGATACTGCCTACACGCAAAACAGAACTTCATTAATGGCAAAAACTTATCATGTTACAATTACCGATACTTTGGGTTGTAGCATAAGTGATTCAATTGTAATTACACAACCTACACAAATTGTATCAACAACTACCGGATCCATGTTAAATTGTTATGGTGATAGCAATGGTGTAGCTACAGTAAGTGTGAATGGAGGAAATGCACCTTATTCTTATGCTTGGGCAAGTGGTGCTACTACTTCAACAGCCACTAATTTAAAAGCGAATTTTTATTTAGTTACCGTAACAGATTCTCGTGGATGTACCCATGTCAATCAAGCAGAAGTTCAACAACCAACCCAGGTGAATGCCTATGCCTTCGGAACTTTTATTGGTTGCGGTACCCAAATCGGATTGTTATCGGTAACCGGCAGTGGAGGTTTTGGACCGTATACTTATTTATGGAGTAATGGATCAACTGCTAGTTTTCAAACCAATAAACCCATTGGAACTTATACCGTAAGTGTAACCGATACACATGGATGTTGGGATACAGCTACAGCCATTATTTTAAGTCCGCCAACATTATCAGCAAGCGTTACAGATTTTCATACTACTTGCGATAGTATTACAACCGTTCCTGCCGGCACACTTTCAGTGAGTGTAAGTGGAGGAGTAACACCTTACCTATATTACTGGAGTAATGGTGAAACTACATCAACCATTAATAATTTATCAACCGGAACATACTCGGTTATTGTTACCGATGCAAATGGTTGCACGGTGGTGCCTGTTGCAGGGGTATATAATAATGATCCGGCAACTATTTTTGGAGAAGATACGATTTGTAATGGCAACTTAGCAGCCTTATCTACTTTACCTGGATTGTCATTTGTATGGGCGAACTCAGGTGGGGTAGTAGGCTCTACACAAAATGTTTCCTTAGGGGCAGGTACGTATACCTTAACAGCTACCAATTTAAATGGATGTATAAATTCAGATAGTATTACCATTGTATCACAACAATGTAATACCTACCTAAACTTGAAAGCGTATTTACAAAGTTATTATGCCGGACTAGGTCTCATGCATCCTGTAATGATGAATCAAAGTGTAGGAAGTAATCCTTCAATTACCGATAGTATTACCGTTGAATTGCATGCGAGCACACCGCCATATGCGAAGGTGGTAGGTAAAAAGGTTTTATTAAATACCAATGGAACCACAGCCACCATTCAATATCCTACTAGCATTGGCTCATTTTACATTGTGGTAAAACATCGTAATGCGGTTGAAACTTGGAGTGCCGATTCGGTTTACTTTGGCGTGGCTCCGGTGAATTATGATTTTACTACCGCTGCATCAAAAGCCTATGGCGATAATATGATTGAAGTTGAATCCGGCAAGTGGGCATTCTACTCAGGAGATTTATTTTTAGATGGTAATATTGATTTATTAGATGCAAGTACCTTAGATCAAGACATTGCAAATTTCATGTATGGATATATGTCGACTGATATGAATGGAGATGGTAATGTAGATATCTTAGATATGCCTTTACTTGAAATGAACTTATTCGGATTTATTTCGGTGGTGGCACCGTAGGGCTAGATAATTATGAATTAAGAAGTGTAAGAAGCACGAAATAAGAAAAACGAAATTCGAAGGGGATTGTATTTAGATACTTTAATTTGGAATTTTTGTTGGATGAACTTCGGATTTCAGTTTTTGAATTAATGAAGAAGTAGATGATCTGCCGCTATACAAAGGATGATAAATGAATCAACTGACCGAACAGCTATTTCGCCCTTTTTGCTTTTAGTTTTTAACTGTATGTAAGCGACAGATAATCAAGTTTGTTAGCTCGTCAAATGCAAAACAACTTTCGCAACCAATTTATTTATTTCACACATTACAATCTATTAGGCTTCAACGATATCATCAATGTCGAATTCACACATTGAAGACTGAAGACTGAAAATTCATCCTTCGAATTTCGCTATTCAATTTTCGTGCTTAATAATTTTACCTCAGCCCCACATTAATCTCTTGCAACCTATTATTACCCGGACAAAGTTTATCTTCTTGTAATTGATTGAGTGGTGTTTCTGTGGTATTGAGCTTTACATGTAATGGAACACTATCCTTATCTACATATAATAATCCGGTAAGTATTTCATGTTTTTGTTGTGCCGTTTTTAATGCCGAAATAATGGAGAGTCTATCTTGAGGATCCCATTGATTGTCAATCTTATTTAATCGTAATTTGGATCCATCATGCATCGTTACTTGTACACTTTCACCTTCATTATATGTAGTGGTGATTTCATTGCCCACCGGAACAAAATCTATATTTCCTAATGCCTCATTATGTTCGCGTACATAAGTATACGACTTCGTTGAACCCGGATTATTATTAAATGTTACACAAGGCGATAATACATTGATTAAAGCAAAACCTCGGTGCGACATCGCTGCTTCGATTAAAGGAACTAATTGCGATTTATCTCCACTAAAACTTTGTGCTACAAATGTGGCACCTAACTCAATCGCTAAACTGCATAAATCTATTCCTTCAAATAATGTAGCATCACCTCCTTTTGAAATAGAACCTCTATCTGCTGTCGCCGAATCTTGTCCTTTGGTTAGTCCATAACAACCATTATTCATTACAATATAAACCATGTTCAAATTCCGTCGAACCACATGCACAAATTGTCCCATACCAATTGAAGCCGAATCGCCATCACCACTTACACCTAAATACACTAAATCGCAATTGGCTAAATTAGCACCGGTAGCTACCGAAGGCATTCGTCCATGTACCGAATTAAAACCATGACTATTTTGTAAAAAATAGGCAGGTGTTTTTGATGAACATCCAATACCCGAGAGCTTAGCTACTTTATGCGGTTCAACATTTAATGCAAAACAAGCCTCAACGATGGCCGCACTGATGCTGTCGTGTCCGCAACCGGCACAAAGTGTTGAAATACTTCCTTCATAATCTTTGCGTGTATAGCCTAAATTATTTTTAGGTAGTAAAGGATGATGAAATTTTGGTTTTATATACGACATGGTATTTTTAAATAATGGGGTTAAACAATTTGCAAGTAAAAATGTTTACGCAAGTGCCAAGGTTTGTAAAATAGATTGAGAAATAAAATCGGCTGTAATTGGCGTTCCATCAAAATTTAAAACTTTGATGAGTTTATTCGGATGTAAATCAAGTTCATTCACTAATAAAGATCGTAATTGCGCATCACGATTTTGTTCTACTACAAAAATTCGTTCATATCTATTCATAAAATCTTTTACTTCATGATTGAAAGGAAAAGCTTTTAATCGCATCGCATCGCAAGTAATGCCTTGTGATTTTAATATATCCAAGGCTTCACAAGCCGAATAGGTTGTAGTACCAAAAAACACCATCCCAATTTCACTTTGTTTTTCGGATAAATAAAATTCAGGTTTTGGAACAAGGGTTTTAGCGGTTTCTAATTTTAATAAAAGTCGATTCATAATTCGTACATAAGTATCCGAATCTTCAGAGTATGCTGCATACTCATTATGTGAAGTACCGCGTGTAAAATATGCACCACTCGTTGGATGTGTTCCGGGTAAGGTTCGGTAAGGCACGCCATCACCATCTATGTCTAAGTATCGTCCCCACGTTGTTTTTACATTCTCTAATTCTTCTGCGTTTAATACTTTACCTCGTTTATATTTTCTGCTATCATCCCATTGAAATGGTTTCGACATATTATCATTCATCCCTAAATCTAAATCGGTAAGCATAATTACAGGTGTTTGTAATTGCTCGGCTAAATCAAACGAATCTGCCATCATATCAAAACATTCTTTTGGGGTAGATGGAAATAGTAAGACTTGCTTGGTATCGCCATGTGATGCATACGCTGCACTTAACACATCCGATTGTTGTGTACGAGTTGGCATACCGGTTGATGGTCCTGCGCGCTGCACATCAACCAATACTACCGGAATTTCGGCGTAGTAGGCGAGTCCTAAAAATTCACTCATCAAAGATACACCCGGTCCACTCGTTGCCGTAAACGATCGAGCACCATTCCAGTTGGCTCCAATCGCCATGCCAATAGCTGCCAACTCATCTTCAGCTTGTACAATGGCAAAATTGTTTTTACCGGTTTCTTCATCAATACGAAGTTCATTCGCGTATTCTTCAAATGCACTCACTAAGGAGGTTGATGGTGTAATCGGATACCAAGAAACTACAGAGGCTCCGCCGTATACTGCACCTAATCCGGCAGCTGAATTACCATCAATTAAAATACTATCACCTACCAAGTCACGACGTTCAACTTTAAACTCAAGCGGAAATGTAAAATGCTTACGAATATAATCTCCGCCAATGGCTAACGCTTTTACATTAGGTGCAACCAGTTTTTCTTTTCCTTTAAATTGTTCTGCCAATAAAGTTTCTAATACAGCAAATTCAATATCTAATAAAACAGCTAATGCACCAACGTAAACAATGTTTTTAAATAATTGTTTTTGACGAGGATCGGTATACTCATCATTACAAATTTTCATTAAGGGTACACCGATATAATGTATATCCTCACGTATAAATTCAGGATGCAAAGGTTTCGTGCTATCATATAAAAAGTAGCCACCGGGTCTTACACTTTCAATATCCTTTTTCATGCTTTGCGGATTCACACTCACCATCAAATCTATCCCGGCTCTTCTACCCAAATATCCTTTTTCACTTACACGAACTTCGTACCAAGTGGGCAAGCCTTGTATGTTTGAAGGGAAAATATTTTTAGGTGCAATGGGAACGCCCATCCGAAAAATAGATTTAGCAAAAAGTAAATTCGCACTCGCCGAACCTGTGCCATTTACGTTGGCAAACCGAACTACAAAATCATTGATTGAACTCATAAAGCTACTGAACATGTATGTCCTGCTTTCGCAGTATTATATAAAAATTGTTTCATATCCCAAGCGGCAGTTGGGCAACGTTCGGCGCATAAACCACAATGCAAACAAACGTCTTCATCCTTTACCATTACACGACCGGTTTTTAATGCGCCCGATACCATTAAATCTTGTTGCAAATTCAAAGCAGGTGCCGATAAGTTTTTGCGTAACTCGCTTTCTTCTGCGTAAGCAGTGAAGGTAATGCAGTTGGTAGGACAAACATCCATGCAAGCATCACATTCAATACATTTATCGTCGGTGAAAATAGTTTGTACATCACAATTCAAACAACGTTCAGCTTCTTTAAAAGCAGTTTGTAAATCAAAACCCAATTCAACTTCTTTTAATCGATCTTTTAGGGTTTTAGCTTTATCGGCTTGTGGTACTATAAATCGTTGGTCGTTTGATATATCATTATCATAACTCCATTCGTGAATACCCATTTTCGTGCTGAAGAATTTTACATCTGGCGCCGGTCTTTCATTCACATTTACTCCATTGCAAAATAAATCAATGGATATGGCCGCTTGATGTCCTTGTGCAACCGCTGTAATTACATTTTTCGGACCGAGTGCTGCATCACCACCAAAAAAAACATTGGTTCGAGTAGATACAAATGTGTTTGGATCAACCACCGGCATATTCCATTTGTCAAATTCAATGCCAAGGTCACGCTCAATCCAAGTAAATGTATTTTCTTGACCGATAGCAATTAATACTTCATCAGCTTCAATGAAAACTTCAGGATCGCCGGTGGGCAATAATTGTCGCTTGCCATTTTCGTCCAGTACAGCATGCACTTTTTCAAATGCCATACCTTTTAAAATACCGCCTTCCACTACAAATCGTTTCGGCACATGGTTATCTAGTATGGGTATGTCTTCATGTTGTGCATCTTCTTTTTCCCATGGTGAAGCTTTCATTTCAGCAAACGGACTACGAACGACCACTTTAACATTTTCACCACCTAATCGTCGGGCAGTGCGACAACAATCCATTGCAGTATTTCCTCCACCCAAAACAATGACATTGGGTTTTATACTTTTAATATGCTCAAAGGCAACGCCGGCTAACCACTCAATACCGATATGAATACTTGCTTTACCTTCTTCGCGTCCTTCAATGTGTAAATCTCTTCCTTTGGGTGCACCGGTTCCTATAAATACGGCATCATAATTTTCATTTATAATTTCAGCTAAGCTGCCAACATATTTATTGAAGTGGGTATGAATACCAAAATCTAAAATCCGGTCAACTTCTTCATTGAGTACGGTTGCAGGTAAACGAAACGAAGGAATTTGAGTTCGCATCATACCGCCACCTTTATGATTTTCATCGTATAAATGAATTTCATAACCTAGGGGTGCTAAATCACGAGCAACGGTTAATGATGCTGGTCCACCACCAATTAAGGCAATTCGTTTTCCATTTTTAATTAAAGGAATATCAGGAAGGTAGGGGGTAATATCATCTTTGAAATCGGCAGCGACGCGTTTTAGTCTGCAAATGGCAACCGGCTCCTCTTCAATTCTTCCTCTTCGGCAAGCGGGTTCACAAGGACGGTCGCAAGTTCTTCCAAGCACACCCGGAAATACATTTGATTCCCAATTCACCACATAAGCTTCGGTATATTTTCCGGCAGCTATTAAACGAATGTATTCGGGAACGGGGGTATGTGCAGGACAGGCATGCTGACAGTCTACAACTTTATGAAAGTATTCAACATCTGTTGTTTTTGTAGATTCCATGCAGGAAATTTTATCAGTTAAAAAAGTGTTGTGACAAATGTACTAAAAGAAAAATCGAAATGAAAAGCAAAATATGGGAGAATTATTCTTGTTCATAATATAATTTTTTGGGTGGCAAACACGCTGTCGTCTCATACTCCGTTCCCGTTTCACTAAATTTTTCTGCGTATTCAAATTTTTCCTAAACGGGATCCGGGGTACCGCCTCCATCGTTGCCACGGAAATCGTCTTCGAATTTTGCAACTACTTTTTTGCAACTACTCTTTCGCAGATGAATACTTAAAGGAAGTTCTAAAAATCCAAACTGGAAATTTTTGTTCTAGAGCAAGAGGCATTTCTAATAACATAATTGAAAGGTAATAATTTCGTAACATTCAAAATTTGAACTCATGATTATTAATTTGTCCATTTGCACTCGAAATAATAATTAATTAAAGATTACGTAATGAAGAAGACATGTATTTTGATTATTGCCTTGGCGCTTGGCATTTCAGGATTTTCACAATCAACAACTGAAAAACAAAGTAGCGAAAAACCAGCATCAGCAAACGGAGCTGAAAAAAAATGGTATGAATCCTTTTCAATTCGCGGTTATTCTCAAATAAGATATAATCGCCTGCTTGAAACCAATGGGAATTTGGGTTGCGAACAATGCGACAAATCATGGGGAAAAGATGGAGGCTTTTTTATACGTCGTATGCGTATCATCTTTTATGGTCAAATTAGCAAGCAAGTATATTTTTATGTTCAACCTGATTTTGCAAGTAGTCCGGCAAGCGATAAATTACATTTTACACAATTACGTGATGCTTATATTGATGTTGGATTAGATAAAGATAATGCGTATCGTTTTAGAATTGGACAAAGCAAAGTACCCTTTGGATTTGAGAATATGCAATCTAGTCAAAACCGACTATCACTCGATCGTAATGATGCATTAAATAGTGCCGTTTCGAATGAGCGTGATTTAGGCGTATTCTTTTATTGGACACCCAAAAAGTATCGTAGCCTATTTTCAGATTTGGTTCGTCAAGGTTTAAAGGGTAGTGGAGATTATGGTATTTTTGGTTTTGGTGCTTATAACGGACAAACTGCAAATAATCTTGAATTAAATAATGAGCCACATGTAGTGGCACGATTAACTTTTCCTTTCCAATTCAGAAATCAAATATTAGAAGCCGGTATCCAAGCTTACAAAGGAAAATTTGTTATACCCAAAGCGAATTTGAGTACTGGTGTAAAAACATTGAAAGATTTAAATTATACAGATGAAAGAGTTGCGTCATCTGTGATATTATATCCAAAACCATTTGGTTTTCAAGCAGAATATAATATAGGTAATGGACCAGAGTTTAATAAAGCTACGGATTCAATTGAAGTACAAAGTTTACAAGGCGGTTATGTTGGTATAAGTTATCAAATCAAAAACAAGCATCAACTTTATATACCATTTACCCGTTATCAATATTATGATGGTGGTAAGAAGCATGAAAAAGATGCCAGAAGTTATGAAGTAAGTGAAGTTGAATTTGGTGTTGAATGGCAGCCGGTAAAACAATTTGAATTGGTTGCGATGTATGTGATTTCGAGAAGAAGATATGAAGATTTTGCTAAGCAAGATAATTTACAGAAAGGGAATTTGCTGAGATTGCAAGCTCAGGTTAAGCTTCGTAAGTAAATTAAAAACAGTTTTATGAAGTATTCCCAAAAGATATTGTGTTTATTCTTTATCGTTATAAGTTTGATGGGTTGTGTTGAAGATACAGAAATTGGTAAGACAAATACACAGCCTACCTATCTTGAAATTCAAAAAGCTGACTGGTTACTTGGAGAATGGCAATTAGTGGCAGACGGAATGATTACAAAAGAATCATGGAGTAAGGGTAGTGATTCATCTTACAGTGGTTTTAGCTATTCGATGGAAGGAAAAGATACGGTTTCGACAGAGCATATTTCATTGATTGAAGAAAGCGGAACTTTATACTACATACCTGTTGTGAGTAATCAAAACGAAGGAAACCCTATTCAGTTTAAATCCACAAAGGTTACTGTTAGAGAATTGGTTTTTGAAAATTTAGCGCATGATTTCCCCACTAAGATTAGTTATACCTTATTAAGTGATGATTCTTTAATTGCAGAAATATCAGGGATGATGGAAGGGAAATTGGTGAAACGTCAATTCTCGATGTATAAGCTAAGATAAATAGGCGAGGGCTTGGTCTTAAAACCTACAATTTTCTTGATTCTATAACACAAATCTTACATTTGTTAACAATTTTTGGTTCTCACCAAACGATATCCTATTAAAGGCAGTCTTGTGTTGAGAAATATTATACTAATTGAACGCCGCTTTGAGCAACATCGGAACCCAACAGGATAGTGCACTACTCGAGATCATTCATGGTTGTCGAGAGCAAAAGCGTACATCGCAGGAGAAGTTGTACAAGCTAATGTATCCTAAAATGATGAGCATGGTGAAGCGTTATACAAATCAGTACCAATATCATTTAGCTGAGGAGATATTAAATAATGGCTTTTTGAAGGTATTCCAAAAAATAGATACATACAAGTTTGAAGGCTCGTTTGAAGGTTGGGTACGAAGAGTAATTTATCACTCAATATTTGATTATGTACGCCAACATTGTAAGTATAACGAAAAGGTGGTATTTATTGAAAAAGATGAGATTGTTAGTGGAGATTTAGGACATAATATGCGGTACGAAGAATTAATGGGACTTGTACAAAGTTTATCAGATTCGACACGTGCTGTATTTAATATGTTTGTGATAGAGGGCTTAAGTCATAAAGAAATAAGTGAAGTTTTGGGCATTAGCGAAGGCACCAGTAAATGGCATCTGTTTGAAGCCCGAAGAATTTTAAAAGTTAAAGTAGAAAATTTATATAAAAAGTAAAGTAAATGGAAAAGCGAATTCCTATTGACGATTTGTTTCATGATAAGCTCAGCCGAGGTAAGGAGCAATTGAACCTTGGTGCCTGGGCTAATATGGAACGACTTTTGGATGGTCAAAACCCATACACAGAAGAAGAAAAGAAAAAGCGAAGGATACTTCCTTTGTTTTTGCTGTTACTTATTGGCGCAGCTACCTTTACAGCCGGCTATATTGTAAAGCAAACGTATTATCCATCTGCTGCTGAATCACAAGGCATTGCCAAGGTAGCAAGTAAAAACCAAAAAGCGATGGATGCTACATTATCTTCAATGCAAGTGGATGAAACCGATGCAAAAAATACAAATGCTGACCATTCGTTGATGGCAGCAAATAAGGAAGAAAGCACGACCGTTTCTAATCAAGCTAAGCTTAATGATACAAAATATAATAGTTCGCATTTACAAACATCAAACCATACAAACCAACAAGATCTAATTAAATCTAGTACTACAGGTGTAACCAGTAATCGTGCCTCTAAAAATTCGAAAAAACAAGGCGTTGCACAAAATACAACGAGTATTGGTGCCGTTGAAAATAAGCTTAGTTCAGCAAATGCATCTAATAATGACAATCTAAAAATCCAAAAAGAAAAAAACAAAAATTTTGCGAAATCATCAACAACGCAAAACCAAATGCAGGATAGACTAAATAATTCATCTGTAACCAACTCAATCATTGAAACCAAAACAATGCCGATGGTAGAGATAAATCAAAAGCTGAGTATAATAAAAATGGTACTGTTAAAAAATATTCGTCCGATACTGTTTTGAAGTCAACTATTAGTCAACAATACGAAACCGTTTTACAAACAAAACCTGAAACACTTGCATCAATTGATTATCACATTTCTAATCCTCGCTATGTTGATTTAAGTTCTGAAGCAGAATTAAAAGCTAATGAACAAACCGACTTAAATAGTAAGAAAGAAGAAACCAGTTCGGCAGCAGAAGAAAGTAGCAAAGTCCAAAATCAAGTACTTGCCACAACAAATTCAATAAGCAAAAAGCGTAGTTCCTCAAATCAAACTTCGTATTTCGAAGATTTGAAAAGGTTTTCATCAGACACATACCAAAAGTTAGTGAATGCTGTGAAATTTGGTGCACACCCTGATACGTATACTGGATTGAGTATGGGTATGAATGCATCATTAAGTAGTGCACAAAATAATTTTGGTGGGTTCCATGCAGGACTAACAAACCTTAAGCCGGTAAGTGATTATTTTTCTGTGCTAACAGAATTTAAATTCTTTTATCGCAATAATGGGGGGTATACAGTTAACGATATTTATACGCGTACTTTAAACAGGTGGACAGACAATTCAAGTTTAACGCATCAAACTATTTATAATTATCAAATGGATTCAACCGTTCGGACGTATAATTTTAAGAATTTCTATTCGCTTGAATTACCAATTATGATGCAATTAAATGATCGTTCATTTGCCATATATGGAGGTGCTAACTTGGCGTATAATTTTAAGTTGAATGTGAATGAAAAAACGAGAAATTATGTAATTGATAAACATGATACCATGAGTAATTCATTTGTGTATTCATTTCCTGCTGATAAAGGAAGTCAATTACAACGCAGTGATTTTTCAAGTCGTTTTGGTTTAGGCTATACAATGGGAGCATCCTATCAGTTCAGTCCACAATTGTATGTCGATGTTCGTATGTCGCAAAACGTTTGGGATAATATGAAAACCAATGCGGCTCGTGAAATTTCAAATGGATTCTTCAAAGTGCCAAATGTGCAATTCTCCTTAGGTTATCGATTTAGAAAATTCGTGCCTGATAATTAGAATATATACGATTATTTAAAGCCGCTTTACAGTAAGCGGCTTTTTTTATGGTATTCATAGATGGATTTTTGATAAATGTTATGCTTCTTTTTGCCCCCGAGTGCAATTCAATTGACTTCATGATCATCGCTGGGGATTATTTAAAGCCGCTTTACAGTAAGCGGCTTTTTTTATGGTATTCATAGAGGTGATTTTTGATAAATGATATGCTTCTTTTTGCCCCCGAGTGCAATTCAATTGACTTCATGATCATCGCCGGGGTCCCTGACGAAGGTAGGAGTAATAATGTGTGAAAAAGTAAGCTGTTAGCAGTAAATTGAAGGAAGTAGTAACTACTAGCCTTTTTAGTTTTCATAAATACACTATGTATCTTGAATTAATATTTTATATTTATTAATTTGTAATATGTATATTTTTATACATTTCTATTCGTTTTCTTGCATAATCTAATAAAAAAGATAACATTTGCAAAAAATATAATGTATGAGTAATTTACGTTTTCAGGCTATTAAAAGCCTTACCAACCGCCAACAAGATATTCGTGGTTATGGAGATCACCGAGTAACAGCGATTTTTGCAAGCAATGTATTTACCCAAAAAGCCCAACGCGAGTATTTAAGCGACGAAGCTTACAAGAGCTTGATTAATAGTGTAAAAACGGGAAGTAAGATAGATCGTCGAATGGCTGAGCAAATTGCCAATGGTATGAAAGCGTGGGCAATGGAAAAAGGAGTTACTCATTTTACCCATTGGTTTCAACCTTTAACCGGTGGTACTGCCGAGAAGCATGATTCGTTTTTTACTTTAAAAGGTGATGGAACAGCACTTGAAATTTTTGACGGTGATGCGCTTACTCAGCAAGAACCCGATGCATCCAGTTTCCCAAATGGGGGTATTCGAGCAACTTTCGAGGCGCGAGGATATACTGCATGGGATCCAACATCCCCTTCTTTTATCTTAGAAACAGCCTATGGAAAAACCATGTGTATTCCAACCATTTTCATTTCATACAGTGGTGAATCACTTGATACTAAAACGCCTTTGTTAAAAGCAATCGACTTAGTAAATAAATCTGCCGTAGATGTTTGTCATTATTTTGACAAAAATGTAACCCGTGTTTCTCCAACCCTAGGTTGGGAGCAAGAGTATTTTGTAATAGAAGAATCATTAGCCAATGCTCGTCCTGATTTATTAGCAACGGGTCGCACATTATACGGACATACCCCTGCTAAAGGACAACAACTTGATGATCATTATTTTGGCGCTATACCAGAAAGAGTATTTGCCTACATGCAAGATTTTGAGCAAGAGGCTTATAAATTAGGTATTCCTCTTCGTACTCGCCATAACGAGGTGGCACCATCGCAATTCGAGTGCGCGCCTATTTTCGAAGAAGTGAATATTGCTGTCGATCATAATTCTTTATTGATGGAGGTGATGAACAGAGTGGCAAAACGACATCAATTAAAAGTTTTGATGCACGAAAAACCATTTGCAGGTGTAAACGGAAGTGGGAAACATAATAACTGGAGTTTGGCAACAGATACCGGTGTTAATTTATTGGCGCCAGGCAAAACACCACGTACTAATTTAATGTTCCTTACTTTTTTTGTGAATGTATTAAAAGCAGTTCATGATTATGCCGATTTATTACGTGCTTCCATTGCTTCATCAAATAATGATCACCGATTAGGCGCCAATGAAGCACCACCCGCTATCATTTCGGTATACGTCGGTAAGTATTTAACAGACGTATTGAAAGAAGTTGAAGAAAGAGTATCCGGAAAATTTACTGAGCAAGATGAAGTGATTCTTAAAATGGATATTCATAAAAATATACCTGAACTTTTACTCGATAATACCGATCGTAATCGTACAAGCCCGTTTGCTTTTACAGGTAACAAATTTGAATTTCGTGCTGTAGGTTCTAGTGCGAATTGTGCTTGGCCAATGACAATCCTAAACACCATCATGGCCGATACCCTCATTCAGTTTAAAAAAGAAGTTGATGCTTTAATTGAAGCAGGTGAGAAAAAAGAAATTGCGGTAATACATATCATTCGTAAGTATATTACTGAAAGCAAAAATATTTGCTTTGAAGGGGATAATTATAGTGAAGCATGGGCACAAGAAGCTGCAAAACGAGGATTGAATAATTTTAAAGATACGCCACGTGCATTAGATGTTTTTGCTACCGATAAAGCAAAGAAATTATTTGAAAACCATGATATATTTACTCACCATGAATTAGAAGCACGTCATGAAATTATGTTGGAGGAATATGTAAAGAAGGTTCAAATTGAAGCACGAATGATGGGGTATTTAGCAAGTAACTCGATTGTTCCGCCTTCTATTCAATATCAAAATACCTTAGTACAGAATGTAAAAGGATTGAAAGAAATAGGATTAACTATTGACACCTTTCGTTCGCAACTCGAAATCATCGAGAATATCTCAAAGCATATTAATGGGGTGAGTGATAATGTAGAAAAAATGATAGAAGCTCGTAAAAAAGCAAATGAAATCGAAGATATGCATGCACGTGCGGTTGCTTATTGTGATGAGGTAAAACCTTATTTTGAGACCATTCGCTATCATGCAGATAAACTTGAATTGGTAGTTGATGATAAGCTATGGAATTTGCCAAAGTATCGTGAAATGTTGTTCCTAAGATAATTTTCACCTAAACGAGTTTCGTATTTAGCGCGTTTTATATCTTTTATTTCTAAACGACGAATGTATTCTAATGACTAAGTGTTAAGGTTTATTGGATTCTCTTTTGTTTGCATTTTTATTGAGTGTTTTAATCACTTAATAGATCGTTTGAATATTTGCAATTAAGCAATGAGTACTTTTCATTTATTTTTGATGAATGCCGAATTATAGGTTGGAATTTAATGGGCATTTTTTATGGATGAATCATGCACTTCGAATGGGGCCGAACTATTGCTGATGTTAAATGTAACAAATGTATCCATAATCATTCGGCTAATGGTTGCAAATTTGTACTCATGAAAAATGTACAACGTTTTGCCGTATAAGACAAAATCATTGATTTAAAAATATCAATAAAATTTAACTAGCCTATATTAGTAACAATATGTGCTATTTTGTCGAAGCGTTACATTGTAGAATTTTCAATTTTAATGTGTACACAAACACACATTGTAAAAATAACAAAGCTTATTACCAATCATTCAATGAAATAAAAGTAATTTAACATGCAACATAACCGAAGAGAATTTATTAAAACCATCGGAATAACAGCAGGAGCAGGCATTGTCTCAGGCAATCCATTGAGTGCAATAGCATCTCATCAAGAAAATATAAATAAAATGGCATCTGAAAATAACAGCGAGCCATTTACCATTTCTATTTTGCAAACTACAGATGTACATTGCCAAGTTCATCCTCATGATGAATTATTTTGGGAGAATAATCAAAAAGTATATCGCAAAACAGGAGGTTATGCTCATCTATCAACCTATCTCAAGCAATTTCGAAGAAAATATCCCAACACTTTTTTAATAGATACCGGGGATATGTTTCAAGGAAGTGAGTTGAGTGTTAAAACTACCGGCAAGGCTTTCGTACCCATTTTAGATGCACTCAACTATGACTTGTATTTACCAGGCAATTGGGAGGTGATATACTATAAGAAAAACATGCAAACTCTTCTAGGTTCGCTTAAAGCACCAAAAGTTTGTGCTAATATGTATCACGATCTTGGGGAAGGTAAAAAAGGAGAATTAGTATTTCCTCCATATTATATATGGACAATTAACAACGTAAAAATTGGATTTATTGGTTACACAGACCCTTTAGTGCCTATTCGCCAATCGCCAAATTATAGTAAAGGAATTATTTATACCAAACCAGAAGAAAATCTCGCTCATTATGTAGACGTTTTGCGCAATCAAGAGCAGTGTGCGTATGTTTTAATGGTTGCACATTTGGGCTTATCGCAACAAATTCATTTGGCAAATTTAAAAGAGTGTGAAGGTGTAAATTATATTTTAGGGGGTGATACTCACGAACGTGTGCGCGTGCCAATTGAATGTAAGTATGCAAAAGTGGTTGAGCCAGGTGCATTTGGTTCGTTTGTAGGAAAGCTTGATGTAACGATTGAAAACGGTAAAGTGGTAAAAGATGAATATGAGCTGGTTGAAATTTCTGCTGAAAAATATAAAGCCGATAAGGACATGCAAGTCCTTATTAAAAATTTAGAACAGCCTTTTCTAACCGATATCAATAAAATAATAGGTTATAGCACAGTACCATTATACAGATACTTTGTGATTGAAAACACTATCGATACTTTAATCCTAAATGCACTTCGTTGGCAAATAAATTCGGTTGATGTAGTTCTTTCAAATGGATTTCGTTTTTGTCCACCCCGAAGCACACCCGACAGCACCGGAAATATTCCAATAACGAGTGGTTTCATCTTTGATATGTTACCCGTTGATAGTGTGGTACGCACTGCAAAAGCAAGTGGCAAGCAATTAAAAGATTGGCTTGAGAAAGAATTAAATAATGTATTTGCAAAGGATGCGTCAGAGCGTTTTGGTGGCTGGGTAATCAAATTCAATGGTATGAAGGTGACCTTCAATGCTTTTGGTGAAAAAGGTCAGCGAGTTCAGCATGTGGAAATTGGCTCGGAGGTATTGAACATGGAAAAGATGTATACACTTTGTGCATGCGAACGGGATGGCGACCCTGCAGATATGCTCTGCCGAATTAAAGGTGTGAAGGAAGCAAAAAATACTTCATTTACATTACATCAAGTAATGAAAAGCTATCTCACCGCCAATTCACCGGTAACACCCATCCCGCAAAAAAATGCAATAGCTTTAGATGTACCTGATACTTTGCTAACCCAAGTGAGTGGAGTTGATTATCAATTCCGTTAGAATTTCTGCATTTCACAGAAAGTCCTTCTTCAGGCATCAACATTCATCATTAAAAAAATAAAAAACTAAGTATGAAAAAAATATTCTTCATGTGCATCATTGTATTGACATCTGTTCAAGCCATTGCACAAAATACTATTGATAACGCGGCAGGCACCGTCGGCCAATTAAGTAAAGACGCCAAGATAGAACCAATGAAAATTGTATTTCAATTATCAACGAGTGATACCTTGGCACATAAAGCGTTGATGAAGCAATTGGGAAATATTACTAGTGTAGAACCAACTACCCAAATTGAAGTGGTTTGCCATGGCCCGGGTTTAGATATGTTACGAGCAGATAAAAGTATTGTTGCGTCAAAGATTAATGAGCACACTCAAAACGGCATAAGGTTTTACGCTTGCGAATTTTCAATGAAAGAGCGCAAAGTTTCAACCGACCAAATTTTGCCAACAGCTATGTATGTTAAAGCCGGTATTATTTATATTGTAACAAAACAACAAGAGGGGTGGAGTTATATTAAATCAGGATTTTAAGTAATGAAAGTAAAAATAGAAAGATTCAAGCTTTTAGTTTTGATGATGTTAGTGAATTCTTTTGGGTTACAAGCACAGCATCAAGAATTGCAAGAAAAACCCGGAATATGGAAGAGTAAGGAACAAGATGTAACAGATAGCACTTCTTTACTTCATGCATTTAAAAGCGGAAAAACAGAAGGCCATTTGCGTTATTTTTTTAGTGCTACTGATAATAAAGCTGGTTTATCAGACTATTATGCCAATGCTTTTGGCGGTGGATTACGTTATGAAACCGGCAAATATTATGGTTTTCAACTTGGGGTAAGTGGTTTTTATGTTTTTAATATTGGGTCGTCCGATTTAACTAAACGCGATAGTACAACCAAGCAATTAAATAGGTATGAGATAGGTTTATTTGATATTGAAAATCCTAGCAATAAAAAGGAGATAGATCGCTTGGAAGAATTTTTTATAAAATATAATTATCAAAAATCATTTGTCCGATTAGGTAGGCAACTTATTAATACGCCATTTATCAATTTGCAAGATGGCAGGATGCGTCCTACAGGTGTTGAAGGAATTTGGTTTGAAATGAACGAAATAAAGAAACTGCATCTTGAAGCTGGATGGTTGTATGCTATCTCGCCACGAAGCACGGTGAGATGGTATTCTGCCGGTAATTCGGTAGGACTTTATCCAATGGGCGTTGCAACCGATGGAGCTAAATCTGATTACTTAAACAATATTAATAGTAAAGGTGTATTCTTATTAGGGGCAAAATACCAATTAAATAATTGGATGACCATAACCCTTTGGGATTTATTGTTTGAAAATGTACATAACTCGTTACTCTTACAGACGGATTTTAATGTTAAAAGCAACAGCAGTCTGAATTACTTAGGCAGTTTACAATTTATTCGACAAGATGCGATACATGATGGAGGAAATAAAGATCCGAAAAAGACCTATACAAATACATCCGCATCCGCTGCAACTGCAGGAATCCGTTTAGGCATTAAACATAAGAATGTAGAGATTACTGCTAACTACAATCGAATATTTAAAAATGGGCGCTATCTCATGCCACGTGAATGGGGGCGAGATCCTTTTTTTACCTTTTTGCCTCGTGAACGAAATGAGGGCTTTGGTGATGTGCATGCATTCATGGGAAAAGTTTCCTATCAACTTCCAAAATATAGATGTAAAACTTCATTTGCAGCAGGTTATTATAAATTACCTGACATCAAAAACTTTGCATTGAATAAATATGGAATGCCATCTTATGCACAAATCAATGCCGATATCAGATATACTTTTCATGGCATTTTAAAAGGATTAGAGACGCAGTTCTTGTTGGTATCAAAACTTAATAAAGGCGAGCTTTACAACGAAAAACGCTACGAAATCAATAAAGTAAACATGGTCTTGTATAACTTGGTATTGAATTATTATTTTTAATGGTTCAAAGCATCAAACAATTTGTTTAATGAATAGTTTGTTTTTTTTTTAATGTTTACCTAGTCCATATGTAAACATGAGTGATAGATTGAGAAGTTGAGATAGTATTTTACCTAAGATAAAATGATTTAATTTGTAAAGGCAATATTAAATCTTGATTCAAACACTGGCATTACAAAAGTGGTAATGGTACCGTTTCGTTTTCCGTCAACACTGTAATGATTCGCCATCGTAAATGTGATGACTTTTTGAGTAACATTCTCGACGATACGTATTTTATCTTTTACAAGTTTAAGTCCTTTTGAATTAGGATTAATAGTAAAATTTTCAGGTAAGCCCAAACCATTATCACTTACCGTACAAATGATGTGATCATTCTGAAGTGAAAAGACAACATTTATCGTACCCTTTTTACTATGTTGAATACCATGTTTTACTGAGTTTTCAATGATAGGTTGAAGCAAAAGTGAAGGGATTAAATATTGCAAAATTTCCGGTTCGGTAGTTTGTAAACTATAGAAAAGTTTATTTCCTTTTTTAATTTTTTCTAAAGCCAGGTAATTATCCAAATACGCAATTTCTTCAGATATAGTATTCATTAATTTATCTGAATGGTCTATCGTTTTTCGTAATACTCTCGAGAAGTTTGCAATGAATTGATTTGCCATTTCGAATTGATTACTACTATACAGCGATTGCATGGTATTAATTGAATTAAATAAAAAGTGTGGATTGATATTGGATTTCCAAGCATCGAGTTCAAGCTTTTGAATTCTATCGTTGAGAGCTAGTCGTTCTTGTTCTTTTTTTCGAACGCGAATAATCAAGATCCGCGCAGCGATGATAAGCACTGATAGGGCAGCAAGAACGCATGAAATTTTGAATAAAAGGGTTTGCCACCAATACGGTACTACGTGAATGCGCATAATAGCTGTTATGCTTTTATCATCATTGACATCCATGCTATATGCTTCGAAAGTGTAGACACCGGGTTCTTGAATGTTTATTTCGAGTGAAGGGTCGAGGGTGATTTTGAAATTGCTATCTCGTTCACAAATTCTATAGTAATATCTAACTGCGCCTTTAACGCCTAACGAAACTGCGTTTAACGTAAGTTGGATGAATTTGTCACTTCTTGTGTTTACGTCAGTTACATTATCCCAAAGTGTATCCTTTTGACTTATAACAGGACTCAGAAAAAACGAGAATGGACTTTTGTTGGGTAGGTTTGCAATTGGAATTACTGAGAGTCCGTTGTCTGTGGCAGCGTACAAAGTATCTTCATAAAGTGTTAGATCTTGCACATTATTAGAGGCAAGTCCGTCGCTTTCCATAATTTTATAATAAGTATCATTTTTAAGATTGTATCGACTAATACCATTGTTGGTAGCAATAAAAATGGAGCCGTGATAAGGGATAATTTTCGAGCAATTATTACTGTTGAGCCCGGTTTTAAGATTAATATTTTTAATAATCTTATGATCATGAATTATGAATACACCTTTTTCGGTAGTAGCAGCCATAAGTAATGAATCAACTGCAACCAAATCCATGATTTTATAATTGAAGGGTTGATTTAGTTGATATTTTTTTAGTTTTTCATCTTCATAGTAAAGTGCATTTTCGGAGCCAAATATTTTTTGATTCTTGTATTCGCAGAAAGAGTAAAATCGGTCGTTGATGATTGTACTAGAAACATCTTGAAGATTTTTATCTAAGTATAAAAATCCAATGTTCGTTAAAATAAGGAAATTCGGATCGACTATATAAATGTCTTTGCAAGCCAGTCTTCCTGTAATTAGTTTTGGCTTCTTAAAGATATTGTCAAACAAAAAAGTGCCTATATCAGTACAAGCATATAATTTTGAATTACTATAAATTAATTTCAAAATCCTAAAACTCAACATTGAGTTTTCATTAATTACAATCTGGTTAATTAATTCTTTTGTCTTTTTATTAAGAATTGTGATTTGCCCATTGTTATTTCCAATAAAGATTTTGTCATTATTTACTAATACCGCATGTATAGAATTTAATGCAGCATTTGAGGTAGGTGTAAAGTTTTTGATAGAATATGAACTAAGATTAAATATTCCATTATTTAAGGTTGTTACCCACGAGTGATTATTTGAATCCGATGTATAGTTTGATACAGAAAAGTTTTCTAAGAATAACTGTGATTTATTTAAATTTTTGTACTCAATTAATTTTATTCCATTACTAGAAAGTTGCCAAAGGTTCTTTTTGGTTGAATGTAATGTCCAATAGTGAACCTTTGAATTGAATTGACTTTCTATTATTGAATTGATGTTCCTTTTAATAATAGTTTGATCTTCTTTTAAAGCATATACATCATTCCCAACGATTTGAATTCCATTAATAAATGTTTGGTTCTTAAAATCATATTTTGAAATCTGATTATTATCATAATTGTATTCATAAGTGTTCCTATTTGTAATAAAAAGGATTTTGTCATTCCTCTTTAATGTTCCATAGCAAATATTTGAATCAGGAATAATAATTGTTTCTACTTTCTCATTATCTATGATATTGATTGTAAACGGAAAACCAATTACCCAAATTCTACTCCTATTGTCTTCAAAAACATCAATGACTTTTTTAGAGATTTGAATTTTAGCTAAGGTGGCATCATTAACCATGTTGTGAACAACATTATGGTTAACATAACTAATTTGTGCCCCCATAGTTGTAGCCCAAATTCTATTTTTAGAATCACAAAACAATTCAAAAACTTCATCATTCGGCAGACCGTTACTTGTGTTAAACGTCGCCAATCTATTTCCATTAAATCGTACTAAACCTGCATCAGTCCCAACCCATAAATTCCCTTTTAAATCAAAGATGGAGGTATATGTCGTATTGCTCGGGAATCCATCTATTTTTGTGAAATTTGAATACGGAAATTGCCATTTTTGAGAGTAACTTTCAACAGATGAAGTCGAAATTAAAAAGAGAATTGTCAAGAATTTAGACATCCTTTATATTACAACTTCTTGATAAATAAGTACTCGGCAAAACCAAAAATATCCCAAAATAAATTGCCTCTTAATTTCCCTGTGAAGATTAAAGCATGGATTACTCTAAATGGCATTAGTAATATATAATACCAGTTTCTTCTTACACCAAAACTGATTATTGAACAATTATGACTTTGAAATATTTTGCTGAGTTCATTGATTGAGTAAAGTCTCACATGAGTAGGGTCATCATAAAAATTTAAGGTGCCGTGCATGGAAGGCAAGTTTAAACTCTTCTTACCAGGATATTCAATATAGAAGTAACCGTTACTTTTTAGCTTTTCTAAAAGTAATGGAATTACCAAATCTCCATTATGTAAATGCTCAATAACATGTGCCATATTTATATAATCAAAAAAATTATCGGGAATTATTTGATAATCCAATTTAGTCAAATCCAATTCATAAAAATTTTCCATTAGATTAAAATCATTATTGTTATAATTTGTATTCTTATCTATATCTAATCCATAATATTGGCAATTTGGGAAAACAGCTTTCGTTTTTGACGCTGATTGATTACCAGCACCAACATCCAACAAATTAAATTTATCCTCAGTTATTACTTTACATATATATTGGAATTTGGTGTTAATTGTTTTCTTTATAGTTCTGTAGAAGTTATTCATTTTTAAAACTTTATTGGCATTTAATATATAATTATCTAATAAATATTTTTTGGTTATAAACTTCACCATTAATTAAATTCACTTTGACAATCAATATTCCTGAATAGTTTGCAATTTTAATATCCTTAAAATTTGAGTTATGTTTCCCTATTACTTTACCAGCTAAATCTATTAATTCCACAGACTTAATGGAATGTGAGTTTGAGATAACTGATATGTTTTGATTTAAAGATGTTATTGAAATCAAATTACTATTAACATTATTGTTTTCTATTCCAGTTACCCAACCATACAAATAGTCATAAATTGATTGGATATCTGTATTACTTAGATATTTATTGAATAAAACTAATTCATCCATTGCGCCGTTAAGGAAATATTTAAAAGGCGGGTTCTGTGTTGCTCCTATAAATAAATTGTTGGTAGTAGTTCCAATAGTTGAAGGATAAGTAAATGTGTAGTTAGGCATTATGTTATATGCCTTATTTGTTGTATCCATGATAATTTGATAATAATTTATAGTGGATCCATTATATGTAGTTGCAATGAAATACCATTTATTGGTATCAATAAAATTACCAGTCGGTATTGTACTTGTTGGTGGTATATTACTAGTTTGAAAATGTGGTTTTTCAATTGTAGGTGTAAATTGGCTGCATAAATCGCCATCTGCAACATAAAATGCCCAATCACAATTTCCACTATAGTCGAATCCTTTATATACAATATTATTTCCTTGGCAATTGCCTGAATAAAATCCATTAAATTTCAATAAAGTTATTATTGACAAGGAACTCGGGCTCAACATAGAACTATGCATCACTTTTGCAAAACTTGTAGCGCCATCAAAACTGCCTGCTGAATGGGGCTTATTACGAAATCCGGGTACCGATGCGATATTTGTTACCGAGCCATGATTATTGTTAGCACTCATATCGGGTAAGGTATCTAACCAAGCTACATCGGTTGTGTCGAATGTCCAACGAGCAATACATCCTGGAACTCCACTCGGATAAGTGGTTTGTGCTTGGATATTAAATGCAATGAATACGAACGCTAATACATAAAGAGAAATCTGTTTCATAAAATTACTTTACGGTGAAGAATAGAAAATAAAGGTAATTGCAGATACCTTGTTATCAAAGCCAAACGACACTTAATTCATAAACACGTCGTTTTAGGTCATAAACCATGTAACATCTTTTGTAGATCGACAAATGAGGTTGACGGGAAATTAGCAATTCGGATCTGATTGTGCTTATTTACACCATATCCACTGCCTATCATAAAACCTTTTTCTTGTAACTTTTCTATCGTTTGTTTGGCTGGATGAATAGTGTTTAAAACAGCAACAGTATGTGAACGATGTTCCGTCAAACGAACAAATGGATGGAAGTCGGGATGACCTTCTGCAAATGAATAAATCAAATCAGATTTCTTGTGGATATCGTCTCGAATTTGTTGAATACCATATTGATTCATATCGGCAGCTATTTTTCCTAGTATATAAATGGCCATTACATTTGGCGTAGATGGCGTTTCGAATTTTAAATAATTAGTATAAAAACTTTGTAGTGTATGATGAGCCCCGATATGAATATTCTTTGCGTGCAATTGTGACGATTTATCTAAACAAGCTTTATTCGCAATCCATACGCCTAAACCCGGTGGCATACCAAATGCTTTTTGAACGGAAAAGAATACACTATCAACAACAGAAAAATCAATATTCGCATAAGGTGCTATGGATACCAGATCTGAACAAAGTAATTTTTGAGGATACTTCTGCTTTAAAAATTTCAAATCGTTTTCTAACATCCGCACACCGGTAGACGTTTCATTTAATGTGGTGCAAATCAGTTCACTACTTTCAGGGATCTCAATCGAATGTACATCAAAACCTTCTCCTTCTGCAACTTGATATTGCTTTGGTGATTTTTTTAAAAGCTTTGCAAAATCAAAAAATTTATTCGAGAAACTTCCATTCGTTAAATGAAACGATTCTAGTTCAACACAATTTGAAATGAGCTTTTCCCAAATTTCGGTTGCTGATGCAGCAAAATAAATTTGATGTGTATCCGGAATATTCATTAACAGACGTAACTGTTCATCTGTGTATTTGTAAATTTTTCGAAAGCTATCCGATCGATGATTAATACTTCCTAATTGTAAATCCATTGCCATTAGCAAATGCTTACGATAACTCGGATAAAGTTCTGAAGGGCCCGGGGTAAAATAAATTAAACTCATGCGGTAAAGTTATAGGCTGATGACATGTTAATATAATATTCTGAAACGAATCGTATGATCGATATTCTTAATCTCATTTAAAATGTCAGTCTTGTAATCGGTAGAAATATCGGTTATCACATAACCTATGTCATCTTTTGTTTTTAAATATTGCGCTTGTATATTAATATTATTATTGGCGTAGATGGCATTTATTTTAGCTAAAATACCTGGTACATTTTCATGTATATGTAATAGCCTGTGTGATTGCTCAAAACTTGGTAATTGGACTTCCGGAAAATTTACAGCTCCATAGGTATCACCTTTATTTATGAATTGTTGAATTTTAGTAGCTACAAAATCGCCAATATTAGCTTGCGCCTCTTCGGTACTGCCTCCAATATGTGGTGTGAGAATTGTATTGGGTAAATTGCGCAAAGCACTCACAAATTCCTCATCATTTGATTTAGGTTCTTCGGGAAAAACATCAATCGAACACCCCCATACCTTACCACTTTTGATAGCCACTTCTAAAGCCTCAATATCAGTAACATGTCCACGAGACAAATTCATGAAAATTACATTATCTTTCATCAACTTAAATTCTCGCTCACCAATTAATTTAGAGTTACTTAATCTTCCATCAACGTGTAAACTCACTACATCGCAAGTTGATAATAATTCCTCAAGCGATTTGCATTTGTGCGCATTGCCTAAAGCTAATTTATCGCTGATATCATAAAAATAGACATGCATACCTAAAGCCTCAGCAATTACCGAGAATTGGGAACCAATGTTTCCATAACCTATTATGCCTAATTTTTTGCCTCGAATTTCAACGCTATTCTTTGCCGATTTATCCCATTTGCCAATGTGCATCTTTTGACTTTTCGTAAAGATGTTGCGCATTAGCATTATCATCTCACCTACCGCTAACTCAACTACCGAGCGTGTGTTAGAGTAGGGGGCATTAAAAACTATAATTCCTTTTTGCGCACAAGCATGTAATGCTATTTGATTAGTGCCTATGCAAAAGGTGCCTATGCATAATAATTTATTTGCATGTCGAAGTACTTTTTCTGTTATCTGAGTCTTAGAACGAATACCTAAAATATGAATATCTTTTACTTTCTCAATTAACTCATGTTCATCTAATGCCTCCGAAATCGTTTCGATCTGAAATCCTTCATGATCAAAAATATCTATGGCTTTCGCATGGATATTCTCGAGTAATAATACTTTTATTTTATGCTTTGGATAGGAAGCGTTTGTTGTCATTATTCATTATTTATTATTTCATCAAGACTATTCACTACACCATCAGCTTTATCAATTAATTTATCACGACAAATATTTTCGGTGTACAAATAAAATATTTCGGCTAGTCCGGCTAATTTAATTTCATAATCTGTATAGCCATCACCAATAATTATTACACGACCTTCTAATTGTAATTGCTTTACCAATTTTACTTTTCCTTGTGCTTGCGAAAGTAAATTATCAGTATTAAAACCAATCACATTTCCGGTATCATTCAATACAAAATCATTTGCATAAACTTGGTTTTCATGTAACCCAAATTTACTCACCACCGGAATAATAAATTCCTTAAATCCTCCTGAAATGATGTAAATATCTTTAGCATGAATTTGTAACCAGTTTACATTTTTAATGAATGAATGAGAAACTTTTGTATGTAATATGTCAACCAACTCTTGAATATCTTTTTGTGTGATAGAAAGTAGATCCAATCGCATCGAAAGTGCTTTATCAAAAGTTAATTCACCTAACATAGCCAAATGGGTTATATTATTTATTTCAGCGATTATTGTATCACGACGAGGTACATTTTTTAACACAATTGTCGCTAATTCATCTAAGGCTTCAACTTGTGTAAAGGTGCTATCAAAATCTATCAGGTAATTTGTTTTCACTTAAAAAATTTTACCCGGATTTAAAATTTGATTCGGATCGAATGCCAATTTAATCTTGCGCATCAATTCGAGATTCATTTCATCTAATACAAGTGGCATAAATTCTTTCTGAACATAGCCAATGCCGTGCTCCCCACTTATAGTTCCACCTAAAGATTTACAAAGTAAAAAGATTTCTTTAATTGCTTCCTTTACTTCATGATTCCAAAAATCTTCACTTAATTCATCTTTCAAAATATTCACATGCAAATTTCCGTCGCCTGCATGTCCGTAACATATTGTACGTATGCTGTATCGCGTTGCAATTTCTTTAACCCCACTAAATAATTTTGGCAATTCACCTCGAGGTACAACAGTATCTTCTTCTTTATAAACATTATTATGCTTAGTTGATTCACCAATAGTTCGGCGAAGTTTCCAGAAATATTCTTTTTGTTCAGTGCTTGATGCAAAAAGTATATCAACAACATCAAATTTGGTAAGTACCTCTGAAATCTGTTCACATTCTTGCATAATACTGTCTTCTTCATTTCCATCCACTTCAATCAATAAATACGCTTCAATATTTTGAGGGATAGCAAATGCGAGTCCTGTATAATTCGAAGACAATCTAAAACCTTCAGGTTCGATAAACTCGCAAACTGAGGGATGACAACCGGCCATAAAGATAGCGGCTACAGCTTTACATGCTTTTTCCGGACTATCAAACGATGCCAATAACAACATATTTTTTTTAGGTGCGGCTATGAGTTTCAATACAATTTTGGTAATGATGCAAAGGGTGCCTTCGCTACCGATTATCAAGTGAGTAAGATTATATCCTGTTGAATATTTTAAAGTATTTGCCCCAGTCCAAATTATTTCCCCGCTAGGTAAAACTACCTCAAGATTTAAAATATAATCACGCGTAGTTCCGTATTTTAAGGCACGCGGACCACCACTTGCATGCGCTACATTTCCACCTAAAAAGCACGAACCCTTACTAGCAGGATCAGGCGGATAGAATAAACCATGTTGCAAAACTTCTTGCTGTAAAACTTCATTGATTACACCCGGTTCAACAATTGCCTGAAAATTTTCATGATCAATCTTAAGTATTTTATTCAATTTCTCGGTACTCAAAACAATCCCTCTCATTACTGGAAGGGCGCCTCCACTTAATCCTGTTCCTGCGCCACGGGGGGTAATGGAAATTTTTTGTTCGTTACAATATTTTAGAATCGATGAAATTTGTTCGGGGGTGCTTGGAATTAATACAAGGTCTGGCTCAAAATGTAAGTCCTCTGTACGATCTTGCGCATACAATGCCTTACTTTCAACATCGAGGATAACTGCTTTTTCGCCTAGAATAGAAATAAAATAGGCAATATCTGCTTCAGCAACACATTTGTAATTCATAAATAATCGATGGCTGCAAATATACTATCTCAGAAATTCTTTTACCTATTCAAGAGAAGGCTTCTTTAGTAAGCATGAAGTCATTTTAAGAATTCATTCCATGACCTTCACCATTTAAGTCTTTCGGTTTTTTATATTTCGACATAGGCATTGGTAAATGAAGAGCATCATAAAAACCTTTGTATTATTGAAACATACTAACCTAACTCGATAAACCATTAACCCACTTACCAATTAACACTTAAACACTCTTACATCACACTAAAACCAACGTTTATGACGGAAATATAATAACATAAATAAGGGTACAACAAACATGATGCCTGTAGCAAGCCAAAAACCATTCTGACTGTGCAAGGTAGGAATTCGATCGAAATTCATTCCAAAAACTCCACCTATCACGGTTGCCGGTGCAAGTAAGGTAGTAACGATGGCAAGAAATTTCATTACTTCATTCATTTTTAAATTCATCTGACTTAAATATAAATCTCGAATATTGGCAATGATATCGCGATAGGTCTCGCATAAGTCATTGGCTTGAATAATATGATCTTGAATATCCTTAAAATAATTCATATGCCTATTATCAATCATAGTTGAATCGGATCTAATAATACTTCCTAATAATTCACGAACAGGGGCAACATGACGTTTAAAATACATAAGTTCTTTGCGCATATCATTTATATGGTTCATCGAATAACTATGTTCTGCGCTTCGCATAATTTCTTCTTCAAGTTTTTCTATTTGTCCTGCCAGTTTATCCAAAACCACAAAGTAGTGATCTACAATTACATCGATTAAAGCATAGAGCAAATAATCTGAACCATTTTGACGTAGTCGAGTTCTTTCAATTTGCAATTTTTCACGAATGGGATTAAATAAATCGCGGTTACATTCATCTTGAAAAGTGATCAGAAAATTTTTTCCTAGAACAAAACTCACTTGCTCACTTTCGATACTGCTTGTTTCATCGTTAAAATAGAGCATGTGCATTACACAAGTGAATAGGTTGTCGATTTCTTCAGTTTTGGGGCGTTGATTTTTGCTTAATATATCCTCAACAATTAATGGATGCAAACCGATATTATGACCTATAAGCTCAATACTCGATTTATTTAAGTTATCTATATTCAACCAATAGTTATGAGCGGGAGTAAACAACGAAATCGTGATATCTTCGGGCCGAAGCATTTTAAGAACCTTACACGAATTGGTTTGGTAGGTATGCAAACTAATTACCGAATCCTTATTATTTGCAGATACTGGCGCAAGGGTAGGGTTATGTTGTAATACTTTTTTAGTGCGCAATACTTCTACCGGGTTAATGATTTTCCAATATTTACTTGGTGAGATTCTAGACATAATGCTAAAGTATTCAAATTTGTGTTTTGATGAGTACAAATCATTAGATGGTATCAAAAAAAAACACCCCAATTTCGGAGTGTTTCTTTAAAATTATAAAACGATTATTAATCCCATTTTTTAGTTTCGTTCAAACCTGCTTCTTGTGCATTTAAAATATGATGACTCATTTTGTCGGCACCATTTACATTAATGAAAGCAAGTACTTTAGCATTTGCCTTATTACCAATTTTCGCAGCTACTAAATCAATGCCTTTAAATTCAAGTAAAGCATATTTTTTATTCATATCAGTTAATGAAACTGCATCGCCAACGGTAGCGGTAATTACTTTACGAACAACATGATTATGCATATATCCAACCGGCGCATTAACTTGAGAAATCATATCTACTTTATCTTCCAATAAGTAGATAGTAACTTTTGTATCAGAAGAAATTTTCTTGTTATATCCGCAATACACTGAAATGTCAAGTGTATTATTCTTTTCAGTATTTTTCATAGCTAAACCACAATCAGCAACCTTGCCTAAACAAATATTAGCAGCAGCTCCCCAACTGCTTCTTGAAAAAATGTTTTCTCCACCATATGGTTCTCTGTCGACAGTTGCGCCAGGAAACCCATAAGTATTCGGTAATAAACCTGTAATTTGTGTATAGAAAGGTTCGATAGTTAAGAAGTCACCATCATGTATGGCGGCACCATATATTTTATTATTACCAGCGCATAACGCATCCATAATTAAACCCCCATCTGGACAATACTGGCACCATTCACCGGTAAATTCTTCGATGACTGCTTTTTTAGTGAAAGTAGCCGGCACATCACCTACAGGCAACGGAATAATTACCGGAGTAGTAGTAGTTGTTGTTGAAATGTAACCCAGATGATTTTTCCCGTCTGCAGTTGTTGAATTTTTTTTGCAAGATGCAAATCCAATGGCTAGGGCCACCATTAAACTTAGGGATAGAAGGTTTTTCATTTTTATAGTTTTAATTATTTGAACAAATGTAAAGTTTTGATTTGAATATATATAGCACGTTAACATATGTTAATAGCACATTCATCGCTTTGAATTAATTGTATAATTTATTGATGAGTGTGGCTTCTGCAAATTTCCGTTCTTCTGCCAATAGTGGATCATTATCTTTTACTTGACTCGATAGTTTTCGTTTTTGAAATGCCGCTAATTTCATCATTCGTGATAAATTATCTTCACTTAATAAAAAAGCTTTTTCCAGCCACAGGTTCACAATCTCAAAAAGTTCGCTTTTTGAAACTCGATTACAAATACTCATAAAAGGGTTATTCATATACTTATCCATCTCTCCATTTCTAATTAAATTAGCCATGCTTAATAGGCCCATCCCATCCTCGCACACCTTATTAATAATACCTAAATCGCAGATTTCCAACGCAGTATACGTTTTATTTGAATTGATAATTTCATTCGCTTTATTAAAACCAACCTTCTTAGTTAAAAAGCTATATGCGCCCATGCCAGGGAAAGTACCAAATATGATTTCCGGAAAACTAAACTTCGCCGATTGCTCAGCCAAGATATAATTACCTGAAAGCGCACTTTCAAATCCGCCACCAAAAGCATTTCCTTGAACTACACATGCCGAAAAGACATCCAATTCATAATTACTATTAAAATTGTAAACTAAATCAATGCACTTATAAGCATAATCTTGTAAGGCTTTTCGGTTATTGCTTTTAATGCACGAGACGAAAAATTCAAGATCTCCGCCTAAATTCCATACACCATGATTCAATGAATAGGCTACTACGTATTTAATATTTTCTTTTTTAATCAAATACATAATCAACTCTTTCACATACGAAAGATTATCTAAAAAATGAATCGAGTAACAAAGCTTGTCTTGTAAGTCTATACCTACCCAAAGTATCTTATTCTCTTCGTCAATTTTAATTCGTAAATTGTTGTTTATAAACATGATAGTGTTTCGGGCAAATAGTGTTATGCAGTAATGGGTGAAATTAGTGTAAAGTGTTACGTTGAAACAAATTAAACTATGCAGATAATATACATACGTGCATAACCTGTGGAAGACTGCTTTTGGGAATTGGATTTCTTCATTTTTGGTGATTTTTTTTGGGTGGCAGCCGGGCTTTCGCTACTACTCCGCCATGTTCATTAAAATTTTATTCAAAACAAAATACGCGTCCAACATGCCGGCGGTAATCGCTCAATCCCTGCCACGTCGCTACTAAGATCATATTAGGGAGCAATTAATAAAAGTAGTCTTAAGGTGAACGCTTTAATATTGTTGATGAACCAAATTTTGAAGGCGCTCACTAGCTTGGTTCTTAAACTCCTCAGTCTAGGCTTTTCGATTTTTCGTCACCTGTTTACTAATTAGTCACACCGAAACTAAGTGTTTGATAAGAAAGCGTCCAATACGAGGAAGCCGAAGCTTTGAAAACAGGGAATTTACTTCGGTAAATGACCTGTTTGAAAGCGAGATGACGATGTAGATGGTGTTTTCTTGCAAACAATATGTAGTGTCACACCGAAAACTAAGTGTTTGATAAGAAAGTGTCCAATACGAGGAAGCCGAAGCTTTGAAAACAGGGAGTTTACTTCGGTAAATGACCTGTTTGAAAGGCGAGGATGACGATGTAAATGGCGTTTTCTTGCAAACCATATGTAGTGTCACACCGAAAACTAAGTGTTTGATAAGAAAGTGTCCAATACGAGGAAGCTGAAGCTTTGAAAACAGGGAGTTTACTTCGGTAAATGACCTGTTTGAAAGGCGAGGATGACGATGTAAATGGCGTTTTCTTGCAAACCATATGTAGTGTCATATCGAAAACTAAGTGTTTGATAAGAAAGCGTCCAATACGAGGAAGCCGAAGCTTTGAAAACAGGGAGTTTACTTCGGTAAATGACCTGTTTGAAAGGCGAGGATGACGATGCAGATGGTGTTTTCTTGCAAACAATATGTAGTGTCAGACAGAAAACTAAGTGTTTGATAAGAAAGCGTCAAATACGAGGAAGCCGAAGCTTTGAAAACAGGGAGTTTACTTCGGTAAATGACCTGTTTGAAAGGCGAGGATGACGATGCAGACTGAAGGCGTTTTTCTTGCAAACAATATGTAGTGTCAGACAGAAAACTAAGTGTTTGATAAGAAAGCGTCCAATACGAGGAAGCCGAAGCTTTGAAAACAGGGAGTTTACTTCGGTAAATGACCTGTTTGAAAGGCGAGGATGACGATGTAGATGGCGTTTTCTTGCAAACACTACTTAAATATATTTTCAGTTATGTAACACACGTCCTATATTTGCGCGCTCTAAAAACCCACGCAGGCTCTTTGTATGATCAGTAGAAGAAATATACGCATTAAAGTTTTTCAAACTATTTATGAACTTGGTCAACAATTTGATGAAGTGCAATCTGATAAAGCACTTAAATTATTAGATAATAAATTAAATGAAACATCTGCACTTTTAGCAGCCTCAGTGCATCTTACCTACCTTTTGTGTGAATATGTGTTGATTTATTCGAATCAAAAAGCATCTAAATTTATTACCACAGCCGATGACTTAAACATCAATAAAAAACTTGCCGGCAATTTGATTATTCAGCAACTTAAAAAAAATACTCACTTTGCCGATAGCATCAAAGAACATAAGATTTCGTCGATGTTTGAAGATGAGTTTATTCGCAAATTGTTTCTTGAATTGATAGAAACCCCCGATTATAAAAATTATATCTCAAAAGAAGACAGAAATTCATCTGAAGAAAAAAGTATTTTTCTTTTCATTCTTGAAAAGATAATCTATCAAAACGAATATGCTTCTACCTTTTTATCCGAACAATATCAATGTTGGTATAATGATGCTGATATGATACAAAGTTGGTTTGAAAAATTATCGAATACTGCAGCTAACTTCAATTTCGGTAAAATAATAAGCCCCGATAAACTTGAATTTGCTAAGGATTTAATAGTTGCTTATTACGATAAAAAGGATATTGTTTTCCATCTGATTGAACCCAAATTAGTCAATTGGGATGCCGAAAGGGTAGCACTTATAGATTTAATCTTATTACATCTTGGCATATGTGAAATGATGTTCTTTAAAACCATTCCGGTAAAAGTTACTATCAATGAATATATCGATTTGGCAAAGTCGTATAGCACTTTGCAAAGCGGACAATTTGTGAATGGTTTACTTGACAGCGTTCATAAAGATCTTGCCAAAGAAAATAAACTTTTTAAAGAAACCTTCACCAAAAAATAAATGAAATTATTTTCGATGTGTACTAAATATTTCTTCATTTTGCTTTCATCATGGTGTTTGCTGTCTTGCGCAAACAAAGATGCTCAAGAATCTGATGATTTGGCTTTAAAAAACCATTTGCCAACCACCTTAATAGATAACCCTAATACGCTCAGTAACGATTCAGTTTCTTCACTACATACTATAGGCAATTTAACTTTTGTTGATACGGTGCATGATTTCGGTCGTATTACTGATGGTGAAATACTTAGTTATGATTTTGAATTTGAGAATACCGGAAAAAAAGAAATCATTATTAACGAGGCCAAAGCATCATGTGGATGTACAGTGCCTGTTTACCCACAATATCCAATTGCACCGGGCAAAAAAGAAACCATTAAAGTAACTTTTAATAGTCAGGGCAAAAAAGGGAATAATGAAAAGGGAGTTACGATACAAACCAATGGAAGTCCTGCTGTATATACCTTAATTATAAAAGCACAGGTTGAATAGCAAAAAAATATTTTCGATTGCAACTAATTAAATACTTTTGACAAAATTTAAAAAAATACAATGAATTTAAACGCAACATTATTGATGGCAAGTGAAGGTGGAAAACCCAATCCAATGAGTACACTTTTTTTTATGGGTGCTATGATTGTGGTCATGTATTTCTTCATGATCCGTCCGCAAATGAAAAAAGCCAAAGAGCAAAAAGCATTTGCCAATCAAAATAATGCAGGTGATATAATTGTTACCATTGCAGGTATCTATGGTAAAATTGTAAAAGCAAATGATGACGGAACCATAATGGTAGAAGTAGATCGTAATACCATTATTAAAATGGATCGTAGCGCTATTTCAATGGAAATGACAGCTGCTTATCGAAAAAAGCTAGGCACTGAAGTAAAAGCTTAATATTTTCAGACATGAATTTGTTGCTTAGCATTATAAAGAATAAATACTTTCTGGTAAGCACAGGCTTTCTGGTTTGGATTGTTTTTTTTGCCGAGTATGATTTGATTTCTCAATACAAGCAACGCAAAGAATTGAAGGCGATGAAAGAGAAAATTGTGTATCTCGAAAGTGAAATTGCAAAGTTGCAAGCCGAAAAACATGCTATTCGTACCGATTCAAATACCCTTGAAAGATATGCCCGTGAAAAATATTTCATGAAAAAAGCGAATGAAGATGTTTTTGTGTTTGATTCAGTAAAGCAGGAGAACGGTAAATAATTATTAATGATAAATTATTAATGATAAATTATGGGTAATCTAAAGGAAATAATACTTGTAAACTGATTCGATAGTTATCAGATTGAACATTGACCATTCATCATTAACCATTAACCATCAACCATTCATCATTAACCATTCATCATTAACCATTAACCATTAATCATTACTCCTAAACTTCTTCCCATTCTCCTTGCAAATCAACTTCACGGCATCACGTGCACTAATTACCGCAACCGGTATGCCGCCTCCGGGTTGGCTCCAATGACTTGCATAATAAAAGTTTTGTAAACCCGGCAATTTCCATTTAACTGGCGAAGCAGCCATTAAATTTTTACCTGGAAGCCAACCTTGTGTGCTGCCTTTCCAATTATTTGTATACCGTAATAATGTGGCCGGTGTAGCCATATCTTTCATTTCAATCTTCGTGCGAAAATCATTCCCAAATTTTTGATCTAGTCGGGTTAAAACTTCTTCGGTAAATTGGTTTTTTATTTCACGATAAGCTTTACGATGATCTCTTCTTAAGTCAATCCAATAATCTCTGTTTAAAGTATAAAAGCTTACTACTAAAGTTGTTTTGCCTTTTGGCGCCATTACCGGATCGTAATAATACAAATGCACTTCCATACGCTGATAATGCGTTCCATCCGGTGACACAAGCTCTTGCTGTAAAGGATATCTAAAAAAATGCGGGTACTCTTTCAAGTCCATATCAATACCAAATGAGACTTGAACCACCGAATAAAATACATCCAACACTTTGCCATCACGAAGGTCAAGCATCTTTTGATTTACAAACTTTCCTTTTAATAAATCAAAAACAGTAAACTTCCAATCGGCAGCTGAAACCACGATATCTGAGGGCACAAAAGTATCGTCACGTAATATCAAACCCTTGGCTATATTATTTTCAACGGCGATTTCTTTTACCTGTTTTTTATAATGAATGTTACCCCCTAAGCGTAAATAACTTTCTTCAAATCGTTTGGCAAAACTGAATGAACCTCCTAATGGATAACCACAACTTTTTAGATCAAAAAACGACATAGGCATCATCATAATCAACATTTTTACTTCTTCATGATCATATAATAATCTAAAGGCTTCACGTAAAAACGGACTCTTAAATTTATCGGCGAAAGTATAATTTGTGAGTCGACTCCATCTAATCAATATCGGCAAAAATTTAATATACTTGCTCATTTTGATTCCTCGAATGGTAGCTTGTAGAAATGGCAAATCATCCATAATAGGGGGCAGGTCGTATTGCTGCATATCCTTCATGGCTTTAATAAATGGCTTAATTAATTTTGCATCATCGGGTGATAAATCAAGTAGATAATCTTGGAGTTTATGTAAGTTAGTATACAACACAAACTGATTACTACCATACTTATCGGTTGTGTCTTTTACTTCAATGACCATGCGTACCTCATGATTATGAAAGGGCACAGAAGGCATATCAATCAATTCATTAAATAATTTGTAAAACGAACTGCCGGGCGCGGAACCTAATATCCAATGGGCACATCCGTCAATGCCATATTCTCCTTTTTTCCAACTTGTACATAAACCACCCGGAATTGCGTGCTTTTCAAAGATTTCAGTTTCGAAACCATTCATTTGCAAATAACAGCCAAGCGACAATCCAGAAATACCCGCACCAATTATATTTACTTTCAATGGATTACCGGGTACTGACAAAAACCTTGATTAAATGGATTAATTGAAATTCTTTGGACAACGCGTTTTTTTGTAAGGCATTAAGTTACCGAATGCATCAAAGTATATGGCTACATTAATGCCGCCAAACCAATACCAATCTTTTTTATTATTATCACCTCGTACAAATCTATCGTTAGGATAGTTTCCATCCCAACCGGTAAGTTCATCAGTTCTAAATGAAAGGTCAACACTTTGCTTGCCTTTATATTTCATTAAGGTATCAAGGTTTACGTATGATTTGCTAACGTCATCTAAATAATCTGTAGCTGTATATCTAAAACCCATTTCAGCACTAATCATTACTTTTTTTCCAACTAAAACTTTCACACCACCACCTAAAGGCACACCGGCGTTTACTAGGCTATACACTTTTCTATCGGTGTATTGACGTAATCCTTGACCTTCGGTGCTTAAAGGACGTAAATAAATTTTTTCATCATTCAAACCTTGGGTGTAAGGGTTATAATAAAAGGCAGATAATCCAGCGAAGATGTATGGCGAAAATTTGAACTCATCAAAATCAACCGGAATGAAATTAATTTCTAAAGCACCATGTACTTCAAATAAATTAGTTTGAAAATCAAGATTTCTTCTTTTTACTGCTGGTGATTCAGATAAACTATCGGCACCATATAAACTTGCATAAGTTGCGCCAAATCGAAAACCCACCATAGGGTGAACATAGTATTTGTATAATAAACCACCACAGGCTCGGTAGCCTTCTTTAGGAAACCATTTTTCCTGCAAATCGCCGTAATAACTAGAAGTTCCACCAAAGACACCCATTTCATGATGTTTTTGAGCTTGCAAAGCCATCGGTAACGTTAATAGGATAAACAGTATTTTTCTTAACATAATCAGGATATATTAATCTATCGTCAATATTACTAAAAGAATGTGAAAAAACATAATATGGTAAAATATATTTAAAGGATTTGGTGTGAACCCTGGATGAATCGAAATAATAGCAACATGTATGAAACCCACATTCCGCATTAGAAATGCTTCATCGATATAAGAAATTGTAATACCATGATGAATGATTAAACAAGCTAATAAGTTAATGGTATAATGCCGAAGCAATAGCTGTTTAGGCCAATTTTATTGGACTTGTACAGATATGCTTTCGGTAAAAATCAATCTTGAAGCAAGTTTGATGACAATTTCTAAATCTCCGAATCACGGGACAGGCGGGATAACCCCACCTAACACACTAGAATTTGCAAAAGCAAATCCTATTGCGTAATGTGGGTTAATGAAAAAGTAGGCAGTTCGAGCTAGGCAAACAAAAATAATCGTTTATCATTTTACTTTACATTTCCAAACCTTACCCAATAAGCATAATTTATTTGGATTGTATATTTTTTTCAAATTTTTTGATTGCTTTCGCCAAAAGTGTGGTTGTATAAAATACTCAGGCAAGGCATAAGATTGTTTACAGGTTGCGTTGACTAGCGTCAATAAAGCGTAAGTAAAAATCGAATAACGCAGGATTAGGGATTGTAAGAACTACTTTTACCCATCTAGTTTATCCAAAGCCAATTTTAATTTGGCCAACATTTCAGGTATACATTCTAATTTACATGTACCTACGCTTAATCGATACCAATCACTTTCTCTATCAGCCCCAAATGCCGAAAACGGAACGATTGCCAAAGAGGCCTCTTCTAATAAAAAGTTACTTATATCTTGCGTGCATTCAATTTTCTTACCATCATAACTTTTTCCTTTAATGGCAAAGCGAATGGTTAAATACATTGCCGCCATGGGTGAAATAGCTTCAACGGCATAACCTAAAGATTTTAATTCGCATATTCCATCATAAATTGATTGAAGTCGTTGATGAATCGCATTTTTTGTTTGCAATAAAAATTGATCTACTTCCTCATACTTCGCTATGAATTTTGCACTAGCTACTTGTTCAGCCATCGGACTCCAAGCACCTACATGACTTAATACCCCTTTCATTTTATCTATGATTCGTTCAGGTCCGAAAGCCCAACCAACTCTT
The DNA here is from genome assembly GCA_016706595.1 of Bacteroidota bacterium. Lineage (GTDB taxonomy): Bacteria > Bacteroidota > Bacteroidia > Chitinophagales > Chitinophagaceae > OLB11. The sequence goes on along the minus strand of JADJJH010000001.1, from coordinate 741,052 downwards.
ACACCGGTTGCACAAAACGACTTGCTCACCCCGTCAATAAAAACAGTATAATTGCGTAGGGCAGGGTACAAACTCACCGGATCATAATGTGCGGTTTCACCAAAAGTTAAGGTCCAATAAATTTGATCGTAAATAATATATAATGGTTTTTCATCTTCAGTGCGACTTGCATTTTCGGAAATTACTGCTTCACATATTGCCGATAATTGTTCTTTGGTAAACACTGTGCCAGTTGGATTGAGTGGCGAGCATAAAGCTAATAAAGTGGCGCCTTTAAAATGCGGAATCAAATCTTCGGCTTTCGGTAAAAAATTAGATTCCGGTGTGGTTTCAATACAAATATGTTGTCCTTCAACAAAGTGGGTATAATGATTATTATTCCAAGAAGGTACGGGGTAAATGAGTTTATCATCCCGATCGCAAAGCACTCGATAAGCCGCATAAATTAAGGGTCTCCCTCCGCCAGAAATTAAAAATTCGTTAGGTGTATAGTGTAAACCTTGACGCTTTTCGATAAACGATGATAATACATTACGCAATTCGGCAATGCCATTGGCAGGCGGGTAATTCGTTTTTTTAGCACGATAAGCATTTACAATTTCATCTTCCAAGCCTTGCGGAATCGGGAATACACTCGGATCAAAATCGCCAATTGTAAAATTATAAATGGTTTGACCTTGTTTTATCCGCTCACTGATTTCATTGCCCAACTTAATAATCTCCGAAGGAATTAAGGTTTCCGCTAAGTGTGAAAGTTTACTCATAGCTCATATTTATTAACGATAAAGTAAATATAAGAAACATGAATTACATAATTATTTTTTTCAGGAATAGGAAAATTGGGTTAGAGGTTAGGGAAAGCAGAGAATGGATTCCAAGGTTCGAGGTGCGGCGAAGGTTATTTTTCAAACAAAATATGATTTTTAATAGCCATATTGCTTTCCAGAAAACATTAAAAACAGGGTGCCCGAAAAAAGACACCGCATAATCTATCTTTTGAAAAATTCCACCAACTATTTTTCAGTACATTACCTAAAAATTCAACTATAAAAATAACTGGGCAAGTTGACTCTTGTCTAGGGAAGCATCGATTTAAAATTGTTATAAGCTGCTATATCAACGGCCGGTACAATTGTTCCACCTATACAGGATAAAGAAGTTGCCTCGGTATTAATATTACTGACCCTGTTATCAGGGTTCGGATGGGTACTTAAAAACTCCGGTACCTGAGATCCACCCAACGCTATAATTTTTGTAAAAAATTCCCCTGCACCATTAGCACGATATAAAGTAGGACACAAATAACGGACAGAATATTTATCTGCCTCTGTTTCATTTTCTCTACTAAATGTTAACCCAACTAAGCTTTGTGCAATATCAGACAATTGGTTCTGATTATCCCCGAGAAGAACAGATACTAATGTGGAAATACCGTATTGTTTGGTCATGGCCTCTGTCGAATGTCGTTTATCCGCATGTGCAATCTCATGACCCATAATCCCGGCCAGCGATGTGGCATTATCTAAATATTTGATGAGACCTGTATAGACATAAATATAACCGCCCGGTGTGCAGAAAGCATTTTGCACATTATCATCATTAATAATAAACAATTCCCATGTAAAATTATCTTTGTGCGTCACATTCCCGCTTGCGAGTATGGTTGTTTTCATTTGTTCGAGATAAGCATAGGCATTAGCATACGTTGTTCTGCTAAGTATCGGGTACTTTACAGGATCCGATGCGATCTCGTCTTTTACCTGTAAACCCAATTGTTTATCTTGGTCTATGGTAAAAATATTTACACCTTCGTCTTTGTTACACGCGGATATAAATAAGGAGATTGAGAGTGCGAGGAATAATGCATAATGTTTCATAAAAAGTGTTTTTGTAGACTAGAATACATGCAAATATTCGGTTTATCCAGTTTTGATGCGTTACACGAGAAAGAAAACATCTTGTATAATTCACATAAACAGGTTGTCCGAGGTTCGGGGTTTGGAAATTGTACTTGCTTTGAGTATTCGTTCTTCGTATTTCTATTTTAGTATTTAGTGCTTTCTGTGCTGCTAGCGAACCTCGAACTCCTCCTCTTCCTCAATGTTTATAAAACCTCGAATTCTTATCAGTGGGTTTAAAAATATCAGGCGAAATGCTAGGATTAATTTTGATAGATGTAATCTCAATCGTGCCACCTAAAGATAATATTCTTTTCGACATCCAGATGCCTTCAGGCAATTTTTCATATTGTTCAAATACTTTTTCGTCTTCAATATCTGATCCGGTTAATACCATTTTATCAATCATCAAAGTTTGGGTATTCATATAACAATAATATTCTTTACCGGATTTATAGCGAATGAGAAATTTATAAAATTCAGTTTCATTATAAAACTCAATATTCAATAAGTTTATTTCTCTTCCTTTTTCTTCATAATGAATAAACGGATCTTCATAGTCTAAATCACCTTTGTAATCTTCGATCTCTTGAGGCGATAAACTTAAAATATCATTATTTATATTATCAGGTAAATACTTCCAACCTTCATTTCCATTTACAATGATATAATAAGCTTTGTCAAGTGCTATCATCGTTCGGTCTTCAATTCGAATATCATGTCGTAAAGCTTTGTTTTTAAGTATACTTTTCGTTATATAAAAGGTAGTCCCGCTTTGCCCAATTGTTTCAGCAATTACCAAACTATTTATTTTATCCCAATTGGCTAAACCGCCAATGGCTTCTATATGTTTACTAATAATTTCTTCGGTACTTTGGGCATGTAAGGACAAAAATCCTAATAATAACAAAGCAGAAATGAACATTCGTTTCATGGGTTTCTATTATTGTTTTGCAGTAAAAATAAGTTATAATCTCTGACTAACTTGTTTCACCATGCTATTTTTCCAGCTGCAGAAATCGCCGGTAATAATATGTTTACGAGCTTCCTTTACTAGATACAAATAAAAACTAAGGTTTTGAATACTTGCTATTTGTAATCCTAATAACTCATTCACCGAAAATAGGTGACGTAGATAAGCCTTCGAATAATTTCGTGAAGCAAAGCAATCTAATCCTTCATCTATGGCTGAGGTATCATCTTCCCATTTTTTATTTTTGATATTAATAATGCCTTGGGTGGTAAACAACATTCCATTTCGTCCGTTACGGGTTGGCATTACACAATCAAACATATCGATGCCTAAAGCAATATTCTCTAAAATATTAGCGGGGGTGCCTACGCCCATTAAATAGCGTGGTTTGTCGGCAGGTAAAATATCACAAACCAGTTCACACATCTCGTACATTTTTTCGGCAGGCTCGCCCACACTTAATCCACCAATGGCATTACCATCACAATCCATACCGGCAATAAACTCGGCACTTTCTTTTCGTAAATCATTAAAAGTTGAACCTTGCACAATGGGAAATAAACTTTGACTATGACCATACATGGGTTCAGATTCGTTTTTATGTTTTACACATCTGGCTAACCAGCGATGGGTTAGCTGCATCGATTTTTTTGCATACTCGAATTCGCAAGGGTAGGGCGTACATTCATCAAATGCCATAATAATATCGGCACCAATACTTCGTTGAATATCCATCACGCCTTCGGGGGTAAACATCAATTTGCTTCCATCAATATGTGAACGAAATTCTACACCTTCTTCTTTTAGTTTACGAATCGTATTCAGGCTATACACTTGAAATCCACCACTATCGGTTAGGATGGGTTTATCCCAATGCATAAATTTATGTAAGCCTCCGGTTCGCTCAAGTATGCCAGTTCCCGGACGTAAGTACAAATGATACGTATTACCTAAAATAATTTGTGCTTGTATATCATTGGCAAGTTGCTCTTGGTTGACGCCTTTTACCGATCCTACGGTACCAACCGGCATAAAAATGGGGGTTTCAATAAGTCCATGATCTGTTTGTAACCAACCTGCTCGCGCCTTTGATTGATTATCTTTTGCAATTACTTGGAATTCCATCTTTACATCTTATTTTTGAAACCATGTTTGAATCACCGGATCTGATTGTGAGCGCAATATTTATTTTTTTTGTCCTCATCCAGTTATTTTATTTCCTATTCTATTTTTCTCGCTTAGCCTTTCATAAAAAAAAGCCCGAAACCGATGTTTCGCCCACTAAACCTGTGAGCATTATCGTTTGCGCTTTTAACGAAGAGGCAAATCTAAAGAAAAATTTGCCCTTATTACTGAAACAAGATTATTTAAAAAATGGAAAACCTTTTTACGAAGTAGTTGTTGTAAATGATAATTCAGAAGATGAAACTTTTTACATGTTGAATGAAATGCAAAAGGTTTATCCTCATATGCATGTTGTTCATCTTACGCAAGAAGCCAAACTGATATCGGGTAAAAAATTTCCTTTATCGATGGGAATTAAATCGGCCCATTGCGAACACCTTTTACTTACCGATGCCGATTGTACACCGGCGAGCGATAAATGGTTAGGGATGATGGTTTCCCAATTTTCAAACACTAAAAAAATTGTGTTAGGTTATAGTCCGTACACTAAAAAGCAAGGCTGGCTTAATAAAAAAATTCGTTTCGAAACCGCACATACTGCTATGCAATACCTTTCGTATGCGCTGGCTAAAACACCGTATATGGGTGTGGGTAGAAATTTGGCTTACGAAAAAGAACTCTTTAATAATAATAAGGGCTTCTCATCACATCATCATCTTATTTCGGGTGATGATGATTTATTTATCAATCAAGTAGCTAACAGTAACAATACAGCCATCTGTATCGACCCGCATACTTTTACTTATTCTGAAGCTAAAAAGACCAATCACGATTGGCATTATCAAAAGAAACGACACCTGAGCACAGGGATGTACTATAAAGGAAAGCATAAATTTTTATTAGGGTTGTATACTTTTAGTCATTTTGCTACTTGGATGAGTTTAGTTGCCGCTATTATTTTTCCGCAGTTTATTATGTATACCGCCATCGCTTTTGTCTTACGTTGGGTAATTATGTGGTTTGTTTTTCAACGATGTTTTTCGGTACTCAAAGAAAAAGACTTGATTCATTATATCTGGGTATTCGATATATGGCTTTTATTTTATAACCTAAGAAGCATACCTTCCGTTTTCTTTAAACAACAACTACATTGGAAATAATTGAAAAGTACTTCGCTGATTTTTCGGCATTGCAAACTGCACAATTTGCAAAACTGGATGAATTGTATAAATTTTGGAATGCACAAATCAATGTCATTTCACGACAAGATATTGATAGCTTGTATACAAAACATATCCTACATTCATTAGCTATTGCGACAACGTTTGAGTTTACCCCTGAACAAAAAATTTTGGATATAGGCACAGGTGGTGGATTTCCCGGAATTCCATTAGCTATTTTTTTTCCAGAAACTCAATTTGTTTTAGCCGATAGTATTCGAAAAAAACTCAATGTGGTTCAAGAAGTGGCAAAGGCGCTTGGATTAAAAAATGTAAGTACGCATTGGGGTAGAGTAGAAGAGATTAAAGAAAAAAATAGCTTTGATTTTGCGGTTAGTCGTGCCGTTGCCCCATTGGGTGATTTATGGAGATGGTCGAAACCATTGATACGTCGAGGTAATAATGGCGAATTTGATAATGGATTAATTTGTTTGAAAGGTGGCGATTTGCACGAAGAGATTTCGGCCTCATTATGCAAACCTATGATGTGGAATGTGCATGATTTTTTTCAGGAGGATATTTTTCAAGAGAAGTATATGTTGTATGTAAAGCGATAAAAAGCAAACTATACATCAATTTAGGAAATTGGTTTTATCATTTGAAGAAGCTTACGAAGAACCTCATTTTGGAAAGGACTCCTTTCGTATTCGAAAAAATATTTGCCACGCTGGATACAGAAAAGCAAATAGTTGTTCTCAAGTTGTCGTTAGTGCATCAAACTGTATTTCATCAAATGTCTGATGCAATGGTATATCCTGTTGAAGGGGTTTGGGGTAAACAAGGTTGGACAAAAGTATTACCACCGTTAGTAAACAAAATGATTTTGCATGAGCTTGTCGTGTTAGCCTATTGTCATGTAGCGCCAAAAAATTTAAGTGCCAACCTTGCCCTTTGATAAGAATAAACAAATTGGCGTTTGACTTTTTAATATTCCCTATATTTACAAAGAGGATGATTTTTTTACAAATCTAAAAATTATATGATGAGCCACAATAAAGTGCTTACCTACACAAATACATTCGTTATTTTTCTTTGCTTTTTAATAATAAGTTTATTCTCATCCTGTAAAAAAAAGCCTAGTGCCGGATTTGGTGGTTCAACCACATTACAGTTAACTGCAAAACATCATAGTGTAATTATTGATTCAGTGACCTTCTATGTTAAGTTTAATACACTTGATGCAGTTTCAAATTTGAGCGAATACAATTATTCAGTTAAAACAAACAATGGTACTGTAACGATTTCAGAATTGAAAGATGGTGAGTATTACATTTATGCAGTTGGCTGGGATCCTAGCATTGGCAATGAAGTAAATGGTGGTATACCCTATAAAATTTCAGGCGAAACTAATAAATCGCTTATTGTAGCAGTTACCGAAAAGCATTAACCCACATTCCGCATTAGAAATGCTTCATCGATATAAAAAATACCGAAGTGAAATAGGTAACAGACTAAAACTTCGTGCCTCGTTTTGCTCTTAACATATTTTAGCACTCGGCATATACTCCCGTACGTACGGGATATTAAATACAAGGCATTGGTAGGCCTTTTATGTCACATTGGTATAATTGTAAGTCAATCTTGAAGCAAGTTTGATGACAATTTCTAAATCCCTGAATCACGGGACAGGGCGGATAAACCCACCACATAACACACTAGAATATGCAAAGGCAAATCCTATTGCGTAATGTAGGATTAAGTATTCATCGGTAAGCATATCGTAAATTCAGTTCCTTCACCTTCTACAGTTGTAACTTTCAGTTCACCACCATGTGCTTTGACAATATCGTAGCTTAACGATAAACCTAAACCGGTACCTTTTCCTGCAGGTTTGGTGGTAAAAAAAGGTTGAAATATTTTATCCAATACTTTTTGCGGAATACCATTGCCATTATCTTTTACACAAATGAAAAGTTTACCGGTTTCGCTTTTTGTACTTACCGAGATAGTAGGTTCGTAACCCGGTATATTTTGTTTCTTCTTTTCATCCAAAACATAAAATGCATTGGTAACTAAATTTAAAATAACTCGGCCTATGTCTTGAGGTACTAATGATACCGAACCAATGCGCTTATCAAAATCTGTTTTTATGCTTGCATTAAATGATTTATCCTTTGCTCTTAACCCGTGATAAGCAAGTCGCAAATACTCATCAGTTAATGCATTTATATCCGTATCTTTTTTATCTCCACTATTACTACGGCTATGTTGCAACATACCTTTTACAATAGCATCGGCTCGTTTACCATGATGATTAATTTTCCCTTCATTTTCTTCCAAATCCTTTGCAATGGCTTCGACTTCTTCAAAATTTCCAACTAAAATTTCTTTTCGCATTTCACCAATGAGCTCGATATTTATTTCCGAAAAGTTATTGACAAAGTTTAATGGATTTTGAATTTCATGGGCAATACCTGCGGTGAGCTCACCTAAACTCGCCATTTTTTCAGATTGAATAAGTTGAGCTTGTGTAATTTTTAAATCGTTATAGGCTTTCTCAATTTCTTTCGCTTGTTCAAGTTCTTTACGTTGCGAATTTTCGCGTTCGCGTTTAAGGATATAATTCTTTTGATACTTATATAATACGTATCCGATAAGTAATATTAAAATGCCATAAACCAAGTAAGCCCACCAAGTCTGCCACCAAGGCGGACTAATCACTACCGATATACTTTTTTCAGCTATGGCGCCATCACCATTTACCACTTTTACCTTAAAACGATATTCGCCTGGTGGTATATTGAAGAATACTGCGCGACGATCGCTACCGATATCATGCCAAGTGTCATCATAATTTTCGAGCATGAATAAGTATTTTTCGTCGCCAGGACTCATATAATCCGTTGCAAAAAAATCGAAGGAGAAAGCGTTTTGATTGTGATGTAAATGGATTTCCTTAGTTAGCCAAATCGGAGAGGAGAGAATTCCTCCGGCTTCAGTCTTGATTTTTGTATTACCTATTGTAAAGCCAATAATATTTAGTTGAGGCGCAATGCTACTATCGTTAATTTGTTCTGGCAAAAAGGAATAGTATCCGCCACCTATTCCTAAATAGAGTCTTCCGTCTGCATCCTTATAATTATCGTTATAAAAAAAGTTGGTGTAGTTTACCCCATTAGATTCTGTATATTTTTTTATTTTCTTTCTATCTGCATTTATTTTAATAATGGATGTAGAAGTTGAGACCCAGAGATTTTGTAAATTATCTTCAATAATATTAATAATTGCACTGATGCCAATTGGTGATTGTTGGTTGGCAAACAATTTAAAATTGTCTTTTTTATGATCATAATAATAAAGTGCATCGGTACCTCCTGCCCAAATAATTCCTTTTTTATCTACACAAAGGGTTTTTAAAAAACTGCCGCTTAGGTACCAACGAAACTTCCCGCTTTTAGGATCCAATTTATACGCGCCATTGCCTGATGAAACCCAAATATTAAATTCATGATCTTCTGCAATACAAAGAAAATTGCCTGGGAAAATTTGACTGTTTTTGTCTTCAGGTCTATAATGTGTAAACTTTCCTGTTAGCTTGTCCATTTTAGATATGCCGGAATCAGTAGCCATCCACAAATTTTTATTATGATCGAAATGCAGGTATGCTATTCTCTTAGAATTAATACTTGTTGGATGTAAAGAGTCGTGTTGATAATGAGTAAATTTTTGAGAAAGTGGTTCGAATTTATCAAGTCCATTAGAAGTGCCTAACCAAAGGTTGCCATTCTCGTCTGCACGCAGGGTGCTTATATTATCATTAATCAAACTATTTTTATCTAACACATTATGAACCCATTTTTTTTCAGTTTTTTGATTCACATCTTTTCTAAACAAGCCTTTATCTGTAGCAATCCATAAAATTTTATGAGTTGGCTCAACATAAAAAGCATTCGCACCTCGAGGTGCTATGTTAAAAAATGGAATTTTTGTTGAGTGATAATTTACATTGTACAAATTTCCTACGCTAGATATCACCCAAAACAATCCATCTTTTGTATTCAAGGCTTTCATACCAACACCATCAGTAAATCCATCCAAGGTATCTTTTGCAGAAACGAGTTTGTCTTTTACGAATATCTTGCCATAATGAGTTGATTTATTTGAAATAGGGTCATAACGCAAAATGCCATATCCAAAAGTGCCTATCCAGAATGCGCCTTGTGCATCTTCTTTTAAAAAACTATAATTGATCTCAGAGGAACTTGGAATAGGGGTTTCACTTAAAACTGCTGAATGATATACATCGGGATAAAAGCGAGTGCATTTTCCTGTATTTCTATCCATGGTATACAAACCTTGCCCCGAGGTCCCTATCCAAAATTTCCCTTTTCTATCTTCGTATAAAACAGAAATATCAGTCATTGGAAAATACGGATTTAACGTACTCGTATCTTTTTGAAAGCTTGTAAACTTTTTCGTTTTTCTATCAAATCGATGCAAAGCAATTTTTGAAACTTTACCATTGCCGTTCTCAGGACCTAAAACACTTTCATCTGACTTGACCCATAAAATACCTTTACGATCTTCATACAATAAAAAGACGGCGTTATATCGTAAGCTATTCGCATCTTGCGGATTATTTCTAAAATGAGTGAATTTGCCGGTTTTTTTATCCATTAGATCTAAACCATTGGCTGTTCCTATCCAAAGATTTTTCAGATGATCTTCAAGAATACATATGACAGTATCATTACTTAAACTTGAAGGGTCACTTGCTTTATGTCGGTAATGGGTAAAGTTATTTGTTGCTGGATCAAACTTATCGAGTCCTTTCCCTAAAGTGCCAAGCCAGATGTTATTTTCATAGTCTACTTGTATAGTTAAAATCGGAGAATTTACTAATGAATTTGGGTTAGACGGATCGTGAGCAAAAGTTGTTGTATTTAAGCCGTCATAACGAAGTAAGCCTCTATCGAAGGTAGGAATCCAAATAATACCAAGATGGTCTTGTACGATATCTGAACTAGATGCTAAACTATTTTTTAATACCCGATTGAAACTTACATTTTGTGCCTGCAGATGTTGCCCAAATAGAAGTATCAAAAATGTAATGAGGTATAGATTTTTTTTCATAGAGGTGGAGGTGTAGCTAGGAATTGAACTTCAGTTAACGTATGGATTTATTTGATATAGGTAATGTTTACAATGGTTTTAAGTAAACCTATTCTGTAGGTAAGTGAGGTGTTCAGCAAATGACCCTCATTTACATTGTGCTCTTATGATTGCCATAGCAAGTGAAGACCGAATAGGTTTATTGTTTAGCAATGGCTAATATACATAAGAAGGAAAATATTATTAGCATTTATGCAGATGAATTTAGTTGCGCACATCACACGTAAATTGCAGTCTGTTCATTTGACTTAACTAGATTAGAGAGAAACTATTTACAATAATTTCGTGATATCTAAATCATATATACTAATAATGGGCGATTCATTTTTATCCACCTCCATGAACAATATCTGCAATGGGCAATCTTCCCATGATTGAACGCGCGAGTGTTAGTTCATCTGCATATTCTAATTCTCCACCAAAGGCTACACCTCGTGATAATGTGGTAATTTTTACAGGCAAATGACTTAATTTTTTAGTGATATAATAAGCGGTTGTATCACCTTCAATCGTCGGACTAATTGCTAAAATTAATTCTTCGGTTTCGCAAATTTCTATTCGTTGAATTAAGGTTTGTATATTCAATGCATCAGGTCCAATGCCATCCAATGGTGAAATTAATCCTCCTAATACATGATATAATCCACTATATTGTTGAGTGGCTTCTATCGCCATAACATCACGTATAGTTTCTACTAAACAAATTTGTGATTTCTTTCTTGTAACGTCAGCACAAATTTTACAAATTTCATGATCTGATACATTATGACAATGAGCACAATATTTAATTTCTTTCTTCATTTTAGCAATGACCAAACTAAATTGTTCTACTTTTTGCGCATCTTGTTTAAGTAAATGCAATACTAAGCGCATGGCTGTTTTTTTTCCTATACCGGGTAATCTAGAAAATTCATTTACGGCATCTTCTATTAATGAGGAAGAAAAAATCATATCTTAAAATGAGGCAGTTTAGTTCAATCCGCAAATAAATAAAAATGGGGTAGTATTGCCCGACTTAATAAGTGCCCTGATTTTACTTGGGTTTCTATCGACTGTATTTTTTCTCATATCCAAAATCTCAGCACAATTCGCTTCGGCAAAACGAAAATGCAATTCGCTAAAATAGCCTTTAATTTTTTGGATATCATGTTGATTAGATATTAAACTTCCATAACTAACCAGTATACCTTCAAATCGTTGCACTGCCATAATTATCTACCTTTTTTAGGATTATAATGATTTAAATTAGTCTTGCACCCACAACCTTTACTTGCCTTGCAGCTATTCATTACAATGGCTATCGAAAAGCATGCGAGTAAGGTAAGGATTAATCTTTTTGCCATTTGTTTATCAGAAATTATATATCAACGAAATTATGCTATACTTTCAAGCTTTCACGAAAAATATGCTGTTTTTTATTTTTAACTAATAACTGATAGCTAACAATTGAATGAAAGCTATGTACTTTGCAATCTATTTTGACACATCAAAAAAAAATATTAATTGCGCCTCTTGATTGGGGTTTAGGGCATGCCACTCGTTGTATACCTTTAATTTCTAGTTTCTTAAACGCCGGTCATATTGTTCATGTAGCTGCAAATCAAAGCATTCGTACTTTATTACAAACCGAATTCCCTGAACTTATTTTTCATGATTTGCCTGGTTACAATATCCGATATAGTGCCCAAAAATGGATGTTACCGTTTACCATTTTAAAACAGGTTCCCCAAATTGTACAAGCTATTCGCAACGAACAAAGCTGGCTAAACCTTTTTTTACAACGAAATGCTTACGATTTAATTGTTTCGGATAACCGATATGGTTTCTATCATCATTCGGTTAAATCGGTAATCATTACCCATCAATTACAAATATTGGTGCCACAATCGATATTACTTCAAAAAATACTCAATGTTTTCAATCATCGTTTGCTTAACCATTTTAAGGAATGCTGGGTAGCAGATTATGAAACCGATAGCATGAGCGGAAAATTATCTGCAAAGTCGATACATATCCCCATCAAATATCTCGGAAATTTATCACGTTTTAAAGGCTTGCCTGAACAAACTAAAAAGTATGATATCATAGTGATTCTTTCAGGACCAGAACCGCAGCGTACTCTATTAGAAGAAGAAATTTTGAAGCAGGTTAAAGCATTACCCTATAAAACCATAGTGGTTCGTGGCAAACCATCTGAGGATAATAAAATTCGATCTTACTCACCTACTATCAATATTATAAATCATTTACAAGCTAATGAATTGGAAATGATGATTCAATCAAGTGAAATAATTATATGCCGTTCGGGTTATTCTACGATGATGGATTTAATTAAATTAAATCGACATGCACTATTTATTCCAACGCCCGGACAAACCGAACAGGAATATTTAGCTGAATATTTTTCACACAAAAAATGGGGTATGTATAGTCCACAAGAAACTTTGCATCTTGAAAATCTGATTCAAGCATTTCAAACCTATCCTTTCGAAAAATACCCAAATTGGAATCTATATCAGTACGAAACTTTGCTTGAGGAATTAGGGTAGAATCTAAAACCTAGGTAACTATATGGTTTTAGTATCTGCACAACTCATCACTAGATTGTTTTGAAGTTCTCTTAAGATAGTCATTACTTGATCTTATAACTAAAACCAACATTCAATACCTGCTTCAATTGAGCCCAACCCAAGGGGCCATAATCAGGCGTTTCAATTCCATTCACCATTTTGGTTTTATTTTTTTGACCTGGTTGGTCATTATCATATAATAAAGTAAAACCTAAACCTGCACCTATGAATTTACTAATTTTCATGGCAAAGAAATTATCCCAAAGTATATCAATATTACCCGGATTATCTCTTTTTGTAATCACACCATTCACCACTGTATTCTTTGCTAAATAATTCGAGTATAAATCTAGACGAGTATTATACATGATGTTTTTAGTGAGTGCCGTTTTATATTTTGTAGTCATGTAGGCACCTAATTCTAAACGACCTGTTTTGCCTTGCTCAACTCCAAAGGCTGATGCATTGTTTGTATACTTCGATTTCACAGAAGTATACTTAGCCGCTAATGGAGAAAGAAAAAATGAAAAATTTGGATTCGGTCTGAACTCTGCCCCCAAGGCTAAAGTAAAATAGGCAGGTGCCATAAATTCAGAAATCGGGTTGTTTTGCCAATTCGGTTGTTCGTAATTAAACCCTTCCGTAAATTGCGATTGAAATCTAAACAAACCTGTAAAGTAAGTACTTCTTTTAAATTTACTTTTTGAGGTAGTCCATTTTTTAGGCTGCAGCCCATAGCGAGATGAAAAGTCGATACGATCATCGAGTTTGCGTGGTACAAATGCACTGGATGCCACGTAGTTTAAACCATAATATAAATCAAGGGTATTCTCAAAAGCGGTGCTTCCTTTTGTTCGTGCAATAAAACCATTAAATTGGCCATTTACTGCAAGCGACATCCGCTCGCCACCGGCAGCCCAGTTTTCAAGCATGGCTTGATTGATTCCAATGTTTAATAAACCGCCGCGTACCCAACCTTCATTTTTCACTTCAATTTTTCGAGCTAAACCTTTTTGTACATCATCCGATTTTTGATCAGGCGTTTGTGCAAATAATTGTGTACTTAAAATAATTAATGCGAGAGTTCCTACCTTTTTCATATCAATTTTTTTTCGAGTCGCGAATTTGTCAATAATTTTATAGCTCGCATAACTTCACAAAAGCATTAACATTAATTTTAGTGATGCAAATTCAGTTCTCTAAATAAAAATCTAAAAACGGTTTGGGTGTTCCCTTGAATGCATCCCGAAAGCAGTAGATTGTATCAAAGGTAAAATGTTCTTCGGGAATGCTTCAAGGTCGGGCTTTTGCTTCAATCTTCACCGATTGAAATATCGGTGAAGGATTTTCGCGTCAATCCCTAACACGAATTCATCGCCTTAATATTTATCCGATACTGAATGAAAATTCTCAGTTTGCAGAGAGATATTTAGTATATTTCTACTTGTATCAGGTTAGATTGCCTGTCGGTACATAGCGGGGCTGTATTAAGCAAGCCTCAGCGGTTTGTATGTATGCCCTTATATTATTTTTTCAAGGCATCTCTAATCTCCATCAATAAACTATCTGTACTTGATGGACCAGCAGCAGCTTCTTCTGCTTTCGCTTTTTTTAACTTATTCATGGCCTTTATAAAAATAAAAACCACAAGCATAACTATAATAAATTCAATGCAAATGGTTACAAATGTGCCCCACATAATAGCTACTTCTTTTGTTGCTTCAACCTTTGTTCCATCGGTTGCTACTATGGCTTCGGTTGCTTTTTGCAAAACAATCTTTTTATCATTAAAATTTACGCCTCCGCTCAGCATGCCAATTGCGGGCATTACCATACCATCAATAAATGCCGAAACCACTTTCCCGAAGGCTGTACCCATTACTACTGCAATGGCTAAATCAACTAAATTCCCTTGAATGGCAAACTGCTTAAATTCTTTTATAAATGACATGCTGAATATTTTTAATGAATAAAATGATGTAATAAAACTCAAATGTAATATGGCTTTATGGTAAACCAAATTTTGTAATCAAATTTGTTTAATTCTTTTTGTGATTCAAATTTATATTTTGATACTTAAGTTGGTAGTTAAGCTAAAATTTAATTTTCGCCCGTTATTAAATAATGCCTGTTGTGCTTTAAATAGTTTTCCTTCAAATCTCCATTGCACATTTTTATAAATAGCATAATCGAAATTAGATGATAAGCCAAGTACTTGAAATCCCAGTTTTGAAGGGGTAGAAATTATAATTTCATTTTGATCATGATAATATTCACCGCGTAATGCCAACTTGCTTTTTTTGTTTAAGGTATATTGTAGAACTACAATTGGTGAATACCAAACCCCATATTTTGTTGCATGGTATTTATCAGTTCCTATGTCAAAACCAGCTACAATGCCTATGGTTTTACCTTTATGATACTGAAAGTAAACGTTATGATAAGTCCGAAGTGCCATCATGCTATCCGGTTTATCAGTTCCCACAAAATTGCTGTAATTAAAAAGTAGGTTTGAATTGATTGTATAATTTACTTGCAATCCAAAGGAAGGTGTTTGCGTAAAGTTCGGTTTACTTATTTTTTGCCAACCATTGAGAACATACAAGGCTACATTTAACTTTTCGCTTTTATTTGAATAACCGAGCTTCAACCCTGTTTCATAGTATGGCGAATTTTCAGCTACCATACTACGAGTTAATGTCCAACAGTCGCTACTGATTGCACTTTCAAATCCAATATGTGAAGGTAAAATGCCGGCATCTAACCACAAGTTACTTTTCTTTGAAAGTTTAATGCCTATGTTGGCTTCATAAACATTTTGGGCCCATGAGGGTTCGCTCATTAAATTATACTGAGCATAATTACCGGCCATCAAACCGATATTGGCACGCAAACCTTCATCTTGATAGTTAGCCCTAATCAACAATAGATTTGCATTGATTTCATTGTGGCGTTTATGGTTATAGATGAAATTTGGTTTCTCATGGTTCGATGGATTATTAAAATCATAACTATAGTATATGTCGCCATAGGCGCTGAAGCTAAAGTTATTTTTAAAATTGGATTGCGCTGCAACACTATACATAATGAAGCAACAAATGAGAAGTGAATTTAAAAATTTATAAACAAAAGTTCGCATAAGATGACTGCTTTAGAAATCTACTAAAGGCCGTTTATAGCCTCAGTTATCATTGCGTGTAAAATAATAAGATTACTTTAAAAATTCAATGTAAGCATCAACTTCTGATGCTTATTTATTGGTTTTACTCATTGTAATCAGATATTTCAAAATGAGTTCTTGTTCATTTTTGTCAATACGTACCTCTTTTTTGTTAGCTTTTTTGGCCATTCGTGGAACGATTGATTTCCATTGTTCCTCAGTTTTTTTAGCGGGATTTTTAAGGGCATGACAAGTTTTACAATTCTGTTCAAACATTACTTTGCCAGATTGGATATCCTTCAGGGTATAGCTTGGATATTTCGATTGAATCCTATCCATATGGGATTGTGTAGGCGTTACAAGTTTGACAGTTGCACAGCTACTTATAAATAACATAAGACTGATTAGGTAAACTATTTTTTGCATAAACATGGTTTTAAGATGATAAAAAGAATTTGCTTTAATTGAAGGTATTGATTACTAGTGACACTTGTGAGGTATTGTTTTATTATACAACATTCGATGCTAATTCTATAAATCGGTTGTTGAATAGGGGATTATTTTTTTAAGCCTGGAAATTTCATTTTAAAATTGATTAAAGTATCTAGAATGGTTTTGGCTACAATATAATTCTTATACCAATTTTGATCAGAAGGAATAATATGCCATGGAATTTGATTGCATTTTTGGAATGCCTCGTTATAGTATTTCATATAGGTGTCCCATAAAGCAGATTCCTTTAAATCATTTTCATTATACTTCCACATTTTTTCAGGTGCCGACATTCGTTCATTCAATCGTTCAAGTTGTTCGGTATGTGAAATGTGTAAATAAAATTTAAGGATGGTTGTATTGGCATTTGAAAGCAAGGATTCGAAATGATTAATGGCGGCAAATCGTTCTGAAGCGGTTTGAGCATTTATCCAGCGATGCACTCTTGTTATAATTACATCTTCGTAGTGCGAACGATTATGAATTTGTATCATTCCTTTTGTAGGTGTGTGATGATGTATACGCCATAAAAAATCATGGGCAGCTTCATCGGGTGTTGGTGCTTTCCACGATTTTACATTGATGCCCTGTGGGTTCATACTAGTAAAAACATCTTTAATTAGCCCATCTTTACCCGAACCATCCATACCTTGTATAATAATAAGTAGGGCATGCTGATTTTCGGCATACATTAGATTTTGTAGTTCACTTAATTGATCTAATATTTTGGAAGTTTTCTCCTTGGTCTCTTCTTTTGATAAACCCTTAGGCGCTCGAGTTGCCATTTTGCTGAGTAGAATTTTTGACATGCTTACTTATTTATTTACTTAGCGAATGTAAGATTATTTGATGCAATCATGAATGCAAAGAACAAACGCGTGGTGGTAAAAGTTAATAAAAGTGCTATAAAAATAGGAGTTCATCTTTTTAAAGCAAAAAAAAAATCATCTGCTTACGCAGATGATCAATGAATAAGGATTTAAAATTTAAGCATCCTTGTTACCAAGCATGTTTTTAAGTTTACCTAAGGCATCTTTAGCCATTTCTTCAGCTTTATCGGCTGCATCACTTAATTTATCTTTTGCTTGTTCTGCAAAATCTTCAAGTTTATCCTTTGCAGCTTCTGCAAAGTCTTCAGCTTTGTCTTTAAAAGACTCTTCTTTTACTTGCGCTTGAATACCCGAGAACATAGATTCTACATTTCCGGCCATTGCAGGAGGTAACTTTGATTTTACAAATTCGAGCATGCTGCTAACCGCTTTACTTGCTTGGTCGGCACTGAGGCCTGCTTCAGACATCAGTTTATTAATTAATTCTTGCATAAAAAGGTTTTATAAATTTAAATATCGAAGTTACTGAATTTGCGACAAACCGGATATTATCGTTTCGTGATATTAATCATCATCGCCCGTCATAGCCAAGCGATTTTCATTTTCTTTAGCATGATAAAATACATGTACTTTGGCCGTATCACGAAGGAAATTTACATTTTTTATTTCAATGCGATGAATTGGCAAACCGGTTCTTTTCTTTAAGTCATCCATCAATTCATCCCTTCTTTCAGGTATTATCAAATCAATTCGTTCATACGTAATCTCTTTAAAATTTTCATGAGTAAGCGTAATATATCTATCAAGAATAATTGTGATCAATAAAACAATGGCATTACAAGAAATTAAAATTGCATATGAATCAAAGGTGTTTGTTTTATCAATTACCGTGAGGGCATTAATCATACCTAATGCCAAACAAATAAAGAAATACCCCATTTCTTTGATGGGAACTGTAACGGTTCTGTACCTCATGATGGAGAATACTGCAAAAAGGCCGAAAGCTACACCTTGCTTGATTTTGGTGGTACTTAACAATATAAAAATAACAAGATTGAAGATGAAGAAAGTGAACAGGAAGTCTTTATTTTTATGTCGAGGATAGTAGATTAAGCCAATCAGGATAAACGCCGCTATCATATTTAATCCAAACCTAAATAACAATTCAGAGAAAAAATCTACACTATACATAGGGTTGGGTCCATCGCTCATCGAGTCGCTTCCATCACCCGAGACGGATCTAAGTAAGTCTTTTAATTGTTTATCTGTCGATTCAAGAAATGGCATGCTGTGTAATTTTATGTATGTGTAAAAGAATGGGTTTAAAATTATTGTGTTTAATAGTAGGTTCAAGTAATGAAACGCCAATAACATATTTGCTAAAGCTACTCTCATGTAGTCGTAATTTCTTTAGCATTTGTATAGTATTACTAAAAACATCTGTTTTGCTTTGCTTCACTTCAATAACCACTACTTCAGGCAAACTAATTTGTTGATGTCCATTATCGAAACGAATATCCAAATCGATGGTAATCCTTTCAGTAAATTGTTTATTGGTTAAAGTAATTCGTTTGAAATTATTGGTCAGTTTTTTCTCAATAGGTTTGCCGGCTAATCTTTTGTATTGAATAAGCTGGTAATCTACTTCAGGTACTTCGTGATAAATGGCACTAATTTTTTTTCTTTGCTTGTCTGTTCGTGTGCCAAATAATTTTCGTTTTATTTCATAAAAACATAGTTTACTTTCTATGTATTCTCTGCTTCGCACTTTTACTCGATTTACACATCCATTATGGTGATCGCGGTAAAACTGAAAGTCGGGTGTATCGAAATAAATCGTCTGGTAATTAAAAATTCTGCAATGGTCTATTTCTAATACAAATTGATTTTCTTTAATACCTTCAAGCAATTGAACTAATTGTTGACGTGTAAGTACATATTTCGTATCAATTCTGTTTTGCAGTTCAACACTATCCAATTGCTTTAAAGTAACGGATTCAAAAGTTTGTATACATTGTTGGATTTTATCCATAAAAGTATTGGGTCTGACAGAATAATTTCGTCCAAGATAACATAAAAATAATAATATGATAATTTGCTTATCTAAATTTAGATAAGGTATTGAAAAATCGAGATGAACATAAATTTAATTTCAATCTTCCATCTTCAATTTTCAATTTTCAATCCGATTGCTATCGGATCAATCACCAAAAAATCACAAAATAATTTTACCAACCTGTATCTGTGTTTTTAACAATGGTAAATACTCGTGATAAATTAAACCCGAATTGTATTTGTCCTAGTGTCCAATCATGTGTGGTTTCTGCTAAAAAAGCTTTTTCGTTCATTCCACGAGCATTCGTAACATGCAATTGAAAAACATGACCTCCGGTTTCGATATCAACTCCAACTGAAAGTGGAAAAATATTGTACCCACTACGTGCTCCATATACAATTGGATAAGTATCTAGTATGAATGCCGTTCGGTTGGATACTTTTACTCGGCCACCAATGCCTATTGCCACCATATTATTTTTATCAGTAGCATATTCAACTAAATTTCTATGCAAAAGGGTAGGTGATAATTGCAAGGTAAATGCATTCCCAAATTTCTTACCTACAATGAGTTGATGATAGTAAGCGGTTCGGTTTACTAATTTATTCAACTCGGGGTCAATAATTTTTACCGTAGTTAAGGTTATACCGGATACCCATAGAATGGATAGCGGGAATGATTTTTGCCCTTTGCTTTGCTGAATAATTCTGTATTTTAAAAATCCATCGAGTTCTTTGTTTAAAGTACTCCTGCCATATCCAATTGTCAAGTCTTTTGTGATTCCATAATCAAATCCTAGTCGCATACTGGCTTGGTCGAGACCAAATAATTCACGTAATCCGCCATCTATTGTACCAAAGCGATGTAAAATACGAAAGTCAAGTACCCCTTTACCTAGCATTTCCATTGAATGACCGTTGATTACGCGGGGTGATTTGAAAGCATATCTTACATATTCCTTTTTGGGATTTGCCGTATCAAGGAGTTTTTCAAAATCAGTACTATCACTGAATTGTGCTTGCATTCCTATTGGAATCAAAACTATAATTAATAGTATGTAATGTTTAATTAAATTGATTATCATGTACTAAGGTTGCATTGAATCTAAACTGCAATTTACTTGAACTTTTGCCTCCTTCGAAATTTTATCTTTTACAGCACCAGGAATCTCAATTCCATAATCTGCTAAAATGATATTGAAATTTGCCTTTAAGGTAGGCTTTCCATTTTTGATAATAATTTTACCACTCACTTTTACATCTTTACTTACCCCATGAACCATTAGTTTGCCAGCAACATCGGTAGGGTATTCACCATCTTTGCTAAAATTAATAGAACTCAAATTGCTAATGTCACCTTTGAAACTTGATTTCGGAAATTTCTCACTTTCCATATAGTTCTCATTAAAATGTTCTTGCATCAATTGCTTTTCAAATACAAAACTTTTGATTTGAATTATGAAATTAACGGTACCTGTTTTAGCATCCAACATGGCTGCAACAGATCGGTTATTACCTTCAATTTTTTCGATTGGCGAGCCAGCACTAAAATTCACGTTACCGGTTTTGGTAATAAATTTTTGTGCATTCATATTTGTGCACAATAAGCTAATCATAGCCATCAGGATTATTCTCATTTTTTTTATTTTTTATAAGGTGAGCAAAAATTCATTTGGATGGTATTTCCCAAACCAAAATCCTCATCAAAAGTACAAGCAGTCACTTTGCCTTTAATGACAATTCGGTCATTTTCTTTAACATTTGTAAACTCATGAGTATGACGAGCATCAACTTGACAGATAATACTCGATGTTGTGCTACTATCGCCTAATTCTATGGTGATATATTCAGCGTCTTTTGAAATCTTTTTAATGGAGCCATCAACAGCCATTAGTTTATTCATGATTTGTGAAACCGTAGAAGTATCATTATCTAATCTCTTCAAAATATCAGATACTGTAACCAATAAGTCTACTTTTTCATTACTAAAATCTTTTGATGGCTTATTTACATATTGCCAAAAACTGAAAGCAGATACAATTCCAATACACAAAATGGCTACAATTATTTTCAACGATTTACTCATACTTAATTATTATTTGCGCCTTTTTGAATCCAGATTTCAATTTTTTTAATTGCACAATAATCCAGAGGCGGTGCGCCTGAAGGCATAGTGCCAGCCTTGATGGCCATTAAGCTACTAGTATAATGAGCCTTTACATTATCGTACCCTTCTAATGAAATACCTCCTGAAGCCAACGAATTGCTATGGCACGATAAACATTGGCTAGTGATGAGCGGATTAACGAAGGTTGAAAACTTGGTGTCAGTGGTATCGCAAATACTTCCTAATAAGGTTTGTTTATTATTGTTTGTACATGAATTACATAGAATGGTAATAAGAGATATATAAATTAATGTAGGTCGCATAAAGCCAAGCATGTTCATTATTGAGTGTCAAATATATTGTTTTGATTGAAAAGTATTCATTATGAATAGATAAAAACGGATTAACGATTGACGAATCTTCCTTTATTCTTTTTTTATCCATTTTTTAAAAAGTGAAGAACGCTCGCTACTAATTAAAGCTTCAATTTGTGTAGGTGGTTCTAGTGTTAAAATGATTCTAGATTTTATAGACGTCTGTATGTCTTTAATGGCTTGATGATGTGTTATAATCTGACGATTTACTCTAAAAAATATTTCAGGATTAATTAAGATTTCTAATTTGTCGAGTGATAAATCGATTGGATAATTTTTTCCTTCTTTATCACAAATAAAACTCAATTTATCACGCGAAAAAAAATAGGCTATATCGTCGATGACGATTTGTTTAATTTTATTTCCAAGTTTGATGATAAATCGATCTTTAAATTGTTTTTGCTTATCAAGTTGGAGTTCTTGAATTTGATCATTAGTATAACTAAAATGTAAATTTCTAAACTTATGAATGGCAGTTTCTAAATCGTGCTTTTTTACCGGCTTTAATAAATAATCAATGCTATTTACCTTAAAGGCATCTATGGCATATTCATCATAAGCGGTGATAAAAATAACCGGACAATCAACTTTCACTTTTTTGAATATTGTAAAACTCGAACCATCAGCCAATTGTATATCCATAAAAATGAGTGTAGGCATTGGATGATTTTTGAGCCATTCGATGGATGATTCTATGGAATCAAGGACATCTAAAACCTCAATATCAGCAGCCACTTCATGCAACAATTTTTGCAATCGTGTAGATGCCGGTTTTTCGTCTTCAATCAATAATACTTTCATACGTTTTTATTTATTATGTATTAATTTTTATGCCAATCTTGATGCATCCAATGAGTTGGCTCAGATTTGTTATGTTTCACTATCCATTAATTTTTTAGGATGGGTAATTTAACTTCGAAAGTAATTTCATTATGCAAAATTTCAACTCGATGATGAGTAAATAAACGATATCTGTTTATTATATTTTGTAAACCAATATTTTCACCTACTTCAACTTGGTGTTTTTTATTTATATTGTTTGATACCATTATATGATTTTTTGAGATGGAGATAGTTAAAGTTAAGGTTTTACTTTTGGAAATAGTATTATGCTTTATTGCATTTTCGGCTAGTAATTGTAAAGTCAGCGGCGGAATGGCTAATGTTTCAGTGAGGTATTCATCACAATGATCCTCAAAAATCAAGTGATTTCCATAACGCATTTTTTGTAAGTAAAAATATTGTTTAAGTAAATTTAATTCCTCCATTAAACTAATCAAATTTACTGATCTATACGTTAAAACCGATCTGTAAAATTCACTCATTGTTTGGGTATACTCGATAGCAAGTTCTTTATCTTCATCTATTACTTGCATTAATGTATTTAAACTATTGAATAAAAAGTGCGGATTCACTTGGTTTTTTAAGGTTTCATATTCGGCAATTACCTTTTCTTTTTCGAGTTGTTGAATTCTACTAATTCGTTTTTCTCTAAAACGAATCAACTGATATATGCCAAATAATGTACTCATACCAAGGAGTAGTAAAAACCAAAATTGTTTGTAAAACGGACTGTTAATTGAAAATTGATAAGTGCTTTCACTTGGATTAATAAAATTTTTATTTGTTGACACCTGCAATACAAAATGATAATTTCCAGGATTAAGACGTGGGAACACAATTTCTTTATCAACCGTTTGATTCCATTGATTATGCAAGCCTTCTAGTTTATACCGATAGTAAATAGTGGCGGATGAATTCCAAATGGCGTGTATACGAAACCGAAAGAAATTTTCATCATGTCTAAAAGTACTGGATGCTTTATGTACACTTCGTTCAAGTACTAAAATATTTTCAATGACTGCCTTGGGTTTAAATTCAGTTCTATAGGATGGTAAATAAAATAGTATAAGGCCTTTATTAGTTCCAATATAAACCGTTCCATTTTCATCACCGCACATCGAATTAATTTCAGGTATAATGCCTTGATGTATATCGGTGAATGCATAATGCGTTATCAGAAAAGTATGGATGTTTATCAAATCTAACCCTTTTGATGTGGCTGCTAACATATGATGCTGCCCGTACTTTTTGATACTACTCACATCATTCGATGACAAACCATTTAGCGAACTTAAATGAATTACTGTATCATTTTTTTTACAGTAGATGCCATTTTCATAGGGTACAAACCACATTTGATTTGCAGCATCTTCTGCTGCCGAATAGAAAACCTTTTCATTGATATTCTTACCTAGGCTAAAGGTTTCTAATCCATTTTCAGTGAGTGTTTGTATTCCTTGTCCATCAGTAGCTAACCATACTGCGTTTTTATGATCTACGCTTACTTGATAAACATAAAATTTTTTTTTCTTAAACTGATCCTCTAGGCTAGAAAATGAGTAAAACTGTTTATTTAATTCCGTTCTCCAAACACCATTTAGTCCTGAAACCCAAAGATTAAATTTACTCGCAGTTATTGATAATATACTTGAGGTTTCTTCTGTGGTATCAATCGGTACTTTCTTAAATTGCAAGGTTTGCGTATCTACCAAAAATAAACCTTTACCAAAGGTAGCTACCCATAATTTGCCTTTAGTATCTATGAATAATGAAGTTATATCGATAAGGTCACGAGGTTTTGTGAGAAAAATACTTTGTGAACTTCCATTCACTGCGTTATATTTAATAAGACCCTGATCGGGTGTAAACCATAGTTGTTTATTTCTATCACATAGTACACTATGTACATGCGTAATGGGTTGGTTATTTATTTTTGAAATAATTCTTAATTGCTCTGCCGGGTATGATGCTAAAAGATTCTTTCCACAGAGCCATACATTGCCTTCTAAATCATTCTTCAAGAATTTAATTGGTTTTCCATCCATGAAATTCTGAATCAAATGCCCTTCATTATCTAACATGAAGGCTCCCTGATCGGTAGCCACACAAAGGGAGTGATCTAGTAGAATAATTGAATTTATTTGTGCGCCCTTCCAAATATTTCTATCATACATGTAAATTGTGCTATCTATTACATTGAGCCTGCACACATCACCTGATTGGGTTCCACAGATTATTAGATTGTTGTGCATCGCAAAGCATGTGACGAGTCTATCAGGGATTCTTTCTTGAAATATTTCAAAAAAATGTTGGCTACTATCGTTATATAAACTTATACCTTTATCAGAGCTACTGCACCATTGATTGTTAGTATTTTTAAAAAGTTGATAAATGAAATTATCGGGTAATCCTGCCTTGGTGGTTAAATGAGTAAGTCCATGGAAACTTAGCAGGAAAAACCCATTCCCTTTTGTTGAAATTCCGATTTCTGCTTTACCATCATAAAAAATTGAAGAAATTTCTGATGATAGATTTCCATGGAAATTTAAGGTATGTTGAGTTTTTGAATACACATAAATCCCCCCGTCAATTGTTCCAAAAACTAAATGGTTATTAACAGCTCCAATAGCCGTGATATGTAAATTGGCTGTGTTGGAAATGAATACTGAGCTTTGATTTTTCCATTGATATAATCCGGTTTCTGTACCTATCCAAAGTATATTTTCATCATCAATACAAAGGCTTGTATAATTATACTTTTGTTCTTTAATACCTGCATGTGAGTAAGAAAAAATAATTATAAAAGAAAATAATATTAAAATGAATTTATTCAACGCCTAGCTTTTGAGTAATGAAATATCTATATTCACTAAAATATTTTCAGCTACTTTTTTATGCACTAATTTCGGGACTTTAATTTTGTATTCATGCAGATTGATGACAAACTGAGAAGTAACTCGGCATTTATGAGGGTTAATAATCATTACTTTGGCTGGTATGATTTTTGTTATTTGTACACCATGTAAATCAAAATGGCCTTTTGCACGAACTGAATAAGTGCCGACCACATTATAGTTGATGTCTTCAATTATTTTGCCACTAAACTGGGCCTTCGGGAACAATTCATCTTCAACATAATTTTCAAGAAAATGTTCTTTTTGCAAGGCACTATTAAAGCCTTTAAAAGACGACATAGTTACTGTAAATCTAAAAGTATTATCTGCAGCATTAATGATTCCCTTCAATTCATTAGAGGTTGCTCTAATTTTTTCTTGATTGGTTTCGGATACAAATTTCACTTCACCATTTAATGACTTATAATAATTATCCTCGCCCAGAAAAAACAGATATAAAAAAGGAAGTAAAAATTGCATGGAGTAAAGTTACTGAATAAAAAAAACCACCATCTCAAGAATAGTGGTTTTATTATAATTTATTGCAGTTTTATCGTAAAAGAGTAACATCACCTTTAAACGTTTCGTTTGTATTATCACGATATCTGATTTTTACAATGTATTGATAAACGCCTATGTCTGCCGATTTATCATCATAGCTTCCATTCCATCCTGCATTTACATTATTAGTATGATAGACTTCTTTGCCCCATCGGTCGAAAATACTCATCTCCATACCAATGATATCTTTTCCAACTCGAATAGTAAATACGTCATTTTTGCCATCCCCATTGGGAGAGAAAACATTAGGTATAAATACAGAAGGTTTTACAACATTTGACAAAGTAGGCAAAGGAGGTGGGGGTGGTAAAAATTTAAATTCAGCTACCACAGTTTCTTTATCAGTATATTGTAAAGTAGCAATTTGGTCTGTTAAACTAGGCAGTATATCTGTGTTTGCATTATTCTTTTGCCAAGTTTCAAATTTGTAGCTATAGTTAGGAACTGCCTTAATATTATATACATTTCTTCTATCCATTGTAAAAGTGGTTGGGTAGCTTGGAACTAATACTCCATTGAATAAAATGGTTCCTGTACCAACTGGCGTTACATCAAAAGTGATGTCAATACTATCATAATTAAAATATTTAAAGAAGGCGATTACCGAATCTTTCTTTTTGAAATTAAATTGTATTGAATCAGTAGTAGGGCCTGGTGTAAATAAATTGGTAGCATCTTGTTTTTCCCAATGATCGAATGACCAATACATGCCACCAGTGACTATAGCTTTTAGATTATAAATCGAATCGCCCTCGATTACTTTTTCCCAAACATATGGCGATTTTAAGCTACCATCTAAGGTAATAACACCAATTCCGGGAGGCGATACATTTAATTTAAGTTCTTGAGGATTGATATCTAGGCATGAATCCAATTTACCGCCAATTACTGCACATCGCATCGAAATTTGGTTTCGCATATAAGCAATATTACTTTGCCAATCAGCCATGGTTCCTCCCCATCGAGTAATTTGGCGCTGCATTTCGGGTTGCAATAAATTTTTCATGGAATCGAAATGCGCTAATATGTTTTCACATTTAAAACAACCATTTAGCATATCAATCCATTGCTGATCATACATCACTTTGAACTCTGGACTTTTTAACAAACTATCTAACATGGTAGTGTGCGGCACTGATGTACTTCCAGGGAATAAACTGATTGGATCACACGGATTATTATTATAAGTGGTAGAACCAACACCAGTATAGTTTTGACCAAGATCAAGAATATTATCTTCATCCCAAAGAGCGTATCTCCATTTGACTGGGTTCGTTCCTCTGCCTCTCCACCATTGCGTATTCCAATTTAACCAATCGGTATTTACTAAGTATTGATTGAAGATAAAATATTGGGCAAAGCTTTTAACATTCAAACTATCCTTCACAAATTGGTAGTTGCTAGGATTGCTCATAGAATTGTTAAAGATATAATTTACAAGTGGAGTCCAACCAGCTGCTGTACCTGGTCCTGCCATTAAACCTCCCCAATACCTTAAATTATCGGCATTTTTTTCTTTTACACCATAATAATAATCAAAATAATCTTTATCAACTCGCTCTCTAATTTCATATACCCCCCAATATTGCCCATTAATAAAAACAATCGTTGGCTCATATCTTCTATAATCCATTTCAAGATTGTATTTCTCGGCTAAAGTATGCGCAAACATATCTCGCATATGGCATGATTTTGTTGGGCCGCCCGGGTAACTATCTGATGCGCCGGCTTTTAAAATTACCATATCGAATTCATCTCGCAAACTTGTTCCGAAAAATTTATGTTCCATAGTATTTTCATACCCATATTCATCTTTTGCATAAACTTTAAATCCTTTTTGGGGATATGCCCATGAATCATGTCCATGTCTTTGTGCACGACCTTCATATTCAAGAATAAAGTTTTGGTTCTTATCAAAATATTCAAACGAACAAGTTATAGGTTGCGAACCAAAACTGAATAGAGTAGTGCTAAACGGCCCCGTTACAGAAATGACATTAAAGGTTGTCGTTTCATTTATTAAGTATGTATTTGTTTCGGTGAAACTCACTGCAATTGCAGGGTTTGAACTAAATGCTCGTGCACGTAGCGCGGTTGTAATGGTAATCGGAATTGCAGCGGTATAAGCTGGCGAAGTTGCAATAGGTGTTGAGCCATCAATAGTGTATCGAATAGTTACACCCGGATCTGGAGAACTTAACACTACATTCTGTGTGGTGGTATAAAATCCCGGTGCTACACTCATACTTGGTTTTGTTGCATAATTTGTGTAAGCCGTTGAAGCGGCGTTACTAGCATTTGGCGTAGGGGTTGTGAAAATGCCCCAAGTAGCAGCAGCATCAGTTGTTCGTCCTCGAGAATGTCCAACTTGAGTAAGCTGCAAAAAAACAGAATCAACAATGTTGCCACTTGCATCAGATAAAATAAACCATTCTCCTTTTGTTTGGGTTAATTTAAAATCTGGATGAATTTGGTTGCCACCAGTTATTAAATCTCTACCGCTGCAAAAAACCATTCGGCGTGAAGCTGGATTAATAGCTGCCGTAGTTGGAATTTGCCATTTCATTAAATCTAAAGGGTTGTCGCTCAAATAGTAACCGCTTATATTTATGGTAGCCGGACCCGGATTATACAATTCAACCCAATCTTCGTATTGATTAAAGGCATCTAAGACAGTATTGCGATTTGAACACGAAAATTCATTAATCACAATTTGTGATTGCGACGAAACGCTTATGCCAAGAAAAATTAGAGAGAGTAAAAATTTACGCATATAAATTATAAGTATGTTTAATAAACCAGACAGATGACGACTTAAGCAGTCGGAAAGTTAGGGTTTTAACTTCTAAAATCAATGTTTTGTCTAAATTTATCAATATTAATTGCGGTTAAACTTTAATATTGTGAGAAATAATAATTCGAATGATAAAAAAAATTACCAACATTTTTGCTTTAGTAATATTATGTTTTGGTTATCAAAGTAAAGCACAGCTTACTTCTACAAATTTACCAATTGTAATGATTTCGTACTCGGGTACCATTAGCACTACACAAATTCAGGGTACGATGTCAATCATTGATAACCTGAGTGGTATAAATACACCATCAGATATTCCAAAATTTAGCGGTATGATAGGTATTAGTCTTAGAGGTAACGCCAGCTATCCAAAAAGTTCCTACTCAATTGAAACATGGAGCACGCCTAACGTAAGTTTAGATACATCCTTATTAAACATGCCATCAGAAAACGACTGGGTTTTACTTTCATCCTATGAAGATCGATCGTTAGTTAGAAATGTTTTGGCATTCAATTTACATGACAAGATGGGGCGATATGCATCTCGACAAAAATATTGTGAGGTGCTTGTAAATAATCAATATATGGGGATCTATACTTTTGGTGAAAAAATTAAGCGCGATTCTTTGCGCGTAGATATTGCCAACTTAACCAACCTCGATAATTCCGGCATTAATTTAACCGGCGGATATATTGTAAAAATTGATGGAGGTGGTACAGGTTGGACTAGCGCATTTGCGCCACCATTTGCTACTACACAACAAGTAAAATTTGAATATTATTATCCGGATGCCGGAGATATAACGCCTACTCAACAAGCCTACATTAAATCCTATGTTGATAGTTTTGAAATTGCTATGAATGCAGCAAATTTTCAGGATACCACGATTGGTTGGAGAAAGTTTGGCGCTGTTAATTCATTTGCAGATTTTATGATTATGCAAGAAATGAGTAGAAATAACGAAGCATATCGACGTAATACTTACTTGTATAAAGATAAAGGTACAAAACTTCGTCCCGGACCATTGTGGAGTTTTGAATTAGCCTTTAAAAATACAGCCGACTGCAATAGTAGTGTTGATACCGGCTGGTGCCATAATTTAGGTGGTATTTGTGGTACCGAAACTAAACTGGCTCCATTTTGGTGGAATAAGTTACATGCTGATACCAGCTTTATGGATGAGGTAAAATGCCGATATACAGATTATAGAAAAACAGGTAATATCTTAGATACTACTAAAATATTTATAACGCTTGATTCGGTATATACCTACCTTAATGCAAATGGCGCCCTCAATCGAAATTTCACCAAGTGGCCTATTTGGGGTGTGCCATTAGTAAATGAGCCAACCCCGATGGCAACCAATTATACTCAAGAATTGAGCAACCTTAAAAATTATATAAAAACTCGATTAAATTGGTTAGATAATCAATGGTTAAGCAGTTCTACAAAATGCTTCCCATTACGTGTAGATAATTATGATGTATCGTCACTTATTCAAGTATTTCCAAATCCAAGTACCGATAAAGTAAATATTCAATTTCTTTCATCTAAGATTGGAACTCATAGAATTACTTTACAAAGTATGGATGGGCGAGTACTTCATCAAACCAATACCATATTACTTAATAATGTACTTGATATTTCACAGTTTCCGAAAGGCATATACATTTTAACCATTTCATCAGAAAAGGGCAAAACGAGCAAAAAATTAATCAAGGAGTAGTTGATCAATATGCAAGGCATAAAAAATATACCTATAGTTGGTAGTAACAACCGAACAATGGGTGTAGATATTTTTTATCAAGATTCCAATGCCAGGCTGCCGGTAGTTATTTATGTTCATGGATTTAATGGCTTTAAAGATTGGGGAGATTTCGATTTAATTTCAACTCATTTCGCCAAGGCTGGATTCTTTTTTGTAAAAATGAATTTATCCCACAACGGAACTACGATTGACCATCCCGAGGAATTTATTGATCTTGAGGCCTTTGGAAATAATAACTATACCAAAGAATTATTTGATGTAGGCAAAATAATCGATTGGATTTGCGATACTGAAAATCCTTTTCAAAAATATATAAATACTTCTCAGATTACTTTGATAGGTCATAGTCGCGGGGGAGGCATTGCCATCCTAAAGGCATCACATGATTCACGAATACATTCACTCATTACCTGGGCATCTGTTTCGGAATGCAAAACGCCCTGGGGAACAATGTCGCCCGATAAAATTGCAGATTGGAAAAAGCAAGGAGCTATTTATTATACCAACAAACGCACGCATCAAAAATTGCCTATATACTTTCAATTATACGAAGATTTTTTATTGCATCAGAAGGAATACGATTTGCAAGATGCGATATCGAAACTGAACATTCCTATTTTAATTTGTCATGGCACAAAAGATGATGCTGTGCCTTTTGAAAATGCCAATCGCTTATCTAGTTGGAGTCAATCAGCTACATTATTTTTGGTTGAATCGGATCATGTTTTCGGGCGTAAACACCCAAATGTCGATAATGTGATACCACAAGCTATGCAAGAAATAATCGAAGAAAGTGTGTCCTTTTTAAAATCTTATTTTAAATAACTTAACTGAGTTCGTAGTTCTTCTAATTTCTTCTTCTCATTTTCCAAGGAATTGTATAATTTCTTTTTTTCGGCTTGTTTGTTTTCAATATCCTTTTCAATATCAGTAAGTCTCTGTTTTAAATCAGCTACTTCTTCAACTGAATTATTATAATTTCTAGTAGCTTTCTTAGTCGCCGATTCTTGTTTACCTACTTCTTTTTTTAAGGCATCTACTTGATCTATAGTAGCTGTTTTTGTGCGGACTAATTCTAATGCCTTTTCTTGATTTTCCATCTCAGATTTCATACTAGCACTTTTAATATTTGCTTTCGAAATACTAGCCTCGGCTTTCAATCTTTTCTTTTCTAAGGATGCCTCATCTTTCTGTATCGACTTCGTTTCTTTTTCAACACTGCTTATTGTAACTTGTTGTTTCTCGATATCATTGCTCAACATATATGCTGTTGCATCTTTAACAAAGGCATTTAAATATTGAATCGTATGTTTTACCGCATCAGAATCCGGGTCTACTTTCATGAAATTATCATAGCCTTTTGAGGTAAGCATGTACAAAGTTGATGTATTGGCTTTTTCGTCCACTTTAAAATAAACATCAATTTTCTCTGAAGCAATTTCAGGTATTACAACACCCTTATACACTCTAAATCCATCTTTGGTTTTATCTCCATTACCTAATTTGGCATCACTCAATTTTTTGCGCATGGCACCTTCCACAAACTCGGCCTTAATTGGATACTGTGCTACAACGCAAGGTTGTGTTACTTTATTAATTTCTATACTCGATACTTTTGCTTCTTGTGCATGCAAAGTAAATGTACTGAATAGGCAAGCTAAAGCTATTATAATGTTCTGTTTCATATTAAAAATAATTCAGACAAAGTTAAGTGTATATGTCTTACAGAAGTTCAAATAAAATGATGATATTAATCAAGCATTTAGACATTGAGTTAAAATTTAATCAGACTTCATCAACTTCGTTTGCCATTGATGAGTGGGTAAAAGGATGTTTAGAAAATAGATTCCATTCGAGTACTCTTGTAAATTTAAATGTATTGTTTTTTGATTTATATACGACTTTTGTATAAGTACTCTGCCACTAAAGTCTGCAATGTTTATGATACATTCAAATACACTTTCCGGTAATTCAATTTGAAATAATCCTTTTGAAGGATTTGGTTTTACGATAATATTTTCAAAGAATTGTATATCATAAACCTCAATATTATTAACACTCAAACAATCGGTAGTGTCGATACAACCAATATCACTAATTATTAAAGCATAACTGCCATTTGAAGTTGGTGTAAAGCTTGAATTGCTTGCACCAACTATCGGTATATTTCCGCTTGTACAATCAATCCATTGAAATTGTGTATTTGCCGTTGAATAAAAGCCTTCTAAAGTGATGCCGTCTAAAAAAATACTATCATTTAACTGCGTAATGGCTAAATTCAATGTAATCATGCTATCGCATCCCTTAACGGTTGACAGGGTATCGAAGTAGATTCCGCTGACACTATACGTTTTTCCAAACCAAGTATAACTGCCACAAGCCTTCACTACTTCTATGCTACCCGGATTAATACATTGCGAAAGCTTAACTGAATAGCCATCATGATTTCCAAGATTGCCCATAGGGTATACTAATGAAGATGGATTAAAATCAGCCATACTATCTAAAATTCCTGTAATATAAAAATATCCTGCTGCATCTAATTCGGCACAATTTCCTTGATCATAATAAGTCGTTGACCACCACTGTGTATAATGATCACCTATTTGTTGGGCAAAAATAAAATTGCCGTTTGAGTCTAATTTTTGAACAAAACAACTACCATTCAGCCAATCTAAATTCGCAATACCCAAGCCTGGATCAAAATCTACAATCCCATAAAAATTACCCATAGTATATACATTCATGTTTGCATCTACGCTAATTGATCTTCCACATTCATATCGAAATCCGGGTGAGCCTGTTTGTTTTATCCAATTTAAACTGCCATCTGCATTGAGTTTTAGCGCATAAATTTGATGATTCATAAATACTCCCGGACATTTTACCCAGTGTATAGCCGGACCCGGATCAAAATCTAATTGTCCAAAAAAACGACCTGTCACATACACTCTGCATAAACTATCTACTGCAATATCCAACGCTTGGTCATAACCTGTATTACCAATCACATCTACCCATACATAATTGCCTGCCGAATCTAACTTCTCAATAAACATATCTCTAAAATCAGTTGTGCCAAAGGTGTAACTACTTATAATATGTGTACTGCTTCCTGGGTCAAAATCGGCGCTGGTATTAAATTCACCGGTAAAATATACATCTCCTTTTCGATCACAAGTGATAGCTCTAGCAGTATCATATTGTGGCCCACCGACACTGCGTGCCCAAATAAAATCTCCATTTAAATCTAATTTGAGAACAAATGCATCCGTGCCACCATTTGTAGTTAAGTTAAAAATGCTTGGACTTGGATCAAAATCAGTGGTAAAAATCGGTGGTCGCCCATAGGTACCCGTCAAATAAATAAATTGATTTTTATCATAACAAATTCTTGAAGTTGTAATTGATAATTGTTTTGCCCAAACAAAATTTCCCGCCGGATCTAATTTTAAAATAAATGCAGAACCATTTAAAGCATCCATCACAAATGAATCAATCGGGTGTGGATTAAAATCAAGATTGCCATTAAAAATTCCAGTTGTGTAAGAATTTCCAAAATTGTCAATGGTAATATCATAAGCTATATCATGATAATTTGCACCAAAAGTTCTTGTCCATAAAAAATGGCCACCGGTATCTAATTTTTGAATAAAAATATCACTATAGGTAAATCCACCTGCAGCGGTATCGGCATAAATTCCTGTACCTGGATCAAAATCTACTATGAGTGAATATCTGCCAGCAGTATACACATTACCTTGATGATCGGTTGCGATGGCATATCCTTTTACGATAGAAGGGTTGAAAGCAGGAGAAAATGAATTATATCCAAATCGTTCAGCCCACTCCAAATTATATTGTGCACTGGCATTTTTAATATGTAGTACACCTATAAAAATAAAAATGGCAAATCTTATGGCAGTAGATATTGCATGCATAGTTGGTTTTTTGATTATCAAATATAAGGTATAAATTAAAGGAACTTTTAGAAATTTGGAATCCAAATGAATTCAGTTTATTGCAATTCATTGAAATCAAGTTCGTTTTTTTTAACATTCCGAAAAAGAAATACTTAGATTTGATCGCATACATACGTCCCAATGAAATATCTATTAATAGTTTGTTTTTTGTTTATTCAACTTGTTGCAAAATCGCAAGACACCATATATTATGATGAGAAATGGAAGGTCACGAAAGCAAAAAATTATTCATTTTATCGAGTAAAAAAAGATATCGATCATGGTGGTTATTCTGTGAAAGATTATTTTCGAAATGGCACTTTGCAAATGGAAGGTCATTTTTCAGGTGATGATATTCGGGAAGGTCTTTTCAATTATTTTTATGCTAATGGCAAACTCCAATCTAAAGGAGATTATCTTCATAATAAAAAAAATGGCGAATGGGTAAATTATTCTGATTCAGGCATCATAGTAAATATTGGTAAATATAAGCTTGATCAAAAAGAAGGTGAGTGGAAATATTATTATCGTAATGGTAATTTATATGAAACATTATTTTATAAGGATGACAAGCGAGATGGGGCGTTTATTTCGTATTATAATAATCAACAAAAACATGCTGAACTTCTATTTGAATCTGATTCGATAGTAGGAAATAAAACGACTTATCATCCTAACGGACAATTAAAACGTAAGGAAATTTATAAGGAAGGCAATCGAGTATCTGGTATATGTTATGATAGCTTAGGAAAGGAAATTCCTTTTATAGAATATATTGTTTACCCCGAATATCCTGGTGGTGAAGAAGCCTTGATATCCTTTCTTACAACCCATGTAAAATATCCAAAGAAAGCACGTAGAAAAAGCATAGAGGGTAGGGTATTACTTTATTTTGAAATAAATACAGATGGTAGATTAAGAAATGCAAGTGTTGAGCATTCTGTGGACCCATTACTAGATGCAGAAGCTTTTCGTGTTTTAAAGTCTATGCCTGCATGGAAACCCGGAATGATCGATAATTTGCCGGCAGTTTTAAGTTTTAGACTTCCGGTTAAATTTCAACTTGAAGATTAATTTTTTATGAGATATCAGATTTCAAGATAAAGGTATTTTTAGATATCTAATTCCTAAGATTAGCATTAAAAACAGAAAATATTTCAATCCAAACTTTCAATCCAATATGTCTGCATGTAAACTAGCTTGATTTCAAGAACTTCTATCTTCAACCATCAAATTACCAATTTTTCAACTTACTACTTATCTTACCACAAAATTATTTATTCTGAATATCGATTCATTTATTAAAGGATTTTCATCGTTTTTACAACTCGAAAAATCGTTGAGCGACCATTCTGTGGAAGCCTATATTCATGATGTTGAAAAATTGATACAATATCTTTCGATTGAAAATCAAACGCCAAGTTTGCATGAGATAGACCTTAAAATTTTGCAAGGATTTATTGCTTGGCTGCATGGTATCGGTATGTCGGCTACTTCACAAGCAAGAATTATTTCTGGTTTAAAAGCTTTCTTTAAATACTTAATGCTTGAAGAAGTGATTGAGATTAATCCGGCTGAACTTTTAGACTCGCCCAAAACCCTAAGAAAGTTACCAGACACCTTATCATTTTATGAAATAGAACTTTTATTAGCGGCCATCGATTTAAGTCTTCCCGAAGGCACCCGCAATCGTGCCATCATTGAAACCATGTATGGTTGCGGATTGCGTGTAACCGAAACTACTGAACTTAAGATTTCAAATATCTATTTTGATGTTGGATTTATTCGTGTGATTGGGAAGGGAAATAAGGAACGATTAGTGCCTATTGGTGAATCGGCAATGAAACATATTTTGTTATATAAAGATTATAGCAGAAGTAAGATTGCTATAAAGAAAGACAATGAAGATATTTTATTTCTCAATCGCCGAGGTGCTAAACTTTCACGTGTGATGATTTTTTATATCATTAAAGACCTGACAGAAAAAGCCGGCTTACAAAAAAATATACATCCACATACTTTACGTCATTCGTTTGCTACGCATTTAGTTGAAGGTGGTGCCGATTTGCGGGCTGTGCAAGAAATGCTAGGACATGAAAGTATAACTACCACTGAAATTTATACTCATCTCGATCGAGAATTTTTGCGTGATACTTTACATCGATTTCATCCATCGTTTGTAACTCGAACATCAAAATAGAGGTTAAGGATGATTAGAATAAATGAAATTATTGATATTACTTTCAATCACAGGATTATCCAATAAATCAACATTGCCATCTCCATTTATATCGCCTGCCTCATATCCTCCAAGGAAATTGTTGACGCCGAATTCAACAATCAAATAATCTAATAAATCTATATTCTCATCTTGATTTAATTCACCTGAAAAAATGGCAAATATGCCGGTTTCTACTTCTTTCATATTACTGCCAAATGCTTTATTGGCAGCATTGGTGAAATTGTAATTTATCGACGTAGATGTAAATAAAACTGGATTAGCACTCCAAGTTTCTATTCCATTTCGATGTTTAATGACAATATAATAAGGGCCGGGCAATACAGTGAAATTTTTATTAACTGTACCATTTTTATGTAAAACAGCTTTTGCACCACTCACTAAACCGTAAGGCGAATTCGCATTTCGTAATTCAATTTGAATGGTATCACAAAGCAAATTATTACTACTTACACCTTGATTCATTAAAACCGGATTCATAAGTCCTGCACCTGAATAATAGCCCTCAATAAAGGCATTCAATTGTAAATTCAGCGTGCAAGCAATGATATTCACCATTGAAGTTACAGTACTTACTGTACAAGCGGTTCCGTCGGTAATACTTACTGTATACACCGTATTAGATAAAGGATTTGTTGTTTGTGATGGTCCATTTAATGTGCCTGGTTGCCAAGTGTATACGTAAGGAATAATAGGGGTGAAACGATAAGCATCATTACTTGCTGTAAAATGTGCACTATTTCTGCCACTTACCGGAATACCTTTGCTGCCATCTTGCGATTCAACACCTTGCGTTGTGGTTGCATCATTGTCAATGGATGAAATATTACTGATGGCCGTGGTATGAATATCTATAAAATTACTTCCCTCATATAAAATAGCTTGAACATGAAATGGCGAACTTGTACTTTGAAAGTGAGATGTATTGTATGTAATCACTAATTTTCGATTCGGAGCAATTCCAGTTGTAAAATAATTGATAGTACTTCCCGGATTTAATGGGTTTAAATCGTTCCAACAAAGTGCAATTAAATTATTTGGGTTTGACGATGTTGGCAAGGCCTCACCATACACCGAAAACGGTGTCATACCTGAACTGAAAGTGATAAAGCCATTTGAACAGATATAAAAATTTGTATAATTCTGACCAAAGAAATTGAAGGTAAATCCGATAGGTTTAGCAGTACTCATTTCATCGTCGGCTAGCGCGACAGATGTTGCCGTTCCGGTTAATGGTGCATATGGAATGCTACTCACTTCATATGATTTATTATTACTGCCACTTGCCGTTGCATTTAAAGTAACAGGTTGTGCACCGCAAACCGATAATGGACTAGCATTAGCACTTATTGTGAAGGCTGGTGTTACATTGATAATATGTATAATTGAATCACTACCTAATGGGTTGGTTACTTTAAGTTTTACTGTATAGGTTCCGGGTGATGTAAAAATGTGAGTAGGGTTTTGTAAAATCGAAGTAGTGCCGTCGCCAAAATTCCACAGCCAATTGAAGGCCTGAGTACTTTGATCGGTGAAAATTACTTTGCCCCCACACATTATGCTTGTAGAATCTGAAATAAAAGCGGCTATTGGAATTTGCGTTGGCGCCAAGCAAAATGGTGGCATGGCAGAGCTTACAATTTCGTCACCAGTTATATTTGAACTTCCTTGAGATGCACCAAAACCTAAACCCCTTCCTGCAAATGCTTGCCATAATAAACAACGATGTGCATTGCCATACAATAAAGCATCGGCTGTAAGTATGGCGTCACGCGCATCAATAAAACCCGGACTGCAGGGTTGTAATTTCATGCCTTCGAGTACAAGTTTAATGGCAATTTCATTTCCTGTACCGGTAATTGCTGGATTTGGATTAAAGCCCAAACTATCAATCAATTTCCAAGTCATATCCCAAATGGCATCGCACCAGATTTCACCACGTTGATGCACGGTAGTTGATGTAGATACATCGGCATAGGTTTGTGGATTGATACTCATATTCGTAGAATAAGGATAACGACGAATGCCTGGTCCGCTTGTTGATGCACCCATCACATAATTACCAATACCTCGTGCATTACTTCCAACATCACCTGGTTCAATGGTCATGATTAATGCTAACCAATCACTCCAACCTTCACCTCCTTGCTCTGCATTTGATAAACATCCTGTGGTAGAGGGACCACCGGTTAATCTGTTTGAAAGTCCGTGCCCATATTCATGGGCTATTACACCATTGTCAAAACTTGCATCTATTGGATTCACCGTACAAGTATTTAGGCTTACCATAACAGTACTCGTTAATAAAACACTTTTTAAAATATTCCCATCGCTCAGTGAAACAGAAACAGAAGGAATAGATAGTACTGGTGTACCCGGCATGGTTGGTGCCGTACCACTTACATTGTTCACTATAATTACCCCCAAGGCACCGGCATTAACAGCCATTTGTGCCTTGCTGATATAAGAACAAGTTCCGCGATCGATTAATGCAATTTTTCCTGCTACCGAATTTATGATGGGTGAGCATGCATCGGTTGATATTCCTGATCCATCATTTACTAAAACGAGTTGTGCGGTTACACTAGCTGCCGGACTAAAAGCTGAAATGCCAAAAGACATGCTGCCATTAAAACTATTGGAACTTATACTTAAACTTGTACATGGGGTTGTATTGCCCGACCATAAATACATTTGCATTCTGCCGGCAGTTCCGTCGGGTGGTGTACTAAAATTTGCATTATTAGCACCGCTTCCATCTTGCGATTCGGCACGAACCGCATCATTTCCAAAGCCACCATTACCATAATTATTCACTTGGAAATTTCCAGCAGCTTCATTAAATCCGTATTGATGTAAAAAATCATGGATGACATTATTTGCGTAAAATAAATTAGTAATCGAAGCATCTTGATTTGCAGCAACTGTTGTTCCATTTAAAAATGGATAATTGAAGGTCATACTACTTCCTCCGTTGGGAGAATATCCTGCTAAATTATTATTATCAGCATCTTCATAAGCAAATACATTATTGCCTCGCGTGTAAGTATATTCTTCACCAGCAATTCCATTTATATCATGCCAAGCGTAGGGAGATGCATTTGGGTTTGATGGATCAGTGAGTAAGGCGCGATTCCCAAAAATGGGTGCCTCAACAGGAAAAGGGAAAACATTATATATTGGTGCAGTAACTAAAGAACCTCCCGACGGCGGTGCCGGATTCATGAATTCAAAATCTAAGTTATGTG
Source organism: Bacteroidota bacterium (assembly GCA_016706595.1). Classification (GTDB taxonomy): domain Bacteria; phylum Bacteroidota; class Bacteroidia; order Chitinophagales; family Chitinophagaceae; genus OLB11. The sequence goes on along the minus strand of JADJJH010000001.1, from coordinate 700,823 downwards.
CATGTTCATCATTCGAAAAACATTGTACTGTATAATCATTACGATCAATAAATGTTCCTGTTTGTGCATCTATACGAATATTCCACCAATGTGGTTCCGATTTTAATTCAATACTCACATTCCATGCGAGGCGCACTTGATTTTGCCATTCACGAAACACTAATTCAACTTTTACCAAATTACTTGCCAATTCAGGGATTTCGAATTCGTAAGTATGATTTGCTTCATTATTCGAAACTTGAGTAAAAGGCAAATTTATAGTGAGGCCGAGTGACTGTATAGCCTGCTCAATGGCAACTCTTGGGTTAATACTTGGTGATGTTGTATTTATTTTATTTTGTAATTGAGATATGAAGCCTGGCTTAAAATAAACGATTTCGTTGTTTCGAATAGCGCAAACAGAAATGGCATTGTATACTTTGATGGTTTGATACTTTTGCTGGATGTAAGAATAAGTAAGTTGTGTATTTGGATCAGCATACTGGTCATTCATTTGCCATTCATCAACATCAGAACTTAGCCAATTATTTGAGTCTTTTAAAGAATTTAATTTCTCAGTAATCTGCGTTTGATATTGTTGAGCCTTTGCATTAGTTGCTGAAATTAGTACGATGCAAATTGAAATCAACAAAGTAAAATGAAATCTAATCTTCATGTGAGCGAGTATATTTGAAATGTAAAATTAAGTGCTGTACAAAGTTAATTGATTAATACGTCCTTGGGTCATCTACTTTTTTGCCTGCAATGCTAATTGCCATTGCCATGCACTGCGCATCATCTCATCTAAATCGAATTGTGGTTTCCAATTGAGTTTCTTGCAAATGTTTTCGTTAGATGCATAAATTGAAACTACATCACCTTCACGACGAGGACCAACTTCATAGTTCAATTTTGCTTCACTTACTTTTTCAAATGCGTGAATTGCCTCAAGTACACTCACGCCATTTCCTGAACCAACATTAAATATTTCGCAATTACTTGCATTCTTATTTTTCAATAAATAAAATAAGGCTAAAGTATGGGCATGAGCGATATCCATCACATGAATATAATCACGTATGCAAGATCCGTCGCGGGTATTATAATCATTTCCCCAAATTAATAATTTTTCTTGCCATCCAATGGCAGTCTGCGTAATAGCAGGAACCAAGTTTGCCGGTTTGCCAAAAGGTACCTCTCCAATTAAAGCAGAAGGGTGGGCGCCAACAGGGTTAAAGTAACGAAGCATTACTGAGTTTGCACTTGTTGTTTTTGCGAAATCATGTATCATTTGTTCGCCCATTTGTTTGGTAGCTGCATACGGCGATTCGGGTTTTGATAAGGGCGTATTTTCTGATACAGGCAGTGAATCAATATTTCCGTAAACCGAACAAGATGATGAAAATACGAAGTAGGGGATGTCGAATTTTTCAATGCATTTTAAAATATTCAATAATCCGTAAATATTATTTTCATAATACAAAATGGGTTGTAAAACACTTTCGTTCACCGATTTGTAAGCGGCAAAATGGATGACACCTACGATTTCTTTTTCATTTGTAAATACCTTTTCTAATGCTAATAAATTACAAATATCAACTTGGTAGTTTACAATTTGTTTATCGCAAATGGCCTTAATACCTAAAAATACATCTTCATTTGAACGGGCATAGTTATCAATCGAAATTACCTCATATCCATTATTGATTAAATCAACAATCGTGTGTGAGCCAATGTATCCAGCGCCACCGGTAACTAATATTTTTGCCATTGATTATTTTTGTTGGTTTGGTTGAAGAATTTTTTCCATAGCAATAGCTCGCGAGCCTTTAATAAGAAAAGCTGTGTTTTTGAAGGTTTGTTGGTTATACCAAGCGGCTGCGTCTGTTATATTATCGAAATACAAATAAGAATGGTGAGTAAATGCAAAATCCCCACCCACTAAAATTACTTGATTCCAATTAGTTTGTTCAAGTTGTGAAATAATTTTTTGGTGTTCAGTAATACTTTCAGCGCCTAATTCTTTCATACCACCTAACATTACTATTTTATTTGGATAATCTGTGGCTACAAAATTGGTAATTGCCGCTTGCATACTACTTGGGTTTGCATTATAGGCATCCATAATAAAAAAGTTGCTTTCTTGTGTAATTAATTGCGAACGACTATTGTCAGGGGCGTACATTTCGATGGCTTGTTTAATTTTATCGATTTGTACACCAAATGAAGAGCCAACTGCAAATGCAGCCATAATATTTGCAAAATTATATTCACCCACTAATTGCGATTGTATGCTGCATTCGAAATGTGGTGTAGTAATTGCCACTAAGAGTTTGTTATGTTGTAATAATGGTTTTCCAACAAAATCAGCAACTTGTGCACCATACGTAACTTGCTTACTAATTCCACTCGACATATTAGACAAATAAGCAAGATCTGTATTTCTGTAAATGGTTCCTTGATGCATACGAATATAATCATACAATTCACCTTTGCCTTTTTTTACGGCTTCCTCACTTCCAAAACCTTCAAGATGCGCTTTGCCACAATTGGTAATTAAGGCATGGGTTGGTAATGCCATCTTACAATAGCTTTCAATTTCATGTAAGTGATTGGCGCCCATTTCTATAATGGCAATTTCTGCATCATCTTTTATTTGCAAAAGCGTTAACGGAATGCCTATATGGTTGTTTAAATTTCCTTTGGTTGCATAGGTTTTATATGTGGTAGATAATACGGCATGTAGCAATTCCTTAGTAGTAGTTTTTCCGTTGCTTCCTGTAATTGCAATAAACGGAATAAGTAATTGTTTGCGATGATGTATCGCTAATTGTTGTAAAGTTTCAAGTACATTATTTACTAAAATGCACTTTTCGTTGTAAACAAATTCAATTTCATCCACTACGGCATAGGCTGCTCCTTTTTTTAATGCTTCTTGCGCAAAACAGTTTCCATTGAAATTTTCTCCTTTTAAAGCGAAGTAGATATCTCCATTTTTTAACTTGCGCGTATCAGTTTGTACTTCGTGCCCTTTGGCATACAGTTCGTAAAGTTCGGCAATTGTCATAGGCAACAAATATATATAGAATGACTTACTGTTTCAAGAAGTCAATTGGCTGTTTCTTCGCATTTTTGGTTAAATTGTTTGGCACAATGAATTGATAAAAGTAATTTGAATTTTTTATTTAGGTTCGTGGCTTCGTTTTTTTTGATTCCCATCCTCTTGTCATTTCAATGAACACTACAATTTATCATTTTATGTTACACCCTTTGCAACGAATTATTTATTTTGATACTATCCATGGATTAAAAACTACATTGCTTTTTGCGATTTTTTTATTGAGTGTTATGCCAAGTGCAGGGCAAACTGTGGCCACGGTAACCATTGGCGCAACCAGCGGACCAGGGTCATTTTTTTACGGACCTGTTTATCGTAATACTGGCAATGCAGGTATTATAAATTATTCACGACATGCATACTTATATACCGCAACCGAACTGGGTATTCCGGCGGGTTCAAAAATAATTAAGTTAGAATGGATTAAAAAAGATACCGGTCAAGTAACTGGAAATAATGTTTTTAATGTTTGGCTTACTAACACCACCTCTTCATATTATGCTGCATCAACAGCGTGGGGAACCTTGGTTAGCGGCGCAGATAGTGTTTATAACAGCACTACATTTTCTGTTACCGGACCGGCTAATACTTATTTGCAAGCGCCATTCGCCGACAGCTTTGATTATAATGGTGCCAATTTGCAAGTTCTTGTTGATTGGCGAAAAATGGGTTATGCAACAGCGGCAGTAAATTTTTATGCAACGAGTTCACCGGGCAAGGCTTTGGGTTTTGTTAGTAATGCAGCCATGCCAAGTACCACTTTATTACAACCCAATACCTACGGTAATTCTCGTCCAACGATACGAATCACTTATGTAACCGTTCCTGTATGTACTGGTATGCCTGCCCCTGGAAATACCTTGGCCAATGTAAGTGGTAGTTGCACAGGCACATCATTCAATCTTTCACTTCAAAATAATTTAATTGGAAGTCAAATTACCTATCAGTGGCAAAAGGCAAGTAATGCAACTTTTACATCCGGCTTAGTGAATCTTGGCATTGGCTCAACACAAACTACTTCACAAACTGTTGCTACTTACTATCGTTGTAAAGTAACATGCGGAGCAAGTGGATTATTTACTTATTCAACCCCATTATTTGTTCCGTTAAATCCACATTATCAGTGTTATTGCGCTAGCAGCCCATTGTCTGATGCCGACGAAGATATTTTCAAATTTACGTTGGGCAATATGCGTAATTGTTCCAATTGTGCTTCAGTGGCTCCGGGTTTAGGCTCCGTATTAAATATGTATTCAAATTATCAATCAGTAACACCGCCCAATGTGCAAAGGGGCGCGAGCATTCCGTTTGGCGTTGAGGTTGGTTTATGTGGAACGAGTGTATATGCGAATCGAACAGCCATATTTATAGATTATAATCAAAATATGTCGTTTGCCGATGCAGGTGAATTGGTGTATTCATCACCGCCAAATTTACAAGGTGCTCATGCTGAATTTGGAAGTATTGTGATTCCGGCCACAGCACTTGCAGGACTTACAGGCGTTAGAGTAATTACTTCTGAACAGAATATCCCAATCTCTGATCCATGCTTAATCTATCCTTGGGGAGAAACCGAGGATTATTTAATTAATATCCAGGCGTCAAGCCCTTGTGTGGGTACGCCAATACCGGGTAATACAATTGTTGATTTGGATGGTTTTTGTTCGCCCATTTCTGGTTCGCATCTGGTTTGTAGCGGCCAATCGGTTTCATTAGGATTATCCAATAGTTTATTGAGCAGTGGATTCACATATCAATGGTATAATAATCTAGGATTAATTGTTGGTGCAACCAATCCAATTTATGTAAGTGCACCTATTGTTTCCAATGTATTTTTTTATTGTAAGGTAACTTGCACAGCATCTGGATTGTCAGCTACCTCAACACCAATATATATTGGGTTGTCATCTTTTGAAAATTGTTATTGTCGCTCAGCAGCAAATACCAATTCAGAACAAGATATTTTGAGTGTAACCTTTAATGGCAATACTAATATTTCGGATTGTAATACACCGGCTCTCGGAAGTGGTTCTATACTTAATAAATACGCTAATTATACATCGCAGGGAAGCCTAGGAAATGGTGTCATTGGTGGTTCAGTACCATTTTCAATATATGTTGATGATTGTGATATTCCCCCGGTACCTTATTATAGTTTTGGTACTTCTATTTGGATAGATTTTAATCATAATGCTTCTTTTGCAGACGCAGGCGAACAAGTTTTTATAGAACCAACACCAATCAACGGACCAAGGACTGTGAGTGGTTCAATTAGTATTCCATGTACTGCACTACTCGGACAAACACGTATGCGGATTTCTGTTGTCGAATCTTTAGCAGGTTCTGCTTTGCAACCCTGCATGCCTTATGGGTTTGGTGAGACAGAAGATTATATAGTAAACTTGGTACAAAGTGGAAGTGCCTGCATTACGCCAATACCAGCCCCTGGAAATGCCATGTCTAACATTACTTTTTTTTGTGATAGCACAAACGCGATACTTACTTTGCAAAATACATGCTTGAATAGTAACTACACTTATCAATGGTTCAAAAATGGCATTGCCATAACGGGAGCAACAAGTTTGATGTATTCAACACCTAAAATTTACGCTACCACAGCTTATTATTGTCGTATATCCTGTGGAGCATCCTTTGTAAATTCAGGATCAGTTACCATTACAAAATCAAGTGCAAGTGTATCATTAAGTGCTTCAGCCACTAGCTATTGTACAACCACCGGCTCGCCTGTAACAATTACCGCAACAGGTGCCACTATGTATACTTATAGCCCAACTACCGGCTTAGTGCCTGCAACAGGCCCTATAGTAAGTGCTAGTCCGTCAAGTACAACCACCTATACGGTATTTGGCACCGACGCTAATGGATGTGTACGAACATCGACGGTTAATATTCAATCTGTTTCTTGTGCTGGAATCTTTACAGTAAAATGTTATATTGAAGGATACTATCAGGGAGCCGGATTCATGTCGCCGGTACTTTTAAACGAAGGTGTAAGTGCCATTACAACATTAACCGATTCGATTGATATTGTTTTGCGACAATCCATATCGCCTTATGGTGTTGTGGCAACAAAACGAGCAGGCTTATCTACTGCTGGTTTTGCAACTGCCAATTTTCCAACTAGTTTAAGCGGAACATATTACCTATCGATAAAACATAGAAATGCAGTTGAAACTTGGAGTTCAATTCCAGTTATGCTAAGTACGAGTTTGTACGACTTTACCACAGCGGATACTAAAGCATTTGGGGCCAATCAAAGATTAGTTGATCCGGGTACATGGGCGCTTTTTTCGGGTGATGTAAATATGGATGATAATGTAGACTTATTGGACATAAGTTTAACCGAAAACGATATTACTAATTTTGCTTTTGGTTACGAACCTACTGATATTAATGGTGATGGCAATGTTGATTTATTAGATACGCCCATTATAGAAAATAATGTCAATAATTTTATTTATTCGATGCGTCCGTAAATCCCACAAGTATTATAGAAACATAGAATGATATTTATTTTATAGAATTTAGGCATGAGTTTAGCAGTTTATTTGTTACTTTTTGAATGAACAAAATAATTTTATCCTTTTTACAAGGATGTTTAACATGAACAATATGAAATTAAAACAATTTATTTTACCTATTTACATGATTATTGCTTTGTTGTGTTTGATAATAGCTAGTTCGATTAAGGGATTATGGTTTCATGCAGCTCACCTAGGTAATACGCACGCAGAGAGTGTCACTTTATTTCTTCAATTTTTCCCAAATGCCATGCAAGAAACCTCTAAGATTACTGGATTAAGCCTTGTATTAGGTTTGATAACTATTGTTTTCAGTATGCTTTCTATTTCAAAAAGTTCGGGCATTCTTAAATTTTTAAATTTCGTTTTTATGTCACTTGGATTTTTGAACTTAGCCTTGGATTTATTTTCATTGATGTAGCTCGGTATAATAATTAACCAACTAAAAGGGTATTCTCAAGAATACATTCATCGTAAGTTATACTGAGTGAGTAAATTTTTTAGGTGTTAGTTTAGCGAGAATTTGCATGTCCGCATATTTATGTAAAATGAAAAGATTGCTTCACACGAAGTTTCAGGGTAGGCTCAGAGCATCTCAATGATTTGTCAAAACTAATTTTTCGTCACAGCGAGGAACGAAGCTGTCTGCATTTTGAAATTGTAGTAATCAAGCTGACATACATATAAAGAATGCTCCTACAAGCAATATGAAAGGATTTTGATTTCTTGTAAACTTCTAATTTTTGGAAATCGAACATAAAACTGAATTATTCAACAATGAGAAACAAAAAGAAAATGAGAATGAATTTTTGAATTAGAATATTCATTCTCATTCTGTTACTCATTCTCATTCTGTTCAGCGGAGTTCAAGTTATTTTAGAGGATTTAGCAGAACCTTCAGCGATGTTAAGCACTATACTATATGAAGCTCGACTTAATTGGTCAGTAATATATTTTTCAGGTTTTAGTTTAGCGAGAATGCTCCTACAAGCAATATGAAAGGATTTTGATTTCTTGTAAACTTCTAATTTTTGGAAATCGAACATAAAACTGAATTATTCAAGAATGAGAAACAAAAGAAAATGAGAATGAATTTTTGAATTAGAATATTCATTCTCATTCTGTTACTCATTCTCATTCTGTTCAGCGGAGTTCAAGTTATTTTAGAAAGATTTCAAAGTAGATAGAGGTGAATTATTACTAACTAGCTAAATTTTTAATCATGGTATAAAGCAATCTTGAAATTTCATCTGCCACTTGCAACTGTGTATTAAACTCAACATCATTCAATACTTTTTCTTCATGTAGGATGTCCAATATTGCGACACATTCAAATGTAGACCCTCTGGCTGTTGTAAAATAATTTCTCCTGTCCGCTTTAGAGGTTTTAGCAGAACCTTCAGCGATGTTAAGCACTATACTATATGAAGCTCGACTTAATTGGTCAGTAATATATTTTTCAGGTTTTAGTTTAGCGAGAATGCTCCTACAAGCAATATGAAAGGATTTTGATTTCTTGTAAACTTCTAATTTTTGGAAATCGAACATAAAACTGAATTATTCAAGAATGAGAAACAAAAAGAAAATGAGAATGAATTTTTGAATTAGAATATTCATTCTCATTCTGTTACTCATTCTCATTCTGTTCAGCGGAGAGAGAGGGATTCGAACCCCCGGACCTTTGACAGTCAACGGTTTTCAAGACCGTCGCAATCGACCACTCTGCCATCTCTCCGCGGCAAATGTATAGCGTGAAGATTAGCTTTCAAAAAAAATAAAATTTTTATTTTTAGTTTTTTCACTTTATACTCGTTGCCTGCTGCAAATATTACCTTCACAAATATGATAATTATGAAACCTGTATACTATAGCGAGTATCTACAACTCGATAAAATTTTAAATGCACAAGAAGAAGAAAGTAAAAAAAATGGTGTTCGAGCCGATGATGAAATGCTATTCATCATCATTCATCAATCCTATGAATTATGGTTCAAACAAATTTTACATGAAGTAGGTATAGTGCGCGAAACCTTTATGAAACAAAATATCGAAGATAATTCATCTGATATGCATAATGCAGTGCACCGAATGAAACGTGTATCGATTATTTTACAAATGCTAGTTGATAAATTGAGTATACTTGAAACTATGACGCCACTCGATTTTCTCGACTTTAGAGATTTTCTTCGCCCGGCTTCAGGATTTCAAAGTATACAATTCAAAATTATGGAAGCCTTGCTCGGACTTCCATTTGACAAGCGTTTTGGTCAACAATACTATTTATCACAACTAAATAGTGCTGATGTAAATAGAGTTAAAGATGCTGAGAATTCGGTTTCTCTTTTCACCTTGGTTGATCAGTGGTTATCACGTATGCCATTTTTAGACAAGCAAACCTATTGGCAAAATGATAATGATTTCTTTGAAAGCTATCGACAAATTTATCTCGACTCGCTACAAGAAGGTGAAAAACAAAATGTTGAATCGTTTGATAACCTGTTTATGCATAATGAAATTAACCCCGAGCGAAGATTAGGCAAACAAGCAAATCGATCAGCATTATTCATCATGTTGTTTCGTGATTACCCATTGCTCAATGCACCATATCAATTCATCAATTCATTATTAGATGTTGATGAACTATTAGCGCAATGGCGTTATCGACATATGAATATGGTTCAACGAATGATTGGTAGAAGGATTGGTACCGGTGGAAGCACAGGCGCACATTATTTGAAAGCTGCTGCTGATAGTCATTATGTATTTAAAGAATTTGCCGATCTAACTTCTTTCTTAATTCAGCGAAACAAATTACCGGCCTTACCCGCGAATTTGGCTAAAGTTTTAGGTTATTCTGTGTAATGAGAAAGCTTGAATTCAATTATTTAGCGGTAATTTCCAGCAGTTTATTTTGCTTGCTAGCATTACTATCATCCTGTATGTTCGCTGTGAAGCATGCTCATAAAATAAATACAGATTTAGTAAAACGCAATCCAAAATTTGATGCGATTATTGTTCCTGGCGTGCCTTTAAATAATGGAACTTGGGATAGTGTGATGAAAGCACGTGTATTATGGAGCGTTCATCTATTTACAAAAGGGATTGCGAAGAATATTATTTATTCGGGTGGGGCAGTGTACACGCCTTATTATGAAGCAACTGTTATGGGCTTATATGCACAAAAGTTAGGAGTGCCTGCAAAAAATATTTATTATGATACGATTGCTAAACATAGCACCGAAAATGTATATTATTCTTATCTGATTGCTCTTGAGAATAAATTTTCAAGCATTGCATTAGCCACCGATCCATTTCAAAGTATTTTGCTACGTAAATTTACTAAAAAGCGATTTGCTTCATACATTCAACATATTCCAATTTCATTTGATACCATACGTAATATGAAAATTCGAGATGTTCAAATCGATACCCAGGCTGCAGCATGCAAACAATTTATACCTATTGCTGTACGTGAGAGTTTTATCTATCGACTGAAGGGCACATTAGGTCGGCATTTAGATTTTGGAGCTGAAAGACAACTGCCTTCGTTAAAAAAATAAACCGATTAAAAATAGAGTGACCCTTTTAAGAAAATGTACTTTCAAGAAGGAACTTAGTGTAATCGGCTTTGGGAGAATGATAAATGGTTTCGGCATCATTTAGTTCGCAAATTTTACCTTGGTGCATTACGGCCACGCGATTACTAATATGCTTAATGACACCTAAATCGTGTGAAATAAAAAGATAGGATAAATTAAATTCATCACGCAAGACCGATAATAAATTTAATACTTGTGCTTGTATACTTACATCTAAAGCCGAAACGCTTTCATCACAAATAATAAATTCTGGCTCTAAGGCAAGCGTACGTGCAATACAAATTCTTTGTCGTTGACCACCCGAAAATTCATGTGGATACCGATGGTAATGCTCAGGAAGTAATCCTACTTTATTAAGTAAGTCAATTACTTTTTCTTTACGATTTTTTTCATTGTGGATTTGATGTACCTCCATGGGTTCTTTAATGGCTTGGCCAATACTAATTCTTGGGTTCAAGGATGAATAGGGGTCTTGGAAAATAATTTGGACTTGCCGCTTATAATCTGCTAATTCTGAACGCGAAAAGTCACTAATATTTTTTCCTTTATACAAAATTTCGCCACCAGAAATTTTATTTAACAATACCATAGCCTTACCCACACTCGTTTTGCCACAACCACTTTCGCCAACAAGACCCATGGTTTCACCGGTATGGATTTGTAGGTTCACGCCTTGCACAGCATTATGCCATGCAGTTACTTTGCCCCAGAAATTAGTCCTTAGCGGATAATGAATCTCCAAGTTCTTACATTCAAAAATGATGGCTTGTTTGCTTAGGTCATTTAATTTATTTTCAAATGTGGATGCAGTAACCCTATTTGTTTGTGGGTTTATCTCAATGGTCTCATTCATAAATTCTTGTACCGTTTGCAAAAATTTTACTCGGTGTGTTGTAGGTGGTCTGCAGGAAAGTAATCCTTTCGTATATGTCTCTGTAGGGTTTGAAAATATTTTATCTACACTTCCCGATTCGATGCATCTGCTTTGATACATGATAAGAACTTCATCGGCTAGATATTTAACCAAACTTAAATCATGTGTAATAAATAATATGGCCATGCCCATTTTACGCTGTAATTCTTTCAATAAATCAAGAATTGTTTTTTGTACGGTTACATCTAATGCTGTTGTAGGTTCATCGGCTATGAGTAACAGTGGTTCACAACAAATGGCCATCGAAATCATTACCCGTTGTTTTTGTCCGCCTGATAATTCATGAGGGTATTTGGAAAAGATAAGTTCAGGTTCAGGTAATTTTACTTCAGCGAACCATTTAATTGTTTCATGATAAGCTTGTGATGTACTTATTTTTTTATGCATAACAAGTGTTTCCGCTACTTGTTGTCCGCATGTCATTAATGGATTCAATGAAGTCATAGGCTCTTGAAATATCATGCCAATTTTTTTTCCTCGAATCAAATTCATTTCTTTCTCACCTAACTGAGCTAAATCTATACCTTCCTTTTCATCTTCATTAAAAATAATTTTACCTGAAACCATTTTTGCCTGTGGTAATGGTAATAATCTTAAAATACTTAAAGCGCTTACTGATTTTCCCGAACCGCTTTCTCCAACGAGAGCTAATGTCTTACCTCTTTCAATTTGAAATGAAATATGTTGTAGGGCATGAGTAATTTTTTCATCAGTAACAAAATCAAGTGAAAAATTCTCTACGGAGATCAATGGTTTTCTCATAAAAACAAATATAAGAAAAAGCAAGTAGTGATGAATTCACCATATAGTTTTAAAACTTAAGGTGCTTCACAGTATCGCCATTATTAATCAATTGTTTTAACGAATCTATGCCAATACTGAGATGTCGATCAACAAATGAACCGGTTACCGAATGATCGCTTTCGGCCGTTTTTACCCCTTCAGGAACCATTGGTTGGTCGCTAACCAATAATAAAGCGCCGGTTGGAATATGATTAAAAAATCCGGTAATAAAAATAGTTGCTGTTTCCATATCTATTGCCATGGGACGAATGCGTTTTAGGTAATCTTTAAATTGGGTATCATGTTCCCACACCCTTCGATTCGTAGTGTAACAGGTACCTGTCCAATAATCGTAACCTTTATCTCTAATGGTAGTTGAAATGGCTTTCTCTAATGCAAAAGCCGGAAGGGCAGGTACTTCTGGAGGAAAGTAATCATTACTGGTTCCCTCTCCACGTATGGCGGCGATGGGTAAAATTAAATCGCCTACTTTGTTTTTCTTTTTGAGACCTCCACATTTACCCAAAAACAGAACTGCTTTTGGAGGAATTGCGGTTAATAAATCCATTACAGTTGCAGCAGAGGCCGAGCCCATCCCAAAGTTTATAATGGTAATTCCATCGGCAGTGGCACATTGCATAGGTTTCCCTTTGCCTATGATTTTACATTTATGTTGTTTGGCAAAAAGTTCAACATAATGCGAGAAATTAGTAAGTAAGATATATTTACCAAAATTGGCTAAATCTTCGCCGGTATATCTTGGTAACCAATTGCTTACGATTTCTTGTTTGGTTTTCATGTTAGTTTTTTTTCAATTTTTAAATACCTAACTGCAAGCACTTAGATTATTTGGTATGATCGATAGCTAGTTCTGCTTTTCATTAGGATGTGTCAAATCATACAACACGTTTCTTTATGATTTCCTTTCAAATGTACAAAATTAAGCTACGTTACCTATTATCATATGCTTATTCCCTTGGAAGTTATTTGCTTATTTGATAGATCGTAAGCTATAGAGTCCACTTAAAGTGCCAAGCTCCTCATGTGCTACCTTCGAGCAAATACTTTTCAGTGGTATGCTGTGTCTGTATAGGTCTTACTGAACATTGTTTTATAATTTGTAGTCGTAACCGAGATAAAAAGTTACGCAATACGCAGTAAACACCAAAATATCCTCTATTTTTTTCTGTAAGGAAAAAGCTTCTCAAAGTATCTTCATTTGCACAAAGTATTGATTTAAATCTACTGGTTATGAGAATGGAAGATTTATCATTTATATACAGCCTGTAAAATTATTGCCTGCTTTTTTTGTGTTTTGATTGAATTGAAATAATTTCACGCAGAATAAAAAGAGTATTCCTTAAGTGATAAGGAGTTCTATAGTTTATGAAATGAGGCTAAATGTTGTTTGTAATGAGTACAATTACTTTTAGCAAACTTTCATTTGATTAATGAAAAACAATAAATAAGAAAACATGAAAAAAATACTACTCCTCTCTTTTGCATTGCTTTCTAGCTTTTTAATGCAAGCTCAGGTTCCTGAATTTTATAATACTTTTGCCAGTAATCTTAACAACAATTATCCATTACAGTCTTCAACATATAGGAAAGCCCAATGGATTTTCGGACCGAATGAATTTAATGCAGGCGGAACAGGCATAGGCTCTGCGGCCTATTTTGGCAACATTTCTAAGATCTTTATAAAAATGGGCACCGGTGTTTCATCGAACCCCTATACGAATTTTACGATTTCTCTATCTCAAAATGTAGGTACAAGCTTATCATTTGGCAACACACCGGGTGGCTCTTATAATTTTGTAACCGGAATGACTACCATGTTTTTTCAAGCAAGCGGTTTCGCGTTAACTGGTGCTGCAGCTAGTTCATGGTACGGAATTAATTTAAATGGTTCATTTCCATACAATCCGAATTTATCCTTAGTGCTTGAAATTAAAGTATCGGGCGGATTAGGAAATAGTTTATCACTTACCAATGGCGCTTTACAAGATCGCATGTTTGGAGGATTCGCATCTACAGTTGGTACTACAGCTAGTGGTAAATTGAATTTTGGTTTTAATATGATTGCCACACCGCTACCGGTTAATTTGGCAAGCTTTACAGGTGAAAAAGCATCTACATGTGATAACTTACAATGGACAACCAGTGATGAACAAAACTGCGATTATTTCAATTTGCAACATGGTATAGATGGTATTCATTTTACCAATATTGCAAAAGTAAATACCAAAGCAGAAAATGGTAATAGTAGCTCCACTCTGAATTACGAATTCAATTATTCTTCGCCAAAAGCAGGTCATAACTATTATCGACTTGAGCAAGTTGATATTGATGGCAAAGCAAGTATCTTAGGTAATATTATAGATTTAGAAAGAGATGAAACGGGTAATTCTATTAGTGTTTATCCTAATCCGGCTAGTGATATTATACATGCAGAGGTGTATTGCAAAGGGAATTATCAAATACATCTTAGCATTATTGATGTAAAAGGGAAAGTAATTCGTGAAACAAAAGTTGCCGGACAACAAGGATTAAATTCATTACAAATGAATCTCGATCAAATTGAAGCCGGCAATTATATATTAAAAGTAAGTGACAAACATGGTATGAATATTTCACGTAAGTTTTTGAAGAAATAAATTTCATTAAATATAGTAGAAAGGCTGCCGATGTGCAGCCTTTTTTAATGTACTTGTTTATCTTTAGTATTCTATTTCCTAATCAAAATCGCCTCAATGATACAACGAGTTTTAAATTTTAACGTACAGCTTAATTATAAAAATCTTCGTTTCATTTTTATTCTACTCTTAGTATGTATTGTGAATATTGGTGCCAATGGTCAGCAAAAAAAATTAGATAGCTTACATAAACTTTATATTAAATGCAAGCATGAAGATGAACATAAGCTTGTAATAACTAACCAGCTCGCTTTTGTATATACTAGTATGCAATTAGATTCAGCCTTTATTTTAGCCGATGAAGCAATTTCGCTAAGTAAAAAACTGAAAAACCAAAAGGAACTACTTACTGCATATAATACCAAGGCGATCGCATTTCAGGATGATAATCAACATCAAGCATGTATAAATCTATGTAATAAGGTTATTAACCTTAGCACCAAATCATCTGATAAAAATAATTTAGGAGACGCTTATCTTATAGGAGGAGGTTCCTATTTCAATTTTGGCAACCCCGATTCTGCAAAATATTTTTACAATACTGCATTAGGCATTTTTAAAGAAACGCATAATGAAATTAAAATTGGTTTAGTCCTTATTACGCTTTCAAGTATAAATTTTTATTCAGATAATAAAGACAAGGCACTTTTTGATATGAGGCAAGCCATCTCAATATTTGGAAAAACCATACAATCAGATAATTTAGCATTAGCCTATATATGTATGGGTGGCACTTATACATTACTTTCAATGTATGACAGTGCTCAATATTATCTTCAACAAGCTATAGTGTTAGGCAAAAAATCGAATCATGTTTATTATTTACTGCATGCATATTCTTCACTTGGTTTACTATATGGTAATCAGGCAAATTACCCTAAAGCCATCCAAAGTTATTTGTTCTGCTTAAGGTATTGCGAAATCTATAAATCTAAAAGTTTAACTTCTTATTGCTTAAATAATTTAGCATGGCTATATCGCGAAATGGGTGATTATAGTAAAGCCCTTAATTATTTAAATAAACAAAAGGAAATTTCAACTGTGCAGCAAGATCCTTTTGAAAAAGCAGGCTTATTTCAAGAATACTCATTAATTTTTATAGCCCAGCATAAGTATGAATTGGCATTAGCAGAAGCGCGTAAAATGTTACAATTCAGTCAACTGCTCCAACGTAAAGATCGAATTACAGAATCTTATGGAATCTTAGCACAATCGTTTGAAGGATTGTCTAAATTAGATAGTGCTATGATTTACTATCAACGGGCTGTTGTCTTAGCTCGGCAAATTGAATATCAATACTATATTGCCGACAATCTTACAGGTCTTGCTCGCACGCTTTCAAAAGTTAAATCAACAGATCTTTATGGTGAATTGCTTAATATTTCAAGTTTTGAAGCACGCATGAAAAATGCTTTAATATTTGCAGAAGAAGCCTATCAGCTTTCACAAGCTAGCGGTGATGCGCGATTGCAACGTGAAGCTGCAAAATTGCTAAGTGAATTGTATGAACAACAACAAAATATTGGTAAGGCTTACACTTTTCATAAACTGTTTACCTCACTCAACGATAGCATTATGAGTCATGAAAAAACAAATGCTGTGGCTAACCTTCAATTTCAGTTTGAAACTGAGAAAAAAGACAATGAAATTAATTTACTTAAAACTCAAAAAGAACTTGAGAAACTTAACGCTTCACGAACCTTAGGAATAAGCTTTGGTTTAGGTGGTGCATTGTTAGGAATTATTTTTGTAGCTATTGTTTTTTACATGCAAAATAAAAAAACAAAATCTATTAATCTGCAGTTAGAAACGGCCTACTCAGACTTAAAAAATACACAACAACAATTAGTGCAAAGCGAAAAATTAGCAGCTTTTGGTGTAATGGCATCACGAGTGGCGCATGAAATTCAAAACCCTTTAAATTTTGTCAATAATTTTTCAGAGATCTCTCAAGAAATGTTGGATGATTTTTTACAAAGCGAGAATGAAGTTGAGAAAAAAGAAACAGCAGGGATGTTAACATCAAACCTTCAAAAAATTAATGAACATGGAAAACGTGCTGATGCCATAGTTAAAAAATTACTCGAACATACTCGCGCCGGAACTGCTCATGAGTTTTTTGAAAATGAATAGTTGTTTTTTTATCGGTAAGATGTTAGGATTCCGATGTTGGATAAAAAACAAAGTTGAAATTTGATGTATTATTCTGAATTTAGGTTCCAAAAAATTGTTGTTGTTTAAATTCCTTTATATATTGGAGTTTATAAAAATAAATACACATGAAAATACTTGAGATAAAAGTGATGAAAGGTCCAAACTATTGGAGCGTTAAACGACATAAATTGATTGTCATGCTTTTAGATTTGGAAGATCTTGAAGAGAAACCAACAAACCTTATTCCGGGTTTTTTAGATCGTATAAAAAATATGTTTCCAAGTATGATCTCCCATCGTTGTAGCGAAGGTGTTGAAGGTGGTTTTTTTCAACGTGTTGAGGAAGGCACTTGGATGGGTCATGTGATTGAGCATATTGCTCTTGAATTGCAAACACTAGCCGGTATGGAAACCGGTTTTGGTAGAACCAGAGGCGCTAGCCATAAAGGCGTTTATCATGTAGTGTTTTCGTATGTAGAAGAAGAAGTAGGCGTGCAAACAGCAAAAGCCGCCGTTGAAATTGCTGAACGTTTAATTCAAGGCAATGATTTTGATGTCGAATCTTTTATTCAAGAACTTCGCGTCATTCGCGAAAAAGTAAGGCTCGGACCAAGTACCGGATCTATCGTTACTGAAGCCATCAATCGTAATATTCCATGGATTCGTTTAAACAGAAATTCGTTAGTACAACTCGGTTATGGTATTAACCAAAGACGCATACAAGCTACCGTTGCAAGTACTACAAGTAATATTGCCGTTGAAATTGCTTGTGATAAAGAAGATACTAAGAATTTATTGGAAGCGGCACAAGTACCTGTACCAAGTGGAAGAATTATTCATGATGAAGAAGAATTACAAGCCGCGATTAAACGAATTGGTTACCCTATTGTATTAAAACCCATTAATGGTAATCACGGACGGGGTGCAACCACCGATATTAAAGATTGGGATAGTGCGGTATTAGCACTCGAAATTGCAAAAAAGCATTCGCGGAGTATTATCTGCGAAAAATTTATTACCGGTCATGATTTTAGATTATTGGTAATTAATTATAAATTTATTTGTGCTGCCAAACGCACACCCGCTTGTGTTACAGGTGATGGGAAAAGTACACTGCGCGAATTAATTGATAAAGTAAATGCAGATCCTCGTCGTGGTTTTGGACATGAAAAAGTATTAACTCAAATTAAAGTGGATGCGGTAACTGAAAAGATTTTATTAGATAAGGAATTGACTTTAGAGAGTGTAATTCCCAATAAAGAAATTTTGCATTTAAAACCCACTGCTAATTTAAGTACCGGAGGAACGTCAACAGATGTTACCGATTATGTTCATCCGAATAATATTTTTCTTGCCGAACGTATTGCGCGAATTATTGGTTTAGATATTTGTGGTATCGATATTATGGCTTCTGATTTATCAACTCCGCTCGAAGAAAATGGAGGTGCTATTCTTGAAGTCAATGCGGCCCCTGGTTTCCGTATGCATATCGATCCAAGCGAAGGTCTTGCACGTAATGTGGCCGAACCTGTGATAGATATGTTATATCCTCCTGGAACTTCAGCTCGCATTCCTATTATCGCTGTTTCCGGAACAAACGGTAAAACTACTACTACTCGATTAACAGCGCATCTCGTAAAAAGCATGGGTCATAAAGTTGGATTTACCACGAGCGATGGTGTGTATATTCAAAACCTCATGATGATGAAAGGCGATTGTACCGGGCCGGTAAGTGCAGAATTTGTTTTGAAAGATCCAACCGTTGATTTTGCAGTACTTGAATGTGCTCGTGGTGGAATTTTACGCGCCGGCTTAGGTTTTCATAAATGTGATATTGGCATCGTAACCAATATTAGTGCCGACCATCTTGGCTTAGGTGGAATAGATACCGTTGAACAATTAGCACGTGTAAAAGCTGTTGTTGCACAAAGTGTCGACCCCAATGGTTATGCCATTTTAAATGCCGACGACAATTTGGTGTATGGCATGCGTGAAGGTCTGTCATGTAATATCGCCTTCTTTAGTATGGATCCGAAAAGCAAACGTATTAAAGAACATTGCGATAAAAATGGAATTGCTGCAGTGTATGATGAGAAAAGCGATATGATTTATATTCAAAAAGGTGCATGGAAAATACAGATTGAACATGCCCATCAAATTCCATTAACCCAAAGCGGAAGAGCCTTGTTTAATGTTATGAATATTATGCCTGCTATCTTAGCCGGTTACCTGCGTGGATTTAGTGTGGTAGATATTAAACAAGCTTTAAACACTTTTATTCCGAGTCCGGCGCAAACCCCTGGGCGTATGAACCTTTTTCAATTTAAAAACTTTCAGGTACTTGCCGATTATGCGCATAATCCTGCGGGTTTCAACGTCTTGAAATCGTATGTAAACAAAGTTGAATCTGTTCATAAAATTGGTATCATTGCCGGCACCGGTGATAGACGCGATGAAGATATCCGTGAACTCGGACAACTAGCCGCTTCGATGTTTGATGAAATTATTATTCGTCAGGATAAACATTTGCGAGGTAGAACCGTGGAGAATATTGTTGACTTACTTAAACAAGGCATTGCCCTCGAGAAAAAAGATATTAAAGTTCATGTTATTTTAAAAGAGCTAGAAGCCATTGATCATGCAGTTAAAAATGCACCGAAAGATTCATTCATCGTTATTTGCAGCGATGTGATAACCGATGCATTGGCCTATATTCAGAAACTAAAGAATGATGAAGATACGCAATAAGAAGTAGAGCGTATAAAGCATGAATTAACCAAAAGGCCAGCTTGAGATGGTAAATATTTTGCATCTGCCAGTATCAGAAGTGAGGTAATAGACGTAGTTTTTTGTAGTATAGATTACACATCTAAATAACTATCTTCGCAATCGATGATTACGTTCACATTTCTTGGTACAGGCACTTCTCAAGGTGTGCCCATTATTGGTTGTCGATGCAGGGTTTGTTTGTCAAATCATGAAAAGGATAAACGACTTAGGTCATCCTTACTCATCGAATCAGAAACAACCACTATTGTCATTGATAGTGGCCCGGATTTTAGGCAACAACTCTTGCGAGCTGATGTTCGAAAATTAGATGCCTTAGTTTTTACACATGCACATAAAGATCATCTGGCTGGCATGGACGATATTAGAGCCTTTAATTATTTGCAAGGTAAGCCCGTTGATATTTATGCAACTGAAGAAACGCAATCAACCATTCGAACCGAGTTTTCATATATTTTCGATCGAAGCGATTATCCGGGTGTGCCTCAAGTAAAATTACATACCATAACCAAACATGCTTCTTTTCAAATTGGAGATATTGAATGTATACCCATTGAAGTTTATCATTATCAAATGCCCGTACTAGGTTTTAGAATAGGTGATTTTACGTATATAACCGATGCAAATTTTATAGATGATATTGAATTGCAAAAAGTATTAGGGTCTAATTTTTTGGTATTGAATGCTTTACGTCGAGAAGCACATATTTCACATTTTACGCTTGAGCAAGCTATTGCATTGGCAAATCGAGTTGGCGCACAACAAACTTATTTTACCCATATTTCGCACCAATTAGGATTGTATGATGAAATTGAGGCAGAGTTACCCCCCAGAATGAACTTAGCCTTCGATTCACTTTCAATAGTGATTTAATTTTCTAATTTTACATTCAAATACATCTTATGGAACCCCGTCCAAAGCCTATCATCAATGTTTCTTATTCTTATAATCCTCTTGAAGAAACGCTCGAATATATGCCAAAGCGTACTTCAGTATATATAGGTATTCCCAAAGAAACATCTTTTCAAGAAAATAGAATTGCGTTAACACCGGGCGCTGTTTCGGTGATTGTAAACAATGGACATAAAGTAGCTATAGAACACAATGCAGGAGAAGCCTCATCGTATAGCGATCGCGAATATGCCGAAGCTGGTGCTATGATTGTGCATGACAAAAGGGAAATTTTTTCAGCCGATATTTTATTAAAAACTGCGCCAATTGGTCATGATGAACTTGAGTTATTACAAAAAGATCAAATTGTATTTTCTCCGATTCATATTCCAACTTTAAGTAAACAACATCTAGAAAAATGTTTAGAGAAAAAAATTATAGGGATTGCTTTAGGAAGTATTAAAGATGATGCGGGTTATTTTCCTATTGTTCGTTCAATGAGCCAAATAGCCGGAGTATATGCCATTCAAATGGCCGGAAAATATTTAAGTAATAATGATCAAGGTAAAGGTATTTTAATGGGAGGAATCGCCGGTGTCCCCCCTGCGAATGTGGTGATTATTGGAGCCGGTATGGTAGGCGAATTTGCAGCTCGTTCTGCTATTGGTTGTGGAGCTCAAGTAAAGGTTTTTGACAATTCTATTTACCGGCTTATGCGTTTGCAACGTACTGTTGGTCAAACTATTTTTACATCAGTCATAGATCCCATGATTTTATCGAAAGCTTTAGCTGAAGCAGATGTGGCAATTGGAGCATTAAAACCACAAAAGGGAATCGTACCCATGGTGGTTAGCGAGGCAATGGTAGAGGCCATGCAAGCGGGTTCGGTTATTATTGATGTAAGTATCGATAATGGAGGTTGCTTTGAAACTTCGGCGATGACCTCACATGAAGATCCGATATTTAAGAAACATGATGTGATACATTACTGTGTGCCTAATATGGCTTCAGGTGTTTCACGTACAGCTTCAGGTGCCATTAGTAATATTTTAATGCCTATGATACTTTCATGTGCAGAAGCCGGTGGCAGACCCGATGCGATGATAATTAATAAGCCGGGTTTGTTAAGTGCGACCTATATGTATAAAGGAAAATTAAGTAGTAAGGCACTTTCAAAGAAATTTAACATCAAATATACCGACCTCAATCTTATCTTGTCGACCGAGTTATAAACTTATTATATGCCAAACAATAGGATGAATAAAACCATTGCCGGCTACCATTTACTGATGATTCTTTCGTCAGTTGATTTTCGGCTTCATAGTGACGAAGAAAAAGTGATTCGTGAATATCTTTTTCAAGAATTTCCTTTTCATGTAAATTTAGATAAGCAGATGGAGATCATCAGTAATTTAAAACATGACGATTGGGAAAATCATTTTTTAAAATGCATAGACGATTTTCATGATGATTCAACAGAAAGAGAAAGAATGAGTTTTCTTAAGTTTGCCATTCATTTAGCAAAAGCCGATGATGTGATTACGCATGAAGAAAACCATTATTTACAAAAATTATTTGATGCTTGGGATCACGAAAGAGAGTAGGAGAGATGTGAGAAAAGAAGAGTATCAAATAGATTTATTTTGTGGTTGTTAAGCCAAGTTGAATCCCCATTTTTTCATAGGCTTCATCGTTGGGTTCCCAAAGTTCAATTTTATTGCCTTCAATATCTATGATATGAACGAATTTGCCGTAATCATAACTTTCTATACTATCAGCTATCGTAACCCCTTCATTTGTAAGTTGCTGCACAAGGGATGCTAAATTTTCAACTCGATAATTTATCATGAAATCTTTTGTTGAAGGCTCAAAATATTTAGTTTTTTCTGCAAACGGACTCCATTGTGTAAAACCTTTTTTTGTTGTATCAGTTCCTTGTCGCCATTCAAAAACAGCACCATATTCGTTGGTCATAAGTCCGAGATGGGTTTGATACCATGCTCTCATCTTATTTGGGTCTTTGCATTTAAAAAAAATGCCACCAATGCCTGTTACTTTTTTATTCTTTGTTTCCTTACTAGATGAATTGGAAATAATTGATTGGCAAACAAAACCAAAACTGAATGAAATAGCAATCGCTAGAAATAGTAAACTAAGTTTTTTCATGATAATTTCCACTTTAATAGTTTCAACTAAAGCGCATTTTTTTGGGTATTTAATTAGCAATCCAAAGTACGCTATTGACGTTAGATTTTTAAAATCACCCTTAATAAAAAAATCTCGAGCAGACTTAACTCTTATCTGCTACAAGTATTTTAAACGAATTTTCTTGTTTTTTGTATTCTGCTTCTAAATCATCGATGGCCTGCAATTGTGTGGTATTGGGTTTAGCTTCCATGGTGCAAAAAATGCCGTACATAGCCGAAATTTTTTCACGAAGTTTTTCTTCATCGGCAAAAATAGAAGTTTGCTTGGTTGCCATTAACTCACCACGAATTTTTTCGAGCTGATCAAATTTCTGTGCAGCAACTTTTGATTTCTTAAAAGCTACCGAATCTTTTTTTAGTTCATTTTGCCATTTTGTAATCGAATCGATGGTAGAGGATAATCTGCTGTAAAGTGCTTGTAATTGCATGGCTTTTTCGTAAACCAATTTCCTGTCAGTAACAGATAAATCTTTATTTTCTTTATCATGCACGCAGTTCATAGTTGTCGAATACTCTTTAGTGCCAATTTTTAATTTGATGGTATATAATCCCGGTAATACCATGGGTGCCGTAAATCCAGCTCCATCCATTTTGGTACTTCCTGCAGCTACTTTTGGCGGAACACCTCGTAAATTCCAATCTACACGGTTGATTCCTCGACGTCCTGTTGCAGGTATAGCTTGAACCAAATGATTATCTGCATCATATATTTCAACCATTGCTTTTTCACTACTCAAGCGTTCTTTTAAATAGTATTGTATCGAAGGTTTTTCTTGGGCATTGCCTGTTCCCCATGCACCGGAAACTTCGGGGCCGCCCCAACCAAACTTTCCATTATTCATTACCATGTCAGGCATCGGAAACATATGAACATCTTTTGCTATGATTTCTGCATTTAATTCTCTGATTGCACGTATATCATCAATGATATAAATTCCACGCCCATGTGTTGCCACAATTAAATCATGCGTTTTAGGATGGATGGCTAGGTCGCGAACTAATGCATAATCCGGGATTTTGTTTTTCATTCTAAACCAATTCTCACCGCCATCAAGTGTACAATACAATCCCATCTCGGTGCCCAAAAACAATAAGTTTTTATTTACAGGATCTTCAATAATTTTATGAGCAAAGCCGCTGAATTCTTTATGCATAATTCGTTGCCAGGTTTTACCCATGTCTTTGCTTTTAGCGACATACGTCAAGTGGTCTCCATACATATGATTATCGAACGTCGCGTACACTGTTTGTTTATCGAATTGTGATGGTTGTATGCTACTAATCCAACTTTGTTTGGCAATTCCGCTAGCCGCAATTTGCGGTGAAACATTTTGCCATTGTTTGCCTCCATTTAAGGTATATTGTAAATTACCATCATCGGTGCCTACCCAAATGATTTGATCATCAATACTTGATTCTGCAATTGTAAAAATAGTACAATGATTTTCAGCTGAGGTATTATCGGCACTTAATCCACCACTGGCTTCTTGCTTTTGTTTTTCTTTATCATTGGTGGTAAGGTCATTCGATATACGCGCCCAATTTCGCCCTTGATCACTCGACTTATACAAATATTGTGCGCCGGTATATAAATTTTTTGGATTCTTTTTTCCGGTTACTAGCGGTGTATTCCAATTCCATCTGAGCTTTTCTTCTTGTGAAGTTTTTTGTGGTTGGATATTTACACTTTTCATGTTACTTAAATTAATTCTTGCCATATTACCACCTTGATATTCGGCATAAGCGGTTTGTCCATCAATATCAGGGATAGTCCAAAAACCATCACCACCATATAATCGATTCCAGTTTCCATTTCCCACTCCACCTGGGGCCGAACTTGGTGCCATCCAACTTCCATTATCTTGCAAACCTCCATATACATTGTAAGGATCTTTGAGATCATGGGTGGCATGGTAAAATTGGGCTACTGGTAAGGCATGATGAAAGGTCCAAGTAACGCCACGATCTAAACTAGTATACACCCCACCATCAGTGCCTACATATAAAATATTGGTATGTACCGGATTAATCCATAAGGCATGCATATCACTATGAACCCAACCACCATCATACGACGCTGTTGAAAATGAATATCCACCATCATCGGAATAAGCAAATTCAAATGCTGGTCTATACACTCTTTTTTCATCTTTTGGATCGATGGCTATGGTACTAAAATAAAAAGGACGAGCACATACATTTAAAGTGGCACTCTGACTTTTCCATGATTCACCACCATCTTCTGAAATATATAAACCGGTTTCTTTTGCTTCAACAATCGCTACCATTTTTTTTGGGTTACCAGGTGCCGCTGCCATAGCAATTCTACCAAATGGTTTTGCCGGTAATCCATTACTAATTTCCTTCCAAGTTTTACCACCATCCATACTTTTAAATAATCCGCTATGTAAACCTCCCGATTCAAAGCTGTAAGGTTTACGTCTGAATTCCCACATAGAAGCCAGTAATATTTCCGGATTTTTCGGATCGATTACAATATCGGCACAGCCCGTGTTTGGTGATTTGTATAAAATTTTATTCCATGTCGTTCCACCATCTTCAGACTTATACAAGCCACGATGTTCGCTATCATGCCATAAAGCGCCTGGTGCAGCAACATAAATGATATTGCTATTGTTTGGATGAATGATAATCTTAGCGATGTGCTCAGTGCTATCTAATCCTATTTTCTTCCAATTATCACCTCCATCTGTGCTTTTATACATACCTGTTCCAATGGATACTGAATTTCGCATATTACTTTCACCGGTTCCTGCATAAATGTTTTTTGGTGTTTGTTGATCAATTGCAATGGCGCCAATCGATTGACAATATTTATCAAAGAGAGGTTTGTATGAAGCACCGGCATTGGTCGACTTCCATATACCTCCACCAGCAGTACCAACATATAATGTTTTTCCTTCATCATTATTTACACCTTCAATGGCAGTAATGCGGCCACTAGTGGTACCCGGGCCTAATGCTCGGGCTTCCATAATCCCAAACAAGGATGAATTAATGGTAGTTTGCCCATGTACAGTATAGGCAAGCATGATGCATGCCATGAGAGATAATTTCTTCATAGAAAATTAATTTTTAAGAATAATGTGTAACAATATGGTTGTTTAATAAAACTGAGATGCGGGCTTGTTGGTCTACTTCAAGAACAAATATTGTTTTCCTATCTATAATAATGTACCTAACTGCCTTTAGCAACAAATCTCAGAGTCTAACGGGGGTGCTTTACTTTATTTTGCTGTTTCAGGGGTAAAGATCTTTTCATCGATATTGGCATTCACTTCCATCTTCGTAAATTCTATTTCACCCATATCGCCACCTTGATTCATTGGTAATAAAATACCACCATTAGCAGGTTTATAATTATTATAAGTAGTATTCGTTTCAAATTCTTTGCCATTCACACTGCGCTTTGCCGATTTTTTTACAATCAAATGGTTGCTGGCATCCACATAAAACGTTGTCACTTTACCTTCTTTATCAGTTAAACTAATTTTATGGCATTCGGTACCTTCAATATCTTCTGTACCTAATAATTCAATCTTTTTACCTAAATCCTTGTAAGTAATAAATTCATCAATAATATAAAGGTCATCTTGCGAAGCTTTTACATCTTCCGGTGTCATAGGCTCTGGTTTTGTTTGACCTTGAAATGGCATAAAGCTCCAACCCGCTTTATCGGTTAAAATTTGGTAACCGCTCATGCCCATTACACTGATATCTAATCGCATGGCTTTTTTATCAACCATATTCATACTCATTTTTACTTCAGCGCCTTGTGCTTTAAGCACTGCCTCACAACGAATGTTTTTTACTTTGTTCCAGTTTTCAACGCCGCCAATGGCCTTGTTATGGTTGTTGACGATTTCATTGATATCTTGTCCGAAACTGAGTTGCGAAACAAAAAGTAATACGAACATGCCTGCAATCGAAATTATTTTTTTCATATTTATTTATTTGATTTCAAAGATATTCAAATCAATTAAAACATCATATCGTTCTGGATGAATGGTATTATACTAGGGTAAGGGGTTGAGCATTAGATTCTTAACTCTTGAAAACATGGCAAATACTTACATCATCGATATGGCTATACTCTGGTGAATTAGGTTAAACGATACCTCAATCCGGAACACCGCTAACACAGCCGGTAAACTTAACTTAGCGAAGGCTTAAGCAGAAAGAATTAGGCGATTTCCTTCATTACATTTAATACCACATTCGGTTTGCCTAAGGTATAAAAATGAATTACCGGAGCGCCCGCTTTCATTAAATCTCGGGTTTGATTTAATAGCCATTCTGTGCCAACAATTTCAGCGTCTTTTTCATTTTTGCATTTCATCATTTCAAGCGCTAATTCATTCGGAATATCTACATGGAAATGAGATGGAATGGCCGATAATTGTTTAATACTTGTGAGTGGTTTTAACCCGGGTATAATGGGTGTTTCAATGTTTAACTCGCGGCATTTTTTTACAAAATCATGATACTTCTGATTATTAAAAAACATTTGAGTAGTAATATAATCAGCACCGGCATCAATTTTGTTTTTTAAAAACATTAGGTCTAAATCAGGGTTCGGACTCTCATTATGCTTTTCGGGATAACCAGCAACGCCTATACAAAAATCAGTATTTACACCACTTTCAATTTCATCTTCAAGATAATGACCGCGATTTAATAACTCAATTTGTTTTACTAAATCAATGGCATACGCATGCCCATGTGGATCAGGTGCAAAATACTTTTCGTTTTTAGGGGGGTCGCCACGCAAAGCCAAGACATTATCTATACCCAAAAAATTCAAATCAATTAATGCGTTTTCAGTTTCATCTTTCGAGAAGCCACCACAAATTAAATGAGGAACGGCATCTACTTTATAATGATTCATGATGGCTGCACAAATACCCACCGTGCCGGGACGTTTTCGGATATCAATACGATCAAATGAACCATCAGATTTTTTCTTAAAGATTTGCTCAGATCGATGATAAGTAACATTAATAAACGAAGGCTTAAATTCCATTAACGGGTCTAAGGATTTATAGATGGATTCAATACTTTTTCCTTTTACCGGTGGTAGAATTTCAAACGAAAATAAAGTTTTCCCTTTAGCCTCTTTAATATGTTGTGTCACTTTCATAGTGAGCAAATGTAATCGAGGATTATCAAATGGAAAAATACGAAGTACGAAGTGAGTATTTATATCGTTCTAAGCTAACATCGCTAACGTCTGTCTATTCTTATTCTATTGAATAAAAAATACCATCTGTAATGAAAGCTGCAGTGTGTTGCCATCATTGATAAGCTTGAAATATTTTATAGCATACTACTTCTTTATTGATGCGTAACGATTATAAAACCGAATGATTACTTTATATGAATTCGACTTAAAAATGAAATAAAAATATCTAGACGTTTTAGTCTGGACATGCCATACGTTTCAATCTTTTCGGGTTCAACCACGCTGGTTGGAGATGATGAAAAGTACACCACACTGAAAATCACAGAAAATTCCTAATATCGAAATTCGAAGGTAAATACGCTTAGCTCGTATAATTCCCTAACATCTGATTCCTAACAACTAACATCAATTCAAGACAAATTATATATTCGAACCCCAAACCCCGAATCCGCGTAACAAAACCTAAGTAGATTGTAGAATTGAGAATCAATATTGTTCACTTTCATTGGGGAAATCCCGGCTCTTTACATCGCTGATATACTGCTTCGTAGCTTCCAAAATTTGTTCATACATGTTTAAATATCGACGTAAAAAACGTGGATTGAATTCTTTATTAATACCCAGCATATCATGCATTACTAAAACTTGTCCATCGACACCGCCACCTGCACCAATACCTATCACCGGAATTTTTAATTCATCAGCTACTCGCTTACCAAGCGCTGCCGGAATTTTTTCGAGTACAATCGCAAAACATCCGGCCTCTTGCAACAAGTGCGCATTTTTTACTAACTGCTCTGCTTCTTCATCTTCTTTTGCACGAACAGTATACGTACCAAATTTATATATACTTTGTGGCGTTAATCCTAAATGTCCCATTACTGGCACGCCCGATGAAATAATTCGTTTCACCGAATCAACAACCTCTTCACCGCCTTCCAATTTAATAGAATGTGCGCCGGCTTCTTTCATAATTCGAATCGCACTATTTAATGCTTCCTTTGAATTTCCTTGGTACGAGCCAAAGGGTAAATCAACTACCACCAGACTTCTTTTTACTGCCCGAATAACCGAGGCCGCATGGTATATCATTTGATCTAAGGTAATCGGCAAGGTCGTTTCATGTCCGGCCATTACATGACTGGCACTATCACCCACTAATAAAACATCAATCCCGGCATCATCTAAAATGGTTGCCATCGAAAAATCATAAGCGGTAAGCATCGATATTTTTTCGCCTCTTTGCTTCATAGCTAATAAAGCATGGGTAGTTATTTTTTTAAATTCCTTATTCTCCTTATGTACGCTCATGAAGCATTTTTTAGTGCAACAAAAGTAGATGCTAAAGTTCGAAAGCAGCTATAAATGGCTATTTATTTTGATGCACATCTTAGAGATATGATTCAGTTTATTTTGGGTGGCAGACACGCTTTCGGCTTGTACTTCGGCGCAATAGTATATTCAAAAAGTTATTACAAATGTGCAAAAGCGCCGAGGTATCGCCTCAATCGTTGCCACGGGTATCTTTCTTGGGTGGTTCGAAAAACCCCTCATACTTCGTTATGCTAATTTGTCAATTCCTTTATTGACAAAAGTCAACGCTCCCGATAGCCATCGGTATTGAAAAATTCGCAAGCCTCGTCTGAGGTGCTTTTGGAACCACCACACAATTTTCGGTTCATTTTAACTTAAATAAATAATGACAATTATTTCATCTTGCCTATAGAACTCATGATTTGTTTTTAATACATTTGTTGAACGTGCAATTTTAAAACATGAAGCCATGAAGCCAACAGATAAACCCGGCGTATTCATAACCGGTATCGGACAAATAAAAGTTGAAAAGTCAAATGAAAAAAGTTTGCGACAAATGGGCGCCGAAGCCATTCGTTTAGCCATGCACAATGCAGGTATCGAAACTGCTGATGCATTGTATGTAGGCAATATGTTATCGGGTATGATTTCGCATCAACAGCAATTAGCGCCCATAGTTGCCAGTGAGGCCGGACTCAATGGCATTGAAGCTGTTACCTTAGAGGCAGCTTGTGGATCGGGTGGGGCTGCTTTGCGAAATGGATTTATGTCGGTTATGAGTGGTATGTGTGATACCGTTGTAGTTTGTGGTTTAGAAAAAATGAGTCACCACGATAAAGATTTTATTACCCAATCTATTGCCACCGCATCTGATTGGGAAATTGAAGGCGGCAAAGGCGAATCGTTTGTAACCTTAAATTCTGGTTTGATGCGACGGTATATTGATAACTATAAAATATCACCTGATGCCTTTGCAGGTTTTGGCATCAATGCACATGCCAATGCGAATAAAAGTGATTATGCGCTTTTTCATAAAGTAATTACGCTCGAAGATTATTTGAATGCAAAATTTATCACCGATGCTTTGCGAATTTATGATGCCTCACCTATTTGTGATGGAAGTGCCGCATTGGTTTTATCAAAGTATCCTCCCACAAATTCAAAGGTACCTACGGTAAAAATTACAGGTTCGGGTGCTGCCTCTGAATATGTAGGTATTGCTAATCGTCGCGACCCTTTAGCGGCAGAAGGCATTCAACGTTCGGGTGCAAAAGCCTATCAGATGGCAGGCATAACTTCTAATGATGTTGATTTTTTTGAATTGCATGATGCCTATTCTGTAATTGCTGTTTTATCTCTCGAGGCGATGGGTTTTGCAAAGCAAGGAGAAGGTTGGAAACTGGCAATGGACAATGAAATTTCTTTGGCAGGTAAAATTCCGGTATCAAGTTTTGGTGGATTAAAAGCACGAGGTCATCCTATAGGTGCATCAGGAGTTTACCAAGCCGTAGAAGCGTATTTGCAATTAACCAATCAAGCAGGTGCAAATCAAATACAGAAGGAAGTAAAGACCGGACTCATTCAAAGTATTGGCGGAACGGCTAGCTCGATTATTACCCATGTGTTGATGAGAGATTAGTTACATCATCATCAATGAGAATTAACTTTTAATTTTAATGCATGAGCGTACTTTAGTCGAAAATTGAATAGCTTCCATCATGAAATATGCACTCATTCTTCTTGTATCATTCTTCTTATCATGTTCTAATTCCAATACCGAAAAGCCAAAAATGATTCGCGTTTCAGGTGAAGGTAAAATAAGGATAATGCCCGATCTAGTAATCCTTACCATAAATGTGGCATTCACAAAACCACGAATGGTAGATGCAGTTGCCGAAACACAAGCAACCGTTGATTCGGTAGTTCAGATTTTAGAAAGTTTTGGAAGAAAAAATTTAGATATTAAAACCAGTAGCATTTCGGCAAATAAGGATTACGAATATATTGGCAACTCAAATAGATTTATTGGATATAAAGCCGAACAAACCATTGATTTTGTATTGAACGATATCAGTAAGTTTACTGACTTAACAGGCAAACTACTTGAAACAAAAATCAGTAGTATAAGTCAAATTCAATTTAACCATTCGAAGGCCGATAGTTTATTGCGCGAAGCTGATTTATTAGCTTATGATGATGCATTAAAATCGGCAAATAAATTAACTAGCAGAGCGAATGTAAAACTTGGGAAGTTATTATTTATATCCAATGATTTGACCAATAGCGAACATCAAGGGTACTCAACAGGTGATAGAATAGATACTTACAATAAAGGTTATGGAGGAAGAGGATTTAAAATTTCACCGGAGGTTATTGAGTTTAAGAAGAGTATTACCACCGAATTTTTAATGGTAGATTAATTTCTAAAAATTTTAAATAACTACACTAAAATTCGATTTCAATAATGAAAACACATTGGAATCTAAAAACTTACCATCAAAATAAAAATCTTCCTTGAAGTGACCTTCTAAAATAAAACCCGATTTCAATAAAATGTTATTGGATGCTTCATTCTCTGGTGCAGTAATCGCTTCAACTGAATGTAAATTCATTTCGGCAAAACCATAATGCAATACAGCTTGTATAGCTTCATGCATAATTCCTTGTCGTTGAAAATGAGGATCAAGCAAGTAACCCAGTTCGGCACGAAAGTGTTCAGGTATGATTGTTACAAATCCAATCGACCCAATAATTTTATCGTTTCCTTGCATAGTAATCCCCCAATTGCGCGATGTATTACGTTCAATATTTTGACTGATTCGTGTTATCAATTCCTCGGCGTCTTCAATTCGTTTTGCTCTTGGTCGACCAATATACTTCATAATTTGTTCATCACTGCGAAGACGAAACATTTCAGGAGCATCCGAAAGTGTAATCTCTCGAAGCAATAATCTTTGGGTGGTTAAATTAGTTTGAGGGTTTAAAGTTTGTAGCATGTTTTGTTTGAAAATATTTTAGGTGCTTGTAAGATTTTAGCTTGATAAATTTAAGTTCTACAGTGGTACATTTCTTAATTAATTCAAGTTTTTCTTTACATGAATTGAGTATTTTCCTTTCTACCCACGGAGACACACTCGAAAATTTCTTCAATTCAATATAGTAGTTGTGGACTGCGGGGAAGAAAGTTTGTAGAATAGTTATCTTGAAACCTTTAGGTTGTTCTTAAAGCCCCTCAGACAAGGCATGCAAATTTTTCAATCCCGATGGCTATCGGAAGCGTTGACTTTCGTCAATAAAGGGTGGCGCACGTGCGGCATTTGCCTAACGCAGTATCAAGGGTTTTAAGAATAACTGAGAATTATAATCGTGGTTCCCATTTGGTTTCAACACCACCATTCTCATGTAAGATAAATCGCGACAATACAAATAAATAATCCGAAAGTCGATTCAAGTAAATAATCACCTTATCATCAACAAACTCATTTTCTTGTTGTAAGTGAACACAAATTCTTTCAGCGCGACGGCACACACAACGCACAACATGACAAGAAGATGCGAGTTCATTACCACCAGGTAAAACAAAATGTTTTAACTCAGGCAAACTTTCATTCATTAAATCAATTTGTTGTTCAAGCAATTCAACATCCGCAGATTTCAAATCGGGGATATGCATTTTGGTGTCTTTTGCTGGATCACAAGCAAGCGATGAGCCAATGGTAAATAATCGATCTTGAATTTCGCGAAGCACTATTTTACTTTCATCAATATGAAGACGATCAATAAGGTTTCCTATCCATGAATTTAATTCATCAACAGTGCCATAGGCTTCAATGCGAATATGACTTTTAGGTATTCGAGTGCCTCCAATTAATCCGGTACTACCTTTATCACCGGTTTTGGTATAAATTTTAAATGACATACTTAAGTATTAAACAAGTGAATCGCTTTCATCCATAATTCTGATACTTGGTTCAGGTTGAATGGCTTCCGGCTGTATTTCGGGTTGACTTGGTTCTTGAATTTCGGATTCTATTTTCGGTTCTATTACAGGTTGGTCAATGGGTTTTGAAGGAATTTCAATTTTTTCACGTACCTCGTTATTTTGAACCGATTCATTATCTATCAATCCATCTTTTAGACGAATGATACGTTTTGCAAATCTTGAAATTTCTTCTTCATGGGTTACTAAGATTACGGTATTGCCTGCTTTATGAATGGTATCAAAAATCTCCATAATCTCAACCGAGGTTTTTGAATCAAGATTACCTGTGGGTTCATCGGCTAATATAATGGATGGGTTATTAATTAAAGCACGAGCAATAGCCACCCGTTGGCATTGACCGCCCGATAACTCATTGGGTTTATGATGCCATCGATCGGATAGATGTACTTTTTCTAACACTTCACGAGCCCGTTCTTCACGTGCCTTTTTACCAATACCACAATACACTAAAGGAAGTGCCACATTTTCGAGTGCATTTAAGCGCGGTAATAAATTAAATTGTTGAAAAACAAATCCAATTTCTTGATTTCGAATTTCGGCTAATGAGTTCTCTGCAATGGTGCTTACATTATTTCCATTTAAAATATATTTGCCGGCAGTGGGAGTATCCAAACAACCTATAATATTCATTAAAGTTGATTTGCCAGAGCCTGATGGCCCCATAAGTGCCACATATTCATTTTTTAATATCGACAAATTTAAGCCCCGTAATACAGGAACTACCTGTTTGCCAAGAGTATAATGTTTGTAAAGATTTTCAATTTTAATAATTTCTTGCATAAAATATGTGGATGTAAAAATAGTATATTTGTCGACCATGCTACAAAATCTAGCCTCTTATTTTCAACATCTTACCGTTGTTGAATTGTGCGATATACTTTTAGTACTACTTATTGTGTTTCAATTGTTTAGAGCTTTACGTAAAAGTATCGCTTTCAATATCTTTATTGGATCAATTGTGATTTATATTTTATGGTTGGTAGTAAAAAAACTACAAATGCCATTGATGAGCGAAATACTCGACCGCTTGGTGAGTATTGGTTTAATCGGACTCATTGTAGTGTTTCAACCAGAAGTTCGAAAGTTTTTAATTGCATTAGGCAGAAGGTCGCCAGTAGGTAAAAATGGATTTGTAAGTAGATTGTTTCAATCGAATTCCTTGAATAAATATATCGTTGAAGAAGATGTGATTGAAGAAATTACCGAGGCACTTACTTTTATGCAAGAACGTAAGATAGGCGCCATTTTAGTGATTGCCCGTAGCGAACGATTTGAGTTTGATACCAATACCGGTAAAATGATTAACGGACGAGTAAGTGCAAAACTGCTTGAAAGCATATTTACCAAAGAGAGTCCTTTGCACGATGGTGCCGTATTAATTGATAAGGACAATTTAATTGCCGCAGCGGTTGTATTACCTATTAGTGATAATACCAAACTGCCATCCAATATTGGTTTACGGCATCGTTCGGGTGTAGGTGCTACTGAGCATAGCGATGTGTTAGTAGTTATATTATCTGAAGAAAGTGGCAAGATATCGGTTGCGAAAAATGGAAATCTTTTTCAAGATATGAGGATGGAAGATGTGAAGAAGGAGATGTATGATGCCATGGTAATGTAGAAACCGGCTTCTCTAAACACCTCATCTACTTTGTTACTTCGGTTTTTTTGAACATTTCATTTGCCATTAGTAAACTTCAAGTTTTAAAAAAACGGAAAAGCCTCGTATAGGAAGTTTTGATAAAAGCCTTAGTGAGTATGATACTTCATGCTCTTACCTTCTTGAAAGGCAAAATATGAATTGGATAATCGTCTATTCGATCTTGAGATTTTGCAAACAAGCAACTGCAACAAATTAAAACCATAATTATCTATTGTCTGAAAGGCATAATTATACCAATGTTAGCTATAAATAGTCCAAAGACGATTTGAATGCTACAATGGTAAATGCCGATACACTTTGAAAATAGGGCTATGAGGCACAGCCAAAATTGGACTATAATTGAAAACGTAGTCGGTATTACTTCTTTATCAAAACGAAAGAAATTAATTTATTGCGCCTCAATGTGGGCGACTAATAGGCATCTCTAAAAACTCCTGATGCTTGGTTATT
Source organism: Bacteroidota bacterium (assembly GCA_016706595.1). Classification (GTDB taxonomy): domain Bacteria; phylum Bacteroidota; class Bacteroidia; order Chitinophagales; family Chitinophagaceae; genus OLB11. Next base: position 665,501 of record JADJJH010000001.1, on the reverse strand, counting down.
CGAATTTTGCAAATCTTTTATTTACTATAGTAAGCCCTCTCGATAGCTACAGGGAATGCAAAATGTCAACAGACGATCTTGCCGGAAGGGTTTTTAGAAGTGGCCTATTATGAAGCGATGTGCCGATTTTGAAATAGCTTCTTAACCTCTGCCAGATTGTCTTTAACCTCAATTCTTAAGTAAGTAAAATTATTTTTAATTTATTTTGAAGTAGAAAATGAATCGAAAGAATCGAGGGTTATTAATTCTACTAATTCGTATTCATCAGATAGTTGCTTGTATTTCAATTTTGTAATAGTTTTTTGTTCTTTTATGTGTAAAAATTGGTTGCTTATCAGGAGCAACCTTTTTTGTTTCCAGTAATAAAAAGTGCGGTAAATTATTTTTTTGATTGGTTTCATGAATGCTAGTTCCATGCATGGTGCCAACGCCACTTCAGCCACCTATTTGCAGTAAGCCGATAACCAAGAAAATAAATAGCATACTTTATTTTAATTGAGTATACCATACTATCCAAGCTACAAATCAAACTTGATACCTTGTGCTAAAGGTAGTTTATTAGTATAGTTAATGGTATTTGTTTGCCGACGCATATAAACTTTCCACGCATCTGATCCACTTTCTCTGCCGCCACCGGTTTCTTTTTCGCCACCAAAAGCGCCTCCAATTTCAGCACCGCTAGTTCCAATATTTACATTCGCAATTCCGCAATCACTGCCGGCATGTGATAAAAACTTCTCCGACTCGCGCATGTGGGTGGTCATGATAGCGCTACTTAAACCTTGCGGTACATCGTTTTGCATAGCAATGGCATCATCTAAATTTTTGTATTTCATTACATATAAGATAGGGGCAAAAGTTTCGTGCTGAACAATTTTCATTTTGTTGTTTGCTTCAATGATACATGGTTTTACATAACATCCACTTTCGTAGTTTTTACCTTTAAGCACACCACCTTCTACCAACATTTTACCACCTTCTGCTTTAGCAGTTTCTATAGAATCGAGATAAGCCTTTACTGCATCGGTATCAATTAAAGGCCCGACATGATTTTTTTCGTCTAATGGATTACCGATTTTTATTTGTTGATAAGCACTCACTAATTTCTCAGTAAATTTCTTGTATACTTTTTCATGAATAATTAATCGTCGAGTTGATGTACAACGTTGGCCGGCGGTACCTACTGCACCAAAAACGCAACCAATTAAAGCCATATCCAAATCGGCATGTTCTGAGATGATGATGGCATTATTGCCACCTAATTCTAGTAAACTTCTACCTAATCTTTCGCCAACGGCTGCACCTATGGCTTTACCCATTCGTGTACTTCCGGTTGCCGAAATTAATGGAATACGTTTGTCGTGCGTCATCCATTCACCCACAGTTTTATCGCCATTAATTAAACAACTTACCCCTTCAGGCACTTGATTCTTTTTAAATACCGATGCAATAATTTGTTGACAAGCGATACCGGTTAGCGGCGTTTTTTCGCTTGGTTTCCAAATACAAACATCACCACAAACCCAAGCTAACATGGTATTCCAACTCCACACTGCTACTGGGAAATTAAAGGCTGAAATTATTCCTACAACACCTAAAGGGTGGTATTGCTCGTACATTCTATGTCCGGGACGCTCACTATGCATGGTAAGTCCGTATAACTGTCGACTTAACCCCACGGCAAAATCACAGATATCAATCATTTCTTGAACTTCACCTAAACCTTCTTGCAAGCTTTTGCCCATTTCGTAGCTCACAAGTTTGCCTAAAGGCTCTTTATAAACCCTTAATTGATCGCCAATTTGACGAACCACTTCACCACGTTTAGGGGAGGGCCAAGTGCGCCATTCGGCAAATGCCTTTTGTGATTGTTTTACAATTTTCTCGTAATCAGCCGCAGTAGTTGAAAAAACAGAGGCAATTAAAGCGCCGTCAACAGGTGAATAGCTATCGAGTTTAGGACCTTTTCCGGCTAATTGTAAATTTCCGGTTGAAGAGCCAATATTGAGTTTATTGAGTTTAAGTTGCTTAAGTATTTTTTGCATAAAGTGTGTGAATGAGAATTGAAAGGCGCAAAACTAATTGGAAAAGACTGAGCGAAAAAATAATCTTGAAAAAGTGCTTAAAAACTAACGTATTGCAGAGCAGATTCGTATTAGCATTGGATAGATAATTGACAGTACAGTGAAAATGACTTGAAAATATTACCTTCCATAATAATTTGTAGACTTGATTTCAAATTTAATCATACAAGGATGTCTGAAAAATGACCGCAAATGCCAGCGTATGCTGTACGAATTCTGCTATCCGATAATGATGCGAGTTTGCAAACGATACACAATTAATGAAGACGAGGCTACTGAAAGTATGAATAGCAGTTTTTTAAAGGTACTTGAGAAATTAGGTACATTAAAAGATGTACAAACTTTGCCTGCTTGGGTGAAACAGATTTCGGTGAATACATCGATAGATTATTACCGTGCGAAAAAACGATATTCAGAACGCAATCGATTCACTATTGATACGGAGTATTCGAATGTAGAGAATACCCATTTCAATTCAGATTTTACCGAAAGTAAAATGAATACGAATGAAATTTTTAAATTGATAAAAGAATTACCTGATACAACTCGTGAGGTTTTAAATCTATTCGCCATCGATGGATTTAGTCATAGAGAAGTGGCAGGCATGTTGAATATTAGCGAAGAGGCTTCGCGATGGCATTTGCATAAAGCAAGAAAAATGATGACAGAAAAACTTGAATCTATTCACTATACATTAAACGTGCGATAGTTATGAACATGAACCACAATAAGTTAGATGATTTTATTCGCCAAGAGGTAGAAGCATCTGATTTTACAATGCAGGAACAAGATTGGCTGAGAATGTCGGCTATCTTAGATGAGAAAGAAACTAAAAAGCGCCCTGGATTTTGGCGTTGGTTTAGCTTTTCGGGTATCATCATTCTTTTAGGCTTGGGTACTTATTTGCTTTCAATGCAAAAAGAAAGCGATAATGACTATACTCAATCCCAACAAGAATACGCTCGCAATGAGCAATCTATGCCAACGAAAAAAGAAACATCTCAAACGAAGGAAAGTGAAATACAAAAAGAAGAACATAAAGTAGATGAAGAGCTTATAAATCAACAAAACAATACCCAAACACAATCGAATCAGAACTCAAATCAAATGGCCACTTCAAACCAAAATGATGAATTAATTAAATCTGAAACGTCTGTGCCTTTATTGGAGAATAATCCTGCTGAGAAAAAAATTAGTGAATACCTCGTCAAAAACTACATTACAAACATCTACGGCGCTAAACGATGAATCGACAAATCATACTAAACAAAAAAGTAGTAATAGTTCAACTTCAAACAAGTCTTTAGCTGTAGTTACCAAATCGAAAAAAAGTAACAAATCAACGCAAATCAAAAAAACGGCATTTACGAGTACTTCAACTGAAGCCCCATCTGATTATAAAACACATCAAAGTAAGCTAGAAATAGAGCCAACGTTACAAACTAGAAAATCAAATGATGGAATGCAACATCGTACAGCGATAGATACCAATCACTATACAGTCATCCGCAAGAATGATGGCGTAATTCGAAATCCAAGATATGTTGCCGGATTAGAAAATTATATACCGGTTCAATTAGATAGCGTTACTGTTATCCGATATCAAGCGCCAAAAGCTGCCATAGATTTGCATCCCACAAGTCAAGTACTAAACCATGACTCAGCGCAAAAAATGTTTGAAAAACATGCCTTTGAGTTATACTTTTTAGGCGGAATGTATATGAATAAGGCTTTTAAAGGTAATGTCGATAATCCTCAAGCATGGGCTTTTTCACCCTATGTTGGCATAGGCATCGAAAAACAATTTACTAGAAAACTAACCATGGCTACTCATATTGGCTTTACCTATTTTAATGGCTTGAATTCACAGTTAAGTGTTAAAAATTATCAATATGGATTTGGTTTAGATTCAACAACAACAACAGTTACACATAAAAAGTTATTTCAATTATATCTTCCCATTCATGTGTATTACGAATGGATGAAACACCATGCAATACTTTTTGGACTAGGTGTAAGTTATCAACCAGAAGTGTATAGCAAAGTAAGCACAACCGAAATGACGAATAATGTTGGTTTTGCAGGTAATAGTACCAAACAAATAAGTACTCAATCGACCCATGAATATGGGTATCGAGGTGGATTTAATTCTATGGATGTATTTGCCCAAATTGGTTATTCGTATCAAATTTGGAATGGCCTGATGTTACAAGCAGCTTACCAACAAGGCTTTATGGATAATACAAAAAATAACTATTTTAAAAATTCGCTGAATAATACTCAAACACGTATTTCCATTGGATTAAAATATAATTTCAAACGATTGTAATCATGAACACACGATATTTACTTTTATGTCTTCTTGTTTTTCTTTTTTCTTGTAAGAAAAAGGAAATGCCTTCACCTGTATCAGGAACACCCATTTTTCATTTCAGCGGTAAAATAGGAAATGACAGTTTGAATTATCAAGCCGGTGTTGATCATCTGTATATGTATTCGAGTTTTTATAAGGATGCTCAAAATCTGATTAGCTTACAATCGTATTTCGCACCCGATAATTGCAGTAATTGCGAACCTTATTTATCATTTGAAGTTAAAGATTTTGATGTGAGTATAAGCAATGGATTAGCAGGTACCGCCTTAGATATTTTTAGCATGGGTAATATTTTTAATTCCTATTCGCTTGATTCAATTGTAAGTACCACACAAGTTGAAGTGTTTACATTTGCGGCCGAAAATAATAAAGTGGGTACCACTTATGCTTGGGACTTTGGTGATGGCGGCACTTCAACTTTGGCATCTCCGAGTTATATTTTTTCGACAGGTGGTGTTAAAAATGTTCGGTTAGTTACCCAATATGGTGGTACAATTGACACCTTAAGCATACCAATCAATACAGATATAAATTCTACATGTCGGGTACAATTTTCTTCATTCATTGATACATTATCGGGTAACTCGGTAATTGTCAATGCAACACCATCAGGATTTTTATATAATTGGAATTTTGGCAATGGCTCAATGGGAACCGGACAAATAGATTCAACTTTCTATCCATCACCAGGTAAATATACAATTACACTGAATGCTACTTTGCCAAGTTGTAATGCCGTTTTTGCTCGTAAAGTGTATTTCGGTTTTTTAAATAATACGCTTTCTAATTTCTCGTATACAACCAATACCAATAACATTACAACATTTTTACCTCGATTAAATACAAGTGCATTTATTATTACTTATAAGAAAAATGGAGTGGTATATAAATCCTATAAAAATATTCAAGGGATTAATCAAAGTGCTAATCCTGTTATTCAAATTACCAATGTGCAAACTTATTCAGTAAATGCAAATGGAAATAAAACTTTAGTGGTAAATGGCAATGCCAACACTTTTTTATATAATCAAAGTAATTCATCCGATTCCATTCGATTACAGAGTTCGGATATTAAAATTGCGTTTGCGTATCCGGAGTAAGGGGAAATAAATTAAATCTCATTATGGGATCGAATCTACAAATGCCGCAATATTGGCAAATGCATCTTCATCCTTTAAAATATATTGCTCAGCACCTTTAGCTAAACTTTCTAAGGCTACACCATAACTATCTTGCCCGGATAGCATGATGAAGTGTGAATTACTATGATGTTTTCGCATTTCTTCCATTGCATGTAAACCATTCATTGCGCCTTTCATGTGATGACCAAGGTAATATGCTAATATCACAACATCTGGCATTTCATGGATCGCATGTAAAGCCGCCTCACCCGAATCAAAAACCATAATGGTATGTCCAGTGTCGTTAGTTAAAAATTCTTTTAGTTTTTCTGTGATACTCGTATCATCATCAACCAAGAAAATTTTTTTAGGACGACTAAAACTCATAGTATTATTTTTAGAAAGTAAATATAATAAATTTTGAAACGGATTTGATTTGATTTTTTTTGAATCGATTTAAATTATTGAATTGTCCATGTTTGTAAACCATGATGAGTAAATGAATAAGGCATCACATGGCCATTCACTTTCTTTAAAGCATCAATTACTGCATAACGGGTATTGCCAGGGCAATAAAATATCATAAATCCACCACCACCGGCTCCACTAATTTTTCCACCACCGGCACCTGCTTTCTTTGCCAATTCATATAATTCATCTAAAGATGTGTTTGAAATATTGGCCGCCATTAATTTTTTTGTTGAAATCCAAAATCCAATATCTCACCAATTTTATTCAGTTTTCCTTTCAATAAAGCTTCTTTCATTTGTAAAGCTTGTTCTTTCAGTCGATGCATGGCATCAATGGAAGCTTCTTTTTGATCGTGTACATTTTTTTGCTGTTCCTCAATAATTTTGGCGCTTTCTCTGCTGGTGGCCGTATAAAAAAGTAATAAGTTATTTTCTAGTTCATGTAAATATTCTGTATGTATCCGCAATGGATTGACAATCACATTATCATCTTTTAAAAATTCCATATAGTTTACGCCACCAAAGGTAGCGGCATATTGATCTTGTTTGCCGCCGGCTAATTTTAAATCTACTCGTTCAATTTCATAGGCATATTGTGCGATATCATAATCTCCTAATGGTAGCTTTAGCATTTCTACAAAAGCACCTAATATGGCAACCACTAAAGTTGATGAAGTGCCTAATCCCGAGCCGGCTGGTGCATCTACATACGTTGACAATTTTAAACCTTGTGTGGTAAATGGATAATCTTTTTGCACTCGATTATATACGCCTTTCAATAAATCAAGAGTACCGGTCAATGGTAAAATTTGTCCTATTGCATATATTTCCTTTTCTTTTCTATCAAAGGCTTCAAGGGTAATATTGTTATCATCGGTAATTTCGATATTGGCATAAGCACTCAACGAAACAGTAAGGTTTAAAATAGCACCACCATACATATCACTATAAGGACTCACATCGGTTCCACCACCGGCTAAACCAATTCGCAAAGGCGCTTTACTTCTGTATATCATAAACTATTTTGAATGCGTGCCAAAGATAATATGGCTTGCGTAATTTTATCCCAACCATATTTTTTCTTTTCTTCTTTAATATTATTTTCAAACTGCTGAAGATCTTGTTTATAAAAATTCGTTATTGCATTGGCAATTGCTGTAGCATTGGGTTCGCAAATTAAACCTACCGTTTCAGGCACTAGGGCAGGCAAACCACCAACATTGGTTACTATCATAGGTTTTTCGAAATGATAGGCGAGGGGAGTAACGCCGCTTTGTGTAGCTTGTTTATAAGGTTGAATCACACAATCGGCACAGCTTAAGTAATATTTAATTTCGCTATCAGCAATAAATTCTGTTTTTAAAATAAGTTGCTCGGCAATATCGTATTCCTTTATCAAATCAAAATAGGGCTGCGATGATTCGTAAAATTCACCGGCAATTAAAAATTTTAATCCATGTGTTTCAAAATAGTTTTGTTTTTTCAATTCATAAATAGCGGCAAGTAGTAAATCCAAGCCTTTATACTTTCTTATAAATCCGAAAAAAAGGACTACTTGATACGCATTAGGTATTTTTAAATATTCTTTGGCGGCTGCTTTACGAATGGCTTCGCCGAAATTATCATACAAAGGATGAATTACTTTCTGAGATGGCTTCTTGCTAAATAGTTTTAAATCCAGCATCACCTTGTCACTCATCGTAATAAAGGCATCAATTGGTTTTACAAAATAGCGGGTAAATATTTTATCACCCAACCTATTTTCATGCGGAATGATATTATCGGCTATACAAACTACGCTCGTATGCTTGTTTAACTTAGCTAATCGTAGAATAGTACCCAAACACGGACCCATAAAAGGAAGCCAATAGCGAACGACTATAATATCTGGTTTTAACTTTTTTATTCGATTACCAATAATTAGCCAATTCAATGGGTTGATAGAATTAATGACTTTGCAAATTTCTATATCATTGGGCGCGGGTTCGCTTGAAAATTGTGTGGTTCCAGGAAAAAGAAAACCGGGGTATTGTAATGAGAACGTAAAGATTTGTGTGGGATGTTCTTCTTGTACAAATTGTCGCGCTAATCTTTCGTTGAATGAGGCTAATCCACCACGTAATGGATGTGCAGGACCAATAATCAAAATCGAAGCCTTCATACTTTAGTTGCGCAAGATAGGTAGTGTTTGCAAGAAAACGACAACTACATCGTCATTCGCGCCTTTCAAACAGTTCATTTACCTCAGTAAATTCCCAATTTTCAATGCATCGGCTTCCTTGGATTTGACGTTTTCTTATCAAACACTTAGTATAGGCATGCTAATTTGTATTTTCTTTCAATTTCTCAAAAAGCATAATACATTCCTTCGCTTCTTTCACATCATGTACCCGTAATATATTGGCACCCTGTTGTAATGCTATCATATGTAAGGCAGTGGTTCCGTTTAAGGCATTTGCCGTATTGGAACCAACTACTTTCGACACCATAGACTTTCGCGAGATACCGGCCAGTATGGGTAAACCAAATTGTGTGAATTGATGCATTTGGGCTAGCAATCTAAAATTATGATCTATAGTTTTCCCAAATCCAAATCCAACATCCAAAATAACGTCATGCAAACCCTTTTGATGACATAAAGCAATTCTCTCTTCAAAATACAAAAGCAAATCATTTACTACGTCTTTGTATGAGGGATTTAACTGCATATTGTTCGGTTTATTTTGTGTATGCATGCAGATATACCTTGCACGATTGTTTGCAGCTATAATAAGAATAGCTTCATCAAATTGCGCACCGCTAATGTCATTAATAATGGAAGCACCGTTATGAATAGCTTCTAATGCAACCTGACTTCGATACGTATCTACAGAAATTTGAATGGAAGGCAACTCTTTTGCCAATAACTTAATTACCGGAATTACTCGAGCTAATTCTTCATCTTTACTAATTTCGATGGCACCAGGTCGGGTGCTCATCCCTCCAATATCCAATATCGTTGCGCCTTCCATTACCATCTGAATGGCTTTGGATAATAAATCTTTGGCCGAGTATCCGTTTCCTTTGGTATAAAACGAATCGGGGGTTGCATTTAAAATACCCATTATTTGGGGCGAAGTAATTTTTTCGATATGCTCCATGCTTTCTAATTCAACGCTTATATTTGGCATTTGTTACGAAGATAAACGAGAATGTCAAATACTGAAAAGCAATACATGGAGGTTGTAAAAATATGCAAGGATATTTTTATGAAAAAGAATACCGATTATGGAAGTTCGTGGCGTGTTTTACGTCCGATTTCAATCGTTGATCAATTGTATATAAAAGCCCAACGAATTAGAACGATACAAAATAATGGGAATCAAAGAATAGAGGATGATGTACAAGGTGAATGGAAAGCCATTGTAAACTATGGGATTATTGCTTTAATTCAAGATGAATTAGCGAACGATACCGATTGGGAAATGGCAGCGGAAACTTCGGTTCAATTATACGATAAACATTTGCTTGAAACCTTTCAGCTGATGCAAAATAAAAATCATGATTATGGTGAAGCATGGCGTAATATGAGTCAAGAATCGTTTGCCGATTTGATACTCACTAAAATTCTTCGCATCAAACAAATTTTAGCCAATGATGGCAAAACCCATATCTCAGAGGGTATGGATGCAAATTTTAGAGATATTATTAATTACGCAATTTTTGCCTTGATATTGCGTAATGAATAACTTACTAAATCAGAAATTCTTATCTCGAAATTCGAAGTGGAAAATTCAGGTTAGTAAAATATCCGAACATTAATGGAAGAAATCCTAAATCCTAAAATCGAAATTCTAAGGATGAACTTCAGGTGAATACAATATTCGAACTCCGAACCTCGAAATTCGAAGTAGGATACGCTTAGCTAGTACAATTCCCCTAACATCTGACTCCAAACATCTAGCACCTAAAATCTATCCGAACCCCGAACTTCAAATCCCGAACCCCGATTTCCTAGCTACAACCTGTTGTAGTTCCGCAATTCGGACACATATAACAGGTTCCGTTTCGCATGGTAATATTACCACATGAACGACAAAGTGGAGCATCAGCACTTGTGCCAACCAAACGCTTTTTTTCTATTTCTGTCAGGCTATTTACAGCCGCCCCAACTTTTTGTGGAACCACATCACCAACTGGCTTTGGTTCTGGTCGCGCCGATAAAGCCGTAACTCTTACATTCGATAATTCTTCAGTTCCTTCAACAGGTACATCCCATTCGTCTTGTCCGGAATTGCCAATAGTTTGTACATGAACTAAATCGGTTCTGCCTAAATATTCGTAACCCAAAGCTCTAAAAATATAATCTACAATGGATGTCGCATTTTTAATATTCGGATGGTCTACCATGCCTGCTGGTTCAAATCGCGTGAAGATAAATTTATCTACAAACTCTTCTAATGGCACACCATATTGTAATCCTATCGAAATTGAAATCGCAAAGCAGTTCAACATACTTCTCATGGTTGCACCTTCCTTACTCATATCAATAAATATCTCACCTAAGGTTCCATCATTGTATTCACCGGTACGTAAGAAAACGGCTTGTCCGCCAACTTTTGATTTAATCGTATATCCTCTGCGTTTTGCCGGTAAATTTTTACGCTCCACAATCGAAGAAAGCTTACGTTTTAATTTAGTATCCGGACTCGCTTGCACTCGCTTATTTACTTCTTCTAATAATTCATCAATCGTTAGCTTTCCTAAATCATGAATTACATTTTCGGCAATTTGTTGAATCGTTTCGCTAACATCTGCTTCTTTTTCCTTTTCTTTTTTATCACTTTTGTTCGAAAGAGGTTGACTCATTTTACTTCCATCACGATACAAAGCATTCGCCTTTAAACCAAGTTCCCAACTTAAATGGTAGCTTTCTTTAATATCGTCGATACTGGCTTCATTTGGTAGATTGATCGTTTTTGAAATGGCACCTGAAATAAAAGGTTGTGTTGCACCCATCATACGAATATGGCCGGTATGATGAATATATCGTTCGCCTTTTTTACCACATCTATTCGCACAATCAAAAACCGGCAAATGTTCGGCTTTTAATAAAGGCGCTCCTTCTAACATCATCGTTCCACATACATAATCATTGGCTTTTTCAATCTCTTCATCTTTAAATCCTAATTCATCAAGTAATGAAAATAAAGGACTCATATATTGCTCGGCTTTAAATCCAAGTCGTTGCAAACATTCTTCACCCAAGTTATAATGATTAAACACAAAGGCAATATCAAACGAACTTTCAACTGCGGTATCTAATTTCTGTAATTCTTCGGCTATAAATCCTTTCTGACTTAATGATTGATGATTGATGAAAGGAGCACCGGCAAAAGTTCCGTGTCCTTTAGCATATTTTACAATCGCATCATTTTCTTTTTCGCTATACCCTAAATTGCGCAAGGCAGTTGGTATACTTTGGTTGATGATTTTAAAATAACCACCACCACTTAATTTTTTAAATTTCACTAAAGCAAAATCTGGTTCAACACCGGTTGTATCACAATCCATTACTAAACCAATCGTTCCGGTTGGGGCAATTACCGTGGCTTGTGCATTTCGATAACCATACTTTTCGCCCAATTGTACCGCATCATCCCAAGCTTTAGTAGCAGCTTTCAATAAATAATCCGGACAATATTGTGCTTTAATTCCTTGTGGTTTTATTTCAATACCTTCAAAAGCTTCTTGTGCATCATAAGCTGCAGCGCGATGATTACGCATGACACGAAGCATATGATGTTTATTTTCAGGATACTTACGGAAGGTTCCTAAATATTGCGCCATCTCAGCTGATGTCGAATACAAAACCCCTGTCATAATAGCGGTTAAGGCTCCGGCAATGCCACGCGCTTGCTCACTATCATACAAAATACCTTGCACCATTAATAATGAACCTAAGTTGGCATAACCTAATCCAAGTGTACGATAATCGTAGCTTAATTGAGCCACCTCACGTGATGGAAATTGCGCCATCAAAACAGATATTTCAAGCACTACAGTCCATAAACGAGTTACATATTCGTAACCTGCAACATCAAACTGATTGCTTTCTTCGTTATAAAAACGACGAAGATTCATCGAAGCTAAGTTACAAGCTGTATTATCAAGGAACATATATTCGCTGCAAGGATTGGATGCGCGAATTTTTCCCCCTTCAGGACAAGTATGCCACTCATTAATCGTTGTATCATATTGAGTTCCCGGATCGGCACATCGCCAAGCGGCATATGAAATTTGTTCCCATAAATCGCGAGCAGGTATTTTACGCAATACTTTCCCGTCGGTTCGTCCTTTCAATTCCCAATCTTCATTTTTCTCGAGGGCATAAAAGAATTCATTCGGAATACGAACCGAATTATTCGAATTTTGTCCACTTACCGTGCGATAAGCTTCTCCTTCATAATCACTACTATATCCTGCGGCTATTAAAGCAGCCACTTTCTTTTCTTCTTCTACTTTCCAGTTAATGAATTTTTCAATTTCAGGATGGTCGAGGTCTAAGCAAACCATTTTAGCCGCGCGTCGCGTGGTACCTCCACTTTTAATAGCACCTGCCGCACGATCACCAATTTTTAAAAAGCTCATGATACCACTTGAGGTTCCACCACCACTTAACTTTTCGCCTTCACCTCGGATATTAGAATAATTGGTTCCTACACCACTGCCATACTTAAAGATACGCGCTTCACGAACCCAAAGGTCCATGATTCCGCCTTCGTTCACTAAGTCATCATCAACACTTAAAATAAAACATGCATGAGGTTGAGGGCGTTCATATGCATTGACCGATTTGCAAAGTTCGCCTGATGTTGGATCAACATAGTAATGACCTTGGGCTTTACCGGTGATTCCATAGGATGAGTGTAACCCGGTATTAAACCATTGTGGCGAGTTCGGTGCACAACTTTGATTTAGAATGCTGTAAACTAATTCATCGTAAAAAACCTGGGCATCGTTTTCGCTATTGAAATAATTATATTTTTCGCCCCACACTTTCCAACAATGTGCCATACGATGTGCCACTTGTTTAATAGAGGTTTCACGGCCTAAACTGCCATCCTCTTGCGGAACACCTGCCTTTCGAAAATATTTTTGTGCAAGAATATCAGTAGCAATCTGACTCCAAGAAGAAGGCACCTCAACATTTTTCATTTCAAAAACAACTTCACCGTTCGGGTTTCGAATGACTGAGGTACGGTAGTCGTAATCGAATAAATCGTATACAGCTTGGGTATCGTTGGTATAGTATCTTTTAAATTGTAGGCCGTTGGCGCTGGCATTTTTTTTACTCATGAGTACTCGGTGTTGTAAGTTTTACGTTTGAATATATGGGTTTTGTTTCCTAATATGGGTATGTTTTAGTGCTTGTAGTCTGTCTGTCAGTCGAGTTGTCCTATACCCTTAGGAGCTACGAAGATATTTTTCACAATGAATTGAAGAAGGTTTCTTTATTCACAGCTTGTGTATATTAAGGTGAATTTCTGGCATCATACAGCAAAACCGCGTTGTATAAGGTTGTGTATAAAAAATAAATATTTTTTTTGCCAAGTTCATGCGAATTACAAATTGAAAAGAGACAACTGGATATTATCACTTTGGGTTGCTATCTGATCATGTCCGATAGCTAACAGATCTCATGAGTATTGCACCAAATTAGCACATTAATATATCAGCACATTGGCATATTCAACAATTTATTCTTGTTTAGTGATTACTTTCGCAACACATGGCAAATCCATCCATAAGTTTAATCATTCCTTGTTTTAACGAGCTCGATCGTTTGGGTATTATGTTTGAAGGCATTGCCGAGTTTATGAAGCGTTGGGATGCTAAAGTTGAAGTGATTATAGTTGATGATGGAAGTACAGATGGTACCGATTTATTTATTGAATCGCATCCGGTGTGTAAACAAAATGTAAACGCTATTAAACTAGTTCGACAAAATAATACCGGCAAAGGTGGGGCTTTACAAAATGGCGTTAAAGCTTCTACCGGAAATTTTATACTAACCCTTGATGCCGATATGGCAACTTCACCTACTGAACTCTTGAATTGGTTGACTATTCGTAAACAATTTTATGAAAAGGAAATTTTAATCGGTTCGCGCGAATTACCAACCTCAAAAGTGCAAGATCATGGTTATCGAAAAGTGGTAGGTAATATTTTCAATTTGTTGATTCGAACGATTACCGGTTTACCCTTTAAGGACACACAATGTGGATTTAAATTGTATCCGGCTGTTGCAGCTAAGGAATTATTTAGTCAATTACAAACTATGGGTTGGGCCCATGATGTTGAATTATTACTAAGAGCCAATCGTTTAGGGTATGCAATTGTAGAAATGCCAATACAATGGCAAGCGGTTGAAGGAAGCAAAATAAGTGTTGTTCGCGATAGCTTTCATATGCTTTGGGATGTGATAAAAATTGCAAGGATTGTAAAATAATAAATTGGGTTTATAACATTTTATTTTTTGAAGCTATTCCCGCCATACACTTCAATCTTTTTTGCCCATAAGCAACTGCATCAAATTTTTTTTAAGAAAGGCAAAAAAGGATTTTCGTTGCTGTCGGGGCTAGTTTTACAGTATCGGTCTTAGAAAGGAAGCCATGCCTACATCACAATACCCTTCACTTTGTTTTTGACTTCCTAAAGCCGTAATGTGTAAACAGTTAAAAAAAAACACTTGCGTTGATATAAGCTTAGAATACAATTAAATTCTTTATTTATAAGCTACCTTTTTGTAAGCTACTTACCCTGCATACGAATGAATTCATGATTACAATGATTATAATTATTTATTTATTCATAGTTCAAGCTATTTTTACATCCCCATGAAGCGCGTTATTCTCATTCTTATTTTTATATCCCTATATACACCTCATCAAGCGCAGGTTAATTTGTATACCGAAGAGTTTACAAATTGTATAACATCTTTACCCAATGGATGGATGCAGTATAGTGTAATTGGCACAGATAGTTGGCAATGCACTAGCTCGGGTTTTAGTGGACATGCAGCTTATGTAAATGGATACAATGGCAGTAATTATAATACGAACAACGACTGGTTAATTTCGCCAACTTTTAATATCAGTACGTCAGTTTTTCCGGTATTGTCTTTTAAAAGTAGAACCGCCTATAACGGCAATCTTATAGAGGTTTTAGTTTCGAATAATTATACTGGAAGTGGTAATCCAAATGCAGCGATTTGGCAAGTACTACCTGCATCGTTGCCAAGCATAGGTAGCAATGTATGGACAAATTCGGGCGCCATCAACTTACAAGCCTATAAAAATTTACCGATCCATATCGCTTTTCGATACACATCAAATACAAGTGCTGCTTCCAGCTGGCGAATTGATAATATTATGATTGATGACGATAATGTAAACATCAATAAACGATTTATAAATATCGGACAAACTGAAAGCGGCACCACTTCAGAAATTCGATCCTTCCAATTTACAGTCAATTCAATGAGCAGCGATTTTATCGTTGAAGTACCAACGCCATTTGAAATTTCATTAGATAGTATAAACTTTAATCAGCAAATACAATATACACCTTCGATTACAGGCTTACAACAAACGGTTTATGTTCGTATACATCCCGTCGAAGCCGATAAAGTATATCGAAAACCTATCACCTTTTTATTAGATGGCAATATCCTTCCGCAACAAATTAGTTTGTTAGGGACTTCGTTACCCAACGACAAATCGCTTCGCATAGTGACATGGAATATGCATTGGTTTGGTGATGCTTCAAGTTGTAATTGCGATGTGGGGTTGGCGAAAACAAATGCTCATACCCTGATGCAAAATTTAGATGCAGACATTTACTGTTTGCAAGAAGTGGTTGACACAACTCAATTGGTTTCGTTATGTAATTTGCTTGGAGGCAATTATGCTTATGCCGTTTCAGGCTTTTCATCTTTTGCTTTAGATACCGGAGATCCATCTTATGCTTCCGGACAAAAATTAGCCTATATCTACAATAAAAATAAAATTGAAAATGTAGGCAACTTTGGATTGTTATTATCGACCTATGTAAGTGATATAAGTTCGCCAACCTCCTATTATTGTTTTTCATCGGGCAGATATCCCTTAATGATGCAAGCCAAATTGAAATCAAATACCGGTCAATCTGATACTCTACTAATAGCAAATATTCATGCCAAAGCTAATAGTGACATAACTTCTTATGAGCGCAGACAATGTGCGGCCGAAAGAATGACAGATAGTTTGAATACACTCTATCCAGGTAAAAAAGTATTGGTGATAGGCGATTTTAATGATTTACTGGAAGGTAGTTCAGTAAGCGGAATGAGTGTGTCGCCTTACCAATATATGTTTAATAATGGGTTTGAAGGGATAACTTTACCCTCAAAATTTCCTGGCCAAACTACTTACCCCTCATCAACAAATTATTTAGTGGATAATGTAGTTGGTAATTCGAATGTAATGAATGCTTATGCAGATTCGAGTTGTTTTATTGTAACTGAGGTCATGGATTTCATTGATGATTATATTACTACAAGTAGTGATCATTTACCGGTGATGAGTTATTTTAAATTTAATTTCCCGAATAGTATTCATGAGGAGGCAATTCGTGCAACAGATTTTTCCTTTACCATTCAAAATCCTTCTTCAAATACTTTGCAGATTAACCTAAATAATTTGCACAATAAAAAATTAGTATTGTACGTATTTGACATTACTGGAAAAACATTGTATTCCGAAAAATTATCATCAACTTCAACTTCTTTTTATAAATCATTAGCTATTCAGCAGGGCTGTTATTTGGTATCGATAGGGGATTCAACGCAGCAATTGATCAAGAAATGGTTGGTGATAGAGTAATAATACATTGTCATACCGAAAGGTGTTACCCTTATGAAATTCAGAGAGTTTCGTTCCCAAGCATGAGGATAGCTAAATCTGCACTTCGTATCATAATAATTGCCTTTGAGAAATCTTGAGAGTTTCGTTCTTGAGAGTTTCGTTCCTCAATATCGGGATAGATAAATCTACACTTCGTTCCTCATTTTGATTTATCTAAAAAAAAAAGCGCCGAAGCACTTTTTGTAAATTTTTACAATAAAAACTAATAATCTAGTATTAAATTAATATTCATCTTCATTGAAAAAGAAATCTTCTTGTGTAGGATAATCAGGCCAAATATCCTCAATACCTTCATAACCTTCTCCTTCGTCGTCAAGTTCCTGCAGGTTCTCGATTACCTCAATAGGTGCGCCTGAACGAATCGCGTAATCAATTAATTCATCTTTTGTTGCCGGCCAAGGTGCATCCTCAAGATGTGATGCTAATTCTAAACTCCAAAACATATACTGATAATTTTAATTGGTTTTAAATTTTGGGCAAATGTAACGTATAATTTATAACTACCAAATCTTTAAGTTTGCAGGATGCTAAGTACATTGAATCTTATAAAAAGCTACGGAAAGTTGCAAATCTTAAAAGGTATTAGCTTGAATATTCAAGCTAAAGAAATCGTAAGCATAGTAGGTGCATCGGGTGCTGGAAAAAGTACTTTACTGCATATTTTAGGTACACTTGAAAAGCCTGATAGTGGCGAGTTGATAATTGATGGAACGGATATATCAAAGCTTTCAGCTCGTAAGTTGGCCGATTTTAGAAATCAGAAAATAGGTTTTGTATTTCAGTTTCATCATCTTTTGCCCGAATTCTCGGCCATCGAAAATGTTTGTATGCCTGCATGGATTTCGGGATTGTCAAGGAAGGAGGCATCACTTCGGGCCACTAAACTATTATCATTTTTAAAACTTGATGAACGTATTCATCATAAGCCAAGTGAACTTTCAGGCGGAGAGCAACAAAGGGTTGCTATTGCCCGTGCCCTCATTAATCAACCAGCCATCGTTTTAGCCGATGAGCCAACCGGCAATTTGGATACGCAAAATTCAAGAAGCATATTTACCATGTTAAACGAATTGCGAAACGAGTTTAATCAAACCATTATCATGGTAACACATAATGAAGAATTAGCCACTTTATCAGATCGAACTTTACGAATGATTGACGGTAAAATAAATTAAATGAAAGTAGTAGCCACCCATATCTCTTATCAATCCACTCGAAGTTTTCAAAGCATTGTAAATGATTATTTGCATACTGATGCTTTTCTTCAAAATTTTATTGAAACGTTTCCAAGCGAAGAAGCTATCAAATGGCAAATCGAGAAAAAACAATCCCAATCTATTGATAGAGAATTATTATACCGCACTTTACAAAAACAATATCAAAAATTACCGACGAATGAATTTGTAAATCAGCAAATTGAAAAATTGCAATTGCAAAATGCATTTACAATTTGTACGGCGCATCAACCCAATATTTTTACCGGATACTTATACTTTATCTATAAAATTATTCATGCCATTAAGTTAGCTACATCATGCGCTACAATATATCCAGATTATCATTTCATCCCAGTATTTTATATTGGCAGTGAAGACAATGATATGGATGAAATTGGCGAATTCAATTATCAACAAAAGCACTATCGTTTGCACACAAATCAACAAGGTGCTTGCGGAAGAATGCATACCAGAGAGTTGCAAGTAATGGCTGAAGAAATTGTTGCAACATTGAATGCAGAGATTGAAGACGAAAAGGCATTGATTGCTCTTTTGCGTGAAGCATATAACGGAAGCCATACTTTATCGGAAGCAACGCGAATTTTATTGCATAACTTGTTTGGTAAGTATGGATTGCTTGTTTTAGATGCTGATGATGCAGATTGTAAACAAGCTTTTCGCACGGTTATGCATGAGGAGCTTTTTAAGCAAAGTTCGAAAATGATTGTGGATGAAACCTTGCAGCAATTATCTACCCGATATAAAGTGCAGGCACAACCTCGTGATATCAATTTATTTTATTTAATGGATAATTTACGAGCGCGAATAGAAAAGAAAGGTGATGTTTGGCAAGTATTGAATACGAACTATAGTTTTACAAAAAGTGAATTGGAAACAGAACTTCAACAGTATCCTGAACGGTTTTCTCCCAATGTTATCCTCCGTCCTTTGTACCAAGAAACTTTATTGCCAAATGTTGCAGTGATAGGCGGGGGCGGTGAACTTGCTTACTGGCTCCAATTAAAATCTCTATTTGAAAAGCATCAGTTGGTTTTCCCTTTGCTTTTTGTAAGAAATTCGGTTTTATGGATGAATAAAAACACTCAGGAGACTCGAAAAAAACTAGCGCTTAGTTTGGATGCAATGTTTGAAACTAAAGAGGAAATATTTTTTAACTTGAGTGAAACAAACACAGCACTCTCTGATTTGAATAAACTCTTAGTATTGATGGATGAAAATTTAAAAAAGTTTATTGAGTTAGGTGCATCAAATCATCCACAACTCAAAAAAAGTATGGAAGCACATGCAAGTAAAATTCGACATATTGAAAAACGCATGGAGCAAAAATTTAAATCGCATTATAAACGAAAATCTGAAATTACTTGGCAGCAAATAGTTAACTTAAAAGAACAAATTGCACCCAAGGGTCACTTACAAGAAAGGCACGATAACTTTTTGACCATCTTTAAGCAATATGGATTTTCAATGTTTACTATTTTGCTGGAGCATCAACAAGCTTTTGGTAAAGAATTTTTAATCATACATCCTGCATAAAAATTTCATAAGCAGCGTCAGCCTGTAAATGCAGCATTTCTAATCCATTTTTTATTTTGCATCCTCTAGCTTCAAATGCCTTTAAAAAAATAGTTTCCTTAGGATTATAAATTAAATCGAAAGCATAATGATTTGATGAGCATAAATGAAAAGGTATCGGTAAAAAATCATCAAGGTCTGGATACATTCCAACCGGAGTAGTATTAATTAATAATTCGTATTCGTCGAATATTTGTTGATTTAAATCAGCATAGGTAATACCACCTTGAATTTCATTCCGACTCACCAACTGAAATGGAATTTTCAATTTTGATAATACATAGGTTACCGCTTTGGAAGCGCCACCGGTTCCAAATATCAATGCCTTACAACTCGTATCAGGAATAAAATGTAATAAAGACTTTTTGAAACCTATGATATCAGTATTGTATCCTTTCCAAATTTCATTAATCACAGTAACGCAATTTACAGCACCAACCATTTTTGCGTCCTCGTCCATCTCATGTAAAAACGAAATTATCTTTTGCTTGTGCGGGATGGTAACATTAAAACCATTCAGCTGATAAAAATTTACAAGTTCTCGTATATTTTCAAGATGTGGTAAATCATATAATGCATACTCAGCATCAATTTGAAGTTGAGCAAATTTTTCGGTAAAATATTTTTCTGAATAAGTGTGGGATAGGGGCGAGCCAATCAGTCCAAAATGTTTTTTCAATGAAAATATATGCAAATTACTTATCTAAATAAAATTCAAAAGTATCCCCACGTAAACCAACTCTTGTTGCTTCTAGTGGAATTACTTCATTAGGGGCTATATTTCCAAGATTTACATTGGCTCCGCAAAGCTCCATGAAATAAACTTGTTGTGCTTTTTGAGGTGCTTCCCAAATAATCTTCTCTTCAGCAATTTGGGTTAATATTTCTTGTACCAATCCTTCTCGTACTTCACCACTGCTTCTATAAATACCAACATTGCCTGCTTCACGTGCTTCAGCAATTACATACGTGCTGCCCGCTTCCAATTCGGCACGCATTAATTCTATCCATTTATAAGGTGGAATAATATGTGCTGCATCTTTACTTCCCACTTCACTTAATACTGTTACATGCTTGGCTAATTTTTCGATATAACCACATTTTTCAGCATGCGGAATACTAATTGAACCATCAGATACTTCAACATGCTTGAGTCCGTAATCAGTAATCATTTGTAAATATTCATCAAAACAATTCCGAATTAAAAAGGCCTCAAACAAAGTGCCACCGAAGTAAACCGGCATATCATTTTTTTCATAAATGGCTAATTTCTCTTTTAAATTAGGCGTTACCATTGATGTGCCAAAGCCAAGTTTTACAATATCAACATAAGGACTAGCCACAGAAAGAAAATTTTCAACTTCTTGGTTACTCAGTCCTTTATCCATCACCATGGTTAAGCCATGTGTTCGTGGTTTCGAATCTCTTTTTGGAATTTGTGGTAAATTAAAATTCATTTGGCAAATGTAACCCGCGATTATTCATTTTCATAATTGATAAAAAACGAATATTAGTTTTGATTTCTATTAACATTTCGTTACATTGTAGAAATTTTTTTTATGAAAAGGCTATTATTGACTTGTTTATTGAGCATATCCCTATTTTGCCATGCACAAACGACGATTACGGCTTCCTATTCAACCACTACCACTACTTTTAGCACAGGTATAACCTATATTACTTTCGCCATTAGAAATAATAATGTGTTTCCAGTAACACTTACAAATCTTACATCGTTACAAGCCAACTTGTATGAGAATAATATATATACTTTGTGGTATTCAGCCAGTTCTTTGTTCGGAGCACCTGCAGTTTCTGCCCCGGCGTGGATACCAGTTACAACATCATTGCAGCCTTTTACCTCTTCGGTAATTGGACAAGTAACGCCGTTTAATTGTATAGGTTTAGTAATTCCTCCTTCAACCACCTATAGATTTGCTTTACAAGGAAGTAAAGGAACTGCCGTAAGAGGCGCAAGTACGCCAAATATTTTTTCGAATGGTGGGGTGGATTTACTAACAGGTGATAATACTTCAACCGGTGGACAAGTAGGCTATTTTGGGTGGCAAACTTTAGGTAATGCCGCAGCAGCTTATTTTTTTGATGGCAGTATCACTTTTGCTCCCTCAGGTGCTTTTACCGATTTGCAGGTTTTAAGCATTACAAAACCAACAACCGCTTGTGCAACAACCAGCAATAGTTTACAAGCACAAATTTGTAATAAATCACCTAATACCATCAATCTTGCTACAGCAAATACCACCGTAAATTTTAATATTACAGGGCCTATGCCTCAAACGGCATCAGTAGTTTTGTCTGGCGGAACGCTTGCACCTTGCGGATGTATAAGTGCGGTGGTTGGCGGAATCAATTTTTCGCTACCCGGAAATTATTACATTTCAGCCACTGCAAATGTTACCGGGGCAGTAGACGCTAATCTTGCCAACAATACTTTTCTGGATTCGATTACAAATTATAAACCCACTTTAAGTACGCTAATTGATAGTGTTTGCCAATTTACAAGTGGCCCTTTGTTTGCCGGTTTTACAGGATTTAATTGCTTGTCTCGAAACAGAACCTATACTTTAAATGCATTGGTAATGTCAAGTCCACCCATTGATGGTAGCAATGATGCAACAGCCGGTTTATTCGGACAATCGGCTTTGCCTGGATTGCCTGCCGGAGCAGTAATCACAGGTGGGAAATTAGTAATTAGTAATTTAAATTGTCAACCAACAGGTAGTTTTGGCGACCAAGCAAGATTTAGTATTTATTCACCTTCCATTGGCACTGCGGCACCTTTTTTGCCTGGTCAAAATGGAAATCCTTTAAGTTTTTCAGTTTACAATTTTGATTATGCTGTTAACATTTCAGCGGCTCAATTAAATGCTATGTATACGTCCATTGGTGTTGGCGGTATCTTTAATATAGGGTATTGGGAATCTATCGATAATGTAGTTGGCTCAAGTGATATTTTACTGAATGCGCAAGGGCAACTCACCCAAGCAACACTCAGTATTAATTATACCATTTCACCCAATGTAAAATGGTTTACGAGTGCCAGCGGTGGAAATTCATTTTATACGGGTTCTACTATGAATCCATTTGTGATACCTTCTTCCGGACTCAGCAGTACGAGTACCATCGGCAACTATACATTTTATGCAACTTGTAGTGCGGATACAGTTTGCCGGTTGCCAGTTTTACTAAAAATCAAACCATCTCCGGCTGTTGTACAAGACAGTTTAGCGAGCTGTGAATTGATATCAAGTACCGGAAATGGTTTATTTGATTTAACCTTATTAAACAACTCAGTTTCAGCATCGAATCCGTTGGCTACCGTAAGTTATTATCAAGATTTGGGACTTTCACTTCTGATATCAAACCCCACGAACTATATCTCGAATTCAACATATATCTATTCAAAAGTTGCCGAAGGATCGTGTTTTTCATCGGATACTGTTTATCTGCAAGTGCATCAAAAACCCATGTTTAGTGCACCTTTGGTTTCGGGTTCGGCTTGTTTACCTGATTATATTGATGCGGCTTCATTGATTGATCCATTTAGTTTTGTAACACCAGGAACAGATACATTGTATTATGATGATATCGGACTCACGACTTTACATCCAAATCCTCATGCCATTACTGCCGTAGATACGGTTTATATCGTTTTCGAAACCAATACTACTCCGGCTTGTTACGATACAAGTACCGCGCAAATAAATGTTATGCCTGCCAATCATTTTATCGTAAATCAAGATACAGTGCTAAACTTTTCATATTCGGGAAGTATCGGCTGTGCAAATTTGTTATTGAGTGATGGAATAAATGACACCTTATATTCGACGTATAATTGCTCACGAATAGCATCGATTACTGATTATGCAAATGGAATTTCATTAGGTAGTACAAGTATTTGCGAAGAAATTGAGCCTTCGGTTCTATTACATAATGGACAGCCGTATGTGAATCGACATTACACAATTACACCCAGTGTGCAAGATACCGCTAACGTTTGTTTATATTATTTAGATGATGACTTGGAGCAATATAATGTTGCCGCTTTATTAAATGGATGGCCATTATTGCCAACGGCCGCTAATCCAACATTAGTATCAAATTTATGTTTTACGAGAGTAAGTAATGGTAACTTAAATACACTTGGACACATTGCTGAAGTAATTCCCAATACAGCCATATCATCGAATTATAATCCGCTCACCACGGTTTGGACATTTTGTTTTATGACGGATAGTTTTGAGAATTTTTATTTGCATGCGCAAAATCCATTCAATATTCCATTACCAATTGATATTGTAAATTTTAGTGGTGTGCGACAAGGAGAATCAAACCTATTATCTTGGCAAACTAAAGACGAAAAAGAGATTCATTATTTTGAAGTAGAAAGAAGTGTCGACGGTAAAAATTTCCAATCAATTTCCGAAAAAATTCTTGGTAAATATGCGCAATCAAATACGCAAAATTCATTTGATTATAGTTTTGTTGACTTTGCACCTTCAGCATCGCACAGCTATTATCGATTAAAAAACCAAGATATTGATGGGCAAATTGCTTACAGCCAAGTGATAGATATTTTTAGAGATCCAAGGTTTGTCATTCACACCTATCCTAACCCTGTAAGTAATGAATTGCATATCGATATACAATCAGCACTAGAGCAAACTCAAAGTAAAATAAAGATATATGATGTCACAGGTAGGGTAGTGCATGCTGTAGCATTCGATTTAATGGAGGGTTCAAATCAGCTAACTATCGATATTTCTCGTTTGATTTCAGGGATTTATCAATTGGTTATTAATACAAATGGACAATTCAATTATACTGAAACTATAAGTAAGCAAAGCAACTAAATGGTTTTTCAACCACTTCGAGAATACTATAGGGAATGGTTCATTGTGATTGTAAAAAGGTTGAAAATGTTGAATTGAAATGTTGAAATACATTTTAAAGGGTCTTTTTATTTTTTTTTTGAATCCAATTTTATGTATAAATTTACCCGACACATTAAAAAAGAATAGTATGAACAAAATATTTACTTTGATATTCTCGTGCCTAATTGGTATCACTCAAATTAGCAAAGCACAAGTGATAAATTTCAATACTCAGGTTTTGGGTACTGGATACACGCCAAATAATTCATCTGGTGGAATTACTTTTTTAATTGAAAATACCAATCCATATCCGGCTGTATTAAATACACTTTCTTATTTTTCTTCAACGGCGGTAACACGCGATTATACTTTATGGGCTTCTAGTTCTTCACTTTCTGGTTTATCATTCCCGCCGGCACTTCCACTTTGGAGTCCAGTTGCGTCGGTTACAGGAGTAGCCATGGCTGCTGGAGTTCAAACTATGATTTTTCCATTTTTGACCTTTAACATTCCTGCCTTTACCTCCTATCGTTTTTATTTAACTTCTTCAAATGTTCAATATACAGGAATAGGCACTTTTGGTGGAACAACAGGTTGTTCACCTTTAACGTTTTCGAATGCCGGTGTAAATTTTAAGAACGGCGAAGTGTTAATTGGTGGTCAGAATGTTGGATATGGTGGAGGCAATTTTACTCCTCGTGCTTTTACCGGTTCTGTTGGATTAACAGTTTTAAGTACACCTTGTTCAGGACAACCTAATGCAGGTACGGCAACCGCGGCACCCAATAATCCTTGTCCGGGTACGAATATTACACTCAACCTAACCGGTAGCACAGCTGCTAGTGGATTAGCCTATCAGTGGCAAAGAGCCAGCACACCATCAGGCCCATGGTTAACATTACCAGGCGCAACAACGGTTCCTTATTTTTATATGCCTCCTCCGGGAAGCACTACTTTTTATAGATGTATTGTGGTTTGTACCTTCTCCGGACTCAATGATACTACTGTGGCTACCACGCCGGCTGTGGTGGTGCAATCTTGGACTCCTTTTTCGCCCTGTTATTGTGGTTCAACCGTCACGGCTACAACACTGGCCGATATAGGGCAATTTGGAATGGGGACTTTTAACAATCCAGCCATTACCCCTACACCGCAAACTTCAAATCCAACGGCAAATGGAACGTATACAAATTGGATGACGCTCACTCCGGTACCAAACTTTATTCAAGGACTTAATTACCCTATTTATGCTCACCAAATAACTTCTGCAGCGACATTGGCCAATACATGGGTTAAGGTTTGGATAGATTATAATCACAATGCGAATTTTACCGATGCAGGCGAGGAAATTTTTAGTGAAGCCTCATTAGCAGCTAATGGATTTCATCCAACTAATACGCATACTATTCCTCCTACCAGTTTACCTGGGCAAACCCGAATGCGAGTAAAAATGGTTACCGGCGGAACATCAACTATGGATCCTTGCACTAATGGCACAACTGGAGAGGTTGAAGATTATTTGATAAATATTACACCGGCTGGCCCATATGACCCTACGCTAACCGCCATTGCAGCACCAGTTGGTAATAATTGTACCGATTCTACTGAGATACTGTCTGCAACTGTTTGTAACTATGGTTCTAGTCCGATAAATTTATTACTAAACCCATACTATGTTACCTACACCATACAAACACCAAGTGGCATTCTTTCTTTTATTGACACCTTGAATTCGGGTATTTTACCAGCTTTTGGTTCGGGATGCATAACTGTAAATGATACCATCAATATGTTTATGGGTGGAAATTACGTGATTAATGCGGTAGTGAGTTGCCCTACGCTGACAAATAACTTTTTAGGTAACGACTCCTTAGCCAATGCTATAAACATTCTAAACTATAGACCCGTTGCTGCAGATTATCAATTGTGTCAATTTAGTAGTGTGCCATTCGGCCAAGGTTTAGGTGTGAGTGGTTGTTCATCTCCTTTATTAGATTCAGTTACGATCACCTTTGCCATTGGATTATGTAATGATAATATTGGATCAACAGGTAATGGAACAAGCACAGGTTTACCGTCAAATTGCTCAGATCAATTTGCATGCAATTTTGGAAATGCTATTTTGCCTGCCTTACCTCCGGGTGCCTCATTTACCCAACCTGGTATTTTGGAAATTACCAATTTGAAAGAAAATGCATTAGTCCCTGCTACTATCAATACTGAAATGCGAATGAATATCTATACCGGAAGTGCACCCACAGGGGCCAATTTACTTTCTCCGGGAGGCACTGTTGCAACTACGTTGCCGGCAGGTGCTGCTACAAACTGGACCTATAAACGAAATATACCAACTGCACAATTATCTAGCATATTTACAACCGTAGCTGCCGGCGGGGCGCTTAAATTAGGATATTGGGAGTCGTACCAAGATAATATTTCGATGTCGGATATTGACCTTAATTCTCCTTCGGGAATTACTGAAGCAACCTTAAAAATTTATTATCAATATGTACCACCTGCATTTGCTTGGTATGATGTGCCAACTGCCGGAACAAGTTTATATTCTTTATCACCATTCGATCCATTATCGTTTACCAATGCCGTAGTGAATAATTCAAATGTACCGGGCAATTATACTTTTTATGCTGCATGTTTAGGACTTCCAAATTGCAGAGTACCGGTTGATTTAATTATTAATCCTACTCCTGCTGCATTCCAAGATACCATTTCTGCATGTGAATATGCAGTTGGGGCAAACTATGCAATCTTTATTTTAGATACTACACAATCTGCTTCGAATGTCGTGACAGGCGGTAATTTGGCAGCAAGTGTTCAATATTTTGGCGACCAAGCCTTGACAGCCACTACGCAAATCATAGATGTAAATAACGATACAAGTAGTACCAACTTTATTTATTCAAGAGTATATTATCCTTTAACAGGATGTGCATCATCTGATAGTGTTTTACTTGATGTGCATAGCATTCCACAATTTTCATTGCCAATTTATATTGGTAATGCTTGTGCACCAAATGCCATCGATATCAGTTCACTCATTAGTATTTTCCCTACAACAAACATCGATACACTTTTCTTTCAAGATGCAGCGTATACGATACCATTTGTAAATCCATATTCAATCACACTAGCTGATTCGTTATATATGATAGTCAATACGAACAATGGGGTGGTTTGTTCCGATTCAGCTATCGCTGATGTTCAAGTCATTCCGGCTACCAATAATATCGCAAATCAAGATTTGAGTTTTAATTTTTCAATTCCAGGGCCAATACCTTGCGGTAATATTACCTTAAGTGATGGTAATACCGAAACATTATATACTACGGCTGATTGTCGAAAAATTGCAACTGTTACAGACGCTGTTGATGGAGTGAGTTTAGGTGCAGTAAATATTTGTGAGGATATTGCGATAGGGGTGCCAGTTCATAATGGTCAACCTTACATAAATCGTTCCTATCAAATTACACCCACTACAAATGATAGTGCTCAGGTTTGTTTGTATTTCCTTGATGATGATTTCGCACAATATTCTGCTACTGCAATCAGTTCATCTCCATCATGGCCTTCATTGGTGCCAACTAGTAATTTGTGTATCAGTAAAGTTGATAATGGTGATATAAATACACCAGGACATACAGCTGTTTCAATTCCTAATGCAAATATTACTACCACGTATGATCCACTCACTACCGTTTGGACAGTTTGCTTTCCTGTTAGTAGTTTCTCGTATTTTTATTGTCACACTTGTAACACACCTATTAATGCCCCTTTACCCATTAACTTATTAAGTTTTACCGGTAAGCGAGTAAACAGCAAAACTGAACTTAATTGGGTAACTTCAAATGAAGTAAACAATAGCCATTTTATTGTCGAAAGAAGTAAGGATGCTAAAAACTTCTCAAATATTTCTTCTAAAATTCCAACAAAAGCAATTGGCGGGAATAGTACTTCACATTTAAATTATGACTTTACAGATGCTAAGCCTTTCGAAGGACACAATTATTATCGTTTAACTCAGGTTGATATTGATGGGCAACAAAGTAAAAGTGAAATTGTGGATGTTTATTTTGGCATCGAAGCACAAGTTACTTTGTATCCAAATCCTGCAAGTAGTGAATTAAATGTTGAAATTAATTCTCAAGTTAACGATAAAGCCCATTTGAAAATTATGGATGCAACCGGAAGAGTTATTCGAATAGTTGATTTAGTATTAGTAGTAGGTAATAACATGAGTCAAATTAATTTAGAATCATTAAGTGATGGAATTTATCTAGTTGAAATCACGTCTAATCAAGGATTACATTTTACAAGTTCTCTTCGAAAAAAATAGAAGAGTATGATTTTTTTTAAAAAGTTGTGAGAATCTATTTCTCACAACTTTTTTTATTTTTAATAGGATTTTATTAACTTCACGGAAATTTTTTTATGCAAAAACACTACCTTTTTTTGTTTTTAGTTTTGACGAGTTTTGGGATTATGAATTCTTATAACGCCAAATCGCAATGTATACCAACCGTTGGCTTTACAGGAGCTACAGGTGATTATGTTAATAATTTCTCCTTTGGTACTTTATCTAATTTAGGAAGTGGTGACGACCCGAATGACTATACCTTATTCTCGAATACCGCTAGTTATGTACAAGGTTTATCATATACCTATACAATACAAGCTGGTAGTGCTGTTTTCACTCAATCGATAGGAATATGGATAGATTTAAATGGTAATACTTTATTCTCAGACCCAGGTGAATTTGTATATGTTTCACCTTCTACAGTCACATCTGCTACCACACTTACTGGTTCAATAACCATACCCATCTCAACCTCTCCGGGTATTAAAAGAATGCGTGTTTGCGCGAAATACTTTACGGCATTGACTGCGACTGAATCTTGTGGTATCACTACGTTTGGCGAATATGAAGATTATAATATCACCATTTTAGCAAATACACCATGTACTGGAACACCGGTAGCGGGTACTTCATCTGCCACCGCAATTAATCCTTGCCCTGGTGTAAATGTTTGTTTTACACTTACCGGTTCTTCACTTACAGGCGGCTTAGCTTATCAATGGTTGCAAGGTTCCAATTGTGCTGCTCCTTGGATTCCAATCCCTGGAGCTACCAACCCGAGTGCCCTTACACCTAATCTTTGTGTTTCGGCAGTAGCCGGTACAACTATAGGTTATCGTTGCCGTGTAACTTGTACCAATACCGGACTCTCAGATACTTCCACTTCAACTTGTATTGTAGTTCAACCTTGGTCATGTACTTCACCATGTTATGGAGCATCTGCGGCAACCAATGCACCTGATCAAGATATATTTAATGTTACTGTTGGTAGTTTAAATAATACTACAGGATGTGCAACACCTCTTGTTGGTTCGCAAGGAACCGGAACCGGCACTGCCAGTATGTATGCAGATTTTTCAACCGGTGTGCCTGCACCAGCAGTGTATAAAGGACTATCAACTCCATTTGATATTACCGTTGGAACTTGTGGTGGTGCGGTAGCGAGTTCAGTAAAAATGTATATCGACTTTAATCATAACGCATCATTCTCAGATCCTGGTGAAGAAGTTTATTCAACGGTATCGGTAACACCGCCAATTACTTTGAGCGGTACATTTATTACCCCTGCTTCAGCATTACTTGGTTGTACTAAAATGCGTGTGGTAATGATGAGTACTTGGATTGGAACAGTTAATCCAACCGGAACCTATGCGTATGGTGAAACCGAAGATTATTCATTGAATATTATTCAGCCATCTCCTTATGATCCTGCTATTTCGGCCATCACAGTTCCAGCAGGTACCTGTTTTACAAATAACGAAACCGTTACCGCAACCTTATCTAATTATGGTTCTGCTATTTTAAATTTGGTAACCAATCCGGTAACTGTTACTTTAAATGTTACTGGACCAACTGGTGTGATTCCGTATACAGCGATTGCAAGTACAGGAACTTTAAGTCCTTATGGGGTTAACTCAACAACCTTAACTTTCAATGGTGTTGATTTATATCCAGGCGGATCTTATGCATTAAATACAACCTTAGTACTCAGCGGTTTAATCAATGGAAATTTAATCAACGATTCATTAGCCGTTCCGATAGCTAGAGCAAATTACAGACCAACTCCGGGTCCTGATTATCCAATCTGTCAAGGTTCGATTATACCCTTCGGTCAAGGATTAACAGTTAGTGGTTGCGCTACACCGGTTCTCGATTCGGCAACTATTACATTTACCATTGCCCCCGGACAGCCACCTATTTGCCCCAATACATCAACAACTTATTTAGGGTCATGTTTGTTTGCCAGTGGAATTTTACCTACGCTTCCTCCAAGTCCGACCTTTATTGGCAACGCCAAGTTAACGGTAACAAATTTATATACTCTTCCAACTTGTCCAGGCTGCACCTATGCGCAAGAACAAAGATTCTCATTGTTCAAGGGGAATACTGTTCCTGTACCCGCTGCTAATTTCTTTATACCTGGAGGTGTTGGTCATCCAGGCACCTCTGTACCTTTAGGTTTTACTTACACCAATGATGGATTAACCGCATCAACAGGTGCAGGTGTTAATGCCCTGACACCAACAAAAATGGGAGATATCTATAATCAAATTGGTGCCGGTGGTACGTTAAACATCGGACAATGGGATACTTGGTCTACACCAACTACTGTAAATATTAATGTAGGCACTAGCACCACAGTGGCCCAGTTAAAATTTTATTATACCTATGTACCTGCAAGTTTTGAGTGGTATGCTGCACCTACTGGTGGACCGGTACTTTTTACTTATTCACCGTTTAATCCTATTGGTGTTCCTGGTACAGGACTTATTAATACAAATACACCAGGCACTACACCTTTTTATGCTGCATGTGCAGGGTCTTCAGATTGTCGTGTACCGGTTGATTTAGTAATTAATCCTGTTCCCCTGGTATTTCAAGATACGATAGTTTCTTGCGAATATGCAGTAGGTAGTAATAGTGCAATTTGCAATTTACCTGCAAACGATGGACCAATTTCGGCATATGCATCAGGCGTAAGTGTAAGCTATTTTGGTGATCAAGCTTTGTTCGTGCCAATTATTAATCCAACAAATGATACTACAAGTTCAGGTGTTCTCTATTCAAAAGTTACTGATAATCTAACAGGTTGTTTTGCTTCGGATAGCGTACTCGTAGATGTTCATAGCATTCCACAATTCTCATTGCCTATTTATATTGGTAATGCATGTGCCCCAAATGCTATCGATATCAGTTCTTTGATTAGCATTTTTCCAACCACCAATATTGATACTTTATTTTTTGAAGATGCTGCTTATACAATTCCTTATAGTGGTAATCCACATTTTATAAGCACACCCGATTCGTTGTATATGATTGTGAATACTACAGGAGGGATTGTAGTTTGTTCAGATTCATCTATTGCAGATATTCAAGTATTACCGGCAACGAATAATATAGCTAATCAAGATATTTTTGCAAACTACTCTGTACCAGGTGTTATTCCTTGCGGCAATCTGCAACTAAGCGATGGCAATACTGAAACGCTATATACAACTACCGATTGCCGAAAAATTGCCACCATCACCGATGCGGTTGATTTAAACAATTTAGGTACAGTAACTATTTGCGAAGAAATTGCATCAAGTGTTCCCGATCATAACGGACAACCATATGTAAATCGATCCTACCAAATTACGCCTACTAATAACGATAGTGCAGTAGTATGTTTATATTATTTAGATGATGATTTTGCGCAATATAGTTTATCTGCAGCCTTCTTATATTCACCAGCTTGGCCAACTATGAGTCCTACTACAAATCTATGTATTTCCAAAGTAGATAATGGTGATTTGAATACTCCGGGTCATACTGCAGTGTCAATTCCGAATGCAGATATTACCGCAACTTACGATCCATCAACCACTGTATGGACAGTTTGTTTCCCGGTTAGCAGCTTCTCATATTTCTATTGCCATACTTGTAATCCTTTAAATATTGCTTTACCTGTAAATTTATTGAATTTCACCGGCAAAAGAGTAAATGGTCAATCTGAATTACATTGGGTTACTGCCACTGAAATAAATAACAGCCATTTTGTGGTTGAAAGAAGTAAAGATGCTAAATCATTTAGTGAACTTTCAAGTAAAATTCCAACAAAGGCAATCGGTGGAAATAGTTCTAATAATTTGAGTTATAACTACAATGATGTGAAACCATTTAATGGTCATAATTATTATCGTCTTCGTCAAGTTGATATTGATGGAAACACAAGTTATAGTCAAGTAGTTGATGTGTATTATGGCAACGATGCACAAGTAACTATCTTCCCGAATCCTGTCAATACAGAATTAAATATCGAGGTAAATACAGAAGATCAATCGCTTGTGTTTATTAAAATTAATGATGCAACCGGAAGGGTAGTGCGTATTGTAGAAATGAATACAGCTTCAGGTGCTACGCAAACTACAATCGATATGTCGGATTTAGCTGATGGCGTTTATATGGTGCACGTAAGCAATAAAAATGGTTTGAATTTTTCTCAAACTATCAGAAAAAATTAAGCTTTCAATTTTTATAATAATTACAAAACCGTCTCAAAAGGACGGTTTTGTAATTTAATCCATTTTACGCTAATGACTTTAACGATTTCAAAAGTATTGGTTTGCCATCACGTAGGATAATTATCAATTATTGTATCCATCTTAAAATTCATCATCAACAAAAATGGGGTAAGCACAAGTGCAAAAAATCGGTATGTATTAGAAATTACATGTTAAATCTAAAGTTCTGTATAGCAATCTCATTGGGCGTTAGTACTGTTAGTTGTAATCTCTCGATGTATAAATCTAATTATTTCCTTCTTCTGAAGATTAACTTTTATGCTATTTCTAATTTTTCTAAACCTACATCCATCACCAAATTTCCAAACAAAACTTTCGCACGATCTTTTTCAATCGCAGTGATAGTGCCAATTTCACGGCTCTTCATCATACGCACTTTGGAACCTGTTTTTATTTTTGTTTTTATTTTTTCAACTTGCTTGACTTTAAACTTTTCTGTTTTCTCGTACTCTTCTTGCGCTCTTTTTTTATGTAATTCGTAACCTGCAAGTTTTACAAATTTGCTAATGATTTCTTTTTTATTCTGATTTTCCATCCATTCATTGGTAAGTTGCAATAATTTTTTACCATACTCCATGAGCTTCTTTTTCTCTTCACGATTCTTCAGATTTTCAATAAACGATTCTTCTGCCTTTTCAGATAATCCTTGGAATTCACGCTTTTCGGCACTCGCCTTACTGATCTGTTTTTGTAAATCTCTTTTTAATTTTAGTAAGGCATTTTTTTCTTTCTGCAACGTATTGAGCAATTTATCCATTTGCAATTTTTCGTTGGATAATTTAGTTTTTGCCTCGTCTAAAAGATTTTGATCCAACCCAATTTTTTCGGCTACTTCAAAAGTAAATGAGCTGCCGGGTTCTCCAATATGCAACTGATATAATGGCTTTAAAGTTTTGCTATTAAAAAGCATACATGCGTTGAAAACACCTTCTTTATTATTGGCAAGAATTTTAAGATTAGTAAAGTGAGTTGTAACTACACCTTGCGCCCCAGCAGAATTTAATTTGTCTAAAATTACTTCGGCTAAGGCCCCACCCATATCAGGATCACTTCCGGTTCCAAATTCATCTATTAAAAAAAGTGTATGTTCATCGGTATGTTCCAAAAAATGTTTCATCTTTAAAAGACGAGAACTATAAGTACTTAAACCATCTTCAATACTTTGATTATCACCTATATCACCAAAAATTTTCTTTTTAATACTGAATTCACTTTTTGCAGATGCCGGAATTAATAACCCACATTGCAACATCATTTGAAACAAACCTATAGCTTTTAATGTAATTGATTTGCCTCCTGCATTAGGCCCACTAATGACCATGATTCTGTTTTCTTCTGAAAGATGACAATTCAATGATTCGGTATGTGCTTTCTTCTTTTTATTTTGTATTAATAAAACGGGATGAAAGGCATTGACTAATTTAATGGTATTTCCGCTTTGCAGAAGCCTTGGCATGGTAGCATTCATATCACGAGCTAGCAAGGCCTTAGCACGAATAAAATCAAATGCAATTAAGCACTGATAATAATTTTGAATGATATCATGAAAGGGCTGTACAAACCCGGTGAGTTCTTTTAGTATGCGATACACTTCTTGCTTCTCTTCATCTTCTAAGGCAAGTCTGTCGTTGTTCAGACTAATTACATCTTGAGGCTCAATGAAGGTAATTTTACCACTGGATGACTGACCCAGAATAATACCCTTCACTTCACGTTTATGTTCGGCAAAAATGCCAAGTACTCTTCTGCCATTGACATAACTTTCTTCAATATCCGCTAAAAATCCTAAACGTTTTAAACGTTGTAAATGGGAACGATATAACCTATCACTTATTTTACGATTTCCTTGTAATTCCTTACGAATAGATGCGAGTTGAATGGAAGCATGATCGTGCATGATGCCATCTTTATCGATCATATCATCGATTGCATTTCTAATTTGCGTATCTATCTGTAATAAATCAGTATGCGATTTTAGGGTAGGGTAGACCAGCTCTTTATCCGATAAGAAAATAATTAAATCGTTTGCAATCTGAACAAGGTTACGAACTTGTACCATTTGTGAAGTTGAGAGTACCGCATTCTCAATAGTAAGTAATTGCAATTCTTTATCAGCATTCGGAAAATAACTAATGAGTAATGGGTCGCCTTTATGAATGGCTAATAATAACTCTGAAGTTTCTTCGAGTTGTTTTACCACTTGTGCATAGCTTGATACAGGTTTCATTTTTTGCACCAATTCTTTAGCTTTCAAACTCATACAAAATTCTTCCATCATCTGAATGAGATAATTGAAATCAAGTTGTTCGGTAAGATTCTTTGGATAAATGAACATGGTACTAAACTATGTTGCAATAGTAATATTTAAACAGGATTCTGCAATAAGCTATTCGGATAATTTACTCGTTCTAAAAAAAGTCCGCTTGCCGGTGCACTAAAATCTGCTTGCTCACAGTCGCCACTATTCGCGATTGCATTAAATTCTTCTATTGAAATTTTATTACGACCAACGAGTAATTGTGTAGCAACTAAACCTCGAACCATGCCTCTTAAATATCGGTTGGCTTCTACTGTAAAAATAATTTCATCCTCAGTTTGCACCCAACTTGCCGAAATTATTTTGCATTGAAAAGTAAGCACATCAGTATTTTTTTTCGAGAAAGATGTAAAGTCTGTTCTATTTACTATTTGTATTGCAGCTTCTTGCAATTTTTCCAGTTGAATTTCATGCGGATAAAACCATGTGTACTCTCTTTTGAAAGGATTCTTTCTTCGTAAGAGATGATAAGTATACACGCGAGATAATGCATCAAATCGAGCATGATCTTTTGCATCCATTAGGTAAATATTTTTCACAACAATATCGCTCGGTAAAATTGAATTGATATGATAAATATGATTTTGGTGAATTTTTACTGAAGTATCAAAATGTAAAAAATTTTGATGAGCATGTACGCCGGCATCTGTTCGACTAGAGGTAGTTGTTTGAATTTCTTCGCGAAGGAAGATTCTCAGTGCTTTATCAATTTCCCCTTGAATGGTGAGTGCATTGGGTTGCGTTTGAAACCCGCTAAATGAAGTGCCTTTATATTGCACTTCAATAAAATATCGTTGCATGAGTTAGCTTAGAATTTCTTTGACTCAAGCATAATTTTCTCCTTCTTAATAATAAATTGATCTAATTTGTCAATAGGAATACGAAGTTGAACCGGAGTTGTAGCCGCCGTAATTTGAATATCAAAATCGGGATTCCAACGTTTTAAACGAACAGGATCTTCATCTAATATTTTTGCAATAGAACTAATTTTATAAGAACCCTTTACTTTTAGGACTGCCATTTTATCAAGCTCTTCTTCCGTAAAACGCGGTTTATCTTCTTTAACATCAGAAATTTCTATTCCATCAAACGCTGAAAAGTCAGCCTTTGGTGCCTTCGCTCCTTTAGGAATTTCACCCAAAGCTAAAGCGTTACCTACTTTGTCAAGCACAGAAGAAGTTGCAATAAATGCCATTACATGATTTTGGGTTTCTTTCGGTAATTTAGGTTTAATATCCCAAAAACTTCTCCCATTTCCACTATTAATCGCTCGTAAAACCGGTGCTGGCCCACAGTTGTAAGATGCAATAACTAATAACCAATCATGAAAAATACCGTGTAACTGTTTTAAATATCTTGCAGCAGCATGTGTGCTTTTATAAAAATCTTTTCGCTCATCGACACGATTATCGACACGTAAACCTAAATCTTTTGCAGTACCTTCCATGAACTGCCAAGGCCCAACGGCACCTACGCAGGAAACTGCATTACAATTTAAAGCAGATTCGATAATGGCTAATGATTTCATTTCCTTTGGTAAACCGTATCGCCTCATAACATTATCCATCAACGCGAAATAGCCTCTGTTTTTAGATTTAATTCTTTCTATTCTTTCTCCGAAAGAGTTATGATAATTTCTTACATATTCAAGAATATAATCTGTATAGGTACCATAAATAGATTTATTTACTTTGAATGAGCCGAAATTCTGAGGCTTTTCACTATTATCGGTAATCAGATTTTTTTGAACAAAACGACTGCTATCGAATTTTGGTAATTTTTGAATTACTGCATGCTTAGGAATTTGATTTGGGTCAGTAATGGTAATTATTGTAACAGTGTCGCGTTCACTTGCCTTGCTATTCGAAATAGTTACAAGCGAAATGACTATTATATGTACAAAAAAGAAAAATCTAACCATTTTAAAGTTTAAAATAATAAATAAACAATAGGAAGTAATACATTACTCCTTTTCCTTCATGCCAGCTTCAATTTCATTTTTAATATTGTCCTTAGCATCTTTGAACTCACGCATACCTTTCCCTAAACCTCGCATAAATTCGGGTATCTTTCTCCCTCCAAATAGCACTAGTACTGCAAGAACAATAAAAATCCACTCAGACCCGCCGGGCATACTCAATAAGAGATTTTCTTCAAAACACATATAAAAATATTTGTCTACAATATTAAACAAATAATATCAAATTGCTTGAAATTATTCGGTTAAATCTTGAATTTAACGGGGTGAAAAAGGAATGGAGTAGGCGAAAAAAAGGTTGTCTTTTCGACAACCTTAGATATATTTTTATATACACTTGGTCAAGATTCCTTATTCTTCATCAAGTCTAAATTCAACAGGCAAAGTAAATGTTGAAGATACCGGTTTGCCATTTTGTTTAGCTGGTTTCCAATTTGGCATTCCTTGAACAACTTTTACGGCTTCTTGATCTAATCCATAACCTAATCCACGCACAACTTTTACATCGGTAATATTTCCATCAGCACCTCTTACCACAAAGCTCAGTATTACCTTACCTGTAATGCCTTGTTCACGTGCTTGATTTGTGTATTTGATATGCTCACTTAAGTATTTGTAGAGTGCTTCATCCCCATTTGGAAAAGTCGCTTCTTGCTCAACAAATTCAAAAATTTCATCTTTAACAGGAGCTACCGGTTCAACCGTTTTTGGTACATCAATTGTAGGTGGGGCTTCAAAATTTGTTGTGTTTCCTTCTGCATTTTGTGTACTCGCCATTTTATCCTTAAGTTCTTCTATTTCAGCAGGTTTTTCTTCTTCTCTTACTTCCTCGGCTTTTTTAATAACCGGTGGTGTAAATTTTACCTGAGGAGGAACCGGGGGTGGAGGTGGTGGGGGCGGTGGGGGAGGTGGCTTTTTTGGATCTATCGGCGGCGGGGCTTTAAGTTCAGTTACTTTAGTGATGGGTTTTACCTTTTTAGTATTGCTACTTAGCAGACTAGCAATTACAGGGATGGCAGCAAGTAAGGCGGCAAAAACAATACAACCAATTAAGGCTGCTCGGGTACGTTTTTTGTAGTTTTTCCTTAATTCGTATGCGCCATATGCTTTATTTCTTCCTTCGAAGATGATATCAAGTACATCGGCTTTTAAAATATCTTTCGTTTCCATGTTATTTTTTTGTGGTTGATGAATTCCTTCTAATCATTCCATAAATTTATTGTCCTTCGTTTGCAGCTTCAGTTGCTTTTATATAATTCTGATCTACCGGGGTTATGTCTATCATAGCATAAATCGG
Organism: Bacteroidota bacterium; assembly: GCA_016706595.1. Classification (GTDB taxonomy): domain Bacteria; phylum Bacteroidota; class Bacteroidia; order Chitinophagales; family Chitinophagaceae; genus OLB11. Next base: position 626,554 of record JADJJH010000001.1, on the reverse strand, counting down.
CATATCATTGATTTTCATTTCATCTAAGATATTTACCATGTCTTCATACTGACTGTTCACATCTGGTTTGATGAGAATAACTGGTTTGTCTGCAGGAATATGCCCAGGCATTCCATTCATTCTTTGCTCATCTACATTTTTCTTGTGTAAAATCAAGGCATCGCGGATCCCATTTTTATTCTGAAAATAAGTAACTTCAACTTTAGGAGGGTTCATTGGATCATCGGCTAATCCAACATAATAATAAACTCTATGTTCCTTACTTAATAGTATGGTCATTGTACAATAATCCTTTGCCTTGGTTGAATCATCTTTCGTATCAACAGGCATATTGATTTCCATGGTCTTTGGTTTACTCATGGTGGTTGTAAAAATGAAGAAGGTTATCAAAAGAAAACCTAGATCCACCATAGGCGTGAGATCAATTCTTGTGGAAAGTTTTTTACCTTTTTTGACTCCGGGGCCTTTCTTCTTGCCCCCACCGGAGGTATCTATTTCTGCCATTTCTTTGAAATATTTTTAAGATTAATCTATATTATTTATTCACTTTTTGTGCCGGATGATTTTTCTTTTTCAGCCTTAGCTACTTCAGCAGCAGACCCTTCAGGTGTTGCTTCTAAAGTGGTTACTAAATTAAAACGAAGGATATCATTTTTTGTTAGCGTTTTAATTACATCTTTCACTTTCGGATAGGGTGTTGATGCATCGCATTTTATACAAATACGCGGTGGTTGTCCAGTTTCTTGCCCTGCAATACGAGCAGACTGAATCCAATAAGCCAATTCATTTACATCGGGCATATAGTTTGTATCAACGGGTATACCGGTAAAAGGAAATGATTTTTGATTAATAGGATCAATAGCCAAATAACTTTTCATCATATTAAAAGGTAAGCCAAAAGAGGCACCACGTTTAAATGATTCCTTTTCATCAGCAGTTAAATTCAAGCCTTTTTCGGTATTTACTTTGTCGATTAAAATAGCCTTCGCTTTTTTATTATCATAGTCGAAATAAACTTTCCCTGCAGGATCAATGGTAAGCAATATTGAATTATCCGGTATTACGATATCCGAAATAGAAGAGGGGGTTTTCACCACAACCGGCTCATCGGGTTTAAATTTTGTTGCTAACATAAAAAATGTCAGCAAAAGAAAAGCCACATCGCACATGGCGGTCATGTCGATATGTGTACTTTTTCTTGGTAATTTATGTTTAGGCATGATATTCGTTTTTTACATGAATGAGAATTGTTGATTGTTAATTTCAGTATGCGCTGAAATCGACTATTTGTAGTTAGCAACAAAACTTTGTTCAAGTGTAAAACCGCTTTCATCAATGCCATAAGTTACGTTATCGATAATGGTAGTGTAGAAATTATAAGCAAGCATCGCAAGAAATGAAGTACCAATACCTAGAGCAGTATTCACCAAGGCTTCAGAGATACCAGCCGCAAGTGCATTTGCATCAGGTGCACCAGCATTAGCCATGGCAGCGAAGGCACGAATCATTCCCATTACCGTACCAAACAAGCCCAATAGGGTAGCCGCCGAAGTGATAGTAGATAAAAAGACTAAATTCTTTTCTAGCATAGGTAATTCTAATGAAGTTGTTTCTTCAATTTCTTTTTTGATTGCTGCAACCTTTTGTTCAGTATCTAATTCTTGGTTGGTAGTCATTTCCTTATATTTCTTCAAACCAGATTTCATGACATTACCAACGCTTCCAGCTTGTTTATCACATTCAGCAATTGCAGCATCAATATTTTTAGTTGATAAATGGAATTGAACTTTTTTAATAAATTCAGCATTATTCATTTTGCCTCTAGATTTGAAAACAGTAAGTGCGCGCTCGATAATGAAGCATAATGCTACTAAAAAAGTTGACAATAAAATGGGTACAACCCATCCACCAAGATACATAGTACCCATTAAGTTTTTAGGCTGGTGACGTGCTGCACCGTCATTAAAATTACCGGTACTTGCGAAAACCGTATGAAAAATTACATGAGCCACTATCAAGCATGTAGCTACGATAAGTGTGTTAATTAGCATCACATTGGAACTTTTGCTGGATGCATTTTGAGGTTTAGAAACATTTGCTTTTACGTCTGCCATAATTCTTTTTTTAATAATGTTAGGATTAAATTATAAGTTCACAAAGATATATTTCTGATTCAATTAAACAAGTTTTGAAAAAAAAAGTATCTTTTAATTAATACGAAACGAAAATAGGTATTATTTTGTTGTATTTAAATAATAAAAAGCTATGACCATTAGTTCGATTATCGGAATTGTATTATTAGGATTTATAGCCGGTGTGCTTAGTAGTATGGTAGGTATTGGTGGCGGTATTGTCATTGTACCTATCCTGGTATTATTATTTGGCTTAAATCAGCATACAGCGCAGGGTACAACTTTAGCCATGCTTTCATTTCCTGTAAGTTTTGCAGCTGCTTATACCTATCATAAAAAAGGGTTGGTGGATTGGAGAATAGCCTTGATTCTCTGCGCAGGTTTTGTTATCGGTGGATTTTTAGGCAGTAAAATTGCGGTAGAACTGCCAGTAGGCACGATTAAAAAAGTATTTGCTGTACTGATGATTGCCATTGCCGTTAAATTTTTATTTTTCGAAAAGAATTAGGGGGCAATTTGATAATTGGTGAATTTGTGAATGTGATAATTCGTAAATGCATGTGTGGGAGGTTATTTTGTTCATTGTCGAATTAATGAAATACTTGGAAGGCATCACGGACTATTTTACTATTTAACATAATATTTATTATAGGATTTTAAACGTGGATTTTCTAACAATATCAACATAATGTACAACCAAAACTACCAATTCTACAATACAACTGAAATAGCCAAATACTAAAAATTAAATTTGTATAGAAATTAGAAGAATATGAGCCAATATCTTATTTATATTATCATCTTACTAGCCGGAGCATCTATTGTGGCTATAATTTTCAAGACAAAAATTAAACAAATAGCGTTGCAGTTAAATCTTCAAATAGATAAGTTAATTAACTCAAATGGATTAGAAAGGAAATCTGTATTACAAAATACTAAACCGGCAGCTATCGGACTCTTTTCGGAATTTCAATTACTAGGTCAGAAAATTGAAGAAATTTCTTTAAAACCAATTCAAGTAGTCACAAAAGTAATCGATACAACTGCTAGTCAAGACAAAAATGAGTTTAAAATAAAATATGATAATTTATTGATTATAAATGAATTAGGTCAGCATGTTACTTCTTCACTTAAATTAGAAAATACTTTTGACCATCTTTACAATACCATCAATTCGATTATGGATGCCGCTGTTTTTGAAATGGGTATTTTCAATTGGAAAGATAATCGTTGGAAAATTTTGAGTAATCAGCCAAACTTTAATTCTACGACTCAAGATCATTATCAAAATCATATTGCCGAATGGAGTTTGCAGAATAAACGTGAAGTAATTTTAGATGATGCGTTACAAGATTATGAACGCTACGTTCCAAACCCCTTACTTCTTGCCGATGGACGAAAACCTCTTGCTATTATCTGTTTTCCTATTTTACGTCAAGACAAAGAAGTTGGTACCATTAGCATCATGAGTTTTTCAAAAAATGCCTTTAATGAGTACCATATCGAAATGATTAAATCCCTACTCCCTTATACTGCCGTTGCCATTGGTAACTCACTCATTCATAATGAGTTACTAAATACACAGGAACAATTGGTTCATAATGAAAAATTAGCGTCTATCGGTCAATTAACTTCCGGCATAGCTCATGAAATATTAAACCCATTAAACTTTGTAAATAATTTTTCTGAAGTAAGTAAAGAACTCTTAGCTGAATATGAACAAAGTAAATCGATAGAAGATCAGCAGGATTTGCGCACTCAACTTGTAGCTAATCTCGATAAAATTCACCTTCATGGAAATCGCGCGTACACTATTGTTAAAAATATGATGCTGCTCAGTAGAACCGGCGACGGAATAAAAACTAACATCAACCTGAATAAATCAATAGAAGATTATTTAGACATTGCCTTTCAAGGGTTTTCATTAAAGAACAAAGACTTTTCATGCCGAATTGAAAAAATATTCGATTCAAAAATCCCAACCGTAGAATTAATTGCTGAAGACTTTGGACGTGTTCTGCTTAATTTATTCGCGAATGCATTTTATACTATGTATGAAAAGCAAAGAAAAATATTGCAAACCCAAACAGCAGTTTTATATACTTATGAGCCTGAATTGATAGTTAAAACAACATTAGAAAAATCATTGATTATCATTACAGTACGAGATAATGGAATGGGAATTCCGGATGAAATTAAAGCTAAAATATTTTTACCATTCTTTACTACCAAGCCAACCGGTGATGGAACCGGCTTAGGTCTTTCATTAAGTCATGATATTATTACCAAAGGTAACCAAGGTAACCTAACCGTAATTAGTGAACTAGGAAAAGGTAGTGAATTTAAAATATCACTTCCACTATCATCTAATTAAATAATTGATTAAATTCATCTTTGCTAATCATTTTATCCTTATGCAAAACAATTCTCAAAATCCATTTCCCGGTTTAAGATCATTCGATTATGAAGAAAGTCATTTATTTTTTGGACGTGAACAACATATCAACGACTTATTACATAAACTAGAACAAAACCATTTTGTTGCGATAGTTGGAACGTCCGGCTCAGGTAAATCATCCTTAGTGCGTGCAGGTTTACTACCCACTATCCAACATGGAAGGATGAATGATGATAACAAAGAATGGTTGATTGCAACGATGAAGCCTGGCAACTCCCCTATCTCGAATTTGGCTGCATCATTAATGGAAACTCACGTTTTTGCAACAGACATCAAAAAGGAGAACGATGTCCAACTGCAAAGAATGAACCAATTAATGCAAGAAAGTTCATTAGGTTTAGTGCAATCTGTAAGAGGACTCATGAAGCCTGAAAATAATCTCCTCATTTTGCTAGATCAGTTTGAGGAAACTTTTCGATTTACCGGCGAGGGCATTGAGCATAATGATGCAGAAAGTGAAAAATTTGTCAACTTAATTATTGATGCTGTTCGCCAACGAGATGTGCCAATTTATGTAATTCTAACCATTCGATCTGATTTTTTAGGCGATTGTGTTCGATTCGAAGGCTTGCCTGAAGCAATTAATGATGGACATTATCTTGTACCGCGATTAAATGAAAAGCAAAATAAATTGGTTATTACCGGACCCGTTCAGTACGCGAATGGCAAAATTTCTCCGCGTCTCGTACAAATGGTTACAAATGACTTGGGTGATAATCCTGATCAATTACCCGTGCTGCAACATGCACTGATGCGCACATGGGATAAATGGATTGAAACCGCCACAATAGGTGAACCCATGGATATCCGCCATTATGAAATGATAGGTACTATGCACCATGCTTTATCTAGACATGCGGATGAAGCATTTAATGAACTAAAAACCGATCAACATAAAAAGTTAATTGAAAATCTATTTAAATGTTTAACTGTAAAAACCGGCGAAAATCGAGGTGTTCGTCGCCCCACAACGATTCATCGATTAATGGAAATTACAGGTGCCTCAATCAAGGATGTAAAAGATGTGCTTTACCCTTTTCGTAAATTGGGTAGAACTTTTATTCTTCCAGCTGAAAATATCGAAATTTCAGAAAATACGGTCATGGATATATCTCATGAAAGTTTAATGCGTGGTTGGGATCGTTTAAAAAAATGGGTAGAAGAAGAAACCGATTCAGCTGAAATTTATCAACGACTTTGCAGTGGTGCAATTCTGCATAAAGAAGGAAGAGCTGCGCTTTGGAGAGATCCGGAACTTCAAGTTGCCATTGATTGGAAAACGAAGAACAAACCAAATCACGCTTGGGCTAATCAATATAACGAACATTTTGAAGATGCCGTTAAATTTTTAGCGGAAAGTGAAGATGAAAGAAAAGCCGAATTAAATCGAAAACAACAACGAAAAAGAATTATTCAATTTGCTGTAAGCGGATTCTTGCTTATTGTTTCTGTGCTTACACTTTGGGCATTATTTCAAACAAAAAAAGCAACCGATAAAAGTAAAATAGCTAATTTAAAAACTGTAGAAGCCCTAAACCAAAAGCAGCTTGCGGAAAAAGCGAAGGAAATGGCTCTAGATGCCTCTAAAGAGGCTCTAGATGCCAAGTCCTTTGCCGAATTGCAAGCTAATATTGCCGGGGAACAATCGAAATTAGCGAAAGAGCAAAAAGCAAAGGCCGAATTGGAAGCTTCAAGAGCTACTTCGCAAGAAAGAGAAGCGATTCGACAACGACAAGAAGCGCAACGACAGGAATCAGAAGCACGAGTTCAAAAACAATTGGCCGAACAAAAAAGTCAGGAGGCTTTATTGCAAAAAGAGAAAGCAGATATTTCAAAAGCAGAAGCTACTCGATTGCGACTTGTTTCTATCAGCCAAAATATTGCTTTCAAATCATTGCAAGAAAAAGATGATGAACAGTTATCAGGTTTGTTAGCAAAACAAGCTTATACAATGGCAAAAGAAAATGGCGGCAATCTCCACGATTATCAACTTTATAATGCCTTACTAAGTGCAACTCAAAAAGTTGATCCAGATTTTAAAACAATTTCCATTCGTGAAAATGATGAAATTAAAATGATCGCGGTGAAAGGAAAGAGTTTAGTAAATTTAATGAGCATACCGTCTGTAAAAAATTATGATGTAACTAACCATACCTTAATTAACAAGACATCACTTAGCGGAATTTCATCTACTATGAATACCTCATACTTAAGTGAAACCGGAGAGCAAGCTGCGTATGGAACTGAAAATAATCACATAGTAGCATTCAATCTTAAAAATCCTTCAGAGCCTCATGTTTTGAAAGGTCATAAAGGATTAATTCGTTCTGTTTGCTTTTCAAATGACGGAACGATGATTGCAAGTGGAGGTAGAGATAGTATCGTAATTCTTTGGAAAAATTATACTGAAATAAAACGTGTTAAATTTAACTCTCGTATACGATCCTTATCATTTAATACATCAAATTCACAACTCTATGTTGGTGCAGAAGATGGTACAGTAAGCTTATATAATATAAGTAACGACGAAAAGAAAATTTTCAGCAATTTAAGCGGCTCTCGAGTTCAATGTATACAAACCGGAAATAAATATATTTCTATTGGCTATTCAAATGGTGCAGTGCAAGTATATTCTTCTAATGGTTCACTTATTCGAACCCTAAATGAAGGAGGAAGTGCTGACAATATCACCTTAGATGAAAAAAATGATATTTTGATAACAGCCACCGCAAACAAAATTATACATATCTACCAGCTTTCTGACATTTCACAAAAACCTATTGAAATTCGTTGTATCCAAAGTATTCAATCGATTGCTGTATATGCAGGTGAAATTTTGTATGTCGCTTGTGCAGATAAAACCATCAGCGCCTACCCTATTCAAACTTCCATTTTCGAAAAGAAATTAGATGCTAAACTCAAACGAAAATTTTCAACCGAAGAATGGAATACTTATATTGGTGCGGATGTACCATTTCATAAATAGTCAACCGTGTAAGCATTGAACGATAACAAAAATTAATATACAAAAACTTAAAAACATGAAAAAAATTTTATTCGTTATTACATTACATCTTGTATCTTTTTTACAAGTCATTGCTCAAGGTAATATCAACATCCATTCCATTACTACCAATCGACAGCCTCTTGCAGATGGTGGTTATACCTTAGATGGATTACAAATGGTAAATGCGAGAGCTAAATTATTAGATGTATCCAATTTTGGAACTTCAGGTACATTCGGAAAAACAATTTCAATTGTAGATGCCTATGCAACAACCGGTAGTTTAGAAAGTATTGGAGATAGTACTAATATCGATCTTTTTTACTATGGTATATTTGATAAGATCAATTTCTCATTGGAAACATTTTCGGAAGCTGAGTTAGATTCATTCTTAAGTTGGTCTATGCATGGTGGTAAATTAATTATCGGTGCAGGGTCGCCAAATCCAGGAGTATTTGAACCTACTATTTTAAATTCACGATGGGGATTTGATATGGCACTTGTATTTCCTACTTCGGTTGTTCCAACAGCAGCTGGCACAGCCTCTACCCTATTTGCAGGTCCGTTTGGCAATGTAAGCACTGCAAATCAAGGTGGATCTTCACAAGGTTATTTCACAACCTATCCTGCTAACTCAATTGTGTTAGCCGATGATGCTGCCGGTCATCCTACGATGTATTTAGATTGCAAGACCTTAGATTTAGTGGTTGCTGATGGAGATGTTTATACATCATTAGGTGGTATAAGTGCAGGTAACACGATCAACAGTGCGAATGATAGATTATGGGCTAATACCATTGCTTTTATGGATTCACTAGAGGCACAACCTGAAATTACAAAAACAGGCAATGTACTAACAACTGGAACCTACCCGAGTTATCAATGGTTTCATAATGGAACCCTAATATCTGGCGCAACTACAAATTCGTATACCACTACGCAATTTGGAACATACAGCGTGAATGTTCCGCTTAAGTGCGGGTGTGTTGGCGTAGCCACACAAAATGTTTATCCAGTTGGGGTTGATGAATTAAATCTTGCTTCTTCAATTAAAATTTCACCAAACCCTATCACATCCCAAAGTATTTCTATTGATGGATTTACACAATTTATGCAAGCCCAAATTATCGATGGTAAAGGTAGTCTAATTGATCAATTTACTGTAACACCAGACCAATCACATTATCAAATTTCAGAACTGAAACCCGGAATCTATTTCATGAATTTTTCGACTTTGAATGGAACGTATATTGGCACGCAAAAAGTGGTAATGCAATAAAAACGAATGGTACACCAGAACTTGTCTGCCAACAAACAGACCTATCACAATTATAAAACTTAACATGTTTCTAAAAAATATCTTCCAGTTAAAAAATACAGTTTATCTGAGGTTGTTGCTTATACTTTTATTATCTCAAGGATGCAAAAAAAATAATTCTAAATCCAGCAATTCCTCCATAAAAATGATCCAAACAATCAATGAACCTAAACAGGTAAAAATGGTTTCGTCAATTAATGGGAATATACTTGCTTATGTTACATCCGGAACCAATTTCCCATTACCTCTTAAGCAAGAATTATTTTTATTGAAGCCCAATGGTGAAGTGATTAAAACTATTCAACTTTCAGATACTATCTTTCAACATATCCATGCAATGAAAGGTGTTGATGGCGGTTTCTTTGTAAGTGCTTCAAGTAATAATCTTCCCTTTATTGCCAACTATAAAATTAATGATAATGGACAAATTGCATGGTCTCAAATAAATCTATTATCAAGTTCAAATTATAATATAAATGCCCCTGCTGTTTGTTTAAGTTTTGATCAGCAATATATGGTTATGTATCAACAATATGGATCAGGATATTATATTCAAAAAATAAGCACAAGTGGGTCTGAAATTACAAAAACAAAATTACCATCACCAGCAGCAAATCATTATGGTACCGGTTTAAATTATGGTGAAAAGTATTCACAGTTTTTTCAAGCCAATGATAGTTTAATTATTATTCAGGGTATTACGTATGATTTATATGATCAGCTTATCGATAATTGTTTCATCAGGGCCTTAGATAATAACCTTAGTAAAAAATGGTATAGTACAAATTTTGATTCTACTCATATTGAAAATTCATCCGGCTTATATTCGTCTTATCAAAATAAAATTTTGCTGTTTGGGTGCAAAACATCAAATAGTATATTCGAGGGTTTTGGTGATGTATTTATTAGAACCTACTCGTTAAGTGGAATTCTTGAAAATGAAAAAATCTTACCACGTATCGATGGAACCCCTACCCTTATTAAAAATATTTTAAAGACACCCGATGGTGGGTTTATTTTAGTGGGTAGTAATAATCAATTATCTGCAAATGATGTGGTTTCGCCTAATAAAATAGCCTTGATAAAACTCAATGAAGATTTACAGCTTAGTTGGTCTAAAACCCTAGAAACATCAGACCCTGCAAAAGGATTTGATTTAACTTACTTGCCCGATGGAAGTATGGCATTAATAGGCTTACTAAAGGATAAACTAACTACTAATAAATTGCTATACTTACATTTAGACCCTAACGGAAATATCATCAACAATTAAATAAAAAAAACTCTTTTATTCATTAAAATTATGAACATGAAAACCAATTTTTTTTCTGCTATTATTACGCTCGTTTTTTTGAGTCTATTGTCGCAAAGTGTGAGTGCACAATCCGACAGTTGTATCATTAAATTAAAAAGTGCCAGTACAAGTTATGATCAAGATGATTATGACTTAACCATTAAGTTATTACTTTCAACGCTTAATGAATGTAAGCTCGACAAAGCCGATAAAATTCAAGCTTACAAACTGCTTATCCTAAGCTATCTGAAAATTGATAACCTTGAAGCAGCTGATGATGCCGCCGCAAAAATCATGAAAATTGACCCTAACTATAAGCCTGATAAATTTAAAGATGATCCGAAATTAAGTGCCTTATTCGAAAAATATAAACCGGCGCCTATGTTTTTATTCGGACTTAGTGTAGGTTATAATCAAAGCTTTGTGAGTGCGGAAAAAACGTATTCAATTGTTCATAATGACGATGAGTCGCAATACGCTTCTTATAAAAACAAAGGAGGATTTCAGATTGGTGTTCAATTTGAAGGTCGTGCCTATAAAAATTTATGGGCTGAATTAGGTCTTCGCTATCGCCAATCGAATTATGAACACCGATTAGATAGTGTTGAACAAACTACCGTGAATTATTCCGAAAAAATGTCGTATTTTGATTTACCCTTATCTGTTAAGTATTACATTCCAATTAAGAGATTGTATCCTTATGTTCAAGCAGGTGCTTGCTTCTCATTTTTAACCAATGCATTAAGTACAACTACGCGAGATGATTTAAAAGATATCGTAAACCGAACCGATTATCGAAATAGTTTTATGTTGGGATATTTTGGTGGCGCCGGACTTGCTTACCGATTAAAAGGATTCCAGGCCTTTGTTGATTTTCGATATACCGCCTATTCCGATTTAGTGAATAAGGAAGGTACTCGATATGATGATCTCACCAATGTATTTAAATACTATTATATCGACGATGACTTTACGATGAATAATATGCAAGTGAATTTTGGTGTGAATTATACATTGATGTATAAGAATAAGAAAGTGAAATAAAAATTTAATTGCCCGAATTTATCACAGTATTGATGCTGATAAACGTTGAGTGCAAAATAATTGAAGACTTGATAAATTTATTTTATGAGAATAACTATAAGGCATAATTCTATAACCCCGAAAATAACAATTACATCATGAAAAAAATGCTCAAATTTTTATCCGTGTTCCTTCTAACCAGTACCTTGATGTACGCACAACCATCTATCCAATGGCAAAAATCTATTGGGGGAACTAGCTGGGATGATTCCAGATCCATGATTATTAACTCCAATGGTGAATATGTGATTACCGGTCAGACCTATTCTAACGATGGGGATATAACCGGGATTCATTCAACCAATTCAGATATATGGGTAGCTAGATGTAACAGTAACGGTGTTGTTATTGACGGAAAATGTTTAGGTGGAAGCGGCACTGAAGCACCGGGCAATATTCAACAAACTATGGATGGCGGATACATTCTGGTGGGTACTACTTATTCCAATGACGGCGATGTGAGCAACAATCATTCGTCTTTGGATACAGGTGATGTTTGGGTGGTGAAGCTGGATTCTGCTTTGAATATTGAATGGCAGAAATGTTACGGCGGATCAAGTTTTGAGAATGGATATTATATTGAGCAAACGCCCGATAGCGGATATATTATTTCAGGTAGTACCATTTCCAATGACGGAGATGTAAGTGGTCTTCACCCGGGTAGTACAGGTTTTGAGGATGATGGATGGGTATTAAAAATTGATGTCGCAGGAGACCTGCAATGGCAAAAGTGCTTTGGGGGATCAAAAATGGAACAGTTTCTTAAAATCAGAAGAACAACAGATGGTGGATACTTGGTAGGAAGTTTCACATATGGCTCGTCAGATGGTGATTTAGTTGGCAATACAGATATTTTTGGCCCCAACCCCCAAAGTATATGGATGGTTAAAATGGATTCAATAGGTACTGTTCAATGGAGTCGTACTTATGGAGGGTCATCATTTGATAATTTTAGCAATTTTGAATTCACCCCAGACGGCGGATTAATCATGATTGGCGCATCAAATTCTACAGATGGTGACGTAACAGGTTTGCATCTTTCGGGGTCAGCTTTTAACCAACAAGATATTTGGATCGTAAAATTAGATACTGCAGGACTGATTCAATGGCAAAAATGCTATGGCAGTTCAGCAAACGAAACCGCGTATAGCATAGGTATTTCCAATGACGGAGGATATATAATTGGAGGGTTAACACAATATGGCACTGTAGCCAATGGTGATATTTCAGCATTGATAGGTGAAGGAGATATTTGGATTTTCAAAATAAATTCAACAGGCACTTTGCAATGGGAAAAAACATATGGAGGCACACTTCAAGAAGGACCGACAACTATCCTTTCAAAAAATGATGGAAGTATTGTTTTCTACGCATCCACATATTCAAACAATGTTGATGTTAGCGGACATCACGGATCTACATCAACTTCTGATATGTGGCTGGTAAATCTTGCGCCGTTTTCCACCGGTATTAATCAATATGAAGTTTCTGCAAGTTCAATGAGTGTTTTTCCAAACCCTGCCAACAATTCCGCTACCATTTCATTTGAACTTACCAATGCAAGTAATGTTTCTATAAGTATAGTGGATGTGTTAGGCCGTGAAATAGCAATTAAGAATAATGAAATACTCTCTGCAGGAAAGCATCAGTATGTTTGGGATTGCAATACAACAGCTGGACAGGCTGTATCGGAAGGAATTTATTTTGTTCGGGTAAAAGCGGGTTATACTAGTTCCATTGCCAGTTTAATTATAACAAGATAAGCTGAATGAAAATGCGCGTAATTTTATTATTGATAATGTTCCTTGCAGTCACTTCCTGCAAGAAAGAGGAAAATAGTTCTGTAAAAAACGATGTGGAGTGGATACGCGTATTTGAAGATACCATTTCAAAATCAACAGACGATGAAATGTATCAGGGCCTGAATGGCAAAGTAATAACGGATAAACTAGATAACATATACTTGTATTATTTAAATTCAACTAAAAAACAATCAGTTGTAATCAAATATGATCCGAAGGGAAATCTCATCTGGAAAAAAATATTTCCTGATTGCGAACCCATGGATATGGTTATGATGGGAGATGGTAGCATTATTCTTGCGGTCCGCTTTGATCCGGCAATGCCAGCTGGTTTGGTACTTTATGCGATACGATCGAATAATACTATTGAAAAATTTCCAACAAGTATCCGGTCAAATGGCTCAGCAATCTCCATTGAAAATGCTACTTTATATACAATGCCTGATAACAGTTTGCTTATTTCCGGGTCTTTTCTTGATGCAGGAGGAAGTTCCTTGGTGCACAGTGGGTATATGCTAAAAACAAGTTCCGTATTAAGCAATGTAGCATGGCGGTCAGCTATCGATTTTAGTACATTAATAACGTTAAATTACAGCTGGTTGAATTTAAATTTTGGACAAAATTCTATCGTTCCTACAGCTAGCAACCAGTATTTATTTCAATATGCCATATCCGATGCTAATCTCGGAATAGACAGTGTGAATTATGGGTTGGTTACTGGCCTATTGAATTCCAATGGAACATTGGATACTATGTATTTTTTAAAGACAGGCCATCATGTTGCGGATTTTGGCAGAGGAGCAGGATATTCTAATCGTTACTGCAATGGATTGTATCGTGAGAATATGAACAGCACCATTTTTCATTTTAGTTCTCCTAAAATATACTCAGCCCAATCGCCGGTAATTCCAAATGGATTTATTCGAATTGGAAATGATGCAAAGATGCAGGACACTATTCCGATTCCATTACCTAAGGGTTATCGAATCGTTTCGTGTATTCCCGGTAACGGTCGCTTTTTAATGATGGCGCACAAGACCAGAATAGTTTCCGGCACTGATGATTTTAGTGCGAATCATACCTTATTTCTGATCGGTGACGGAAGCTGGCAAGTAACAAAAACATTCACGTTACAAGAATACTATGCTGATTTATTTCCTTCTGCAGCTCCGACATCAGATAAAGGTTTTGTTGTAATGGGAAAGATCCAAAGTTTCAATGGCACTTCCAATAAATTAGTGCTAATGAAATTGAAATCTCAATGAAAAATAAAATTATACAATACCTGACATTCAAAATTTATTAAATTCTTAAAATGTTTTAACAATGATAAAAAAAATACTATTTAAATTAAGCTTGGTTATAACCTTACTTGCCTTTACAGAACGTGCTTTTTCGCAAGACCGTGCACTCAATTTTGATGGCTTCGATGATTATGTCAATGTACCGAGCATTCCTAGTCCTACCGGTAGTTTTACCGCCGAAGCATGGGCACGAATGGAAACCAAAGGACAACGAACTGTATTGTCAAAAATAGGAACCGGGTATTATGGTTATACTATTTCTTATGATTTTATCGACGATCGAATGGAAGCAGATATGGGCACAGGTACAAATTGGGTTTTTGTGGCGAGTATTCTTCCATGGAATTTAAATCAATGGTATCATGTAGCATTTGTTTATGATGCTACCATAAGCACTTTACATTTTTATCAAGATGGTGCTTTACAAGGAAGTGTAGTAGCAGTTCCTTCTCATTCATTTACCTCATTTAAAATTGGAAATGATGATTGGAATGAAGTTTGGGATGGTGATATTGATGAAGTGCGTTATTGGAACATCGCCCGCACACAATCTGAAATACAAAGTACCATGCATACAGAGCTCACTGGAACTGAGACCGGTCTTGTGAATTATTACAAATTTAATCAAGGCGTAGCCGGTGGAAATAATACAACCATCTCAACGCTTACAGATAGCAAGGGAACTAGCACTGGTAGCATTTTAAATTTTGATATGGATGGCCCTTCTAGCAATTTTGTTGGATCTAATGCTTTAGGTATTGATATCGTACAAGATGAAAATTTTTCTATTTATCCAAATCCTGTACAAGATGAATTAATTATAGTAAGTAAGACTTTTACAGAGAATCTCTCTTTTGAAATTTATAATTCACTAGGACAGCTTATAGTTTCTAATAAATTAACTGAAATCACTTTTGTAAATACTCAAGATTATAAACCGGGTTTGTATTTCTTCAAGCTTCGATCAGGACAAAATTTTTGGTTCCACAAATTTGTAAAAAATGAATACTAGAATATTTCACATACAGATATTTTGTTTCCTTTTCCTATCAATGGTTCTTGGCTCATGCAAAAAAGATACTGTAAAAAATATTAACCTAGGCCTTAATTTAATTAAGGTGTTTGATGATTCTCTTGCAAAAGCCGACAATGAATCTATGCGAATATGCGCCGGAAAGGATAGATTGTATATGACGTATGGTGTTGCTAACGCACTGAATTATATTAATGGCAGTGCCAATATTGAAATCGCAAGATGTAAGTTAATGGTCACCAACAATAAAGGAGAATTGATTTGGAAATATTCGTTACCGGATAATATTGAAATGGGTAGCCTAATTGAATTGAATGATGGTGGTTGCTTGGTAGCAGCTAGCAATAAAAATGGTTACTATGATAATTTTAATCCTAAACTACTTTTTTTATTCCGCTTTACTAAAAATGGACAACTGTATTCAACCGATTCTATTTCAGCTCCTAGCAGTGCAGCAGCTAGTACATCATTTAAGGAGCAAAATTTATTTCAAATGCCCAATGGTAATATATTAATTTACGGTTCTTTTTTTAAATATGACGCATCTGAAAACCAAGATTATGGCTTTGCTTGTGAGTATAATTTGAATGGCTCAGTTAGTTGGATAAAATCGTATCAATACCCTTTTGCTGCAAATAATATGAGTACAAAATTAACTGGTTGTCAGGCAACTGCAGATGGTGGCTATATTTTTGTTGGGGATATTAATGAAGTACTGACATGGAATATTGCTTATTCGAAAATATTTGTATTAAAAACAAATGCTGTGGGTGATACAATTTGGACTAAATTTTTCAACAATAAACAATCCGCTTGGTGTCGCAATATAATTCCAAGCGCAAACGGAAATTTTTGGTTTGCTTTTAATTCAACCATCAATGATAAGGTTATTATGAATTTATATGAAGTAAACTCAAATGGCGATTCAATCAATTCTAAGACGATAGATGTCAACCATCCAAATTATGTTTCTGTCATTCTTTCAAAAGATGGCGGAATATTTACGTTATTGAATACCGTTCAGTATGCAATACCTTATTATCAGGCATTTAATTATAGTCAAATTAATACAATGTATTTACAATTGAAAGCTGACTTAAGCATTTCAAAAAAAGGAACATTTCAAAATTCTAGTAATGATCTTCTTGTAGGAGCATGCAAAACTTCTGAAGGTAGTATTGCTTGTTTTGGACTGATGCAAACTTATATGAAAGGCTATTATAAGCCTGAATTAATTATTTTAAAATAATACATAGAGAATGAAATATATTATCATATTAATCAGCTCCATGACCCTGTTACTATTCAGTGCTTGTCGTAAAACGGTTTCTAAACCAAGCGAAGAAATATTTGTAAAAACAATCTATTCCGATTCGGATATGGTTATGGTTAGCAGCATGCAATTGTCTGATGGCGGGGTTTTATTAATTGGTAGAACCTTACTTGAAGGAAGCGCCGGAAAAATTGTAAAACTAAATTCAAAAGGTGAAGTTATTTGGACGAAAGGATTATCAATAGACAATCGTGTATTATACGACGCAATTCAACTTGCAAATGATGGCTTTGCTACCATTGGATACACAAATATCAATTCGTACAATCTGGTAGTATGTATTTATAATAATGAAGGCAACTTAATTTCTACAAAAAATATTCCAGTACCTTTTACGACGGGCGCTACGATATGGTCTTCAACACCCTTTGAGATTATCCAATTAAAGAGTGGCAATTTTGCCATAGCTGGAAGTGATGGTATCAATACATTTAACGGCTTTATGATTATAACAGATAATTCTTTCAATGTTTTACATTCCAAGACATTTTTAAACATAGGTGGGTTTTCAGGTTACTATATCAGAGGCATGTGCGAGATGCCTGATAGTAGTATCGCATTAACTGCTTCAGGTCTTTATGTTGCTAACCCTACCATAAAACGAACATTCACTTTTTTATTAAGAACGAAATTGAATGGCACGCAGAAAACATTGACCATCTTAAACGATACTTTGTATAGTCAAACACCAAATTGCTTAATAGAACATAAGGGAGGTATATTGGGTGTAACTGGTAAAATGCAGGGATGGAACAGTGGAAATGGAATTTTTGTAAACTATTTGAATAATGATAGAGCACAGCTAATTTCAGGCAAGATTGGTTTGAATGTTTTTGATATGGATGGTCAATTAATTGATAAAAAATTAATTACATCCTTTCCTAAAAATGGAATGATCAATTCAATAAAACAATGCTCAGATGGAGGTTATATATTATGTGGTACTGTGAATCAAGAAAATACGGTTACCTTAATGTCTTATACTAATATGTATATTCTAAAACTCGATGCGAATTTAAATGAACAATGGTCAAAGACAATTGAGACCACCTACCCTTCCTTTGGTGTTGAAGTATTACAAACCCTTGATGGAGGTTATTTGTTGAGTGGTTATCAACGATCATTTAATAAAAATTATGAAATGATTGCTATTAAAACAGATGCGAATGGAAGTATTAAATAGGATGATAAATAACAATAAAAAGAAAAAATAAGTATGCGAAATTTTGAAAAAGTTTATTGGGTATCAGCTAGTCTGCTTCTTATCATACTATGTATCAGTTGTAAAAAGAACAATATCAAAGAATCAAATATTGGCTATAAAAATGTAAAAGTTTACGAAGATACTTTAGCTGATATTCGAAACACTTCGATACATATTGCAGCCGGTAGCGAAATGATATATATGACTTATGGCGTGTACAATTCAAATAATCTTGTTCCTTTTAATGGTTTGGATTTTGTTACCAATAATATTTACTATGCCAATTTGTTGGCTACAGACCATGAGGGAAATCTGATATGGAAACAAAAGCTTCCAACAGGCAGAGTAGTAAGTGATATATTAGTACTTGATGATGGTACTTTAATAACTGCATCGAACAGGACTTTTGATCGTTGGAATCAGCAAACCATATCATATATTTACTTAGTTCATTTTGATAAAAACGGACATATAATTTTAGAAGATTCTGTTTCTTTTGCAAATACAGACATTAATGGATTCAAATCGGTTCATTTATCTCGTTCCATTAATAATAATTTGATTATATCAGGTTCTTTTGGCTACAATGGTGATCCTAGAATTAGCGTGCCTTTTATCAGCGAAATCGATTTGAATTTTAAACTAATATGGGAAAGAACAACTTTTGAACCCCCGTTTGTAAACTATGAACGTTCTGCAAGCTTTTCAAAAGGTTTGCAAACGCCCGATGGCAATTATCTGTTCATTAGAGATTTTCCTAATGCGTCCATTGCTGATAGTGCATTACGGGTTGTAAAAACCAATTCGACAGGGGATATTATTTGGTCAAAACCTTTTAATCCGGGCTCGATGATAGAAAATTGTAATGATTTTATTCAAAATACCAATGGCAATTACCAATTTAGTTTTACCACTGGAAACTCACTTGGTTATACATCGAGGATTTATGAAGTGAATGCAAATGGCGATTCAGTCAATTCTATCATTCTAAGCAAGGATGATATAAAAATGAATTATGCTTTAGTGCCGAAGGATAATGGTGGTGTTTTTGCCATAATGAACAATTACTCCGATGAAGAAAGAACAGCAGGGTCCAATCCAAATAGTAATTACCCTGTTATTGATATAATGAATGCAACTTATGTCAATGTTGATTCGCGACTACATTTAGCGTCTGCTGGTCTCTTACAAACAGAAACCGGCGATTTTTTTAGATCGTCCTGTAAACTCCCTAGCGGCCAAATTGCCTGCTGCGGGGTGATTAAGAGTGCAGGGAAATCTTATTACAAACCTGCCCTTATCATCTTAAAATAATTTAAACGACATGAAGTATTTATTTTTTATTTTAATCTGTCTGATGTTTGTGAATGCATGCAAGAAGGATGAATTTCGTGTTACCGGAAGTTCATTTGTTAAAAGCTTTAGCAACGATTCAGATGTAGCCGTTATAAATTGTCTCCCGATGGAGAATGGTAATATTCTTATCGTAGGTCAGGATATGAATAAATCAAAGCCGGGTTATGCTGTAAAATTAAATGACAAAGGAAAGGTATTATGGGAAAAAAGACTTTCATCTGAAAACAGTTGTATTTGGAAAGCATTTTTAGTTCCCGGTATTGGCTTTGCCACTATTGGTTATCCCGTACCGAGTCAAACACAAATGAAAATATGCAGTTATAATACAGATGGTCAATTGCTTGCCACTAAAGCCATAAATTTAGTTAGTTCCCCCACACAGTTTTCAACATTTGATGTCCTCCAGTTAAAAAATGGAAACTTTGTTTTTGCAGGGTGTTCTATACCCGATGCCCCCCCATTTGTCTATAATGGATATTTATTTATTACTGATCCAACATCATTTAATCTACTCTATAATCGTGTTGTAACGGATTTACCAAACTTTTCCGGACGTCAATTTCGTGGTATTTGCGAATTGCCTAATAATACGATTGCTTTTACGGCTACAACAACCTACCTTGGTACTAATGTATCTGATTCAGGATTAATAAACACGATACTGCTAAGAACAAGACTAAATGGAACAAAATTATCTGAAAAATTACTCATTGATACAGGTTATTCTGTGACTCCAAACGTGCTTCTTCCATATAAGGATGGCATGCTTTCAATAACGGGGAGAATGCAGGGATTTAATTCAGGCAATGGTGTTGTTGTAAATTATGTAAATAATAACTCTAATGGACAATTAATATCTGGAAGTATCACGTTAACAACCCTTGATTCTGTCGGTGAAGTATTAAATAGAAAAAGCCTCACCGATTATCCTGAGAATGGCATGATAAGTTCAGCCAAACCAACAAGGGATGGTGGATTTATTCTTTGCGGCATTGTGAATCAGTCTAATAATCCATCTGTACCCTCCAACACACAAATTTATCTGACCAAGCTGGATGGCAATCTAAATCAGCAATGGACAAAAATCATTCAAACACCGTCAGCATCTTATTGTATAGATCTCTTTCAAACGGATGATGGAGGGTACTTTTTAGGAGGCTATCAGAAATCATTAAATAATCGTTTCATCATGATGGCGATAAAAACAGATGCTAATGGAAATACTAACTAAAATGCTCATAGCCAATTTAAAATATTCAAGACTAAAATGAATCGTATAACCCTCTATATTATTTGCATTGCAAGCACACTCTCCCTTTTTTCGTGCAAAAAAGAAAGCGTAAAATCGATTAATGGCACGGTTTGGATAAAGATTTTAGAAGATAGTGAGGTAAGTAGCACCGATGAAGAATTATATCAGGGCCGCAACGGGAAAGTGATTACCGATAAAGCCGGAAATATTTTTGTGTACTTCTTCAACCGTACAAAATCACAAACCACACTTTTAAAGTATAATAGTGAAGGCGCTATTTTGTGGAGAAAGACATTCGAAAATTCGGTAGGCATGGATATGATAACATTACCTGATGAAAGTGTAATTCTTGCTGTTGATGATCCAAAACAATCCATTCCAGGAATGACATTATATGCATTTAGACAGAGTGGAAACATTGATTCGATGAAAATTTATTCTTATACAACCTATTCCAATAGGTTTGAACATGGGATATGCATGTCGGCATTGGATGATAACAGCATTATTATTTCTAGTTCATCACCATGTAGCAAATCATCTTCGTTTAATTTAATTAATTGCAGTCATTTTATAAAAATAGAACCCGCTTTTAAAATAGATTGGCGAACTATTTATTGGTTTTTTGATAATCCGAATATGGCCGGATTAAATGAATTTTGGAATCAGAATTCAATTATACCGACAGCGAATAACAAATTTCTTTTTCAATATGCAATGGAAACCATCCCTGATTTAACGGATAGTAATTATTATCAATTGGTAACCGGATTAATGAACAGTAATGGTACGTATGATACTTCATACAGAACATCAACCGGATATCATTATAAAAGCCAAAATAAAAAATCTGGTGTCCGTAATCGGTATACAAATGGCTTACTGTATGATGGTGCCGGTGGCTATGTTTTTCATTACAGCAATCCTGAAGTATTTGGAAATACACCTGCGATATCTTCAGGATTTATTCGGATTGGCGCTGATGCAAAAATTAAGGATACGATTCCTATTCCACTGCCTGCTGGTTATAGAATTACAAGTTTTACTTTAGGTAATGGCCGTTTTTTATTATCGGCCTATAAAAGTGGTGTTATGAATGGGGGTTCAGATTTTGTTGCTGAAAAAACTATTTTCTTATCGGGTGGAAGTGATCTGGTAACTACCAATACCTTCTCGTTTCAAAATTACTATTCCGATTTCTTTTCATCTATAACGCCAACAAATGATGGCGCTTTTCTCATCATGGGAAAAATTCAAAGTTTCAATAGACCAAATAATAAATTAGCACTTATAAAATATAAAGTACCTTAAACATAATCATTCAACTGCTTTTTATCAAGTTACAAGTTTACTTAATTCATTATTCAATTTTAAATTCACTACATATGAAAAAACAACTACTAAAAATTTTATCTATTAAAAAGTCATTCATTTTTTCAATGGCATTATGTTCCTGTTTATTAGGTATCGGCGAAAATGCGTTTGCCCAACCTACTATTGCATGGCAACGATCCTTAGGTGGTAACAATAACGACCAAGTTAATCCAGCTGGCGGAATTTCATACCGGGAGCAAATTGCACACACAACAGGTGGTGGAACAATATTTGCTGTTTCTTCTTATTCTAATGATGGCGATGTTACCGGACATCATGGTACCAATTTTTTTTCAGATATCTGGGTAGTTAAAATGGATAGCGCCGGATATATCGATTGGCAAAAGTCACTTGGAGGTACTTCTGATGATGATGCCACATCGATTATGCAAACAGCTGACGGTGGATATATTATTTCGGCTACCACAACTTCCACCGATGGTGATGTACCCAATGACCCGGCAACTGTGAATGGCGGTGCATGGATTATTAAATTGAATGCTTCAGGTAACATCGTATGGAATTTTGTTTTTGGCGGAAGTGATTACGATGGTATTAACTCAATTAAACAAACTGCCGATGGAGGATATATTCTTTCCGGGACCTCTTCTTCAACGGATGGTGATGTTGTTGGATTACATCCTTCATTACCCTGGTCTACATATACTACCAACGACTTATGGCTTGTAAAACTAAACAGCACAGGTATTATCCAGTGGCAAAAATGCTTGGGTGGTTCAAGAAATGATATAGGAAACGGTATAAACCAAACTGCTGATCATGGCTATATCATCTCAGGTACTACAAATTCTGATGATTTTGATATTAGTGCAAATACCGATACTACGGTTTTTAATGCATGGATGGTAAAAACTGATTCGCTAGGAAATATTCAATGGGAAAAAACGAAAGGTGCTCTGAGCAATACTCCTGAATTTGCCTATGAAGTACATCAGACTTATGATGGAGGATATATTTGGGGTATTTACTCTTTTGTTGATCCAGGGCCCTTACAAGGCGACGTTCTTCATCCTATTGGAGGTGGTGATTTTTGGGTGATAAAATTAAATAGTACCGGCAACGAACAATGGCAATGGTGTTATGGAGGAACTTCAGTGGAAACTTTCAGAAGTATTAAACCGGCAGGTAACTTAAGTACGCCCGGTGCAGAAGGATATATATTAACCGGTTGGACATTGAGTACTGATAGTATGGTTACTAATAATTATGGTGGGTTTGGAGATGTATGGGTTATTAAAATTGATACTGCCGGTATATTACAATGGCAAAAATCATATGGTGGATCTGGGCGCGATGAACCTTCAGGCATTGTCCAACATCCTGATGGTAGCATCTATGTAATATGTGAAACCACATCCAATGATCATGATGTGAGTGGGCATCATGGTCCATTAACTAATCAAGATATTTGGTTATTGAAGTTAAACGGTGCACCACTAGGTGTTGAAGAAAATATGTATAATAAAGCGAATGTAAATGTGTATCCCAATCCGGTTTCAACTGCAGCCAATATTGTATTCAATGTAGAAAAGACAGAAAAGGTTTCTATTAAAATTTTTAATATGCTAGGTGTTGAAATAAAAAATATTTATTCTAGAGAATTATCTGCCGGAACACATAAAATGGAATGGCAAATAGAATCGAATATCGAAAGCGGAATTTATTTTGTAAAAATTGAAGGCGCACATTTTCAAAGCTTAGAAAAAATAAGTATTCTGAGGTAGTTCATTAGCTATTAACTCAATTAAATTTGCTATTTAATCATGGAAACATTCAAAGAATATTCAATAGTTTTTACAAAAAAGGGTCTAGCCATTTGTTGCATTTATAGTGTAATGGCATTCTTTTTATCCATGAACATAGGTTGCAAGAAGTCTCAACTATCATCAGAAACTGGTAAGAACGAAAAGGTTAGAATTTATAAGGATCCTAGAATTGACCCAAGAGGAGGTTCAATAAACATCACATCAACAAGTAACGCTGATTATCTAATACGATTTATGTCAATTATACATTCAAAATAACGTAATAAATATTTTGACTAAATAATTTCTAATAAGCGGCTAACTTTACTTTACATAAATTTTATGAAGAAAGCTCATCTCATAAATAGAGTCGTACACATGAAATCAACAATTTATAACTTGTTGATTTTGTGTTGCATATTACTAAGCTGTAATAAAAAGACTGTCAATTTATTAAGCATTAAAATAAAACAATAAAAAACAGATATGAATTTCCCGTTTTGAATTCAATTTTTCTGCTGTGTGAATTATACCTTGATGTCTAAGAATAATAAACTAACAAATTATCATTCCAATGAAAAATATCTTTGTCTCATGTTAGTTTCTCTGTTTAATTATACTCATACTTAGCATGTTATCATGTAAAAAAATGAGTTAAGTAACCTGTTAATCCATAGCATGTTATTACATGATTACGCTATTAGTTCACATATCAAGCCATGGAGTTGACTTCAAGCAAATGATAAGTATTTGTAATAGTTAATAAAGTATTTTGGTATAAGTTTTTGTAATTACTTTTATCCCAATGAATTTTGTTCAATTTCTTTCATTTTTTATAGCAGGGGCAATTAGCTTCTACATTTATTATAAAACTATTTTAAAGCCAAAACAAAGTGCAATCCAAGATGAAAATATTGGCTCGGCCAAAACTGAGATACAGTTAATGATGCCTGAAAATACTTCTAATAGTGATGAACAAACAGACAGCATTTCTACAAAATCTTCTCAACAACAACTTCAAAAAACACTAGATGATTTGTATATCGTCAATGAACTTGGACAAAACATTACTTCATCACTGAATTTACAAGAAACGTTTAGATTATTATACACTACGCTCAATTCAATGATGGACGCAGCCGTTGTTGAACTTCGGGTTTTAAATACAAGTTCAAATACCTGGAAAAATTTCACCTCTCTTCAACTCAATGAGGAAGAAAAAATCAAAGATTATAACAACTTAGCACGATGGTGTTTTGCGAATAATAGAGAAATTTTTTTGGCAGACGCTGAACATGATTTTGCTCGATACGTTTTTGAACCATTGGTTTTACCTGATGGCAGAATCGCCAAATCTGCATTAGTATTTCCCATTGTTCATGATAAAGTGGTTTCGGGTACGCTTTGTATAGTCAGCTTCCAACAAAATACATTCAATGAATATCATCAAAAAATAATTCGTTTACTGCTAGGATATATTACGGTTGCGATGCAAAATGCCATCACGCACGAAGAATTAAGCATCACTAAACAACGAGCCGAAAGAAGTGAAAAATTTATGCAGCAATTTCTGGCCAATATGAGTCATGAAATACGAACACCTATTAATGCAGTCACCGGCATGACTCATCTTTTGCTTGAGAAAGGTCCGCGTAACGATCAATTAAAATATCTTGAAAGTATTCAAAATGCTTCAGAATCATTATTGGTCATTATCAATGATATTCTTGATCTATCAAAAATTGAAGCAGGTAAAATTGAAATTGAACATATTGAGTTTTCAGTCTACAATGTAGTTCATACCATAAAAGAAATTATGCAATTTAAAGCCGAAGAAAAAGGCTTGGCATTGCATGTAGAAATCGATTCAAATATTCCGGCTGTATTAATTGGTGACCCTACCCGACTTACCCAAATAATTTTAAACTTACTAGGTAATGCAATAAAATTTACCGAAAAAGGAAGTGTGAAGTTGAGTGCTAAAATTTTTCACGCTAAAACTAATGAGGTCAAAAACGTAGCATTGAAACAGGTTACTTTGCTTTTTTCTATTGCAGATACAGGTATTGGCATGAACGCATTACAGCAGAAAAAACTTTTTCAAGATTATGTTCAAGCAAGCACTGAAACAAGTCGTAAGTATGGCGGTACCGGACTTGGATTAAGTATCTCTAAACAACTTGTTCAATTACAAGGTGGTAGTATTGAGGTACAAAGTGATGAAAATAAAGGAAGTGTTTTTTCATTCACACTACCTTATCAAATTAGCGAAAACAAACAAATTGCCGTAATTGATCAACATTTATCAAACGAAATGTTGCTAAAATTAAAAGGAATAAAAATATTGATAGCAGATGATAATGAGTATAACCGAATCATTGCTCGTGAAACGCTACAACTACATTTACAAAACATTGAAGTAGATGAGGCATTTGACGGACAAATGGCGTTATCGATGATACAAAAGCAACATTATGATGTGGTATTAATGGATTTAGTGATGCCCATCATGGATGGTTATGAAGCCATGCATATGATTCGAAACGAGCTGCCTGCTTCAAAAAATAGGATACCAGTTATTGCCCTCACTGCTTCAGTGGTTAAAAGTGAAATCGAAAAGAGTAAGTCTGCCGGCATGAATGGCTTTATTCCAAAACCATTTAAATCGTTTGAATTAATGGGTAGTGTGTATAATGCACTTTTTGGATTACCCGTACATCAATCTTCTAAGCAATCATCAATGAAAAATCTTAAAACTATTACGGATGGTGAATTTATAGACTTTACAATGTTACTTGATTATGCAGAAGGTGATCAAGTTAGAATGCAACGATTTATTGAATTGTTTCTTACAAAAACACCACAACGTATTGAACTTTTAAAAGCGGCCTTGCTAGAAAATGATTATGAGCAACTACGAATTATATCCCATAGCATGAAACCGCAATTAAAATCATGTGGCGCAATACAAGCTTATGATTTTGCCGAAACCATTGAAAATTTAAGTACTGAAAAAAAGAATCTTGACGAACTGCCTTTATTAGTAGAACAACTTGATGTAGTATTTGAAAAATCGGCAATAGAAATCAAAGAATATCTTCAACATTAACATTAAAAAACTTGCTGAGTTTGTTGATTTTGAGCACTCATCGAAGCAAGCACCGATTGTACCGTTGAAATCACACCTGGTGTATCATATCCGCATTCATGATGCAATTCACTAGGTTTGCCGTGTTCAACCAATCGATCAGGAATACCTAACATCGTTACTTGCACTTGATACCCGTGCTCAGCAAAAAATTCTAAACAGGCACTTCCAAAACCACCAACTATGGTTCCGTCTTCAATGGTAATTACCTGCTTAAAATTTTTACCCACTTCATGCATAATTTCAGCATCTAATGGTTTTACAAATCGCATATTATAGTGAGCAGGTCGTATACCTAAAGTTTCTAATTCGCGACAAGCCTTCACAACAAAATTGCCTGGGTGACCCAATGACAAAATCGCTATTTCACTTCCTTCTTGAATTTTAACTCCTTTACCAATTTCCATTTTTTCAAAAGGTCTTTGCCAGTCCGGCATTACGCCTTCACCACGTGGATATCGAATGACAAAGGGTAATTTATTTTCATCGAGTTGAGCGGTATACATCATATCTCTCAATTCTTTTTCGTTCATGGGGGCCGCAATGATCATATCCGGAATACATCGCATATAGGCAATGTCATACACGCCATGATGGGTAGGACCATCATCTCCTACCAAACCTGCCCTATCTAAACAAAAAATGACCGGCAATTTTTGAATGGCGACATCATGTATCACTTGATCGTAGGCTCTTTGCATGAAAGAAGAGTAAATATTACAAAAAACCCTCATACCTTCAACAGCCATACCTGCGCTCAATGTAACTGCATGTTGCTCACAGATGCCCACATCAAAAGCTCGATCAGGCATTTCCTCCATCATATACTTCATCGAACAGCCCGAAGGCATGGCCGGTGTAATACCTATAATTTTAGGATTTGCTTTGGCTAGTTCAATTATCGATTTGCCAAAAACATCTTGGTATTTCGGTGGCTGCGGACTATCATAAGTGACTTTATTAATCTTTCCACTTACTTTATCAAATAAACCCGGAGCATGCCAAAGCGTTTGATCTTTCTCAGCTAATTCATACCCCTTACCTTTTATTGTATTGATATGCAGTAGTTTAGGGCCTTTTATATCCTTTAAATCTTTAAGTGTCTCAACCAGCTTTAAAATATTATGTCCATCAACCTGACCAAAATATCGCAATCCTAAACCTTCAAATAAATTACTAGTTTTAGATACTACCCCTTTCACTCCGGCTTCTATTTTTGATGCCATTTTTTGGTGAAATCTTCCACCGGGTAGTTTACCAATCATATTCCAAACATCATCTCGCACTTTATTATAAGTGTGAGAAGTGGTGATATCAGTTAAATACTCTTTAAGCGATCCTACATTCGGATCAATACTCATGTTATTATCATTTAAAATAATCAACATATCCGTTCTACTAGAACCCACATGTTGTAGAGCTTCAAAAGGTAAACCGGCTGTCATGGCACCATCACCAATAATGGCAACATGCTGTTTTTTAAAATCACCTAAAATTTGTGAAGCAATCGCCATACCTAAGGCAGCCGAAATTGAAGTAGATGAATGACCAACGCCAAAAGCATCATATTCACTTTCACTTCGTTTCGGAAATCCGCTAATGCCACCATATTTACGATTGGTATGAAAAACCTTTCTTCGGCCGGTTAATATTTTATGTCCGTAAGCCTGGTGACCAACATCCCAAACCAAATTATCACTAGGCGTATCAAAAACATAATGTAAAGCTACGGTAAGTTCAACTACACCTAAACTGGCTCCAAAATGACCACCATTTACACTTACCGAATCGATAATAAATTGACGAAGTTCGTTACAAACCTGCTGTAGTTGATCCTTTTTTAATTTTTTCAAATCGGAAGGAAATTCTATTTGACTGAGAAGTGGACCGGCTTGTATCTCCATGTATTGTAGTTAACGACCAAATGTACAAACTTTTTAAAACCGAGATGTTTAAAATACCTTAAAATAAAATAGGTAAAATTTATTAGATAGTGTTGAGTTTCTGTAACATTGAGAAATTATACAAAATCATGCCCACCGGAACTGTTCATCTCATCCCCAATGTATTATGTGAAGATGGCATATATGTAATTCCCAATTACATGAAAGCCTTGGTAACTGAGATTAAAATTTGGTATGTCGAAGATTTAAAAAGTGCCCGACGGTTTTTGAAAAAGATGAATCGAGAAATTATCATCGATGATCTTACTTTTTATGTATTGAATGAACACGAAAATGAGAGCTTGCAATTTGCCAAAAAGATTTTATTAGATGGAAATGAAATTGGTATGATGAGTGAAAGTGGTTGTCCGGGCGTTGCTGATCCCGGTAGTGAATTAGTTGCATTGGCTCATGAAATGGGCGCTAGCGTAAAACCGCATGTAGGACCGAATTCCATCTTGCTTACATTAATGGGTTCGGGTTTTAACGGACAACATTTTACATTTCATGGATACTTACCCAATAAGCAACCCTTTTTAACCCAAAAAATTCAAGCGCTAGAAAAAGAAAGTATGCAAACTAGTTGCGCCATGTTTTTTATAGAAACGCCTTATCGAAATCATCAGCTACTAACCGAAATTATCAAATGCTGTCATCCCGAAACCATGCTTTGTATTGGAATAGATTTGACTTCAGCCGATGAGAAAATTATAAGTGTACCCATAAAAAGATGGAAAACAACAGAATTATCATTTCATAAAAAACCGGCGGTATTTGGGCTTTTTGTGAAGAAGTAACACCATGCCAATTTTATTTTGATAATTATTTGGGCGGCACACACGCTTTTCGCTGCAAGTCCTCTCCCGACCGAAGCGTCGGTATCCGGGCTTTTCGCTCCAATCGTTGCCGCAATACATCCAACACTTTCGGATTACGCAATTCCGATAGCTATCGGAAGCGTTTACTTTTGTAAATAAAGGTTTTGCGTAATCCGAGTAACGAAGTATCAGAGGATAATAGAAATGACCATTATTAAAACCCTGTATTCATAGGTTCAGATACTTTAATAATTTGATCAACAATATATTGCCCATTCTCTTGGTTTTTTCCATTATAGTTCTCTCCTCTCCAAGGCAAAGATTTTCGATATTGGGTATAATGAATTTTTACTGTTTTGTTTGAAACCTTATCTAAGCTATCAGCCAATTTCCCATCAATCACCGAAAAGTAAAAATTATTGGTATTGATTACACCACCTTGTACCGAACGTAAACCAGCTTGAACCATTTCACCTTCGAAGGTTTTAAAAATATTGCCTTTACGCGAGCATTTTATTAATAAGCCTTCGCGTGAACCATCGCTAAATGAATTGTAATAAAACCAATAGATATAACCAGAAGCGAATAATAAAAGAAAGAGTATGGTAAGGAAGATAATTTTTTTCATGTGTATTGTACAATTTTAAAATATAGATTGAATTACTGATAGCGATAATTCAATTGCCAAAACTACAACATTAGAAGTGGTTTTTAAAGGCTAATTTGTATTTGAAAGATAAGTCTCATATTAAAAAAATCAAATCAGCTGACGCTGAAAGTGAGGAAACACAAGCGGACGCTTGTGGTATTAACGTAAATGATTGCATTACAAATCTTTTCTTATATCCGTCAATAATAACAGCTATTTGAAGTATGTGTTTAAAAATCTCAAACGATTTCTAAGCAATAAAAAATCAGAGTAAGTACACATTGCTTTCGCTCTCACTCTGATTTTTGTGCGGAAGAGGAGATTCGAACTCCCACGCCCTTTCGAGCGCTACCACCTCAAGGTAGTGCGTCTGCCATTTCGCCACCTCCGCTAATTGAATGGTTGCAAATTTAAACATTATAACTTCTTGTCAAAAGATTATTTGTAGGCATCTCTAAAAACTCCTACTACTTATGTAGCTCAAACTTGCTTTTTCAAAATAATTCTGAAAGTAGTTCCTTTCCCAGGCTCCGATTTTTTTACAAATAAATCGCCATGATGATACTCATCAATGATTCTTTTTGATAAAGAAAGTCCTAGGCCCCACCCTCTTAATTTGGTTGAAAATCCTGGTTTGAAAACCTTTTTTAAATTATTGGAAGCTATCCCTTTTCCTGTATCCGCAACATCAATAATAACTTGATTATAGGTTTGATAAACCTGAATGCCAATCATACCTCTACCATCCATTGCATCTAATGAATTGCGTAAGAGATTTTCTATCACCCAATCAAATAACGGTCCACACATGAAAACCATAACCTCTGGTTGCTCGCTGTGGACCTTTATTATAATATTTCGGGATGCTCTTTTTTGCATATACCCGGCAATATCATGTAAATGCGTAATTAAATTTTCAGGATGCAAACTAGGTATACTACCTATTTTCGAAAAGCGATCGGCAATCAATTGAAGCCGATTAATATCCTTTTCCATCTCTTCAAGCGCTCGAGTTTCAACTTGCGTTTCTTTTAAATATTCTATCCATGCAAATAATGAGGTGAGTGGTGTGCCAAGCTGATGTGCAGTTTCTTTACTCATTCCAACCCAAACACGATCTTGAATATATCTACCGGTTGAGTTAATGTACGATACAACTATAATTACAAACAAAAAGAGAATACAAAGCAATACATATGGGAAATAGCGCAATTCTTTCAACAATTGCGACTCGCCATAATAAATATTTTGCTTTTCATTATTTGATATAGATATTTTAATCGGTGGATGCAACGCTTTTAATTCCGCTAAAATTATTGCTAGTTTTTCGGGTGAATTTTCAGTAGAATCTATGTTATTATGATTGAGAATACTATCCTTTTCATCGGTTTGAATTAAAGGAATTGTTGTGTTTTTTTCTATGATAGAAGTCGCAAGTATGATATCACTTTCGGTAGTTCTGCCAATGCTTTCTAAAGCCTCACTAATAAAAATAACTTTGTTACGCTCTTCAATCGCCAATTTCTTGGTAAGATTATTGGCATAGTATAATGAAACCGCTGCAATAACAACCGCAATGAGCACTAATACAGACTTCCAAGTTATAAATTGTCGTAGCACGATGAATAAAATCTAAATATAAACCCAAATTTCGCATTAGAAATGCGAAACGATTAAGGAATTGTAATTCAATTCCGTTGAAACAGAATTCATACAATTCCTAAATCCCCGAATTACGGGACAGGCGGGGTAACCCCAACTAACGCCCTATGCTTTGCCTTCGTTAAAGCCTATTGCATAACTTGGGATAAAAAAACCGCCTGAAACAGACGGCTTTTAAAACGAAACTTCCTTTTAATTATTTTACAATCTTCATCATGCCACGAGCATTGGTCGTGCTTACCTGCAATACATACATACCCGATGCAAGATCATCCATTGAAATTTTGATACGATTTTCACCGGCTTTAGCAGATACAACTTCACTGCGAATCACTTTACCATTCAAATCACTTAATACCACATTCACTTTATTTGAACTTTCTAATTGAAACACAGCATAACTATTAGCGAACCAAGTGAGCGCTAAATTATTTTGTGTATAATTAAAGATTGAATTAGGCATAGTTGAAAAATTCCATGAAGTATTATCATAAATACCGTATGAATTCGCACTGCTTGCACTTTGGTAACATGTACTGTCAAATTGAATCGCATATTGCTTACCTGCTACTAAAGTAACACCCGGAATACTTACCACTGCACCAGCAATTGTAGTAGTTCCACAAGCAATGGTTTGTTGCGTTACATCGGTTAAATTACTTACTGTAATATTTCCAGTTCCAACTACAACAGTTTGATCAAATGAAAGCGTTAAACTATTTACTGTTGGACTTACCAAGGTAGCATCGTCGGCAGGAGATAAACTCACAATAGATGGTTTTGGATTTCCTGAAGCAGAAAAACTTACCGATAAATCATCAATGGCTAATCCATCATCACTTAATGATTTATTAATATCTCTCCAACGAAAGAATATTTTACCGCTGTTAGGAATTAATACAGAGATAGTTCCCGATTTTAAAATTGAATTAATTGTAGCATTACCTGGCAACAAACCTGCTGATGTTACAGTTAAATTCACAGTATTTAACATCAATGATGAAACCGCATTCCATGTAGCGGTTGAATCTCCAATACTAGTTGCACTCGTTGAATATTCAAAGACCAATGAATCTAAACAAGTTGTACAAGTATCACCCGAACGCCAATGCTCACCTTTATAACTTACGTTTACATCGGTAATACTACTTCCGGTATTATTTTGAAACGCAACGCCAAATGATGGTTTGTTGGTTCCTGACCCTAATGTACCTATTGCTCTTTCAGCATCCGATGAGTCACCATAACTATAGGTATCACCCGCTGTTCGTGAACCATTATTCACTTTATACTTCTGATCAACCACTGCACTCGTTCCTTTTTCAAATATTTCCCATCCGGTTAAACCAATGGCAAACGTATTGGCAAATGTGGTATCATTTGATAAGGTATTAAAATCTTGCGTGTATGGACTCGCAATACTAGTAATGCTGATTTGCGCTTGTGCATACATACCTGCGCTTAGCATTAAAATTGATAATAAAATTTTTCTCATTTGTTTATATTAAGGGGTTTTAATTATTTTATTGTACGTCTGAAGTTCTTCGAATTTGAAGTTGATTAGTGGTATTGAATTTTGAAGCAACCGCTGTAATCGTCACAATTCCAGTTGGATACAAAGTCGATTTCCACGGCTCTGTAGATTGCGAATATAAGGTAATACTTCCTGTTCCATCATTTACTGTTTTACTTCGATCGGCAACATTAGGCCCTGAATAGGTAGCCGGTGATCCGGTGATTGTGCAATTTAATACCTTTACTAATGCCGATTCATATTTGCGATCTTTAGGTAAAGTTTTACTTAAATCTGTATTCAAATCAGCCAAGGTAATTTCTTTTGGCACCACTGATTTACCAGATCCTAATAATTTCATTTTAGAAAGTTTTGCCTTTCCTTCAATAACACCTGCATAAGTTACTAATGAATCTAATTCTATTTCAACCGAATCGCCAAGCATACGACCTACTTCACTTTGACCGAAATACACAATAACCCCTGCATTGCTTTCATCTTGAATATATAAATTTCCTTTTGAAATACTTGAATCGGCACGACTAGAAATAACGACTCCACGAATTTTATAAGCACTTGCATTTATCGACATCGTTGAATTATGGAGTTTGCGTAAACTATCGATGGTAATTCGAGCAGGCGGTGTAATGACTACCCCACCACAACGTGTTGCATACATTTTCAAGTCTGAGGTATCACGAATTAATAATTGAGGTGTATTATTATAACGTGAGTAAATAGCTAAAATCGGCCCTTTACCTGCAGGTATCAACTCGTTTCTATAGGTGGCATATCCACTCATACGCACTACAATATCATCACCAACACAATCTTGAATGGTACGATCGGTTCCTGATGCTACATTAGGATCTTGGGCATAGGGTTGATTTACATCTGCCGCAATAAATTCGGCACTATCTATCTTAATTAATTTGCCTAATAAATCGGGATTAAAAGAATACAAATCGGCAATATTTACCGAAATCGGCGGAATGGCATTTCCGGTATTTGCCTTAATCACATGCTTTGCAATTAACGCCGAAGGAATCTCACTTAAAGCATTCGTAATATCAGGTGAATATCCTAATTGCATAAACTTACCGTAAGCACCTAAATACAATCCCTTACAATGAATATAAATTTTACGACCAATTGGGTAATCGGTATACAAACCATTTCTACCTAATAATAATACAATACCTGCCGAAGAATCTTGCACCACTAGTTGTTTATAAAACGAACCTGATCTATCATCAGCCACTACATACGCTGCAATGGTATAATTCGAATCAATTAAGGTTGGTGTTGATCCATTATATAATGCTTTCACTTTTTTCAAAGTGGCATTTACCGGAATGCCCGGATCATAAGCTGAAGTATCAGGCGGACTGTCAAATTTTTGTTTGACACATGAAATCATCGTCAGTGAAAAAATACCCACTATCGCTAAGCCGGCTAAAAAAAATCGTTTCATATGTATGTTGTTTGTCATTATGTTTTATTTGAATTAAAATCGTAAACTGAGGTTTAAAAAATATTGAATACCTAAAGCATAAGCATATCTAGGTGCAAACCATTCAGGATTTTCAGTATTTACCCTTAAATTTTCGAATCCATATAAATTAATATTTTGATTATTCAACAAATTGGTAATACCCATATTGAATAATAAAAAGGTTTGATTACCTGCTTTCTTATAATACTTATCTAACTTAAATGATTTACCGCAATTTAAATCAACTGTAAATACATTAGGCAACTTTTTCTGACTAATTGCATTATTCCAGGCTTCCGATTGATAAGGTAAATTATCTACACCATCACGTGTGCGAGCAGTAGGTGCAAAGTCCATCCAATTTCTTGCCATATAATTAAACGAAATGGTGGCATACCAAAAACTCTTAGATCGATAATTCAAGGATGCTTGTGCGGCAGATTGTGGTCCGGATGGGATATAATAATTTTTCATAAACACGGTGTCTAAACCACCACTTGCCGTTGAATTAATTGTGCCTATTTCATTATCACTAAAAATGTTTATGTAAGGACGGCTTGTATAAAAAGCTTGTGTTAATGATGTGGCCGCAGAAAAAGTGAGACTCGGACTTAATTTAAGCTCTGCACCGATTTCAATTCCTGTATATCGTTTATTAATACCTTGTAATGCCATACTCACAAACGAGTAATCATCATCCCTATAAAATCGTTTGATATCCGATGCATTTTTAACATCCGATGCAAAAAATGTAAATCGAGCTTTTACTTTTGGAGATCGTAATAAATAGCCAATTTCTGCACTAGAAAATTTTTCATTACTTGGATTGGCAATTTGTTCATTACGAGTTCGTGGCGAAATAATTACATTATCAACAAAAGGCGCCCTTGATCCAATAGATCCATTCGCATAGAAATAATTTCTTCCATTGAGTTTATACGTAATACCACCTTTTACCTTAGGATTGAAAAAAGTATTGGTTGATGATTTGCCATACGAATTGGTGGTATACAATCCACTTTGATAATTACCTACTCTAAAGAAATTTGTATAACCTAATTCTGCACCTGCAAAAAAATCAAATTTATTATATACAAACATAGTTTGAGCCAACCACGATGCTTTGGTAAAATGAATGGAATAATCAAATCCATAACTATCTCCTTCGTATCGTTTAATATCTTTATCCAATACATTCATTTTATCGGCATCTTTAATAATTCCGCCAAATGTTCGCGCTGCAAATTGATTTATATTTTCCCAATATCCACCACCCAACATATCTTCAACTCTTAAAAAGTTATGATTTTTTTGTGTTTGGAAATTGATGGCGGTATGAAATGTTGCATGTTGATTAATTTCAGATTTCAAATTCACCGATCCATTAAATCGTCTTGAGGTTTCAACATTTGAATTTAAAATATAAGCGGCTTTGCCAAATCCTGAATTGATATTATTTCTATTTGCCTCGTATAAGCTATCCCACTGAATTTGTAATGTATTGGGATTCGCTTTGATATAATTATACACCTCTTGTTGGTCATCTACCGAATCGCGATAGCTAGGAAAGTATCGATAATAATCCGGTCGAGGGTCTGCTGCATTTTGCCAATCGATACCAGTTTGTGCGGTCTCTCCGGTTTGATAGGATATCGCAGATTGTAATGAGGTATGGTCGTTTAAAATAATATCATGACTTAAAATAAAAAGTGGACTATGCGTTTTTAAAACCCTCGAATTTCTCACCTTGCCATCTTGATAACCCCAATATGGATTGTAATAATTCGTGCCGGCTAAATCAAAGGCTTCTGCAGTAGCCGGTCCGTTTTTACCACGTTTTATTGGCGCACCAACCACCATAAAACTAATACCTTGATTTTTAAATCGTTTTTCGATGGCACCATAATAACCATAGGCATCATAAAACGTTCCTGCTATTTGGCCTTCTTGCGCCCATCTTCGCGAAAATGAAAATGCATACGCCCATCCATTTTTTTGTAAGCCCGATGCATAAGTAAGCATAATACGGTTACGATACGAACGGTTGGTTGATGAATACGATATTCTAGTTCCCTTTCTAATATTCGAAGCAGTTGCATCCAAGGAAGTATTCAATCCCATACCACCAAAACCACAATCGCCGGGCTGTAAACCTAAAGTTACATTTCGTCCTCTAAACACATCATTCAATCCGCTCCATGAATTATAAAATACCCCCCCTTCTTCTAAATCATTTAAAGGCACTCCATTCAAGTATAAGGTATTATGGTCGTTTCCGTAACCACGAATTTTAAAGAAATATTGTCCCCACCCAAACGTAGCTGCCGATAAAAAGGCATCTCGCGAAGCATTTAATACACTTGAAATATTTTGACCCGATGCACTGGTATTTGATTCATCTTCCGAACTCGCATCTTCAATATTGGTTGTCGATTGATCACCGTCTTGTCCGTTTATACTATTCTTTGCGCTTTTTAACGTTAATACCCCAAGTTCGGTATGGGCAGAATTCACTGTAAATTTTACAGATTCTTTCACGCCATCGTCATTGGTGATTTCTATTTCATAATTCCCATAAGCCACATTGCTAAACTGAAATTCACCGGCGCCATTGGTAACCGTAATCATTTTCAATTCTTTCAATAAAACACTTACTTCACTAAAAGGTAATTTAGTGTCGTCATGTATCACCTTTCCATCAACAAGTGAAGCTTGGGCGAAGGCGAATTGAGTGAATAGCACAAATAATAAAGTTAAACTGTACTTCATTTGATCATCTTAGTTATACCGGTTATTTAATAGATAGCGGCTACTGCAGGTTGTTTGGTTATTTGTACAATTCATGCGTATTCACTACTTTTTCTTCAAGTGCACAAATGTAGTAGTTTTTATCACGCGCAGCATGAATAAAACTTTACCTCTTTTGGAATGTGGAAAACTCGTGTTTTAACTCGTATTTCCTTATAAACACATGCTTACTTTTGGTGGCAGCCAGGCTTTCGGCTCATACTCCGTTGCCTTGCCAAACACAATCTTTTCAATTTAATAAATTTAAGTTGGCAAGGTATCCGGGGTACCGCCTCTATCCTTGCCACAGCTAGTTTATAATTATAGGAAAATATTCATGTCAAAATGGATCAATACAAAATGTGAATGCCAAAGTATTAATTTGAAAAACACATATATTTGTCTGATGTTAAATTCAATTCAAGTAAATGTTATTAAACAAACCTTAAATCGGTTTGAGCCTTCATTGGTTGGGATATTTGGTTCATATGCAAGAAATGAACAAAATTCAACTAGTGATCTTGACATATTAATCGATTTCAAGCAAAATATTAATTTGCTTGATTTGATTGGAATTGAACAAGAATTAACAGAAACATTAGGTATTAAAGTTGACCTTGTTACAGTGAGGTCAGTGAATTCAAAACTAGACAAATTCATACAAAAAGATTTGATTCGAATTGTATAATGAAAAAAGATTCAATCATATATATTGAGCACATCCAAAATTGCATCTTAAAAATAAATGAATACACTATTGGGTTAAATGAAGTTGATTTTCTTAGCAACTCACTAATTCAAGATGCAGTAATAAGAAATTTTGAGATTATTGGCGAAGCTACAAAACAATTGACAAGCGAATTCCGTGATAAATATCCAGCAACAGAATGGAAAAAATTAGCAGGAATGAGAGATAAACTCATTCACGACTATATCGGTGTTGATTTGTGGGCAGTTTGGGGAGTTGTAGTACAAGTTTTACCCGAATTGCAATCACAAATTCAAAATATTCTTAAGAAAGAGAATAAAATAAATTAAGTACTCTATTAAGTATAATTAATTATTGAAATATAGGGTTTAATTCATCCAAAATCATAAAATACAATTTCAAAACTTGATAATTTGTAAACTTGAAATCCCCTACTTTTACGGCGCAAAAAAAAATGCTATGAAAAAAATAATTGCACTCTTGTCTCTACTATTTATAGTTATACAAATTGCTGCACAAGAAAATAAGAATGTAATCGCTATTGGTTTCTATAACCTTGAGAATTTTTACGATACCATTAATGATCCAAATAAATTGGATGATGAATTTACGCCTAATGGGCCCAATGCTTATACGCCTGCGGTTTTTTGGAAAAAAATCGAAAACCTATCAGAAGTAATTTCAAAAATGGGTACCGATAAATCAAAAGAAGGTATTGAATTATTAGGTGTCGCCGAGGTTGAAAATCAAGATGTATTAGTAGCACTTTGTAATAG
This sequence comes from Bacteroidota bacterium, assembly GCA_016706595.1. Lineage (GTDB taxonomy): Bacteria > Bacteroidota > Bacteroidia > Chitinophagales > Chitinophagaceae > OLB11. The sequence continues at coordinate 587,341 of JADJJH010000001.1, read as the reverse complement.
CCCTAAACTCAAAAATAAACATTATAAATCAGTAATTTTTGATGGTCCCGATGAACGTAGTATCGATTGTGGCTTATTATATAATCCTAAATTTTTCAAAGTACTACAAGCAAAATCACTTACCGTGCCATTTCCCGAAGGCGACCGCCCTACCCGTGATGTATTGTATGTTACCGGTAAATTTCATGGTGAAGTAGTTCATATTTTTGTAAACCACTGGCCTTCTCGTCGTGGTGGTGAAGCAGCTAGCAGACCCAAACGAAAATTAGCTGCTTCAGTGAGTAAACAAGTTATTGATTCGTTGATGAAACTCGACCCATTGAGTAAAGTCATTGTCATGGGCGATTTAAATGATGATCCAATTGATGAAAGCGTGGTAAAAGTATTGGGCGCCAAATCTAAACTAGAAGATACCAAGTCTGGACAATTATACAACCCGTTTACCGCATTTTATAAAAAAGGCATTGGCACGCTTGCCTATCAAGATGCTTGGGGGTTATTTGATCAAATAATTATTTCTTATGGCTTGGCATCTGATAAAACAAGTAAGCTTCAATTTCAAGAAGCGCAAGTTTTTAATCGCCGGTTTTTAATTCAAAAAGATGGTCAATATCAAGGTTACCCACATAGATCTTATATTGGAAGTACTTGGAATGATGGTTATAGCGATCACTTTCCAACCGTGATATTTTTTAATGCGCCTTAATTGAATCTTTAAAAATCTCTTTCTTATCGTTTATTGTAGTAGCCCTTTAGCCAAAAGCATCCTTCTTTTTTCAAAGCATCCGTTTATACCGAAAGCATAGCTGTATTAATCCAATAATATTTGACTAAACAGCTATTGCATCGGCATAATACCACCAATATTTAGTGTAATTAATAATTGATTTTGGTATTACATTTGAGCTGCTCAAAAAACAAGCTTCATGTCATTTAAAAATTTCTTGCCCCTCTTATCACTATTATTAGCTGCCTGCAATTCTCAAACAAAAATTGAACCGGCTATTTTTAACGCTGATATGCAAACCTTTTCGAATTACGAATCGGTGCATACCAAACATTTACAATGGGATGCTGAAATAGATTTCACGAATAAAAAAGTAAAAGGAATTGCAACATGGTCGTTCGAAAATACAAAGCAAGTGAAACAAATTTGTTTCGACTCGTATGCCTTACAAATTAAAAAAATTACGGTACAAGGTAAAGAGGTAAAGTATCATGAAACCGAATTGAAAACGAATTTCGGGAGTGGACTATCCATTCCAATTGAGTTAACAGATACTATAGTGAGTATTGAATATGAAACCGGCGAAAATGCAATCGCATTGCAATGGTTAAGTCCTGAACAAACAGCCGGCAAAAAAATGCCTTATCTTTTTACACAATGCGAAAGCATTCATGCAAGATCCTTAATGCCTTGTCAGGATATACCGGCTAATCGAATAACCTATAATGCAAAAGTAAAAGTACCCTCAGGTATGATGGCGGTAATGAGTGCGCGAAATCCAACTGAGAAAAATGCAGAAGGAAGGTATTCGTTCGAAATGGAAATTCCGGTGCCAACTTATCTAATTGCCTTAGCTGCCGGCGACATCTTATATAAAGCCATTGATGAACGTTGTGGTGTGTATACCGAACCTTCGATGTTAGAAAAAGCGGCTACCGAACTCAGTGATATTCCAAATATGATGAAGGCAGCTGAAGAATTAGGCGGCCCCTATCGTTGGGGAAAATATGATGTTTTGATTGCACCACCTTCTTTTCCGATTGGTGGTATGGAAAACCCACGACTGACTTTTGCTACACCAACCATTATTGCAGGCGATAAAAGTTTGGTTTCTTTAATTGCTCACGAGATGGCGCATAGTTGGAGTGGTAATTTAGTAACCAATGCCACATGGAATGATCTTTGGTTGAATGAAGGGTTTACTACCTATTTCGAAAGACGAATTATGGAAAAAATTTCGGGTGTTGAATACAATGATATGCTGTGGGAACTCGGTTACCAAGATATGCAAAGTGATTTTGATGCTTTAGGAATTACACATGAAGATACCAGACTCAGAATCGAATTAAAAGGTCGTCACCCCGAAGAAGGTTTTTCAAATATACCTTACGAAAAAGGTGCTGTATTTATTCGTATGTTGGAAGAAGGTGTTGGACGTAAAAAGTTTGATGCCTATCTATCCAAATATTTTCAAACTAACGCATTCAAACCCATGACCACCGAAAAATGTTTAGCATTTATGGATGAACATTTATTTGATGGAGATAAAACTTTGAATGAAAAATTAAAAGTTCATCAATGGGTTTTCGAACCCGGTTTGCCCGATAATTGTATTCATAAATTACCGGTAAGATTTACCCAAGTAGATATTACACGTAAACAATTTGAAAAAGATGGACTAACCCAAAAAATGGTGGTAAGTAATTGGACTACCCATGAATGGTTACAATTTTTACGAAAGATTCAACATCCTTTGAGCACCGAAAAAATGAAATCCTTAGATGATGCTTTTCATTTAACCGGCATAGGAAATAGTGAAATTGCTGATGAGTGGTATAAGTTGGCGATTTCATCAAACTATGAAGCGGCCTTTCCTGAGATGGAGAAATTTTTGGCTTCTGTTGGTCGAAAGAAATTTTTGGAACCTTTATATGCTGAAATGATGAAAACGCCTTCAGGCAAAAAAATGGCGGCTAAAATTTTCGAACAATCAAAGCAAAATTATCATCCGCAAACGGCTAAGAAAATTGGCAAGATGTTGCAAGGGTAAATATTTTTTTAAACCATAGAGGAAACATAGAAATATCACTTCATTCTTGAAAATTTCGCCAAATACAACGTTTCCACCACCGAAAAAATAATATAAACCAACATCATCACATACAAATCGGGTTTATGTAATTGCTTTTTAGTGGCTAATAGCAAGATACCAACAGCAACAATACATAACATAAATTTTAAAAATGTAGCACCCATTACACCACGAACAAATTTATTGGGATTTTGGTCATCGGCACTATTTGCTGAGATTCGATACGAAAGCAATGTAATCAATGCTAGTATTAAAGTGCCACCTAATACAATATTTCGGGTAAAGAATCCATCAACACCCGATAAAAAATAAAGTGCGGCCAGAATGATAATTACTACTGCAAAAAAAATCAGATAAAATTTATTTTTCATTATTTGGTTTTGAATCCTTCAATATTTTGTAAAACATAAATGCTAATGCAAGTAATGGTAAAGTAATGGTCAACACCGGAAATTTCCAAGGTAGTTTTTTATCAGCTTGGTATCCTACAAAAATAGCCACACCCAGTGCAGCTATCATTTGTGTTGCCAAACCGGCATATTGCATTAATTCATTATTTCGCATTCAACTCTACGGTATTGGGAGCCTTGCTAACTGCAGGTTCCGGTCGAGAAGGTGCCGTATTTGCCGTGGCATTGCCCATAGAACAATTCCCGTTAAACTTTACCCCATTTTCAATTACTAATTTACCGGTATTGATATCTCCATCTACTACCGCATTTCCTTTTAAAAACAAAATGTCGGCTACTTTAAGTTTACCTCCAACATGTCCGCCAATTTCTGCACTGTGACAAATAATATCTCCATCTACTTTTCCGCTGCCCGAGATAATCACCTTACCTTTTGATGTTACGGTACCTTTTACAACGCCTTCAATTTTTATATCCCCTTCAATTTTTATTTGCCCATCTAAGGTAGTTCCTTCTGAAATAGAGGTTAGTGGTGATGAATTATAAGAAGGGGTTGATTGATATCCCGGATTTGCCTGGGAAGTTGCCGGTGTACTTGTAACTGGTGAAGCACTGTTTCCGCTCATCCCTGTATCCTTAGTATCTTTATTCGAAGAAAAAATTGACATTACTTAATTATTTATGGTTCGGGGTAAAATTAATTTTTTTTATTAAATCGCGTCCTTTTTTGAATTGTATCTTTTACACCATTGTGTATAAGACTATCGGTCGACTTCCCCAAACTCTTCATATAGTTATATCTTTCGGCATGGTCTATTTTATTTAGGTTATTGTGTAAGGCCGCCACAATTTCTTTTTCGCTTAAATTAACGGTATCACGTAATTGAGAGACATTGCCATTCGCCACTTCCATTAAATTTAATATATAGGTTTCACGAACCCTATTAATTTTTTCGAGCGAATCTGAAAGCTTTTTAAGTTGAATGAGCTGCTTTCGACTAACAGAATTTATATTTCCTCCCGGAATATAATAACGCAAAGGGGTAAATAGGATGAGGCTAGTGAGCAAAATAAAAAGGATAACTAATATTGTAGAAAGAAAAATATATAAACTTTTCTTAGTCAGATGGATGATTAATGCCTCTTCCATCGTCTCTTTATTCACTACGGTGAGTCGATATGGCGCATTTACACGCTTAAAAAAGCGTTTTATCAGCCCGAAAAGGTTTCCACCGGAAATTTTCATCATTACACTTTAATTGTTACTTTTACTTCCGTTTGAACGTAATCACTTATTAATAAAATAAAATCGATTTTTTTGAGTTTCCCTAAAGTGAAGATAAAACTATATATATTCTTTTCAATATTTCTTCTACAAACTTTTTATGCCGTAAATAAATCTACGGCACAAGGTTCGTATTCAACTTATGGAATTGATAGTGCTGCAATTGATGGAAAAATACAGGCCGATAAAGCCCGAAGAGATAGTATTGCGAATGCAGCAAAACTAAAACGCCAAGCAGATAGTTTGGCTCGTGAGCTTGCAAAAATCAAAATGCAGCAATTTCGAGACAGCATTGTGAATGCTAGAATGGCAAAACGTGCAGCAGACAGCTTAGCCCGCGAACAAGTAAAACTTACTTTACTTCAAAAGAAAAAAACGAGCGATAGCCTGGCTGCTGATAGAATAAGAATTCAGGATAGTACACGATTAGCGCGTAAAAGTCGGTCGGATAGTTTGTTGTTAGCGAAATCGCAAATAGCAAGACAAAAAAAATTACTGGAGAAATATAAGAACAGCAAGCATTATAAGGATAGTATAGCGCTTGTTAAAAAAGCAAAGCAAGATATTCTGAATGAAGCAAGGGCTGTTAAACTCAATGAGCAAAAAACGAAGATGCAAGCTGTAAAAGATAGCATGTTAAGCATTCGGCAATTTCAAAATGATAGTTTAAAGGCAATACGGAAGCACATTAGTGACAGCACTAAAACTGCTATCGAAACTCAGAAGACTGATCGAAAACGAGTAAATGATAGTTTATTGGCTATTAGAAAGCAGAAATCTGACAGCTTAAGTGCTGCTCGAGGCAACAAGGCGAAAAAGACAGACGATACTGCAAAGGAGAAAGCCGAGAAACAGAAAAAATTGGCACTTAAAATTCATGAAGCCAAAAAAGAAGAATGGTCGAATGAAAAATTACTGAAACGAAAATGGAATATCCCTCGGAAGGTGTATCAAAACACAGTTACTCGATACAATTATTTTTATAATGCCAATAGAAAGTATCAAGATGCCGTTAAAAATTTAAAGAAAAATCATAAAGACGATTATACCAAGCTTATTAGTTTGTATCCTTATGATGTTCAAAAAGCCGGCACATCTGTAGCCGGTGAAATGGATTCTGTAATAAAAAAATCATCGTTCAGTACCCAAATTCATGACCCAAGATCGAAATGGTTTGACAATCTTTATTTTTTAATGGGTCGTGCTTCCTTTGTAAAAAACGACTTTGATGGCGCTATTCAAACCTTTCAGTTTATAGCTAATGAGTATAAAGAAACGCCCAATAAAAAGAAGAAAAAACAGAAGAATGTACTTGATGCCAATAAAGATGGACTGTCCATTGCCACAATAGAAAATCGCAAAGGGCTTCGCATTTTACAGCACCACCCTATTCGTAATCAAGCTTTGCTTTGGTTAGGCAAATCATATATACAAGCACAACAATATAGTGAAGCAAGTGCTTTATTAAGTACGCTTGAAAAAGATAAACATTTTCCAAAGCGTTATAAATCTGAACTTTTTTTAACTAAAGCTTCGGTAGAAATTGAACAAAGTAATTATACAGATGCCATTTCATCCCTAGAAAGTTCGCTTCAATCTAAAATGAAAGGCGCACAAAAAGCAAGAACCGAATTTGTATTAGGTCAGTTGTATGAACAAAGCGGTGATTATGCAAATTCAACTAAGCATTACAAACAATCTATCAGTGGCAAAGCCAATCCTGAAATGGATTTTTATACCAAACTTTTTATTGCACAAAATGCGGCAAAAGGAGGAGGCGATAAACAATTTGCAATTCATCAATTAGAAAAACTCATTAAAGATCCAAAATTTGAAAAATTTAAAAGTCAGGCATACAATGTTTTGGCTTCTATTTATGATGAAGAAGATCCTAACAAAGCCATTGAAATTCTGACAAAAAGTGTAAAGAGTGTCGATGCAAAAGATCCTTTTCAAAAAGCAGTTGCCTATGAATTGCTAGGTAAAATTTATTATCGATTATCCGATTATGAAATGGCTAAATTGTCATATGATAGCGCTTCGGTGTATGGAACTAACCCTGCACTTGATAATATTAATGAAGTAAATACACGCAAAACAGTATTAACAGATGTTGTGAAAAATATTCGCATTATTCACCGACAAGATAGTTTACTTGCCTTATCGCAATTAAGTGAAAAAGAACAAAAAGCGGCAGCAAAAAAAGAAGCAGAAAGATTAAAGAAATTAGAAGAAGTTAAAGAAGAATCAACCACTGAAGTAGTAAAGCTTACCCCAACGGGCAATGTAAAATCGAATTGGTACTTTTATAATACCGCCATGATGGAAAAAGGAAGTACTGAGTTTAAACAAAAGTGGGGTAATCGAAAACTCGAAGATAATTGGCGGAGAAGAACTGCCGGTACTGCCTTAACCAATGAAACCTCTGAAGAAGGCGGAGAAGAAGGTGAGAAATTATTAGTGAATGGCTCGCAATACGAAACTTTGTTAGCTGAAATTCCGAAAACACCACAACAAAAAGACAAAGCCAATTATGCCATCATGAACGCTTATTATGATTTAGGTCTTATCTATTATGCACAACTCTTAGATTATCCTCATTCGGTTAAAACGTTTGATACCATGTTGGTACGTTACCCAACTACCACATTAAAACGACAAAGTTATTATACCCAATATTTAAATTATACTGCCTTAAAAAATGAACCCCAAGCGTTAAAATATCAAAAATTATTGAGTGATGAATTCGGACAAACTGAGTTTGCCAAATTGGCTAATAACCCAAATTATTTTAACGACTTAGTGAATCAACAGAAGGCTATTGATTATTATTATGATACTACTTATTTGGCCTATAAAGACACTCAATACAATGTAGCCTTAACTCGAATTACCTATGCCCAACAAGCATTCAAAGGTAAACCCATTATGGCAAAATTTGATTTGCTTGAAGGTGTAGTGTATGCTGCATCCAAGGAATTTGAGAAATGTAAGGTGACCCTCGAAAATGTAATAAAAAATTATCCATCAACACCCGAGCAAGCAAAAGCACAAGAACTTTTAAATTTCTTAAAGCCCGGATCAACATCCATCAAACCAGATACGCTTAGTAAAGTAGGTAGCGAAATAAAAGAAGCAAAGGGCAAAGGTGTTTATTTTTATAATGAAAAAGAAGAACACTTATTTATGATTTATTTGAGTAAGGTGGATAGCAAAACCATGAACTTGAAAACCGACTTAAGTGATTTTAATATCATGAAACATGAATCAGAAGAATTAATTACCGGACAAAATTTGTTTACTTTAAATGAAGGTGTACTTACCGTAAGTAAATTCTCGAATGCGGTATTTGCCAAAATTTATTATAATGATATTACCAAAGAAAGAACTTTTATGGAAGGCTTTGATAAATCAGAATATAGAGTTTGTTTAATAAGCACACCCAATTTCAACGAGTTGCTAAAAACCAGAGACGTAATTGGTTATTTAAGTTTTTACGATAAGAATTATAAGTAGTAAGCTGAATTTAAATGGCTACTCTTTCTGCAAATACATTTATTTTACTTTTTTAAGCATTGATTCAACTTTCACTTCAAATTGATTTTTAAAACTCAATTATTTTACCTGTAAAGGTATTGTCTACATAAAACGAATCTTTTATAATTTGGCTTACATTAAATGTATCGGTTATGGTTAAGTTTATATAATTCATTCTATTGAAAATCGTTTGTGCATCAATATGTTGTGGTATATTTATCGCAGTATAAAGACTGTAACCGGTTGATGAAAAGCAATCGACACCAATATAAAAATGAGCTGACTTAATTGAATCACTACTTTTTTTTATAAAATCTAATCCTGAAATTATTTTCTTATACGATGTAATGTTTATGTTATGAATACCTCCCATAGGATAGTTCTCTATTTTGAAATTCGTAATACTATCGTAGCAAACTTTGATTGTATTTACATCCCATACATAATTGACTTTAATATAGTAATCATCAGTATTTAGCAAACCCGTATCACAACTAACAGTGGTTGTAAAATTTCCATTCTGATCAGATGTTCCTTTCCCCATTACTCTGATATTTTGAGAAGAACCCGGGAAATTATCTAATAGCACTATTTCATAGGTGGTGTTTGACAAAACATTTAAATTTGATGCATTATCAACATTCAACTTTATTGTAAGCTGCTCACAATTACTTTCACACTTGTATTTTGTTTTATATTTAATACATGAGGTAAATAAAAATAAAAAAATAACAGATAAAAGCAAATTGCTCATGTTCATGAATAATAATTTATATGATTAATCCTTTTCATGATTGATAATATGATAACACCCATTAAGGATATACAATCTCAAATCATCCCTAAAAATTTTCTATCGAAAGCTAATACGATCCATACATCTCAGGCGTCACAGGTATCTTAAATAAAAAAATACCATCACGATCGTTATAATTATAAGTCATAGTAACTTTCATATCGCGATAAATTTTTAAATCAGGATTTGATTTTACGGTATTGATAATGGATGGGGACATATTATTTTTCAACGCATTCAAATCCGGAATATCTTGTATTGAGTAATTTATCAAGGTATAATTATACTGAAAAATATTAGTGGGTAAGGCAACCGCATTATCGAGTCGGGTTTCTTGGTCAATCATCATCGGACAAGATTTATTAACTTCACTGGCAGCTTGGTTTAATACAAGACTATAATCTGTAGATTCATTTTCAACCGTCTTTGGAGGCGTATCATGTTTTGATTCACTATCATCATAAGTTGGTTTGTTCTGCTTACCGGAAAAAATTCGTACAAGCATAAATATCATAATCGCAAATCCTACAATGCCCGCAATAATCATCAGGAGTTTACGGCTATCACTATTTTGGTTTTCGTTTGACATAAGCTATTATTTATTTTATGGACCTTTAGTTAATTTTTAATTGAATGCTTTGTGTATACCATTTGAAGCAAGTAATTGCAAGTTGTAAATGCCTGAATGAAAAAATATAACAACTTTAGAACGACTTATGGTTTGTTTAAACACCAATTCTGTTTATCAATCAAAAATACAAATTGTTAGCAGATCTAAAGCATGAAACTAAAATTTCCTATTAACTTGGGTGAGAATAAAAATTCCTACTTGGATATTCCGTTTAACACAGTCTACATTCTCTGTGCAAATAAATAATTTTCAAATAAAAATTAAAAACTATGGATGCGCAGAAAAAACAAAACTATTTAAGTTCGCTTCGGTAATAGGACTATCTAATAAATCAACATTTCCATCTCCATTTATATCTGAGGCAAAATAACCAAACAAAAAATTACTCATGTCAGTATCCAAAATCGACATGTCAAGTAAATCAATATTTTCATCTTGATTGATATCACCACTATACATCGCCCAAACACCATTTTCAACCTCTACTAAATTATCACCAAATGCTTTTGTTTCAGTATTGGTAAAATCGTAAAATGTTGGGCAATTACCTTTATAGATTGGTATAGCACTCCAAGTTTGTATACCATTGCGATGTTTAACCGATAAAAAATAACTTCCATTAATGGCGGGCGAAAAATAACATTTGGCGGTACCATCAGTTTTTAAAGCCGCTCGCTGTGTTTCAACGATGGCATACGGTGAATTACTTTGATGCATTTCAACATCTATCGAATCGCAAAGTAAAGGATCACTGCCTACTCCTTGGTTTTGCATGACACTGGCCATTAACCCGCTACCTTGGTAATAACCTTCTAAAAAAACCTTGATGGTAATGGCAGAATCACCTTCATTACGACAAAAACCATTGCTTAATACTTGGCTCCATGAACCAACTTCATCCTTAAAGCGAATAAACAAAGTATTACTGCCTAAAGGTGCCGAGCTTACATCTAATAAGGGACTCAATTCAAAATCCGAAATGGCAATCATCGAATTTGAAATTTTGGTATTGTAATTATCATTAAACCAATATTCATAGGCAAGCATTTTATTTTGCTTTACAAATTTCTGACTCAGAACTGTACTCCATTCGGCTTCTTGCTGATGGGTTCTATAATGAATAGTATGGGCCCCAACCAAATTGGCTGCATCGATCAACGTATCAAAATTGAAGTAAGCAACCGAGGCATTTAAATTTACTGAGGTTTTATTTGCATAATCATTATCAAACCAAAATTCATATCGATCTATATTTACTTTATTTGAAATAATAAATTTCTGTCGTACAGGCGAACTCCATGTTCCATTGGTTTGTTTAGCTTGAAAGGTAAAAGAATGCTCGCCGGCTGTTAACGAATTGGCATTCACCATTAAGTAGGCATTCAATTCATCTTGCGTTGTAAAATTCACAAAATTTTTATCCGCATAATCATTATCCAACCAATATTGATAAGCGATCATTTCAATTGGCCGTAAAAACTTTTGCGATGTTACAGAACTCCATTGCCCATCACTTTGTTTAAACCTAAAATGAACTTCATGTTCGCCAGGTTGTAAACTTGTTGATGGCAAATCAGCTAAAAATTCATTACTACTCAATACGCCTGAAATTGCATTAGCATAGTTCCGATCGAACCAATACTGGTATTCAACTAAATTATTTTGCGCAAATGATAGGCTTATTGAACAACAAGCTAAAAGACTAAAAATTACTTTTTTCATGTGTTTGAATGTATTGATTTTTATTTGTCACATGGAATTCGGCAATAAAATATCTCGTTTGAGTAACGGGTACTGATATGCCTCATTTCATTTTTATGATTAGAAAATTAATTAATAGCCTTCAGCCCTAACTTTAATTTGAACTGGTAATTGACCATTTGAATTTGTAGATGGAGAAATTGACTTTTGATACACATGAGGATTGCTAGGCACACCGCCTAGTTTAAATGGAAACAATCCGCCAAAAACCCCTACTTGAGTTCCATTTTCTCCGGCTGTCATGGCCGCTGAAGCAGGCTGTAATTGCATATTCTCAGTGGTTAATGTTCCGGCAGCAAATACCGATGCCTCACTCAATAGTATATTATTCGCTGCATAAATGCTTGATATGCAATAGATGGGGCAAGTGGTTGTATATACATTGTATACTAAACTATTTCCAGATCCTTGAGAGGATGAGTTACTAGCTGAAGGATACCTATCAAAAATATTATTCTTGAACAAATTCATTACGCTATTATTTACAGTATATATACCAATACAGTTTTGAATTATGCTGTTACTGAGTTGTCCAATATCAGCGATAAAACAATTTGAAATTTCATTATTGATTCCTGTATAAAAAAGATTCGCATTCGTAGTTCCGGTTCGTACTATACTGCTTCTAAGCAATGAATTGCTCATTTTTAAACTAATACTGGCTATGTTCAAATACTTAAATGTCAAGTTTTGTAAGGCATTTATTGTTGGTCCGGTAATACTTCCTGTTAAATACATGCCTTCGAATGATGAACCCGATGCATTTGCCCCCAATACAATACCTCCACTTATTTGGGTAGTATTGGTAATGATAGCACTATCTAATCTATAACCCGCCCCGATAATATGCAAACGTTTATTAATGCTTGAACCAAAGGTAAAAATACCGCCAGGTATATACATATAATTACCATCAACTGCAGCAGCATAGGCCGAATCGATTTGGTAATAGGGTGTACAAGTATTTCCTAGTGAGTCGCACAACATAATAGGCGCTTGCGCAAATATCGACGAGCTAAAAAATGAAATTAAAATAAAGAAGAGATTTTTTTTCATGTGAACATTATTTATTTGAAGATTGAAGATTGTTGCGATGGCTATCTGTTTGAATAAGACTTTAATGGTCTTCTGCTCTTACTTTGATTTGAACAGGTAATTGCCCACTTGCATTGGTAGATGGTGAAATATTTTTAAAATAAATATGAGGATTACTAGGAACCCCTCCTTCTTTAAATGGAAATAATCCTCCATAAACGCCCAATTGGGTACCATTTTCTCCGGCAGTCATAGCAACAGAACTTGGCAACAAATGCATATCACTATAACTTACAACACCCGATGCAAAGAGCGATGATGAGGTTGCTGTAATTAAATTTGTGTTGTAGGTGGCGCCCATGCAATAGTAAGGACAAGAGTTTACATACAAGTTATTACTCAATAAATTACTACCTCCGGTTTGAGCTAATGGAGAATATGGATAAGAGATGAAGATATTATTTTTAAACGTGTTAAAGGTTAAGTTATTGCCATAAATTAAACCATTACAATTCTCTATGATGCTGTTGTGCAAATTGGTAAGATCATACAAAAATGTGTTTGTGATGGTATTGTAAGTTCCATTATAAAAATTGTTAGCAGTATAATTATTGTATCTAATAATACAATCTTTTATAATTGAATAGCTCAAATAGCCCGATAAAGAATACACGTTACAATACTTAAAACTCATATTAGTAAGATTAGTAGAAGTAGGTCCACTAATAGAGCCTGCAATGTAAAGACCTTCAATTGATGTATTGGATGCATTGCCTCCTACAAGAATATTTCCGGTTATTGTAGTTGAATTTGTAATCATAGCGCTATCCATATAATACCCGGCACCAATAATATGTACAGCTTTGTCAATGGTTACATTCAATGCAAACATGCCTCCCGGTATGTAAATATAATTTCCAGGGCTTGCAGCCGTATAGGCAGTATCTAAATTATAATAGGGTGTGCAAATATTTCCGCTTGAATCGCAAACCATAATGGGCGACTGGGCTTTTGAACAATAGGAAACCACCATTACCATTAATAATAAAAATCCTTTTTTCATAATCATTACAATTTAAGTAACACGAAGGTAGAAAAGCGAATTGTATAATTCTATACCCTGAACATGGTATTTGCATTCAAAAAAGATTGCATCTCAAAATCTATTCTATTTTTTGGGGTGGCAGCCAAGCTTTCGGCTCATACTCCGTTGCCTTGCTTATGCAAATCATTTCAATATTAAAAAAAAATAGTCGGCAAGGCATCCGGGGTACCGCCTCAATCTTTGCCACAGTGTGTACACAATTCAAAATCTGTATCCATATCAAATCAAAAAACATCACTTATTATCTAATCTACACAGTCATTTATTACATTTGCGCCCATGTATGAAACCCCTAAATGGCTCGAACGTACCGAGTTACTCATCACTCAATCGCATCTGGAAATATTGAATAATACCAATGTTTTATTAGTAGGCTTAGGCGGCGTAGGAAGTTATGCCGGCGAATTTCTTGCACGCGCTGGTATCGGCAAACTTACCATCGTTGATGGTGATGTGGTTGATATCACCAACGTAAATCGTCAGCTTCCTGCACTGCATTCAACCGTGCAAAAAAGCAAGGCCGAGCAAATGCAAAATCGAATTCTAGATATCAACCCAAATATCCAACTCACTACTATTAATCAATTTTTAGACCCCGACGAAACTACGGCATTGGTAAATAGCCAAGATTTTCATTATGTACTCGACTGTATCGATTCCATCACCCCCAAATTGTATTTAATGAAAGCCGCCTTAGCTAAACCTTGCAAAATTATTAGTAGCATGGGAGCCGGTGGAAAAATTGATACCATGCAACTAAAATACGCTGATATTTCAAATACACATATGTGTCCGTTTGCTGCTTACTTACGAAAACGCTTACACCGAATTGGAATTAAAGAAGGCATCATGACGGTCTTTTCAGAAGAATCGCCCAACCGAAATTCCATTAAAATGACCGATGCGACTAATTTTAAAAATTCTTTTTATGGAACCATTTCCTATATCCCCGCACTCTTTGGTTTGCAAATGGCATCTTGGGTTATACGCGATGCAACGGGTACATTTGAACCAACCGCTTTATGTATTCCTAAATCATTAAAAAAAAGAAAACAAAAGCAGACTACGGCAAACTGACTACTGTCTATTTTGCATTTCCGTCTTCGAGAACCTCAAGCGGCGTTTGTGAATACCAGCTATTCTCCCCATCGATACGTTGAAATATCAATTCCTAACAAACTAATTACTCTGTCGATAACGGTAGCCGCCATTTCGTCAAATGTTTTAGGTAAGCTATAAAACGAGGGGGTAGCCGGACAAATTATTCCGCCAGCTTCAGTTACTGATTTCATATTATTAATATGAACTAAATTATAGGGTGTTTCCCGAACCATACAAATCAATTTCCTTCTTTCTTTTAACATTACATCGGCAGCTCGGGTAATTAAACTATCGCTAACCCCATTGGCAATGCGTGCTAAAGTGCCCATGCTACACGGGCAAATCACTAAGGCTTCGTAACTACTACTTCCACTGGCAAAAGGTGCATAATAATTTTTAACATCATAAAAAATAAATGGCATCTTTTCATAATCTTCATTTCCTAATTCAAACTTCCATATATCCTTTGCATTTTCACTCATCACCACGGCAACTTCTATTTGCGAAATGGTTTGCAGTTTTTGCAGAAGCACTTTCGCATATATAGCACCTGATGCCCCGGTAACGGCAACCACAATTTTTTTCTTTTGCATATTCAATATACTTTTGACACCCTTGTTAGTAGACTAGCAAAACTAATCATGTAATCGTAAAAATTATAAAGTATGAAATATAGCCTATTTATAATGAGTATAATTCTCTTATCATTAAGTGCGTGCGCACAAGAAAAAAAAGGAAAAGGCATACAATGGATGAGTATTGAAGAAGCGCAAACGCAAATGAAACTAAAACCAAAAAAAGTATACATTGATATTTATACCGATTGGTGTGGATGGTGTAAGGTGATGGATAAAAAAACGTTTACGAATGCTAAAGTAATTGAATATATGAACGAGCATTATTATGCCATTCATATGGATGCTGAAACCGCCGACTCCATGTTCTTTAATGGCAAGAAGTATGGACGACTACCTGATAGTAAAACCAATGAATTGGCAGCCGAGTTTATGCAGTATAAATTGAGTTATCCTACTAGTATTTTTTGCGATGAATTGTTTGCAAATCCCAATCCGGTGCCTGGTTATTTAGATATTCCAACCATTGAAATGATACTCACTTATATAGGTTCAAACAAACATAAAAGTTTGCCTTTCGAAAAATATAAGGAAACTTTTAAATCAACATGGGAATAATTATACACCCGTCTAAGGGTTTCTGAAAAAATCAAAAAAAGAGTTTAGATTTGCCGCGCAAAATTCAGTAATTATGGGAAGAATATTTGAAGTACGTAAAGGGGCGATGTTTGCCCGTTGGGATAAAATGGCTAAAGACTTTACCCGTATTGGTAAAGAGATTAATATAGCCGTGAAAGCTGCCGGTCCTGAGCCCGAAAATAATCCTGCATTACGTCGTTGCTACTTAAATGCAAAGGCATGTAATATGCCAAAAGATCGTGTAGAGGCTGCAATTAAAAGAGCCATGGGTAAAGACACTTCAAATTATGAAGAGGTTTTGTACGAAGGTTTTGGTCCGCATGGTGTAGCCGTTTTAGTTGAGACTGCCACCGATAATCATACCCGAACGGTTGCTAATGTGAGAGCTGCATTTAATAAAGGAAACGGTGCTATGGGGAATAGTGGTTCGGTTGCCTTTTTATTTACACGAATGGGTGAGTTTAAATTGAAGAATGAAAATATTGACATCGATGAACTTGAATTAGAAGGCATTGATTTTGGTATGGAAGAGATTGGTGAAGATGCAGAAGGCAATATTATTATTCGATCGAACTTCAACGATTTTGGATTGATGAGTGAATTTCTAGAAAAAAAAGGGATTACGCCAATTTCTGTTGAATTAACTCGTATACCTACCACAACCGTTGAATTAAACGATGAACAATCAGAAGAATTATTAAAATTAGTTGATCGGATTGAACAAGATGATGATGTTCAAAAAGTATATCATAATTTAAAGTAGCCTGATGTTTTGTTTTCGTTGAACGTTGAAACCTAAATAAGTGATGTACATAAAAGTCATCTCTGTATCTTACACTACGTAAATATTTTCAGCAAATTTCTGACTTACCATCGACTTCATACCATTTACCTCTATCTCTATTAGATCATCAAATTCTTGTTTCGACACAATTCTAATTTGTTGATTAATGCCTAAACCCACTTTTACTACATATTGTAAAAAGGTACTCGAATTGTCTTTAACGGCTACCATCTTACAACCTCTTCCGACTTCTATACTTGATAATTTTTTTGTTTCTTGAACTGTAAATTCGCCTTGCGGATTTGGAATAGGATCTCCATGTGGATCAAATTGCGGAAAGTTTAAATATTTATCAAGCTTATCAATGAGTTTTGTTGATTGAATATGTTCTAACTGTTCGGCAACTTCATGCACCTCATCCCAAGTAAATTCCAATTTTTCATATAAAAAAGTTTCCCATAAGCGGTGCTTTCTTACAATTTCTAATGCTTTTTTCCTACCGGTCTCCGTGAGATTGATTTTGCCGTATTTCTCGTATTCTACCAGTTCTTTTGCCTTCAGTTTTTTCAACATATCACTTACTGTGGCCGGTTTAACCATCAATAATTCAGCAATTTTATTGGTACCTGCCGTTTCATGCTCATCTTCAAAAATGAGCTTGAGCAAGGTCTTTAAGTAATTCTCTTCTGTATTCGACAACATAGTCTGCTAATTAATTTTGGAATGCCGCAAATCTACATAATTATCCTTAACATTATTTGTTAGACTAATCTAACTATATTAGTTTTGTTGTCATAATAAAAAACATGAAAAGCTTCTCCCTCCCAAAAAAGCTGCCATTATTTTTAGCCTCTATAATCATTTTGGCTTCTTGCGCAAAACTTGAACCCAAACTACCTAAAAATAATGAAACTTTAGATGGACCCATTGAAGACCTTACGCCAGCACAAAATGCGCAGTTCATTGCGGGCGATATTGCTTTTACTGAAGTTTTTAGCAGTGCAAAAGGGTTAGGTCCATTATTTGTAGCAAATAGCTGTGCTAGCTGTCATGCCGGTGATGGAAAAGGAACACCCTTTACTACACTTACGCGGTTCGGACAATCTGATTCGAATGGAAATCAATATTTACATCTCGGCGGACCACAGTTGCAGCATAGAGCTTTGCCTTCTTTTCTTCCAGAAATTATACCGGCAGGCGCAACATTTTCAAAATTTACACCCCCTGCTAATTCGGGTTTAGGTTTTTTAGAATTTGTAAGCGATCAAGATATCATTTCCATGTCGGATGAATTTGATACCAACGGAGATGGCATTTCAGGTAAGCCCAATTGGATTTTCCCTCCATCTTATGTTACGCCACCATCGAATGCAATTTCACAAGGTGGAAAATATATACATCGTTTTGGTAAAAAAGCAGCTGCCTATAATTTATTGCATCAAACCGTAAATGCCTATAATCAAGATATGGGTATCACCTCCACATTTAATCCTTTTGACACTTACTCGGGTTTAGCTACCGACCCTGAGGTTAACGATAAAACAGTTCAAGCTTTAGTAGCTTATTTGCAAACTTTAAAAGCACCTATTCAACGAAATGGCGATGATAAAAAAGTTGTACAAGGTAAAAATATCTTCATCCAAATTCAATGCGGTGCTTGTCATGTGCCCCAACTTAAAACCGGCAATGCGCCTATTTCTGCCTTAGCCAATAAAGTTTTTTACCCGTATACCGATCTATTATTACATGATATGGGTTATGCATTAGATGATAAGTATACAGAAGGCAATGCAAAAACGTATGAATGGCGAACGCCACCACTTTGGGGTTTAGGACTTTCACCTGCATCGCAAGGTGGTCAATATTTTTTGATGCATGATGGCAGAGCACATAGCATTGAAGAAGCCATTTTATTGCATGGAGGAGAAGCGAGTCAAAGTAATTCGCAATATCAATCCCTATCTCAAAATGAAAAAAATGACCTTATTCAATTTCTAAAATCTTTATAATGAACCGAAATGAATTTATCAAAAACTGCGGCTATGCCTGTTTAGGCCTAGGTACAATGGGTTTATTATTAGAAGGATGTAACAGTCAGAAAATGATTAATGCCGAATTAGTGGGTGATGTAATTCGAATTCCTTTGAGCGATTTTGAAACTCGTAAAAAACTACATGCTAACGACGACATCATAAGCAAGACATCATACATCATTGCACAACATCCAAAAATTAAGTTTCCGATTTGCGTGTATCGCTTGGCAGATAATACCTACTCGGCTTTATACATGCGATGTTCGCATCAAGGTGCCGAACTTACAGCCTTTGGCGATAAATTAGTTTGTGCGGCACATGGCAGTGAATTCGACCAATATGGCAAAGTTCAAAACGCACCAGCTGATACCCCATTACGAACATTTCCGACAACGATTGAACATCAATATCTTATCATTTCATTAAAAGCAATATGAAAAACATTGTAGGTTTATTCTTTCTTCTATTTTTTGCAACACAGAATGCATCTTCTCAAATTGATCCGGATTTATTATCGCAAGAAGCAATTGATACGGTTTCACAAAATTTAAACATGGATGCGGTGTATCGCCGTCCCTTTTTAAACTTAGGTAAATTTCCGGTAGCCGTTGGTGGTTATGCCGAAGCGAATTGGCAGCACTTAGCAACCGATGGTGTTTCAGAAGGACATCAATTTCAAATGCGTAGATTAACTTTGTTTGTGGCATCAAGCATCAATAAACGAATTAAATTTTTAAGTGAAATTGAATTCGAAGAAGACGGTAAAGAAATTAATATCGAGTTTGCTTCTATCGATATTGAAATGCATCCATTATTTAATTTACGAAGCGGCATTATCATGAATCCAATTGGTGCCTTTAATCAAAATCATGATGGCCCCAAATGGGAATTTGTTGACCGGCCCATTTCTGCCACCCAAATGTTACCGGCTACATGGAGCAATGCCGGCTTCGGTATCTTTGGAAAAACCTATAAAAAGAAATGGATGTTTGGCTACGAATTGTACCTCAGTGGCGGATTTGATAATTCAATTATCGATAACGAACTTTCGAAAACCTATTTACCTAACGCCAAAAAAAAATCTAATCGATTTGAAGAAGCTGCCAGCGGAACTCCTTTATTAACGGCTAAAGTTGCGGCGAAACAAACTCAATTTGGTGAATTAGGGATATCCTACATGGGAGGTATCTACAATACATTTCAAGAAGATGGATTAGTGATCGATTCAAAAAGAAAATGCCATGTAATAGCCATTGATTACAATACCACCTTACCTCAAATGCAAACCTTTATTACCGGCGAATGGGCTTGGATATTTGTTGAAATGCCTTTGAATTATACGCAACAATACGGAAGTAAACAATATGGAGGCTTTTTAGATATAGTTCAACCTCTTTACAAACGTTCAATATTTGGTTGGAAAAATGCACAATTTAATTTGGCTTGCCGAATAGAATATGTTGACTGGAACGTTGGAAGTTTCAAAGAACACCAAGTCAATATTGGTGATGAAATTTTTAGCATTATGCCGGCAATTAGTTTTAGGCCGAGTTCACAAACGATTTTACGGCTAAATTATCGATATCAATTTCAATATGACTTATTCATGAATCCACCTGCACGCACCGGAGGGTTTAGTGCAGGAATTTCTAGTTACTTTTAATTCAAGACTGAAAATTGAAAATTGAAGATTGTTAGACTATATTTTATCATTCGGCAATTCATTTTATATTTGAGCTCAATCTCTATTGAATTTCCAATACACTATGAGCAAGAAAAACAAGGTCGCAAAAAGTACGCCTTCCATAGTTTCCGTTGCATCTCATGCAACCGAAACATCTAGTGGGAGCAATTTTAAGAATCTATTTTTATGGGTAGTTTTAGCTATCACATTTTTTACATTCATTCCATCCTTACAAAATGGTTTTGTAAATTGGGATGACGATGTGAATATTTACGAGAATAAAAACATCCAAAGTCTTGATAATGAAAATATTAAATCAATTTTCACTTCAGATGTAATCGGCAATTATAATCCCCTTCCTATCTTAACCTTTGCCATTGAATATCATTTTTTTGGATTAGACCCAAAGCCATATCACACCACCAACCTTGTTTTTCATTTACTATGTGTTTTCTTCATTTTTTTGATTTCAAAACGATTAGGACTTTCAAATTGGGCTGCTGCGTTAATTGCCTTGCTATTTGGCATACATCCCATGCGGGTTGAATCGGTGTCTTGGGTAACCGAACGTAAAGACGTTTTGTTTGCCTTTTTTTATGTATGGGCTTTGTATCAATACATTAAGTGGATTCAGTCAACTGAAAAGAAACCGCTTACTTATGTTGGCATTCTGTTACTTTTTACGCTTTCATTATTTTCTAAAATTCAAGCTGTAAGTCTACCATTGAGTATGTTAGCAATTGATTACTTGATGAAGCGACCTATGAAAATAAATTTGCTTATCGAAAAAATACCTCATTTTTTATTGTCACTCACTTTTGGCTTAATTGGTATTTATATGCTTAAATCGCAAGGTTCACTTGATGAATCAAATACCTACTTCACATTTATCGACCGACTATTTATTGGCGCCTATAGTTTTATTGTTTACCTGATTAAATGGATTTACCCATACGAAATGTCGCCGCTATATTCATATCCCAACAAATTGACTTGGATATTTTATGCGGCAGTTATACCCATCGCAGCTATTCTATATGGCATGTGGAAATTATATACACAAGATAAAAAAGCATATGTATTTGGGTTCCTCTTCTTTGTGGTGAACATTATTTTTATGCTGCAAATTTTAGGCGCTGGTCAGGGTTTTCTTGCTGATAGATTTACCTATATTCCTTATATCGGATTATTTTTTATAACAGGGTATGTGTATGACCATTTTCGAGAAAATCCAAAATGGAAAACCCTGATTCATGCAGGCTTATTCATGTATTTGATGGTTTTGCTAATTTCAACGTATAATCAACAAAGCATTTGGAAGGATGGAGATACCATGTGGACGCATGTATTAAAAACGGAATCTAAAACTCCATTACCCTATCGAAATCGTGCTATTTATTACCGAAGCAATAAAATGTATAAGCAAGCAATGGAAGATTTTAAAGGTGCCATAGCCATTAAACCGCAAGCTTCGACTTATAACTCAATTGGAAAATTATATTTTGATACAGGAGAAACTGCCAATGCACTTGATAACTATAATAAAGCCATTGAATTAGATAGTAAGAATAGCGAATACTTGACCAATCGTGGTGTGGCATTTGCTTCTATGGGACAATTTGAAAAAGCCCTACCCGATTTGAATGCCGGTATCAAAGCGAATCCCGAAATGAGCAATGGTTATTTGAATCGATCTCTATTATATTTAAAAATGAATAATTATGAATTAGCCTTAAATGATTATAATGAGTATATTAAGCGAAATCCCAAAGTATTTAACATGTATTACGAACGGGGCTCATGCAAAAATGCACTCGGACGATTTGATGAAGCTATTGCCGATTTCAACATAGCTATTCAAAACGAGCCTAAAGGATTGTATTACCAAGAACGCGGGCGATCTTATTTTTTAAAAGGAGATAAAGCAAAAGCAAATCAAGATTGGCAAACAGCGATTAACATGGGTATTCAATTGCCGGATGATTTAAAATCTTTGGTGAATTAAATAGGATTCAGTAGTGCAACAACTCTACTTGTATATTTTCGTGAAAAGCCTATATTTGTTTCCTTTCTTATGATAGTATTTTTGAATGGCCCGTTTGTAGTTAAAAACCCGGCCTATGTTTGGATGGAAGTGAATGGTATAGGATATGAAGTCAATATTAGCTTACATACCTATTCTAAAATCCAGCATAACGACCATGGCAAACTACTTACGTATTTGCATATTAAAGAAGATGGACATTCTCTATTCGGATTTTTTGATGAAGAAGAACGTACACTTTTCCTTCAGTTAATCTCCGTAAGTGGCGTTGGAACCTCCATTGCACGTATGATGCTTTCGAGCATGAAACCCGAAGAAATCAGTCATGCCATACGAACTGAAAACGAATTGGTACTGGGTAAAATCAAAGGCATAGGCCCCAAATCGGCCAAACGTTTGATATTAGAACTTAAAGACAAAGTAGTAAAGTCAAAATCAGATGAAAATATTGCCCACTCTCAAGGCAATAATACTGAGAATGATGCGTTATTTGCACTGATGAGTTTGGGAATTGCCCGCACAGCAGCGCTCAACGCCATTCAAAAAACACTGAAACAGAATAATAGCCTGAGTTTGGAGGATATCATCAAACAATCGTTGAAAAACATTTAAGAACATTGAACCAAATACTTAAAAATACTTTACAGTTCCTGATACTTTCGTCCATAACTTTTATGGGCTTACTTGCAAGCACCGCTAAACCTTTTCAATTCGATAATTTCGAAGTGCCTTCTGTTGATACACCTGAAACTAAAAAGGATAGCCTTTTATATGAAATTGAAGATCGGCATGCCGATAAAATCAATGAAGATCCGAAATCTTCATTCGATTTAAAAGATCCGGGGAATATTAAAACAACGGTTGATTATGATCCCGAATCGAAAGAATACAATATCGAAGAAAAAGTAGGTGAAGCCTATTATCGTCCTTCAAGCTATATGACTTATGAAGAGTTCATGAAATACCAATCGGGAAAAGATGAACAAGCCTATTTTAAAAAACGAGCCAATACCATTAGTCAGATTTCAAAAAAAGGGGGTGTCGTTCCTAAAGTGAATTTAGGTAATGCCTTATTTGATAGAATTTTTGGCGGAAATAGTATCGAAATAAAACCACAAGGAAATGTGGATATGTCGTTTGGTGGAAATTGGCAAAATGTAAAAAACCCAACCCTTATTCAAAGTGCTCAAAAATATGGCATCTTCGATTTCGACCTCAATATGAATATCAGTATGATGGCCAAAATTGGTGAAAAGATGAAAATGAATTTCAACTACAACACCAAGGCAACTTTCGATTTCGAAAACCAATTGAAACTCGAATATGCCGGACAAGAAGATGATATCATTCGCAGAATTGAAGCCGGATATATTAGCTTCCCATTAAAAACCTCTCTCATTCAAGGTGTACAATCTTTATTTGGTGTAAGCACCAAGTTGCAATTTGGAAGATTAATGGTGAGTGCAGTTGCCTCACAGCAGCGTTCGCGTAAAGAAACTTTTTCGCTGAAAGGCGGTGCACAAACCCAATCATTTGCCATTAATTGCGATCAATACGAAGACAACCGCTACTTTTTATTGGCACAGAATTTCAGAAATAACTATAATAATGCCCTAGCAAAATTCCCTATCATTCAATCGCTAAATAATATTAATCGCATCGAGGTATGGGTAACGAATCGTACCGGAACCGTTGAAAATGCGCGAGATATTTTAGCCTTGCAAGATTTAGGTGAACCCAATCCTTTTCGTCCTGCATTTTTTAAAGCTTCGGCAAATGAAAGCGATAATAATTCAAACACATTATATACTCAAGTATTACAATCTCCTGGTTCACGTGATATAGGTACCGTAGTGAATTCATTATTAGGCTTAGGTTTAGAAGGACGTATTGACTTCGAAAAGACTTTTGCGCGAAAATTGAATCCGTCTGAATTTACTTTTAACCCTCAACTTGGTTTTATCGGTATCAATATACAATTACAACCCGATGATGTGTTGGCAGTTGCTTACGAATACACTAATAATGGAAAGGTTCATCAAGTAGGAGAATTTGCACAAAGTTTACCACCTGATAGTACTAACCCTAAAGTATTATTCCTGAAAATGTTGAAATCAACATCACCCGACCCTACTAAGCCTATTTGGGATTTAATGATGAAAAATATTTATTCATTAGGCGGTAGCGGTATTAGCAAAGAAGATTTTTTGATGAATGTTTTTTATATGGATCCGGGTGGTGGCGAAAAACGATATCTTCCTGAAGGTCCAAAAGCCGGTGTGCCTTTACTTACTTTATTAAATTTAGATCGACTGAATAATAATAATGATCCACAACCTGATGGTAGATTTGATTATATAGAAGGTATGACCATGAATTCAATGATGGGAAAAATCATTTTTCCTGTACTTGAACCTTTTGGAGAAGATATGAAATTTGCGTTTGGTGGTAATCCTCAACTCGAAAAAAAATATTTGTATAAAGTCCTTTACGATTCAACGAAAAACATTGCTATTCAATTTCCACAGTTCAACCGTTTTGCATTAAAAGGATCCTTCAAAGCATCCAATGCTTCTGAAATATATTTAGGTGGATTTAATATCCCACAAAATTCAGTCTCGGTTTTTGCAGGCGGACAACGCCTTATCGAAAATCAAGATTATACCATCGATTATGGCATAGGGAAATTAAGAATTATCAACGCCGGTATTTTAAGTTCCGGTGTACCAATTAATGTATCATACGAGAACAATGCCAACTTTGGCGCCCTTCAGCAAAACTTTGTAGGTACCCGACTTGATTATTTTATTAATGATAAATTTACGATTGGCGCTACTGCATTGCGCTTATCCGAAAGACCCTATTTTAATAAGGTAACTTTTGGTGAAGATCCTATAAAAAATACGGTGATTGGTGTGGATGCAAATTATCAACGCGATTTACCTCGACTTACTCGCTTTCTTGACAGACTTCCGCTGATATCAACCTCAGCGCCTTCCATGATTGTAGCTAATGGTGAAGCCGCACAAATTATTCCGGGTCATAGTCGGTTAATCAACGACGCAAATGGCGAAAGCAATGTATATATCGATGATTTTGAAGGAACACGAAGCGGTTATGATTTAAAATTTCCGGTAGTGAGTTGGAGTTTAGCCAGTACACCACAAAATGCAAAGGATAAATTTGGTAATCCTATCCTTCCTGAGGCTACGAAAGTGAACGATCTCAATTACGGAAAAAACCGCGCTCGTATTGCATGGTACAATCTTGACCCATGCTTGGTTGATTTAAAACAAGGTTGTATGCCACCGCATTTAAAAACCGATACAGCTCAACTTTCAGATCATTATATTCGTTTAGTTCAACAACAAGATGTTTTCCCATTACGTTCATACACCGCTTTACAAGGCAACTTATCTACTTTCGATTTAGCCTATTATCCCAGCGAAAAAGGTC
Organism: Bacteroidota bacterium; assembly: GCA_016706595.1. Lineage (GTDB taxonomy): Bacteria > Bacteroidota > Bacteroidia > Chitinophagales > Chitinophagaceae > OLB11. The sequence continues at coordinate 561,646 of JADJJH010000001.1, read as the reverse complement.
CTTATAATTTTGATGACATCAATATCAATGCAGATGGCAAACTTTTGAATCCAAAAAAACGATGGGGAGGTATTATGCGTCCTATTGAATTTAGTGATTTTGAAACAGCGAATGTTGAATTTATTGAATTTTGGGTGATGGATCCATTTATTGAAAAACCGGCTAGCAATGGTGGGTCATTTTATATCAACTTAGGAAATATATCAGAAGATATTTTAAAGGACTCACGGAAATTTTTTGAAAATGGATTGCCTTATCCGGCAAACATGAGCAAAATTGAAAAAACAAAATGGTCGTTTATCCCAAAATTCCAACAACAAATTACCCCTGCATTCGACAATAATCCTGAAGCTCGTTTAGTGCAAGATGTTGGGTATGATGGCATGACAAACCTTCAAGAAGCAGAGGAATTTAAACCTTATCTCGATAGTTTACAATCAAGGTTTGGCGCTGCATCTAATGCCTATCAAAATGCGATCAACGATCCAGGCAATGATGATTATCATCATTTTAGAGGAAATGATTACGATAATGCCGGGACTAGAATCTTACAGCGATATACTAAATTTAATAATCCACAAGGCAATTCACCAGTGACGGATAATAATACTCAATTTTCAAATGCATTCACCAATATACCAGAGTCGGAGGATATCAACCGAGATAATACCTTAAACGAAAATGAGCAATATTTTCAATATCGTATCGATCTAAAACCAAATATGCAAGTAGGCACCAACTATATTGTAAATAAGCAAATTACTTCGGTAAAAATGCCGAATGGTGCAAATAGTCAAGAAACTTGGTACCAATTTAAAATACCGATTCGTGAATACGTTGATCGTATTGGAAATATTCCAGATTTTAGATCCATACGATTTATGCGTATGTTTCTATCCGATTTTGAAGATACTTGTATCCTGCGTTTTGCTCGTTTAGAGTTAGGTAGAAATACTTGGCGACGATATAATTTCTCGCTAAAAAATCCGGGTGAAATGATACCCGATGATGATAATAATGCCACCGCTTTTAATTTATATTCTGTGAGTGTTGAAGAAAATAGCGGTCGTTTACCAGTGCCTTATGTTTCACCTCCAGGTATTCAGCGTCAACAAATGCAAGTGTCGAACGGGCAAAATGTATTGCAAAATGAACAATCATTGGCTTTGCAAATTTGCGGATTGGAAGATGGCAATGCGAAAGGTGTTTTTAAATCATTAGGCATGGATTTGCGCCAATTCAAAGAAATGAAAATGTTTATTCATGCAGAAGGCGTTGATGGAAGTGCTACTTTAAAGGACAAAGATTTACGCGCGTTTATTAGATTAGGAAGTGATTTTGTAAGCAACTATTATGAATATCAAATTCCATTAGTTGTAACCGGTGCCGGAACTCGCGATCCTGATTTGATATGGCCTGCTGCGAACCAAATGAAACTCGATTTTGCTTCTCTAATATCTGCAAAGCAAGTCCGCAATAAAAGTGGTATTTCATATGCAGTGCCCTATGTCACACAAGATGCATTAGGTAATTATATAAAAATTGTTGGTAACCCAAATCTAGGCGACGTAAAAATGGCCATGTTAGGTGTCCTTAATCCACAAAAAGGCGCTACAGATATTACCGATGATGGCGCAAAAAAATGTGGTGAAGTTTGGTTTAATGAATTACGATTATCCAGTTTAAATGAAGAAGGTGGTTATGCGGCACTTGGCAAAGTAGATTTACAATTAGCCGATATTGGTACCATCAAAGCAAGCGGAAGTATGCATACAGATGGTTATGGAAATATCGACCAACGCGTGAACCAACGCACCAGAGATAATTTTTCTCAATTTGATATATCAGCCAATATTAATGCCGGTAAACTGGCCCCTAAAAGTTGGGGATTACAATTGCCAATATTTGCAGGATATTTTCAATCAGTGAGTAATCCTATTTTTGACCCTTATGATATGGATGTGAAATTTGCTGATAAAGTAAAAAACTATTCGGGCAAACAACGCGATTCAGTTAAAATTGCTGCGCAAGATTTTACTTCAATTAAAAGCTTAAATTTTCAAAATGTTAGAATCGCACCTACCGGAGATAAAAAAAGACAGCTATGGGATTTGCAGAATTTTGACATGAGTTATTCATACAGCCAAACCAATAAACATAATCCTTTACTCGAAAAAGATCAACTCGATGAACATCAAGCCAGTTTAGGTTATACCTATTCTGTAAAAGCAAAACCCATTGAACCATTTAAAAAAATCATTTCGCAAAAGAAGAAATATCTCGCACTCATTCGTGATTTCAATTTTAATATTTTGCCGTCGAATTTCACCTTCCGAAATCAACTAAGTCGCTCTGTAGGCGAAACGCAAATTCGAAACATTGATGAAGCTGCCTACCCTATTGAGCCAAACTACTATAAATTCTTTACTTGGTCTCGAACCTACACCTTACGTTGGGATATAACCAAAGCACTATCATTTGATTTTAATGCATTAAACAATTCTCGTATCGATGAACCATTTGGTAAAATAGATAATCAACAAAAGAAAGATACGCTATGGCGAAATTTTTCACGACTTGGCAGAAACACTGGATATAACCAAAGCTTCAATACAAATTATACAGTTCCACTTTCCAAGTTTCCATTACTCGATTGGACTACCTTACGTGGAGGATATGGTTCTACCTATACTTGGACTAGCGCCTCGTTACTTGCCAAAAACTTGGGTAATACTATTGGCAACACATCCAACAAACAATTGAATGCCGAAATGGATTTCAATAAATTGTATAATAAAGTAAAGTTCTTGCGTATTATTAATAGTCCAAAACAAGCTGCCGGTAGAGGTGGACAACCTACCAATAAAGGAAACGATAAACGAATCGAACAACAAGGCGGCGATCGGTCGGGAGGTAAAGGACGAGAAAGTGCTAAAGGAGAACAAAATACAAAAGATGGTGCAGGTGAAAGTTCATCAGGCAATGACAAAGAACCTTCGCTTACTAAAAAAGAAGATAGTAAAGAGGAACCAAAGGAAAGTAAAGATTCAAAAAATAAAGGCAAAGATTCAAAAGATTTGTTGAGTGCAAGAGCAGGTAAAGATGCAAGTGCAAAAGACACCACAAAAAAAGGAACAAACTCATTAGTAAAAACAACCAAAAAACCACCCGTAAAAAAGAAAAAGAAAGAGTTTAATCCTTCATCAACTGTACGTGTTGTAGGTAATTTACTCATGATGGTAAAGCGCGCCAGTTTAAGTTATAATGAAAACCAAGGAACCATACTTCCGGGTTATATGGATAGCACGCAGATATTAGGCATGAATATGCGCAATGATCGTAACCCCGACTTATTTGCATTTGGCTATCAACCCGATCGCTTATGGCTTGAAGCACAAGGCAATGATAATGTAATGACGAGGGATTCATTGTTTAATGCGAATTTCCAACAGCAGTTTTCACAAACACTAAATCTTACCGCTAATCTTGAACCCATAAAAGATTTCAAAATTGATTTGACGCTTAATAAAACCTTTAACAAAGCGCATCAAGAATTATTTAAAGATACAGTTGGAGGAACGTCAGACTATATTCATCTAAACCCTTATGAAACCGGTGGATTTTCAATATCCTATATCGCCTTAAATACTATTTTCCAAAAGCGAGGTGCCGATAATTTAACCGAAGCCTTTTTTGATTTCGAAAATAATAGAAAAGTGATTTCTGAAAGGTTAGGCTTAATTAATCCTTATACCGGAAATGCCAATGCACCTGAAGATGAAGAATATAAAAAAGGATATACTCGATATTCGCAAGATGTTTTGATACCGGCATTTTTATCGGCATATACCGGAAAGGATCCAAAAACCTATCCATTAGTTGAAAGTAATAACGAAAATATTCGATCCAATCCTTTCAAGAATATTTTACCGATGCCGAATTGGAGAATTAATTATAATGGTTTAGCACGTACTAAAATGTTTAAACCTATTTTCCAAAGTTTCACTTTAAATCATTCGTATACAGGTACTTTATCAATGAATAGTTTTACATCTTCCTTACTATATCGAGATGTATATGCACTAGGCTTCCCCTCATTTATCGATTCAGTATCGCATAATTATGTACCTTATTTTTCGGTACCGAATATGACGATTACTGAAAATTTTGGACCATTAATCGGTATCGATGCCACTTTTAAAAACTCACTCAACTTTAGAATTGAATATAAAAAAGGAAGAACCTTAAGTATGAGCTTAATCGATTATCAATTAAGTGAAACAAAAAGTAAAGAAATTACCTTGGGTGGTGGAATTCGCATAAAAAATGTTCAATTAAAAATTCCTTATTTCGGCATTGATAAATACAAAAGCGATGTAAATATTAAAATGGATTTAGGCTTACGCGATGATTTTACAACCTTAAGTAGATTAGATCAGCGTGAATCGAAAGCCACACGCGGACAAAAAGTAATAACCATCTCCCCTTCCATCGATTATTTATTGACCAAATCGGTTACCCTTCGTTTCTTCTTCGATCGTCGTCAAAGTATTCCATATGTTTCGAACTCATACCCTATTACCACAACCCGGGCTGGTATTATGATTAGGTTCTTATTTGGACAATAGAGCACAATGTGCGAATGTGATCCGATAGCTATCGGATTGGTAAATGTGATGATAACATGATAAGCGAATTTGAAGTGTACGTTGAAAAATATTACCATTTAAATTGCTATTTTTGATGGCATGAAATTTCAAATCTCTCTTCAACAATCTATTTTCTGCATCTTACTTTGTTTACCTTTCTTATCAAATGCTGAAGGGAAATATTTCGAAGGACAAATATTGTACAAAAATTCATTTGTTCCATCTAGCAGTAAATATAATGCCAACCAATTACTAAAGCGCTTTGGCAACGAAGCTACACTTTACTTTAAAGAAGGAAACTATCTTGAAATGTATGATAGTGGTTTGATGCGTGAACAACGATACGATAAAACTGAAAATCGTATTTATTACAGCAAAGATGATAGTGATACGCTGCATTGGTTTAGTGCATCACGACAAGCACAAAGAATTTTACGTAGCGAAATTCATCCGAAAAAAGAAGTGATATTAGGAATTGAATGCGATGAACTCGTAAATTATTATGTAGATAAAACCATTAGCTTGTATTATAACAGCGATACGCTTCAGTTAAATCCCGAGTGGTTTGTAAATTTCAATTTCGCTAATAAAAATACGAATACCGAAAAAATGAAATCATTATATCTTAAGTATAAAATTGAAGCTACTGATTATACAACAATTGTTACAGCGGTTTCTATTCGTCCACGACCTGTAGATGATAATTTATTTGCCGTGCCTGAAAGTAAAATTTTGGTTCAGGATTAAGTAATCAACATTATCTAAGTTGTAGTTACAAAACTGAAACAAAAATAATATTTAGAAATACAACCTACTTTTTTTTGTGATAAACAAACTAAATTTATTCGCTTTCAATATTGAAGATGAAGAATTACTATTGAGTTCGTTCAATTCATTGAATAATATAAATAAGATTCAATTAGTAGAACATAATTACACAAGTAAGGAACTACAACTTATCGTAAGTGAGCAGTTGAACCTAAATGCAAATCATGAATTGACGTTCCAGAATTTGTTTGAATTAAGATTAAGAAATAACTATTATATAGCTCAATGTTTGATTGACAAATTTTTTCAAATACCAAACAGAGATTCTCAACGTACAGATAGAGATTATGAATTTCATATCATTGGCATGTACAAACCTACACTTCAGATAAAAAATACGATTGTTAGAAAAGAAGAATTCATAGACCAAATCACTAAGTTGTTTGATAGACAGGATAAACTATTAGGAACCGATGAGCATTTCAATCGAAAATTTATCGTACAATCTGACTCAATTTTTAATTTGGAAAAAGTAATGAATCAAAATGCAATTGACATATTTAATGAAAACCCAGATTTGGTTTTGTCTACTTGGAACGACTATATATTAATTTCTTTTATCAACAGCTTTGAAATTTCTCATACAAGAATAGTTGAAAAAATTTTTGAAGAATTTGACAATGCTTAAATTACAGTTCAAACTTATCAAGCATTTTTTTCTACATTTGCTATCATTAAAAATAGAACATGAATATCGTAAAAGAAAAAATTCTAGTTATAGGTGCTTGCGGACAAATTGGGGTTGAACTCACCACCGAACTTCGAAAATTATATGGCGCTAATAATGTAGTGGCTAGTGATTTACGCGATGAACACGAATTATTAAAAGGTACAGGCCCCTATGTAAGTTGCGATGTAATGAATAAAGAAATGTTGCATGTACTTATCATCCGACATAATATTACCCAAGTTTATTTATTAGCGGCTATTCTTTCTGCCACCGGCGAAAAAAACCCTGCTTTAGCATGGCATATCAATATGCAAAGTTTATTAAACGTTTTGGAAATTGCTAAAGAAGAAAAGCTTACTAAAATTTATTGGCCTAGTTCAATTGCTGTTTTCGGTCCAAACTCACCCAAACAAAATACACCCCAACATACCATCATAGAGCCTACTACAATTTATGGCATCAGTAAATTTGCCGGCGAACGTTGGTGCGAATATTATCATGCGCATTATGGTGTAGATGTAAGAAGTTTACGTTACCCTGGACTTATCAGTTATAAATCAGCACCAGGCGGAGGAACAACCGACTATGCCATTGAGATTTATATCGAGGCATTGCGTGATAAAGATTACCAATGCTTTTTAAGTGAAGACACGTATTTGCCCATGATGTATATGCCGGATGCGATTCGCGCAACTATTGAATTGATGGAGGCTCCGGCAGCAAATCTCTCCGTTCGAAGTTCATATAATTTAAGTGGTATGAGTTTTTCGCCTAAAGAAATTGGCGCTTCCATTTCGAAACATATACCTGAATTTGCCCTTACCTATAAACCCGATTTCCGTCAGCAGATAGCCGATAGCTGGCCGGGCAGTGTAGATGATAGTTTAGCACAAAACGATTGGCAGTGGAAACCGCAATACGATTTAGATACGATGACGGCTGATATGCTGAAGAACTTGGCAGACAAGGTTTAAGACTTCACTAATAGCCTCTTATGCTTCGTTACTCGAATTTTGTAAATCCATTATTTACGCTTGTAAACGCAGGCTTTGCAAAATCCCAAAGCCCCCCCCTACGAAGTTATTAGAGATGTCACATAGAAATCAATATATGACTCACGAAATTCAACACGACTGGCAGAAACTGGCAAAAGCCAATCGAAAAAAATATGCCCATTTTTTAAAACGTTGCGATCAAAGAAAAGTAATTAAAATATTACCTGAATTGCACGAAGCTACCTTTTCGAAAATTGATTGTTTACAATGCGCCAATTGTTGTAAAAACCACTCCCCTCGATTTAAAATTCCTGATATTAAACGAATTGCAAAATATCAAGGCATAAAAGAAGGAGATTTTATACATCAATATCTCCGATTAGATGAAGACAATGATTATGTTTTGCAAGTACAGCCATGCACTTTTTTACAAGCCAATAATGAGTGCAGTATTTATGATGTTCGTCCTTCAGATTGCGCGCGCTACCCTTATACCGATGAAGATGTTTTGCTAAAACGACAGGCTATTACATTACGAAACACAGAGGTTTGTCCGGCTGTATTTACGATACTCGAAAAACTTTGTATCGAATATAAAGTATAATTTGTATGCTTGTGAAAATATCCAATTTCAGTTAGGTAATACGATACTATTTGAGTTCAAAAAATAGACATGCGAAGAAGATTCGTTTGCAATTTATGATAGTTACAATTTTCGCTTACGGATGATTCGAAAACACAAATAAATTAATATTATTCTCTAAATAAGGTGAATCTAATAAGTCTGTATTCCCATCTCCATTTAAATCGGTGGGTAAAAAACAGGTTTCAAAATTCGAAATTTTTTCTTCCATAATACTGGCATCCAATAGATCTATGTTATCATCTTGATTAATATCGCCATTGTACAAAGCAAAAACACCTGGATCTACCATAACCAAATTACTTCCAAAAGCTTGCGAGGCCGAATTGGTGAAATCGTATACTGCCGGATTTGGCCCCAGGGTTAAGGGTATAGCCGACCATGTTTGTACTGCACTAGAATGCTTTACCGCTACATAATACGTACCCGTAATAGATGGAAAAGTAGCAAGTATAGTGCCATTGGTAAATAGTCCAACCTTTTGTGTGGTTACTAATGCATAAGGAGCAGTATCATTATGTAATGCTAACTCAACCGAATCGGTAATGGTTGCATTATCGGTTTCGCCATGATTATATAAAACGGCTGCCATCTTTCCAGAATCAAGATAATAGCCTTCAATGTATAATTTCAAACTCACTGTTGATGCACAAGGAACCACCGCTACATTTACACTGACTGCTACACTACTATCACAGATTGTACTCCCTGATTTATAGGCTTTCACGGTGTACACACCAGAATGAATGGCGCTTACATTCGCAATTGATATGCTATTGCCAGAGGCACTAAATGAATTAGGCCCTATCCACGAATATCCAATGGCACCTGGCACAGGTGCCACAGAAAGAGCAAGGTTGGTGCTCGGGCAGTAAATGGTGGTTCCAGATATTACAGGCACACCAAGCACATTACTTCCACATCCTGCACCGTCATTATCTATAATGTTTCCAGTACCTGATGAGGTATTTAAACTCATTGGCATATTCACTGCAGTATTTCTTGCATTGGAAAGTATCACAGAATAGGTTTGACTCGGTTCTGCTACGGCATCATCCAGTATGCGAATGGCAATATTTTTTGTGGTTTCTCCTGGCGCAAATTGTACGGTTAAAATACACGAACTAAAGGTAAAATCAGTGCCTACAACAGCAGTAAGACCTTGGGCAATATAATCAACACTTACAGGATAGCTTTGCGGAGCGGTCATAGTAACCGTAAAGTTCTGGTACGTAAATGCTTCAGTAATATTGGCTGCATTTGAAATATTTATTCTAGGATCATCATCTGCGATTGAGACATCTGCATTGCCTGTGCCAATACTCATTGGCATTAATGAATCTGTGTTTTGCGCATTACTTATTGTGAATCTAAAAATTTCAGCACTATTCTCAAATAAATAGTCATTGATAATGGGTACCAAAACCACCTTGGTTGTTTCACCGGGTGCAAAGTTTACACTACCTGTTGTGCTTACATAATCATTGCCCGCTATGGCGTTGATATTTGTGGTTGCATAATTAACACTTACATTATAAGATTGTACAGCACTCAATGTAATTGAGTACGTTTGCACACCGATTAATTCAGACACCGAATACGAAGCGGATGCAACACTTAGTAATGGGTCATCGTTTGTAATGCCTACATCAGCTGTAGCGGTACTTATACTCATAGGCATGCTCACATCCGTATTTTGTGCAGCACTTATTGTAAATCTAAAGTTTTGACTACCTGCTTCATAGATATAGTCATTAATAATCGGAACTATGATTACTTTAGAAGTTTCACCGGGTGCAAATTGCAGGGTACCTGATGTAGCAACATAATCGGTGCCTGCTAGTGCACTCAAATTTGAGGTTGTGTACTGTATTGATGAATTATATACTTGTGCAGAAGATAGCGTTATTGTATACAATTGTGTTCCTGCTGATTCAAGTATAGTTGATGAAGCAGCTGAAATACTAAAAGTTGGGTCATCATTCGTAATCGAAACATCTGCATTGGCATTACTAATACTCATAGGCATACCTGCATCTGTATTTTGCGGTGCACTGATGGTAACCCTATAATTTTCTGAACCTACTTCATTTATGTAATCATTTAAGATAGAAACCGTAATTACTTTGGTAGTTTCACCTGGTGCAAAAAGTAATGTACCAGAAGTAGCCACATAATCTACACCTGAAATAGCATTCAAATTTGAGCTGGCATAATTTACCGATGAATTGTAAACTTGTGGTGCTGTTAATGTAACTGTATAGGTTTGTACACCGGCAGATTCAATGATGATAGTACTTGCAGCACTAATACTAAACTGAGGATCATCATTCAAAATACTAACATCTGCGTTAGCATTCACAATACTCATAGGCAGACCAACATCCGAATTTAGAGGCGCACTAATCGTAACTCTAAAGTTTTCAGAGCCTACTTCATATAGAAAATCATTAAGAATGAGGACTGAGATTACCTTAGTAGTTTCACCGGCAGCAAATGAAAGTGTACCGGAAGTGGCTACATAATCAGTTCCTGAAATCGCACTCAAATTAGTAGTTGCATAATTTATTGATGCAGTATATGCTTGTGCTGAAGATAAAGTTATAGTAAACAGCTGCGAGCCAGCCGATTCACTTATAGAAGAGGAAGCAGCTGAAATGCTAAACGTTGGATCATCATTTGTGATAGATACATCTGCATTCACAGTACTCATACTCATTGGCATTCCGGCATCCGTATTTTGTGGCGAACTGATAGTAACTCTAAAGTTTTCAGAACCTATTTCATTCAAGTAATCATTTATAATAGGCACGGTAAATACTTTGGTTGTTTCACCAGGCGCAAAATTTAAAAGGCCTGATGTCGCAACATAATCGGAACCTGCAAGGGCATTTAAATTTGAGGTTGCATAATTAATTGAGGCATTGTATAACTGGGGTGCCGACAAGGTTACTGTGTAACTTTGACTGCCTGCCGATTCGCTGATATTGCTACTAGCGGCTGCAATGCTAAATTGAGGATCATCATTTGTAATTGAACATGAACGTGAAGGATTATTAATATTGGCACCTGTAGCATTCGATATCACAAAACTAAAACTCTCGGTGAACTCAAAAAGAAAATCATTTATGATAGTAACACTAACCGTCTTTGTAGTTTCTCCTGCTATAAAAGTAAGTGTTCCACTGGTAGTTAGATAGTCAGAGGGATTGCTTGCACCTCCATTTGATGTAGTATAATTAACCGTTACTGTACCGGCTGCTGCTGACGATAAGTTTACTGTAAAAACGGCTGTACCTGCTGACTCTACAACGGTGATATTGGATACCACATTCAACGATTGAGCATCGATGGAATTCGATGGTAAAATAAAATAAAGAAAACAACAAAGCCATTGACCTATTTTTTTGACATGGCAAATCAATAACTGTGAGAAGGTTGTAGATGCTTTCATGAGGAGGTTTATTTGAAACATAAAAATAAGTAAACTTGATGAAAAAAGACTAGCAAATAATTCCTCAATCAAGCAATATGACGTGGGCTCAAGAAAACGTAAATGAATTATTTTGACTATAGAGCAAAACCCTTACATCCAAAAATTGTTTATATTAATTCCATAAAACTTGAATACTAATTTATTCATGATGATCACTAATGGAAAAATTCGCATGATTCATTTTTTCATCATCCAACTCATTTTCCCAACGGGCAACTACAGCACTGGCAATGCAATTTCCCATTACATTAATGCTGGTTCGTGCCATATCCATTAAGGCATCAATTCCTAAAATAATATACAATGGCCATTCTTTTAAACCTAAATATGAAAAAGAGGCAATGGTACCTAATAAAATAACAAAAGAGGCGCGAGGCACACCGGCCACACCCTTACTGGTAATCATTAAAGTAAAAACAATAAATAATTGATTGCCGATACTTAATTCAACGCCACACGCTTGTGCCACAAAAATACTCGCTAACGACAGGTATAAAGTGGTACCATCTAAATTAAAACTATAACCCAATGGCATTACAAACGAAACTATTTTACGAGGTACGCCAAATTGTTCCATATTTTTCATAGCCTTTGGCAAAGCACTTTCAGAGCTAGCTGTAGCAAAAGCTAAAGTAAATGGTTCGGATATAGCTTTGAAAAGATTACGAATATGTAATTTCGAAAAATAGCTGATAGGCAAAAGCACCAAAAGCACAAACAAAATAAGTGCAATGTATAAGGTAAGCACTAAATAAATTCCATTTAATAAAACACCAATACCCATTTTTCCAACCGTATAAGCGATGGCTCCTCCTACTCCAAACGGAGCAAAATACATGATGATATTCGTGAACTTAAACATCGTTTCGGCCATGCTTTCCGAAAAATCTAACATAGGCTTGCGATGCTTATCGCTTAACATGGCCAATGCTATTCCAAAGATGATACTGAATATTACCACTTGTAAAACTTGTCCTTCAAATATCGATTTTGCAATGTTTTCAGGAAAAATGTGCAATACAATATCTTGCCATGATTGTTTATGTGTTTCGGGCATTACTTGATCAATATCAGTGGGTAGTTGTATGCCTGACCCAGCATGTGCCAAATTAATGACCACTAAACCGATAAACAAGGCAAGTGTAGTTGCAAAGTAAAAATAGAGTAATGACTTCCAAGCTATTCGCCCTACTTGTTTCAAGTTTGAATGACCAGCTATGCCAACTACTAAAGTGGCAAAAATAAGTGGCGCAATCACTGTTTTTATAAGCCTTAGAAATATCTTACTCAATACATCCAACTTCACAGCAGTCTCAGGAAATTCATAACCTATTTCAATACCCATCATCATCGCAATGAGTATCCAAGTAGGTAGTTTTTTTTGTTGCCATCCAAAATAAATCAAGTATAACATACTCAATCCTCTAAACATCATTAAGTTGGTTCGGCCGATTTCAAATAGAAAAACATCAACACAATGAATGATGACCAAAAAAATGGCAAGTGAAGCAAATATTAATAAGGAAGTTTTTTTATTCATAGCCAAGCGAATGGCAAGCAAGATATAAAATTTCGGATGGAAACCACACACATTTTAAAAAGTGCATTACAGCATACTTTTGGGCATATCCCTAATTGTCGTGTTTTTTATTAACCACATAGTTAACTTAGAAATACATGAGTGTATCCTCCAGAGCACAACAAGTTGTGGAAGGCTATGTCTCCTATTTATCTATGTGGTGAAAGGAAACCTAGTTTGTCTATTGAAATTCACAAGGATGTGTGTTTGTGGTAAGGCAATTTGAATTGCTTCATACTTTTTTCTTTCGTATTAAGCGAGTAATATTACGTTTGAATGGAAAGGCAAGGTATACAAATAAATAAATTCGTAAGTTCATCGGGTTATTGCTCGCGCCGAGAAGCCGATAGATTGGTTGAGCAAGGCCGTGTGATGATTAATGATAAAGTAGCAAAAATTACCCAACTTGTAAAAGAGACGGATAGTGTAAGTGTTGATTTTGAATATATCAAAAAGGCAAAGGTGAAACCGGTGTACATGATCTTGAACAAACCTGCCGGTATTACTTGTACAACCGATTTACAAGATAGAAGTAATATTATTTCATTTCTTAAATATCCAAAACGAATTTTTCCAATCGGGCGATTAGATAAAGATTCTGAAGGTTTAATTATGTTAACCAATGATGGTGATATTGTGAATAAAATATTGCGAGCCGAAAACCATCATGAGAAAGAATATCTGGTAATTGTCAATAAAAGTATAAGCCCTGAATTCATACAAAAAATGTCATCAGGCATTGAAATTTTAGGAACTAAAACCTTGCCATGTAAAGTAAAAATGCTGAGCAGTAAAAAATTTACTATCATTTTACAGCAGGGTTTAAACCGGCAAATTCGTCGTATGTGCGAAGCACTTGGTTATGATGTGATGGCGCTTACCCGAGTTCGAATTATGAATGTTCAATTAGGCAATTTAGCGATTGGCAAATGGAGGTACCTCAATGAAAAAGAAATTATGGAGATGGAGAAGCTATTACAATATTCTACAAAAACTAAGTGAATGAGCCTGTTACTATTTACGAATGGTTCCTTTATAAATAGGCTCTTCTGCTTGGAAAATAGTAACTAAATAAACACCACTTGCCAAATCTTGCAAATTAATTTGTAAAGAATTTACCCCTTCGCTTACATTAAAATCAATGGTTTTAATCAATTTCCCACTGGCTTCTGCAATTCTTATTTTAGCTATTGAATGAGTGTTTGAAAAGATACTCAACTGCAAATTATCCATTACAGGATTAGGATACAGTTGCACTCTATTCATTTCATCAAAATAAACCTGTACCATTTTTGAATAGGTAATTTGACCATCTATATCATGTTGCTGCAAGCGGTAGTAATTGGTCTGTGAAAAAGGTTGTTGATCTATAAATTGATAATCTAATGGCGAAGCACTATTGCCTTGATGTGATTTTGAAAAGATTTTTTCAGATATCGTTTCGAAGTGAATGGCATCCTTACTTCTTTCAACAATAAAGAAATGATTATTGGTTTCGTGGCTGGTTTGCCATTCAAGCAAAGATTGATTTTGTATACGTTTACCTGTAAAATTCAACATACTTACCGGCAAAGGAATATTAAATGGATTACGTGAATGAAGATAAAAATGCGAAAACCCACTCACCGGAAAGCATATCGTCCAAACTGTAGTTGTAGCATCATAGCTTGCAGAGATTGATGATGAAGGAATTGAACTAGCAATATGACCTGGTGTAAATAAATCACCATTGTGTACTTTAGTAATCGCAATATTGTTTACATATAAAGGAAAAGTAGCAGCGCTAGGCAATAAAGGCCAACCACTTAAAATGGCATCGGTATTATATTGTTGTATATCTTCATCAAGATAATACAAACAAACTATAGCCGTATCGCTATTGGCTACATTAATTTCATACGATCGGTTTGCATAAGGTTGTCCGTTGTGATATGGTGTAAACGAACTAATATCTTCGCACACGGTTGTGGTTCCCAAACTTGTTCCATTTAAAATATCAGTTACAGCAGCTACTCGTTTGCAATCCATGGTTGATCGAATCGTATCAGATTGCCCATCTGTTAAACTCACTGTATTACATCCTAAATATCCAGGCATTGAAATATTAGTCGTTGTGTTTTGTCCTGAAATAAAATTACTCAGCGGAGCAACATCGACATAGGCTGTTGCCGTATCAGAACAAACCGGAATTGAGTTAGTAGCAAACACCACATACACTGTATCGGCATTGGTAATCATATGTGGATTAGGATGCATGGTGGTATACGTTGCATCATTATAATATAAAGTATCGGTTCCAGGAGGTACGGTACTAAAAGGATTGATTAAAGAGGCCACATCAATATACGATGGTATACATGCAAAGCCTGTAAGAATATTATTTGGAAATTCAGGTAAGCTATTTACATTAAGCAATAAACTATCCTTCGAGAAACATCCATTTGCGTAGGCTACTTTCACATACACAAAATTGGTACTACTGGTATCATTATTTGGAATTGGAACCGGTGAAAAAAGGGCTTCATCATTAAAATACGAAACGCTTGCTAATGGATCAAAAGCAGAAACTGGTCCATTCATGGTAGTTAAATCAAAAATTGCACTATTAGCACCCACGGCATATTCGCAAAAGACTAAAGTATCTTGGAAAGCAAGAGGTGTTGGATTGATTTGCAAGTTCACCGGAATTCGACAATCCGGACTGCCTGAACAAGCGGCATAAAATGTGCTTGTGCCCACTGTGTTTGAATTACTCAATCCTGAACCAGGTGTAGAAATTGGATCAAAGGGTGAAAAATTATATAAATTACTTCCTCCGCTTGGTACATTAAACCATGAAAAACTTGCCGGCACATATTGATAATAAATTTTTAAGGTTGCCATTGTTGGATTACCTCCGCCATTGATGCCAATATCACTGGTAGCAAAATTATCGTTGAAACTTTCCCAATAGCCTAAATTTACAGTACCTCCAGCAGAAATTCCACTGTAGATATTACCAATGGTTGTGCCTGTAATAGTTCTTGAATAAGTAAAATCTGTACTTCCGGTTCCAGTAGATCCGGCTAAGCCCGGAGCATATAAACCAGCGCCTATTGGCGCCGACCCAAATATATTCATACGTACTTCATTAGCAAACGAACCCGGTATGGTTGATAGGTGAGTTACGGTTAAAACAGACGGAGTGATAAATGATGCTCCAGCAGGGAGTATCGGCAAAATACCATTTGCAAAATTACATGCGTATTGATCGGCACAATTTGAAGGTGGCCCCACACTTGTGCCAACAGCTGTTGATCCTACATTATCAACACAAGGCCCGGTTATTGTAAATTGAATGGTCACCGAATCGTTGATGGGTGTAGCGCATCCACCAACGGTTAAACCCTGCCCGAAAGGTATTGAACAATACTGACAAAGCTGATAAGTTGGACCGGCTGTAGGTCGAAAATTTATTTTGGTGATGGGAGATGAAAGAGAATCATTACTTAGATAAGCATTTGGCAAACCAGAAATTACCAGAGAGGTATTTAATAAATAAGTTCCACCTGCATACATATTTACGCCACTAAATACCGCCGTCTGACAAGCACTTCCGGCCGGAGTAAGCAAACCTGAATTTAAAGTAGTTGAATAAAAATTAGTACCTAATGGGCCTATAACTTTTAAAGTAACGGCTATTGGATTTGCACCTAGATTTATAGTTGCCGAACCAAAATTGCAAACATTTGCAGTGATCGTTTGCGTAGCTGTAAAACAATTGCCTGCCGGTGAGGTAATTGCAGTTACTGCAGGATCATACGGGGCAGGTGGCGTATTAATTGAAATACCCATCACATTTAAAAAAGCACCCGTATTATTAAAAGTTACACTTTGAATTTGCTTTCCATAATTAGCAGGAAGCAAATCGAGTTGTACCTGATACAAGCGCGGATCGGTTGTAGAATTAGTAATTACATTAGTGGTTCTGAGTGTTCGTCCCATGCCTTGAATGGCAAAACCTGCACCAAAAAACCAATCTAAAAAAAGTTGAGCAGGAAATACTTGTGTTGTTAAATCGGTAAATGTGATGATGATATCAGGCGACGCAGTTCCACTTCCGGTAGCACCTAAAACAAAAATTTGCGAAGCCGATTGTGGTGTATTAAAGGTAAGTGTACCAGAAGTTGCTCCTGATAAGCGCAGCGAATTATTTGCCGTATACGGTGCAAGATTATAGGTGAGTCCGGGTGTTGCAGGAATTACACTCGTTACTATATTGTTGGTAGGCATATATGAAGTACCCATTGGATTATATGATTGACTCATGAGCACATAGCTTACACCATCAAAATCGGCATTGGTTGAACCTAGTGCATCAAACTGAACATCGGCTACCACATCGGCATTAAAACCACTTACCGCAACCGGTACATAAATGGCCTTCACAGGGTGAGTAACTAAAGTGAAGATGCCAAATATCAAACAGATGTTATGTATAAATTTCATGATAAAAAGATTAGAAATCGGTAAAATTAAATATAAAGGAAAAATCAATACTAAACCCCAATCCCTTATTGAGTATTATTGTCCATTCGCACACTGCCAAATATAAACTGCTTACTTTCTTTTCAACGCCTTGCCAACGAACAAATTTTACTATGTACTAACCTACTTGGTGGTAATAGAAACAAATCAAGTATACATTAAGATGGTTTCCCCATCAAGCTTGTAAAACTCATTTCGCGATATAATAATTTGATAAGTCCATCGGCTAAACCAATTTGCGGAACATAAATTTCGGTGATGCCTGCCCAACGCATTACCGATAAATAAATTTGCAAAGCTGGCACAATTACATCGGCACGGTCAAGACGAAATCCATAGCGATGGATACGCTCTTCAACAGTTAATACGCTCATCTCTTTGTGGTATTCGCGTAATTGTTCGATGCTTAATGGTTTACCAGCTTTACGTTTTGAGATAGAAAATATTTTATTGATGTTACCTCCACTACCAATGGCAACAATCGGCAAATTAGATTTTACTGTCGATTTCACATAGGTTTTCATAGCTTCCCATTGTAATTCGATATGATAATCTTTGAGCATGCGAATGGTGCCAATATCAAATGACTTTTTTAATACCGGTTTATTCAGCCCGTAAAATGTGAGCTCTGTACTACCTCCACCTACGTCGATATATAAATACATATTTTTTGCATCCATGGTTTCAGCAAGATGCGTTTCGTATAAGATCTCTGCTTCTTCGCTGCCGGTGATTACATTGATGGCAATATTGGTTTTTTGTTCTACCTCACGAATAATTTCGTTTGCATTTAAGGCATCACGCATAGCAGAAGTGGCACACACTTTTAAGCCTTTTACATCGTAGACATTTAATAAATGCCGATAGGCCTTCATGGTTTCTATCAGTTCATTTTTTTTAAGGTCTGATATCCTGCCAGTTTCAAAAACATCGAAACCTAAGCGAAGTGGCACACGCACCAAATTCACTTTGGTAAAATCTAAAGTTCCATCTTTATAGATAGTAACATCGCTAATTAATAAACGAGCGGCATTTGAACCAATATCGATGGCAGCTAAACGCATGATAAAAATTGAAGCTGCAAGATAGTTGCTTTATTGATACACTACGATTTAAGATAAGCATATATTTCAACCTGCGACCGAATGGCAAGTGCATCTTTATCGGGCTTCACATATTCATTCAATTGCCTGTTATCGAGTACACGCGCTTTTACATTTTCGTTGAGTTGAATTTGTAGAATGTGTTTCAGTTCTTCTTTTATGTTCGGGTCATTGATTATAGTACTCACTTCGATGCGATAATCAAGATTACGCGTCATCCAATCGGCACTTGATATATACAAATCCTCCTTGCCGCCATTTACGAAAAAGAATACACGCGCATGTTCAAGATATTCATCAACAATGCTAATAGCTTGAATGTTTTTCTTCCATTTTTCGTGGGTAGTTAAAGCACAACAAATACCACGAATAATAAGTTTGCAATCTAATCCCACTTTAGCGGCTGCATAAATTTCTTCAATCAATACTTCATCCGTTAAACTATTTAATTTAATGATGATACCGGCAGGTTTGCCTGCAAGATGATTTTTTACTTCGTGTCTTATTTTATCAACAAAAAAAGATCGGGTTGTAAAAGGTGATACAATTAAAGATTTGCATCGTTTAATAAGTTCGGGTTGTTCTTGCTTTTCGATATAATTAAACACTTGGCGAATATCACTTACAATCACTTTATTGGCAGTTAACAAGCAATGGTCGCCATACACCTTTGCGGTTTGTTCATTTAAATTTCCGGTGCTTACAAATCCGTAATATTGTAAATTTTTCCCATTGCGTTTGGCAATCAAACAAATCTTGGCATGTATTTTTCGTTCGGGCAAACCAGGAATCACGTGAATACCTTCATCTTCTAAAATTCGTTTCCAACGTAAATTGGCTTCTTCATCAAATCGGGCTTTTAATTCAAGTACAACCGTTACTTTTTTTCCGTTGCGAACAGCATTCACTAGGGCATTCACCACTTTTGATTCACGCGCTAAGCGGTAACAAGTAATTTTTATAGACTCAACAAAAGGATCTATCGCAACTTCTCGCAATAAATCAATCACCGAATCAAAGGAATGATAAGGAAAGTGCAACATTACATCTTGCTTTTGCAATACATCAAGTATGCGAACGGGCTGCTTTAATAAAGGATGAATAAAGGGTTGATTACGTGGTTTTCGCTTTTCGAATACCTCTTTAGGGAAATCCATAAAGTCTTTAAAATTATGAATTCGTCCTCCGGGAACAAGATGATCTTTATTACCCAAACTCAATAACTTAGTTAAGTAATTCAGCAAATTCTTTTGAATGCTTTTATCATACACTAAACGAACAGCCTTTCCTCGCTTTCTATTCTTTAAGCCTTTTTCGATACTGCTAATTAAATCGGTATTAATATCATTATCAATATCTAATTCAGCATCACGAGTAACTTTAATGATATAACCTTCAAACGAATTAAACCCAAATTGAGCAAACAAACCCGGCATACATAAACGAATAATATCTTCGAGTAGCATAATACTTCGAATGCCTTTCTCGGTGGGTAAAATTACAAATCGAGGTAAGGTTTCGGTGGGCACTTCAATTAAGGCATAGCTATTCATAAACGAATTGTCGCTATTGCTTAAAAGACATGCCAAGTAAATAGATTTATCGCGAAGTAAAGGGAGTTCAGGGATACTTTCAATCATGAGCGGTGCGATATGTGTACGCACTTTATCATTAAAATAATTCTCAACATACGTTTTTAAAGATTTGCTTAATTGCTTTTCATTGACAAGCGCAATTTTTTGTTTCTTTAAATCACGAACAATATCGGCATAAATTTGTTCAAATTCCCTCTGTTGCAAAATTACGTTTTCTTGAATTTGCTTTAGAATGGTTTGCGGTTTCTCTTCTAAAAAACGTTTAGTTTCTTTTCCGAATTTAAGCATACGATTCAGCGTAGCCACCCTTACCCTAAAAAATTCATCTAAGTTATTCGAAAAAATACCTAAAAACCTTAATCGTTCGGCAACATGTACATTGGGGTCTTTAGCTTCTTGCAAAACGCGTGCATTAAATGCTAACCAACTAATATCGCGTAATAATTTCGAATTGTGCAACTTATGCTTCATACAAAAAGCCAAAGATAGAATTCTCAATATGATTTCAATGTTAAGTTTTAATTGGGCAACAATAATTATCCAGCACATTTCTTGCCAGTAAAACCAGTCAAAAAATTGCTCACCATAAAATTCTTTGTGGATAGATTGTATCGTGAAGAAAGACGAGTCTGCGATAGATAAAGTTTCAAAACTTGAGGTGTATAAAAGAACTTACTGCAAATAGATTTGACTTTACTCGAACAATTCTTTTTACAATAAAGCCCGCGACTTTATATTTACATCTTGTACCCTCTATTATGACTAAAAATAAAACAAACCTTAGTTTCTTTAAAGACAAAGAATTGCATGCTTTTACGGCCCTTGAAAAAGCCCATTTTTTATCGTTTGCACCATATGCCTTTCATGCATCAGTATTGCTACGCGATTATAAAATACTTGAATTATTATCCGACCATCCGCAAGGTTGTAGTTTCGATGAAATATTTTCTAAAGCAACAATCAGCAAGTATGGTGTTCGCATTTTGCTTGAAGCCGGTATCGGAATCGGTTTATTATACGAAGAAGAGGGTAAATATTTTATCACCAAAACCGGATCGATGTTTATCTCAGACGCGATGGTGAAAGTGAATACTAATTTTATGCGCGATATCTGTTATGATGGTGCCGGAAAATTGAAAGAATCTATAGAAGAAGGTAAACCCAAAGGACTACCCTATCTTGGGCCATGGAATACTTTATATGAAGGACTTACCCAATTAACACCTTTGCAAACCAAAAGCTGGTTCGAGTTCGATCATTATTATTCCGATTTTGTTTTTCCGTTGGTGATGCCCATGATTTTTGAAGAGAAACCAACGGCTATTTTAGATATCGGTGCCAATACCGGTAAATTTTCGTTACAATGTTTAGCCCACAACCCTAATATCCATATGTACCTTGTTGATTTGGGCAAACAATTAGAAGTATCGGATCATAATTTAAAAGAAGCAGGATTTGAAGGTAGATATACTTTGATTGAGCATAATATGTTGAACCAAGAAATTGAATTACCCGGCAAATATGATATCATTTGGATGAGTCAATTTTTAGATTGTTTTTCGGATGATGAAATCGTGCATATTCTTACAAAATGCAAAGCCGCGCTCAATGAAGGTGGCAAAATTATTGTCAACGAAACCTTTTGGGATAATCAACCATTTCATGCCTCGATGTATGCATTGCAAATGACCTCCTTGTATTTTACTACCATCGCAAATGGAAATAGTCAGATGTACGATAGCCGAGTTTTTGAAGCTTTGATTGCAAAAGCCGATTTGCAAATTTTAAAGAAGGATGTAAATATTGCACACACACACACCTTACTAACTATAGGTGTAAACTAAGTATATAATCGTACTCATAAACTGAATATTTTTTTGTTATCAAATGCGTGCAGGCTTTTGGCTTAGGTGGCGTTGGCACCATGCAAGGAACTGCGTATTATCCCAGATTACGCAATAGGATTTGCCTTGAGCAAATTCTAGTGTGTTAGCTGGGTTTATCCCGATTTAGAAATTGTTGTTAATCTTGCTTCAAGATTGATTTACAATTTCTTATATCGATGATGCATTTCTAATGCGGAATATGGGATTATTAAGCCATCACATATCTGCGGTAAAAAAGTAAACAGTATTTAGTAGGCAATCGGTAGTAAATGCAAAATTCGTTTCAAATTAAAAGTGCATAAAGGCACTTTCATCTAAAACTAAACAACTCAGATGAATCTCTCTGCGTCTCTCGTTCTCAGCGGTGAAAATAAAACCGTGGTGAAAATAAATTTCCTTGGTTCACTGTTTTAAAATCAATGTCCTGAAAAAACTTTGTTCACTAGCAATAAAGCTTCGTCTAAAGCATCTTTATCAATGCCTGTATCAATTCCTTTCGACTCTAAAAAAGTCAAGACCGTTTCGGTAGTCATATTGCCAACTAATTCATCTTGCGCCATCGGACAACCACCTATACCATTTAATGCACTATCAAATCGATAGCATTGGTTTTCAAAAGCAGCTTCTAATTTTTCGAGTTCCTTATTTTTTACCGAATGAAAATGGGCGCCAAATTCTAACCTAGGAAATGCCTTCAATAAATTTGAAAAGATATAAGAAATATTTTCAGGATTCGAAACGCCAACCGTATCCGACATCGCAAAAATATCAATTCCTAACGCCGATAATTTCTCAACCCACTTGATGGCAATATCACTACTATACTCATCCCCGTAAGGGTTACCAAAGCCCATAGAAATATAAGTCACCAATTTTTTATCATGCTTCACACATAAATTCTGTATGGCCTCAACGGTTTGTAAAGATTGCTCAATACTGCTATTCGTATTCAATTGCTGAAAGGTTTCTGAAATTGAAAACGGAAATCCTAAGTAATGAATCTCATCATATTGCACGGCTTCATCTGCGCCACGTGTATTCGCAATAATGGCTAAGAGTTTACTTTTTGTATCATCCAAGTTTAATCCTTTCAATACTTCTTTGGTATCTGCTAATTGTGGAATAGCCTTTGGTGAGACAAATGATCCAAAATCAATCGTATCAAAACCAACTTTCAATAAAGCATTAATATATTCTATTTTGGTTGCGGTTGGTATAAATGGTTTCCAACCTTGCATCGCATCGCGCGGACATTCAATGAGTTTCACCTTGGTATTTTCCATCATGCAAAAATCTAAATTTCTTGTGGTTTAACCTAATTTGAATTCATATGAGTATAAGAAAATTAAAGAAACGATTCACGATTCTGCTTCTCCTTTCTCCTCAATAAAATTAATGAACGAAGTGAATCTCTCTGCCTCTCTCGTTCTGCGGTGAAAAAAGTATGAACGAATTGAAGTCCTCCCTAACCACAAAACTTAACGTTGCATCTCTTATCCTTCGCTATGAAAAAATTCAGCGTTAAAAAATAAACGAAGTAAATCTCTCTGCTTCTCTCTTCTCTGCGGTAAAAGAATTTGTAAGCAATCAAATTAATTAACTACCAATACCGGTATTTTTACTTTATGCCTAACACTTTCAATAGTTTGTCCATACACAAAATCTAATATCCCACTATGCCCGTGAGCGCCCATAATTAATAAATCGGCATTTGCTTCTTGTACAATTCTAGCGATTTCATTCGAACGATTTCCATACCCCAAACAAAAGCTTGCCTGCTTACCTAATCTTTCAATTTGCTCGCAATAAATTTTGAGTTGCTCTTCATCTTGCTCAGTTTCTTTATCTGAAGTATAGTTTCCTAAAATTCTTGCACCTGCACTTTCTACAATATGAATCAATAAAAATTTGGTTTCTGAACGGGCTTGTTTAAACGCATGTGAAATAATTTTTTCATCGAGTTCACTAAAATCCAAAGCCAAGGCAATTTGTTTATAATCGGAAATAACAATCGTTTCTAAATTCAGTTTTTGGGTATGCATTCTATTTTCTCCTTGCTTTCGATTTCTGTTTACCATCGGATAAAAAATGGTAAGCAGTAATAATATCGTAAACAAAACCAAGCCTCCAAGTACTAATACATCATACCAAAAGTTTGTATTCTCATGTAAAAATGCAATAGACTTTCCTAATACCATTTTAATATTTAAAAATAGAAGTACAGCGGTAATGGCAACCGCAACAAGTGTTAACCAAGGTTTGATGGTGAAATTTTTCATCATTCTTTTATTGGTAACCGCATATAATAATGGGATCACTGCAAATGCTAATTGTATGCTTAATATCACCTGACTTAAGATCAACAAGTCGGTAACCTTTTCTTCACCGGCAATAAGAATAGTAAGCAATGCCGGAATAACAGCTACAGACCTTGTGATTATTCTTCGCAATTTTGGATTGATTCGAATATGTAAATATCCTTCCATCACAATTTGTCCGGCCAAAGTGCCTGTAACCGTGCTGCTTTGTCCTGCCGCAATTAAAGCAATGGCAAATAATATGGGAGCCACGGTATTTCCAACCAAAGGTTCTAACAACTGATGAGCATTTTCTATACTCGCCACTTCGGTCATACCATTTTTATGAAATACAGCTGCGGCTAAAATCAAGATGGCAGCATTTACAAACAAAGCTAAGTTTAATGCGATGGTACTATCAATAGCACTCCATTTGATGGCCTTCCGTTTTGATGCATCATCATCGCCAATCTTACGCGTTTGCACCAAGGCTGAATGTAGATATAAATTATGCGGCATAACCGTAGCACCAATAATTCCGATGGCAATATATAAGGCGTAATCATCGGGCAGACTAGGTTTTAATCCACCTAGTATATCAATGAGCACAGGCTTTACATAAAACAGTTCAATGGCAAACGACACAAAAATGATAGCGATTAAACTAATGATAAAGGCTTCCATTTTACGCATGCCTAAGCGTTGTAAATACAAAAGCAAAAATGTGTCGGCGATGGTAATTACTACACCCCATAAAATGGGCACACCAAATAATAAGTTTAATCCAATCGCCATACCAATTACTTCAGCTAAATCGCAGGCAGCAATGGCTAACTCGGCAAGAACGTATAAACAGAAATTAATAACCGGAGGATAGGTTTCGCGATTTACTTGTGCTAAATCTTTTTTATAAACTATTCCTAATCGAGCACATAAGGTTTGTAAAACGATGGCCATGATATTGCTCATTACTAAAACCCAAATAAGTGCATAGCCATAACGACTACCACCTTCCAAATCGGTAGCCCAATTGCCGGGATCCATATAGCCGACAGATACTAAATAGGCAGGACCAAAAAATGGAATGATTTTTTGAAACCAGCTTTTTTTACCACGGGTTTCAATGGTTTCATGAACTTCTTCAAGACTCTTTGATGCTGAATTGAATGGCATTATACAAAACTTATATAGTTAGATTAGTCTAACTTATGACAAATGTAGTTAATTCATTCGATTCACCAAATAATTAGAATTAATCAATTTTAATAATTTCATATAAGGAATTCAGCCTCCACAGAATCTCCACCACAATAATTTTGAAGGAAGTATAATTTTGCAACAGACTCTTTTGGTTCGTTAAATCTATATAATGAAATTTGAAGAAAATGACTTCAGAATTTGCCGCAGATTGGCAACAAGATTTGACCAGTGATAATATTTCGAATGATAGCCGAGACATTGAGGGAATGGCGATGCATCTTCAGGATCGGTGGGGATAAAAATGGATTTCATTTCTTCAAAATAAAATTCCCAATACGGGAACTTTAATTTACATTTCATTCCCCGCAGAGTCTCCGCTTCGGGACTCTGCGGCTCAATTCTATATTTAATTTCTTCAATATCCATTTCATGAATTTAGTAAATCATTCATTCCCCGCAGAGTCTCCGCTTCGGGACTCTGCGGCTCAATTCTATATTCAATTTCTTCAATATCCATTTCATGAATTTAGTAAATCATTAATAAACCTCAGGATTACAGCCTTATAATATTTAATCAATTGATTATATTTATTGCATGAGCGTTCGAACTAGAATTCCATTTCAAAGCGGAGTATTTTTTATAACATTTACTTGCGCCGACTGGTTACCACTATTCAAAAATTTAAATAGCTATGACTTGGTATATAAATGGTTTGACGTATTGAAGCAAGCCGGACATGCTATTCATGCTTATGTAATTATGCCCAACCATTTGCATGTTTTAATTTCTTTCAAGAATGTTGGTAAACCGATAAATACTATCGTAGGTTCGGGAAAGCGTTTTATGGCATATGAATTAGTTAAAAGATTACAAGCATCCGAAGCATTCGATATTTTACACCAGATGAATTTATGGGTAAATGCTACAGACAAAAAGAGAAATAAGAAGCATGAAGTTTTTGAACCTTCTTTTGATTGGAAAGACTGCTCATCAATTGATATGGCAATTCAAAAACTCGATTATATTCACATGAAACCGTGTTGTTCTAAGCCGCCTCTTGTTTCCGATCCCATTCAATACTTTTATAGCTCAGCTAATCAATATATGGGAGGAAATAATATTATCTATCCGGTTACTAATATCATGCAAATGCAAGATTTTGATTATAGATAAAATCCTTACCGCAGAGTCCGGCAGATTTTAGTGGTAACATGAGCACAGTTTACTAATGCCGAGACTCTGCGGTGAAGGAATGATTAGAGAATTGAACCGCAGAGTCCCGAGGCGGAGACTCTGCGGAGAGTGAAGGAAATGGCGATGCATCTTCAGGATCGGTGGGGAGAAAAATGGATTTCGTGCTATCAAAATAAAATTCCCAATACGGGAACTTTAATTTACATTTGTTGGAAAAAAATTTGTGCGGGTAATAGCGAAGAAAGTATTACGAGACTTTTGGAAAGTTCATGAGGATTCTGAAGAGAAATTGCTTGCTTGGTATCAAGAGGCAAGTAAAGCTATTTGGAGAAATCATAATGAGTTAAAAAAAGAATACCCAAGTGCAAGTATTTTAAATGACAGCAGAATCGTATTCAATATTAAAGGGAACTATTATCGTTTGGTTGTGAAGATAAATTACCATTATCAATTGATTTGGATTCGATTTGTTGGAACTCATGCAGAATATGATAAAATTGATGCAAATAAAATTTAATAATAATGGAAATAAAACCAATAAAATCAGAAAAGGATTACAATATGGCTCTCAAGCGACTTGAAGTTATATTTGATTCGGAACCTGGATCCGCCAACGGTGATGAACTTGAGGTATTAGGAATATTAATTGACCAATATGAAAATGAACACTTTCCTATAAGATTACCTGATCCAATTGAAGCAATTAAGTTTAGAATGGAACAACTGGGCTATACTCAAGGAGATTTAGCAAATATTGTAGGTTTGAAAAGCCGTGCTAGTGAAATCTTAAATAAGAAACGAAAACTTACTCTTGAAATGATTCGTCAATTGCATGAGATTTTAAAAATTCCGACAGATGTCTTAATACAATCATATTAGCTTCATACGCCAACAGCGGAGAGAAAAAACCTTAGATATATTTATAGATTCACTTAACCGAAAATATCTATCCTTTATACTCACCCCAAACACTTCGTAAAGCATGTGCAATTTCACCTAAAGTGCAATGCTTTTCAACAGCATCAATTACCAATGGCATTAAATTATCTGAACCATTTGCTGCCTTTTTAATTTGCGCTAAACAATCTTGAACATCATGTTGATTTCTATTTTCTTTAAATAACTTCAATCGATCAACTTGTTGTTTTTCAATGGCGGCATCAATTTTCATAATCGGTATCTTAGTTTGATCCTCGCTCATGTACTTATTAACCCCTACAATAATTTTCTCATTCTTTTCGAGCGCTTTCTGAAAAGTATAACTCGCATTCGCAATTTGTTCTTGAATAAAACCTTGTTCAATTGCCTTTACTGCCCCACCCATTGCATCAATTTTATCAATTAATATTTGAGCTGCTTGTTCCACATCATTCGTCAAAGTTTCAACATAATACGAACCTGCCAATGGATCGACGGTATCGCAGATCCCTGTTTCTTCGGCAATAATTTGTTGAGTTCGTAATGCCACTCTTGCCGCCTCTTCGGTGGGTAAACTTAAGGCTTCATCGTAACCATTGGTATGTAAACTTTGCGTACCTCCTAAAGTCGCTGCCATGGTTTGAATAGCCACACGAACAATATTATTCATCGGTTGTTGCGCGGTTAAGGTGCTACCGCCTGTTTGTGTATGAAACCTCAATTTTTGCGCCTCATGATCGGTGGCACCCAATTCTTTAGTCATCTTTGCCCACATTCTTCGAGCCGCTCTAAACTTGGCCACTTCTTCAAATAAATTATTATGCGCATTAAAGAAAAACGACAATCGCTTAGCGAACACATTAATATCTAAACCAACCGCTAAGGCCGCTTGCAAATAGGCTTTACCATTCGATAAGGTAAATGCGAGTTCTTGCGCAGCCGTACTTCCTGCTTCACGAATATGATAACCTGAAATAGAAATCGTATTCCATTTGGGAACTTCAACACTACAAAAAGCAAAAATATCGGTAATCAAACGCATGCTTTCCTTTGGCGGATAGATATAAGTTCCTCTAGCAGCATACTCTTTTAAAATATCATTTTGTATAGTGCCGGTTAGCTTTTTTATATCGGCGCCCTGACGTTTAGCTAAGGCAATATAAAGCGCCAACAATATAAATCCACTGGCATTGATCGTCATAGATGTGCTTACACTTTCTAATGGAATATCTTTAAAAAGTCGCTCCATATCTTCAATGGTATCAATGGCTACCCCAACTTTACCCACTTCACCTGCCGACATGATATCGTCACTGTCGTAACCAATTTGAGTAGGCAAATCAAAGGCAACACTTAAGCCGGTAACACCCTGACTTAATAAAAAATGATATCTTTCGTTAGAGGCTTCTGCGGTACTAAATCCGGCATACTGCCTAATCGTCCATGGTTTATTACGATACATCCCTTGATGAATACCTCGAGTAAATGGAAACTCCCCGGGTAATTCGGTTTGCGTATTGGCTTCGGTATAAATAGGTTTAATTTCAATTCCTGAATCTGTGTAGCGTTTCTGTTCTAGCATGTTTACTTTTTCTGAATTGCCAAAGGTATTTCAATTATCTAAAAAACGGAGTATGGATTCTTGTTAAGTAAAGACATAATTGGGATTGAAACGGCTGCAAATGCAAGTTTTACATGACTATCATCTTATTGTGATGATTGATTTTCAAATCAACAAAATGACTGTAAGTCTTTTTCACTAAAATGTATTTCAAGAAACAGAATATTTAATTACTGCAATGAAGATGAATGATTTTATTATGCCTTTACGATCTTAAATAAATCGTCTTCATAACTAGTACCAAGTGGTATTTCTTTATTTTCAATTTGAATCGTTTTATTTCGAATTGAAATGATTTTTTTAAGCGGAATAATAAAAGACCGGTGCACACGAACAAATTCGTTTTTTGGCAATTTATCAATCATCGATTTCATGGTCATGCGAGTGAGTACGAATTTCTTGTTGGGTAAAAATATTTTCAAGTAATCGGCTAATGCTTCAATATAAATTATTTCGGATAATTCAATTTTCACTAAACTGTAATCGGCTTTGATATATATAAATTTTAATCCCTGATCGGTATTATGCAAAAAATCGTAGTATTCCTGTGCTTTATGTATGGCCGATTGAAATCTATCGAATGAGTAAGGTTTTAAAATATAATCAATGGCATTCAAATTAAAACCTTCAATGGCGTGTTCAGGGTAAGCCGTTGTAAAAATAACCATGGTATCTTGTTCAATTTTTTTAAAAAAATCTATACCGGACAACAATGGCATATTAATATCTAACAATAATAAGTCGACGGGAAATTTACGTAAATAGCGTTGTGCCTCAGTTACCTTTGTAAATATCCGCTCGAGTTTGATTAATTCAATACGGGTACAAAAGATTCTATGACCTCTAAGGCAAGTGGTTCATCATCTATGGCAATTGCACTTATCATATTAATTTCAGCTTTAAATCTACTTCATATTGTGTTGCACTATCATGAATATCCAATTGAAATTTTCCGGCATAAATACGCTCTAACCTGCTTCGTGTATTTGCAATGCCAAATCCCATCTGGTCGTTGATTACTTGCGAATGGTGCACCTTATTATTTTTTACATGCAACGACAAATTATTGGATTGAATATTAACATGTATTGAAATCTCAGATGCCTCATCTGGGTTTACACCATGCTTAAAAGCGTTTTCGATAAATGGGATTAAGATTAAGGGCGAAATTTGTTGATCCTCTATTTTACCCTCTAATACATAATGCAACACAATGCCTTTATCTAATCGTAGCCGTTGCAATTCAATAAAATCATTTACATAATTGATCTCTTTTTCTAAAGGCACAAAATCAGTATTGGTTTCTGTTACAATATAACGCATCATACCCGAGAGCTTTAACATACCATCTGCCGTTTTATCGGCATGTTCACGAATGGCCAATGCATAAATACTATTAAAGGTATTAAATAAAAAATGTGGATTGATTTGTGATTTTAGATAAGCCAACTCTGCTTGATTTTTTTCAATGAGCATCTGCTCCAAATCTCTTTTTACCCTAATATACAAGCTCACAAAAATACCAATCAAATACAAAAACAATATTTGATTCATCAAAGGCATAGTTGGCGGACCATGTCTTTTGAAAGGATGAAATTTACCATGCATTTTCTCGAAATGCGGAGGAGGCAGTGGAGGCATTCCTCGATGCATGTGAGGAAATGGATGCCTCACCTTTGAATCTACTTTATAATAGATAGTAAGCAATATCGCCAAAAAAAGAATCAATGAACTGATGTAGAATATGAATTTTTTCTGAAAGTATAATTTGGGAATTAAATAGTAGTAATTCACATATAAAAACAAAAGCATGCAACAATATACAAGTAAGGTAAACCTATCGTGTGGATTATGCATAAAGTCGGGAAATCTGAATAGGCTGTTTCTAACAAATACATAAGGAATCATTAAAAATGAACAACAAATTACAATATGCAATACAATGCTTTTAAACAACTTTGGCATGACGCATTAAAAGTAAATCGCCAAAATAAACTCATCACTGAAATGAGATGATGCGGATTAAAAGCAAGATGAAGTGAACGTATTGAGTTCGCTATACTTTCCTAATACGGGAATTTTACTCCATTAAACTTGGTTGGATCAACATATGGCACAGTTGATTTATACGTACTATTGATAGCTTTAATAAACTCATTGGCAATAAAGGCATATCCACGTGGTGTTGGATGAACACCATCTAAACTAAATGCGCCACCACTTACAAAAGAAGCATTCATCGAAATGCCATTATATATCGTACCCGATTTAAATGTTTTGAAATACGATTTCATATCCACAAATGCCAACTTATACGTAGTGGCAATATGTAAGATAGATGTATTGTATCGAGCAATGTATTCGTTGATTTCGGCAATTTCATCAATCGATAAAACATACTCATCTTTCAAAGGCTTCAGCGGACTAATACCCCACGAACCACAACGTAATGAATCTTGTGGCGTACTCAATAAAATTAAATCTGCTGAATTTGCTTGACGCATATTACCCGGTGAAGAACTATCTACCATTACAAATCCATTACTTCCTTCATGCCAAGTAATATGTGATAAACCGGCACTCGAAAATGTTACATTTAATGTATCGGCCTTACCTTCTGTTAGCACTACCCCATTCCATGGAATGGTATTAAAATAGGGAACCGAGGTTATATCCGGAATATTGGCAATTACGCCTTTAGCTCCGTTTTTCGTAAGCGTATCAACAATATATGTGAGCGCTATTCGCACTGATGAGCTATCGGTAATAGTAGGACTATACATACTTGTTGGTGGAACTGCACCGCCAATAGCATATAACAGCACATCATTACTTCCTAACCATAAACTAAAAAAACTTGGATTAACTCGTAGCGCTTCTGTTAACATGGTACTTCCTCCAGGTGATTGACAATAACGCTGCAAAAATGGATTTAAGGCGCTATACATGGGTAATAAGGCATCAATCGAACGGGCGCCCGGAACACCTATCATATTATAGGGTCCTTCGGTTGCCACATTATTTATTGGCGTTACACCTAATGGATCATAAATAGGTGAAAGAGTTGTTGTGGTGCTACCACAAGGCTGTACATAGGCCAACACATAGCGAGGATTTCCAACGGCATCACTTCCCGCGCCGGCATTCATATACGGAATTTTAAAGTCGCCTCCGCCTACTAATGAAAACTGATCAGCCATCATTTTTGGAAATGAATTGAATTGCCCTTCATACGAAAGTGCTCCATCGGCATAACCCGAAGTGAGTGAATTACCAATGGCTACAAATCTCGAAAAATCGGCATTGCCATTATCCATCGATTTTTGTTGCAAATTATGTTTGCACGAAAACAAGTTTACAAGGATGCCAACGGCTACTAGTGAGTAAAATATTTTTTGCATTAATAGTGTTTTCTTTTGGTCATTCGTTTTTGAAATAAATAAGTGAGTCCTACACCGGGTGCAATAACCCTAGTTTGAAAGGTACCATCTAATCCGGTTTCTTTATTACGTTGATAACGATCAGGTAGTTGTTCATAAATGAGGGATACATCTACATGGGTTCGTTCATCAACCCTAAAAGTACCTCCAAAGGTTACCCCTGTTTTATTATTGTCGGGTAACTCAGGCGACATATATCCATCGGGCACCGGGGTTTGATCGAAAAATACACCCAATCTTAAATCTACTTTTGACGAAGCATTGATTTGGGCTCCGATTCTAAAACAATTTGAATTTTGGTATAGTCGAGGTGATTTAGCATCTGTAACCGCACTAGTATTGATAGCATAATCAAACCCTAATGAATCAAATGAATTCCAATAGGTTCTATTAAAATCAATAGCGAGGGTAAACCCTTTATGAAGTTTATACGAAAAGCCCAATGCGAGTTCTGCAGGCAAATTAAGCTCGGTGGTAAAGGTATTGTTTTCAGGAAAAGTTGAACTTAAGCCAATAGGAATATTTGAAAATACAGCCTCTCCATCATCTAGCTTCATTTTCACTTTTGAATGATAGGTGATACCTAATTCCATTTTATCGTTGGCCTTAAAATAGGCGCCTACATTATATCCGGTGCCTCTTGCTTTTCCTTGTAATTCGGCACTGGCAATTTCGTCATTGGCTAAAGTAATAGGCAAATCTTTTCGTAATAACATACTGCCTGTTGAATAAATAAAACCTCCACCAATACCTAATTTCTCTGAAACTTTCAAAGCAACGGTAGGTTGTATGAACACGGTTTTTAAATCTATTTTTCTCAGAATATATCGTCCGCTCCAATCTGCTGGATAAGCAATACCAGTACCGAAAGGGGTATACATCGCTAAGCCTAATTTAATTCGTTTCGATACATCGGCATGTGCATAAAACGAAAATGGGGTAAACATTTTATTAGCCGAAGTAATCACTGTATTTGTGCCTTTCTCTAAAAACCCCGTAGAAGGAAATAAACCACTTACACCTAAATTAAATTGTTGCTTAACAAAACTTAATCCGCCGGGATTATAATACATCGTGGCTCCATCGCGCGCAAAACCTACACCGGTGCCTGCCATGCCCACTTGCTTTTGGCCTTGAAGGGCAACTTTAAATCCACCTGCCATCACTTTTTGTGTAAGTGACAGTGCAAGACAAAATAAAAAAAGTAATCCAATTTTTTTCATTCAATACTAATTATGAGTGTGTAATGATACTACTTAAACCGACTTCTTCAAATGAAACGATTCGTACATTAATAAGAATATATTCACATAGCATTATGGGTTCAGCAAAAGGAGATAGTTTTTGGGCGTGTCCCTTGTAGTATTCCGCAAACAAACACTATGGTAATGATTACATCATCGAATGCTTGCGGCATTACTACAAGGGCCGGGCTATTCACTGCAATCTTTTGCTTGAGACAAGCAAAAGGATTTCCGTTGTTATCCCTCACGCATTGCACATCATCAAAATAATGCAACTCAACATATTTCATTAAATAACTCAGCCAACTACACTCTTTCCAATATATCTGCTTTCATCCTTTGAATCAATTCATCAATGGGCAAACTACCTTGATCGCCTTTTCCTTGTATACGCAAGGAAACTGCATTTTCATTCATCTCTTTTTCGCCTACTACCAACATATAAGGTATACGAGCTAATTCAGTATCACGAATTTTGCGGCCAATTTTTTCGCTTCTATCATCAATTTCAACACGAATACCTTGGGCACGCATTTGCTTATGAATGCTAACACAATACTCCATAAACTTATCGCTGATAGGCAATATTTTTACTTGTAAAGGGGCTAACCATAAAGGAAACTTACCTGCATAATGCTCAATCAAAAATCCAATAAAACGCTCATGCGTTCCTAAAGGTGCACGATGTATAATTAATGGTATTTCAGGTTTATTTTCAGCACTATTATAGTTGAGACCAAATCGTTTGCCTTGCGCAAAATCTACTTGATTTGTTGCCAAGGTAAATTCTCTGCCAATTGCACTCCAAATTTGTACATCAATTTTCGGTCCGTAAAAAGCAGCTTCATCTTGAACCTCAACAAAAGGAATATTACTTTCGATTAAAACATTACGAACCATCGTCTCTGTTTCTTGCCAAAGCTCAGGTTCATTCATATATTTTTGTCCGAGCTTTGCCGGATCGTGTAATGATAAACGCATCACGTACTTATCGATACCAAAAATCTTAAAGTACTTTACATACATTTCATTTACCGCCCTAAACTCGTCACCAAATTGCTCTTTGGTACAATAAATATGCGCGTCATTCATGTGTAGGCAACGTACACGCATCAACCCAAATAATTCACCACTTTGTTCGTATCGATAACAAGTACCATACTCGGCTAATCGTAAAGGAAGATCTTTATAGCTTCGAGGTTCGGCATCAAATATTTTATGATGGTGCGGACAATTCATGGCCTTTAAATAATATTTCGTTCCATCCAATTCCATGGGTGGAAACATACTATCTTGATAATATGGTAAATGTCCGCTAGTTAAGTACATACTTTCTTTCGCGATATGCGGAGTCACCACGCGTTTGTAACCAGCAGCTTCTTCTGATTCTTTGGCTAATTTTTCAAGCTCTTCAATGATGATGGTTCCGTTTGGCATCCAAAGAGGCAAACCCTGACCCACATCATCATCGAAACAAAAGATACCCATTTCGCGGCCAATTTTTCGATGATCACGTTTGCGTGCTTCTTCAAGCATGGCTAAATGTTCTTCGAGTTGTTTGGCATTCGGAAAGGTTACGCCATACAAACGAGTAAGCTGCTTATTTTTTTCATCTCCCTTCCAATACGCACCGGCAATATTGGTAAGTTTAATGGCCTTGATATGACCTGTTGAAGGGATATGTGGGCCACGACATAAATCAGTAAAATTACCTTGTTGATAAAAAGTGATATTGCCGTCTTCTAAGCTATTTAATAAATCAAGTTTGTATTCATCTTGTTTTTCGGTGAAATAAGTAATCGCTTCAGGTTTTGAAATTTCACTTCTAACGAATGGATTATCTTGCTTGGCTAACTCCACCATTTTCTTCTCAAGCTTTTCTAAATCTTCTTCAGTGATATGGTTGCTACCCATATCAATATCATAATAAAAACCATGATCCAATGCCGGGCCAACCCAAAACTTTACGCCAGGGTAAATCGCTTCAACGGCTTCAGCCATCAAGTGTGCCGAACTATGCCAAAAGGTGTTTTTCCCTTTCTCATCATCCCAGCCTAATAATTTAAATTGTGCATCGGTTTGTAAAGGGCGCGAAAGATCCCACACTTCACCATTTATTTCAGCGGCTAATACTTTTCGTGCAAGTCCTTCACTAATCGACTTGGCTATATCCATTGATGTAGTGCCTGCTTCATATTCGCGCACATTGCCATCAGGTAAGGTAATTTTTATCATAAGGTCGCAAATATAATACTCTCTTCGAATTTCGAGAGGCAAAAAATTGATGCGTATTGTTTGGTGTTCGAAGTTCTAAGAATTATGCTTTCGTTGTTCACAAATCCTGCTTTACAGTTCGTTTCGGGATCTATACTTTTAGTAAAATTATAGATACCTTAATAATAAAGTAAACAATCCGGCGTTATATATAAAACACAAAACATATACATGCAAAAATTTACATCAAACGACTTATTACAGTACCTCTTTAACGAATCAGATGCTGTTACACAAAATGAAATAAAAGTGGCTTTACAGTGCGACTTTCAACTTCATGAAGAATATCTTGAACTTCAACAATCGCTAAAAGGATTATCGAATTATCGTTTAGAACCAAACGATAAGGTAATGCAACATATACTTGAAGAATTAGGTTGTGAAAACGAGATTCATATGGTGTAGCTTATCTTAAGCTACAATTTTACCTAATAGTGTACCCGAAGTACATTCGTAGATTTCAACGTTTACATAATCGCCTTTTACGCAATTCATTTTCGGGAAGACTACCATTTTATTCTTGTCGGTTCGTCCGCAAAATTCATCTGCATTTTTCTTCGATGGCCCTTCAACAAGTACTTCATAGGTCATGCCTAAGTCTTTTAAATTACTTAAACGACTGTTTTCGCGCTGCACTTCAATAATTTCACTTAGGCGCTTACTTTTTATAACTTCTGGAATATCATCCTCATATCTTCTGGCAGCTAAAGTTCCCGGTCTTTCGCTGTACGAATACATATAGGCGAAATCAAAACTACATTTCTTTAAAACATCTAGCGTCTCTTGTTGATCTTCATCGGTTTCGCCACAAAAACCTGAAATAATATCGGTACTTAAACCACAACCCGGCAAAATTTCTAGTATCCTGGCAACCTTATGCAAATACCATTCTTTTGTATAGGTTCGGTTCATTCGTTGTAATACGCTCGTACTTCCACTTTGAATGGGTAAATGAATGTTTTTACAAATATTCGGATACTTTGCCATCACATGTAAAACATCATCCGTAATATCCTTTGGGTGCGAAGTACTAAATCGAACCCTTAATTTGTTATCTAATAGCGCAACGCTTTCTAATAAATTTGCGAAGGTAACAGATTCACCGCCCTGATCATCTTCCCAGCGATAACTATCTACGTTCTGACCCAATAAGGTTACCTCTTTATAGCCCTGTGAAATCAGATCTTTTGTTTCTTGCAAGATTGATTTTGCATCTCGGCTTCTTTCTCGTCCGCGTGTAAAAGGCACTACACAAAAACTACACATATTATTGCAACCACGCATAATGCTCACAAAACTTGAAACCCCGTTTCCGTCTAGTCTAATCGGACTAATATCTGCATAAGTCTCTTCTCTACTCAATAATACATTTACCGATTTTTGTCCGCCCTCGGCCTCAGCAATTAAAACCGGTAAGGTTCTATACGCATCGGGTCCTACCACTAAATCCACCAGTTTCTCTTCTTCCAATAATTTATCTTTTAAGCGCTCGGCCATACAACCTAAAACGCCTACGAGTAAATTCGATTTCTTCTTTTTAAGTCCTTTAAAATGCATCAATCGGTGACGAATGGTTTGTTCGGCCTTTTCACGAATCGAGCAAGTATTTACTAATACCAACGAAGCTTCATACATATCGGTTGTAGCGCCATAGCCACTTTCATGCAAAATAGAAGCCACGATTTCGCTATCGTTAAAATTCATGGCACAACCATAGCTTTCTATATAAAACTTTTTACTTGATGTAGCATTAATAGCCGAATCGAGGGCAGTACCCTGTTTACTTTCATCAATGACTTTAGTAGCTAGTTCAAGCATGATTTTTTGTGCGATTTAATGCAAATATATTCCGTTGAAGGAATAAAAAAAGCCGAGTATTACCTCAGCTTTTTCTGTATACTTATTTTAATATTAAGCGTCAGCTTTTTCTTCGTTTGTTTCGTCAGTTGCTGGTGCATCGTTTGATGCATCTTCTGTTGAAGCCTCAACAACCGGGGCTGTTTCTTCCACTACGGTTTCAACAACCGGTGTTTCTTCCACTGCGGCTTCGGCAACAGGAGCTGCAGCAACCGGAGTTTCTGCAACCACAGCAGCAGGTGCTGCAGGCGTAGCAACTTTTTTAGCGGCACGACTTCTACGTGTTTTCTTCTTCTCTTCACCAACTGCAGATGTAGCATTGTAAATTTCGTTGAAATCAACTAATTCAATCATCGCCATATCGGCAGCATCACCTAAACGACGCTCCAATTTAATGATACGGCAATATCCACCCGGGCGATCACCAATTTTGTTACTTACTGTACCAAATAATTCTTTGATAGCTTCTTTATCTTGCAAGTAACTAAATACGGTACGACGTTGATGTGTATCGTCTGTTTTAGCTTTGGTTAAAATAGGTTCAACAAATACACGTAAAGCTTTTGCTTTAGCCAAAGTAGTTACAATACGCTTGTATTGAATTAATTGGCAAGCCAAATTACGCAATAAGGCTTTTCTATGAGGGGTCTTACGACCTAAATGATTATTTTTAACACCGTGTCTCATGATACTGTTTTTTTATTGAGAACCTAAATTAAAGGTCGTCTAAGTTAATTTTTGATAGGTCCATTCCAAATCCTAAACCTCTATCGATCAATACTTGTTCGATTTCAGAAAGTGATTTTTGACCAAAGTTTCTAAATTTCATTAATTCATCTTGTTCGTATTGTACTAATTCGCTCAAGCTATTAATTTTAGCCGCTTTCAAGCAATTGAAGGCACGTACTGAAAGGTCTAAATCTTCCAAAGGTGTTTTCAAAATCTGACGAAGCTTTAAAGTTTGTTCATCAACGATATCATGTTTCTCAGAAACGCCTGTATCAAAGGTGATATTCTCGTCGGTGATCAACATTAAGTGTTGAATTAAGATTCGAGAAGCTTGCTTTACAGCGTCTTCAGGATGAATCGTTCCATCAGTGCTTACATCCAAAATTAATTTTTCGAAATCCGTTCTTTGTTCAACACGCGTATTTTCGATAGCGTATTTTACATTTTTAATTGGGGTGAAAATACTATCGGTAGCAATCCATCCAATGGGAAGTTCTTTTGATTTACCTTCATCGGCAGGGATATAACCGCGACCTTTGATGATATTCATTTCTATTTTGAAACTTGTGCTGGTGTTCATATTGCAAAGCACCAATTCAGGATTCATAATTTCGAAGTTATTAGTAACCTCACCGATCATACCAGCTGTAAATGCTTCTTTACCTTTGATATTCAGTTCGATTTTTTCACTTGAAATTTCAGTGTCAATTTTACGTTTGAATCTTACTTGCTTAAGGTTAAGAATAATTTCGGTTACATCTTCAGTAACACCTTTGATGGTAGTAAATTCATGATCTACACCTTCGATACGGATACTGCTAATTGCATAACCTTCGAGTGAACTTAATAATACACGACGAAGTGCATTACCAATGGTTACACCAAAACCCGGTTCTAAAGGACGGAATTCGAAAGTACCATCAAATTCAGTTGCTTTTTGTAGAACAATTTTATCGGGTTTTTGAAAATTTAATATTGCCATGGATATTATTTATTTGATTTGTAAATGATGAAAAAAATAAGGAAAATCTTACTTAGAGTATAACTCAACAATAAGTTGTTCTTTGATATTTTCAGGAACGCTTTCTCTTTCAGGATGAGAGATATAAGTTCCTTTTTTCTCTTTTTCATTCCATTCTAACCAATTGATTTTTGGATCTTTTCCGCGTAAGCGAGAAGCTAATGCTGCGTTTGCCGCACTTTTCTCTTTAATTCCGATAACATCACCTGGCTTTAATAAAGCAGAAGGGATATTACAAACTTCACCATTTACGGTAATGTGTTTGTGAGAAACCAATTGACGAGCAGCCGGTCGAGATTCGGCGATTCCTAAACGATACACGGTATTATCTAAACGAGCTTCGAGTAAACGAATCAAGTTTTCACCGGTTACGCCTTTTAAACGTGCAGCTTCTTCAAATGTATTTCTGAAGCGACGCTCAAGTACACCATAAGTATATTTTGCTTTTTGTTTTTCACGTAACTGCAAGGCATATTCGCCTAATTGCTTACGTTTACGAGTAGCTCCGTGTTGTCCGGGAGGGTTACTGTTTTTTCCGAGATATTTTCCGTTTCCTAAAATAGGTTCGCCAAAAATTCTACAGATCTTTGTTTTGGGTCCTGTATATCTAGCCATTGCTTTTTTGTGGATTTTTTAGTTTGTAAATCCGGTTAAACTCATATAAAATCCTAATTTAGATTTCAACCGGTATAATAAATATTGTGATTATACTCTTCTTTTCTTCGGAGGACGACAACCGTTGTGTGGTAAAGGTGTGCAATCGAAGATAGATGTTACTTCGATACCTGAATTAGATACGGCACGAATGGCGCTTTCACGTCCGGAACCAGGTCCTTTTACAAAAATGTCGGCCTTTTTCATACCGGCATCAAAAGCTACTTTACCGGCATCTTGCGAAGCCAACTGTGCAGCATACGGTGTATTTTTCTTACTTCCTCTGAAGCCCATTTTACCGGCACTGCTCCATGAAATCACCTGACCTTGCTTATTGGTATAAGCTACGATGATATTATTAAAGGTAGAAGATACATGCACATCTCCATGAGCATCTACCTTTACGATTCTTTTTTTGGCGGCAGCTTTAGCGCTGTTTTGTTGGTTTGCTTTTGCCATGATATTTCTTAATTTCTTACTTTATTAATTTTGTTTAATAGCCTAATAATCAATTTAATGAGATTATTTCTTCGCTGCTTTTTTCTTACCGGCAACCGTTTTACGTTTTCCTTTACGAGTACGTGAATTGGTACGCGTACGTTGTCCACGAAGTGGTAAACCTTTTCTATGACGAAGTCCGCGGTAACAAGCGATATCTAACAAGCGTTTGATACTCATTTGCACTTCCGAACGAAGTTGACCTTCTACTTTAAATTCGGCATTGATGACATTACGGATGGCAGTTTGCTCATCATCGTTCCAGTCTTTCACTTTCTTGTTTACATCAATACCTGCTTTTTCAAGTATTCCACATGCGGTTGAACGACCGATACCATATATATAGGTAAGTCCGATTTCGCCTCTTTTGTTCTTTGGTAAGTCAATACCTGCTATACGAGCCATTAGTTATGTATAAATTTATAAATATTGTTGTTGATTAACCTTGACGTTGTTTAAAGCGTGGGTTCTTTTTATTAATGATAAAGAGTACACCTTTACGGCGTACAATCTTACAATCTGCACTGCGTTTCTTAATCGCTGCTCTTACTTTCATTGTATGTTTTATTTATATCGTAAAATAATTCTTCCTCTTGTTAAATCATATGGACTCATTTCGATACCTACTTTATCACCTGGTAAAATTCGAATATAGTGCATTCGCATTTTGCCGGAAATGGTAGAAATCACCTCATGACCATTTTCTAACCTTACCCGAAACATCGCATTGCTTAATGCTTCTGTAATAACGCCGTCTTGTTTGATCAAAGGTTGTTTACCCATTATAATTTTAAGAGGTGCAAAGGTAATGATTTAATTTTTAAAAAAGCAATGATTTTCTTGTATTATTAAAAAAAAATTATTTACTAGGCGGGAAGTAAGAAATTCGAAGGAGCATGAAGCACGAAATTCGAAGTGCGAAATGCTAAGGATGGTATCTACAAAGCGCGAAACCGGTTTGTTTGATTTAGGTGTAAATATCAACTTTACATTGGAATTATGCTGAATATTTTGATTATGCTTTCATTCTTCATGCAAATAAGCTGATAGATCATTGTATACTTTGTCCGAAGGTTAATAAGTTATGGTCTGGATCCAATATGGCAAACTCTCTTTGCCCCCAGGGTTTTGTTTCTAAAAATCCGTTGGGATGAATGAAAACTTGCTTATCCAAAAGTGTTTGGTATAATTGATCAATGTCATTGGTTCTGATATACACCTGCCCGTAATTTTCTTTAGGATCAAGGTCTTTGAATTCAAAAAAGTGAATTTGAATATGGTCTTTATAAACCATTAGGTAGCCATCAAAGTCTTGGTCGCCAAAAGTTTGAAAACCTAATTGTTTTATATAATAGTCTTTAGTTACTGCTTTATTTCGCATCGGTAACTTAGGATGAATTTCGGTAAGCATAATCATGTTGCGTTATGGCAAATGTAAAACGCATTTTCAAATGACGGTTATTGACCTCTTTTGATGGTTTTGACAGCAAGCAAGTGAACGCTTATTTTGTCCGGTATTTACGATGGTTAATCGTTGAAATATGTGAGAGATATGTGTATGTCCTGTTTTGCTTACTCTCATTTGTCTTTCTGTCGTGCGGTGGGGCAATTATTAAAATTCCTTTTTGTCTTGGGTTGGCTTTTCAAGCTCTTTTAAAAGCTTTGGTTTATTGTTGGCTTGTGCGGCTTTTAAATGTGCTTGCAAAATGCGTTGGCTTACCAAAATATATATTTACCACTTCTTTTTTCCATT
Organism: Bacteroidota bacterium; assembly: GCA_016706595.1. GTDB lineage: Bacteria > Bacteroidota > Bacteroidia > Chitinophagales > Chitinophagaceae > OLB11. The sequence goes on along the minus strand of JADJJH010000001.1, from coordinate 518,974 downwards.
AGATATTTTTCGTTTTTAAATCCCATTTCTTTATAGTATTGCTTGTCGAAAATTGCGGCAAGGTCTGGTGTTGTTGCAATCATGTCTGCTCTTTCAACAATCTTTTCATTCAGTTTTCCTAAGAGAAAACCACCGCAAATTTCTAGTTCGTCTGAACAGATTAATTTACTATGCAAATTTTCTCGCATGAGTAAAAAGTTTACCAATGTCAAAGGGTTTTTCTTTTGAGCCTTTAGAGTTAAAAGGAACACTTCTAAATCATCAAGTTTTATTGCCCAAGGAAAAACGTCATCGTCATTAGGTAATTTCAAAAGAGTAGAAAGGTCTGTTTGTATTTGACTAAACGATTTCAAGTTTACAATAATCGAAAAGTCATTATCCAATTTGGTTGTATCAATTTCTTCAATCAAGTTTCCGTTCTTGTCTGTTAAACGCAAAGGAACTTGGTCAATAAACTTCTCTTCGACTCTTCTTGTCTGTTTGTAGCCGTAGCCTATACAAGCATCAAAGTCACTTTTTATCCTTACAAATGCACGATTCGAGTCTCTGAAAGGTTCTGCTAAGGAATAGCCTTTTGCTTCAATGATAAAAGCATTCTTTTTCCAAAGGATTAAAATATCTTGTTCGCAACCATCAACATAATAGCTTAGAAATACTTTACAATCTGCACCTAAAAAGTCTGTGAATAGTTTCACAACTCTATCTTCCAAAAGTTTTCCTTTTTTCTCAACGTATTTAGTTGTGGCTTCAACTGTTCCTGTACAAATTTTCTCTAATAGATTTTCAATTGCGTGAATTACTTGCTTCACTTCAAACTCCTGATAAATTCCATCGCCAATATCAATAATTGGCTTTTCATATAAAGGGTTTCCAGGTTTTGTAGCAGTGTAATATAAATAGTCCGTTTGAGTTCTTGTTGTTGTAAGTAATTGCAGAATTGCATGGACTTTATTCAAAGAAAGATTTGCTGAAACAATCTCTTCGGGGAAGAATCGGTCAATAATGCCGTGGTCAGCCATGAATGTATAAAGTGGTCGATTCTTTTCTCCCATTTCTTTTACGAAATCAGGAACATTATCACCTTCTCCAAAACCCATCACAATTTTCGTGTACTTATTCCAATCAGGTCTTAATGCTTCATGTTTGGTAGAATGACTTTGAAAATTCTTTTGATTTAATTGGTCTAGGTTCTCGTAAAATTGAATAAAATCTTCTGTTTTTAAGCCAACAGCAGGTTCAATGATAGCATCCAATTGACTGAATAAATCTCTTGTCCAATTAATGGTTTGTTCTTCATAGTTTAGCGGACCTTGGTTAAAATAAGATAGAAAAGATGGCATTGCAACTTTACGAACATGTTTCCATTGCTCATCAACTTCTTTCAGGTGTTGCAGGGAAAAACAATTTGTCGTATTCCGTTTCAATTTCATTTAATAAAACAACAATTTGATTCCACTTTTCAGGATTATACATGATATCAATTCCATTAGCGGAATCGGAACTTACCAATAAACCTCCTAAGAAATAAAGCTGGCGAAGCGGAGAAGATAATTTACCTAATTGGTCTTGTGCCCTGCCTTCTGCAATGTTTTTCATTAAGCCTGAAAGGTCACCAAGAAACCATTGCGTATCATAAGTTGATACGAGGTCTTTTAATTCTTGTGATTTTGATTCTAGGCTCATTAATTTATTATTGTCTTTTTATAAATGTATAGATATCGGCTTCCGTATTGTAAGTTGCAAGACCTTTTCCCTTTAGTCTTTCCCAGATTATATCAGCGGCAGGTGTTCGCCACTCTGTCGATAATGATTTATTTTGAGGATTGTTTGTACTTGAAATAATTGTTAACTCCAAAACATTTGCCGCTTCTTCAATCATTTTCTCTGTAATGCCTTTTCCTCTGTATTGAACCATATTTCTATTGTCCATCACAGTGACCTTGCCAATGGTGGGATTTATAACTGTAATTGCAAATTCAAACCAATCAGTCGAAATTAAATCAAACGGCATAACTCTAAAAATCCATTTCACTTTTCCATTTTCTTCTGATTCCTCTATAGAATATTTGAATTGGTTTTGAATACCATTTCTGTCTGTGCAAATAATTTCATTATCAAATCCCATAGCTATTTCCCATACTTTACTTTCGGCTCAGCAGCCATTGATAATTCAGTTTCTTTTACTTCTTTCACCTTCACCTGCCCATTCATCAGCATAGGCAATAGCCAATCACGCAGTTCTGAGAGTTTTTGGTTTTGTTTAATATTCATATTTAATTGCTGATAAACTGGATTTACTTTTTCATGAAAGTCTTTAAAAAGAGAATCTTTTGAAACAACAAATTTTAATTCCTTTAGTAGCCCTTGTGTTATTAACGGTTGTGCAGAACCTCCTGCAATCTTCTTATAGTTTACTCTTTTCAATGTGTCAATTAGCCACCATAAATAAAAGCCTTCATGTGGCTGAGCAGTTACAGCATTATCACTAATCCAGCAAGGAGCTAAGGAATAATGGACTTCACCGTAATTGGCACCTACTCTGCCAATGGCAACAACGGGTTCATTAAATAAAATTTCATTGGTAAAACCAGTAATTCCATTAGAACCATAAACAGGATAGTTTCCTGAATTATTTAGATACTCCTTTTTAATACCTTTTCCATTAACAAATTGAGCAAAATCTCCAATCCGTTTCACTTCCCACCCCTCCGGTATCTCCCTTTTCAACTCCTCATTCCAAACCATTTTACCGCCACTGGTTTTGTAGGGCTTGCCTTTTTTATCTGGAAAATCAAACTGCACAAACCAATAATCGTACAGCGTTTTTGCCATCGCTTCTAACTCGGCATTGATGCGGTTGTTGAGTTCGATTTTGGCATCTATAGCGTAAAGTACTAAAGCAATTTTTTGTTTGTTTGAATCATAGTCTGGAAGTAATGAATTATAAAATCTTGATTTTGCTGATATGCCAAATACCGTACTCCCTGATGTGTTTTTATTGATTTCAAATTGACCAACATTTGACTGCAAGTAATATTTTAAGTATTTGTTATAGACATCAGATTTAGCTCTAAGTGCAAATAACCTCTGACTAAGAACAATTTTTTCATCGCTCATCCATAACATCACTTGACCAGCAGGAGCTTCAGAAGTTAGAAGTAAATCTCCTTTTATGACCTCTTCTTTCATCCACTTTTTATAGCCTAACTCATCCAAACAACTAATCGAGTCTATTTTAACTAATCCATCAAACTTCACATTATTAGCTTATTGCCCTATATATTTATCACCATTCTAAACCAAGTTTTTTTGGCGTTTTGCCACGATAATCAATAACATTATCCAAGCAGCCAGTCAGCGAACGTTGTTGAATTTTACTTCTCATACTGCAACCCATTTAATTGTTTCTGAATTTCTCTCTCCAATGTTTTCGATTCGGCAAAAAGACTGTCTAAATTGGTTATGAAACCATTCATTTTGCTTTCAAATTCCTCAGGACTAATGTCGGTGTATTCAATCTTCACTTGAAAATATTGCCCTGCACTAAAGCTGTAGTTTTTTTCTTTTATCTGCTCATAGGATACCACTACGGTAAAATCTTCTTTGGCTTCGTGTTTATTAAAGGTTTCAATAATTAATTGTTCTTCTGCATCTGAAAGCAAGGTTTTTTGGTTCTTGCCTTCTTTTACCGTAGTACCAAGTTTAGATGCATCCATCAATACAATATCACCTTTGGTATTGGCTTTGTCTAAAAACAAAATACTTACGTTGGTGCCTGTGGTGGCAAAAATATTACTTGGCATACTCACCACCCCCCGAAGCATTTTTTGTTCTACCAAGCGTTCCCGTATCTTCTTTTCAATACCGCTTTGTGCAGTAATAAATCCAGTGGGCACTACTACAGCAGCTCTCCCTTTATTCGATAGCGAAAATATAATGTGTTGAATAAACAAGGGATAAATTGCCATCTTGTCTTTATCCTTTTTCGGGATATTCGGAAAGCCTGCAAAAAAACGTTCGTTGTTTTGCTTGGTGTCCAAATCGGCTATATAATCGCTAAAGTCCAACTTAAAGGGTGGGTTAGAAACGATGTAATCAAAAGTCATTAGCTTGTCGCCTACCTTGTGGTAAGGTGTAAGCATGGTATTTCCTTGTATGATGTTTTGAATTGAATGAACCAAATTATTCAATATCAAATTCAATCGCAACATACTGGATGACTTCTGCGAAATATCCTGTGAGTAAATAGTACAGCGGTCTTCGCCAATGGCATGTGCTAAATTCATTAACAAAGTACCCGAACCTGCCGAGGGGTCGTAACAGGTTACATTGCTCACGGGCTTATCTACCAAGATAGAAGCCATGATTTTTGAAACAGCATGAGGTGTGTAATACTCGGCATATTTACCGCCACCGTCTTTATTGTAATCTTTAATGAGGTATTCAAAAATGGTAGAGAAGAAATCGAATTTCTGATTGAAGATTTTCTCGAAACTGAAATTCACCAATTGGTTGATGATGGCTTTGCAGAAATTATCACGTTGGCTGCTGTCGGTAATGTAATTGCTCAATTCATCGAACAAGGTAATCTTAGCGCCTGTGCCTGTTTTTACAGAAAAAATATCGTTGTTGAAAATGGCAATGTCACGCAGGGTATCGTCAAAGAACTTTGCAAATTCTTCTTTGTCTTGTTTGTTGTAAAGGTTAGAAAGAAAATGTTCTCTTTTCAGTTTGGCACTGTCGGGGTTCATGCGTAGCAATAGCATTTCGTATTGCTTATCGCTGTATTGTGCAATTTCTTTTTCCCAACTTTCGGCTGTTGCCAGTTTGGGTTCTAATTGTTTTACTTCATAGCCGAATTTATCGTTCATGAATTTATACAGAAACACCTGGGTAATGATTTTAAATTCATTGCCATCGTTTCCTAATCCATAAGAGGTACAAACACCTTTCAGGTTATCAATCAGCTCTTTTGTTTGTGCCGTAAAATCTTGTGTTACCATGCGTATTTCCTTGATATTCGTTCATATATTCTTTTACCAAACAGGTGTTGATGTATTTTGCTGATTCGGGGTCGAGTTCAATTTTATTTTTTCCAAAACTGCCAATTACCATTTGAATCATTAGCTTGTCAAAATAGCTTTCATTGTTTAGCATTTGCGTATTTATCAATACTTTTTCATCCACCTGTTTTTTAATGTCCATCAGCGTTTCACAAATTTCACTTTCTCGTTTTGAGATGTTGCCTTTTTCCAAAATGCGTTTGTGCATTCGGGCATACTTGGCATCGTTCTCATATTTTGCTTTTAGCAAGTTGTTCTTGCGGTTGAGTTCGGTTACCTGGTCATAAATCTGTTGCAGCGAACCGATATTGTTTCGCATATCTTCCTGCGTTATTTCGTCCAAATTCTTTTTGTCGAACAAGCGTTTCAACTCGTCATATAAATTTACAAATTGTGGGTCGTTCTGGTCGAAGTTACCGCCCAATGCCTCACGGGTTTTGCGAAGCATGTCTTTTAACTGGTCGGCAATTACCATTTCTTCTTCCGAAATTTTACGGAACATGAACAGTACATTTTCCAACGCTACATTCAGCAAATTGGTCGTGTCCACATTGTTTTCAATGTTGGCTTTAAGGTTCAGTAATTCCAAATGGCGTGCTGCTTCATTATAAAGTTGATTAAGTTTTTTGAAATCGACTTTCTCCAATAAATTTTATTGACCTTATAAACGAATGAGGTTATAAATGTTTTTCGAAATTTCTAAAGCTTTCTTAATTTCTAATACTTGCTTGCGGTCTTCAATCTGGCTGATTTGTTGGGAAAATACTTCGGCATTTTTCAAATCATAATGCAAGAATTTTTCTTTGATGTTTTTTATTTCTTCTTCAATTTCTTCTTTCGATTTAAAGAGGTTGGAATAGTTTTGCATTTCATCGCCCAATTCTGCTTGCAATTCATCAAAATAGGCTTTGTTGGTGTCATCAAACTCTTTGGTGATGTCGGCAAAATCCACCACATAACCGTAACGGAATTTCTTGTAAGGTCGGTTTACCCTTGTGAGTGTTTGCAACAAGTTGTGATTTTTAATAACCCTGCCGATGTATAGTTTCTTTAATCGTTTGGCATCAAAACCAGTCAGCAACATATTGTAAACAAACAGAATGTCAATCTTTCCATCTTTAAAATCATCTACTTCATCTTTACGGTCGTCTTTTGAACCAATGTTATGTAGGATTAAAGAAGCAACCAAGTTTTTGCTTTGATCATCTTTATACATTCCATATTCCACAGCAGGTTCGGCAGCCATCATATAAGGCTGAACTTCTTCAACTGTCTTTTGAACTACCATTGCACCAACAGAGTGGTCGCCAAAACGAATTCTACTTTTGATAAAATCCTGAACAATGTAATCAAGCATTGGCTCAGCAAATTTTGCATGAGCATAAATGATGCGTTTGTCGGCATCGCCTTTTAATATCTCAACTTCCTTTAATGCTTCTTTCAATTGAAACTTGTAAGTGGTTTCTATATCCTCACGAATAAGTTTCAACGTATAGCCATCTGCAATAGAGGCGTTGTAGTAATACTTGTGAATGTAATCACCAAATGTTTGGCGAGATGTTCTATCGTTTCCAATTAAAGGAGTTCCAGTTAAGCCAATGATAATTGCGTTTCTGTCCGAATTAAAAAGGTTGGCTAAGAAACTGCCAGTAGGGTTGTAACTTCGGTGTACTTCATCCAAGAAATAAATACGTTGGCTGCTGATGTCGTAATCATTAGCTTTCAGCACATCGGTATCGTCTTTGAATTTCTGAATGTTTACAACCGTTATTTCTCTTTTGCCCGAAAGGTTGTGAATGGCTTGTCGGGTTCTGAAATTGCGAAGCAATTCATCTTTAGAATTTACGGTATGCACAATCAAACCACGACTTGTAAATTCACGCTTCGCCTGATTCATCAAATCAATGCGGTCAACAATAAAATAGAATTTTGGAACAATTCCTTTTTGCTGAAAATAGTCGGTCAGGTATTTTACATTGTAATAAGCAAGAGCCGTTTTTCCGCTTCCTTGTGTATGCCAAATAATTCCTTTCTTAATACCCTCATCCAATTTGCGTTCAATAGCTTTGGTTGCAAACAACTGCGGATAACGCATGATATGTTTTTCCAAGCCTCTTTCTTCATTTACATAGGCAATGGCGTATTTCAAAATCATTGCAAATCTGTCTTTGCTGAATAGCGAAGTAAGAATGCGATTGGTTGGTGAGTTGGGTTCTTTGTTGGTAATAAATTCAGGCGAATGTTTAATGGCTGAAAGATTATTGTCCTTCAAAACCAAATTTTCTAAATCATCATCTTCTGCTTTTAACAAAGTTGCTAAATCAAATTTCTCTTCTTCTCTAAAGCAATTAAAGTTGGCAGAAGCATAAGAAGTAGAAGCATAAAATGCACCTTGTATCGGTTCAATAGATTCAATGTCGTATTCCATGTTATTGGAAAACACAAGCACCTGAGAGATATTGATAAACTTGCGGAACTTCTTATTCTTGAATCGAACATTGATGCGGTCTCTTTCCTGCAAAACGCCTTCTTGGTTGTTCGGCTTTTTTACTTCAATAAAAGCCAAAGGCATTCCGTTTATCAACAGAGTAATGTCTGGTCTGAATTCATCGTCACCGTTTTTGTAGGTGAGTTCTGTTACAACATGGAATGAGTTATTATTAAAATCTTTGAAGTCAATTAATCTTGTCCCTGAAGTAGCAATAAGCATGTTGTAAAATGCTTCACCTAAATCTTCATTGTCTAAAACTAAAGAAACATCTTCAAGCAATCGTTGAATGTCGCTTTGTTCCATTTCAGGATTGATACGTTGAATGCTTTCCTCAAAAATGTCTGTGAAAATATTGGTGTCAATATTCCATTTAGCCTTTGATAGCGATACATATTTGTACCCCAGTCTGCACAGATGCAGAATAGCAGGGATTTTTACTCTTGTATTTTCGTTAAAGGCCATTATTTAATTTCTCATATTTTCAAGGCTGTTAATATCGTAATTATTCTCGGTACCTGTGCGGCTGACTATAATTATTTTTAAAAAATGCCGGGCGGAAAAAAAATAAAACACGAAGCGTTGGGCTGTCGTGTCGGAAAAAAGTCCGCTGTTAAGTTTATATGTCGTCCTGTCGTTTCGATAATTTTCTGTCAGTTTAATGGTTGTTGTGTCGTCTGTTACGCTTGCTTGTAACGGCAGGCTGTGAGAAAACTTAAATCAAGCCTCTGAGAATTTGATAAATGAACTTTATCTTTGGTAGGTGCCCGAATACAGGCTCAATTTGAGCAAGTTTATTCACAGACTGACGGTTCGCGCGCAGCTGCTGGCGGGGAATCAAAGTTACTCAGTTTAGTTAAAGAACCAAAAGCCGAAGAAAAAAAGAAAGAAAGAAAAGCTACTCCGCCCCGCAGGCAACTACGAGTTGTTGTGTGCAGTGTTGGCTATATACTTAGAAGTTCTTCAGTAGATTCACTATCACTTATAATTTGACTTTCCAATTCATTTATGTTAGATTCAATTGTTCTAAGTGTATCCTTAATAGAGGTTAAAATACCAGATTTAATAGCAAATTCGAAGACTTCATCATTGCAGTCTTCGCAGAACCTAATTGTAAGTGTTTTGAGTTCAAATTTTTCGCTTTTCTCATTATACTTAGAAAATGTTTCTTTCATTAAATGAATATGCTTTTCAATTTTTGGAATATCATCAAATATATCTATAGGATTTAATTGGAAATAATTAAAAAAGGAAGCAATGTAAATGCCCTTATAAGTAATCATAGCTAATGAAAAATTTGAGACATCTTCTTGCTTTCTATAAAATGTTAATGATAAATCCAACAGTTTTGAATATGATACAACTATACTCCTATCATTTTTATAGTCAATTTCCGATAAGAATATTTTTCCATTTTTGATAATAAAATCCTTGAGGAAGATATCTCTGTCAAGTTCCGAGCATAGTTTATAAAGGTTCGCATTTCCACCATTTGTGTTTGAGTTTAATTTTTCAAATTTTTTAGTATATATTTCTTCTTTTTGATTTCTGTTCAGATTACTTATTAAAAGAGCTGTGAAGTATTCTTGCAATGATTTATGAGGGAAAGTGAATTCTGTTCCGTCTTGAATTAATATAGAAATTGAAACTGTTAGGTCATAAACTAAATCATCGATTGAACAAATAAGTTTCAATTTATCTTTTATTAAAATGAGATTAGATTTTAAAAATGCTTGGTCAAAATTATATTTTCCTGAGAAAATAGATATGTACGAAAACCATTGAAGGATTTTTTCGAAATCTTCATTTAGTAATTTAGATTTTCTTTCATGCAGCCAAAATCCTTTTTTTGTGAAGGCATCGTGCTTTGTGCACAATGTGTCGAATACATTCCAGTAGAACTTACTTTTACTTCGCGGTAGTTCAGGGTATGAATTAAATGTAAATATAAACATTGAAAGAAGCAATGGATTTGATAGATATTCGGTATACTCATTATCTTTTTCTTTATTAATAACAGAAATTATTTTGCCAACTGATTCTAAATTATCATGATTTTTGAATTGAAGATGTACAAATTCATTTATTTGCTTGGTATCTAAAGGTTGGACATAGAAATTATCAAACCTTTGCAAAGATTCAGCATTTGCTCCAGGCCTAGAGGTTAGAATAAAGCAATTCATGTTAAAGTTGTCGATAAACTCTTCCAATTCATTCGTAATCTTGTCCTTTGAAGTAGAATAGATCTCATCATATCCATCAAATAAAAATAAGTATTTCCCTTCTGATAGCAATTGTTCTATGATCTTTTCATTGGCTGCCAACTTATTTTTCGTAAGTATCTTATAAATATAGTCAGTAATCGTCCCATCGAAATCATTTAAGTTTCTTAACTCCACTACAATTGGAATTTTAGAATGAGTTTTGACTGTTTCAAGAAAGATATATTTCATTAACATGCTTTTGCCACTACCTGCTGTACCAATAATTGTTAAGAATCTAATTTTTTCGAATAAGGCTATGATGTCAATGATATTAACAGCTTCATTCTTTGTATTTTTTATAGTCACGGGATAGTAGATATCATAAAAGTTTACTTTCTCATCCCGATATATAAAAGTCTTAGTTTTGTAATACCTATCATAATAGTTATCAATATAATCGCTTATTCCATTTAGAAAGATTTGGATAAAATCATCCTTAATTCGAATTCCATACTTAGTTATACCATCTTTGAAAACAGAAAGTAGTTGAGCTCCAATTGTCAAAGTTGTTGTCATAGTTTAATCATTTTTAAATTAATATAAAAGGTGGTCATAGACATTGCACACAACTACCATATACCACCCATTTCTCACTCTTTATCTATCTTCACTATTCTTGGTAACTAAATTGTTTATGGTTGATTTATGTTTCCAAAACTAAAAGTAATACAAAAACATATTGCTTTTGAGTAAGTTCATAAATAGGTAGTTTTCTTTCATAAACACGTTGTTTTGGTTCACGGATGAACATTTAGCCTTGCCGATTTTTGTGTTTTTTGCATTTCCGTGAACTTAAAATCCCCCCTTTTCCCCTACCCCAAAATCCGAGTTACAGTCGATTTCTCCTCATTTACAAACTAATTTCCCTAGTTACAAGAAAGCGCTTGGTGGTGAAATACAGCCATTTTAGGTTTGGTGTATTAAATCATTTTATATCACAATTTAAATCCTAAAAAAAATGGCAATTCAATTACCAAGTCCAATTACACTTACAGCGCTACAGGACACCGCTATCAAAACCGCAATTAATACCGTTATTACCACCGGCATCGCTGTGGCATCGGTAGACCTCGACAGCGAGGCTAAAAAAAGGCTCAATACAATAGATAACATTCGTTGGCCTTTCGCCCTTCGTACCATGACCATTCATGTAAACAATTTTGCTACCGTATTGCCGGGCTTTATGTCGCTCGCCGATGCTAAAACCAATTTCGATTCGGTAACTCGTATTCGTGAAGAAAAAGCGTTGCTGTACAAAGCCATCGAAAACCTAGATGAACTAAGTATGGTTGCTGAAAACAATGTTTACGAATTTATGATTGCCATGTACGATATTGCCCAACGCGCACAAGCCGCCGGAACGGTACCGGGTATTCAAAGTTTTATCGATGATATAGCACCGCTATTCGCGCAAAACCCTGCTATTACTACACCTCCGCCTGTTACTCCCTAATATTTCATAGCATAAAAGGCCCCTGAGTGGGCTTTTTTTTAGCTCTTTTCGGTACAAAATGTATTGAGTAGTATATGATTTATATGGAATGGTATATGGTTAGTGTGTAACGGTGTGTAAATAGTAGGAAGTGGTCTATAAACAATAGGAAGCGGTCTGTAAACAATAGGAAGTAGTCTGTAAACAATAGGAAGTAGTGTATTTCATATAGGCAGCAATCTGTTCAATAATTGGAGTGGTCTATTGCTTTTATCAATGCACAGATAAAATTTGTCAATGCACCAATAAAATTTGTCAAACATCTTAAAATAATAAACATGAAAATTTTAAAAAAAGAAGAAGCACTAGCACTTAGCTATCATTCAAAAGGCCGAAAAAGTGTATTACGAACCATGATTGAAAGACTTGAAATTGATGAAGCCCTCACGGTGAATACATCTGAATGGAAAGGAATTCATAGTCCGTATTATGTAGTAAATTATTATGCTAAAACTAGCGGCAGAACTTTTAGCCAAGGCCGCTTAGCCGATAATAAAGGATGGGTATTTGTAAGAACAAGCTAAAGTGAGGGGCCCGCCTTTTCTTTGCGCAGAGTCCGGCAACAAGAGTTGAGTGGTGATCGTATTTTGAATAATAGCCGAGACTACGCGGGGAATGAATGATGAATAATGATTAATGGTTAATGATTAATGGTGAATGATTAATGGTTAATGATTTATGGTTAATGATTAATGGATTAATGATTAATGGTTAATGATTAATTGAAGATTGAAGATTGAAAATTGAAGATTGAAAATTTTCTCTGCGCAGAGTCTCGGCATTAGTAAACCTTATTCAGAGTACCAATCAAATCTGCCGGACTCTGCGATAGGAAATTTGATTCTGAAAATATATAAAGATGCGAATACTTACAAGCCGCAGAGTCTGGCAACAAGAGTTGAGAGGTGATAGTATTATGAATAATAGTCGAGACTACGCGAGGAATGAATGAAGTAGTCTGTTAAATTTTTATAGTAAATTCTAAGTGTCCGCCAAAACCAAGTTCAACAATTTTTTGAAGTGTCGAAATACGAGCTTCCTTAATGTTGTTTTCTATTTTAGAGATGTAAGATTTAGTTGTCCCAACTTTTTCGGCAAGTTGTTCTTGTGTCATTCCCATTTCTAAACGAGTGTTGTGGATTAAAGCACCCATTTTGAAGTTGTCATAACCAGCCTCAAGTTCGTCACGTTCTTTTGTACCACGTTTGCCATAGTTTTTTTCTTTAAACTCTTCAAGAGTTGTCAAGTTATTATTTTTCGCTTTCATATTCTGCTTTTATTTTAAGTGCAAATTCAATTTCATTCGTCGGTGTCTTTTGAGTTTTCTTTTGGAAGCCATTAGCTATAACAACTAATTGCCCTTGGTCAAAAAAACAGAAAATTCGAAAAATATTGCTACCCTGTTGAACCCTAATTTCATAAAGTCCGTCAGTATTTTCAATGTGTTTCAGATATATTTCGGGAACTCTTTCTAGGTCTTCAACTAAGTCAAAAGTCCAAACAATTTTTGCCTTCACTTTTTTTGTTTGTTTGTCAAAGAAGTCTTGGAAATAGCTTTTGAAAAAAGTAATCTTTCTATGTTTCTGATTTTTTTCCACAATGCAAACATACTAAAGTTTCCCTAAAGTGAAACACGGGAATTTAATATTTTCCTGCTACTATCACAGTTGTGTCAGCGGCTAAAATCGCTTATAACGGTCGTCCTTTCTCCACGCAGATTCTCGGCATTCGTAAACCTTAATCAGAGTACCAATCAAATCTGCTGGACTCTGCGTTAGGAATTTGATTCTGAAAAAATATAAAGATGCGAATACTGACAAGCCGCAGATTCCGGCAACAAGAGTTGAGAGGTGATAGTATTTTGAATAATAGCCGAGACTCCGCGGCGAATGAATAATTGCTTAAACGAGCTGCCTCCGGTTTGTGCAACACAGGATTAAATCGAACCTTCGCGAAGCGCGAAGCTGCGTTTAATCCTTATATGTTAGGGGTAGTGGCTAGATATCGATCTCTTTTAGTTTTTCAATCAAATTAGGAAGAAACTCGTTAATGATTGTCCAAATAATCTTCAAATCAACACCAGCATAATCATGAACAATTCTATTTCTGAATCCTCGAATCTTATGCCAATCAACTGAACTGTTACTATCCTTAAAATCTTCCGAAAGTCCATTGGCCGCTTCACCAATTATTTCAAAATTGCGAATTACCGCGTCAATTGTTTTATCGTCCTCATGAAAATCCGTAAACGTTAACCCATCAACGTATTTATTAATCTTAAAACAACTTTCAAGCATGTCTTGTATTAAGATGTCATTATCTCTCCTAGACATATTGTATTTCCTTTTCAATCTTTGAATAGAAATTAGCCTTCAACCCATTTTTGGATACTAAGTCTACCTTTCTCTTAATAATGGATTCCAAATAATCTGCTAAGTCTATAAACTCAATTCCAATTGGTTTTCTGAAATCAACGATGATATCTACATCACTTGCGGCATTAAAATCATCTCGAGTAATCGATCCGAACAACCCAATATCACTGACGTAGAATCTCTCTGATAATTCTGGTTTTAAAGATTTGAGTTCTTGCTTTATGATTTCTAACTGATTCATCGTTTCAAAAGTAACTCATATTCTGTGAATTTCAATTGCCATTACCCCTAACGGTTTCGTGGCTAGAAGCAGGCAGGGAATAAAGTTACTTCGCTCGGCTTTAGAATCCAAAAGCTGAAGAAAGAAAAGAAAGAAAAGCTACTCAGCCCTGTTTGCTTTTAGCGGCTGTTAGCGGTTCGTGCTACTGTTTGCAGGCATTGCTTCAATAACGTGTATTTCATTTCCATCAGGGTCTTTTATCATGATAGTTTTCGCACCGTAGGGCATTCTGTCAATAATCGGCTGCTTGTATTTGCCTGATTTGTAATCGCTGCTCACTTCCATAAGCCTCTTCAGAAAAGCATCCATAGAAATTACCATAAAACCGAAGTGTACAAAACCAACATATTTTGGTCCTGAAGGTACGTCACTGATAATTTTAGTGGTATCGTTGACCCACTGTGATAAATGGAGTTCAATACCCTCACCAACTCTCAACCATTTTACAATGTATTCAGGGCTTGGAGGAAAGGGATACGGTATAGTGTCAGCCTGAAAGACTTTGGTGTAAAAATCTACACTACTTTCCAAATTCTTTACATCCAATAAAGTATGGTTATACCAGGCAGTACTTTTTTGGGCAATCGCAAAGGATGCGTTAAAGAAAAGGAGTAGAAGGAGGAAAAACTTTATCATTGGTTTATATTTTTCTTACAAAGTGAAGACGAAGCATGACCACTAACGTTCAGCTTCCTGCAATTTCCTCATCCATACCTTACCCTCTTCATCTCAAAGCAATTAGCTTATCAAATGTAATAAAACTCATTCAAAATATTATTCAATGAACAGAAATCAATGGTCAATGATTAATGGTGAATGATTAATTGAAGATTGAAAACTGTAGATTGAAGATTGAAAATTTTCTCCCCACAGATTCTCGTCACTAGTAAACCTTAATCAGAGTACCAATCAAATCTGCCCCAATCTGCGATAGGAAATTTGATTCTGAAAAAATATAAAGATGCGAATACTTACAAGCCGCAGAGTCCGGCAACAAGAGTTGAGAGGTGATAGTATTTTGAATAATAGTCGAGACTCCGCGGGGAATGAAGAAAAGCTACTCAGCCCTGCTTGTTTTTAGCGGCTGTTGGCTAACGTTCACTTCTTGAGAATCTTTAACAGATTGTCAGGGTCTTGTCGAGAGTCCCAAAATGCTGTTATTAGAATTTCATTTTGTAATATTTTATAATACAAACAGAAATGTTCAATTATGGTTACATGATAGTCATCAAACTCAGAGTTCAAAAACGATTCTGGGTTAGAGCTAATCAATGCAATATGTTCATTAATGAGATTCCTAAACCTATTAGTATAATTATTTTGTGCTACGATTTCTATTATTCCAGTATTGAAATATTCCACGTCTTTGTCGAACAGCTGTTTCTGACCAAATTACAATTTTCCGAGCCATTCAGTGTCTTCTCTTTCAAGTTGCTCATGCGTAATAAATCGTCCTGCTTTATAATCATCCTCGCTCATCTGGAGCATTTCCCTCTGAGATTCTGATAATTGGACCTTGTCAGATATAACCGGACTCTGTTCCACAATTTTATAAAGCGCATCCAAATACGATTTGTTTGAAATCACCAATAATTTATCAATTAATCGGTTTCTAGCAATGTCCACGGAATTCATTTCTTGAAATTTGATAATAAAAGTAAAGCAAAAAAATATTCCAGCCAATTTTGATTATCGCTTGAACCCTAGCTACATTTCAAGTACGGTCAGATAAAAATTCTATTGAAAAATAAACAATTAAATTCTTCATGAAAGTTTGCGATAATCTTGTCGAATGACCACCAACGGTTGGCGGTTGGCGTCAGTGCCGGAGTTAAAGGAACGAAAATAATCGGTGTGTAAAAATTTTATAAGGACTAAAATTTTGGGGTATTACGAATGCCGGCATTGCGCCATTACCGCATGTTATAGCCAGTGCATTTACGGTCATTATATTTGGAGTGTCAATTTTAAGTGTCCGCCTAGTCCTTGCTGAATAATTTTCATGAGTGTCGAAAGACGAATGTCTGAAGAGTTGTTTTCAATGCGTGAAATGTAAGATTTATTTGTCCCACATTTTTCTGCAAGTTCTTCTTGTGTCATTCCTAGTTTTGTACGTGCTTCTTCAAGCAAAACGCCAAGTCGAAATGTTTCAAATTGTTGTTCCCATTGTTCGCGCTTGGGTTGTCCTTTTTTTCCATACTTTTTATCAAGTATTTGGTCTAATGTTGTGATATTATTTTTTGTTTTCATTTTGATATTCCTCCATTATTTTAATTGCTTTTTCTATTTCTTGTTTTGGTGTCTTTTGAGTTTTCTTTTGAAATGCATTTCCAAGAACTACTAAATTACCTTTGTCGAAAAAAGAGAAGATTCGATAAATATTGCTTCCAACTTCAACTCTAATTTCATAAAGACCTTTTGTTCCTTCTAAATGTTTAAAATACTTTTCTGGTACTTGTTGAGTTACTCGAATCAGATTTAATGTCCACTCAATCTTTGCTTGAACATTGTCGGGCATCCTCTCATAAAAGTCGAGAAAATATTTTTTGTATGCTACTACTTGTCTGTCGTAAGTCACAAAGCAAAGTTAACTATTCAGACAACTCATCCAAATTTATTTTGTTTGCTTGTCTTAGTGTTTCGGTCCTTTTAGCATTGGCTATAACGTTCGGCTTCCTACAATTTCCTCATCCATACCTTACCTTCATCATCTCAAAGCAATTAGCTTGTCAAATGTAATATAACTCATTCAAAATATCATTCAATGAATAGAAATCAATGGTCAATGATTAATGGTTAATGATTAATTGTTAATGATTAATTGAAAATTGAAAATTTTCTCTGCGCAGAGTCCGGCAACAAGAGTTGATAAGTGATAGTATTTTGAATAATAGCCGAGACTCAGCGGGGAATGAAATGTAGTCTGAATGAAAATATCAAACACAACTTTTCTCACTAGCACTCATTAGGCTTCGGTTTCCTTTCCGATATTTCTGTAGGTGTATGAATTGAAAATATGTCGCTTTGCAAATCGTGTAATCGTTGGCGAATTCACCATTTTGACATAAATACTTTTTGGCACGCCTAAGTATTCATATACACTACCGCCTTGAAAGGTAATTTTCAAGTTTTGCCCTTTGTGTTCAAAATCATCAACATAGGATGTACTTGTAACCCTGTTATATTCTTCTTTGTTTTGTGCAATCTTTTCGGGGGCAATACTCACTAAAAAATGATAACCGGCAATAATTTCTTTGCTTTTTACTTCGGCTTCAGCTTTACGATTATCATCATCTTGAATTTTATCAGGGTGCCATTCCTTAATTAAATTTCGATATGTTGTTTTTAATTCTGAAAGTTTTGTTTCTTGCGTTGCGCCTAAAAGTTTTCGGTAAGTGGCAATTCGTTTCATAATTTTCGTTCGAAGATTTTCACCCCCATTTATTTTGAGCGGGCGAAGCTAAGGTTTTTATAGCAATTCCAAGACTTTGAGTTTTTTAGTGTGTATCCCTATAGTTGCAATTATTTATAAACTCAGAAACCATTTCTCCACGCAGTCTCGGCACTAGTAAACCTTAATCATATTACCAAGCAAATCTGCCGGACACTGCGTTAAGAAAATTGTAGATTGTAGATTGAAAATTGAAAATTGAAGATTGTAGATTGTAGATTGTAGATTGAAAATTAAAGTTAAGGTCCCCCGAACGAATCATCCATTGAGAACAATTGAAATGGGGGGCAAAAAAGAAATCATCAAACTACAAGACAACTACATTAGAACCTAAAATTTATTATACTTCGATGGTGCCGACTTATGCGTAAACGCCTTAGCGGTTGCAGGTGCATGATGACTGTTTTTTGTCTGCATATTTTTTACCGAAGCCGGTCGTGGTGGTCGTTGCTGTTTAGGCGCTTTTACCGGATTATGATTCTCTAATGGAAAAGGATGATTATCAACCACCGGAATTTCTTTACCAATTAATTTTTGAATATCTTTTAGATACGCTTTCTCTTCGGCATCGCAAAAGGCAATGGCTTTTCCACTGGCACCTGCCCTACCCGTTCGACCAATTCGATGTACATAAGATTCAGGAATATTAGGTAACTCGTAATTGATGACATGCGTTAGCTCATCAATATCAATACCACGCGCTGCAATATCGGTAGCCACCAACACGCGCGTTAGCTTAGCCTTAAAACTATTTAATGCATGCTGACGAGCATTTTGTGATTTATTACCATGAATAGCTTGTGCATGAATATTTACGCGATTTAATTCTTTGGCTACCTTATCGGCACCGTGTTTTGTACGCGCAAAAACCAATACTCTTTCGATAGATTTATCTTTTAAGATCTCGTACAATAAATTTTTCTTGTTCTCTTTATCTACAAAATACACTTCTTGATTAATGGTATTTGCCGTACTTGAAACCGGGGTTACTTCAACCTTAGATGGATTCACCAAAATGGCATCGGCAAGTTTTACAATTTCGGGTGGCATGGTTGCCGAGAAAAATAGAGATTGACGTTTGGCAGGTAATTTGGCAATCACTTTTTTAACATCGTGCACAAAGCCCATGTCGAGCATACGATCGGCTTCATCTAAAACAAAAAATTGTATTCGACTAATATCTACATAACCTTGACTCATTAAATCGAGTAAACGACCAGGAGTTGCAATTAAAATATCGATGCCTTTTTTAAGCGCTTCTACTTGTGAAAACTGACTTACACCACCAAAAATTACTAATGATTTTAAACTGGTATTGCGACCGTAATTGGAAAAGCTTTCTTCGATTTGAATAGCTAGTTCACGTGTAGGAGTCAAGATCAAACTTCGTATCGGGCGTTTGCCAGGATAAGTGGTTTTATCTAAACTCATCAACTGAATAATAGGTATGGCAAATGCGGCAGTTTTACCGGTTCCGGTTTGTGCGCATCCTAAAATATCTTTTCGGTTTAAGGCTAATGGAATGGTTTGTGCTTGAATAGGTGTTGGTGTTGTATAACCTTCTGTTTTTAAAGCCTGAAGGATAGGCTCAATAAGTTGTAAATTGTTAAATGACATATAGATTTTTTAATGAAGAAATTGCAAAACGATTTTAAAACTGCAAAACAGTTTGGTAAAATAAAAGAATGCAAATAATAAGGGTAAATAATTTAATGAATGATAAGCATGTGGTAAGGAAAATAAATATTATGTTTCCAAACTATGAAGTAAACATGCCTAACCGGAGAAGAAAGTTGAGGAATAGAATCTTCATGAACGGGGCAAAGGTAGGTGTAAAGTTTAAACTTTGCTAATAAAGTTTAGAGGGTACCTCTATAAACCTCTTATGCTTCGTTACTCGAATTTTGCAAAGCCATTATTTACAATATAGTAAACTCTTCCGATAGCTATCGGAATTGCAAAATCCGAAAGTCTCGCCTAAGAAGTTTATAGCGATACCCATTCGCAGAGAAATAAATTAGACATACAACATTTACAAGTAACAATGTATATTCAATTGCAATTTACTATGTTCTTCAATGAATTTGCTAAATATAAAAATCTACATCTTGAGGTTGCGATTTGTGACCTTCAAGATTATAGTATTATCATTTTATTCCTTCCACAAATAAGGAAATAAAATAACCGACAATAAAACAACCAATACATCTAAGGCAATCAACACAATAAAAAATTTCCACCAACCTAATACCAACATCGTTTGAAACAAGGGCTTCGACAAATCGGCTAATAATATTAATTGCGGAACAACTAAAGGAAATCCAAGAATAGCAATGAGTGCCGAGTTACCACCTGCTTTTGATGCAATAGCCGAAAGCAAAGTAAATAATAAAGATAAGCTCATACCGCCTACAATCACCATCAATAAAAACTTCGGGAAATTCATAATCGGACTCCCCAATAAAACCGTAAACAGAAGTAAGCTTACTAAACTCATACCTATCATGAGCACTACATTGTAAATAAGTTTTGATATAATAATTTCACGTGGATGATGCACTGTAAAATAATAAATACCTCGATGTTTATGCTCTTGTAAAAAACTTTTGGCGACTGCATTCACCGAAACAAATAGAAGAATAATCCAAAATAAACTATTCCATACTTCAGGTTCAGGACGCTCTTGTAATACATTAATAGCAAAAATGGCACTGCATAAATATAATAGCAAACCATAAACAGAATATTTCTGACGCCATTCCAACATCACATCCTTTTGAACCATTTTGCTAATTCGATAAACAGATGAGGAGGTATTCATGAAGTACTCAGTGATTGGTTAGTGTTTAATTTCAATTTGTTTCTTTGGATTTTAATATGGCAAGTACCAATAATATCCATGCCACAATAAAACATACACCGCCAATTGGGGTTAAAGCACCAATGCCTGTTAACCCAATTGTGCCAGTGCTTTTTAAAAAACACAAAATATAAATTGACCCCGAAAAAAGTAAGATGCCGGATAACATAAACCAATAGGGAAGCTTACTAGCTTTTATACCAATATGTGTCGACAAAAAACCAATACATAGTAGTCCGATGGCATGATAAAACTGATATCGCACACCGGTTTCGAAACTTTGTAATAAGTCGGCTGTAAAAATAGTTTTCAAATAATGCGCTCCAAATGCACCTAAAATAACGGCTAGGGCTGCAAACAAAATACCGCTTACTAAGGCAGGTTTATACATATTGTAAAATTATGTCGCCAAAGATAATCTCATTCACCGAATTCGCTTCTACTATATATGTCGACATTTCATACAAGCTTTTCCTTTCTAATAATTTTCGTTCAATGAAATTTTCTAATTCCATTTCAGAAATGTTGGCTAGCAGTGGGCGTTGATGAATTTCGTTACGCAAGTTATTCGCTAAAAATTCGGGTGAAGCTTTTACATAAATACTGATACCTTTTGCATTCATCAACTGCAAATTATCACTATAACAAGGAGTTCCTCCACCTGTGCTCATTATAAATTTTGAGTGATGCTGAATAATATTGTGTAAATGAAATTTTTCAAGTTCCCTAAAAGCCTCCTCTCCTATTTCCTCAAAAATGGTTGAAATTGATTTCCCTTCTGATGTTTCAATCACTTCATCTAAATCAAAAAAAGGTAAATTGTAAATGGGCGCTAATCTTCTTCCCCAAAAACTTTTACCGCAACCCATAAATCCTGTTAAGAAAAATCTCATATTTGTAGAATTGTAAAAATATCTGTTTCATTTGAATCTTTCACTCCCTAATGACTTATTAAATAGCTTTTCTGAAACTTTAGAAATTGATGAACAAGCATTTATTGAATCGCATCAGCAAGCACCGGTAATTTCTGTTCGACTAAACCCTTCGAAACCATCCATGGCATTTGAAAACGCTGAAGGTGTACCTTGGTGTAGCGAAGGTAGGTATTTAACAGATCGTCCGAATTTTACTCACGACCCATTATTACATGCAGGTTGCTATTATGTGCAAGAAGCTTCGTCGATGTTTTTATCGTATGCCTTGCAACAAGTAGTTGATTTTAATAAGCAACTTGTAGCCTTAGATGCTTGTGCTGCCCCTGGCGGAAAATCTACATTACTGGCTTCGTTACTCAATGACGAATCTTTATTAATTGCCAATGAAGTGATTAGCAGCAGAGCCTCTATACTTACCGAAAATTTAAATAAATGGGGAAAGATGAATACTTGGGTTACACAAAACGACCCCAAGCAGTTTACCTCTTTAAGTGCTTTATTTGATATTATTTTAGTAGATGCACCTTGTTCGGGTTCAGGATTATTTAGAAAGAAACCTGAATTTGCAAACGATTGGAATATGGATATGGTGAAGCTTTGCGCCGAACGGCAAAAAAGAATACTGCATGATTTGGTACCCAGCTTACAACAAAATGGCATTTTGGTGTACATGACTTGTTCGTTTTGTGAATCAGAAAATGAAGAAATGGTAGATTTTATTTTAGAAAAATGCCATCTCACATCAGTACCCTTACAAATACCAGCAGCTTGGGGCATAGTTGAAACCCAAAGCAAAAATGAACAAGGTTATGGCTATCGTTTCTTTCCACATCTATTAAAAGGCGAAGGCTTTTTTTTGGCTTGTTTTGTAAAAGGTGAAATGAACTCTTCAACCGGAATAATTGAGAAACCGGTTACCGAAAAAAAATATCCATCGATAGCCTTACTTGAAAAGTATGTGAATATCGAAAACAAAATCAGCATTCAACACAATGATTATGTGATGATGATTCATTCGGCTCATGAAAAGTATTTGCAATTATTTTCATCACAACTTAAACTCATTAAAAAAGGCATACTTGCCGGCAAAATGATACGCGATGAATTATTACCCGATCATGAATTGGCCATGTATGGCGATATAAAACCCGATATACCTTTTGTAGAACTTTCATTAGATGACTCCATTCGATATTTAAAAAAGGAAAGTATACATATAGAAAATAAAACGAAAGGCTGGCTATTGGTACAATATCAAAATCGAAATTTAGGTTGGATTAAAAACTTAGGCAATCGGGTGAATAATTATTATCCATCGAATTATAGAATTTTAAGATAAACAGTCGAGTTTAACAAGGCGGTTGAAAGTAGCATCAGCGCTTTTGTTGCCAACGCGAGAAGAGGCAACATGTCTTGCTATATTCGACATACTAATCTATCAAAATAAACGTTTTGCGTAAATTTATTACCCTTAAAAAAAAATAATCAGATAAATCTGATACCTAATAGGATTCGGTTACCTTTGCGCCCATTTTAAAATTCAGTATAATGGCTTTACAGGTTGGTATTGTTGGACTTCCGAACGTAGGTAAATCAACACTTTTTAATGCAGTAAGTAATAGTGCTAAAGCACAAGCTTCTAATTATCGTTTTTGTACCATTGAACCTAATGTAGGTCAGGTGGATGTGCCGGATGCGCGATTAAGCAAATTAGCTGAACTTGTTCAACCTCAGCGCATACTGCCTACTACCATTGAGTTTGTAGACATTGCAGGTTTAGTGAAGGGTGCTAGTAAAGGCGAAGGTTTAGGCAATAAATTTTTAGCTAATATTCGAGAAGTAGATGCCATAGTACATGTCATTCGTTGTTTCGAAGATGAAAATATTTTACGTGAGGAAGGGGCAATTAATCCGGTTGGCGATAAGGATATCATTGATACGGAATTGCAATTAAAAGACATGGATAGCATCGAAAAGAAGATTAGCCGACTTGAGAAAATGGCTAAAACCGGCGATGCCAAATCAAAAGTTGAACTTGAAGTAGTTATCCGTTGTCGCGAACAATTAAACAATGGTAAAAATGTTCGTGAACTCAATTTAAGTGCCGAAGAATCGGAAGCCATAGCCGATTTATGTTTGCTAAGCAATAAGCCGGTTTTATATGTAGCCAATGTGGATGAAGCGTCCATTCATACCGGAAATAAATTTTCAACTGCCTTAGCTGAAGCTGTAAAAAATGAAAATAGTCAGGTGATTGTAATGAACAATTCGATAGAAGCGCAAATTTCAGAACTCGAAAGTGATGAAGACAAGCAAATGTTTTTATCTGAATATGAGTTAACTGAACCGGGTTTAAATCGTTTAATTCGCAGTGCTTATAAGCTACTTGATTTAATCACTTACTTTACGGCTGGTGTGCAAGAAGTTCGTGCATGGACAATACATACCGGATGGAAAGCGCCTCAAGCTGCCGGTGTAATTCATACCGATTTTGAAAAAGGATTTATTAAGGCAGAGGTAATTGGATACGATGATTATATTCAGCATGGTAGCGAACAAGCTTGTAAAGAAGTTGGCAAAATGCGTATTGAAGGTAAAGAGTATGTAGTGAAGGATGGTGATATTATGCACTTTAGATTTAATGTGTAATAGAACAATTTAGAAATCATTCTGCATTCGCCCGAATTCGAATTTCTTTTTCAAGTTTCCATTCGTTATTTACTTTGGCTTGTAATAAGTATTTACCTTCTGGTAATTGGCCGCGATAGGCATAACTATATTTAACGGTACCATTAGTCCGATTTTCTGTTTCATCAGGAAAAAGGGTGATTAATATATTGTTGATTGTGTCGGTAATATATACACCGATGGTTACCGGTGAACTTACAAATTGCGTATACTTTCCTTCTACTTCAATTGGGTACTTTAAAATTCGATTTTGTGTAGATGTAGTTCGTGCAGGAACGGGTACTTTTAATTCAGAGGCAATTAATTTGGCTAATTCATTTTCGATGGTAATGTCAGGATGGGTATCATAAACTTGTTCAATTGCATTATGATCGGTAAAACACCACATAGCTTGTTGAGCAGTATTCCCAAAGTTTTTTTGCTTTTCAAGTAAGGCGCATAATTTTTGTATAGAAGGGTTTGCTTTTTCTAAAAACAAGAAAGTATCTTTCTCTGATGGAGAACCATCTTGCTTTTCGCAACAAAGTGCATTGATAAGCATTGTGTTTTTTTGTTTGGGATTAAGTTTTACCAACATATTCTCGGTACAAATTAAATCTTGATTAGACTTTGCACCATTCACAAATCGACTGGCATTTTCAATTTGAATATCGGCCTGCAAATTACTTGTATTGGTAAATTGCAGTTTTAAGCATTTGCCGGTATGCGAATTCTTGGTTGGATTTTCGTTTGTAGGCGTACCTGTAATGGCAAGACTAATGATTTTTTGAGAGAGGGCTTCATGCAGGGTAAATACTTTGGCTTGTATTGATATTGAGCAAAATGAAAGAAATGCAATTACATAAAATTTCATAACGTAAATTTTAAGTAAAACGAAGACATATTCAATTTATTAGTCTCACTTCAACAATTTTGAATATTTTTTGTGCGAAAAGAAAATTGGCAATTCTTTAAAAATCTATAGGCTATGACTTGGATTATCGCGTTAGGGATAGAACGAAAAGCCCGGAACGAGGTACGAGTGAGGACTTGCAGTGATAGCCCGACCACGAAGTGCGGCCGCAGAATATTGTCTTATAATTAGTGATAGCTTTCGGCAAACTTCGGGGAACGCCAAAATAGATAGAGAAATGAATTTCTAAAACAAGCCATTCACTTCAGCGGTAATCATATTAATTACGGTTGCGAGATCTTCTTTATTATCGGCATAATTTAGTTTGTCTACATCAATCACGATCATTTTACCGTCTTCATATTTGTCGAGCCAATTATTATAATATTCATTCAAGCGCTTTAAATAATCGAGTCGAATATTTTCTTCATATTCTCGTCCGCGTTTTTGAATTTGTCCTACCAAAGTAGGTACACTCGCTTTTAAATAAATTAATAAGTCGGGCGGATTGACCATGCCTTTTAAGGTCTCAAAAAAGTTTTTATAATTTTCAAAATCGCGTTTCGACATCAAGCCCATTTCATGCAAGTTGGGTGCAAAAATGTAGGCATCTTCATAAATGGTTCGGTCTTGAATAACAGCTTGATTTCCTTTTTGGATGTCAACTAATTGCTTTAAACGACTATTCAAGAAAAAGATTTGCAAGTTGAAACTCCAACGGTGCATGTCGTTATAAAAATCGTTGAGGTAAGGGTTATTTTCAACATCTTCGAAATGTGGCGACCAGTTAAAATGTTTCGCCAAAATTTTGGTTAAGGTAGTTTTACCGGCACCGATATTTCCGGCAATAGCAATATGTTTAATCTGATTTTGTTGGGCCATGAGGTTGATCTGTGTTGACAATAAAATATAGTAGAGTCTGCTAAAATAATTCTGATTTGCTGATAATTTCGGGTATTAACAATAAAAATTTATACCCATATTTTTTCGGGCTTCAGCAAGGGTTTTAGCGGCACTTTCGCGTGCTTTGGCGGCTCCCATTTTCATAATCCCTTGTAAATAGCTTGTATCTTCTTGAATAGCTATTGCTTTTTCACGAATCGGCGCTATAAATTTAACCATATCTTCAGCTAATTGCTTTTTCATATCGCCATACCGAATGGTGCAATTATTGAAATGGGTTTCGAAGTTTTCAATGATTGCAGGTTCAGACACTAAGTTCATCAACGAGAATAAGTTTTCAATCACTTCAGGTTTGCTCGAATTCATTTCTGTTGGGGCATCGCCCGAAACGGCTTTCATTACCTTCTTGCGAATCAAATCATCGGTATCGGCAAGGTATAAAGTTGCATTTTCATTTTCACTTTTACTCATTTTGCCTTTACCATCCAGACTAGGAATTTTTACCAAATCGGCACCAAAATTAAATGGATGTGGCTCGGGAAATGTATCACCATATCTAAAATTAAAACGTTGGGCAAAAGTTCTAGCCATTTCTAAATGTTGTTCTTGATCTTTACCAACCGGCACAAATTGACCTTTGTGAATGAGTATATCTGCACTCATTAAGGTTGGGTAGGTAAGTAAACCTGCATTTACATTTTCGGGATTGGCGCGCGCTTTATCTTTAAACGAAGCCGTTTTTTCGAGCTCACCTTTATAGGCCATCATATTTAGCATTAAATATAACTCAGGTATTTCCGGAATATCACTCTGTACATATAAAGCCACTTTTTCAGGGTCCAATCCACAAGCAATATTTTCGGCTAATACGCGATACACATTAGGTTTTAACGAAGCCGGATCGGGATGAGTAGTGAGAGAATGATAATCGGCAACAAAAAAATAGCATTGATAATCTTCTTGCATGCGTATATAATTTTTTATTGCGCCGAAATAGTTTCCAATGTGCAAGAAGCCAGTTGATCGGATGCCACTAACTACAATCTCTTTTCCCATGATATGCATCTTAATTTTTGCGAAAATATCAATTCGTTCGCTTTAAATGCCAGATTCCGAAAAATATTTATTAAATAAAAAACTGTGGAATCTATAAGGCGAATGTAAACTTTATGGAATCGCTAAAGCCATACTGCCATGGGGCAGGCAGTTAACCTTAACGAAGCGGTTGAAGATGCATACAACAAAAAAAACAGAATGCTGGTACACTTTTATATATTCATTACAAAGAGAGCCTGAATACCTTTTGTTTGTGCAATTACATTCATTTTATGCAATCCATTTTTCGTTAAACACTAAGACCTAACTAAATGACGAGGTACCAAAGTAAGTATTAGGCGTTCATTAATACTTTAAATACTAAGTCTTCGATAAAAAGAGTAGTGTAATTTTTTAATTTTCGTTCGCCGAGATCGGTTAGTTTAGGTAAATTTTCACTAAAAAACTGCTGACTATGTGAACTTTCAATAATTGTACTACTTAAAGATCTTGGATAGTTATAGTTTGGTTGGTATTCCAAGATGATAGAAGCAATCTTTGAACATAAATCTTTATAAGGTTTAAACACTTCGTCTTTATTGATAACGGAAATATCTTTTACCAAATACGCTTTGCTACTTTCTGAAATTACAATTTGGTTCAAGTACTTTTTATTATAATCGTACTGTCCACTGCTTTCAGGAAGTTCACTAGTAAGCAATTCAATCACTGCTTTCAACTTTTCATTTTTGTTTTGTAAATTTTGCAATTTGTAATCAACTAAAAATTCCATGTAACACCAATACCAATTTAAGATATAAAGTAATAATTTATGCTTATTTTCGAAGTATCGATAAATAGTAGCTTCGGTACTTCCTGCTTCTGTTGCTAATTTTTTGAAGGTAAATTGCTCGAAACCTAATTGAAATATTAAATCTATTGCATTTTTAATGATTTGCCTCCCAACTTCGCTGCTTTCAGGATCGCGTAAAAATATTTTTTCATTCACTTTAAATCTGACTTGGAAATCCATAATAGAAAACACTTTTTACAAAAGTAGTAATAATTACATTAATGAAAGTATTAGTTAATTATATTAAATTTATAATTTATTTATAATAGTAATACTATTATCAATAGAGAGATAGTTATATTTGCCAATAAAATATCACGGATGAATTCGAAATCCCCACTAAGAAGACTAGCTGAACTTATATATTTAGATAAAGGTGAGGTGTTTTCAATATATTTTTATGCTATACTCAGTGGCTTAGTTGATTTAAGCTTACCCGTTGGCGTGCAGGCTATTATCGGATTTGTGATGGGGGCCACAATGGTGACTTCTATTTATGTTTTGATTTTTTTTGTGGTATTAGGTGTGCTTTCGGTTGGTTTAATGAGAATAAATCAAATGCGTATTATCGAGAAAATTGAGCAAAAGATATTTACACGTTATGCTTTTTCTTTTAGCGAAAAAATACCAAATCTTGATTTGCGTGAACTAGATAAATATTATTTGCCCGAAAAAGTGAATCGTTTTTTTGATACTATTAATGTTCAAAAAGGCCTATCTAAATTGTTGTTAGAAATACCGAGTGCAACGATTCAAATATTATTTGGATTGGTTTTATTATCCTTGTATCATCCCATATTTATAGTATTTGGAATTGTATTAGTTACGATTTTGTATACTATTTTGATGCTTACAAGTGGCAGAGGTTTGACCTCAAGCTTAGAAGAAAGTCATTACAAGTATAAGGTGGTTGCTTGGTTAGAAGAAATGGCCAAAGTGATTAAGTCGTTCAAGTATAGCCAAGGGACGCATTTTAATTTAAAGAAAACCGATAAAAATGTAATCAAGTATATTGAAGCCCGAACTTCACATTTTAAAGTATTGTTGTTTCAATATAAAACTCTAATATTTTTTAAAGTGGCTATAACTGCCACCATGTTAGTAGTTGGTACTACCCTATTACTCAATCAGGAGTTAAATATTGGAGAGTTTATAGCAGCAGAGATTGTTATATTATCGGTCATTAAAGCTGTTGAAAAACTTATTATTAATTTAGATAAAGCGTATGATGTACTTACGGGTATCGAAAAATTGTCGACGATTACAGAAAGCCCTTCTGAATTAGATGGAAATACGGATTTTATTACGAAAGATGGCATTGACATTTCAATGTATAATGTATCTTTTTCTTATCAAAACGATGCCCCTATTTTCAAACAATTCAACGCCCATATTCCACCTTTCTCATTAGTTTGTGTAAGTGGAGATGAATCGAGCGGAAAATCTACTTTTATAAAATTGTTGAGCGGAAATTATCGTGTTTTTGATGGCAATATTTTATACAATCAAATACCTATTCAAAATTATCGATTAGAAAGTCTGCGTTCTCAAACTG
Source organism: Bacteroidota bacterium (assembly GCA_016706595.1). Taxonomy (GTDB): domain Bacteria; phylum Bacteroidota; class Bacteroidia; order Chitinophagales; family Chitinophagaceae; genus OLB11. The sequence continues at coordinate 489,840 of JADJJH010000001.1, read as the reverse complement.
GCATTTATTTAAATCAACAAGAGGTGTTTGAAGGAACTGTATTGGAAAATATCAATTTGGGGCGCGAACATATCACTCCACAGCACATTATGAGCATCGCCTTAGAATTAGGAATTCATGATTTTATTCAACCTTTACAAAATGGATTTGATACTATCATCGATACAGCAGGTAAAAAACTATCCACTTCCCTATTAAAGAAAATTCTTTTATTACGTGCATTTGTTAACCAACCGGCTTTATTATTATTAGAAGAACCATGGAATGGACTTGAATCAAAAGTAAAACCTTTGATCATAAATTACTTGAAAAACCTATCTACGAGAGCATCTGTGATAGTTGTTAGTAATGATACTGAATTCGCAAAGCAATGCACCATCAATATCAACTTAGGGAAGGGAGAAACTAATTTTAAAGGGCAATAGAATTATGGAAAGTAATCAATATAAAATACCTGTCAAATCATTTTCGAAGATATATCGTAGTGCAAAGAAAAGTAATGTACGGTATTGGTTTTGGGGGTTGGTCATCTTTTTGCTACTTACTTTGTTTTTACCGTGGACACAAAATATTAAATCGAAAGGTGTGATTACTACTTTAGATCAAGCGCAAAGATTACAAAAGATAAACTCACCGATTCCCGGCAGAATTGTGAAGTGGTGGATTCGTGAAGGTAGCTTTGTAAAAAAAGGAGATACCTTACTTCAATTAACAGAGATAAAAGAAGATTATCTTGATCCTAATTTGGTAAATCAAACCAAAAAGCAAGTAGAGGCGAAACAGAATTCAATTCGCTATTATGAAAGCAAAATCGGAACGGCCACTACGCAAATCGTTGCATTGCAAGAAGCAAAACAACTCAAGATTTTACAACTCAATAATAAACTCAAGCAACTAGGAAATAAATTAACCGGTGAAAAAGCAGAATTAATAGCGATTGAGAATGAATTAAAATTGGCAAAAGATCAATATGAAAGACAACAAAAAATGTTTGATGATGGATTAGTTTCACAAACTCAGTTGCAACAACGTAACATCAGTTTGCAAAATGTTTTGGCCAAAAAAATAGTGGCTGAAAATAAACTCACCCAAACAGAGCAGGAAATTATAAATAATGGTATTGAACAAAATGCTGTTGAGCAAGAATATACTGAAAAAATTGGCAAAGCACGAGGTGAACAATTTCAAAGCATGGGACAAATTGCCAACACCTCTGGAGAGGTAGCTAAACTTGAAAACCAAGTTAGTAATTATATCATCAGAAATGGCATGTATTTTCTTTTGGCTCCGCAAGATGGACAAATTGTGCAATCTAACAAAGGTGGCATTGGCGAACTGGTTAAAGAAGGAGAGCCCATTACTATGATTGTGCCAACACGAAAGGATTATGTTGTTGAAATGTACATCAGGCCTGTTGACCTTCCTTTAGTGAATGTGAATCAAAAGGTAAGATTTATGTTTGATGGATTTCCGGCTATCGTATTTAGCGGTTGGCCCGATAATAGTTATGGTACTTTTGCAGGTAAAATTGTAATGATTGAAAACACAATCAGTTCCAATGGCATGTTTAGAGTATTGGTAGCCGAAGATAGCACTTTCAAAAAATGGCCTAAGCAAATTAAAATAGGAAGTGGTGCGCAAGCCATTACCCTACTTAAAGATGTTCCCATATGGTATGAATTCTGGCGGAATATCAATGGCTTTCCGCCTGATTACTATATCGAAAATGAAAAAATAGAAAAACGAAAGTCTAAATAAATGACGAAATTCAAGTTCATATTACTGTTTTTATGGGTACACCACAGCTCATTTGCACAGGACTCTCTTTTACATGCTGAGCAGGTGTTGAAAATTGTGAAAGAGTTTCATCCAGTGGTTAGATTAGCTAGTCTTGACCTAAAAAAATCAGCAGCAGAGGTATTGGCTGCAAGAGGTGCATTTGATCCCGTTATCAGTAATTACATATCTACTAAAAACTTTGCGGGTGAAAACTATTATAGCTTTGCAAATCCTCACCTATCGATACCTACATGGTATGGTATCGAATTATTTGCAGGGGTAGAGAATTTGTCGGGTAACCGATTTGAAGTGAGTGAAACGATTGGGAAAACCAGTTATGCAGGAATTAGCGCTTCTCTGTTGAAAAATTTAGTCATTGATAAACGAAGGGCTATTTTACAGCAAGCCAAACTATTTAATAGCATGGCAATGCTTGAGCAAAAAATCGTCATTAATAATATACTTCTAGATGCCATGGATGCATATTGGCGTTGGGTTTATGCCTATCAAAATTATTTGATAATGAATAACAATGTAGAAGTTACAAATACTCGCTTTGAATTAGTAAAAAAAGCCTACAAAAATGGTGAGCGACCTGCCATTGATACGTTAGAGGCATTGGCTCAATTGCAGAGTTTTCAGTATCAACAAAATGATGCCCGACTCGCATTTCAGAATGCTGGGCTTGCGTTAAGCTTGTATCTATGGAAATCAAATAACGAACCCTACGTATTGCCGCAAAATGTGATTCCACAAAAGGGATGGGAGCAGGAAGAAATGATACGAACTAATAATTTCAACTTGCAGGATCTACTTAATTTAGCCTTGGACATGCATCCTGAACTCAATATCTATGACCAAAAAATGGACATCTTAAGGATTGATAAAAAACTTAAATTTCAGGAATTATTGCCAAAATTAGATGTACAATATAATATCTTAAACAAAGGGTACTATGTTTTAAATGATGCTTCTGCTTTACTGGATAAGAATTATCAGTATGGAATTAAAATGGAAATGCCACTACGTTTTTCTCAGGGACGTGGTTTATACAAACAAGCCATATTCAAAATTGAACAAACCGAAATTTCACGAACCCAGAAACGTCAACAGATAGAAATAAAAGTGAAAAGTTATTATAACGAGTTATTGAATTATAAAAATCAAATTGAATTGCAACGCGACAATTATGAAAATTACCGAAAACTTGTAACCGCCGAAGAAGCCAAATTAATGAATGGAGAAAGTTCATTGTTTTTAGTGAATAGCAGAGAAAATAAAGCCTTAGAGGCATACTTGAAATTGATTGAACTTAAAACGAAGTACTTCAAAACAATTTACGCTTTGCAATGGAGCACAGGTGTAATTGCCGTCAACTAATTGCCATCAAAAAAGGTTTGATTGATTTTAAGTCATCCTCTGTAGGTTCCTCGAATTGATGCTGTATTTTCGAATTTATGTTTCAATGTGTATACCGTTGTAAATTAGGGAATTTGCTGTTGAAGTCAAATGACGAGGCACTTACCGAAATATGTTTTGATGTTTCAATTGAAGGTAAAGAACTATTGAATCCTGTTCTAGAAAAGACGATGATTCAGCTCGATGAATATTTTAATTTACAACGAACAATATTTACCATTCCGTTAGCTACTGAAGGTACACCTTTTCAAATTTCGGTATGGAACGAGTTACAGAAAATACCTTTTGGCAAACAAATATCTTATTCGCAACTATCAAAACAGATGCAACAACCTTTAGCCATTCGAGCCATTGCTTCAGCCAATGGCAAAAACCCTATACCTATCATTATTCCTTGTCATAGGGTAGTTGGCAAAAATGGAGAGTTGGTTGGATTTAGCGGAGGTTTATGGCGGAAAAAATTATTATTGGATTTGGAAGGAAATACATTATTTACGACTTAATTGATTTGTAAATTCAATAAGAAGCTGTCCGGTTTGTTCATAATTCGTGAGTTGCAAAGCATCGGCTTTATCAAATACATCGTGGTAATAACCTTGTCCGCCATCCGAATACATAAAAACTGCCGGCACACCATGTTCGGAAAAATGATAGTGATCACTGTTTTTAGTTTGACTTCTGATACGAACTTTTGGAACGAGATGTAAGCTATCGTTGATGGAACTTAGTAAATCAAATTCTTGTTTACGTGTTTCGCCATTCACTACAACAATCCCTTTTTCGGCATTACCCATAATATCGATATTGATAAGCAACTTTATTTTATCGATATTGAAAAGTGGATTTTCGGTGAAATAATCTGAACCCATTAATCCCGCCTCTTCGCCACTAAAAAGCATAAACACAATATTGCAATTTGGTTGATGTTTTGTATAATAATCTATCAAATAAAAAAGCATACTAACACCACTTGCATTGTCACTAGCTCCGGGAAACATGGCCTCTTTGCCTTGCATGCCCAGATGGTCGAAATGGGCAGAAAAGGCTATGAAAGAATCTTTGTTTTTACCTTCGATATAGCCAATCACATTTTTAGATTTAAAACTACGAATGAATTTATTTTTGAAATGGATATGTATTTTTTTCTGATTTGATATCACACTATCTATAAAAATAAGGGAAGGGTTTTCATCAACGTAGCGACTTATTGTATGGGTTAGTTTCTTATCTTCTGTTGTAATAAATAGTTTTGGGAAGTTTCGATAATATGAACAGCTATCTGAAAAACTTTGATTTCTAAAATTAAAATGATGTAATACCGGTGCTTCATCTTTAGCAAATCCTTTTTTGATTTTACTGAACAAGGCCATCTTTTCAATCGAATCGTTCATGTTATAATGTAACAAATTAAATTCACCTTGTAAAGAGGTTGCACCTGCATCAACTAAAAAATCATATCCTGTTTTGAGTGCTTTATTATCGAGTGTACATTCAATGTCATTGGGAATCGTATTTACCGGGAAGCTATAAGATTGAAAATAATCTTTTCCAAACGACTTCAAATTATACTGTTTGTATTTTGAAGCCAAATAATCGGCGGCTTTGTTTACCCCATTATCTACATAACCTCGTCCTTTAAATTCTTGTGAACATAATTTATCTATAATTTCTTTTGAAGCTTGGAAATCTTGCGCAGAAAGAAATTGGGTGCAACATACATGAACAAAGAGAAGTAAAGCAAGAAGTTTATTCATTGAAGGATATTTCTATTTAAACCCATCCATGCCTAGATGATACATTGTAAAGCTCAAAACATCTGCCCATTCGTCAATTTGTTTTGAAGTGGGTTTGCCTGCACCATGTCCGGCTTGTGTATCAATACGAATCAACATCGGGTTGGTGCTTGCATTTGCATCTTGTAAAGCAGCGGCAAATTTAAATGAATGGGCAGGCACTACGCGGTCGTCGTGATCGGCTGTAGTAACCATCGTTGCCGGATACTTTGCGCCTTTCTTTACGTTATGTAATGGCGAATACTTTATTAGATAATTAAAATCTTCTTTTTTATCACTGCTTCCATATTCAACTGCCCATCCCCAACCAACAGTAAATTTATGATAACGCAACATATCTAAAACGCCAACACCCGGTAAGCATACTTGAAACAAATCCGGTCGTTGAGTCATACAAGCGCCTACAAGTAAGCCACCATTACTTCGTCCGTGAATAGCTAACATTTCTTTACTAGTAACACCAGAGGTGATTAAACTTTCGGCCGCACCAATAAAATCATCAAATACATTTTGTTTGTTTTCGAGCTTGCCACCTTCGTGCCATTTTTCACCAAATTCACTTCCACCGCGTAAGGATACACAAACATATATGCCGCCTTTTTGTACAAAATAACTCATAGGAATACTAAAGCTTGGGGTAAGTGAAATATTAAATCCACCATAGCCATATAAAAATACCGGATGTGGTCCTTTACGAATATCAACATCGGCTCTATGATAAATAAACATCGGTACACGTGTACCATCTTTGCTCTTAAACCAAATTTGTTCAACAACCGTATTACCCAAATCGGTTTTTAAATTGGGTTGTTTAAATAACTCGCTTTTGCCTGTTTTTAAATCGTATTTAAAAATCATTGGTGGCGCATTAAAAGAGGTATAAGTATAAAAAGTGATATCATCTTTTTTACTTCCACCAAATCCGCTTGCGGTGCCAATGCCCGGCAAGTCGATGGTAGAAAGTATAGCTCCTTTTAGATCATATACATTTACTTGCGATGCAGCGTTGATTAAATAGGTACAAAATACTTTGTCCCCTACTCGGTTCACGGCATCTAATTTATTAGATGCTTCTGGTAAAAACTTTTTCCAGTTTGAAGGTTCCGGTTGTTGTGGATCGATGAGTACCAACTGATAATTTGCTGCTTGATAATTTGTATACACTAAAAATTTCCCATCTATATTATCTACAAAATCAAAATTGCTACTAAAGCCTTTGCATAGCAATGTAAAGGTCTTCTTTGTTTTATCTTGCAAATCCATAAAGTATAATTCGCTACCATCGGTTCCTTCCGAAATGCTCAACATCAACCATCTTTCATCTTCGGTTAATGCTGCACCTTTATAACGCAATGGGTGTTCTTTATCCTCATAAACTAATTTATCGTCGCTTTGGGCAGTGCCCATTTTGTGAAAGAATATTTTTTGATATTCTGTCTTTGCCGAATACTTTCCACTTTCTGCAGGTTTATCGTAACCACTATAATAAAATCCTTCATCTCCTTTCCAAGCAATTCCACTAAATTTTGAATAATTAATTACATCTTTTGTTTTGGCTTTTGATTCAACATCCATCACATAAATATCTTGCCAATCGCTACCGGCATTGGAAACGCTGTAAGCACAAAACTTTTGGTTTTTCGATAATGATATTGAACCTAAAGAAGAGGTCCCTTCTTTATTCATCGTATTGGGATTTAAAAATTCTTGTGGCTCTCCATTCAATCCTTTTTGAATGTAAAGAACGCTTTGATTTTGCAATCCATCATTCTTATAAAATAAAAAATATTCGCCTTCCTTCATCGGACTGCCGTACTTCTCATAATTCCACATTCGGGTAAGTTCCTTTCCCACTTTATCACGAAATGGAATCTTTTGCAAGTAATCGAAAGTTACCAAATTTTGTTGACGCACCCACAAAGCAGTTTCTTGCGAATTGTCATCTTCGAGCCAACGATAGGGGTCTTGAATATCTTGTCCAAAATAATTATCTTTTATTGCTTCCTTGCGTGCAACAGGTTGTTCAAGCATAGGTAATCTTTTTTGGGCAACGCTTTGTAAGGTTAAAAGCATAAGTGGTAATAAGAAGGATTTGTTCATTATTAATAAATTTGTGGCGTAAATATAGGAATTTGGTTGTAAAATAAAGGTGGATAAAACAGAGGTGTAGATTTATCATTTTAGCATTTGGGATTAAGCCTAATGGTTTATGTAAGGCAAACTAGGCAAAATAGGTAGAAACCATTTTTCGATTTCATAAAAAAGAGATGGCTCCCTCCAGCCTTTGTTGCAATTCCCAAGCAAGTAAGCTATGGAAAGGTAAAATTTTTCATATTCCTGAACATACATATAGTACACTTTATCGCAAGCTCAAATTTTATCTAGATGGTATTATGATAATAAATTTATGGGATGTTGTATTTTCACGCCGCAGATACAGAAATTGAATTCTAGATTTTCACCTAATAACAAAATATGCAAAAACAGATACGTAAGATAGATGCCCTTGATTATCATGCAAAAGGCAGACCCGGCAAGATAGAAGTTATACCTACAAAAGATACAAAAACCCAACGCGACCTTGCTTTAGCTTATTCGCCAGGGGTTGCGGAACCTTGCAGAGAGATTGAAAAAAACCCGGAAGATGTATATAAATATACCGCAAAAGGAAACTTGGTTGCGGTAATCACTAATGGTACAGCCGTATTAGGGTTAGGCGATATTGGACCTTTAGCATCCAAGCCTGTTATGGAAGGCAAGGGTTTATTATTTAAAATTTATGCCGATATTGATGTGTTTGATATTGAATTAAACACCAAAGATGTTGAAGAATTTATTAGAACCGTTAAAGCCCTTGAGCCCACTTTTGGCGGCATTAATTTAGAAGATATCAAAGCACCGGAATGTTTTGTGATTGAAGAGCGATTGAAAGCTGAATTGAATATTCCCATCATGCATGATGATCAACATGGTACGGCTATTATTTCATCAGCGGCTTTACTAAATGCTGTTGAAATTCAAGAGAAAGAAATAAGTAAAGTTAGAATTGTAGTGAGTGGTGCAGGAGCATCAGCGATGGCATGTTGCGATTTATATATTCGCTTAGGTGCCAAGGTCGAAAATTTTGTAATGTTTGATAGTAAAGGTGCAATTACTCAAAGCAGAACAGATTTGGATGAGAAGAAGCAACGATTTGCCTGTGTTACCGAATATGCTTCATTAGGTGATGCGATGAAAGGGGCAGATGTATTTATTGGTTTATCGAAAGGTGGAATTGTAGATGCAGACATGTTGAAAGGCATGGCCGACAAACCAATCGTTTTCGCATTAGCCAATCCTGACCCGGAAATTGATTATGAAACGGCTATGTCTGCACGTCCGGATGTGATTATGGCAACCGGAAGAAGCGATTACCCGAATCAAGTAAATAATGTATTAGGTTTCCCCTATATTTTTAGAGGTGCTTTAGATGTGCGAGCCAGAACCATTAATGAGGAAATGAAAATGGCTGCGGTTAAAGCCTTGGCAGCATTAGCTAAAAAGCCTGTTCCTGATATGGTGAATATGGCTTATTTGGAAAAGAATTTATCATACGGTGAGTTATACATTATTCCAAAACCAATGGATCCACGCTTACTTGTCGAAGTTTCATTGGCAGTGGCAAAAGCTGCAGTTGAGAGTGGTGTAGCGCAACAAATTCCGGATTGGAAAAAGTATGAAGAAGAGTTACATAATCGATTAGGTAGTGATGATAATATCTTAAAAGTAATTATTAATAAAGCTAAACAGTATAAACAAAAAGTAGTGTTTGCCGATGCCGAGAATTTTAAAACCTTAAAGGCTGCTCAATTAGTTCGTGACGAAGGAATTGCGATTCCAATTTTATTAGGCAATGTAAAGAAGATTGAAAATATAGCCAATGAAAATGGTTTAGAGATAGATGAAATTGAAATCATTGACCCTAAATCTGAAGAGAATGAAATGAAGCGACACGAGTATGGCGAAAAATTATTCGACAAGCGAAATCGTAAAGGTTATAATATTTATGAGGCGAAGAAAATTATGCGCGAGCGTAATTACTTTGGCTGTATGATGGTACAGAATGGTGAAGCGGACGCTTTAATTACCGGTCTCACTCGGAAATATCCTGATACCTTACGTCCGGTTTTGGAAATTATTGGTGTCGATAAAAAGGTAAATAAGTTAGCAGGTATGTATGTTATGCTCACTAAAAAAGGACCGATTTGCTTTGCGGATACTACCATTAATGAATTTCCAACTGTACAAGATTTAGTTGATATAACCATGTTGGCTGCTGAAAATGTTTCGAACATGAACATCAAACCAAAAGTAGCGATGTTGTCCTACTCAAATTTTGGATCGAGCCATTTAGATGAAGCCAAAAAAGTAAAGGAAGCCGTAAAAATACTTCATGAAAGATATCCGGATTTGGTGGTAGATGGAGAAATACAAGGCAGTGTTGCATTCAATAATGAGCTCTTGAAAGAGAATTATCCTTTTAGTTCATTGGTGAATAACAGTCCCAATATTTTAATTTTCCCTAACCTTGCTGCCGGCAATATTGCCTACCATTTAATGATGGAATTGGGCAACTCAGAAGCGGTTGGCCCAATTTTACTTGGATTAAATAAATCGGTTCATGTATTGCAATTAGGTAGCACGGTTCGACAAATTGTAAATATGGTAGCCATTGCCGCAGTAGATGCGTACGTAAAAAGGAAGGGGAAATAGGAGTCAATTATCAAACTTCAATCCGATAGTTATCGGATTGAAGACTGAGTCTGAAGTCTGAAAATAGAAGATTGTAGTTTAAACCGTATAACTTATCGCAGCATAATATTTTATCGCATAATCTTTAATGAGTTGGGCTTTATCTAGACCATTTATAATACGGCGTGCATTTACCCAATCTGCTTTGGTTTTATTAAAGTAGTCGCTAAGTTTTTTACCGGTAAACCAACCTTTTGTCATGCCGGCAAACATTATTTGAGTGGCAATGCTTAAGTCTAAAGTAAGTTCAGGATGTTGTAAGCAATCCACTTTCAATTCTTTGGCGGCTCTTTCATAATTTTCGTACCAAGTGAGTTGTACATAACCTCGACCATAGTAGAGTTGGTTGGGTGTTGAATAAGCAACACGTCGACCCGGGCCTCTTCCCATTTTTAATTTCCTTCCATAATCCTTACCTCTTCCTTTTCCGTATTCTTCAATAGGTTGCATTTGCTTATCGGTTTCATGATGAACCGTTGCCAACATATAAGCTAAAAACCGGTCATCGTTTCTTGAAAATTTTGCTTCCCATTCTGTGAGAATTGCATTCAGTCCGTTCACTTGTTTTTGGGTAAAACTTCCACCAAATAGGTGTAGTTTAACCTGACTAAAAAAGAAGGGTTTGTTTATCATACAATTTATTTTTTGGTATGATAAAGATAGTAAAGCAATTTTAATATTATGTCGAATTATTGATGAGAATGTATTTTATCCATCATCTCCTCATCATAGAAACAGAATGTGTTTACTCATTTATGCTTTTAGTAATTGAGCCTTTACTAAGATCTCGGCAATTTCAATTTTCTGCATACAATTAAAATGTTTTTTCGGACATTTAGCATAGCCTATTTTACTACACGGTCGACAAAACAATTTTTTGTTTTCAATGATATAAGATTGCGGCGCAATATTCGTTTTGAGATTATTGTATCCATAATACGGAAACATGCCAAATTCAGGAACTGTATTGCCCCATATGGATATGATAGGTTTTTTAAAAGATGCTGCTATATGCATCAAGCCTGTATCGTGCGTGATAACAAAGCGCGATTTTTGAATAATATGTGCACTTTCATTTAAACTAAATTTGCCGCAAGCATTATACATTTTTATTGGATCGATCTTGCAAATCTCTGCGGCATTAGATGCATCTTCCTTTCCGCCCATAAGTACCATCGGAAAATCAAATTGGCTACAAAACGCTTTCCACTTTTCTACCGGCATTTTCTTGGTTTCATGTTGTCCGCCAATTGCAATAGCGGCAAAACCTAACATATGACTCATTGGCAAATCATCCTTATTAATTTCATCACTTGCCGAAATGAAATAGTCTAAACCTTGTCCGTCATTTTTTACACCTAATGATGTAACCGCCTTAAAGTATCGTTCAACAATGCTTATATCAGGCATACAATTTAATTTCAAATTGGTAAATAACCACTTACGAATATTGAGCTTAGAGAAGGTGTAATTTTTTACACGACTATTAAATGCTTGTCGCAATAGAGACTTAATATATAAGGTTCGAAGATTGCGGTGTAAATCAATGACGATATCGTATTTCTCTTTCAATAATTCCATCACAATGGGCAACATATCGCCTCCATCTAAATAAAAATGTTTATCGATATATGGATTATTTTCAATGATTGCGGAAAAACTTTTCTTAGTAAGATAATGAACCTCTGCATGAGGTAATTGTTGCTTTACACAACGAACAACCGGTGTAGTTAAAACAATATCACCAATAGATGAAAAGCGAATAAATAAAATCTTCATACAATAAAAACCGAAAGTTAGTTAATGCAATGCATACTTTCAATAGGGCCAGAAACTATACCCATACCAATTAGAAAATAAATGGTCATTCAGACAAGGTTTCTATTACAGCTCACCATCATTTAAAATTCTCAGGACTTTTTACTGTAATCCAATAACTTAAAACTACTTTCCAGCCAACTCATCCTTCAAAAATTGTCCGGTAATACTCGCTTTCACTTTTACAATTTCTTCAGGAGTACCGGTTGCTAATATCATTCCCCCACCCTTGCCTCCTTCAGGTCCGAGATCAATAATATGATCAGCAACTTTAATGACATCTAAATTATGTTCAATTACTAAAACGGTATTGCCACGATCCACTAATTTTTGTAACACCTTTAGCAACATTTCAATATCTTGAAAATGCAATCCGGTAGTGGGTTCATCTAAAATATAAAAAGTTTTTCCTGTATCCTTTTTCGATAACTCGGTTGCTAACTTTACACGTTGCGCTTCACCTCCACTTAAGGTTACTGCACTTTGTCCAAGCGTTAAATAATCTAAACCTACATCTTCTAAAGTTTTAACCTTACGGTATAGGCTTGGAATATGTTTAAAAAAATCAACGGCTTCGGCAACCGTCATTTCTAAAATATCGGCGATTGATTTTCCTTTGTATCTGATCTCTAGTGTTTCACGATTAAATCGTTTTCCATTACAACGCTCACAATGCACATGAATATCGGGCAAGAAATTCATTTCAATGGTTTTCATGCCGGCGCCTTCGCAAGTTTCGCATCTACCGCCTTTTACGTTAAACGAAAACCGTCCGGGTTTATAACCACGAATTTTTGCTTCGGGTATAATGGCGAATAATTGACGAACATCATTAAAAAAGTTGCAATAGGTTGCCGGATTACTTCGTGGTGTTCTTCCAATGGGCGACTGATCAATTTCAATTACTTTATCAATTTGTTCAATACCTTTTACCGATTTATAAGACATGGGATCTGTTTTGCTCCCGTATATATATTGCGATAAGATGGGATAAAAGGTTTCATTGATCAAGGTTGATTTACCACTACCCGAAACACCGGTAACACAAATAAATTTCCCTAAAGGGAATTTCACATTTACCTTTTTTAAATTATTTCCACTGGCTTCTTTCAATTCAATTTCTAACCCATTGCCTTTTCGTCGTTCTTTAGGAAGTTCAATTTTTTGTGTCCCTTTTAAGTAATTAGCCGTTGGGGTATCTTGCAATAAAAATGAAGAAGGTATGCCTTGGCTTACAATATGTCCGCCTAACGTACCGGCTCCCGGACCGATATCTATCAAGTGATCGGCATGTAACATAATATCTTTATCATGTTCTACAACGATCACCGTGTTTCCTACATCGCGCAAACTTTGCAAAGCGGTAATCAATCGTTGATTATCGCGCTGATGTAAACCAATACTCGGTTCATCTAAAATATACGTAATGCCTTGAAGCTTAGAACCAATTTGTGTGGCTAAGCGTATACGCTGACTTTCACCTCCGCTTATACTACGTGATGGGCGATCGAGTGATAGATAATCTAAACCCACATCCAACAAAAAATCAAGACGTTCTTTGATTTCTTTAAAAATTTCAATGGCTATTAAATTTTGCTTTTTAGTTAAGCGCTTTTCAATGCCATTAAACCAAAGTCGCAATTCAGATAAACTCATGGCACTTAATTCATGAATATTCTTTTCATCCATTTTAAACCATAAGCTTTCCTTTTTTAAGCGAGCGCCTTGGCAGGTTGGACAAACATTTAAACGCATAAACTTTTCAGCCCAATCTTTTACATAATCGCTTGAGGTAGAATGGAACCATCGAATTACCATATTTACGATACCTTCAAATTTAGTGGCATAAGCTTTTGGCGAATCATCATAGTCAACAAGCACATCTACCTTTTCTTCGGTTCCATACAATAAAACATTCAGCGCTTTTTCAGGAATTAAGGCTATCGGTTTCTTGATATCAAACTTATATTGCTTGGCTAGGGCTTCTACTTGCTGATAAACATAAACATCTCTCGCTTCGCCTAAAGGCGCAATACCACCATCGGAAATGCTCTTGCTTTTATCGGGTATTACTAAATCATTTTCGATGGTATACACTGTTCCTAGTCCTTTGCACTGAGAGCAAGCTCCATAAGGCGAATTAAATGAAAAAGAATTTGGCGAAGGTTCATCGTATGAAATTCCGGTATCGGCACACATCAATTGCTTCGAAAGCAATTGCACATCTGCATCATTCCCTTTACCTTCATGACGTAAAACAATCAATTGATCGTTACCATGTTTTAAGCTGCTTTGTATACTTTCAACTAATCGAATGTGAGATGATTTTTCAACTTTCAATCGGTCGATGACAATTTCGATATCATGAATTTTATAACGATCGACTTGCATTTTTTCTTTCAACTCCATGAGTTCACCATCTACACGAACGCGTAAAAAGCCTTGCTTACGGAGTTGATCAAACAACTCACGATAATGCCCTTTACGACCTTTTACAATTGGAGCTAGTAATATTATTTTTTCGTTGGCGTAGGAGTGATAAATATGTTCAACCATTTCTTCTTCAGAATAGCGAACCATTTTTTTACCGGTATTGAAACTATAGGCTTCACCGGCACGTGCAAATAATAAACGTAAGAAATCATAAATTTCGGTAACGGTACCAACCGTTGAGCGCGGGCTTTTATTCGTTGTTTTTTGTTCGATAGCAATTACCGGCGATAAGCCTTCTACTTTGTCAACATCTGGTCGTTCTAAATTACCTACAAACTGACGTGCATAGGCCGAAAAACTTTCCATATATCTACGTTGTCCTTCGGCATGTATGGTATCAAATGCCAACGAAGATTTGCCACTTCCGCTAATGCCGGTAATGACCGTTAATTTATTTTTGGGAATAGAAACTGAAATATTCTTCAGATTATGTTCACGGGCACCAATTACTTCTATGAATTTTGTCACCGGGTAAAAATAGGGTGAAATTGTGAATTTACGCTGTCTCTAATCTTTCCACAAAATACATATCAATAGCACCTTTATTTTTAGCTTCAATTTTACCTCGATACGTACTTATACAATGATCTTTCACCAATTCGCAGGTTGCGCCACTTACATTGATTTTACCGGGTTCACCGGATGATTCCATGCGGGAAGCAATATTTACCGCATCGCCCCAAATATCGTAGGCAAACTTTTTATTACCCACAATGCCAGCAACCACCGGGCCACTATTTAACCCTATTCGAATTTCAAAATAAGGTTTATTGTCGGCTATACGCTTTGCTTTCTCTTTGTCAATAAATTCACGAATTTCAAATGCAGCCTTTAGCATTTCTACAGCATGATGTGGATTTTCCATAGGCAAGCCTGAAGCGCACATATAACTATCACCAATAGTTTTAATTTTTTCGATATCATACTGGCTAATGATATCGTCGAATGCACAATAACAATAATGAATTTCATTTACTAATTCTTGTGCGGTAAGCTCCTCACTCATGCGAGTGAAATTTTTAAAGTCGGTAAATAATACGGTTACTTCATCAAAACTTTTCGCCTTAGCAGTTCCGGTTTGTTTTAATTCTTCGGCAGTTTCTTCGGGAAGGATATTTAATAGTAATGCATCGCTACGTTTCTTTTCTTTCCCAATTTTATTTCGTTGTATAAAAAATACACTGGCAAAAAGGAGTACAATTAACATACCACCAAGCAATCCGTTACGTACTAAATTTTGTCGACTGATTACCGACTGTTGTAAATTAATTTCGTTTTGCTTTTTATCGATTTCATAGGCAAACAATTTGGTGCTTAAACTTTTATCAACTTCGATATTATAAATTTTATCCTTGACCTCTAACAATTTGGTATGATACTCCATGGCCTTCTGATAATTTTTTTGCTTCATATAACAAGCCGATAATCCTTCATACACTGTTTTCAAATCATAACTTTCATCTAATCCAATTTCTTCAAAAAGTACTTGAGCTTTCAAATAAACATCAATAGCTGCCGGTGCATCATTAGCTTCTTTATACGATTCTGCTATGCCTAATAAAGCTTGTGCCATATCTAAACGAGCATCATGGAATGCCGCAGTATCATAAGCTTGTTGGTGAAATGTGATGGCTTGGTAAAATTGTTTTTTTGCTCGATATACTTTACCAATGATATTTAAAATATAAGGCAAATCTGCTGACCCTACATACACTTTCCGACCTTGCATTAAATAGGTAATAGCGCTATCGAGTTTATTTTGGTTCAATAATATTTCACCGATGTTCGCATTACTACTTCCAATCAGCACTGAATCGTGGATAGCTTCGCTGAGTGCCAATGCCTTCTTATGGTATTGAAGCGATTTATCGTAAGTAGTAGCTTTATTACTATAAACCCCACCTAAGTTTGCATAAGCGGTTGCAATACGCAAGGTGTCTTTAATTTCTTCAGAAACTTTTAAAGATCGTAAATAATAATCGAGGGCATTCTGCTCGTCACTTTTATTGTAATATATCACACCGATATTATTCAACATATTGGCGGTACCTACTTTGATATCATGCTTTTCAAATACTTGCAAGGCATCTTTCCAAAATCTAAGGGCTTCAACATAATCACCTTTCATATTATACGCCAGGCCAATGGCCTTTAAAGCATACCCCTGCCCTTTTGGATATTTAATTTCATCGGCTAAATTTTTTGCTTTTTTTGCATACACCAAGGCGGTATCCAAAGAAATGCCTCTATACTGGGCACTTAATTCTATCAAAACATCAACAACCGTTGAGTCATGTTCATCAACCGCAAGGGTATTTTTCAAACTATCAATTTCTTTATTTTGAGCTACCGCATAGTTTACGGCAAACAATAAAATAACAAACGGTAATATATTTCGTAAAAACATAAATTGATAAAGTTCTTAAACGCTATAAATGTATAAAATTTTTGTTATAGATCACCAATTCCATTTTCTACAATAATTTCTACTATTTGTCAAGCAAAAACGCATACATAAAATACACATTAGAGTAATTTCGAATACTGAATTCTTTGTTAATTATACGTTCAAATTTAACTCGCCATAATGTACATAACTTTTTAGAACGACTAGGAGATGACAGCTTACTTTTGGCAATCTTTAGATTATTTATAGGATTTGAAACATGACATTTCTCGGCAATATGAGCAAATGTTTTGAGGCTGAATAATAGGTAACGAATAAAGAAAACTTTACTAAAACACATGAAATTTTCTCATCTCCATAATCATACACAATATTCTTTGTTGGATGGTGCTAGCAGTATTAAAGGTTTATTTAAAAAAGCCATTGCCGATAAGATGCCGGCTATTGCTATCACCGATCATGGAAATATGTTTGGCGTTTTTGATTTTGTAAAAGAAGCCAAAAAATATAAAGATGAAAATGGCAATTTATTAGTGAAACCCATTGTGGGTTGTGAATTTTATGTGGTAAGCGATAGAACAAAACAACAATTCACTAAAGAACAAAAGGATGTTCGTTACCATCAATTATTACTAGCAAAAAATAAAGAGGGTTATAAAAATCTTATCAAACTTTGCTCATTAGGATATACAGAAGGATTATATGGTAAATATCCGCGAATCGATAAAGAACTTATTCTACAATATCACGAAGGATTAATTGCCTCAACTTGTTGTTTAGGTGCATCCGTTCCTCGTACTATCTTACGAGATGGCGTTGAAGCCGGTGAAAAAGAATTCAAATGGTGGCTCGATATCTTTGGTGAAGATTATTATGTTGAACTGCAACGACATGGCATTCCCGATCAAGACAAAGTAAATATTGAATTAATCAAGTTAGCAAAGAAATACAATGTAAAAATTATCGCGAGCAACGATTCGCATTATATAGAAGAAGAAGATAGCAATGCCCATGATATTTTACTTTGCGTAAATACAGGTGAATTGCAAAGCACACCTAAAATGAAAGAGTTTGTAGATGATGATACTGAAAATAAAAAACAGCGATTCGCATTTTACAATAATCAATTCTTTTTCAAATCAACCGAACAAATGATTGAGGTATTCAGCGATTTACCTGAAGCCATCGATAATACAAATGATATTGTAAGCAAGGTAGATTTAGTAAGCGTTACCAACGATTTACTATTACCTAACTTCCCTTTACCAGCACCATTTAATAACCAAGATGACTATCTAGAATTTTTATGTATTGAAGGTGCAAAAGTTCGATATGGTATATTTACCCCCGAATTAGATGAACGACTGAAATTTGAATTAGGTGTTATTAAGAAGATGGGTTTTGCCGGTTACTTTTTAATTGTGTCGGATATTATTCGTTACTCTAAAAATAATGGTGTTGTTGTTGGCCCAGGTCGTGGTTCAGCTGCCGGCTCAGTGGTGGCTTATTGTGTTGGCATTACCTCTATCGACCCATTAAAATACAATTTACTTTTTGAACGTTTTTTAAATCCCGAACGAGCTAGCATGCCCGATATTGACACGGATTTTGATGATATTGGACGGGGCAAAGTAGTTGAATATATTGTAAACACTTATGGTAAAAATCAAGTAGCCCATATTATTACCTATGGTACCATGGCGGCTAAAAGCAGTATTAAGGATGTGGCTCGCGTGATGGATTTACCATTGGAAGAAAGTAATATGTTAGCGAAACTTGTACCCGATCGTCCGGGCACATCCTTAGGGGAAATGCTGCATATTAAAGAAGCCGATTTAAAAAAGAAAGACAATATCGCTGCTGAGGATATTCAGAATGTGCAAACCTTACAAAAATTTTATAATGGCGACGACTTAAAGGCACGCATATTACATGAAGCTGAAAAGCTAGAAGGGACAGTTCGAAATACAGGTATTCATGCAGCCGGAATTATCATTGGCCCTAAAGATTTAATGGAGATCATGCCCTTGTGTAAACAAAAAGATATTGACCTGTATGTAACACAGTTTTCGGGTAATGTGGTGGAAGAAGCCGGTGCAATAAAAATAGATGTGCTCGGCTTGAGCAATCTAAGCATAATCAGAGATGCCATGATTCTTATTGAAGAAAATCATGGATTAAAAATCGATATCGATAAGATTCCATTAGATGATGCGAAAACTTTTAAATTGTATCAAGATGGGGACACAGAAGGCACTTTTCAATTTGCATCTGCCGGTATGAAAAAGTATTTGAAGGAATTGAAACCGGATAATATTGAAGATTTAATTGCCATGAATGCACTTTATCGACCAGGCCCTATTGAGTATATACCCGAATTTATAGAACGTAAGCATGGGCGAAAAGAAATTCAATATGATTTACCCGAAATGGAAGAAGTATTGAAAGAAACGTATGGCGTAACGGTGTATCAAGAACAAGTGATGTTGCTGTCACAAAAATTGGCTAACTTTTCGAAAGGTGATGCCGATATACTTCGAAAAGCCATGGGTAAAAAGCAACTCGATGTGCTTCAAAAAATGTATGCCAAGTTCTTAGAAGGTTGTTTAGCAAACCATCACCCGGTGGCGGCTTGCGAAAAAATTTGGAACGATTGGACTAAGTTTGCTCAGTATGCATTTAATAAATCACATTCAACTTGTTATGCTTATGTAGCTTACCAAACTGCTTACCTAAAAGCCAACTACCAAGCCGAGTATATGGCGGCTTTGCTCAATTCGCAAGGCAATATTGAGAGTGTTTCTCAATTTATGCAAGAGTGTAAAAAAATGGGGCTTGCTGTACAAGGCCCAGATATCAACGAGAGTAAAAAAGGATTTAGTGTAAATAACGAAGGAATTATTCGTTTTGGAATGGGCGCTATTAAAGGCGTTGGCGAAGCGGCGGTCATGGAAATTATTGCAGAGCGTGAAAAAAATGGGAAATTTGCAGACGTTTTTGATATGATACGCCGATTGAGTTCCCGTTCGGTAAATAAAAAAACATTAGAATGTTTAGTGATGGCAGGCGGGCTAGATTGTTTTAAAAATATGCATCGAGCGCAATATTTTTTGTTAGCCCCAGGAGAAAATCAAACAAACCTAGAAAAAATTATTCGGTACGGGCAACAAGTTATTTCAGGTGCCACACAACATACCCACAGTTTATTTGGCGATATCGGTATGCCTGAAATAGCCTTACCAAAAATTCACGAAACAGATACGTGGTCGTTAACTGAATTGCTGGATAAAGAAAAAGATATGGTGGGTATATACATCAGTGCACACCCTCTTGATAATTTTATCTTTGAAATGACTCACTATGGTTTCATTCCGCTTTCGGATATTGATAAAGATATTTATAAAAAACGTTCACTTCGTATTGCAGGCTATATCTCTTCGGCACAGCATCTTATTTCAAAAAAAGGCACATTTTGGGGAAAGTTTAAGTTGGTAGATTTTAACGGTGAACATGAATTTACTTTATTCAAAGATGATTACCTAAAGTATAAAGACATGATGATACAAAATAATAAAGTCATGATTAGTGGGATGTTTCAAAATCGGTGGAACTCAGAAACTGAATTCGAATTTAAAATTCAAAGCATGATTTTACTGGATGATGTAAAAAAAACCTTTACCAAAAGACTCAATATGACCATACAACTCGAAAAACTAGATCAGGCTTTTTTAGAAGTTATACAGAAATATGGCGATAAACCTGGCAAGTGCGAACTGGGTATTCATGTCATCGACCAGAGTAATCAACAGGCAGTAAAATTGTACACTCCAATGCGAAAAGTTGAACTTAGCGATGGCTTTTTAGATGCCTTATCAAAAATGGATGGATTGCTTTATAATATAGTTACCAACTAGGTCATAGAATAAATATATTTGAAGAAATCAGAAAATAACTCACTTTTACACACTTAAATAATTAAAAGAAATGGCATTAACATTCACAGACAGCAATTTTGAAGCAGAAGTTCTTCAAACAAATAAATTAAACGTTGTAGATTTTTGGGCTCCATGGTGCGGACCATGTGTTGCTATGACACCAACCATCGAAAGCTTAGCTACCGAATATGAAGGAAAAGTAAATATCGGCAAAGTAAATGTTGACGAAAACTCAGACTTATCCGTAACTTATGGTATTACGAGTATCCCATGTATACTTTTTATTAAAGATGGTAAAGTAGTAGACAAGCAAGTAGGCGCAGTTCCGAAAGCGGTTTTAGAGCGTAAGATTGTAGCGCATATGTAATATTTGATATCTATTTTTGATATCCTAACTAAAAAATGAATGTAACCTGTTGACACTATTCTATAGCGTCATCAGGTTTTTTTTTACATTATTACACCTAACATAAATTTTAGCTTTAGAAAATTGTGTAAGCAAATATGCCAAATTCCATTACGAATGATATCAATCGCATAAAAATATGATGTTTGTCATTTACTAAGTTTCAGAAATCTCTTTGTTTTGTTTTAAATATTATTGAACTTGTTAATTCGTATTCACAACAAAGGTTACTGAAATCAAACAGTAATATTTGTTATTGCTCTGAAAGGTAGGTTCACTTAAAAAATTTCTAGGATTATGAAACATAGTATACAATTACATAGCCGACAAACTATCAAAGAATTTAGAAAAGAATTCAATTCGATCTTTCCATATTTAAAGATAGAGTTCTTTCATGAGCCATCAGGAAAAGGGAAGCTTCTATCTAAAGATAAAATGATAGGCAGTGACGAAATCTTAAGTCGTTTATCCAATACATTCCAAGAAGGCGAATTAGTTTTTTATAATATAACAAAAGTTGAAGATTTAGAAAAATCCTTATTGCAAGATTTTGGCTTATGCGCCCAAGTATTTCGCAAATCGGGTAATCTTTGGCTCGAAACTTCAGCTACAGATAGTTGGAGTCTTGAGCAGCAAAATGAAGAAGGGAAAAGTTTAGCTGTACATTGGAATATTGAGAAGGAGGATTTAAACGATCATGATATTTATTGAGGCATAATACTGAAAAAAATTCCGTTTTTTTTTTTTTTTTCACGACACCAACTCAAACAAACCAAACCCCCCCTACCCCAAACAAAACCCCCCCCCAAAACAAAAAAAAAAACCGGCCCCCCCCAACCCAACCCCCCCCCGCCCGCCCCCACCCACCACCCAAACCCCCCCACCAAACCAACACCCGAACCGACAACAAACCCCCACCACCACCCCCCCAAAAACCCCCCCCCCCGGGGGCGGCCCGGCCGGGCCAAACCAACAAACCCAAAAAAAAAAAACCAAACCCCCCCCAACCCCAACCCCAAACCCCCCCCCCCCCCCCCCCCACCCCACCCAACAACCCCCCCCCCCCCCCCCAACCCCCAACAACCCCCAACAAACCAAAACCACCCCCCCCACCCCCCCCCCAACTACAAAATCCCCCCCCCCCCCAAACACCACCCCCCCCCCAAACCCCCCCCCCCCCCCCCGACACACCCAAAAAACAAAACCCAAAAAAAAACCAAAAAACCAACCCACCCCCCAACCCACCCACCACCCCCCCCAAAAAACCCCCCAAAAACCAAAAAAACCCCCAAAAAAACCCCCCAACCCCCCCCACCCACCACCCCCCCCCCCCCCCCCCCCCCCCCCCCCCCCCCCCCCCCCCCCCCCCCCCCCCCCCCCCCCCCCCCCAGCCCCCACCCACCCCCCAAAACCCCCCCCCCAAACAAACCCAACCCCCCCCGAACAAAAACAAACCAAAACCGGCGACCACCCCCCCCCCCGGACCCCCACCACAAAACAACCCCCCAAAACCCAACCCCCCCCCCCCCAAAAAAAAAACAAACAAAAACAACCCAAAAAAAACAAACCCCCCCAAACCCCCACCCAACCCCCCCCCCCAAAAAAAAAAAAAAAAAAAAAAAAAACCCCCCAACCCCACCAGGGCCCCAGGGGACCACAACACCCCCAAAAAAAAAAAAAAACAACCCCCCCGGGAAAAAAAACAAAAAACCCCCCACCAACTCCTCCAAGCCCAACCCCCAAACAACCCCCCCGGGACAAACCACCCCCCAAAAACCACAACCCAAAAAACAGCGGGCCCCCCCCCAAAAACCCCATTTTTTTTCACAACCAAAAAACCTTCCCCCAACACAAACCCCCCCCCCCCCCCCCCCCCCCCCCCCCCCAAAACCCCCCAAAAAAAACCATCCTTAAAAAAACCCCCCCCACCTTTTTTCAAAACATTACCTTTATTGATATTGCCCTTGTCAACTCCATCTACTTCTTCATTCCAATGCTCCTAGGTTGAGAAACTCGTAATTGAAGATTGATCCGATAACTATCGGATTGACGATTGACGATTAAAAATTTAAGGCCTAAGATTAGTTCTTCTGTTGTTTCAATTTCTCTTCATTCATTAAAAATATTTTTCCTTCTCGAATATCGATAATCTTTTCTTCTTTAAAATCGCTGAGGGTTCTAATTAAAGATTCGGTTGCCGTGCCAACAATATTGGCTAAGTCTTCGCGAGAAATAGCAAAACTAAATGTGGACTGCCCCTCTTCATGATATCTTTTTTGTAGCATTAACAAAGCCTCTGCCACCCTTCGGCGAACCGAGCTATAGGCTAAATCTAATAATCTTTCACGATGTTCGGTAACATCGTGGGTTAATATCTGCAGAAATTTTCTAGCCACTTCACGGTTATTGAAAATCAATGAAAATATTTCATCCTTTGGCAGGTATACAATTTCAGCATCTTCAAAGGCTTGGGCAGTTTCTTCATACATGCGTTCCTCCAATAATGCATTGTATCCAAAAAAATCGCCTTCCTTTAACATGGCTACGATAAACTCCTTGCCATAATCATGCATTTTAAAAATTTTCACTTTGCCTTTATTTACATAAAACATCCCATTAGGATAATTGCCTTCCATGTAAATATTTTGCTTCTTCTTATATTGATTAATCTGGCGTTGTTCAATAAATTTGTTCATCGCATCTTTACCTGCCATATCCCCTATTAAATTCGATATCCCTTCCACATCCTTTCGATATTCATGCTTTAATAATTCTACTTTTTTCAGTCGACCTTCCACTGCATTCAATAATTCAATTTTATCAAATGGCTTTGTGATATAATCGTCTGCCCCCATTTCCATGCCCTTTCGCATATCACTTCTGTCGGCCTTGGCCGTTAAAAAAATAAATGGGATAGTAGCCGTCTCCGGATTTTTATATAGCATATGTAAAACGCCATATCCATCTAACACCGGCATCATGATATCGCAAATAATCAAATCCGGT
The DNA here is from genome assembly GCA_016706595.1 of Bacteroidota bacterium. GTDB lineage: Bacteria > Bacteroidota > Bacteroidia > Chitinophagales > Chitinophagaceae > OLB11. Next base: position 465,993 of record JADJJH010000001.1, on the reverse strand, counting down.
TTTTCACGTTTCACTTCTTCAACACCTTTTTTGCCATCGGCAGCGGTATTTACTTTATAACCAGCCATTTCTAAAATTTCGGCGGTATTTTCTCTTACATCTTCATTGTCTTCTATTAATAAAATATGATACATCATTTACTATTTTTGTTAATGAAAAGGATTTAGTTTCAAACTTCAGTTAACACCGGAATGATTACTTCAATCGTTGTCCCCTTTTCTAATTCGCTGTGCAAGTTAATTTTCCCATTTAATAATTCCACATAATTTGCTACAATATGTAATCCCAAGCCGGTACCTTGGATATTCAGCGCATTACTTGAACGAAAAAAGCGCTCAAACAGATGTTTCTTATCTTCTTCACTGATTCCAATACCTTCATCAATGACTTTGATTAAAGTGAATTCGGAGTCACATTGAATATCCATTTTCACTAGACTACCTTCGCCCGAAAATTTAATAGCATTTGAAAGTAGATTAATCATGATGTTACGCAACAACTTTTTATCAGAAAGAATTTCTTCAAAACCCTGGTGTATAAATTCAATGTGTTGATTTGGTTTTGTTAAGTCTTTTAAATCTAAACAAACTTCAGCACCAAGAAGTTTAATATCGATTATCGATTTTTCGGCAAATACCTTTCCTTCTTCAATTTTACTGATGGATAGAAAATCACTCAAAATGTCATTCAAGTTGTGTACTGCATTTTTTATTCTATGTAAATGCTTTGCTCGTTTTTCATGCGGCGCCTCTTTTTCATAGTCTTCGATAATCGAAGCCGAAGAAAGTACGGTAGTTAAGGGTGTTCTAAATTCATGAGAAGCCATGGAAAGAAATCGAGATTTCAATTCGTTAAGCTCCTTTTCCTTCTCAAAGGCTTCACTTAATTCTTGTTTCGATTTCTCGAGTTCGAATAAGGCTTCTCGCAAAACCTTCGTTCGTGCTTCTACTTTCGATTCAAGTTTTTCATTAATCACCTTGAGTTCATTCGTCATGGCTATAAGTTCTTCCTGCTTGCGCTGTATCTCCAATTCAGCTTTCTTTCGTAAAGAAATATCAATAATAAATGCAATAATATACTGCTGATTATGAAATTCAAATGGCGTTAAGCTAATTTCAACCGGAAATTCTGAACCGTCTTTTTTTCGTGCAAACAAATCCCTTCCTTCCCCCATTGAACGAGGATGAGGATTATGGTTATAGCTTTCACGATAGGCAACATGCCTTTCAGCAATTCGTGACGGAATTAGGCATTCAATTGTTTTACCTTCCAACTCACTGGATACATAATTGAATAATTTTTGCGTTGCCGGGTTAATCACTTGAATTTCGCCCTTTGGGTTGGTAACAATTATACTTTCAGTTGCATGCTCAAATAAGGCTTCCAACAAATGATGCTTCTCGAGGGGATTCATGCTGCAATGTAGGTTAAGACTTTTACTTTTAAAACATCAATTAAGCTAAAAATAATACTTACAAACTTGCTTTCATGATTCGGTTGATTACCTTGTGCAACTTTTAATATCAATATTATGACAAAACGTATTATCTGGATTGTATTCATCGTACTAATCACCACAATATCGGCTATAGCGCAAACCGAAACACGAACCGTTGAAGTAAGTGGCTTAGCTACTAAAAAATTCCCGGCTGATGTTATTTATTACGAAGTGAATGTGTCGCAAGGCGAACCTTGCGAAATTGCTCATGGGAAAAACTACACGAAGTATATAAAAGAGTGCCAAGAGAATAATAAAAAATTAAGTGCAACGCGTGAGAATGTATTGAAGGGAATTATTGAATCGTTTGGCACAAGAATTAAACAAGATAAAAAATCGGAATCAAAATATTCAGAATATGTAGCCTCATTAAGTTATCAATTAATATTTAGTAACCAAGCCGATTTGCTTGATTTTGAAATGAAATTAGCCGATTATAAAGATGCATTTTCAGGTAGTGTAAAATATGCAGCCTATTCAAAAATGGATGAAGCCATGCAAAGAAATTTAGTGATTGAGTCACTAACAGATGCCCGAAAACGAGCCGATGAAATGGCAAAAGCATTAGGGGCTACGGTAGATAAAGTAATTGGGATTTATGAAGAAAAACCCTCCGGATCATCAATGAATTCGTATTTAGAAGAAGTCATGAAAGTTTCTATGTACAAAGAATTATATCAAATTCAAGGAGAAAGTAAATACGCAACCATGATGGATGCAGAAGGAAACGTAAGTTATAGCGGCTCTTCATTTGTAAAATTTTCATTGAAGTAATTCACTCTTTCAATCTTTAAGAACACTATTACGTATTGCCTTACATTCATGAAATCGATTCATATTTGAACATTTTATTACTGATTTAGTGCAGTCAATTTCCTATTTTTGCTGGCTTACTTGACATTTATGAAGATTGAAATTACCGGAGGAGATTTAACCTTAAAAGAATTTAATAAAATTGTATTTGAGAATGCCAGTGTGGTGTTAAACAAAAATTCGGTTTCGGAACTCGACAAATGTTTTCGATTTTTAAAAACGTATGCCGAAAAAAAATTGATTTATGGTATTAATACCGGTTTTGGCCCGATGGCACAATATAGAATTGATAACGACGATCGAAACCAATTACAATATAATCTAATTCGTAGTCATGCTAGTGGCTGTGGTGCTATTTTAAGGCCTGAATTTTTAAAAGCTACCCTGGTTGCACGTTTGTCGAGTATGATGAAAGCCAAATCAGGCATACATAAAAATACAGTTGAGGTACTAAAAGATTTTATCAATCACAATATTCTTCCGCAAATATTTGAACATGGTGGTGTGGGCGCTAGTGGCGATTTAGTTCAATTAGCACATGTTGCCTTATGTTTAATTGGCGAAGGAGAAGTTATGTACGATGGCAAATTGCAATCAACTAAAAAAGTACTCACTAAATTACAATTAAAACCTTTACAAGTTTTTATTAGGGAAGGTTTAGCGCTTATGAATGGCACATCATGCATGACTGGTATTGGTATGATTAATACCATTATGGCGTATCGTGCTACCAAATGGCAAATTGTAATGAGTGCCATGGTGAATGAAATTTCGGAAGCCTACGATGATCATATATCAAAAGAACTCAATCAAGTAAAACCCCATGCAGGACAGCAGGAGGTATCACTTGCCATGCGCAAAATATTACGTGGAAGCAAATTGATGAAAAAACGACAGGAGCATTTATATGACAAAGAGGTCACTGAAAATATAGTTAACGAGAAGGTGCAAGAATATTATAGTTCTCGATGTTTGCCACAAATAATCGGACCGGTTTGGGATACTATAAAATACACCGAAAAGGTATTGACTTCGGAAATCAACTCGGTGAACGATAATCCTATCATTGATTATAAAAATGAACATATTTATCATGGAGGAAATTTTCATGGTGATTATGTGAGCATCGAAATGGATAAATTAAAAATTGCCATTACTAAACTATCAATGTTAGCCGAGCGGCAATTAAATTATTTGTTGAATCATAATCTCAATCAAAAATTATCGCCATTTATCAATATGGGTAAACTAGGTTTGAATTTTGGTTTACAAGGCATGCAATACACTGCTACATCTACCGTTGCCGAAAATCAAACCCTTAGTAATCCAATGTATATTCATAGTATCCCTAACAATAACGATAACCAAGATATTGTGAGTATGGGTTCAAACGCAGCCTTGATGTGCAATCGCGTAATAGAAAATACCTTTGATGTGTTGGCCGTGCATTTGATTGCGATTTGCCAAGCTATTGACTATCGAAACATTCAAGACAAATTATCACCGATTACCAAAAATGTATACGAAAAGGTGAGAAATATTACCCCTCATTTTGTTGATGAGCCTAAGGCAAGATATGAAGAATTGGCTGCTGTTAGAAAGTATATACATGAGAATGATTTGTACTAAAGCCCATTTAAAATGTTAGCGATTGTGCCTACATATTAAAGAAAATTTAGTTCTATGTAGAATTTCAATTTTTTTGTTTGTACATTAGTCGCCAAATTCTATTCGAATGAACAGAAAAATTGTTTTTTCTCTATTTTTATTGCTTTCTATTTGTAGCGTTAACCTAAATGCCCAATTTAGATTAGGACCAACCGGTGGATTAAATTTTAATCGTCAGGTATTTAAATCCAATACTTATCGTTATGATGGTGTTTTTAAATCCCGATTAGGTTTCCATATGGGGTTAATGACTGATTTATTGATTAACGATAACTTGAGTTTGCAAACTGAATTATTGTATACACAAAGAGGCGGTTATTATAAAACAGAGCGCTTACATATTACAGAAGAATATACCGGGAATATTGGTTATGTAAGTTTACCAATTTGCATGACCGCTAAAATTGATGTTCGTAGTGCCTTCTTATTTATTGGTGCAGGCCCCTATATTAGCAAACTGCTGCATTCTTCGCACACTTATACTAGTAATGGCACCAATGTAGAAAATGGAAAATTAAGAGTGGGTACAAATTATGAAACCGACCAAGTAAAACCATGGGATGCCGGTGTAAAGTTTAAGGCAGGCTTCGAATTAAAAAAGGGAATGTATATGAGTGCATTTTATGATGTAAGCACTTCAGATATAAATCCTCAATTTACAGTTACACGAAACAAAACCTTTGGTGTTCAATTATCGTATTTATTCTCAATGACTGAAGAAGACCGTTACAATCGATTTGAGAAGTTTTACGAATTTTAAAATCTAAACTTTGAAAAAAATTGCATTAGTTACCGGCGGTAGTCGTGGTATCGGAAGAAGTATTTGTGTGAAGTTAGCCGAAATGGGATATCATCTGCTCATTAATTATAAATCTAACGAAGCGGAAGCGCTGCATACCAAACAGCTTTGTGAAGAAAAAAATGTTGAAGCTGAAATCATTCGATTTGATGTAGGAAATAAAGATGAAGTTGAATTGAAACTTGGTGCTTGGCTTGAAGAAGCAGGAAAGGAAAAAATAATTGAAGTATTAGTGAATAATGCGGGCATCCGTCAAGATACCTTACTTGCATTTATGAATGACGAACAATGGAATAGTGTATTGGATACAAGCTTACATGGAATGTTTGTGGTAACTAGGCTTGTAATAAAACCTATGCTCATGAATCGTTATGGCAGGGTAATCAATATGGTTTCGTTAAGTGGATTAAAGGGCATGCCAGGGCAAGTAAACTATAGTGCTGCTAAAGCAGGTATGATTGGTGCTACAAAGGCTTTAGCGCAAGAAGTAGCCCCACGAAAAGTAACGGTAAATGCAATTGCACCAGGATTTATTAGTTCAGACATGACAGCTGATTTGGATGAAGCCGAACTTAATAAAATGATTCCGATGAAACGATTTGGCAAGCCTGAGGAAGTCGCTGAATTAGCCGGCTTTTTAGCTTCTGAAAAAGCCGCCTATATTACAGGACAGGTTATTTCAATTAATGGAGGATTATATACTTAACACCATGTATATACCAAAACTATATCGAAACGAAGATCGAAATAAGATCATCCAATTTATCAAAGAGAATAGCTTTGGAACCCTTATTAGTTTCAATCAAACGCAAAAAATAATTGCCACTCATATCCCTTTCTTGTTTGAAGAACGGGATGATAAATTATTTGCAATTTCCCATATGTCGAAAGCAAACGAGCAGTGGAAGAATCTAGCATCGATACCTGATATCCTAATCATTTTTCAAGGTCCGCATACTTATATTTCTTCATCGTGGTATAATCATAAAAATGTACCAACTTGGGATTATATATCAGTTCATTTATATGGTAAGGCCAGATTGTATTCGCAAGATGAAGCTTATCAGCATCTCAGCAATCTTGTTCAATTTCATGAAAGTAAGGAACACAATCCAATTAGTGTTGACGAATTAGGGCGTGAATATGTTGAACAAGAAATGAAGGGTATGATTGCTTTTGAAATTGACATTCATGAAATTCAAGCGGTTGAAAAACTTTCACAGAATAGAGATAAAGAAAATTTGGATTTGATTACAGGGAAATTAATGGAACGTAAAGATGCTAATTCGGTTGCCATTGCCAATGCAATCTGCCCTTTCAAATTGAATGTAGAGAAATGACAAAGCAATTACACTATAAAAAGGCAACTACGTTAGCAGAAATGCTACCTCAATATAAGTTGATCAATCAATTAACACCTCAACTTAGCGAATTATCTTATCACAATTATTTAGTTGAAATGATCCCTCATCAATACTACCAACTTGTGGTAATTTTGGAAAGTGAAATTGTTGCGGTTTGTGGATATTGGATAGGTACAAAATTGTATTGTGGAAAATATTTAGAGTTAGACAATTTCGTTGTGGATGAAAGGTATCGTAAAACAGGTATTGGAAAGCACATGATTTTATGGCTAGAAAAGGAAGCAAAAAATGAGCGTTGCGATGTTATGATGTTGGATGCGTATGTAGAAAATTTCAAGGCTCATGCATTTTATTATCGAAATGGATTTGTGGCGCGTGGGTTTCATTACATAAGGTCTATTAACTAGGTTGTTTTTAAATCATTGACTATCAATATCTTACAAGTAAATACTCCATTTTTTTACAAGCAAATGCTTGCAAATATTGAACAAATCAAAATTGTTAATGCAAAAAGCAGTAACTAGAAAGGCACGATATTTGTCTACAAAAGACAAATGCTATGTAAACACCATAGTACTTGTTTATTTCAACAATAAAATAAATTTCAGAAATACCTTCATTTAAACACTACCATCATGCATTCACGCTTCAATCAGCTCATTGTTTCTGTTTTAGAAAAAAACCTAATCGGAACCATGAAGTTTCTTTTCTTGTTGATGTCACTATTAACCATGAGCCAAAATAGTATTGCACAAACGCCGGTTTCAGTGGTTATTGGTCCTGTCGGCGGACCCAACAGTTACTTCTATGGACCTATTGTAAGGGCAAGTGCGGGAAGCATATTAAATTATTCTCGACATACTTATTTATATACAGCCGCAGAATTGGGCATCCCTTCCGGAGCAAAAATTATTAAACTTGAATGGTTAAAAGCCAATATTAGTACTGTAACAGGAAACAATACATTCAAGATGTGGATCGGAAATACAACTGCCACTGCCCTACCAACTTCCTCAACATGGGGAAATTTACTAACTGGCACAACCCAAGTATTTAATAGCACAACCTTTGCCGTAACCGGTGGATCGAATACCTATATTGGAGGTCAATTTAATATTGCTGGTTCGGATAGTTTTGCCTATACGGGAAGTAACTTACAAATCATGACTGATTGGATTAAAGTAGGGACGGCCAGCGGTACCGTGAATTTTTATACACCCTCTACGCCTGGTAAATCTATTGGCTTGGCAAATAATGTGGCGTTTACAGATGCCGCTATCCTATCAACTACTACCTATGGTAACAGCCGACCTACCATTCGAATTACCTATGTGCCGGTACCACCTTGTACAGGGATTCCCTTTACTGGCCCAATAGTATCCAGTGTTCCGGATGCTTGCAGCGGGGTAAACTTTACGTTAAATATCACGAATAGTTTAGCAGGTAGTGGCATTACTTATTTATGGCAACGTTCTGATAATGCCGCATTTACTTTAAATGTAAGTAATATGGGAACCGGAGCTAGTTTAACAACCAATCAAACCCAAGCAAAATATTATCGTTGTATAGCAACTTGTGCTACCGGACCTAACTCGGATACATCTGCACCCTTTTTAATGAACATGAGTGCAGGCTATGTTTGTGCATGTATAAGTACAGCTCTTTCAGATGCTGATGAAGATATCTACAATTTTTCATTCGCTGCTAACAGTAATTCATCAACTTGCAATACTACGGCACCGGGTGCCGGTTCAATGCCTGGCTTATATTCAAACTATCAGGGTCTAACACCGGCAACTGTAGCTAAAGGTTCAGTTGTCCCCTTCTCTATTTCAATAGGCACTTGTTTGGGCATTTTACCAAATGTGAGTGCCATTTTTATTGATTATAATCAAAATGGATTATACAGTGATGCCGGTGAATTGGTTTATGCAACAAGTTCGCCAATAACCGGACCACATACTGAGACCGGAAATATCAATATTCCATCCACCGCACTAAGTGGTGTAACCGGAATGAGAGTCATTTGCTCTGAACAGAATAACCCAATCACCAATCCTTGTGGGGTATATTCATGGGGCGAAACAGAAGATTATACCGTGAATATAATTCCATCAGCGGCCTGCACCGGAACACCTAACCCAGGAAATACAGTGGCGAATCCTGCGTCTATTTGTCCGGGACAAAATACGATACTTAGTCTACAAAACTGGACTCCAACCAGCGGCATTCAATATCAATGGTATAATAGCACCGGAGTTATTAGCGGAGCTACATCATCCATCTATGTGAGTCCGAATTTATTGAATTCTGAAACTTATTATTGTCGAGTAATATGTAACAATTCTAGCATGTTTAGCAATTCGACCCCAATTACTATCACGATGAACAATTTTACTAATTGTTATTGCCAATCAAGAGCCGGGGTGAGTGCCGATGATGACATCTATCAAGTAGTGTTTAATGGGGCAACAAATACCTCAACTTGTACCGTTCCGGCTACAGGTACTGGATCTATTCTAAATCGTTATGCGAATTATCATCCTTTAGGAAATTTTACAACGATTGAGCAAGGTGCAACAGCAAGTTTTTCAATACAAGTAGATGATTGCGATCAGTCGCCTTATTACTCATTTGGCACAGCGATTTGGATAGACTTTAATCAAAATGGATCATTTGCAGATGCGGGTGAAAAAGTATTTGTAGAGGCCAATCCTTTAAATGGCCCCCGTTATGTAACCGGAAATATTACGATACCATGTGGTGCGATGACCGGACAAACCGGTATGCGAATTACTGAAGCTGCAGGATATGCAGGTTCAATACTTACACCATGTTTGGCTTATGCTTCAGGAGAAACAGAAGACTATTTAATAAATATTATTCCGAAGGTTGCCAATATAATCTACAATTTCGGACCCTCCACTGCTTCCACTGCGAACCCTACTTCGGGTGTGCCTGTTGCCAATGTAACCGTATCGGCAATTGGTCAAGGGAATAATGCAAATACCGCGCAAACAACTTTGTTGATGAATGCAACCAATCCTTCGAACTATACTGATGCCAGTGCTGCAAGTAATGCCGGCATTACGGCTCGAAATAGAAATTTGCAACTCAGTGATACGAGTGCCTACTTTTCATTTACACTCACACCCGGTTCAGGGTTTCAAGCAATCTTAGATTCGATTTATTTAGGATCGCGATCTGAAGCTACAGGACCTACCACACTCAGTATACGAACGAGTAAAGATAATTATGCCACATCGATTGCCAACATTACCGTTCCCGCAAATGGCACATGGAATTACTATCTTCCTACGATGTTACCTGTGGTAAGTAGCACCCCATTAACCGTAAGAATTTATGGATACGTAGTTGGAGGCAACGGTTCAATTACTACAGGCAACACGACCGTTAATTGGCGAGTGGATGATATTAAATTAAAAGGCAGAGTAACTTGTATTTTGCCATGCAATATGAGTTTATCAGCTACGAAAACCATCATACTTTGTAATGGCGGCACTAGCACCATTACCGCAAATGCCTTAAATGGAACCGGAACAATAACTTATAGTTTAAATGGGGGGGCAGCGCAATTATCAAACGTATTTCAAAATGTAAGTGCCGGTAATTATACTATCGTAGCTACAGATGCAAACGCATGTACGGCGAGTACCGTTGTAACTATTAATGCGCCGGCTATAGTTTCAACTAATATAATTGCTACTGCCTGCAATGCATACACATGGGTGATTACCAACCAAGTGTTCACAACTTCAGGCATCTATACCTCATCAGGAATTACCCCATCAGGTTGTGTGCGGTTTGATACATTAGTGCTAACCATAAATTACAATTCTAGTTCCGCACCTATTACAGTGACTGCCTGTGATTCGTATACTTGGAATGGCATAAGTTATACATCAAGCGGCACATATACTCATACTTCGTTAAATGCATCGGGATGTACACATACCGCTACTCTTAATTTAACCATCATACAAGGGTCGTTTAGTTCAAGTGCCAGTTCATGTGATACCTATACGTGGAGTGTAAATAACCAGACCTACAACACGAGTGGTGTTTATACACATCAAATAGGTTGTCAGGTTTATACCTTAAACTTAACGATTATACCAAGCAGCACAAGTACAACAACGATAAGTGCATGCGATGCATATACATGGCAACTTAATGGAGTAACCTATACAAATTCAGGCACTTACACCTATTCGGCGGGTTGCGGAACTTCTATTTTAATTCTAACCATTACACCAACAGGCTCATCTTCTCAAACCATTAGTGCATGTGAAAGTTATACTTGGGCAGTGAATAATACAACTTATACTAATTCGGGTAATTATGCGGTGGTAGCCAATTGCCATACCTATAATTTAATTCTAACTATCCTTGCACCTAGTTCCAATACACAAAGTATAACTGCTTGCGATAATTATACTTGGAGTATCAACAATACAAATTATACAACTTCAGGTGTTTATATAGCAAATTCATTTTGCCATACCGACACTTTAGTTTTAAATATTATTCCATCAAGTTCATCAACCCAAACTGAAATTGCATGTGATAATTATACGTGGTCATTAAATAATTTAGTGTATACCAATTCAGGTATATACGCTATTACAAATGGTTGTCATACAAATTATCTTAATCTCACCATTTCACAAAGTTCAAATTCAACTTCTAGTATCACATCATGCGATAGTTATACTTGGAGTATAAATGGTATTACGTACACACAAAGTGGAACCTATACTTCCACATCATTAAACGCAGCAGGTTGTTTACATACCCATAATTTAGTACTTAACATTACAAATTCAACATCATCGGTACAAAATACAACAGCTTGTAATAATTACACGTGGCCGGTAAATGGATTAAATTATACAACTAGTGGAACTTATGTTTCTACAAGTCTAAATGCTGCAGGTTGTTTACATACCAGTACATTAAATCTCACTATAAATTATAGCACTACCAGTAATATTACTATTGTAGCATGTGATAATTATACATGGGCTACCAATGGCATTACTTATACAAATAGTGGCAATTATACTTTTACATCTATCAATGCAAATGGATGCCTTCATACGGCAACCTTACAACTCAGTATATTTCAAAGTTCAACTTCAACACAAACTATCTCGGCGTGTGATACTTACACTTGGGGTGTCAACGGACAGGCTTACACAATGAGTGGAACCTATACAAGCACTTCATTAAATGCGCAAGGATGCACGCATACTTCTATTTTACAATTAACTATAATTCCTTCTACGTCAAATACAAACAATGTAAGTGCCTGTGGGTCATACACATGGAACGTAAATAGTATAACCTATACCGCTTCGGGTGTTTATACTTTTGTAAGTGGATGCTTTACTCAAATTCTAAACTTAAGTATTACACCTATCACTTCATCATCTCAAACAATTTCATCTTGCGCTTCATATACATGGAGCGTGAATGCAATAACCTATACAAATTCAGGAATCTATACCCACGTAAACGGGTGTCATACTTCCACCTTGGTTTTAACAATTATACCGATTACAAAAACGGTACAATCCATAAGCAATTGCGATTCATACACTTGGTCGGCAAATAATATTTCATACACTAATTCAGGCAACTACGCACATGTAAATGGATGTCATACAGATTCATTATACCTTACTATTACACCAAGTACAAGTTCGTCACAAACGGAAAGTGCTTGTGGATCCTTTACTTGGTTGTTAAATAATGTTACCTACACTACAACGGGTAATTACATTCATGTGAACGGATGTCATACAACCACATTAAATTTAACCATTACACCCGGAACAACTTCAACACAAACATTCACAGCTTGCGATAGTTATACATGGCCATTGAATAATGTTACATACACAAGCTCGGGGACTTATTTTTACAATGCAGCATGTGTGGTAAATGTCTTAAATTTAACCATTACCCCAAGTACATCATCAACACAAACAGTAAGTGTGTGCGACAGCTATACTTGGAGTGTAAACAATGTAAGCTATACAAATTCTGGAATCTATTCAGTGCAAAATGGCTGTCATACAAATATTCTAAACTTAACCATAACGCAAAGCAACAGCTCAACTCAAAATGAAAGTGCTTGCGGCAGTTATACCTGGTTGATTAACAATACTACCTATACTAATAGTGGCACCTATTCGGTTACCAATGCTTGCTTCACTAATATATTGGTACTAAATATTATTCCTTTAACCTTTGATACCTTAACAATCAGTGTTTGTGATTCATATACATGGACTTTGAATGGAAACACATACACAAATAGTGGCACTTATTTGCATACGAATAATTGTCATACTTCTGTTTTATTATTAACCATAACAAATAGCACAACATCAACCCAAAACGTAACTGCTTGTGCAAATTATACTTGGCCGTTAAATGGAACATCTTATACAGCAAGCGGACAATACAGTTATGTTAGCAATTGCCATACTACCCTGCTTAATCTAACTATCAACCCAAATAGCAATTCAACCCAAACAGTTACTGCTTGCAATTCATATACATGGCCTGTAAACAATATGCTTTTTACAAGTTCTGGAACCTATACGCATGTAGTTGGCTGTCATACTTATATTTTACAATTAACTATTATTGGTGGAACGATTTCAACACAAACAATAACTGCTTGTGATCAGTATCTATGGTTGGCAAATAATACCAATTATACAGCATCAGGAAATTACACATTTATTAGTGGATGTGACACTAGCGTTTTAGCCTTAACTATTATTCCATCTACCTTCAGCAATACAACAATTTCTGCCTGTGGAAGTTATTTGTGGAATGAGAATGGAATTACATATACCACTTCAGGCGTATACAATTATACCAATGCATGTTATAGTGCCGTTTTGAATCTTACAATTATTCCGAATACAAATAGCACAGAAACAGCAACTGCATGCGATAGCTATACTTGGTTATTAAATAATGTTACCTATTCAAATTCAGGCAATTATACTTTTGTAACTGGATGTCATACTACTACCTTGCAACTTACTATTACACCAAACAGTAATAGCAGTGTTAGTATTACTACTTGTGATAGTTATACTTGGGGATTAAATAATACAACCTATACAAGCTCTGGCACCTATACATTTATAAATGGTTGTCATACTACTACATTAATACTCACTATTATACCATCAACCACTTCTAACCAAACGGTGAGTGCTTGCGATTCGTATACATGGCCAGTTAATAATATTACCTATTCAAACTCCGGAACCTATACAGCCGTTATTGCTTGTCACACCTATCAATTAACACTTACAATTATACCAAGTACTTCAACTACCTTAAGTGTGAGTGTATGTGGATCCTACACATGGGTTGCAAATAATACTACCTATACTTCAACTGGCGTTTACTCAATAACAAATAACTGCCACACCGAAATTTTAAATCTTACGATTACCCCTACTACGAATACCACACAAAATGTAAATGCTTGTAATAATTATACATGGGCACTTAATGGCATTACCTATACAGCAAGTGGTACCTACTCGATAGTTAATGCATGTAATACGAGTACTTTACATCTTTCAATTTTGCCAGGAAGTTCAAGTATGCAAAGCGCTTCAGCCTGTAATTCATATTACTGGAGTGCAAATAATCAAACTTATACAAGCAGCGGTTTGTATAATTTTATTAGTGGTTGCGATACGTTCATTTTAAATGTAAGTATCATACAAAGTCCTACTGTGCACGACACTGTAAATGCAAGTAATACCTACACCTGGCAGGTAAATAATGTAACCTATAATACGAGTGGTGTGTATACATACTCTGTTAACAATGCCTCGGGGTGTGATAGTTTATATGTATTACACCTTTCAATTATACCGTTCACTATTTTTATAGATCAGGAAATTTCATGTGCCGGGTTTAATGATGGCGCTATACAAGTTTATACAAGTGCATCGGGAACATGGATGTATAATGTAGATGGAGGCACCTTCAATAATACAACCGGCTATTTTAACGGATTAGCGCCTGGAACACATACGTTTTGTGCAAGTAATGGAAGTGCTGTGTATTGTGATACTTTTCAGTTAATTGAACCATTACCATTAACTGCTTATTTAGTAATAGATTCTGTGGTTTCATGCAATGGCAACGATGGTGCACTATCCTTAATGGCAGCAGGTGGAACAAATATTTTACAAGGTTACATTACCTTTTGGACAAATGCTGCCGGTGATACAGTAAATGATGTAATCAACGACAACTTCGCATTGTATTTACAAAATCTTCCTGCCGATACTTATTCAGTGTTACTTGAAGATGATAACGGATGTTTTACGACGACAAATATTGTTTTGCCTTATTCACAACCCATTCAAATTAATGCAAGCTATCCCCCATTTGCTTGTGGTACGTCAACGCCACTGAATATCGTTGCTACCGGCGGAGCTCCTTACGATACCTTAACCTTACTCGTAAATGGAAATGCACCACTTGCCAATTACGTTGCCGGCACTTATACCATTACAGCGGTTGATATAGAAGGATGCTCAGCTTCAACAAGTATAACCTTATCGGCTAGTGTGCAAGGTGCAACAACAACCCTAACAGAATGTAGTTCTTATACTTGGGTAAATGGTAGCGGATTAACTTATACAAGTAGCGGTATATATACACATACATTATTAAGTGGCGGAGGGTGTGATACCATACTTACTTTAAATTTAACCATTTCACCATGCGCTTCAATGCTTTCGTTGCATGTATTACTGCAAGGCTTTTACGATGGCTCCGGCATGATGAAACCAGTTTTGCTTAACCAGGGCATGAGCAATAGTTCGATAGTTACAGATTCAATCGAAGTGTTTTTATTTGAAAGCTTTGCGCCTTATGCGCAAGTGGCTTATGTAAAAACTGAATTATTTACTGATGGTAGTGCAAACTGCATATTTGGGGCACTCAATGGCAATTATTATATTGCCATAAAACATAGAAATTCATTAACTACGTGGAGTGCAAATCCTGTAAATATCAGTTCAATACCAGCAGCTTATAATTTTACCACGGCAGCTAACAAAGCCTATGGTGATAATTTAATAGAACTTGAAACAGGTATATTTGGGTTGTTCACCGGCGATTTAAACGATGATGAAAATGTAGATTTATTAGATGTTTCAATACTAGAAACGAGTGTGCAAAATTTCGATTTTGGTTACATCAATACGGATATCAATGGAGATGGCAATACAGATTTATTGGATGGATCGCCACTTGAAATTAATGCGAGTAACTTTATTTATGCAATAAAACCGTAAGGATGATTTTATAAGTGATTGATACTTTTTACTGCCAATTCGATAAACTACATAAGCCTCCATCTTGGCATATCATTTTGAGACTATCATCAAATGAATCAATACTAACAAGAGCTTCTGCTGTTCGCTTCAAATTCAGACTGAAACTTTGGGGCCTGCCCAGAATGTAAAGTTGGAGGCATTTCGCTACCATCAGGCAGCCATTCCAATTGGTATGCTTTCTTCATGAACTGCTATTAAAAAACTCCTGACATTTCATACGAAATCTTCACAGAATTAATCATGCAGAAAAAACTAATAAGCCCTTTCTGTGCACCCATGTATATCAACCCAAAACAGAATCAACGA
The DNA here is from genome assembly GCA_016706595.1 of Bacteroidota bacterium. GTDB lineage: Bacteria > Bacteroidota > Bacteroidia > Chitinophagales > Chitinophagaceae > OLB11. The sequence goes on along the minus strand of JADJJH010000001.1, from coordinate 450,129 downwards.
TTACCATTTTATTTCAATTCAATTCAATCAATTTGATGAAATTTGATTCTTAACTTTGATTCATCTTTGCAAAAGAAATTCAAAATAAATATATTGATATGAAAAACATAGTATGTAGTTTTCTCATTTTGTTTTGCTTTGGTCATGCATTTGGCCAAACCGGATGTTGTCCATATTTAGATAGCATTCAAACTTATCCCATAAACCCAAGTACAACAGATTCAATTAAAATAGTAACTAAAACCATTTGTCCGGGATTAGGAAATAAAATATCCTATCAATCTTCTATTTCGAGTGACACTATTTTCTTGACCGGATGTTTTTACTCTGGGATGTTAACTGCCATTCAAGAATACTATGATACTACTACACTTGCTCCTTTAGTTATGGGGAATTATACTATAATATATAGAGCCTACCTCTCTTCAAATCAATCCGACTGTTCCATGAAAGTAGATTCAAACATGATTAGTTCGAATTTGTATGTAATTGGGCCAAGTTCAGTTAACGATACGGAGCTATTCTTAGAATTCATAATCTATCCAAATCCATCACTCAACGAAATAAAAGTAGTTTCAAAGAACGATAATCTTAAAGTGCTTATATATGATTTGGGCGGACAAAAAATATTTGAGCAGAAATTCAACTATGACATTTCTATAGATACTAAAAAACTAAACATAGGCATATATATTATAACTGTAGAAAAAGGCATATCAAGGAAAAGCACAATGATTTTAATAAAATAGCATCAATCACTTATGCATTTTGCATTTTAATTAGTTTGGAATAAACACCACTTGCATCCAAAATAAGTTGTTGATGTGTACCCTGTTCTACAATTTCACCGTGGTGCAAAACAACAATTTTATCCGCATCACGAATAGTAGATAAGCGATGTGCAATTACAATACTTGTTCTTCCTATCATCAATTTATCTAAAGCGTCTTGTACCAATTGTTCGCTTTCACTATCTAAACTGCTTGTTGCTTCATCTAAAATTAATATTGCCGGATTCTTCAACACTGCGCGGGCAATTGCAATTCGTTGTCGCTGTCCCCCACTTAATTGTATTCCCCTCTCCCCTACCAAAGTTTCCCATTGTTCAGGGAAGGTTGAAATAAAGTCGAAGGCATTTGCTTTTCGTGCTGCTTCTTCAATTTCATGTTGAGTTGCATCCACTTTTCCATAAGCAATATTTTCAGCTATTGTTCCTGCAAATAAAATTACCTCTTGTGGCACATAAGCAATCTGCTCGCGCAAGTTAATTAAATCCATACTTGCAATATCTACACCATCTAATAATATTTGTCCGTTTATCGGGTTATAAAACCTCAATAATAAATTAGCGATAGTACTTTTCCCACTTCCGCTACTACCTACTAATGCTAATGTTTGTCCTGCCTTGGCGGTAAATGATATTTTTTTAAGTACTTCAAAGTTCTCTCTACTTGGATAACTAAAACTAATGTCCTTACAAACAATTTCACCACTTGATACTTTCTTATGTATATCCGTTTTGTGAATGGGTTCAATATCAGCATCGATAATTTCAAATACTCTATCGGTTGCTCCTAATGCTCGCTGTATGCTTGCGATTTGTTCGGGCAATCCACCAAGGCTTCCACTCACAAAAAGTGCTAACATCATAAACTGCCCAAACTCTTCTCCGGTAATTATATTCTGTGCTTTCAACTGTAACATTTTATACAACATAAAAAATACTGCCCCAAAAATGCACGTAATCACAAAGGCAAAAAATCCGCCTCTAAACATACCATATTGCAAACCAAATATTTTTATCTCGGCAGTCTTCCTACGATAGCGATTCATTTCAAAAGCTTCATTGGTGAATGATTTTACATTGGTAATTCCGGTTAAACTTTCACCTACAATTACATTGGCTTCTGCAATTTTATCTTGAAACTTTTTACTATATACTCTAATTTTTCTAGCGAATACTATAGCCAAGAAACTTAACGGGGGGATAATAATGAGAAACCACTTTGCCACTTGAAAATGCATGGTACTGATAATGATGATCAAGCCTCCAATACCTACTATACTTTGTCGAATAACTTCAGCAATATTCATCGTAAATGCTTCTGATATTACATTCAAATCTGTTGCCAATCGACTACTTAATTCTGCACTTTGATTGGAGCTAAAAAACGACATCGGTTTTTTAATCAATCGCTCAAATGCGGTATTCCGCAAACCGAACAATATATTTTCTGTCACTCGTGTAAACATAAACACACGACCAAAACTAAAAAATCCTTGTGCAATCAGTATAATTAAGAGTTTAATCCCTAATCCATCCAGTGTAATTAATGTTTCAGCCATTTGTGTTTTGTCACTTGCACCTAATATCCCAAACATTCTTCCACTCAAAACAGGAAATAATAAACCAACCCCGGCTGATAAAACTAAAAAAAATAAACCTAATACAAATGCCCATTTTTGTGCGCCAAGATATGAAAAAAGTCTTGCTCCTTTTTTAAAGTTTTCGGCATTGAGCTTAGCCTTTGGCATGTCTTGTAATTCATTACTGCGTTTCATTCGTTCTTCTCGCGCGCTTGACATAAATTAAATTTATGGCGCAAATGTAACCGATTTCAGGTATAAAAAAAGAAGCACCGTATTGGCGCTTCTCTTTGTTTTTGTTTTTTAGTGAACTAAAAGTTCGATATAAAAACTTTAATTATTGCTTATTAAATGTTTGAGCATAATTCAAGGCTTTGCCATCAACTACTTTCAACATATACATGCCGTTGGCTAATTCAGCAACGTTTACTGTAATCTTATTCAATCCTTCTACTAAATCAGATTGGATAGTCTTAACCGTTTTACCGGTCATATCCATTACTTTAAAAGTAGCACGAGTTACCGTTGATGAACTTACATCAACATATAAATCGCCAAGGGTTGGATTAGGATAAACAATCACTGCATTTGCTGCAGCTAAGTTTGCGCCGTCTGAAGTGCTACGAACTAAGTTTGGTGCAAACTGACCATAGTTACCTAACTTATCCATTTGGGCAAAGTAAGGATTGGTTGTTTCATCAAAACCGCATTCGGTTAATTCAAACTTGTCGCCGTTTGCTAATGTACCTGTATAAGGTATTGTAGCAATTACGTGCCAGTCGCCATTCATAAACTCTTTCGACAACATCGGCAATGTTTTTGCCTCGTCGCCATAAGATTGAAAACTAAAGTTCTCTTTTTGAAGAATGCCGCCTGATGGAATGATATCGAAAGGCGCTACTGAGCTATTGGTATATAATACCACATCACTTTTTGCCGACCATTTGATACCAAATACAAGACCTACGAAATTACCATTGATGGCAGGGTTCACATAACTAGAACGAATCGTTCCGGTTGTGTTACGTGCTTTGATGGTGATGGTTTTAGCATCGTTGCTGATACTATACTCATAGTTCCCGGTTGTGTTCGGGCATTGACTGAAACCTGTGAAGGAACTCAGTAAACCCATTGTTGCGATGATTATCTTTTTCATTTTTCTGTGTTTTTTTTATTTGAGATTAATTAGGTGTGTGTTGAGAAATTATAGCATTCTGACTACCTCCTAATGTATTACTAAGGATATAGTTTTTGTCATTATTAAAATTGTTATAGCGAACCATACCATCCATGTTTACGTCTTCAATTCTATAACCAAATACAGTATTGTTAGGTGTTGCAACACCAACCGTTGTAAGTATTGGTTCTTTATCATTTGCTAAACCATTGTACTTGACGTTTTTATTTGCATTCGCGTCACCAGCCCATAATAATGCAACAGAACCTGAGATTTTACGTGGCACATTTGTAATAGGTGGCAAGGTAACATGAACATATACAGGAGCAAGCGTTGTAAAATCAATACTTGTTGGTGTAAGTGTTAATGGAAGCGCTGTGGCCGTCATAACACCTAAGTGATTTCTATGTTTCACAGTTACATAATAATTATCAGGTGCATTTTGCGAGAAGTAGAGCGGTGAAATTCCATCAACACTGCTAACAACATCACCATCACGTTGCAATAATGCACGCTTAGTTGCTAATATGGTTGCTGGATTCGTTCCAGAACGCAATTCAACAAATACCCAATCAACGATAGCATTTGCTCCGGTATCCGCTAGGATTGAAGGACTTACCATATGCTCAGCTAATATATTATCTAGGATATTAGGCTTATTGTATGGTGCTGTTGAATACGGTTCAGTTAAAGGAATTAAACCTTGAGAACGAAGACTATCATGCATCATACCATCGGCAGCTACATAAGGACCATCTAGGAATAATTTAGGAGATATTGCAACACCGGCAATGGTTAAATTTAAAGTAAGTATACTATCGCAACCAACGGCATTTATTAAAGTTGCCGTATAAGTACCAGATGCTGTGTACGTTGTACCATTAGCATTCCAAGTATACGAACCACCTGTAGTCACATTCGTTGTTGACGAAGAAGAATTGTTAATTGCCAATGTAAGTGTATATGAACTATCACATCCATACTGGTTAACATAGGTTGCAACATAATTACCACTTATCGTATAAGTTACTTGATTTACATTCCATAGGTATGAATCACAAGCTACTGCTATTTGGTTAGCATGTACATCTGAGTTATTTATGGTTAAATTTAAATATACAGTACTGTCGCAACCATTAGATGCACCACCTGCAATTAAGTAACTGTATGTACCGGAAATGGTATAAGTATTTCCGTTTCCACCCGGACTAGCCCAAGTATACATATTACAAGCTGTTGCTGAAATAGAAGAGCTAATAGCTGCAGGTTCTGTAATTGAAACTAATTCAGTTGCTGTACAACCTTTCGTATCTGTTCCGGTAATGGTATAAGTACCAGCACCTACTGTCCATAAACCGCCGCTGATAGTAGTGGTAACTGCACCATATCCACCTGTTGTAGAAGGATTAATTGTAGTTGTACCTCCATTACAAACAATAGCAGAATGGGTAGAAGAAACTACAATCGGAGCTGCACTACCAACTGTGATACTTGCAGAAGCAAAACATGAGTTATCATCTTCAACTGTGAGTGTGTAAGTACCAGCAGTTAATCCGGTAACATATAAATCGTAAATGCCTGCAGAACCACCCGACCAAGAAGTAAGGAAAGGTTGCATAATGGTTGTTCCACCGGTTACAACAGCAGAAATTCCACCATCATTACCTAAGCAAGATGTAATAGAATCTACCGTAAGTACAATTGAGATGGCATCAGGTTCTGTTATTGTAACAGTGCCACATACCACAACGTTTGATGGAGATTCCATTGCACATATCGTATGAGTTCCAGGTGTTAATCCTAAGAATATACCAGTTGTGTTTGTAAATGTATTTGCACCATCGATATCATACATAAAGGTATTGCTTCCTCCATTTGCAGTAGCTACAGCAGAACCGTCGTTAGCTCCATTACATGAAACATGTTGATCTACGATAACGTTTATGGTAAGAATCTGTAAGTTCAATGTAAGATTACTATCGCAACCCACTGAATTGATAAGCGTATGAGTATACGTGCCTGCTGTGGTATATGTTACACCATTGGCAACCCAAGTATAAGAATTTGCAGCCACTACGTTTTCAACTGAAGAACTAGAATAGCGAACTGTTAAGTTCAACGTATGAACACTATCACAACCATTTACGTTCAAGAAGCTTGCAGTGTAAACACCTGATGTTGTATAAGTTTGACTATTTACATTCCAAACAAATGAATTACATACATCTTGTGTTTCACTTATTGCTATGAATGCAGGTTCTGTAATTGAAACTACTTCAGTTGCTGTACAACCTTTCGTATCCGTTCCGGTAATGGTATAAGTACCAGCACCTACTGTCCATAAACCGCCGCTGATAGTAGTGGTAACTGCACCATATCCACCTGTTGTAGAAGGATTAATTGTAGTTGTACCTCCATTACAAACAATAGCAGAATGGGTAGAAGAAACTACAATAGGAGCTGCACTACCAACTGTGATACTTGCAGAAGCAAAACATGAGTTATCATCTTCAACTGTAAGTGTGTAAGTACCAGCAGTTAATCCGGTAACATATAAATCGTAAATGCCTGCAGAACCTCCCGACCAAGAAGTAAGGAAAGGTTGCATAATGGTTGTTCCACCGGTTACAACAGCAGAAATTCCACCATCATTACCTAAGCAAGATGTGATAGAATCTACCGTAAGTACAATTGAGATGGCATCAGGTTCTGTTATTGTAACAGTGCCACATACCACAACGTTTGATGGAGATTCCATTGCACATATCGTATGAGTTCCAGGTGTTAATCCTAAGAATTCTCCAGTAGAATTTGAATAGGTATTAGCACCATCGATATCATACATAAAGGTATTGCTTCCACCGCTTGCAGTAGCTATCGCAGAACCGTTGTTAGCTCCATTACATGAAACATGTTGATCTACGATAACGTTTATGGTAAGAATCTGTAAGTTCAATGTAAGATTACTATCGCAACCCACTGAATTGATAAGCGTATGAGTATAAGTGCCTGCTGTGGTGTACGTTACACCATTGGCAACCCAAGTATAAGAATTTGCAGCCACTACATTTTCAACTGAAGAACTAGAATAGCGAACTGTTAAGTTCAACGTGTGAACACTATCACAACCATTTACGTTCAAGAAGCTTGCAGTGTAAACTCCTGATGTTGTATAAGTTTGACTATTTACATTCCAAACAAATGAATTACATACATCTTGTGTTTCACTGATTGCTATGAATGCAGGCTCTGTAATCGTAATCACTGTAGTTCCTGTACAACCTTTAGTATCAGTAGCTGTAACGGTATATGTACCTGCTCCAACTGTCCATGAACCACCACTAATGGTAGTGGTTAAATTACCAGTTCCTCCAGAAGCCATTGGTGTAACCACGCTAGACCCTCCGTTACAAATGATGCTCGTATTTGAAGCGGTAACCACAACCGGTGCTGTTAAGCCTACGGTTATACTTTCAGATTCAAAACATGCGTTATCATCTTCAACTGTAAGTGTATAGGTGCCAGGTGTTAAACCTGTTACCGATAAATCATAAATAGTATTGGTAGTCACTCCATTTGCCCATGTAGTTAAGTATGGTTGAAGAATTGCTGTTCCACCGGTAACAACCGCTGAAATTCCACCATCATTTCCAAGACATGATACTGTTGAGTCAACTGTAAGTGTTATAAATATTGGATTTGCATTTAAGATGGTTACCGTTCCACAAACTACTACGTTTGAAGGAATCTCTTTTGCACAAATTGTATGCACACCGGCTGATAAATTCAAGATGATTCCATCATTATTTGCAAACGTATTTGCTCCATCTACATCATAAACAAATGTTCCACTTCCGCCTAATGCTGTTGCAATTGCCGAACCATCTGTTAAGCCAGAACAAGAAACATCTTGATCTTTAATTACATCAATCGTGATGATTTCTAAGTTCAAGGTCAAACTGCTATCACAATTAGCTGCATTTGTTAAGGTATGTGTGTAGGTTCCTGCAGTTGTATAAGTAACTCCATTTGCTACCCAAGTATATGTATTTGCCGCTACAACATTTTCAACTGAAGAAGTAGCATAGCGTACAGTAAGATTTAATGTATAAATACTATCACAACCATTTGCACTTAAGTAAGAAGCTGTATACACACCTGAGGTGGTATAGCTTTGACCATTTACTGCCCATGTAAATGAGTTACATACATCTTGCGTTTCGCTATAAGCGAATAATGGTGGTTCCGTAATATTTAAAACGGTAGTTGCCGTACAACCTTTTGTATCAGTTGCAGTAACCGTATAGGTACCAGCACCAACTGTCCAGTTTCCACCAGTAATACTTACTACTAATGCACCTGTACCACCTGAAGCAACTTGAGTAATTACACTCGTTCCTCCATGACAAATTATGGTGGTATTTGAAGCGCTTACTGTTACCGGTGCAGTTACACCAACGGTAATGCTAGCCGATTCGTAACATGCGTTATCATCTTCCACTGTTAGCGTATAGGTGCCAGGTGTTAAACCCGTTACCGATAAATCATAAATAGTATTGGTAGTCACTCCATTTGCCCATGTAGTTAAGTATGGTTGAAGAATTGCTGTTCCACCGGTAACAACCGCTGAAATTCCACCATCATTACCAAGACATGATACGGTTGAGTCAACTGTAAGTGTGATAAATATTGGATTTGCATTTAAGATGGTTACCGTTCCACAAACTACTACGTTTGAAGGAATCTCTTTTGCACAAATTGTATGCACACCAGCTGATAAATTCAAGATGATTCCATCATTATTTGCAAACGTATTTGCTCCATCTACATCATAAACAAATGTTCCACTTCCGCCTAATGCTGTCGCAATTGCCGAACCATCTGTTAAACCGGAACAAGAAACATCTTGATCTTTAATTACTTCAATTGTTAGTATTTGTAAGTTTAATGTCAAACTACTATCACATCCATTTGAATTAAGCAAAGTATGGGTATAAGTACCTGATGTTGTATAAGTTGTACCATTCGCAATCCATGTATATGTATTTGCTGCAACCACGTTTTCTGTTGAATAAGTGGTTCCGTTAATAGTTAAGATTAAAGTTTGTGTGCTATCACAACCTGCAGGGGTTACAAAACTTTCTGTATAGTTACCAGAAACCGTATACGTTTGATTGTTTACGCTCCATGTATATTGGTAACATGCAGAAGCTGAAACAGTAGATGTGTATACTGGAGGTTCTGTTAAAGTAATTTCTGTAGTTCCTGTACAACCTTTTGCGTCAGTTCCGGTGATGGTATATGTACCAGCACCTACTGTCCAGTTGCCACCAGATATTGCGGTTGTAATTGCACCATTACCACCCGAAGTAGTAGTAGTGATTGTTGTAACCTGACCAGCACAGAAAATTGGAACAGCTGAAGCAACCACCGTAACAGGTGCAGAATTATTTACCGTAATACTTGCTGAAGCAAAACATAAATTGTCATCTTCAACAGTTAAGGTGTAAGTTCCAGGTGCTAAACCAGTTACTGATAAATCATGTATAGTATTTGTTGTAACTCCATTTGTCCATGTTGTGATATAAGGTTGGATTGTAGTAACACCACCTGTAACAACCGCACTAATACCTCCATCATTGCCTACACATGAAACCGTAGAATCAACGGTTAGAACAATATTAATTGGTGTAGGTGTGGTAACGGTTACAGTACCACATACTTGTACATTTGAAGGAGACTCCATAGCACAAACTGTGTATACACCCGGTGCTAATCCTGAGAAGAATCCTGTGGTATTCGAAAATAAGTTTGCACCATTTATATCGTAGGTAAAGTTTCCACTTCCGCCAGTTGCAGCCGCTTGAACAGAACCATCATTATTGCCTGAACAAGAAACATTTTGATCAACGATAACAGAAATATTTAAAATGGTAAGATTCAAAGTTAAGCTACTATCACATCCTGCTACATTCAGCATGGTATGAGTATAAGTTCCTGAGGTAGTATATGTTGTTCCGTTAGCAAGCCATGTATAAGTGTTTGCTACCACATAAGTTTCAACAGATGAACTTGCATATCGAATGGTTAAGTTCAAGGTATAATTACTATCACAACCATTTATACTTGTATACGTTGCGGTATAAATACCTGAAGTGGTATAAGTTGCATTGTTTACAGTCCATAAGAAACTATTACAAACATCTTCTGTTTGAGAATAATTATATAATGGTGGTTCGGTAACGACGATTTCTGTAGTTGCCGTACAACCTTTGGCATCAATTGCAGTAATGGTATAAGTGCCAGCAGTTACTGTATAAGTACCGCCGCTAATTGATGTTGAATAAGCACCTGTGCCACCAGTAACGGTTGGTGTGATTATACTAGTACCTCCATTACAAAGGATGGTTGTATTAGCAGCTGTTACAGCTAAGGCTTGCGTTAAGCCAACAGTAATGCTTGCCGATGCAAAACATAAATTATCATCTTCAACAGATAAAGTATACGTACCAGGTGTTAATCCTGTCACTGAAAGATCATATAAAGTATTAACTGTTACTGAAGGTGTCCATGTTGTTAAGTAAGGTTGAATAGTAGTTACACCTCCGGTAACTACCGCAGTAATTCCACCATCATTTCCTAAACATGAAACCGTTGAATCTACAGTAAGTGTAATCGAAATTGGGTTTGGTGTAGTAATCGTAATCGTACCACAAACTTGTACATTCGATGGACTTTCCATGGCACATATTGTATGTGTACCTGGCGCTAAACCGCCAAAGAATCCTGTAGTATTGGTAAATAAGTTAGCTCCATCAATATCGTAAGTAAAGTTTCCGCTTCCTCCTGTGGCAGCAGCTTGAACTGAACCATCGCTGTTTCCAGAACAAGATACTTGTTGATCAACAACTACAGAAATATTTAAGATAGTTAAATTCAAAGTCAATAAACTATCGCAACCTGAAACATTTGTGAGAGTGTGTGAATAAGTTCCAGAAGCAGTATAGGTCGTTCCATTTGCTAACCAAGTATAGCTATTAGCAACCACGTATGTTTCAACAGAACTGCTTGAATAATTAACTGTTAAGTTTAAAGTAGCTGTATGAACACAACCGCTTGCATTGGTATAAGTGTGGATATATACTCCACTTGTTGTGTAGGTTACTGCATTAAGAGGCCATGTATAATTATTACATACAGTAAGCGAGTTAGATGAAGTAGAACTATAGTTCACTGTTAAATCTAAAGTCGCTGTATGAACACAACCACTTGCATTAATTGAAGTATGAACATACATACCACTGGTTGTATAAGTACCACCATTTTCAGGCCATGTATAATTATCACATGCTGTTATCGGTAATAGTGAAGTTGAGCTATAATTTACAGTTAAATGCAACTCAAATGAACTATCACAACCGTTTACGCTTGTAAATGAAGCAGTATAAATACCAGAAGTGGTATAATTTGTATTATTCACATTCCAATGATAGGTATCACATACCGTTACGGTTTGGGTAGTAGGTAAATATGGCGGTTGTATTAAGGTAATCTCTGTTGTGCCGGTACATCCTTTTGTATCGGTAGCTGTAATCGTATAGGTTCCTGCAACTACTGTCCATGAACCACCTGTAATGGTTGTTGCAATGGCTCCAGTACCACCAGATGTAGTTGGTACGATTGTCGTACTACCTCCAAAACAAGCGATTGGCGTTGCATTAGCTACTACTGTAACCGGGGCTGTTAAACCTAAAACAACCGTTGCTGTAGAAATACATGCTTGGTCATCTTCAACACTTACAGTATATGTACCAACACTTAAGCCGGTAACATAAGTATCATAAATTGTTAATGGTGTAACACCTGCACTCCATGTTGTTTGATAAGGTTGAAGAATGGCTGTTCCACCTGTGATATTAGCTAATAAAGCACCATCATTTCCTAAACAAGAAACTGTTGAATCGACAGTAAGTGTAACCACTAATGGATCTGGTTCTAATATATGTACAGTATCACAATAGTTATTTAATCCATCAGTCATACAAATCGTATGAATGCCCGGTGTTAAATTTAAGAATAAACCTGAAGGCGTAGGGAATTGTCCGCCATCACGACTAAATGTCCAACTACCAGCAATTGAAGTAGTAGCTTGAACAGAACCATCGTTTGCACCATTACATGAAACATGTTGATCTACAAACAAACATAAATCAGGTAACAAAATAGATTGCGTATAAGTACAGCCATTGGCATCTGTAATTTGTAATGCATAAGTATCAGCAGTTAAACCACCAATTGAAGTAATTGTATTATTAGGTAATGGATTTAATAAAACATTTGAAGAATTTGTCCATGCAGTTGTATAACCAGGTGTTCCGCCAGAAATACTTGCACTGATTCCTCCTAACTCTCCGGCACATCTTGGTATCGAATCAATTGATAATGTGATACTAAATGCTGTAGGTTGAGTAATCGTAATTTCTGTAGTTCCGGTACAACCTAATGCATCGGTCCCGGTAACGGTATATGTTCCTGCTCCTACAACCCATGAACCTCCACTAATTGATGGTGTGATAGTTCCGGTACCGCCTGTAGCGTTTGTTGTAATGGTAGTTGTTCCGCCCGGACAAGCAACTGGTGCTGCACTGGCTGTGATTACTACCGGTGGTGTTAATCCTAAAGTTACCGTTGCTGTTGAAATACAAGCTTGGTCGTCTTCTACTGAAACGGTATACGTTCCAACGGCTAATCCACTTACATAGGTATCATAAATCGTTAATGGTGTAACACCTGCGCTCCAAGTAGTTTGATAAGGTTGTAAAATAGCAGTACCTCCTGTAATCGTTGCGATAATAGCACCATCGTTTCCTAAACATGAAACGGTTTGATCTACAGCAAGTGTTACTACTAATGGAGCCGGTTCTAAAATATGAACCGTATCGCAATAGGTATTTAATCCATCGGTCATACAAATGGTATGAACACCAGGCGTTAAGTTTAAGAATAAGCCTGATGGTGTTGGAAATAATCCACCATCACGACTATAAATCCAGCTACCTGGTAAAGTAGTTGACGCTTGAACTGAACCATCATTGGCTCCATAACATGATACATGTTGGTCAACAAATAAACATAAATCAGCTACAAAAACCGACTCAGAATAAGTACAACCATTTGCATCTGTAATTTGTAAGGCATAAGTTCCGGTTGATAATCCGCCGATAAAAGTATCATAATCGTTTGGTGCAGGATTTAAAACTGTATTTGAAGAGTTAGTCCATGTTGTTTGATAAACTGGTGTTCCTCCGGTAATCACTGCACTTAATCCGCCCATAAAGCCAGGACATCCTGCTAATGAATCTACATTGAATGTGATGTCAAAAACAAAAGGATCAGTAATTGTAATGAGCGTAGTTCCGGTACAACCTAATGCATCGGTTCCGGTAACGGTATATGTTCCTGCTCCTACAATCCATGAACCTCCACTAATTGATGGTGTGATTATTCCGGTACCGCCTGTAGCGTTTGTTGTAACGGTAGTTGTTCCGCCCGGACAAGCAACTGCTGCTGCGCTAGCTGTGATTACTACCGGTGGTGTTAATCCTAAAGTTACCGTTGCTGTTGAAATACAAGCTTGGTCGTCTTCAACTGAAACAGTATAAGTACCAACGGCTAATCCACTTACATAGGTATCATAAATCGTTAATGGGGTTACACCTGCACTCCAGGTAGTTTGATAAGGTTGTAAAATGGCAGTACCTCCAGTAATCGTTGCGATGATAGCTCCATCGTTTCCTAAACATGAAACGGTTTGATCTACAGCAAGTGTTACTACTAAAGGAGCCGGTTCTAAAATATGAACTGTATCGCAATAGGTATTTACACCATCCGTCATACAGATAGTATGAACACCAGGCGTTAAGTTTAAGAATAAGCCTGATGGTGTTGGAAATAATCCACCATCACGACTAAAAATCCAGCTACCTGGTAAAGTAGTTGACGCTTGAACTGAACCATCATTGGCTCCATAACATGATACATGTTGGTCAACAAATAAACATAAATCAGCTACAAAAACCGACTCAGAATAAGTACAACCATTTGCATCTGTAATTTGTAAGGCATAGGTTCCTGTTGATAATCCGCCGATAAAAGTATCATAATCGTTAGGGGCAGGATTTAAAACTGTATTTGAAGAGTTAGTCCATGTTGTTTGATAAACTGGTGTTCCTCCGGTAATCACTGCACTTAATCCGCCCATAAAGCCAGGACATCCTGCTAATGAATCTACATTGAATGTGATGTCAAAAACAAAAGGATCAGTTATTGTAATGAGTGTAGTTCCGGTACAACCGTTTGCATCGGTTCCCGTAACAGTATAAGTTCCGGCACCTACCGTAAATGTACCTCCACTAATTGATGGAGTGATTATTCCGGTACCGCCTGTAGCGTTTGTTGTAACAGTAGTTGTTCCGCCCGGACAAGCAACTGGTGCTGCACTGGCTGTGATTACTACCGGTGGTGTTAATCCTAAAGTTACCGTTGCTGTTGAAATACAAGCTTGGTCGTCTTCAACTGAAACAGTATAAGTACCAACGGCTAATCCACTTACATAGGTATCATAAATCGTTAATGGTGTAACACCTGCACTCCAGGTAGTTTGATAAGGTTGTAAAATTGCAGTACCTCCAGTAATCGTTGCGATGATAGCACCATCGTTTCCTAAACATGAAACGGTTTGATCTACAGCAAGTGATACTACTAATGGAGCCGGTTCTAGAATATGAACTGTATCGCAATAGGTATTTACACCATCCGTCATACAGATAGTATGAACACCAGGCGTTAAGTTTAAGAATAAGCCTGATGGTGTTGGAAATAATCCGCCATCACGACTATAAATCCAGCTACCGGCTAATGATGTTGATGCTTGCACCGAACCATCGTTCGCGCCATAACATGATACATGTTGATCGACGAACAAACACAAATCAGGCAAAGAAATGCTTTCAGTGTGTGTACAGTTATTGTCATCGGTTACTAATAAAGAATAGGTATCTACACCTAAACCACCTACGAAAGTATTATAATCATTTGGTGCAGGATTTAAAACTGAATTGGAAGAATTCGTCCAAGTAGTTTGATAAATTGGTGTACCACCGTTTATCACTGCACTCAATCCACCTAAATTACCAGGGCAACCTGGAAGTGAATCGATTGTAAAAGTAATATCGATTGCATCAGGTTCTGCGATAGTAATAGAAGTGGTTCCGGTACAACCTAATGCATCGGTTCCGGTAACGGTATATGTTCCTGCTCCTACTATCCATGAATTACCTGAAATTGTATTTGTGATTGCTCCGGTACCTCCACTAGACAAAGCAGTAACCGTTGAAGTTCCACCATGACAAAGTATGGCAGTAGAAGACGCCGTTACGACAATTGATGGGGTTAATCCTAAAGTTACACTTGCACTTGAAATACAAGCTTGATCATCTTCAACAGAAACGGTATAGGTTCCAACTGCTAAACCTGAAACATAAGTATCGTAAATGGTAAGTGGGTTTACACCAGCACTCCATGTAGTTTGATAATTTTGAAGAATAGCGGTACCGCCTGATATAGTAGCTAATAAAGCACCATCATTTCCTAAGCAAGAAACGGTTTGATCAACAGCTAACGTAACAACCAAAGGAGCTGGTTGCGTTATTGTTACTGTGTTACAAAATGTATTCACTCCATCGGTCATACAAATCGTATGAACACCCGGTGTTAAGTTTAAGAATAAGCCGGATGGTGTTGGGAATAGTCCGCCATCTCGACTGTATGTCCAAGATCCAGGTGCACCAGTTGAAGCTTGAACTGAACCATCATTTGCCCCGAAACAAGAAACATGTTGGTCAACAAAAAGGCAAAGATCTGGAAGATAAAAAGATTCAGAATGTAAACACGAACTTTCATCTTCAATTAATAAGGTATAGGTATCGGTTGGTAAACCTTGAACAAAGGTATTATAGTTAAAAGGAATTGGATTTAATAAGGCATTGGCTGAGTTGGTCCAAGAAGTTAAATAACCAGGCCATGTTAAGATGGTACCTCCATTTATCATAGCACTCAATCCACCAAATTGTCCTAAACAACCCGGCATTGAATCCACAAGAAATTGAATATCTAATGGATCCGGATTTATTAAGGTAATGGTATTGCACACTGTATCTGTGAAATTAGTTGCACACACCGTATGTGTACCAGCACTTAAGCCAAAAAATTCACCTGTAGAATTTGCGAATAGTGTACCGCCATCAATATCAAAAAATACTGTACCAGTTAAGGTTGATGATGCAAGTATAGACGCATCAGATGCATTATGACAAGACACTGGTTGATCTGGAAAAATATCAACAGTTGGTGCCTGCCCCCGGGCATTTTGAACACTGAATAAACTAAGTGCCAATAATACAATCAGCATGGGAAGGTGTTGTGTACACCTTGCGAAAAGACTTCGCGAAACAGACTGAATTGTTTGTAATGAAGAAAGGTTGTATCTATGTTTCATTATACTATTTTTTTTATTTGAATAATAATCAAATGAAGGTTATTCTTTGGTTAGGTGTTTTTGTTTTTTTTAAATGATAAGCATTCTATAAACCTTAATTCAACTTTCCCTTTGTGTGTGAATTGATTTAGTTTGTTTCCTGTTCACAATTTCAAGTATATTACACTTATCAGGCTGTAATATAGCAATTTATACCAATGATTTATAATGCAAGTAAATAAATAATGCGGTGAGGCTATCTTTCGACAGCCCCACCTCATTATTAATTTATTGCTTATTGAATGTTTGAGCATAGTTCAAGGCCTTGCCATCAACTACTTTCAACATATACATACCATTCGCTAATTCAGCAACGTTTACTGTAATCTTATTCAATCCTTCTACTAAATCAGATTGGATAGTCTTAACCGTTTTACCGGTCATATCCATTACTTTAAAAGTAGCACGAGTTACCGTTGATGAACTTACATCAACATATAAATCGCCAAGGGTTGGATTAGGATAAACAATCACTGCATTTGCTGCAGCTAAGTTTGCGCCGTCTGAAGTACTACGAACTAAGTTTGGTGCAAACTGACCATAGTTACCTAACTTATCCATTTGGGCAAAGTAAGGATTGGTTGTTTCATCAAAACCACATTCGGTTAATTCAAACTTGTCGCCGTTTGCTAATGTACCTGTATAAGGTATTGTAGCAATTACGTGCCAGTCGCCATTCATAAACTCTTTCGACAACATCGGCAATGTTTTTGCCTCGTCGCCATAAGATTGAAAACTAAAGTTCTCTTTTTGAAGAATGCCGCCTGATGGAATGATATCGAAAGGCGCTACTGAGCTATTGGTATATAATACCACATCACTTTTTGCCGACCATTTGATACCAAATACAAGACCTACGAAATTACCATTGATGGCAGGGTTCACATAACTAGAACGAATCGTTCCGGTTGTGTTACGTGCTTTGATGGTGATATTCTTAGCATCATTACTGATACTATACTCATAGTTCCCGGTTGTGTTCGGACATTGGCTGAAGGCACTTAAAGTGCCCATCAGCGTCAATGTCGTTAGCATTATTTTTTTCATTGTATTTTATATTAAATTTTATGAATGAATAATTAATTAACGATTAGTCTGGAGTATGTTGATTATAAATCGCATTAGGTGTTCCAGCACCCACTGTACCTAAAATCACGTTTCTATCATTGTCAAGACCATTGTAACGGATTTTGCTATCCATATTAACGTCTTCTCTACGATATACCGGACTTAATGTACTGTTAGCACCACCTGAACCTAAAGCAATTAAGATAAACTCCTTATCATTTTGGAAACCGTTGTACTTAGAGTTTCTGTCGTTTCTAGCATCACCAGACCACAAGATTTGTAAACCACCAGATACTTTTGCAGGAGTATTCACTAATGCAGGTAAAGCAGGTTTAACATAAAGTGGTGCTGTAGTGAAGTCAACTGTTGAACCGCCTAAGGTTAATGCCTGATCTAAATTAGTCATAACACCTAAGTGGTTTCTGTGTTTCACAGATACACGATAGTTACCAGGAAGTACAGTACTGAAAGTAACAGGAGATAAACCATCAACATCTACTACATCACCATCACGTTGTAATAACGCACGCTTGGTGGCTACTACTGCAAAAGGTGCGGTGGTATTACGTAATTCAAGGAATATCCAGTCAACAATCGCGTTGTTACCAGTTACCGCTAATACAGCAGGTGTAGTAGTTTCGCCAGCAGCATCACCGATGGTTGCTTTGTTATATGGTGCACTTGAATATGGTTCTGTTGAAGGAATCAATCCAACATATGAACGTAAGCTATCATGCATTAATCCACCACCTACATACGGACCGTCTAACAATACTTTTGTAGTAATAGTTACACCGGTAATTGTAAGGTTAAGGGTAGTTACATGAGGACATCCAGCTAAGTTAGTTGTTGTAGCAGTATAGGTTCCACCAAGTGTATAAGTAGCACCATTCACAGGCCATGTATAGCTTAAAGCAGCGGTAGCTGTTTCAGAACTAGATGTACTGTAATTCACTGTTAAATTCAACGTTTCTGTATGTGTACAACCAAATGAATTTAATGAGGTAACAACCACGTTTGCATTTGCTGTATAGGTTAAACCATTTACAGCCCATGTGTAAGTATCACATGCAGTGGTAGTTGTTGTATTTGATGAACTGTAGTTCACTGTCAAATTCAATGTAGCTGTATTTACACAACCTGACATATTCATTGATGTATAAGTATACGTACCTGAAGTAGTATACGTTGCACCATTATCAGACCAAGTGTATGAATCACAAGCTGTTGCTGTTGTAGATGACGTAGAACTATAATTCACTGTCAAATTCAATGTAGCTGTATTTACACAACCTGACATATTCATTGATGTATAAGTATACGTACCAGTAGCAGTATACGTTGCACCATTGTCAGCCCAAATGTATGAATCACATGCAGTTGCTGTAGTAGATGATGTAGAACTGTAGTTCACTGTCAAATTCAACGTGGTTGTATGAACACAACCAGCAGTATTTAACGAAGTAGCTGTATAAGAACCACTTTGTGTATACGTTGCACCATTAGCAGCCCATGTATATGAATCACAAGCTGTTGCAGATACTGATGATGAAGAACTATAATTCACTGTCAAATTCAATGTAGCTGTATTTACACAACCAGACATATTCATTGATGTATAAGTATACGTACCAGTAGCAGTATACGTTGCACCATTGTCAGCCCAAATGTATGCATCACATGCAGTTGCTGTTGTAGATGACGTAGAACTATAATTCACTGTCAAATTCAATGTAGCTGTATTTACACAACCTGACATATTCATTGATGTATAAGTATACGTACCAGTAGCAGTATACGTTGCACCATTGTCAGACCATGTATAAGTATCACAAGCAGTTGCAGTTGTAGATGATGTAGAACTATAATTCACGGTTAAATTCAAGGTAGTTGTATGTACGCAACCATTAACATTTGTTGATGTTGCGGTATAAGTACCACCTTGTGTATAAGTTGCACCATTAGCAGCCCATGTGTATGAATTACATGCTGTAGCTGATTCTGATGATGATGAACTGTAGTTCACTGTCAAATTCAAAGTAGCTGTATTTACACAACCAGACATATTCATTGATGTATGCGTATACGTACCAGTAGCAGTATATGTTGCACCATTGTCAGCCCAAGTGTATGAATCACAAGCAGTTGCTGTTGTAGATGATGTAGAACTATAATTCACTGTCAAATTCAATGTTACAACGCTATCACAACCTGCAGCATTTACAAATGTATGTGCATAGCTTCCTGTTGTGGTATACGAAGTATTACCATTCGCAGCCCATGTATAAGAATCACATGCTGTTGCAGAGAAACTTGTAGGAGGTGTACTATAAATTACATTGATTGTTTGAACGCAATTGCTTGAGTTACCACAACCGTCAGTTAAAGTCCAAGTACGATTAATCACTCGAGGACAAGTTGTAACTACTGCATCAGCATAAGATACTGATACAATTGAAGTACATTCTTCGCTAGCAGCACCTTGGTTCGTTGCATTTGCAAATTCTGCATACGATGAAGCAGTACTTGTTGCACTATAAGAAGGACCTGTGATAGCTGAGTTATCGATACCTGGGATATTACGTGTTACAGCACATTGTGTAATGGCCGGACCAGTGATATCTTGTACGATGATAGTTTGAGAAGCAGTTGTTGTATTACCACAAGCATCTGTTGCAATCCATGTACGTGTTGCTGTAAATGTACCAGCACATCCACCCGGAGTAATTGCATCAGCATATGAAGTAATCACAGCACCACTACCACATCCGTCTGTTGCAGTTGCTGTAATAAATACAGGACCTGCAGGACAATTAACATAAGTAGGTGCAGGGATAGGACCGAATACCGGACCAGTTACATCTTGTACGTTAATGGTTTGACTAGCTGTTGTAGAGTTACCACAATCATCCATAGCAACCCATGTACGAGTTACGCTGTAAGAACCTGCACATGAACCTGGCGTTACTGCATCAGTATTCGTGATGGTTACTGTACTTCCGCATGCATCAATTGCATTTGGTGTAATAAATGAAGGTGTAGCAGGACAAGTAATAGTACTTACTCCAGGAATTGGATCAAATACCGGACCTGTCATATCAACAACGTTAATAGTTTGGGTAGCCGTTGCTGTGTTACCACAAGCATCAGTTGCTAACCATGTACGTGTTACGCTGTATGAGCTAAAGCAAGCAGGTGTAGATGCATCGCTAAAAGTTAATGAAGGATTTGCATCACATAAATCACTAACTGTTGGTGTTGCGAATGAAGGTGTAGCCGGGCAACCAATTGTTGAAGTTGGAGGTAAAGCCGAGATCGTTGGTGCTGTATTATCTACTACACTAATTTGTTGAGAGGTAGTAGAAATATTACCACAATCATCGGTTGCACTCCATACACGTGTTACTGTGTAAGTTCCAGCGCAAGCACCTGTTGTATAATAATCAACCGGTGATAACATAACGGCAGTACCGCATGCATCTGTGATTGATGGAGTTGGGAAGATAGGAACCGCAGGACAAGAAATAGCAGTTGGTGCAGGTAATGCACTAAATGTAGGACCTGTTAAATCGGCACCGCTATGAACATAGCTACCTGTTGTTGTATTACCACATGGATCTGTAACTACGTAATCGTAAGTTACTGTCCAGTTACATGGTAAACCAGCTAAAGTAGTATTTGTTAATGAAGCAGTTACTGAACCACAAGCATCTGAATAATTAGCTTCAACTAATGCTGCATCAAATGCAGGCACTGAAGTTAAGGCATTTACGATGCAAGCGTTAGTAACCGGTAAGCCTGTAGGTGCTGAACCTATAGGACCAGTTAAGTCAGAAGTCCAAGTATAAGTTGTTGTTGCAGTAGAAGACAATCCGCTACAAGCATCTGTATAATTTGCAACCGAAGTTTGAGAACGACCACAACCAGTTGCAATGAAGGACCTGAGTGTTGTAACTACTGGAATCACATTCGTTAGAAGCAGTTATCATTTCCATTGAATGTTGGTAAACTGTTGGATTGCAACCTAAAGGACCACTTGTTGCTGTTGTAGCAATAACCGGTGCAGTTAAGTCTTCTGTCCATGTATAAGTGATGCTTACAGTTGTAGCTGGGTTACCACATACATCTGTATAATTTGCATCCCATGAGATTGTGTAAAACCATTACCACTATTGTAGGTGTACATGTTGCAGCTACTGGGGTGATAGCACCTTCGCAGTTATCATTTCCTGTGAATGATGGAGCAACTACTGTTGGATTGCAACCTAAAGGACCACTTGTTGCTGTTGTAGCAATAACTGGTGCAGTTAAGTCTTCTGTCCATGTATAAGTGTGCTTAAGTTGTGGGGTAGTTAACCACATGCATCTGTTGGATAAATCCAAATCCATGAGAATTGTTAAAACCATTTACCACTATTTGAATGGTGTGATGTTGTAACTACTGGGGTGATAGCACCTTCGCAGTTATCATTTCCTGTGAATGATGGAGCAACTACTGTTGGATTGCAACCTAAAGGACCACTTGTTGCTGTTGTAGCAATAACCGGTGCAGTTAAGTCTTCTGTCCATGTATAAGTTGATGTTGACGTTGTAGCTAATCCGCTACATGCATCTGTGATAAATAACATCCTGAGAATTGTTAAAACCATTTACTGAAACTTGGAGTCCTGATGTTGTAGCTACTGAACGATAGCGTTTCAGCAGTTATCACCAGCATCACATGTTGGTAAAGTTGGGTTACATCCTAAAGGACCACTAGTAGGTACACTAGCAATTACCGGTGCAGTTAGTCTTCTGTCCATGTATAAGTTGAAGTTGATGGGTTGCACATAATCTGCTACATGCATCTGTTGCGTATAAACAAAATCCTGAGAATTGTTAGCAACCATTTACCACTACTGTACCTGGTGTACATGTTACAGCTACTGAACCACATTCGTTAGAAGCAAGGTACACCTTTTGAACATGTTGGTAAAGGTTGCAACCTAAAGGTCCGCCTGTAGGTACACCAGCTAATACCGGTGCAGTTACTACTTGCCATGTATAAGTTGAAGTTGATGTAGAAGTTAATCCGCTACATGCATCTGTTGCTGTATAAACAAAATCCTGAGAATTGTTACAACCATGCCACATCCCTGTATTCGGGTACATGTTATAGCTACTGAACCACATTCGTTTGAAGCAGTTACACCTGCATCACATGTGGTAAAGTTGGGTTGCAGCCCAAAGACCTCCTCAGTTGGTACACCAGCAATAATGGTGCAGTTACTACTTCTGTCCATGTGTAAGTTGAAGCTGATGTAGAAGTTAATCCGCTACATGCATCTGTTGCTGTATAAACAAAATCCTGAGAATTGTTACAACCATTTACTGAAACCATACCTGGAGTACATGTTACAGCTACTGAACCACATTCGTTTGAAGCAGTTACACCAGCATCACATGTTGGTAAAGTTGGGTTACATCCTAATGCACCACCAGTAGGTACACCAGCTAATACCGGTGCAGTTACTACTTGCCATGTATAAGTTGAAGTTGATGTAGAAGTTAATCCGCTACATGCATCTGTTGCTGTATAAACAAAATCCTGAGAATTGTTACAACCATTTACCACTACTGTACCTGGTGTACATGTTACAGCTACTGAACCACATTCGTTTGAAGCAGTTACACCTGTTGAACATGTTGGTAAAGTTGGGTTACATCCTAATGCACCGCCTGTAGGTACACCAGCTAATACCGGTGCAGTTACTACTTGCCAGTATGTTGAAGTTGATGGAGTTAATCCGCTACGCATCTGTCCTGTATAAAAAAAATCCTGAGAATTGTTACAACCATTTACCACTACTGTACCTGGTGTACATGTTACGGCTACTGATCCACATTTGTTAGAAGCAGTTACACCTGTTGAACATGTCGGTCAAATGGTTACATCCTAATGCACCGCTTGTAGGTACCAGCTACCTTTGCAGTTATTACTTGCCATGTAAAGTGAAGTTGATGCAGTTAATTCTGCATCTGTTGCATAAACAAAACCTTGAGAATTACTACAACCATTTACCACTACTGTACCTGGTGTACATGTTACGGCTACTGAACCACATTCGTTAGAAGCAGTTACACCTGTTGAACATGTTGGTAAAGTTGGGTTACATCCTAATGCACCGCCTGTAGGTACACCAGCTAATACCGGTGCAGTTACTACTTGCCATGTATAAGTTGAAGTTGATGTAGAAGTTAATCCGCTACATGCATCTGTTGCTGTATAAACAAAATCCTGAGAATTGTTACAACCATTTACCACTACTGTACCTGGTGTACATGTTACGGCTACTGAACCACATTCTGGCAGTTACACCAGCATCACATGTTGGTAAGTTGCAAACCTAAGGGACCGCCTGTAGGGACACTAGCAATAACTGGTGCAGTTAAGTCTTCTGTCCATGTATAAGTAACTGAACATGTTGCAGTATTATTACATTGATCTGTAGCTGTTACAGTCCATGTTTGAGATCTACCACAACCATTACTACTTACAGAACCACCTGAAGCAGCCACAGTTAAAGGCGCTGTGCAGTTATCTGTTGTAGCACCTGCAGAAGCAATTGCTTGAGCTTCAGTAATTGCAGCAGGATTACATCCTAAAGAAATTGAAGTTGAAGGACAAGCTGTAAATGTAGGAGGCGTATCCATTTCAACACTATACGTTGCTGTACATGTTTGCGTTGCATGGCATGAACTTGTTGCAGTCCATGTTACAGTAGTTGAACCACCGCAAGCATTTGGTGCTGCAGGAGCTGAAGGATTTGTTGTAAGTACTACATTACAACCATTGCTAGTTGTTGTAGAAGCTAACCATAATGCGAAATCGTCATTGATAGCTGTTTGTGTTTGACAAGCAGCAGCCGGAGCTGATTGATTTGCGCAAGTTAATGTGAAGCCTGTTGGTGCATTTGCTACTGTAAAAGTAGAAGTACAATCTTTAGGTGGCTCACATGAGCTAGTCACTCTCCAAGTTACTGAAGTTGAACCTCCGCAAGCAGATGGCGCAGAAGCAGGACCAGAAATAATATTTAATAAAGCATTACAACCACCTGTTGTAGTTGTTGAAGCTAACCAAGCTGTGAAAGCCGCATCAATAGCAGTTTGTGTTTGACAAGCTGCTTCGCTAGCTGCCGGTGCACAATTTAAAACTACAGGATTAACACCTGGAATTTCAAATCTTGATTCACATGTAGTACTTCCACAAGCAGTTGTTGCAGTGATTGTTGCAATAATCGTATCGCCACAAGCTGGAGGTGCTAAGGTAGGCGCATTGTTAGTAACTGTAATTGTTCCACAACCACCTGTTGCAGTAGCTGCATTCACTGTAGCTAACCAAGCTGCATAAGCAACATCAATAGCTGCTTGTGTTTGACAAGCTGCTTGAATTGAGTTAGATGGACAGCTAATTACAATTGCAGGATCGTTTACATTAATAGTTTGATCGCATGCTGCGGTATTACCACAAGCATCAGTGATAGTCCAAGTACGTGTTACCACTGTTGGACAAGTTCCAGCTGCAACGTCGATATATTCAACAGTTGCGATACCGCAGTTATCAGATACTGAACCATTGTTATCACCAGTTGTAAATTCTGCTACTGAAGAAGAAGCAGTTGTAGTTGAATAAGCAGGACCAGTAATTACTGATGTATTACAACCAGTAACATTACGAGTTGCAGCACAAGTTGAAATAACCGGAGCTATATTATCATTTACGTTATATGTATACACAAAATTGGTAGTTAAATTAGCACAATCAGTGTATGGTATTGTATAAGTTATTGTACCAGAACATCCGTTGAAAGTACCACCTTGTGTAGCAGTACCTGGGGTTAATGTAACACCACAAGCATCTACCATATTAGGTAAACTAAATGTAGGCGTTGCATCAGCTGAACATTGCACTGAACTTGATGTTGATACAGGTCCACCTACTTCAGCAGGTGAAGTAGTACGATCGATTATATTTGAGTAAGTCCAATCGAAAGTTAAACCTGAACAATCAATATAATGGTATGTGTAATCGATAGTTCCTTCGCAACCTACCATATTATTAGCAATAGTTGGAGAACCTGATGTTGGTGTTAAGGTTAAACCACAAACATCTTTAACCACTGGTAAAGTTACCGGAGCGGCTGCGCTTGAAGCACATTGGTATGTTGCAGAAGCTGTAACCGGACCACCGAATTCAGATGGTGCTATTGTATGATCAATTGTATAAGTATAAGACCATGGAGTAGATAAACCTGCACATGAAGTATAAGCATAATTATATGTTTTAGTTCCTTCACATACTTGATGATTGAAATCATCCCACATGATGTCGTAAGTAACACCTGGTCCACCATCAATGCTTCCTAGAGCTGCATCGTAGTTATGACCTTGTAAGATGTTGCTCTTAATTTTCACAGAAGTAGGACCAAATGTAGTAGATACATAATGCTTATCTCCTGCAGAGAATGCAAATTGTCCATCAGACAATAATTCCATTTTACAAGTTACCCAGCTATCATAAGTAAAGCCTGTAGGTAAACCTAAATCTACCCAAGTTCCATTATCATAAGCACGGAAACGTGGATTAGAAACATCACTGGTGAATTCTACAATTGGATAACCTGTAACGGTATTGCTACCATTTACAGCTACACCCCAGAAACCAGCCATACGCTTGTTACTTGTTGCCCAAGCAGAAGGCACAAACATTTTAATTTCAGAGTAAGTTGTTCCATCAGTTAAGTTAAATGCGCGTCCTTGCGTATTGTAAAATGCACTACTGAAACCGCCTGGGCGATTTGCTGCCGCATCGGCTACATTAATTGACTGTAATAAACGATCATCGCCACCGAAAGCAAATTGAGATGCAAAACCATTAGGTGCATAACGATCGGTATACCAAACACCTGCAGCTTCTGTTGGCGCTAAGGTAATTGGAGATGAAAAGTTTTGATTGTATAAAGTTGTATAATTATTAGTTGCAGAAACTAAAACCGGAGTAATAGCATTACCACATTCATCAACAATACCTGTTGGAGGAGTTGGGACAAATGTTGTATTCAAACACTCATGAGTTGAAGAACCAGGAAGTGCAGAAACTACTGGAGCTACTGTTTGATCAACTGTATAAGTGTATGTCCAAGTAAATGGATTACCAGCGCAATCTGTATAGTTATATGTGTAAACAATATTGCCTTCACAAGCAACCATTGAAGGAGGTACAAGTGTACCTGTTAATACATTACCGCAAGCATCTTGAATTACAGGTAAAGTTGGAACTACTGCCAATGCAGAGCAATTTACAGTGCTTGAAGTACTTACCGGACCACCAACTTCTGCAGGAGCTGTAGTTAAATCAATATCATAAGAACGTGTCCAACTATTAGTTAAACCAGCACAATCAGTATAATCGTAAGTATAAATTACTGAACCTTCACATGTTGGTGCAGCATATGTATTATTATATTTGAAATCATTCCAGAAGATATCATAAGTAACACCAGGGTTAGAAATTAAGAGGACTCCATCAATCACTTCCGATAATTGGATCGTAGTTATGACCTTGTAAAATTACATTTTGAATTCTCACAGAAGCATCAGGAATTCCTGATACATCTAAATGATCGATATCATCAACTGAATATAAGAATGAACCATTTGGTAATAGTCTGATTTTTAAAGTAACCCAACTATCATAGGTAAAGCCTGAAGGCAAGCCTAAATCTTCCCATAAACCAGTTCCGGTTTGATATGCTCTGAAACGTGGGTTACCACCATCACTTGTAAATTCTAAGATTGGGTATCCTGAAATTGCATTAAGTGCATCATAAGCAGTTCCCCCAGAAACCAGCCATACGCTTGCCTGAAGTTGCCCAATCAGAAGGAATATATAATTTTGCTTCGATTAAAGTAGTTGTTGTACCTAAATCAAGTTTACGACCTTGTGTATTATAAAAATGAACCAGTAAGCAGGAGGACGAGTACTTGATCCATCAGCAGCGTTAATAGACACTTTTAATACATTATCGCCACCCATAACGAATGGAGCAACAAATCCTGCAGGAGCATAACGATCGGTATACCAAGTATTTGGTGCCGCTGTAGGTCCTGTAAGAATCGCATTTGAAAAGTTTTGAACATTCCAAGTAGCCAATGAAGGACCTACAGGTGAAATTGCATTACCACATTGATCAAGCACAATTGGTGCAGTTGGTGCAGTAGCATCAGCTAAACATTGAACAGTACTATTAACATCAGCCGGAACAACCGGAACTTCTGTGTGTATAATATTAATAGTATGAACTGCTGTTGCAATTGCACCACAAGCATCAGTTAAGGTATAAGTTCTTGTAATAACTAAAGGGCAAGATCCACTAGGAACATCGTTATGACTAACAACTAATTCCGTAGTAGGACAATCGTCACCAATAGTTAAACCTAAACCAGTTAAACCAGCTAAATCAGTTACCGCAGCAGGTGCTGCTAAAGCATCACATCCACTAACATTTGAAGTTGCGATACTGCCAGTAGCGGTAGGTGCTGTATTAGGTGCAACTGTAAATGTTGCAGAACACGTTGCATTTGCATTACAATCATCATGTACGGTCCATATTACTGTTTGTGAACCGCCACAAGCACTAGGTGCTGCGCTTGGCGCATTATTGGTTACAACCGTATTACAACCACCAGTAACATCAGCAGTTGTAAATGAAGATACCCAATTATCATATGCCAAATCAATAGCCGCTTGTGTTTGGCAAGCAGGCTCATTTGAACTAGTAGGGCATGTAAAAGTTCGTGCAGTTGGATCTAAGATTTCAAAAGTACGATTTATAATAACATCGGCTTCGCAATCGCTAGTTACTTTAAATTCAACTGTAATGATATTATCAGTTCCACATAATGATGGTAATACATCACCCGAAACATGTAAAGTAGCATTGCATCCACCAGTGAAAGAAGCAGAGTTTACTAAATTATCTAATGCTCCCTGAGCAATTGAAAGTGTAGGACAAGAAGCCACTTGAACGCCAGGCAATAACCTACAGTTAAATTCACGGCCGGTGCATTTACATTAATCGTTTGATTACAGTTTACGCTAACTCCGCAAGCATCAGTAAGTGTCCATGTACGAGTAATTACTTTATTACATGGTGTTCCTCCTAATACATCTATATATGTAACAGATGTAATTGCACAATTATCAGAAATACTACCTAGGTTGGTAGCGTTTTCAAATTCGGCTTCAGATGAAGCTGCAGAAGTTGTAGAATAAGAAGGTCCTGTAATATCACCGGTTGAACAACCGTCTATATTACGTGTAACTGCACATGAACCTAAAACAGGTCCGGCATTTGCAGGAACAGTAAAAGATCTTGGTCCGAAAGAAGAAGAAGTACAACCATCGGTTGCAGTATAAGTAATAGTAGTATTTCCACCACCCGGGCAAACTGCCGGAGCGTTGAAACCAGTTAAATCGGTAGCAGTGGCAATAGATAAACCACCTGTGAATGAGAATGCAGATTCCCAAGTACTATATAATCCATCAACAGTTGCCTGATCTTGACAACCAGGAGTAGTTATAGTAGAAGGACCAGTAGCTAAAAGAGGACTCGCAATATAAACCGCAAAGTTGCTGGTTTGTACGTTTACGCCATTGGTAATATCTTGTACCAATAAGCGCCATAAAACTAATTTTAATGGCGCACCGGCGGTTGGATTAGATTCTACACCAGGATTATAACCAGGTACAACCAGCACACTTGTACCGGTTAATACATTAGTCCATGGTCCAAAGTTTTCACTTCGTTGCCATTGATAGTTATAAAATGCCGGTGTAGTGCAGGTACCCGAATAGTTAAAGCTTGGCCCACCAATAGTACTTGGGTCAAAAGCTGTACATTCTTCGGTTCCGTTCCAACTTGGTGGTGAACTCGACACAGTCATACCACATGCCTGTGCGTTTACATTGCTACTAAAGCCGATTGTGAGCAAGGTGACCAGAAAGGCCAACATGCCGGCTTTAGACAAATGTCTACAGACAGAGAGTAGCCTACTTTCTGCCTGGATCGAAATCGTAATGATTTTTCTCATAATAGATTTTGTTTTAAAGTGAATAGATTATTTTTTTTTGTTTGTTTGTTTGTTTCTAAATTTTCCTTTTGTGTTTTCTGTTTTGATTTCTGTTTTGTTTTCAAGATTTTAGTTTAAGTTATTTTTTAATAATAGTAATCGTTTGAGAAATTGGTTTACAACCTTCATCGGTAATCGTTAATTTATATACGCCAGCTTGTAAACCCTCTTGATTTTTATTATGCATACGATCGGCAGGAAAAGGAATTGCTGCATCAGCCGATGACCATGTATATCTTTTAGTACCAATACCTCCACTTGGCAAAACCTCTACTGCATTTGCACCTTGTGCATCAGCAGTGGTTGTATAAGTAAAGTTTAACTTTGCAGCAAGTTGTAAAGAATACACTTCGCTAGTAACGGTTTGATTTCCGTTAGCCACATCAGTAACTTTTAATCGCCATTGAAACTTTTCCATTTCACCTTGCTTATTTTTATTTTTAATAAGCGAAGGATTGAAAGCGGGAATCACCACTTTTTGTTTTCCAGAACTAACCTCTTCCCAATTACCATCACCCGCTTTTTGTTCCCAAGCATAATTATATTTTGGATCGTTAGCTACAGACCCAACATAACTAAAACCCGGCGCCGTAATTGGCGATGGATCAAAACCATTTCCATTATCGCAAAAGGTTTTATTGTTCCATTCAGGAGGAACAGTAGCAATACCTAATTTAGATTTTTGCGAAAAACCTGGAGTAGAAATAAAAAGTAAACACGTAAAACTTACAACAAATAACAAAAAAACTGAGTTACGATGACCCACTTTAACATGGCAAATCGAATTCTTTTTCATGGTCAATAAGGTACTCAACGTAACGTGTCTATTCATAATCATCGTGTTAATTAAATTATTCTGTACCATCTATTTATTTATAAATTGAAAAAGTAGACATTACAGAATTATACATATTTTGCTGAAGATTAACGACAAATATAGAGTTAATTATTTCTTTTTTATAATATTCATTCCATTTTTTTTAACGCTTTGAAAAGAATGTATTATGTTTATTTTTAATGCATAGGCTACAACATAGAAATACCAACGCATACAAGATTTTTTTTAATGAGTAAATTGTTCGTAATAATTTTACATTAGCAAGCGTTTTTATCATTTTTTTAGCCAATTAATCCTTAAAACAAAAGTAGAAATGTTAATATCCTAATACGAAAAGAGATGGGTTTTGCACAAATTATTAAGGGGGAAAATGGTTCGAAGTTCGGGGTTCGAGCAGAAGCACTAAATCATACAATTGAAAATCGAAGAAGCGTATCCTAAATAAAAGTATGTAAAATAATAGTTGGGATTGTTTAAGGAAAAATAAATTAGCGTTATATCAGTTTGAATTGTTACTGCTATATAAAAAATCTAAACTTCGTATTTCGAATTTATAATTTAGAATTTCATGTTTAGCTCCCGAACTCCGAATCTCGCCCCCCGTCTTTGGCATACCCCTTGATAAAAGGCTAACAATTTTAATAAATCATAGCCAATTGAATTAATACTGACAAAAACGATAGATACTTATGCAACAGAACAGACAATTTTTCGGAAATAATGAAGATGAATTAGATATCATGCCAATAGTGCCGCTTACCGAAGATGAGATGAGCGACGACGAAAAAAAATTATTACCCGCCGATTTAATTATACTTCCTTTACGAAATATGGTGCTTTACCCTAATGTGGTAATCCCAATTACCGTATCGCGTGAAAAATCAATCAAAGCCTTACAAGAAGCTGAAAAAAATGGAAAACATATCGGCGTGATTTCGCAAATAGATGCCAAAAGCGAAGACCCTGATTTTAAGGGTATACATAGCATCGGAACTGTAGCCCAAATTATCAAACAAATAAAAATGCCCGATGATAGCATCACCGTTTTTATGCGCGGAAGATTGCGATTTCAAATTGATGAGTGGATACAATCGGAACCTTTTTTTAAAGCTAAAGTGAGTTACCTCGAAGATACCATTCCTGAAACAGATAATGAGTTTTCGGCCTTGGTTTCGGGTGTGCGTGATATGGCCGAACAAATTATGCGCAAATCAAATAATGTGCCTCCCGAAGCGAGCATTGTATTGAAAAATATCGAAAATATTTCTTTCTTAAATCACTTCATCGCCTCGAATTTAAATTGTGATATAAAAGATAAACAAGCCTTATTGGAAGAACATGATTTTAGAAAACGTACCGAGAATTTATTGCGTTTGCTACAAGTAGAATTACAACATGTTGAACTCAAAAATAAAATCACCGATAAAACGCGAGGTGAACTCGATAAACAACAACGCGACTATTTTTTAAATCAACAAATGAAAGCCATCAAAGATGAATTAGGTGGCGAATCAAACGATCGTGAATTAAAAGATTTACAAAAACGAGCCGAAGGAAAAAAATGGAGCGAAGCCGCTAAAGAAATGTTTACAAAAGGGATAGAAAAACTCGAACGTATGCATCCTTCAACACCCGACTACTCTACCGTTTATAATCATCTTGATTTATTACTCGACCTACCTTGGGATGAATGTACCCAAGATATTTATGATATCAAACGCGCACGAAAAGTACTAGATGCCGATCATTACGGTATGGATAAAATCAAAGATCGTATTCTCGAATATCTAGCAGTTTTAAAATTAAAAGGGGATATGAAATCGCCTATCCTTTGTTTCATCGGTCCTCCCGGAATTGGTAAAACATCTTTGGGTAAATCTATCGCCAATGCCATTGGCAGAAAGTATGTACGTTTTAGTTTAGGTGGCTTGCATGACGAAAGTGAATTACGGGGTCATCGTAAAACTTATATTGGCGCTATGCCAGGCAGAATTCTTCAATCACTGCGTAAAGTAAAATCAAGCAATCCTGTTTTTATATTAGATGAAATTGATAAAATCGGTCGCGATCATCGTGGTGATCCAAGTAGTGCTTTGTTAGAAATATTAGACCCTGAACAAAACAATTCTTTTTACGATAATTACCTCGAATTAGAGTACGATTTATCGAAAGTACTATTTATTGCCACAGCAAATAGTTTAAGTGATATTCAACCTGCCCTTCGCGACCGTTTAGAAATTATTGACCTGAGTGGTTATGCGGTTGAAGAAAAAATTGAAATCGCAAAACGTCATCTGCTTCCTAAACAAAAAGAAGCCCATGGCTTAAAAGATTTTACGATTAAAATGAATAACCCGGTGATGAGTCATTTAGTAACTGCCTATACACGCGAAAGTGGTGTACGTGAACTCGAACGTCAATTGGCATCCATCATGCGTAAGTTGGCGATGAAAGCTGCCCTCGATGAAAAAAATACTTCCTTTATTATTGACGAAACCTTGGTTGAAGAAGTATTAGGTAAACCCAAATATACAAACGACCTATACAATAAATCAAATCCGGCAGGGGTTGCTGTTGGCTTAGCATGGACCTATGTTGGCGGTGAAATTTTGTTTATCGAAACCAGCATTACAAAAGGCAAAGGCGGCTTAACCCTTACCGGGAACTTAGGTAATGTAATGAAAGAAAGTGCAAGTACTGCACTCACTTATATTCAATCGCACACCGCACTTTTAAAAATTGAAGAAAGCTTTTTTGAGAATCATGCATTTCATATTCATGTACCTGAAGGTGCTGTTCCAAAAGATGGACCTAGTGCAGGTATTACCATGATGACCTCCTTAGTAAGTGCTATTACCGGGCGAAAAGTAAAACCCCATATTGCCATGACCGGCGAAATTACTTTGCGCGGACAAGTACTTCCTGTTGGTGGCATTAAAGAAAAAATTCTTGCCGCCAAACGTGCCGGCATGAAGGATATCATTTTATGCGAACAGAATCAAAAAGATGTGAAAGAAATTGAATTGAATTATATCAAAGGTTTAAAGTTTCATTATGTGAATGAGATGAAAGAAGTATTGAAAATTGCGTTGGAGAAATAGATTAATTGGAGCTCGGGGTTCGGAGTTCGCAATACCGAACTACGAACCTCGAACCCCAAACCCCGACATAACAAATTATCATAAGAAAACATTCTCCTTTCCTATATTTGCGCCCATGGAAATTTTAAATGGCAAAGTCGTTTCTCAACATATCAAAGAAGAGATAAAAAAAGAAGTTGATCAATATAAATTAGCCGGAAAAAGAGCGCCGCATTTAGTAGCCATTTTAGTAGGTGATGACCCGGCTAGTCAGGCGTATGTTGCCTCTAAAGTGAAGACCTGTGGCGAAATAGGATTTGAATCCACTTTGGTAAGATACGAGGCCGATATCGAAGAAAAAATTCTGCTTGAAAAAATAATTGCATGCAATGCCGATAAGGATATTGATGGCATTTTAGTACAGCTTCCCTTACCAAAACATATTAGCGAAAACAAGGTAATTGAAACTATTTCTCCTGCAAAGGATGTAGATGGTTTTCATCCAAGTAATCAAGGTAAAATGATGTTGGGCTTACCTACCTTCATTCCGGCTACACCCTATGGCATACTATTGATGTTGCAACATTATGGAATTAAAACTTCGGGCATGCATGCCGTAGTTATTGGAAGAAGTAATATTGTAGGCACCCCCATGAGTTTATTATTAAGTAGAAACGCAGAACCCGGAAATTGTACCGTAACTATCTGTCATTCTAAAACTAAAAACTTAAAAGAAATCTGTTTGCAAGCCGATATGGTTGTGGCAGCAATTGGCAAAGCAAACTTTGTAACTGCCGATATGGTAAAACCGGGTGCAATTATTATTGATGTTGGCATTAATAGAATTACCAGTACGGAAACAAAAAGTGGATATAAATTAACAGGTGATGTTGATTTTACAGCGGTTTCAGAAAAGGCAAGTTATATTACACCGGTTCCGGGTGGCGTTGGTTTAATGACCATTTGCGGATTGATGAAAAATACTTTATTGGCCTATCAAAATCAATGTAATAAATCGTGAATTCAATTGCACAAAATTTACCCATAATGGAAACCTTTTACTCGATACAGGGTGAAGGTTTTTATCAAGGACATGCTGCCTTTTTTATTCGATTAGCAGGTTGCAATGTGGGTTGTGTTTGGTGCGATGTGAAAGAAAGTTGGGATGCCAATCAGCACCCATTAGTGAGTATCGAAAACTTGCTTGATGAAGTACAAAAATCGAAAGCAGAAATTGTAATTATTACCGGCGGCGAACCCATGATGTATGATTGCACATCACTTTGTGAAATTTTACAAAAACATGGCTATAAAACTCATCTTGAAACAAGTGGTGCGTATGCGCTTAGTGGTACATGGGATTGGGTATGCTTATCGCCCAAAAAATTTAAAGCGCCTGTAGAGGCAGCATTAAAAAAAGCTGATGAACTAAAAGTAGTGGTCTTTCATAAAAGTGATTTAGAATGGGCCTTGCAGCATGTCGAAAAAGTAAGACCGCAATGCTTATTATTTTTACAACCCGAATGGAGTAAAGAAAAAGAAATGCTGCCATTGATTACAGAATTCATACAAGAAAATCCGAAGTGGAAACTCTCATTGCAAATACATAAATACATGGGAGTGCGTTAAATGCCAAGTATCAACGCCCAGCAAAGCTTCAAAGTATTCACCTCCCGATTGCTAACATGGTCGCATCGGAATTGAAAAATCTAGTACTCGTTCCTCGCACCGATTTTTGTAAAAAGTGCTCAATAATTAATTTAAAGAACGCGTTGGTTTTTGGCTATATTTGCCGACATTAAAAATTAATATGACTGAATTACTGCATACCATTAAAGATACTTTGTTAAGCCCAAAGTGGTATATCGAAATGGGAGGTTTATACATGATACTTTTTGTAGTATTTGCTGAGACCGGATTATTTGTGGGATTTTTTTTACCCGGTGATTCATTACTCTTTGTAGCCGGTTTATTTATTGAAGATCTTGCACATGAATTTTTTGATGTGCCTTATGTAATCATCATGACCATGATTGCCATTGCCGGTGTGCTTGGGAATTTTGTAGGCTATTGGTTCGGTAAAAAATCAGGTCCGTATATTTATCAACGTAAAGACTCTTTCTTTTTCAAACAAAGACATCTGCATTCTGCACAAAAGTTTTACGAAAAGAATGGTGCATTAACGATTATTGCTGCCCGTTTTATACCAATTATTAGAACCTTTGTACCCATAGTTGCCGGAGTTGTGAAAATGGATTATAAGAAATTTACTCTATACAATATTGTAGGTTCGTTTGCTTGGGTTTTTTCGATGATGTTAACCGGACATTTATTAGGCAAACAATTTCCATGGATAAAAGATCGTATCGAAATTATTGTAATCCTCATTATCTTAGTTACAACCCTACCTGTGATTATTAAGTTTGCTTTGGGTGGAAAAAAAGAAGATGGAATTGCAAGTGAAGATGACGAAATTTAAGTAATGATTGGAGTATTTAAACAGCTTTAGTGGCGCTTATATTTTCCTTAATTCAATGGCTTTGTTATAAAGATAATCAAAATCTTGATTGCTCAAAGTCCAAGTAACTAAATCTTTGTCTAACCAATTCAACACGTCAATCATATTATTGTAATTAATTTTCAAAGCTGATAAATCATTGCAAATTGGTTCGTAATGAAAAACTCTATTTCTAAATTTCCTTACTTGATTAAGACTGTAGGCAATTTTATCTCTATGCTTATTTTTATCGTCCAATTCTTTAAATGAAAACATTAATGGGCGCCAAAGAAGTCTTGCATATTGCTTGTTAAATAATGAAGTCCAAAAACCAAAAGTTAACTCAGCAACTATTTTGTCACAATTTGGCACTTGTCTGTTTTTAATAATTTTAGAATTTGCAATCTTAATTTGATCAATTAAATCTTGATATTCAAGTGTTTCAAACCAATTTTCTGTTCCGAATCGTTTTGTAAAAGATTGATGAATTGAATTTCTCAATACAATTTCCAAATTTGCTAATAGTGGATACAATGCCTCAGAAATTTTAATATTTAATTGATAATATTCAATAGCATCATTTTTCTCTCCATTAAAAAGTCTGTAATATGTATCAAGCCTTTTCGCTGAAAGTAGGCGCTCTAAGTTTTCAAGTTGCATAGAATTGTAAATCTAAAAGAATACTTTATATTTGCCATGCGATACCCAGTAAATCCTCTCTCTGCATGTCAGATGATGAAACTGGGTTTTTGTTTTAAAGGCATCTCTAAAATCAGCTGATGTATCGTTATTCGAATTTTACAAACCTTTATTTACGGTAATAAACGGTTCCGGTAGCTATAGGAAATGAAAAATTCGAGAGCCTCGCCAGAGGGCTTTTAAGAGATGCCCGTAAAATATATTGCTCAACCTAATCGACCTATATGGTGAAAATTTAACTAAGCCCTTTCGCTCAATTCTAACCAACGAAATTCTTTACTTTCAATTTCAGCAATAATTTCGCCGATACGTTTTGACGCAATAGCCAGCTCTTCGAAGCTTAATCCTGCATTACTCATTTTCATTTCAAGAATAGCTTTTTCGCCTTGTAGTGTTGTAATTTCATTTTCAATATTTTCAAATTCCCGCTGCTCTTTATAACTCAATTTTACTTGATTGCTTTTGGTTGAAGCCACCACAATAGGCTTCTCTTTTTCAATCACCACTTGTTGTACTTCGGGTTGCGATTTCTTTTCGATTTCAGCAATTCGATATTGTGTATAGTTGCCAGGAAAATCGGTAACTACACCATCGCCTTCAAATACAAAAAGATGATCTACCAATTTATCCATAAAATATCGGTCATGACTTACCAATAAAATACAACCTTGATAATCCTGCAAAAACTCTTCTAAAATTTGCAAGGTTTGTAAATCTAAGTCATTGGTAGGTTCATCTAAAACTAAAAAATTTGGGTTCTTAAACAAGATACTCAACAATTGCAATCGTCTTTTTTCTCCGCCGCTAAGCTTACTTAAATAGGTATATTGTTGTTCTGATGAAAAAGCAAATCGCTCTAAGAATTTCGATGCACCGAGTTTAGTTCCATCGGCCATCATAAAATATTCGGCATGATCTTTTACAAATTCAATCACACGCTTATCTTCTTTGTATTGTAATCCATCTTGCGAAAAATGACCAAACACGACGGTATCGCCATGATTGATTTTTCCGCTATCAGGTTCGGTTCGATGCATGGCAATATCTAAAAAGGTACTCTTCCCTACCCCATTTTTCCCAACAATGCCAATACGTTCTCCTCGCTTAAAAGTATAATCAAACCCATTGAGAATTTTTTTATCTCCAAAGGATTTATAAACTTTTTTCATTTCTAAAATCTTACCGCCAAGACGGGTCATTTTTACCTGCAATTGAACGCTTAAATCTATGGCTTTAAACTTCGCACGTTCTTCAACTTCAACAAATGCATCTTGTCGCGATTTTGATTTTGTGGTTCTTGCTTTAGGTTGCTTTCGCATCCATTCAAGTTCTTTACGATAAATATTTTTATCCTTCAATAGCTCACTTTGATTGACTTCGATGCGATGCGCCTTCTGTTCTAAAAAGTAAGCATAATTACCTTTATGGGTGTATACCTTTTCATCTTCAAGTTCAAGAATTTCATTACACACTTCATCCAAAAAATAACGATCGTGAGTTACCATCAATAAAGTAATTTTTTGCGCACTCAGTTGGTTCTCGAGCCATTCAATCATTTCAACATCTAAGTGATTGGTAGGTTCATCCATAATCAACAAACACTTTCCATCATACAATTGTGTTTCAATTAAGGCTTGGGCAAGTGCTACTCTTTTGCGTTGCCCACCGCTTAAAGTAGCAACTTTTTGATGAACATCGGTTAGTTTTAATTTCGATAATATTTGATGTAATTCACTATCTACATTCCATGCATCATATTGATCCATATCACTCAACAATGACGTAAGTTGATTTTCATCATCTAAGCCACTTTCAAGATACTCTTCATAGGCTTTCACCACTTTCACCACCGGATGATTCATCGAAAGAATATTATCACGCACCGAGATCTCATCATTAAACTCATGCTCTTGATGCAGCATCACCAATTGAATATCTTTATGAATCCACACATTACCTGAATCTGCCGTTTCCTTTTGAGCCAGTATATTTAATAAGGTCGATTTTCCAAAACCATTTCTGGCTATTAAAGCAATTTTATCGCCTTCTGAAATATGGAAGGTGATATTCGAAAACAAATTTCTTACTCCAAACGATTTGGAAATATTTTCTATACTGGCATAATGCATACTTACTATTCCTTGCTTTTTACAAGGTGTGCAAATGTCGTGTTTTTGAGAGAGAAAGAAAATTGAAATTTTTTAGCGTTTGGATTGGCTTGTAATTGACACAGCTAATGTATTTACGCTAAGTGGGAGAATACCCTATACATAAATTTTCGAATTCTAGGTTTTCTGTAAAAAAAATGTAGGGATATACAAGCAGAAACAAATATGCTTACCTTTATATTGAAAATTAACTTAAAAATATTTTACCATGTATACACCCGAAAAACACCAAACCCTTCTACAAGAGTGTCAACAATGGCATGATGAATTAGATGCCTGTACCGCACGCATTCATGTGATGAAAAATGAATTATATCAATTTGCACCTGGCAAAACCGATCATGATGTCATGATGGGCATCGAACATTTTCATAATCAATTTCATATTCAATTGATTAATGTTCACGATCTTTCTCACAAAATTAAATACCATTTACGTGAGGCTAAACAACATCCTGAATTGGGACCTCGTGTTGAACATCACCGAATTAAAGACGATTTAGATTTATTACTAGGTGACTGCAAAACGCTAGACGAAGAATTTCATGCATTCATTTCGAAACCATAATTTGTATTGCATGTAAACTCAGTGGCATAATAAATTATACAAATCTTTAAATATACCTATCATGGCAACTTACGATTCAAACCATGTAAAAAATATTGCCTTGCTTGGACATGCCGGATGCGGAAAAACAACCTTAGCCGAAAGTATGTTGTTTGAGGCAGGCATTACCAACCGACGCGGAAGTATTCAAAACAATAATACAGTAAGTGATTATCATGAACTCGAAAACGAACGCCAGAGTTCAGTCTTTACATCCTTGCTGCATATTCCTTGGAAAGGATATAAAATTAATATTCTGGATACACCGGGATATGATGATTTTTCGGGAGAACTGATCAGCGCACTTCGGGTAGCAGATACCGGTGTAATGATTTTAAATGCTACGGCAGGCGTTGAAGTTGGTACCGATTTAATTTGGGAATACACCGATGCCTATAAAACACCTACCTTTTTTGTGGTCAATCAACTCGATCATGAAACTGCCGATTTTGATAGGACTTTACAAGAAGCCAAATCGCATTTCGGTGCCAATGTAGTGGCAGTGCAATATCCGGTTCAAACCGGCCCCGATTTTAATAGCATCATCGATGTTTTAAATATGGTGATGTTTAGGTACGGAAAAGATGGTGGCAAGCCAGAGAAATGTCCGATCCCTGAAACCGAAAAAGCGAAAGCAGATGCCTTACATAAAGAATTGATTGAAACAATTGCTGCGAACGATGAAGGTTTGATGGAAAAATATTTTGAACAAGGTGAACTAACAGAAGAAGAAATGAAATCAGGTATGCATACCTCGATGATTAAGCATGATATTTTTCCCCTTTTCTGTGTTTCGGCAGCAAAAAATATGGGCGCAGGCAGATTAATGAGCTTTATTGATGTTGTATGTCCTTCGGCAAATGAAATGCCGCCACAAAAAACCATTAACGGAAAAGAATTGCCATGCGATGAAAAAGGTCCTGCATGTATCTTTATTTTTAAAACAATTATCGAACCGCATATTGGCGAACTGAGTTTGTTTAAAGTATATAGTGGAATTGTAAAAAGCGGCACCGAACTAGTGAACGAAAATACGGGCGTTACCGAAAAACTGAATCAACTCTTATTGCTTGAAGGACATAATCGCATGCTGGTGAATGAATTATCAGCAGGTGATATAGGCGCAACCATAAAACTAAAATCAACACATGTAAATAATACCCTACACGAAAAAGGGGCAAATATTGAATTAGAGCCGATTCAGTTTCCACATCCAAATGTTACGCTCGCCATATCATCCTTAAACAAGGGCGATGAAGAAAAATTGTCACAAGCTTTGCATACCTTGAAGGAGGAAGACGCAACGGTTCATTTTGAAGTTTCAACGGAATTAAAACAAACCTTATTGCATTGTCAAGGTGAACTTCACCTTCAAGCCATCCAATGGAAAATTCAACATATCCATAAATTAGATGTGGCTTTTGATAAACCAAAAATACCTTATCGTGAAACCATCCAAAAATCTTCAGATTCAATTTTCAGACACAAAAAACAAAGTGGTGGTGCAGGTCAATTTGCAGAGGTGACCATGCGTGTAGAGCCATGGCATGCAGATATACAAGATCCTCATGGATTGAATGTGAGAGGTCGAGAGGAAATTGATTTAGAATGGGGTGGAAAATTGGTATTCTTAAATTGTATTGTTGGGGGCGCCATCGATGCTCGTTTTTTACCATCCATATTGAAAGGCGTAATGGAAAAAATGCATAACGGTCCGCTTACTGGAAGTTATGTTCGTGATGTGCGAGTGAGTGTATATGATGGCAAGATGCATCCTGTTGACAGTAATGATATAGCCTTTAAAATTGCAGGATTACAGGCTTTCAGAGATGCATTCACCCATGCAGACCCAAAACTACTTGAACCTATTTACGAGGTAGAAGTGCTTTGTCCTGACGATCAAGTAGGTGCGGTAATGGGCGATTTACAAAGCAGAATGGCAATCGTTGAAGGCATGGATACTGAAGGACATTTTCAGAAAATACTTGCGAAAGTTCCGCTTTCCAATATGCATCAATATTCATCTTCATTACGAAGTTTAACTCAAGGTCGAGCAAGATTTAACATGCATTTCGATTCGTATGCTCCGGTGGCCCATGAAGTACAGCAAAAACTTACGGATACACATAGTAAGCATGAAGTTGATAAGGAATATTCGTAGTTCGGGGTTCGGGGTTCGGGGTTTGCTGAACCCTCGATTGATTGCTGTTTGTCGAACCTTAATTGTAAACTATAGCAACAAAAGGGTTTTCTCGTTTGGAAGTTGTCATCAGCGAAAGTTAAAATGCATCCCATATCATTATAAAAAAATCAGTGTGAAAATTGCGTTTCAAGCATTGCTCTCCACTCATTCTCACACTGATTATGTAGTGACCGCGTTAGGTCAGACATATTCGTTTTATAGTCAATGGTAGACAAGCTTGCATTTTTTATGGCACAACAAAAGAGCCGAGTTCAAAATGCCATTTTGGGGGTAATCCAATTTTAAGTAATCAATCAACCCATATATTAGTTGTATAATTTATTTTATGATTTTACCTATTTCTTCTTGCTTTTAGACTTTATCGTTGTTTTTTTAATTTGCTTTTGTGGTAGCACCAATTTCGCATTTAAAGCAGTCACCACTTTTTTTCCTGTCTTTGCTTCTAGCTCTAACCGTGCTACC
Organism: Bacteroidota bacterium; assembly: GCA_016706595.1. GTDB lineage: Bacteria > Bacteroidota > Bacteroidia > Chitinophagales > Chitinophagaceae > OLB11. Next base: position 408,197 of record JADJJH010000001.1, on the reverse strand, counting down.
TTAGCGACATTTCCTCCTTGATGTGCTACTTTTTTGCTTTGTGCAAATGACTTTGGTTTGACAGCCTGTGAAATATCTTTTGTGGAAGCTTCCGCAAGCATGTTTAAAATTAATTCCGTATTGGTCATATTGTCCCTCAGGTTTTCCTTCTTCAATCCTTTAAGGATTTTATATTCTTTTGTAGATCGGTCTGCCCATGCTTTGGTGATAATATCAGTCAGTGTTGCAAATTGAATCCCTTCGTTCAATCCTCGCTTCTTCCATTCATCTGTCAGCTCTTTTCGTATTTCAATACTTTTGAGGCGTTGATTAATCCAGCTCTCAGAGTAGCCTAATTGCAGATATTGTTCCAAAGCACGGTCAATGGTTAATTCAGGATCCTGCATTTCATCTAAACGTTCTGCCGCTACTTGAGCCAACCATAGCTTGAAAGGTTCTGCCTTTGGCGATGGAATGGATTGAATGAGTCTGAAAAGTTGTTCGGTATCGGCCACATCTGTGAATCGCATTTTGCCATCTGGTGCTTGCATCTTCAAACCGTTACAATTTGTAACGGTTTCATTTCCTTCATCCTTCAACCTCTTCTTTAGAACTCGCCAATACACTTGTGGATTCGGGCTTTCAGTCAAAATACTAATCACATCCACAATGGAAAAATACCATTTCTCTTGATCATCATCCCAAAGTGTTCTGACTTTTTTATCTTCAAATAATTTTAATTCATTGTGCTTTTTCATGCAACGAAAATACTAAATATTTATACGCTGAAATTTTGAGAAGAAGGGGAATGAACCCCGAATCGTTCCTCTCGGAACAGAAAAAAAAAATCAGAGTTCAAAACCTAGCTCTCGCTTTGTTTCTCGCTCTGATTTTTTGTGACCGCGTTAGGTCACACATTTTCCGTTTATCGTCAATGGTAGAAAGGCTTTCATTTTTAAGGGTACAACAAAAGAGCCGTATTACGATTATAAATATATAGCCCCTGTTTTGAACTGAAATAATTTTGCATATTCAAGCTAGGCAAAGCTATAGGTCATATATTATCCACCGATGAGTTTTATATTTATCGCCAATGGTAGCAAGACTTTCTTTCTTTGAAATGCAACAGAAGTTTGCGTTGACTTTAAACCGAAGCTAATTTTTTTCTTGTGTTCATCATTCGTGCATTCCTGTACTTCGGGTCAACCGGTACTTTTAATTCATATGGTCTGTTAAAAGCTTCCTGATTGAGTTTAAACCGTTCGGAAAGAATTCGTATAGTCTCCTTAGAAAGTCCCTTTTTATAATTGAGCATATCCGAAACCAGTCCTTCACTTACATGAAGAAGGGCTGCCAGGTCAACGGCTTTCATTTTGTGGTCTTTCATTAAAGAGCGCAATAACACAATTGGGTCCACCATTTCAAATGTATTATGCTCCTCATCATATTTTTCAATCAGTAAGGTCAACAAGGATATTTCGTCCTTAATTGCTTTAGTTTTTTTCGATGTAAATACCAATCCTTCTAATAAATTGCAATAATTGTCATATTGCTTATCAGATGTGATTACTTTATATTTTAATTCTTCCATATCCTACAATTTAAAAAACGTTTATTGTGTATTGTTTTTCTTCCTTAGATAATTTATCATATTCCGCATGAGTGCCAATCCAGCAAACAAATAAATGCAATTCAACTTCTCCAAAACCATATTTACAAATCATCCTGAAACTGTTACCTGCAATATCAAAAACTACCCGAGAAGATCCCTTGCCTAATAAGTCAGAAGTAGGGAACGTATTTTTGAAATCACCAGGAATATTCCAATCTGCCAATTTTATTTTTGAAAGCCACTCTTCAAAAGAAATCCTACTCCCGGCATTTTCTCGAATATAATTCCTGATAGTCTTTTCTTTTATTAGATGAATTTTCATTTCTGTCACAAATATACAAAAGTTCACAGAAAGTGAAGTATTTATTTGAATCAGTAATTCGAAAGCAGTCGTAAAGCATACTAACCTTAAAGGTACAACATTTAAAAAGCCCTGAAACGCTTGTTATCAGGGCTTTTTAGCATATAAAAGTGACCGCGTTAGGATTCAAACCTAAAACCCCCTCATCCGTAGTGAGGTACTCTATTCAGTTGAGCTACGCAGCCATTGTTGAGTATTGAGAATAAACATCAATACTTAATTTTGGAAGCGCGAAGATAAAAGATACTTTTGTCTTACCAAAAAAAAGATGAATGAATATTCAATTATGGACATTAGGTAAGGAAAATACAAAATTGGTTGATGCAGGAATTGAAGAATATACAAAAAGAATTAATCGATACTTACCTTTTCAAATAATCAGTATAGACAATGGGAAGATATCAAAGAGTTTACCTAAAATTCAATTACTAGAAAAAGAAGCGAGTTTAGTTGTAGAGAAACTTTTGGATCGTGACCTATTGATAGTGCTTGACGAAAAAGGTAAATCCTTTACCTCACTTGAATTTGCAGAAAAAATGAATCATTTTATGAACCTTTCACCACAACGAATCATTTTTTTAATTGGGGGAAGTTATGGCATCGATGAAACATTAAAGAAAAAGGCTGTCTTACTTTTAGGTTTATCAAAATTTACCTTTCCACATCAATTGGTACGTTTATTATTTACTGAACAACTGTATAGGGCATTCAGTATTTTAAAGAATGAAAAATATCATCACGAGTAATTGGTAAAAATCTAAATTTAATTACCTTTGCGCACCTTTTAGGAATTCTAATACCACAGAATTTCAAATAGATATGAAGGCGAGGTAGCTCAGGTGGTTAGAGCGCAGGATTCATAACCCTGAGGTGATGGGTTCAATTCCCATCCTCGCTACAAAAAAACACTCACAAAATATGTGGGTGTTTTTTTTTGGATGCATGGTTCGAAGAAAATTTGAGGTAATGAGAATCGCTGAAAGGGTCCCCGACGACAAACTTGAGGCTGGCTATAAACTTAAACGGGGGCAAAAAATAAATACTAATTCTCTACGATTAAATTCGCTAATTGAAAACCCATTTCCGATCCAATGGCAATTCCCATCCCCCCCATACGAACACCTATATATATGCGGCGACTATACTGTTTTACAATTGGTTTTTTAGTGCTACCAAAAGCCATGATGCCAGCCCATTGTAAATCTATTTCAAATACATGATTGGGTAAAATAGTATCTCTAAGTTTTTCAATTAGGGCCTCTTGGATACTTGCGTTCAATTCGAATTGCGTTGTTTGCTCGGTTTTAAAATCCAAATTTCGTCCTCCACCAAATAAAACACAACCTTGATACTCTCGAAAATAATAGTAGCCTTGATGAAAATGAAAGATGCCTTTGAATGCTAAATTTTTAATAGGCTTGGTGATCAAAACTTGTCCGCGCCCTGGAACAACATCCAACTCGGGCATTAACTGTGCTGCAAAAGCATTATTGCAGAGGATTACCTTTTGCGCTTTAAAAATAAGTGGTTCATTACCACTACCCGACTTGCAAACTACTTCAACTTCGTTAGCAGATTCTTGAAATGAAATGACTTCGCAACCGGTTTTTATTTCGATACCTAATTTTGAAACCATTTGAATTAAATTCATCATCATCTTACCGGTATCAATTTGACCTTCGCAAGTGTTTTCAATGAGTGTTTTGACTTGAGATTGATTCAATTGAAAATCATTGATTTTATGATTTGCCAATGCAAAGGCTTGCATGTTCAATTCTTTTTCGAGCAATTGATTTAGGTAATTCAATTTCTCAACGACATCCAAATCTTCTTCCATTAATAATTCATAGCTTCCATGAGTTTGATAATCGATAGCTTGGTCGCCTAATAAATTTCTGAGTCGCTCTAGTCCGTGTTTACGTAATAGAAATAAGGATAGTACTTCTTCCTCACTATGCGATTGCAAATCAGCGAGTAATTCACTTGGCGAACCCATGCAAGCAAACCCAGCATTTTTGGTACTTGCACCTGTTGGCATTACACCACGTTCTAGAATTAATATTCGATGATGCGGAAATTTTTGTTGCAAATAATACGCAGTAGTTAAGCCAACAATTCCGCTTCCGATAATGATATGATCGTAGTTTGTGAACCAATTCTTTTCCCAAATGGATAGCATGATATATTTATTATAAACTGAAGGTAGGAATAGATTTTTGCAAGACAAATACTTGATTCAGCCCCCCCCTTAATCCTCTATCGAGAGGGCCTGCATGGCAGCAGACCGTGAAGTATTTTCTTGTTGTAACAAAATTGTACTTGAAGAAAAATGACTGCAAATATAATCACGCTTTGGGATGAGCTTTTTTATAAATCTCTTTTAAAGTATCGATGGTATTATGCGTATAAATTTGGGTAGCACTTAAATTGGCATGCCCTAATAATTCTTTAACCGCATTCAAGTCGGCTCCTTTATTTAATAGATGAGTTGCAAAAGTATGTCGTAATACATGCGGACTTCTTTTTTCGAGTGTAGTACTTTCACCTAAATATTTATGAACCACATTGTAAACAAACTTTGGCCCCACCGGTTTCCCTTTTGCATTTATCAATAATTGTGAATGTGCTATACCGTCTATTAAACTTCGTTCATTGATATAGTCGTGTATTGAATTTGAAAGGTCTTTGCCGATGGGAATAATACGTTCTTTATTACCCTTACCAAGTACCTTCAAACTGTTATTATAAAAGTCGATATCTACAAGATGAAGTCCGCATAATTCGGCTCGTCGCAAACCGCATTGATACAAAATATCAATTATCAGACGTTCCGTTTTTCCGGCAAACCCCTCAGTAAATGTAATTTCATGCAAAAGGTTTTGCATATTCTTTTCATTGACAAAAGAAGGAAGCCGCTTTGGCTTTTTGGGAGAGATAATTTTACCGGTTGGTGAAATCGTTATGACTTGCTGTTTTTGCAAATACTTAAAAAACGACTTTAGACTAGAAATTTTACGATTGATAGAGCCGGATCCCAGGTTCTCGTTTTTGAGTGTTGCAAGCCAACTACGAATATGCGTATGCTTTATATCGATAGGTTGCTCTAATTCGTATTGAGATTTGACAAATAAAAAAAACTGTTCAAGATCACTTTGGTAAGCTTGAACAGTATGTATGGAGTATCTTTTTTCAGTTGTTATGTACCCAATAAAGTTTGAAATATGATTCATATTTCTGCGATATGGGTAAATATACAATTTATCGTGATGGTTCTCGTAAACCGGCAACGATTTCTTGCTTATAAACAGCCTTTTTTATTTCAGTTCGTCGTTCGATAGACGGCTTAGTAAATGACTGGCGGCTTCTTAATTGCTTTAAGGTTTGAGATTTTTCAAACTTCTTTTTGTACTTCTTAAGTGCTTTGTCGATGTTTTCGCAATCTTTTGAATCAATAATTAACATATATTGGTTTTACTTATTTTGGAGTGCGAAAGTAATGCAAGTTTTTTAGATTACAAATTTATTTCACAGAAGAATTTTCGCAAAACATGGCTACATTTGTTGCCTATGAGGTTTAGATTTCTGCTAATTCCGTTACTTTTTTTGATGGCATGCGAGGGTTACAAAGATCCGGCGCCATTTACCGACCCCAGAATAGTCAATAAATACTGCAATATTCCATCAGCCATTAACTATAACTGGAATTTTCCGGGAGTTCCAGACGATTCGGTTTGTGTGTTTCCGGCGCAAATTTATACCGGTACTTATTTTTATCGCGATTCCATTTATAATACCACCGGATTATTACTCGATCAAGATTCGTTTTATGTGACTTTCAACCAAATAGACACTACCCGTTTACAAATTACCGGTTTTTGTACCGGATTAACTTTATATGCAAGAGCAAATCGCTACTATCATTTTAGTTTAGATAGTGTAGCCGGCAATGGACAATTATTTTGCACGGGCACAGATACCATTATGGGAGGTGGCAGTAAAACTGATTTATGGGATAGTTTGCATCTTCGATTATCATATGAAGTACATTCTGATACTTCTATTTTAGTACATAGTGGCACAGCCATTAAACAATAGGCATGTTTACGGGAATTATAGAAACAACAGGTGTTGTAAAATCGCTTGAATTTGAAAATGGGAATTTGTACGTAAAAATTCAAAGTTCATTAAGTAATGAATTAAAAATCGATCAATCGGTTGCACACAATGGTATTTGTTTAACCGTGATACAAGTTGAAAAAGATATACATACGGTTTGTGCTGTAATCGAAACCATTACTAAAACGAATATTGGTTTATGGGCTATTGGCGATGAAGTAAATATCGAACGATGTACACAACTGAATGGACGAATGGATGGACATATTGTACAAGGACATATTGATACTAAAGCCAGTTGTATAAATCGAAAAAATTTAGGCGGTAATTGGAATTTTACTTTTAGTATTAATGATGAGTATTCGCATTTAATTGTTGAAAAAGGATCCATAGCTGTGAATGGCGTTAGTTTAACCTGTTTCAATATTAGTAACACTTCCTTTGAGGTGGCCATTATTCCGTATACTTTTGAACATACCAATTTTAAAAATATAGTTGATTATTCGCTAGTGAATATTGAGTTTGATATTATTGGTAAGTATGTTGCTAGAATGGTGTTTAACGGAAGTGAGGGTGACTGAGGAATCGAGGTTCGGGAATCAAGGGTCGCAGATGCGATTAGATATTAGTTGTCATGAATCAGATGTGAGGGTAAGCCGAATTAGTGATTTGGATTGTAGTGTTTGAAAAAAATCTATGCTTCATACATGCAGGCACTTGCACGGTGCCATCGCCAATTGGCTTACTATTTGCAGTTCGCTGATAACCAAAAAATAAAGGTGATTCAATAAAGCCCTAATACGTCGTTATACGAATTTTTCAATCTCTTTATTGACGAAAGTCAACGCTCCCGATAGCCATCGGGATTGAAAAATTCGCATGCCTCGTCTGAGGGCTTTACAAAACCACCATAAAAATTCAAAAAAATTAAAATTCGAAATTCATTGCTACACTCCAATTACGTTGTGGCATATATCGTCCAGTGATACTTTGATAATTTGTATTAAATAAATTTAAGCATTTACCTGATATCATACATCGATAAGTCTTGAACTGAAATTTATGGGTGAGCATCAGATTGCCTGTTTGATAAGGAGTAAGATATTGTGTTTCATCGGTGGTAATAAAACGATATCCGGTATACGTATGAAAGTAAGTGAACTCACCCAAATTTGTTTTTAGTCCAATATGCATTTTTAGTTGATACCTAGGCACATATGGAATTTGTTTGTTGATGGAATAATCGTTTGGAATTACTGAATTTACGGTAGTAGATAATGTATAAGCATATAAAATTCCACCTATTATTGCAGCGTGACGAGAAACTTTTGAAAAGGGTTGTTTTTGTTGAATCTCCATCAGAAGAGGTTCCTTACTATTTTCATTTTTAGATTTTGTGGAAAATAAATGATAGGCAAAGTCCATCATATATTCTACTCCTCTGCTATGCACTTCTTGAATATTATGTGGCGTAAAAATGCTTGAACCATACCACAAAATCCAATTCTTTACGCTTCGATTAAAATAGGCGAGGTCGTGATGAAAATGGAGCTTGCCATTTTGTTTATTATATTGAATGCCTGATTCGAAATTTTTACTATGTTCGGGTTTCAAATTTTTATTTCCTCCAGGAATAAAATACAAATCATTCAAGGTTGGCATACGATAATTGGTCGACCATGAAGCATACAAATCCAAACCACGAAATAATTTGTACTGTGTAAAAAGATGATAGGCATACGGCAAAGTGAAAATCGAATTCAGTTCTTTTTTCAAACCCGCTTTAATACTCAGCGATTTAAAAACATTATCGATTCGATAAGAGGCTTGCAAACCACCGGTATACATGTTGGCTTCGCTTTGCGATAGCATATCGGCTTTAGATGCTGTAGCTTCAATGCTCAAATAATGATTGGGCTTTGGTGAGTAATTAGCTTTTATACTCAACGGAATTTGCAACACACTAGCATTGTTTACAAGTTGAATGGCCGAATCGGTATACGTATAATTTTCTGTAATAACCCCTATCGTGCTAAGTAAATTCCAACGATAGAAATTAGTTTTCTCCCATGTAATTAAAGTTCGCAATACTGTATTTTCTTCATGTTTCACACTATTTGTTTCAAAACTTGCTGCCGGAATTTGACGTTCACGTTGAAATGTCCAAAGATGAAACGAGAGTATATTATTTACATTGACCTTATAATATAAATCATTTGAAAGATGAAGCGATTTTGTTTGTGCGTGCTGTAAAGTATCCTTTGCATTTTGATCTTCATTGTAAAATGAATATCTGTTTTGGTCATGATTGAAATTTAATTTCAGTGTATTGCTGAACTTCTTGTTAGCAAAAAGAAAACTTGTATTTGCAACTATATTCTGTAAACTTTCATAAGCCAGCATGCTATTCATTTTTTTTTGTTTTAGAAATGATGGTTTTTCATTTTCTAAATTGATAGAACCACTTACCGAATTAGTAGGTTGTGTATTACCATAAGCAATTTCAATCTTATTAAAAAACGCAACGGGCATCGCACTAAAATCTGATAATCCGGTCATGGCATTATTAATATTTACTCCATGCCAATTCACTTGCGTTTGGGCAGCCGAACTGCCCCGTATACTAATGGTACTTACATTGCCTACACCATAATTTTTTACAAACACATTACTATGCCATTGCAGCATTTGGTTTAAAGAATTTGCATTATAAACAAGTAATAAATTACTATCGAGTGTTTGTGTTGCCGGCTGAGCTCCGCTTTTTCTTTTATCGATAATTTGAATAGTTCTTATGCTATCCTTTTTCAACGCTTGCGCAAACAAAACTTTACCATTCAAAAAAATACTTATACAAAAGCAAACAACTACTGCAAACGGCTTACCAATCATGGCTTAAATAAAAATTGATTAACGCCTATTCCCGCTTGAAATTGCTGCACCAAGTTTCCATTTAATGTATACTCTAATACCGTACTTTGTTGTGTAAATCCTTTGGGGTCTGACACGAAAATGTGATTGGCATTTTCATCAATACCTAAAGCCCAAAAATACGAATTCGTTTGGGCTTGAATAAATGGCTGACTTGGTAATGAAGTTTGATGAATACCCATTTTATACACACCATTTGCATCTGAATAGCCATTATAATTTACACTGATAAAAAATAATGTATCCTTATTTTTATTGGTGATTAATCGCATGGGATCAAATTGATTATTGAATTCAAATTGCTTGATGATTAAATCATTCTGTACATCATAGCATGTAATAAATGATGACTTCCCTTTATACTTGTTGCCTGAAAGAACCCAAAGCTTACCATCCTTATCAGCAACCATACTATGTGATGCTCTACAACCTAAATCAATTCGTTTTTCGAGACTATCGTTCACAATATTTATTTTATAAACATAAGGTGAAGCGGTATCCCAGTTGGTAACATAGCAGTAATTTCCTTGTACAATCATATTCTCGGTATTGGTATAATTTACAGGTATACTTTTCTCGATTTGATGAGTTAGCAAATTCAAAACATAAATAGAGGGATGATATAATGAAGATATATATGCTTTATGATTGCTTACTTGCTTAATGTATCGTGGTGAAGAACAACCCATAATTAGGGTATTGATTTTAAATGAAAAGGGATCTAGCACTACAATTTTATGCGATGCATTTACCGCAATATAATAGACCCCATTGATGAGGGAAATACTTTGTACTACATCGCCTAATGATTTCCCATTGGCTAGTTTATACAATTGGTTGTACATCTTTCCATTCTCTTGATCTAGAAATGAAATCTCGCCATTATTATTTCCATATAAACCTTCATTACAAATCAATATGCCTTTATGTGTTGAATTTGGGATAAGCGTATTATCGGGATTGGGTTTATCTTTTACGCAAGATGCTAACCCCAAAATTACAGCCATGAAAATAATGGTAGAAATGTTTTTCATAACTTAGATATCATAATGTATTTAGTTTCACCTGAACCAAACTTTATACCTAGAAGATAATTTCCAGCTGTATACATTGATAAATCGATGGATCCATTCAACGCGGAATAGGTATCTAAAATTTTCCCTTGCCACGAATGAACACAAATATCAACGATGCTTTCATTAGAATCAAAATAATAGATACCACTACTTGGATTCGGATAAATGTGTACTGAAGTTTTGTAAGGTGTGGTAAAAATGCCAACCGGATACTTTTGATGTAAAATAGCCAATGCATCTAAATCAAATCCACCGGTTGCATAGGGTGTTGGATAGGGATCATTAATTTTATGCTGATTCATATCGCGTGTGCAAACATTATTATTCAACGTACCAATTACATCCTTTACTTTAATGAAGCGGATATTATTAACATCCAAACTTAATATCATCGACAATTCATCTAGGTCGAAAGGAGTACCATAATTTTGAATATACTTCCCGGCCAAATTATTAATTTTAGATGCATCCATATAATCACCTACACCGGCAATTTGTAAGCTAGTATCATTATAGCAAGTAGATGGAAAAGGAAAATACTGAATACCATTATTACTTACTTCAACCTGAGCAAGTTCAAGATATGCTTTACTAGAATCTGTTGGGTCGGGAAACCCATTTTCAAAAATGGCAAAATCATAACCACTTCCATTTACAATAGGATTTTCAAAAAAGTAGATTGCCTCTCCCCCATCACCCAAACTCACTATTTCACCATCAGCCTTAGCAGTTCCTTTCGATTCATCTCCGCTACTTACATAACCTAAAAATTGATCAACAATATCCTTCCACCCTCGATTCACACTACAATTTGGCGCCCACGAAAGTATAATAGAACTATCCTTGTGAATGGCAGTAGTTCCAGGCATACTTACTTGAGGTGCAAATTGCGCATGTGCCAGTTGGCAGTAGGCAGTAAGCAATAAGCTAGTTGAGAGTATGTATTTTTTCATAGTTACATTCAAATTAAGAATTACGGAGATGACCTTAAACCCACATGATGACTACCATAATTCGTAATTCGTCATTGATAATTTATTTCCTTGTTATTTTCTCATAATAAACTTCCCCTCCTGAAATAACCTTCAAGATATACATTCCGGCTGACCAAAAATGTGCATCAATTTCAACACTTGTATTGGCATCCACATGAGATTGATACATAATTTGTCCGTTAAGATTGATGATTTCAAGTTGAGTTTTTTCATGTAAATTATTTTGACAATGAAAAATTGCTTGGCTTGGATTTGGATAAATTTTAATTTGATTTGAAGTGCGTATATCTTGTGTTCCTTCTGGCATCAGTTGCATGTCATCTACACAAAAATAAGCCGGTGTGTTTAAGCCAAATGAACCGGTATCGCTACCTACCAAATGGTAGCTTAAGCTATCTACTACATTTAGTATGCTAAGGTCAACCAGTTTCCAATCTTTTACGATATAATCATTGGCATTATTTGAATCTCTAAAATCGGCTAAATAAACATGTACCGTATCATTTGCAGATGTACTAGGCAATCCGTTTTTCCAGCCTCGAATATCTAATCTAAAAAAATCTGGATCATTGCCGGTAGTTCCGCCAAACTTCTTGGCCGGAAAATTTCCATTCTCCATGGCTCGATAAGCGATGGTTGTATTGGTAACATACATCTGCATCACTTTAACATCTACATTAAAAGTGATACTATTTAATTCGGGTGTAAAACTTAAGTAAGCCACTCCATATTTTTCAGAATTATTATGACCTTTTCCTGCGATAGCTGCACAATCGTTAGTTGCATAACTTAAACTTGTGGTATCATTCTCTGATGAGTAAGCCCATCCGCTCCAATAATCACCAAAACTACTGGTATCGTTTTGGTTTATAAATTGTGCCGGACCAGATTGGAATGTGTTTAATCCCGGAATACCTAGATTTCCTTTCCAATACTTTGAGGTGGTGTCAACTGTGAGATTTTCAAAATTGACCTGTGCTTGCATACCTATTGAGATAAATGCACATAGACAAGTGACCAATAATCTATTCATGTAAAAAATGCTTTTCATTATTTTGTAAAATAATGGGAAGATGAGAATAAGTATGAAAAGCGTATTCGTACTTACCATGGCCTTTTTCCCGAAGCCAATGTAAAAAAATGTATCAGGCAGGTCTTCTGACTTACTCCATGCTTATTGCGCCTTCCCGTTTTTACAGTGGCATTTGCAATAAGTTTTTTTGAGCTTACAGCACCGGGTAGTGTTACTGAATTTCACAGTATTCCCATTTTCATTCCGCTAGGGCGGAACACCTCATAACGGGACAAATATAGAAAGTGAATGGAAATTTGAGCAAATTATTTTGAATGTGATGATATGATAATTTGCTAATGTGATTATGCGGACTAAATTCATGCTAAACAAATCTCTCATTCGCATATTGACACATTTACAAATCCGATAGCTATCGGATCACATTGCCAATCATTCATTAAAATAAAAATTACTTTGTTTCTGCAGATTGAAATTATAAAGAAAGTATATAATGTTAAAACATTCACTTTAAATCATTTAAAAACTCATGTGTTAAAACCCTTGCATTTATAAATTATTAAATTTACTTTTGGTTAACATTTAAAATTAGCTTTGAGTGTAGGCATAGCATTCCGATTAAACCAAACGAAATGCTTCAACCTTATTCCAAGTTTGTCCCGCTAATGTCGGGATGATTATTGAAAAACGATAAATCTAAACACATGAAAAAACTATTTACATTACTTGTTATGCTTTGTGCTTTGCAGTCATTTGCACAATTGAATTGCTTGCCTTGTCCGGAATTTATGACAGTGCATGATACGATTAATTGTAATTTTTTAGAATTACATCGGTCGCAAACCACTAATGGCGAATCCTTATTCACCAATACCGATTCAACAAAAATAAAGGCATGCCAGAATACTTCTATGAAGTACACATTGTATCCCTATAGTTACGGAACAGCTGGATTGTGTACCTACCCTACGATGGTTATTGATACAATTTTGGTATCCGGTGGAACTTTAGTTTCGAATACCAATTTTGCATTTACGATTAATTGGGGAGGAACCACCAGTGGTATAGTACAAATTCAGTGGCATATTCCCGGTGGAGGTGTGGGTACTATGGGCTGTACCGGACAAACTGTATTATATTTCAATTTAATTCCAAATCCTATTGCGGCTTTTAGTAGTTCACCAAACCCTGCTTGCTTCAATAACCCTACCAATATCACTTTCAATTCATCAGCATCGGTTGGCGCGGTTTCTTATTTCTGGAATTTTGGAGATGGCTTTACTTCGAATGCAGCAAACCCTGTTCATGCCTATACAAATCCAGGAACTTATGTGGTTTGTTTAACTGTAACAAGCAGCGCGGGTGGTACCGGTCAAGCCCCATTTGGTTCTTGTCCTACTTGTACCGATTCGGTTTGTCATACCGTAATCATTAATTCATTGCCTGGTCCTGATATTAGTTGCATAGCCACCGTTTGCGCTGGCGAAACTTCAACTTATTGTACAAGTGCTATTTGCAGTACGTATAATTGGGTAATCACTGGTGGCGTAATTACTTCGGCAAATCCGTCTACGTCTCCATGCATTACCATTCAGTGGGGATCAGGAAATCCACAAGGAAATATACATTTAGATGTTCCGGGTTGTCCGGGATTTTGCTCTAATGGAACCGATATTACTGTACCCATTATTCCAACTTCAACAACCATTAATGGCAGTTCAACGGTTTGTGTAGGAACAACAAGTGCTTATTCATTACCCACATGGCCGGGCACAACCTATGCATGGAGCATTAGTGGCTCACAACCCATCACCGGTAATAATACCAATACAACGCAAATTTCTACTACTTGGAATACTATAGGTACTTATACCATTACCTGTGTGTACTATGATACCGCATTAAATTGTGGAGGTACCGGTACACTGGTTGTAAATGTATTACCTGAGATGGCCATAACCGGACCAGTAAAAAGATGTGCTGGTCAAAATGGAAATTACAATGCGCATATTGCTTCTCCCTTTACGAATGTGAATTGCAACTGGACTATCACACCAACTGGGGCAACTATCACAGGTGGTAATGGAACAGCAACCATCAATGTAAATTGGGCAAATGCCGGCACGTATGTCGTTACTGCAACACCAGTATCAGGCGGTATAGTTTGTGGTGCAGCTTCGTATTCAGTTATCGTTTATCCTATTCCGGTAATTAGTGCAATTACCGGACCGGATAGTATTTGTGGTGGGGGAACGAGTGTGTATGCTGCTACATCCAATATGGCGGGTTCATTTAATTGGACTATCATAGGTGGAACCGGAACAAATTTAGGGTCAAATAATGATTCAGTTCAAATAGCGTGGAATCCAACTGGGCCTTATAGTATTAGCGTTACTCAAACATCCTATGCTAATAATTGCCCTTCAAATTCTTTTACAAAAATTGTGTATCCATACCCTACTCCTTCTCTTAGCGGCAACTTAAATGTTTGTGCTGATGCTACTGAAACCTATACAATTAACAATATCGCTTCTGGCTTTGATTGGTATATTAGTCCGGCTCAATTTGGAACCGTATTAAGTGCGCCAGGTGCAAATCCTGTTCAAATAAAATGGCATGGCAATAATAATCCTGGTGGAGCCAATGTAGTTTACCTTCATTATGGAATTTGCAATAATGATTCCATTGCAATTACTATTAACGAACCTATTGCCCCAACGATTACACAAACAGGAAATCTTTGTCCGGGTGGCGTTACCCTTACCTCAACCGGAACCGGTTCATTTAGTTGGTCGCATTTAGAAGCCCCTCCGGTCACATCTTTTACAAATACCTTAAGTGGATTAAATTATCCAGGTCATTATACAGTTCAATTAATTACTCCGGCTGGATGCGTAGTTAACTCGACTTATAATGTACCCAATATTGGACGACCAGTTGCTTCTATTTATGCAAATGGCCCAATCGTTTATTGTAATCCAAACTTACCGAATATGAAATTATATGCGGTGAGTGGCATTGGATATACTTATCAATGGTATAAAAATGGAATTTTAATTCCGGCTGCAACAACAGATTCTTTATTAGTAAATTCCGGATTAGTACCAAGCATTGGTGTATTTAATTTCACGTGTGTGGTTACAAAGAATGGCTGTACAGATACTTCTAATTTAATTAATATATCGGTGATTACTTGTGTTGGCGGCAACGGACAAGGTGTTGGTTGTAGTATGCCGGCAGCTATGGCCATTAATGGAATAACAGGTTGTAATCCATTTACCATTTCTGCTTCGCTCGTAAGTGGCGCTTATATTATTCCTGGCTCAATGAGCATTACCCATTTAGAAGATAATTCAACTAATTTTTCAAATACAACTAAAACTTATAACAGCATTGGCATTAAAACTATTCGGGTTTGTGTACTCATTAAACTTGCCGACAGTACAACGTGTGCAGCATGTAAAGACACCTTTGTAACAGTTCCGGTTGCGGCTAAGTTTTTGAAAAATAATAATTGTGGTGTTATCACATTGAGTGATTTATCGACCGTTGCTTCACCTGCTACCATCACAAATTATAACTGGACAGTAAGTCCGGTTGCAGGCACTTCATTTAATAATAATGCCATTGCAAGTCCGGTATTAACAATCACACAATCGGGTACCTATATTATTACACAAACGGTTACTTCATCGGCACCAAATCCTTGCACAGTAAGTTATAGCGAAAGCATTACCATCACTTTACCTGATGCAGATTTTAATGTAACTAATTCATGTGTTGGCACGGCGGTTAATTTGAATAATCTTGTACCTGCACCTATCAACTATTGGGATTTTGGCGATGCAACCTCATCAGGAACTAGCCCAACTATTCATGCCTATGCTAGCACCGGAACGTTTATGATAACCCATAGAGTTACCGATGCTTTTGGCTGCAAGGATACAGTGAGTAAACCAATTACAATTATTGCAGCACCGGTTTGCAATATTATAGTTACCGGCTTAACTACATTCTGTTCTGGTGATTCAGTGAAATTAAATGCATGTGCAGGTTATACAGGATATCAATGGCTCAATAATGGTGTGGCGATTTCGGGTGCTACCTCACCAATTTATTATGCAACCCAAACCGGCAATTATTCATTTACCGCTAACAATCCTTTAGGTTGTGGTGTACAATCAGATACTATTGTGGTTACGGTAAATCAATCACCAAGTACTTCGATGAATTTTAGCGGCAGCAAATGTATGGGTGATATGTATACTGTTACTGTACCATCATGTGTAGGTTGTTTTTATGTTTGGGAAGTAGATGGTATAGTTGAACAAATAGGAAGCAGCAATTCGTTGAGTGATACAGTAGGAACTATGCCATTTACTTTAGGCTCACACTTAATTAAAGTTTCAATCACTGCAAGCAATGGTTGTATAAGTGTTGATTCGGTGAATGTTATTTTCAGTCCATTACCAACCGTTGTAATTAACGTAACCGGAAATCCTCCACAATTATGTTCAAATAATTTATACACTTTCACCGCTGTTACAAATGCATCTAGTCCGGCTTGGGCATGGACACTCAGTGGGTTCAACAATATTTTATCTACCACGAATACTTTAATTGCTTCTGTTGGCGGAATCTACTATGTTCAGGTAACTGATGGATTAACAGGTTGCACAAATTCGGCTTCACAGATGATTCAAGATAGTCCGGATTTAAGTTTATTTCCTGAAGGATGTGATACAATATGCCAAAACGAAACCATCTTTTTACCGTTGGCTTCATTAGGTGGTAACATTTCTGGATATACCATTACCTGGTACGATAATGCACCTCCGTACACAAGTATTGTAGGCACAGGCGCCTCATTAAATTTAAATTCATTATCACTTGGTGCCCATAATTTATCAGTGATAGTAGTAGGACCAAATGGCTGTATAGATACATCTAATGTGTATTATATTTATGTAGTTCCAAGTACATCTTCGTACACCAATGCAACAACTTGTGGCACCTATACTTGGGTTATAAATGGTGTTACGTATACTGCCACCGGAATTTATACTAGTTCAAGTATCAATGCATCGGGTTGTCCGCAATACGATACATTAAATCTTGTCATTAATACAGGCATAGGAAGCAATACAACTGCAGTAGCTTGTAATTTTTATACTTGGACAGTTAATGGTATTACTTATACAGTTTCAGGAACTTACACCCATTCAACTCTTAACCCGGTGAATGGCTGTATAACATATGATACTCTTCAATTAATCATTAATAAAGATACTGAGTTAGCAATGAATGTAAGCTCATGTGGCAATTATACATGGGCTTGCAATGGAGTGACTTATACCACATCAGGTACTTATACTTGTACTTCACTCAATACGTTTGGATGTTTACATACGGATATTTTGAATTTAAATATTGTTCCGGTTATTGGTAGTAGTGGTACGATAACTATTTGTTCGCCATCCTATACTTGGGTGGTAAATGGCGTAACTTATACCATGTCTGGTATTTATACAAACACAATCACCACATCGAATGGATGTTTACAAATTGACACGTTGATACTAACCTTAAATACAGGAACCATTAATACCACAACAATAACAGCATGTGATTATTATACTTGGGCTGTAAATGGT
Source organism: Bacteroidota bacterium (assembly GCA_016706595.1). Lineage (GTDB taxonomy): Bacteria > Bacteroidota > Bacteroidia > Chitinophagales > Chitinophagaceae > OLB11. The sequence goes on along the minus strand of JADJJH010000001.1, from coordinate 390,440 downwards.
ATCACTTATTATACTTCTGGAACGTATACATATGTAATCACAGATCCACTGACTGGTTGCGAGCATACTGAAATTTTAATATTAATTATTAATCACAGCACCGATTCTATTTTACAAGTAACTGCCTGTGGCTCGTATACTTGGCCAATCAATGGAGTTACATATACGGCTTCCGGAAATTATACATTTACCAACATAAATGCAGTGGGTTGCCCGGCATTCTATCAATTATTTTTAACGATAACCACGGGCACATCATCATCAACCTCAATAACAGCTTGCGGGCCATACACTTGGATAGTAAACGGAGTAACCTATACTGCTTCCGGAATATACACTTCTAGTTATATAGCCGCCAATGGTTGTCCGCATATAGATAGTTTATTGTTGAATATCGTTCCGGGTAGTTCTTCGGCTGATACGGTGATTGCTTGCGATTCATATACTTGGTATGTAAATGGAGTGACTTATACAGCATCCGGCACCTATACCTTTACCTCTATCAATGCAAATGGTTGTGTGCATGTTTCTACATTAGTACTCACCATCAATTATACTATCGTTACCCCATATTATATAACTGCATGTGGTTCGTATACATGGCCGGTAAATGGCCAAACCTATACCTTTAGCTGCAATGGTTGTGCCTATTATGTAATAACACAAGATTCAATAAGCGGTTGTGCGCATGTATATGTTTTATGTTTAACGATTTTGCCAAATACAAGTAGTGTAAGCAATATCTCGCAGTGCGAGTCGTATACATGGCCGGTGAATGGCATTACGTATACCACTTCCGGTACATATACATATACTTATTTAAATGCTTATGGATGCACGCATACCGCCACTTTGAATTTAAATATTTTACATGGCAGTTCATCAACCATAAGTGCAATGGCATGTGGCTCGTATACCTGGACGGCTAATGGTGTAACCTATACAAGTTCTGGAACCTACACACATACTATTCAAAATATTGAAGGTTGTATTGACACTTTAATACTTCAATTGACCATTACACCAAATAGTGAAAGTACAACCCAAATTACGGCATGCGATTCATATACTTGGAATGGAATAACATATACTGCATCGGGCACGTATACCCATACTACCTTATTACCTTCAGGTTGTATACATACTAACATTTTACAACTCACCATCAACCCTTCAACAATAACCACCTCCTTTGTAGCAGCTTGTAATGCCTATACATGGACGGTGAATGGGGTTACTTATACAGCTTCAGGCACCTATACAGTATTTACCATTGGCACAAATGGTTGCCCGCATATTTATATTTTATGTCTTACCATTTTCCCAAATACAAGCAGTTCAACAACAATAACCGCTTGTAATTCATATACATGGCCAGCAAACGGACAAACCTATACTGCCTCAGGAACATACACCCATACCACACTCATTGCCGGTGGTTGTGTACATACTTCTACCTTGATTTTAACGATCAATCAAAACACAAATAGTATAACTAATATTACAACATGTGGTTCGTATACTTGGGCACTGAATGGATTAACTTATGCCGCTTCAGGAACCTATACGTATACTAGTTTAAATACTATGGGTTGTGTTCATACTGCTACATTGAATTTAATTATTAATCCAAATACATCGAGTATTCAAAATGTAATTGCTTGCGATACTTGGACATGGGCTGCTAACGGACAAACTTATACGGCTTCGGGATCGTATACTTATACTAGTTTAAATACGATGGGGTGTGTTCATACTGCTATTTTAAATCTTGTAATAAATCATAGTAGCACATCACATCATTATGTAACTATGTGCAATTCGTATACATGGCCATTAACAGGTATGACCTATACGGCATCCGGCATCTATACACATTTTTCTATTAATTTACAGGGTTGTCCGCACATATCAATACTTCATTTAACTATTCATCCGGCTACTTCATCCTCTGTTAATATAACAGCTTGTGATACCTATACTTGGGGGCTGAATGGTGTAACCTATACAGCTTCCGGAACATACACCTATACTAGCACAAATACCTATGGATGTGCCCATGTAACTACTTTACATTTAACGATTCATCACAGTACAAGTTCAACACAAACTGCAACGGCTTGTGATAGCTTCACATGGTTATTGAATGGTGTTACTTATACAACATCCGGAACTTATACTCATAGTTATTTGAATACGCAAGGTTGTCCGCATACCGTAACCCTTGTGCTTACAATTCATCAAAGCACTTCATCGTCTGATACTGTTATTACTTGTAATTATTATACATGGCCAGTGAATGGAGTCATGTATACAGCTTCGGGTGTGTATACGGCAACTTCACTAAATGCTAATGGCTGTGTGCATACCACCACTCTTGTGCTTACAATAAATACCACTACAGTTACCACAATTTGTGACACAGCTTGTATCAATTATACCTGGGTGGTAAACGGCGTAACTTATACTGCTTCAGGTGTATATACGTATACCATGATAGGTGCAAATGGTTGTCCGCACATTTATGTTTTATGTTTACTAATCAATCAACCAACAGAATCGATTACCCAAATAATTGCTTGTGATGAATATCATTGGTCGGCAAACGGACAAACTTATACGGCTTCAGGCACTTATACGTTTACTTCGCTAAATAGCAATGGATGTATTCATACGAGTACACTCTTGCTCACCATTTTCAATACAACCACAACCCATATAAATGTTACCGCTTGCGGATCGTATACATGGAATTTAAATGGAGCAATTTATACAGCTTCCGGAATTTATACGCATACAGTAAGCGGCGGAACGGGTATAGATATTTGTCCGCAAATTTATGTATTACATCTTACCATAAACGAAAATACAAGTTCAACTATTACCGTGAACGCCTGCGAAATGTATACATGGCCATTAAATGGAGTGACCTATACCCTTTCAGGAATTTACACACATACTTACTTAAATACATCGGGTTGTTTACATACAGCAACTTTGATATTAACCTTAGGAACTAATACCGTTACGACGAGTCTTTGCGATTCGGCTTGTAATTTTTATTATTGGCCGGTAAATGGAACAACCTATACATTGAGTGGAGTGTATACCTATATAACTACCGGACCAAATGGTTGTCCACACATTTATATACTTTGTATTACCATAGTGCACAGTAGCGATACTGTGATAACTGAAACGGCGAATAATACTTATACTTGGGCGGTAAATGGCATGACCTATACTCAATCAGGAATGTATACAGCGACCTTAGTGAATTCAGTGAATTGCGATAGTTTGATACATCTAGATTTAATCATTATTCAAACACCAACTGCACCTAAAATGGCTGCTAAGGCCATATTAAACGGACCGTATAACGCAGCAACGGGATTGATGTATGATAGTTTACGAGTGTTGAATTTAATTCCGATCAATGAACCATATACTTCGGCACCCTACTTTAAGCAAGGCATTGGCGGCGGCGGCGGAGAAACAACATCACCGGCTGTACTCGCAATAAGTGGCAATGATGCAATTGTTGATTGGGTGCATGTAGAAATTCGTTTGGTAACAAATAGCAATATTATAGTTGCTAATAAAAATGCATTACTACAACGTGATGGAGATATTGTAAGCGCCTCAGATGGCATTTCACCCATCGAGTTTGTTGGTTTACCATCAGGTAATTATTATGTGAGTATCAAACATCGAAATCACATGGGCGTGATGACCCAATCTGCAATTACATTAGGTTTAACCACAGCAAATGTAAATTTCACATCAAGTGCGTTGTATAGTGTAAGTAGTATTATCAATAATACACCGGCTAAAGTAGTAGGTGGATTGCAAACGCTATGGAGTGGTGAAGACAATGCGAATAAAAATGTGAAGTATAATGGAAGTACCAATGATAAAGACCCTATATTAATTACAGTGGGTGTTGGCACCCCAAATAATACAGTATATGGTTATCGAATTGAAGATGTAAATATGGATGGTAAAGTGAGATATAATAATAGTGATAATGACCGCGCTCCGATTTTAAGTAATGTTGGAGCAACTACACCCAATAAAGTGCTTTCTCAACATACACCTAACTAAAATTACTTTACTTTAGAAATCACAGGTAACCCCGAATAAATGCACTTCAAGTAGTTGTGTATTGATTCGGGGTTATTTATTGTGTACTCGTTAGTCTGAATAAACTTATTTTCAAATAGAAGATACCTATACAGGAAGAGATTTAAAAAACAATGTTTGTATGTTTGTTATTTTAACGTAAGAATAAATAGTGAATCACTTTAGCATAATACTTTTCTTAGCATTATTTAACGGCTATCAGATTATAGCTAAAAATAGATCGATACATGACTCTACTACTATAAGCATCAAATTATTTATTCATGGGTACTATGCAGGAAATGGCAAAATGAAACCCGTACTCCATAATCAAGGCAAAACAAATAATTTACTTATTGTTGATACTCTTCACGTTCTTGTTCATAGCAAAAATTATCCTTATGAAACATTACATTCATATCAAGCTATACTTTCTACAAATGGCATCCTAAATTGTACGATTAAAAGCATGGATGGCAAATATTTCATATCTATTAAAACAAGAAGAGGTATAGAAACTTGGACTTCTCATCCAATAAAACTGAATAAAAAGCATGTTAAATACAATTTTACAAGAAGCTCTTCACAAGCTTACGGGAAAAATATGATACAGGTAGAATATGGCAAATGGGCTTTTTTATCTGGTGATGTTAACCAAGATGGCTTTATAGATTTTTTTGATTTTACCCTCATTGACAAATCGTATATGGATTTTATCTTTGGATTCAACCGATCTGATATAAATGGTGATGGCAATGTAGACCTTTATGATAAAATATTCATTGAGAAGTTTCTAGATTTAAATCAAGATCAAATTGTTGATCAATTAGATGAGAAAATTCTGATTAAAAATCCACACCTTAGTATTCATGTTAAAAGACCTATGAATTAGTTTAATACTAAATTATTGCAACCCTAATATACAATTCGAACTATCACCCATTATAAAATTTACATTTCAATCGAAACCAGTAGTCGAAATTAGGTTCCTAAATTATCAAATTTCGTTGAAAGATATTTCAATCAATCTCAAGTGAAATATTGCGAATGCTAAATCTGTTTACTATTTTTACTTACATAAAGTGTTCTGAATGAATACCCTTTCAAATCTCAATTTTATGAAAAAATATTACCGACTATTCACCTTTTTAATCCTGTTTCCATTTTCAATCGTATGTGCTCAATCAGGCAAAGTGCTGGTTGAAGATCACTTTGATGAAAATGAGAGAGGATGGAATTTAGGAAGCGATCATGATGTGGTTCGAAAAATCGAAGGCGGAAAATTTATTCTAGAATGCAAAAAATATTTAAGTACTAAAGGTGGATACTGGATTAAAGTACCTGATTTAAAATTGCCCGGAAATAATTTTTCTATTTCAATAACTACTCATTGGATTAAAAATATGAAAACCGATGATACGTATTCACCTTATGGAATCATTATCGGTGATTATTATTTTTTAATTTATGGCGATGGTAATCGAAGACTACTAAAATACAATTCAATTGAAAAGAAGCATGAAACCATAGTTGATTGGGGAGAAAATAGTGCAATAAAAACCCGAGATCTTGGCGACAACAAATTAGAAATTCTTTACAAAGATGGCAAGGCTGCCTTTTATGCTAATGGAGAAATGCTTTTCAAAAAGGAGATTACAATTACAGAGGGCATCTCGGCAAAACTATATATCGAAAATTCAGAAATGGTTTCATTCGACGACCTCTTGGTGAAGATTTTATAATCTTGCAAAGAAACAATTCATAGTTGCCTATGTCAGAAAAAAAATCAAAACTTGTTGAAATCAAAACGAAACCTACCGCCGCAAGCGTTGAAGAATTTATTCATTTAATAGAAGATGAGCAAAAGCGTAAAGATTGTTTTGTGCTTTTAGAAATGATGAAAAAAGCGAGTAAAGAAGAGCCTATTTTATGGAGTAATTCAATTATTGGTTTCGGTATGAAAAGATATAAAAGTCCGAACACCGGTCGAGAAGTAGATTGGTTAAAAATTGGGTTCTCTCCTCGCAAGGCTAATCTCTCTTTGTACATTAGCGTGGGTATTCAGGAACATGCCGAAGCACTTCAAAAATTGGGCAAACATAAAATAGGTGTAGGTTGCCTTTATATCAATAAGTTAGACGATATCGATGTAAAAGTGCTGAAGAAAATGATCGAAACGTCGATAAGCAAATCCTGACTATTGAAATTGACCTCTCATCAAGAAGTTTACAGACCAAACAGGATTTTTTCTAACCTAAATAATCAATACATATTTTCATCGATTTCTCCTTTGGTTTAGTCGCAACAGATTTTTAATGTATCGTAATAACTGATAGATTTATTGTAGAATTGAAAGTGGTAATTATTTACAAAATTCAATTCCCTTATTCTAAACTCTATTAAAATATTCATCATGAGAACACTAAAATTTGCAGTCCCAATTATTTTAAAAGCAACCATTGCAACACTTCTTATCAGCAGTATGATTTTTTATTTTAGTTGATAAACTTGCCACACTTTGCTTGAGTAATTTTTTTTAAATGCAATTAAAAAGCCCGACTTTTCAACAAGTCGGGCTTTTCTAATAGTAAATTCATTATTAAGTTTCTTGTGGACAATAATTTATAAGGTACTAACTCATCTAGACATCATCATTTTAATTCCTTTTTATATAAATCCTATCAATTATATAAATCACCATAAAGATAATTTATTAAGAAAATTTTTTCCTTGCCGCATTCCTAGCGGATAATCATTAATTTTGCCGAATTATTCTTAAACAACAGTTATTATGAGCAATTCAGACATTAGTAAGTGTCCCTTTCACAACGGGCAAATGAAGACAAGCGCAGGCGCCGGAACATCTAATCAAGATTGGTGGCCTAACCGATTGAATCTAACTATTTTACGTCAGCATTCAGATCTCTCAAATCCCTTAGATAAAGATTTTAATTATGCCGAAGAATTTAAAACCCTCGATTTAAAAAGCATTAAGAAGGATATAGTTAATCTGATGACCACTTCACAAGATTGGTGGCCGGCAGATTATGGACATTATGGTCCCTTATTTATTCGCATGGCTTGGCATAGCGCCGGAACCTATCGTATAGCTGACGGAAGAGGTGGTGCAAGTACAGGTAATCAACGTTTTGCACCCGTGAATAGCTGGCCCGATAATGGCAACCTAGATAAAGCCCGATTTTTACTTTGGCCTATTAAACAAAAATATGGCAATAAAATTTCTTGGGCTGATTTAATGATACTTGCCGGAAATTGTGCCTTAGAATCTATGGGTTTCAAAACCTTTGGCTTCGCCGGCGGGAGAGAAGATATTTTTGAACCCGAACTAGATATCAATTGGGGTAACGAAACCGAATGGTTAGGAGACAAACGCTACTCAGGCGATAGAGAATTAAGCAATCCTTTAGCAGCAGTGCAAATGGGATTAATTTATGTAAATCCTGAAGGACCCAATGGTAACCCCGACCCTATCGCCTCGGCGAAAGATGTTAGAGAAACCTTTGCACGTATGGCGATGAATGATGAAGAAACTGTTGCCTTAGTTGCCGGCGGTCATACCTTTGGAAAATCACATGGTGCAGCAAGTGCCGATCATGTTGGCCGTGAACCTGAAGGTGCCAGTATCGAAGAAATGGGCATGGGATGGAAAAATAGTTTTGGCACCGGTAAAGGTGGCGATGCAATTACTAGTGGTATAGAAGGTGCTTGGAAGCCAAATCCTACAACATGGGATAATGGTTATTTTGATACCTTATTAAAGTTCGATTGGAAATTAGTTAAAAGTCCTGCAGGAGCACACCAATGGATACCCACCGATGAATCGGCGGCTACCTTAGTGCAAGATGCTCACGACCATACAAAACGTCATGCACCAATTATGACCACGGCTGATTTAGCGTTAAAAATGGATCCAACGTATGCCGCCATCTCGAAAAGATTTCATGAAAATTTTGATGTATTTGCAGATGCATTTGCAAGAGCATGGTATAAATTAACTCATCGTGATATGGGGCCTATTGCACGATACTTAGGCGAAGAAGTTCCAAAAGAAGAATTAATTTGGCAAGACCCGGTTGCGGCACCAACTTATGTTTTACATGAATCTGATATCAACATTCTAAAAGACAAAATACTATCTACTTCACTTAGCATTTCGCAACTGGTACTTACCGCATGGGCTTCTGCATCAACTTTTAGATCATCAGATAAACGTGGAGGAGCAAACGGTGCGCGTATACGCTTTGAACCACAAATGAATTGGGAGGCTAATCATCCCGAAACATTAAAATTAGTTTTGAATACCTTTGAAGGCATTCAAAAAGAATTTAACACAAACGATAAACAAGTGTCCATCGCCGACCTCATTGTTTTGGGTGGATGTGCGGCTATCGAAAAAGCCGCTAAGGCAGCAGGACATTCAATTACCGTTCCGTTTAAAGCCGGACGAGGTGATGCTACTTTGGCACAAACTGATACAGCATCCTTTGCAGTTTTAGAACCCATTGCAGATGGATTCAGAAACTACAAAAAAGCAAATTGCCCAATCGTAACCGAAGAAATGTTAATCGATAAAGCACAATTACTAAACCTTACTGCGCCTGAAATGACAGTTTTAGTTGGTGGTATGCGTGTTTTGAATGCAAATTATGATGGCAGTAAACATGGTGTGCTTACCACCCATCCGGAAAGTTTGAGTAACGACTTTTTTATAAACTTACTCGACTTAGGTACCGTTTGGAAAGCGACTTCTGATTCAGGTGAAATATTTGTGGGTTCAAATCGTACAACAGGTGAACCAAAATGGAGTGCTACACGAGCTGATTTAATTTTTGGGTCTAACTCTGAACTACGTGCCATTTCTGAAATTTATGCAAGTGCCAATGGAAACGAAAAATTCATAAAAGACTTTGTTGCCGCATGGAATAAAGTAATGAATTTAGATAGGTTTTAGACCAAAATGACAGTAGGGCATCTTACGTTAAAATCTAGTTTAAGTCTGATCTATAGAAACCTAATTTCATTCCAAATTTGTTCAATCCTAATTGGTCTGAACAAAATAAATTGAGAACTTTTTATATAGTAAAATACCCATACTCTTTTAGAAGCTATGGGTATTTTTGTTTAGCTTTCCTTCAGCCATAGTTTTAATATCTACTCTTATAATAGGCTACAAGTTCCCTTTTCCCTTTTGCTGTTACATAAGGTAAAAATAGTTTAATTACAATATTCAGGTAATGCTTAATTTGCTCTTGCTCACTTAATTTACTGTGTGAAACAGAAGCTTCTGAAATCCAAAAACGAATAATTAAAGCAAGTGTAGAGGCCAAGAAATCAAGATCAGCATCAGTTTTTAAAAGTGTCGATTCCATAAGTGATTGTAACATTCTCAAAATAGCGGTACTTCTATCCTTCTCAGTATTTTTATATCGCAAAGAAATAAAATGATTACGCTGTAATAAATGAACAAAACTTAACAGCAAACAACGAAACTTTATGTGGTTCCTAAATACCTTTTCTAACATGTCAAGAAAATTGGAAATAGTCAACTCTTCCTGCACAACTACAATTTCTGAATTCAATTGACTTAAGTTAATTGATAACTGATTTACTAAATCATCTTTAGTAGGAAAATAATAAGTGATATTACTCACCCTCATATTCAATGATGCGGCTAATTCACGCATGCCAACATATTCAATGCCCTTTTCATTAAACATTTCTAATGCCTTATCTAGTATACTTTTTTTTGTGGTCATTTTTATTTGGACATTGTCCAAAAATATTTAATTTTACTCAAAAAAGAACAAATGAAATACAATTTCCCTCACACGATTACAAACTGTATCGGTGAAAAAATCGTTTTCCATTCCATTACACCAGATAAACAAGGTGATATCGTAAAGCTAGATGCCTATTGCAAACCAGGAGCAGGACCAGCCATGCATACGCATTTAAAGCAAGAAGAACAACTTACAGTGATTGCCGGAAAAATGGGTTATCAGGTTTTAGGACAAGAAGTAAAATTTGCTAACCCAGGTGAAACCGTCAAATTTGAAAGAGGCACTCCACATAAATTCTGGGCTGAAGGGCAAGAGACTTTACATTGCGAAGGTTTAATTCAACCTGCAAATTCGATCGTATTTTTTTTATCATCATTGTATGCTGCACAAAATAAATCTAACCAAGCCGAACCGGATAAATTTGATGGAGCCTACTTACTTACAAAATATGCAAGCGAATACGACATGCCTGAAATTCCATCTTTTGTAAAGAAATTAATTTTTCCTCTGATTTACAATGTAGGAAATATGTTAGGCAAATACAAACATTTTAAAGATGCTCCTGCACCATTATAAAAAGCCTATTATTTTTTCAACATGACTTCTCATCGTGAGCGCTCAATAAAAATAAAATAGCAAATTCTTTTTTAAAATTTCATGAAAGCAAAAATTTTAAATCTTTTACTAATCATCACATCACTTTTTGGTTATTTGGCTTGGGGCAATAATCAACATACCTTTTTATTTGAAGCAGAAGCAGAAATATTCTCAAAACTATTTTCGAATCCATTATCTGTCATACATCCTTTTATTATTCTTCCTATCATTGGTCAGCTACTTCTTGGCATTACCCTATTTCAAAAAATTTCAAGTACTAGGTTAACCTATATAGGCATGGCTTGCTTAGGAATTTTATTAACACTCATTTTCATCATTGGCATCTTAAGTTCAAATATGATGATAGTTGCATCAAGTATTCCCTTTCTGATGATAGCTGTATTTACCATTTTCTACTTAAGGAAATTAGCTAGAAATAAACGTCGCAAATAAAGTGAAACTCAATGTATATTGAATGCTAGCTAATATCATACACATTTCCTTCGGCACACATACTTACTTCAAAATCTAATTGTTTATTCAGCATCACTTCGTGTAAGATTGATTGCAATTGGATATCGGTATGTCCTGGATCGTGATGAAACAGTTCAAGCTTTTTCACCTTACACATTTTCGCAAAAGCTAAGGTATCATCAATCGAACTATGTCCCCATCCTACTTTATCAACATACTCACTCGGTCGATATTGTGCATCATGAAAAAGTAAGTCTACATCGCGCGCTATTTCATAACCACTAGTCCAATCGGGTTCGTTCGGAAAATTAGCAGCACCTAACCCAATTTCATGATCGGGCATATAAGCAAACTTCGCGTTGCCAAAACTTAATCTATAGCCTAAGGTCGGACCGGGATGACAAATATAACCGGATTGAATTTTAATATCATCAATCATAAATTCAGAATTATCTATTTCATGAATAATTGGATGTAAAGGCAATTCATTCAATCGAACGGGAAATAAGGGTGGTGAAAAATATCTTCTTAATCTTCGAAGTAGTGATTCTTCAATAGCGGCCGGTCCCCAAATATGAATTTTCACGGATGGATTATAGAGGGGTAAGAAAAAACCCAGTCCCATGGTATGATCTAAATGCAAATGCGTAAGTAATATATGTACTTCCTTTATATCTTGATGTAATGTAGCGCCTAGCCTTTGAATACCTGAACCGCCATCTAAAACAATACATGTGTTGTTATGCATTACTTGCACACAAGATGTGTTGCCACCAAAAAGATTTTTTTCAGGGCCCGGTGATGGCAATGACCCTCTACAGCCCCATACCGTTACTCTCATGACAATTCAGTTTTCCAAAATAAAGCCATAGCACCTAAATACGTATCCGGTCTTCCTTCAATCGGAAAGGCGGTAACGGTAATTAAAATCCTTTTCCCTCTTCTATTATCAATATAAAACGAACCTTGTGCCGGCTTACGATTACTTAAGGTTTGTACCAAAGGCAAACCTTCGGGCGGCAAATGATTACCATGGATATCTGTTGGCTTAAACACCGATGCCCATTCTTCGACAGGCACGCTTCCGGTTTCACTAAATCTAATACCCAAAATACCTTCAGCTGCCTCATTATAAAAAAGTAAGTTACCTGCCGGATCAACCAAAAAAACAGCCACCTTCATACAATCGGCTAACTGCCTGCTTAATATAATTTCAATGGGTTGTTGCGGCATAACTATTTTTTTGTTGTTGAAAACCAAATCTAAGATACTTCTAAAAAATTAAGTTTACCAATGAATAGGCAACAGAATGTAAAATAATTTAGTTGTAAACTCGAAAATTTCTGAACGCTGAATCTTCTTTTTAAAACGAATGGTTTTGAAAATCGGTACTACGTCAACTATATTTCAATTTGACGCTAAGGCCCTATCCTATTCTCAAAATAAATTATGCTGAATATCAGTATTTCTTCACGGATAATTAAAACCCAATTTCAAAACTAGGGATGCAAAATCGATTAGTAAATTGTTATTCAATCCAATTTTGTTAGAATTGAATCAATTCCTATATCGGGGTAATTCCATCTAACGCATTATACTTTTGACTTTGCGAAATCCTATTGTGCATTATGGGTTAATTGGTTATTACAAGTGAATAACTCTTCAAAATCTACTCCACAATAATATCTATCATTGTGGAGTTTTTATGTTTCCAAACTTCTGCATGAAGTCAGTTTATTTTTTATTACTTATCGCATTCAGCTTTACTTGTGAGGCACAATCTTCTGTCTACTGTATGAATGGTCGCTTTGCGGAAAACGATTATTATGCACCGATTGCAATTGACAGCCAGTTGAATATTCAATATGGTTTTAATACCAATATTTCAGGAGCCATTGATACGCTGCATTTTGATATGTATTATCCAAACACTTTAATCGACCCTTTGGCAAAACGCCCAGTGGTAATGATGGTTCATGGTGGTGGATTTGTCAATGGAAATAAAACTGATCTTACCCATTATTGTCGGCAACTTGCTCGAAGAGGTTATGTAGCTGCTACGATAAATTATCGATTAGGATGGAATAGTATTGGCGCCGGCACTGCATGCACCGGAAATATTCCGCAACTAAAAACAGCCATGTATAGAGCCGCTCAAGATGTTGATGCTGCTTTGCGATACTTAAATTTTCATGCAAGCGATTATGCTATTGATACCGATCATTTATTTGCAGCCGGACAAAGCGAAGGTACTATGGCTTTATTATTAGCAGCCTTTTGTGATCAAGCTGAAGCAGATGTTTACTTCCCGGGTTTATCGGCCGATATGGGTGGTTTGCATCAAGGTACTAACCTCATTAATACTGCTTATCAATTGAAAGGAATTTTTAATTGGTGTGGAGCGATTGTTGATACGAATATGATAGATGCCAATGAAAATATTCCGATTTTATCTATGCATGGATTATTAGATAATGTGATGCCTGTTGATACCGGTAAGTATTTATCATGTAACGATACTGTAAACCCATATCCGTTTTTATTCGGACCAAAACAAATTTACCAACGCATGCAAAACTTAGGCATTTGCAGTGAAAATAATTTTGATGCCAGTGGACAACATTGTTATTTCCCATCTTTAGAAGCCAATAATTATTTGCCTTCGAAATTCACTTGCTTCTTTAAAAATTTGCTTTGCGGAAATTGTCATTCACAAACTAAAACCGGATATAATTCACCATCGTGTATGGATGCAGCACCAACATCAATACATACTCAAAACCTAAATGAAGATATTTCTGTGCGTTACCAACAAGCAACTTATACCATATTGCTGAGCGGCGAAAGCATGACAACCAAATCCTTGAAAATTTCTTTATATTCTTTAAGTGGACAAATGCTATTTGAAAGTACTAAACCAATTCATAAGGGTTATTATAATGTACACGTTCCACTTCCTAATGTATTGGCATCCGGACTTTACTTGTTACAAATTCAAAGTGGCAGTGAAATGATGAGTAGGAAGATTGTGGTTGATAGTTTATTTCAAACATTCTCTATTATAGTTTACGATCTCTACAATCCTTAAAATGCACGGTAATTATATAACCGAAGATTAGGCGTGTTTGACTATTGCTACCTTCGGTAACCCAAATAAACCTGGTCCAACATCAACACAAACCGGGAGTTATGGCGGCAAAGTCCCCGGGGCCCCTGGCGGGGTAAAATTAAGGATGATGTGCCCCTAAAAGAACCATGTAAATTGAGAGAATCAATATGCATGCAGCCCGATGAATTTATTGAAGTAAAAGTATACACACCTGAAGATGTATATGTAATTCCATTGAGTGGCCAAGTATAAAAATCACAAGCTGTAGATGTTGTGGAATTGGAAGTAGAATTATTAATAGTTAAATTGAGTAAATCGGTATGCGTGCGCGCGTTTAATGAAGTAAAAGTATAAACACCTGAAGATGTATATGTAATTCCATTGAGTGGCCAAGTATAAAAATCACAAGCTGTAGATGTTGTGGAATTGGAAGTAATTATTAATAGTTAAATTAAGTGAATCGGCATGCGTGCAGCCTGATGCGTTTAATGAAGTAAAAGTATAAACACCTGAAGATGTATATGTAATTCCATTGAGTGGCCAAGTATAGGAATCGCAGGCTGTAGATATTGTGGTATTAGAAGTAGAATTATTAATAGTTAAATTGAGTGAATCGTTATGCGTGCAGCCCGATGCATTTAAAGAAGTAAAAGTATACATGCCTGAAGATGTATATGTAATTCCATTAAAGGGCCACGTATAGGAATCACAAACTGTAGACGTTGTGGAATTAGAAGTAGAATTATTGATAGTAAGATTCAGAATTATAATAGAATCACAGCCTGTTGTAGTAGCTCCTGGAAAAGTATACATAGCTGTGTGACTTCCTGTATTATAGGTCACACCATTTAGCCATGTATCTGGAATACATGAATTAATAATTTCTGTATCAATCGTAGGAATGCAAAAACAATTAATACTATCTGCAATATCGCCAGATATTGTCCAACCTTTTGAATTAATTAGAAAATTTCTGTAGGGAATTGTATTTACACCATATGACAAACTATCAGCACCAAGCGACTTGCCATTAGGCAAGTTTGGATTGACTGCCCAAGCCGAAAGTGTACTTCCATAATTACTGCAATCCATTCCAGAGAAACTGAGTAAGCCGACAATTTGCACCGATGGATTTAAATTCCAGGCTCCCAATGGTTGATTAAATGAAGATGCATTTCGAAACATCCAAAACATATGTGAAACATTACTTACATTCCAACTTCCGATTTGCTGATTAAAGGACGATGCTGACCAAAACATACCATACATAAAGCGAACATTGCCAACATTCCAATTTCCTATGGGTTGATTGAAAGAAGATGCACCGAGAAACATATAATGCATATCTGTTACATTACTAACATCCCAATTTCCAATTGGTTGATTGAAAAAAGATGCTAGATGAAACATACTACTCATATTAGTTACGTGACTAACATCCCAATTTCCAATGGGCTGATTGAATTGAGATGCATATCTAAACATCGCAAACATATATGTTACATGACTAACATCCCAATTACCAATTGGTTGATTGAAAGAGTGCCCCATGAACATTCCCAACAAACACAATTGGTTGATTAAAAGTGGCTGCCCCATTAAACATATCAGCCATTTCTATAACATGACTGACATCCCAATTTCCAATTGGTTGATTAAAAAAAGATGCTCCACGGAACATATCATTCATAGTAATTACATGACTAACATCCCAATTTCCAATTGGTTGATTGAATATAGATGCGTCCCAAAACACACCATACATATATGCTACATGACTAACATCCCAATTGCTGATATTTGTTGGGCCAGTTAGTGAAGTACATCCACGAAAACACCAAATTAAGGATGGCACATTGCTTAAATCAGGAATATCAATTGCAGAAATATTCAGGTTACTACATCCATAGAAAGAATTTGAAAAGTTACTCCAATGTATATTGCCCCATTGCTCAATATCAAGAAGTCTATTTCTGTCAGTCCCATTATACATTTTAAAATGATTGAAATTTGCACTATCTATTTTAAGCTTAATTACCGACCCCGCAGGCAAACTTGTAATTGTAGCAGTTGATCCATTAAAAGTACCGGAACCTGTTACACTCGCAGGTATAGTTTCCCAACTATAATTTACAATACCACTTGTACCAACACCAAAACTAATTTGGGTTGCACCAGAACCTGCAATACTTAAATCCCAACGGGTAATAAATTGTTGCGCATAACCATTCAATGCTAGTGTGAATAGGAAGCATAAAAGGGTGATTTTTTTCATGGTTTGAATTCTAATTATGTGAAGTTCAACTAAGTTGATGTATATTATTCGAAAAGATTGAGCATAATAAAGGTACATCCCATGCATGAATCTTGCAAACTGCATAGCTTTTGAAGTTTTGACGTATGAATTTCTTGAAATTTCTTCGTTCCTCGCAAAGACGACGCCTTCTGTTATTCAAAAAAAACCGCCATTACTGACGGTTTTTTTAATTGTATTTTTTTTGAACTATTCTTCGTCATCAAATGGTAACGACTCTTTAGAGCTTTGTAAAATTTCGTATTCATCTTTACTTCCAACAATATAATCATCGTACTCTTTCATACCGGTACCGGCAGGAATTAAGTTTCCGGTAATTACATTCTCTTTCAAGCCCCACATATAATCCGACTTACCGGCAATGGCTGCTTGTGAAAGTACTTTCGTAGTTTCTTGGAACGATGCCGCAGAAATCCACGAGAAGGTTCCTAAAGATGCTTTGGTAATACCTAATAAATTCGGACTCGATGTTGCAGGTTGTGCATTACGATATTGAATTAAAGTTTTATCGGCACGACGTAAAGCTGAATTCTCTTCACGAATTTCACGTAGCGTACAAATTTGTCCCGGATTCATTTTGGTTGAATTGCCTGCATCGGTAACTACTACCTTATCAAACATCCAATCATTCTCTTCTTGGAATTCTAATTTATCAACTACATCGCCTTCTAAGAATTTCGTATCACCTTGATCTTCGATGGTTACTTTACGCATCATCTGACGAACGATAACTTCAATATGCTTATCATTAATTTTCACACCTTGTAAACGATATACTTCTTGAATTTCATTCACCAAGTATTCTTGCACCGCAAACGGTCCTTTAATAGCTAAGATATCTGAAGGTGTAATTGAACCATCACTTAATGGGGTTCCTGCTTTAATATAATCACCTTCTTGTACAATGATATGCTTGGTTAAAGGCACAAGGTATTTTTTAATGATACCATCTTTACTTTCGATATTGATTTCGCGATTACCACGTTTTACACCACCAAAAGTTGCTACACCATCTATCTCGGCAACAACAGCTGGGTTCGATGGATTTCTTGCTTCAAACAATTCAGTAACACGCGGAAGACCTCCCGTGATATCTCGTGAACGACCCATGATACGAGGAATCTTTACAAGAATTTGTCCGCTTTGAATGGTATCTCCATCATTTACAATCAGATGTGAGCCAACCGGTACATTATAGTTTTTATTATCTTTTCCTTCAACCCAAATAGCAGGTATCTTGGTTTTATCTTTTGTTTCGATAATTACTTTTTCACGTAAGCCCGATTGCTCATCAGCCTCTTCACGGAAAGTAATACCATCAATTACACTTTCGAAACGAATGGTTCCGGTAATTTCAGAAATGATCACGGCGTTAAACGGATCCCATGAACAAATCTCATCACCTTTTTTCAATTTCTGTCCGTTTTTCACTTTCAAAGTTGAACCATAAGGCACCTCACTAGTAATTAAAACGGTTCCTTCTTCATCAACAATTCGCATTTCACCCATACGCGTAATTACGATATTGGTTTCTTCATTTTCTTTGTTTACATACTTGGTAGTACGCATACTATCGAATTCAATTTTACCATCAAACTTCGCAACCATTTGCGATTCGATAGCCGATGAACTTGCCGCACCACCCACGTGGAAAGTACGTAAGGTAAGCTGTGTACCCGGCTCACCAATAGATTGCGCTGCGATAATACCAACGGTATCACCCGACTGCGCCATTTTACCGGTAGCCAAGTTTACACCATAACATTTTGAACAAGTACCACGCTTACTTTCGCAAGTAAGAACCGAACGAATTTCGACTGTTTCGATGCCTGCATTTTCAATCGCTTCGCCATGGAAATAAGAAATTTCATCACCTGCAGCCGCTAATAAATTACCCTTTGCATCGTATACATCGTGTAATGAAACACGACCCACAATACGATCTAATAATGGTTCAACGATATCATCATTTTCTTTTAATGCTGAAATGGCAATACCTCTTAATGTACCACAATCCACTTCACGAATAATTACATCTTGTGCCACATCCACCAAACGACGAGTTAAGTAACCGGCATCCGCTGTTTTAAGGGCGGTATCGGCCAAACCTTTACGAGCACCATGGGTTGAGATGAAATACTCCAATACGTTTAGTCCGTCTTTGAAGTTTGATAAGATTGGATTTTCAATGATCTCTGAACCGCTGCTTCCACTTTTACGTGGCTTGGCCATCAATCCTCTAATACCCGAAAGCTGTTTAATTTGTTGTTTACTACCACGCGCTCCACTATCAAGCATCATATACACCGAATTAAATCCTTGTTTATCGATAGCCATTTCACGAATTAAAGTTTCAGTTACTTTAGTATCTACGCGACTCCAAACGTCAATGATTTGATTATAACGCTCGTTGTTGGTGATTAATCCCATATTGTAATTATCCCAAACTTCATCCACTTCTAAATTGGCAGTGTCCAACATTTGTTGTTTTACTTCAGGAACAATTAAATCCTCGGGGTTAAACGATAATCCACCACGGAAGGCCGTTCGGAATCCTAATCCTTTAATATCGTCCAAGAACTTCACGGTAGTTGGAATATCGGTGAACTTAATGATTTCACCAATGATGGTTCGTAACGATTTTTTAGTAAGTAATTCATTAATGAAACCTACTTTCTCAGGTGTGTGTAAATTAAACATTACACGACCAACGGTTGTATCGATTGTTTTGTAAACGATAGTCCCATCGGCTTCACGCACATTTGAGCGTACTTTAATCCAAGCATGTAAATCAACTACTCCTTCGTTTAATGCGATAATCACTTCATCGGCATTATAAAAACGCATGCCTTCACCTTTCACAGCTTCGGTTGGTATATTTCTTTTCCCTTTAGTTAAATAATACAAGCCCAATACCATGTCCTGAGAAGGAAGTGTAATTGGCGTACCATTTTGTGGGTTCAAGATATTGTGCGAAGCCAACATTAATAATTGTGCTTCTAAAATAGCAGCGTTACTTAATGGAACGTGCACGGCCATCTGATCACCATCAAAATCGGCATTGAACGAAGAACAAACCAAAGGATGTAATTGAATGGCTTTTCCTTCAATAAGTTTAGGTTGGAAAGCCTGTATAGATAAACGGTGCAAAGTTGGGGCACGGTTTAACATGATAGGATGACCTTTTAATATATTTTCAAGGATATCCCAAATCACAGCTTCTTTGCGCTCAACTAATTTCTTAGCGCTTTTCACTGTTTTTACAATACCTCTTTCTATCAATTTACGAATTACAAATGGCTTAAATAATTCGGCAGCCATATCTTTAGGTAAACCACATTCGTGTAATTTCAATTCCGGTCCTACTACAATTACCGAACGACCAGAGTAATCGACACGTTTACCTAATAAGTTTTGACGGAAACGACCTTGCTTACCTTTTAAAACATCTGATAATGATTTTAACGCACGACCACCTTCTGCTTTTACGGCATTTGATTTACGTGAATTATCCATCAAACTATCAACGGCTTCTTGAAGCATACGTTTTTCGTTACGAAGGATTACTTCAGGAGCTTTAATTTCCAATAATCTTTTTAAACGATTATTACGGATGATTACACGACGATATAAATCGTTCAAATCGGATGAGGCAAAACGGCCACCATCTAATGGAACCAATGGACGAAGTTCAGGTGGAATTACAGGAATATACTGCATCACCATCCACTCAGGCTTATTTTCGATATGAGAATTTGCTTCGCGGAAAGCTTCTACAATACTCAAACGCTTTAAGGCTTCGGCTTTACGTTGTTGTGAAGTTTCGAAGGCTGCTGCATTTCTTAATTCGTAAGATAATTTATCTAAATCGATACGAGATAAAAGGGCATGAATAGCATCGGCACCCATTTTAGCGATAAATTTATTAGGATCATCATCGCTAAGCATTTGATTTTCCTTTGGTAATTTATCTAATATATCAAGGTACTCATCTTCAGAGATAAGTGCCATATCTGTATTTTCAGTTTCCTTCATGGCCAGCGCGGTACGAATCATCGCATCGGCTTCACCACCTTGTATTACGCAGTATCTTTCGTAATACACAATCATTTCTAATTTCTTGGTACCAGTTCCTAATATATAACCAATTTTATTTGGCAGGGATTTGAAATACCAAATATGAACTACAGGAACTACCAATTTGATATGCCCCATTCGCTCACGACGAACTTTCTTTTCGGTTACTTCAACACCACAACGGTCGCAAACAATACCCTTATAACGAATACGTTTGTATTTACCGCAATAACATTCGTAATCCTTCATCGGTCCGAATATCTTTTCACAGAATAATCCGTCTCTTTCAGGTTTATAGGTTCGGTAATTAATCGTTTCAGGCTTCAAAACTTCACCATAACTTCTATCCAAAATTGAATCTGGTGAAGCGAGGGTGATGGTAATTTTGCTAAAACTTGCTGCCGGCGGGGCGTTGCGATCTCTTTTAGTACTCATACTGTTTTTTACTTTTAGAATTGCTTAAGATTTCAATCTATACTTCTGCCGATGATAAGTAACGTTTTAAAAATGTTGGCTACATTGATGTATACGTTACTTACTATCATTTATACTTGGCGAATTAAATTTATTCAGGTAGTTCAGAGAAACGCATTTTAACACATAGAAAGTGCAACTGAGTCCATTAGTTGATGCAAAAATCCACCCTTAAGAAATAATATTTAATGTAGCCACAGAAAAATAGGACGCGAATGTAGATTTTTTTTAGATAAATCCTCATAATTTGGCTGGTTTTTTTTACAAAATACCCCTCTTACAGATATTTATAAGATTACTTACTACTAAAACCCTGAAAATTAAGATGGCAAGAAAGATACTTATCAAAATAAATCTTTTACATTTGCGCCCTCAAAAATTTCAATACAAAAGACAGACCCGTCTATAAAACAAACTTAATATGAAAACAATTACTATCGAAGGACAACTCAGAAGCGAATTCGGCAAAAAGGCTAGCCGTCACATCCGTTCTGAGGGCAAAGTGCCAGGTGTAATTTATGGAGGTTCAGAGAACATCCATTTTACAGCCACCCCAAAAGATCTTAAATCTATTATTTATACTGCCGAGTTCCACAAGGCAGAAGTAAATATTGGCGGAAAAAAATATACATGCATCTTAAAAGATTTGCAGTATGATAAAATCACAGACGAAGTTACCCATATTGATTTTCTTGAATTAGTAAATGGTAAATCATTAAATGCGAATGTGCCATTAAAATTTGTAGGACAATCAAAAGGAGTTAAAGAAGGTGGACGATTTGTAATCAATATGAGTACAGTAAAAGTTCGTACGAAACCCGAAAATTTACGTGCAGCTATCGACGTTGATATCACTAACTTAGAAATCGGGAAGAATTTACGTATTGAAGATATTCAATATGATAATGCTGAAATTATGCATAACAAGCGTATTCCGGTTGCGGCAGTAGTTACAACTCGTGCGTTGAAGCAAGAAGCTACAGATGCTGCAAAAGCAGGTAAAAAATAATCACTTAAATACTTTTAAAAAGAGGCTGTCTCAAATGTCGAGACAGCCTCTTTTTTATTTTACTATATTTTTTTAGCACTTTTTACCACTGAGAATTTTCATCGATGAGAACATAAGGCACGGAGAATCTTTAACCGCGGAGAACATGAGGCGCAGAGGTTTGAGAAACCCTATCTGCATAAAGAGCCCGCAGAGATATTTTCTACGAAAATGGCTAGTGGCAGAAAGTCACCATTTGAAATCCTTCAACCTTGCCTTTTGAAACTCAAACAGCGGTAGAAGTATTACATCTGACTCGCCAGAAGAATCCCGGTGACTGAGGCTCTCGAAGGCACCTATCTGATGCAATTTTTTGTAATAGTTTTCAAAAGAACTATCTAATTGCTATATGGTCTATAAGGTAAAAACACTATGGTTTTACAACTTCTGTTTGTGTAATTCCTTTTAGTTTCAAACGCTCAATAGCATCTGCATCTTGTTCACGATCAACGATGCGTTGAATGTCGTCTTGTAATACTTTCGCATTTTCAAGTAATTGGGTTCGTAAACCCATTTCTTTTTCCGCTTCTGCTAGCTGTTTTAATTTATTGGCAAGTGCATGTAACGAAACCATTGCATTTACCCGAACAGAAACATTTTTATCATTAGACGCTCTATCGCCAAGCAACATCAATGCCTTTGCATACACTTCATCTTTATTTATCCGTAAACAAAAATCGGTATAATCATCCATGATGGTTGATCTCTCAAATTTACTTACTCGCATTAATTGATACTCATAAAATGCAGAATCCTCAATACTTCCTTGCTTGGCATAGATACCGGAAATTTTATACAATAGTTTTTTTCGTGCTGTTTTTTCAAATTGGCGACAATAAGGCATAGCCTCTTCAGGATTGAGTTTATAAATTCCATCTAAAGCATTTGCGGCAACTGTATACGATGAATCAAGTACAAGCTGATTAAATACATTTCGTAAATTTTGATCATTGAAAGTTGACAGTATCGCTACTGATTTTGCTTTTACTTTGGTCGACTTAGAACTCGTGGCTAACTCTAGCAATTTTGATTTTCCTTTTTGTATATTGATAGTATCTGACCAAGTAATATATTCAAGTGCTTTTAATTGAACCGCTTCTGCCGGATCGTTTAAGGCTTGCAATAATGTAGCTCGTGCCGTGTCGATGCTTAATTGCAAAGTCTTCAAAGCTTCTAAAGATCGATACTTTTCAATAATATTACTCGCATGCCAATAGCTTTGAATATGATTAATAAATGGTTTATTGTCATTGATACTGCCAATAAATGTTGCATACGGATCTACAAATACATTAGGTTTATCGCTACTCGTTGAATCAAATTTCTTTACAAAAAATGATTCGGCTTTTCGTGAAATTGTAAAACTGAAATATTTACTAATACCTCCTTGTGTTACTTTAAATGTAAGTGGGAAATTAAAAAGTCCGATTTCATTTGCTTGCTTTTGTTCAACTTTAATTTCAAGTAGTTGGGTACTATCATTAAACTGATATCGCAATTCCAATGATGGATGTCCGGCTGTATAAAACCATTGCTTAAAAAAATTACGCAAATCTCTTCCGGTTACGGTTTCAAATTCATGACGTAAATCTTCTATTTCTGCATTGCCGCAAGCAAAACGAGTGAGATAATTTTTCAATCCTTTAAAAAAAGCATCATCCCCTAACTCACTTCGTAATAAATCTAAAATTCTTGCCCCCTTTTGATAGGTAATGACATTAAACATATCATCGGGTGATTTGTAATTAAAATTTATGACGGCATCATCGTTTCTCGTTTCAGCAAACTGTAAATAGCGGTTCATCGAGTTATAAGCTTTCGTAAGCGCCGCATCTCGTCCGTATTTATATTCATGCCACAACTGTTCGCCGTATGCAGCAAAACCTTCATTTAATACTAAATGACTCCAAGATTTGCAAGTCACTAAATCGCCAAACCATTGATGAAATAATTCGTGAGCGATGATATCATCATTTTCTCCATCCAATAATTCACGGTTATTTTTTTGAACTGATTCGCCATGTAAAGTTGCACTCGTGTTTTCCATTGCACCACTTACATAATCACGTACAATGATTTGCGCATACTTTTCCCAAGGGTAATCGACACCCAATTTAGCCGAAAAGAAATCTATCATTTCGGGCGTATGTTTAAAAATACTATAAGCATAGGGCGCATAATTAGGTTCCAGATAATAGCTCACCTCTACCCCATGTAAAACATCACGATATACATTCTTGAAGGACGTATGTTTGGTTACCAATACCGAATCGGGTTCGAAACCAAATTCATCTATACAAGCTTTTCTAATCGTATCATACGAATAAGTAAAAATGGTATCGATACCGGGCACAGTCAATGAATCTTTTGTAATTTTAAAATCACCTACAGCCATCATAACTAGATACGCAGGCATAGGTTTTTGACTTTGCCATGTATCAGTTCGGGCATTACCTTGTATGGTAGATGAAATGAGTTTGCCATTCGACAATGTCACCAAGTCTTTATTAACGGTCATTGCCAAATTCATTGTAAACTTTTCCGACGGATGATCGATGGTCGGGAACCATGCCGAATTTGATTCAGGTTCGCCTTGCGTCCATAACTGCACAGGTTGAAAAGGCTCGGCATGATCGGTATTAATAAAATATAAGCCTTTATCATCGCGAATTGCACTACCACCATTACCTTCAATGAAATCGGGTCGAGCGATGTAGCGTAAACGTAATTTTACCGTATCGTTTGCATTCAGTTTTTTTTCTAGATTGAGTTTCAATTTATATTTATCGTAAGTGATTAAATAAGCGATTTCATTTCCTAACATATCCTGCAAACTCACTTCATCAAAGCTCATACCTTTTGCATCTAAAACTATGGTATCGGTTTCGTAGAAATAAGGCTTCAAAACAATGGTTTCCTTACCGATACATTCATGTTTCCCCCAATTAAAACTCACTTCCAAATTCGTATGTAAAATATCAATGATTTTATCGGGCGCCTTTCGAAAATCATCTGTTCTGCCAGATCCTATTTTCACTGATTTTAATTCAATCGGTTTTGCGGCTGCTTCATTTTTCATGCTTTTTCGTCCAAACAATGTTTGTGCTAAACTACATGAGCTCAATGAAAAAAACAGACCTACTACAATGAGTAAACGTGATGGTAACATAAGCAACAAATGTAATCATTTCTATAAGTTAAGTTATTATGCCCCCCATATAGTTTGCTCTCAATTCAAAATACAAAACGGGGACCCTTTGAAAATTTGCACTCAGTTTTTTATTTTTATATTTAAATATTATAGCAAGCCAAAGGCTCGAAAGAACATATTGCTTACGAAGCCACGGGCTTCGAAGAGACACTGATGCTATCATAATACTCAGATTATTGCGTATCGAATTGCCGGCAGTTTAAATACCTTTGCTTACTTCAAATGTAAAAAAAATGAAATATTGGTTGATTAAGTCTGAACCTTTTAAATATAGCTGGAAACAATTTAACAAAGACAAAAGAGCTTGTTGGGATGGAGTTCGAAATTATGCAGCCCGAAATAATTTGCGAGCAATGCAAAAAGGCGATTTATTGCTTTTTTATCATAGTAACGAAGGTCTAGAAATTGTAGGTATTGCTGAAGTAGTTAAAACAGCCTATCAAGATCCAACAACAGAAGAAACAGCTTGGTTAGCAGTAGATATCAAACCTAAAAAAACGTTACATAAATCGGTAAGCTTAGCACAAATAAAATCGGATACAAAACTTGCAGACATGCAAATTATAAAACTTTCTCGCTTATCGGTGAGTGCGGTTACTGAAGAAGAGTTTGCGTATCTATTGAAACTTGGTGAAACAAGTTTATAAGATTATTCACCAATATACATAGGCAAATCGATGTAAAATGTAGTGCCTACTTCGATGGTACTTTCAAAAGATATTCTTCCGCCACTGGCTTCAATAATATCCTTACACATAGCTAATCCTAAGCCGGTTCCAGATGTTTTAGTTGTAAAATAAGGTTGGAACAAATTCTTAGCTTTATCATTTGAAATACCTTCCCCATTATCGCTGATGGCTAGTCGAACATGATTGTTTTTGATTTTGGAAACCATCAATGAAATTCGTCCCTTGCGTTCTTCGGGAATGGCTTGAATTGCATTTTGAATAATATTGGTAACGACCCGAATAATCTGACTTTTATCGGCCAAAATATTGATTTCATATTCAGGAATCACAAATACAAATTCATTATGCTGATCATCATGATACATACCGGTAACTGAATATAA
The DNA here is from genome assembly GCA_016706595.1 of Bacteroidota bacterium. Classification (GTDB taxonomy): domain Bacteria; phylum Bacteroidota; class Bacteroidia; order Chitinophagales; family Chitinophagaceae; genus OLB11. Next base: position 364,141 of record JADJJH010000001.1, on the reverse strand, counting down.
AAGTTCATTTAAGGCAAACACCTCATTTTTAGAAATCGGCAACTTCGCAAAATTTGAAAAATTAGTTGCAATTAATGTTAGGTTATCGATTTGTTCTACTAGGGTTTTGGTAACCTTAACAGCAATCTCATCTACATTGCTTGCATTATTTTTAATGGCCCGTTCTAACATCTGTAGTGAGAGCTTCATCGGGGTAAGTGGATTTTTAATTTCGTGGGCTACTTGTTTCGCCATTTCACGCCAAGCCATTTCGCGCTCGGTTTTTGCCAATAAAACGGTACTATTTTCAAGCTTACGCAGCATGCGATTATACTCTTTAATAAGTAATCCAATTTCATCACTATCAAACCATTGCAAGGGCTCGTTGGTTTTGGTAAGGTTGATTTTCGTAAACTGTTTTACAATATAACTGAATGGCCGTGTAACGGATTTAGTTAAAAAGAAAGCGATGATGACAGAAGCAAGAAAAACAAAAATATAAATATTAATGAGCGTGGTGATGATGGTGGTAGTTTCGGACCGTAACTCGGCTTTTGAACCGAAGAAAGGAATTTGAACGATGCCCACATTTTGACCGCCGGCATTACGCACCAAAAAATAAGAAGACAAATACTTTAAGGCCCCTATTTGTTCTTCATTGATAATACTACTTTGTATACCTTCTTTAAGTTGCTTAAACACTAATGGGTCAATTTGTTTCGAAATAATTTCGCGATTATACAATTCGGGCAAAGAGGATAAAAGCAATTTACCCTTTTGATAATCGAAGAGATTAATATTCATCGAAAACCGATCGGCAATATCTTGAATGACTGATTGATGCTTTTGATGCCAAAGTGAATCGTTGTGTGCAGTTGATCCATTGGCTGGAAATCTTTTTGCTACTTCATTTTGAATTGTATAACTATAATTACTCAAATCATCCTTCATCTTTTCGTTCACCTTTTGAATTAAAAAATAGGAAGTGAAGTATCCGATGATGATGAAAGAAATCAGCTCAACAACCAAAATAGAAAAATGGATACGTAAACGTAAATTCAAACTTAATAGGTTTAAAAAACGCTTGTAGGTTAAGTTTGAACGTGCAATAATATTACCCAAAATATATAAGGTAACGGTAACAAAATAAACAAAGAAGATATAAGCAAAAAGTGTTGTGAACAAGTAAAGTGAGTTACGTGCTTTTACAACCACCACCTTTGTATCACCACCCTCACTACTTAACCAACTTTCGGTTAAATCAGAAGTATGAATAACTAATCCTCCTGAGTTAAGTTTTTTAACTTTGGGTGAAGTAATTTGATGCGGAAATATATGACTCCCATCTCGCTCAACGAGTTGACCATCTTGATAAATAGCATACGAGTACAAATCGCTTTTGATGAATTCGGCACCCGTAGATGCCTGTAACAAACCGCTATAATTTTTTTCATAATCATGAGGTTGCTGCGACAAGTTAATGGCGATGAGTTGTTTCCTGCCATCACGTAATGTGAATTGAGGATACAATGTGAAAATATTACGACTCAAGTTCATTTTAGGATCACCTTCACTGTCAGACTTAACAATTGAATCCCTAGTAGCATTTTCATCAACAACTTGCACATCGATACCATACAACAAATCTGAAGGAATGAAATATCGATTGGTCAGGTAATCTGCTATATCTGTATTTGCATATGTATCGGCAGACAATTGCATAGAAATAAAAGTATCTTTCTCAATTTCATTGATTAATTGTGAAAGCTTATTCTCATCAAATCCATGGTTGTTTGAAAGCAGGTGCGAAGCATAATTTTCACGACTTTGCAATTCTTTCTTCACAATCAGTTCTGTGAGAAAAAATGACCCGGCTCCGGAAATGAACAACATCCAGATTAATAATTTATACGAGTTAAAGTCGAATTTCGTTTTCAGATAATTCAAATCTTGCAACAAATAGATTGCCCCCATCGACAAAAAGATATAGATGGCATGTACCTCGTCGTAATAATCACCCGAAACCAATAGATAAATAATATAAGCAACTGCAATCAAAATATACTTGAAATACATATTCTTAAAACATACCAAAAAATAAGTTCGCGCAATGATAGACAAGTACACAAAATTCACAAAAATGACCATGAAGGTGAGGATACCAATAAATGAAAATAAATCGAGCTTGTAAAAAATGGTAGTATCAAAATTAATAACCGAATCGTTTACTAATCGATACATCAAACGCCCCATGTATAAACAGCCCAAGGTTGTTAGTACAAAAATGCCAATTCCAAGCAATGATTTAAATGAAAGCTTTTTCATATTCACCACCTTTCCTTGCACATTAATTAAAAAGAAAAGCAGTGCCCAAAAGCACAAACACATATTTATAAACAAATCGCCAAGAGAACGATTTATTAAATCGGAGGCGAAATATTCGGGACTAAACAAGGCATACTCTTCGAAGCTATTAGGGAAACCGAAAAGATAAGTTAGTGAACGAATACCAAATGCAGTAAGTAATAATAAGCTGTATATCAGTAGTGTATTTTTCTTTTTTACTTCTACCTTATAATAGGTATGAATTGAAACGCCAAATAGAATAAAAAACAATGCGCGAAAAAATAAACGCCAACCATTTTTATCATTTACCGTTAAGAAATCTTCATTTTTACTAATAAAATATTGAACTTTATTGCCAACCATAATAGGTATGGCGCCAGGTTTATTTTGCAAACTAAGTTCAAGATTAAAATCATTTTCCTGGTCATCGATTAAAAAATTCTTAGTAAAATATTTATTATTGATGCCAAAATCATTTTTAATTTTAAACAAAAAAACTGCGTTCCTTTTTGCATCTATCGCTCTTTGATAAGCAATATAATAGCCATTTTGATTTTTATATGGAATGGATTGCTTATCAACAAAAGTATCCAATGGGTTGCCGGCATGCGTTTCGTTCCAACTAATTAATTCATGACTCTCATAAAAGAATACCGCAAATGAAATTTTTTGTAACGTTTCAAAATTTGCAGCACTCAGTTTGTGATTAAAAGATTCTTGAACGAGTTGTTTATTTTTGAGAAGGTTTTCAGCTTGTTCAATCTTGTTTTGAACATCTTTTTCTATTTTATGCTTTAATGAGTTAGCGGTAAGTTTTGGAAACACCCATTCATTAATCGGCTTAATGGATAGCACAAAAAAAACAAATGCCATTACCAAAAAATATTTGGTATTAATATCAAAAGGAAATCTGAAGGTAGTTTCCCTATTGTTTTTTCTGCTCATCTTGTTTTATTTCGGTCCACACCGCATCCATTTCGCTTAATGTAAAATCAGTTAATAATTTTCCGTTGGCAGTTAGTCGATTCTCCATGTCGTTAAATCGTCGATAAAATTTTTGGTTCGTACGAGCCAAAGCAAGTTCCGGGTCGATATTCAAAAATCGAGCGTAATTCACCATAGAAAACAATACATCGCCAAATTCATCTTCCATTCTATCTTGATTACCCTCCGCAATTACTTCTTGCAATTCATCTAGCTCTTCTAATAATTTATCCTTAACTTGTTCGGTAGCCTCCCATTCGAAACCCACTTGCTTAGATTTTTCTTGCAATCGCAGCGCTTTTACCATAGCAGGCAATGATTGAGGCACCCCACTCAAAACCGATTTTTTACCTTCCTTTAATTTTAAATTTTCCCAATTACGTTTCACCTCATCATCATCCTTCACAACAACCGAAGAATAAATATGTGGATGCCGATGAACCAATTTATTACATACATGTTGAATAACATCGCCTATATCAAATTGATTTTGCTCACCACCAATGCGTGCATAAAATACAATGTGAAGTAATAAATCGCCGAGTTCTTCTTTTAAGCCTTGCCAATCATTTTCGGTTATTGCGTCTACTAATTCATATGTTTCTTCGATGGTAAGCTGACGTAAAGTTTGTATGGTTTGCTTTTTATCCCAAGGACAATTTTCGCGCAATTCATCCATTATTTGAACTAATCGCCCGAACGATTTTTCATATTGTTGCATCCTACAAATTTAAAGGTACAAGATAGACTGAAAATTTATTTTTCTAAACATTTATTACATTCCTGTAAGCTATTTTTGCTTGTTACAATGAATCCACTCTTTAATCGAATTAAAAAAAACCTGAAGCAACTTAAGCCGTATCTTAAGAAACATGACCTAAGTTGTTACCGAATTTTTGATTGGGATATGCCTGAATACCCCTTGTGTATAGATGTTTATGAAGACATGGTGCATGTTGCTGAATATAAAACTAAGCACCCCTTAGATGAACAGAGTTACCAAACATGGATAGAAACTTGCAGATTAACCATTCAGGAAGTTTTTACACTCAATGATGATAAAATATTTATCAAACACCGTGAACGTCAAAAAGGGAATAAGCAATATGAAAAATTTTCGGAAGAAAAACAAATGCATATTGTGCATGAAAACAATTTGAAATTTTTGGTGAACATGAGCGACTATTTAGATACCGGTTTATTTCTCGATCATCGAATTACGCGCAAGAAATTTAAAGAAGAATCAAAGGATAAACATGTGCTCAATTTATTTGCCTATACCGGTGCCTTTTCGGTTTATGCTGCCGCCGGTGGTGCAATGAAAATTACAACCGTTGATTTGTCGAATACCTATTTACAATGGGCACAAGACAATTTTAAACTCAACGACTTCAGTATTTCGAACCACGAATTTTTAAAAGCCGATGTGAAGGAATGGATAAAAACAGGAAAAGATGAACAATATGATTTGGTGATTTTAGATCCGCCAACTGTATCAAAAAGCAAAATGAGCAGAAGCAATTTTGATATCCAAAGTGATCATCCTGAATTGATACATCATGTACTTCGACAGATGAAAAAAGGCGGTATCTTATATTTCTCCAATAATTTTCGAGAGTTTCAATTCAATACAAAACGTATACAAGCAGCTTCCATTACGGATATCAGCGAAGAAACAATCCCAGAAGATTTTCGAAACAAAAAAATTCATGCTTGCTGGAAGATAATTAAATAAACGATTAGTAGTATTTGACTTTCAATCACAACATCAGACTACAAATCCCATACCATTCAATTATAATATTACAATCCTATTCCTAAACCCACCATATATCTTCTACCCGACTGCGGAAAGAAATAATTGCGAGTTTCTAAAGATTGATTGAATCTATAACTATAGGTATATCCATTCGATTGATAACCCGCATCAAACAAATTATAGATAGCCGCTTTACAAGTAAGTACAGCATTCCCTTGTATTTGTACCGGACAATTTACCAACAAATCATGAGTGATAAAGGCATCAATTGCTCGTTGTAAATTTGATGTATTATCGAGAAATTGTGTCCCTACATACTTAGACATTAAATTAATAGAAGCGTTTGTCATGTGTGTGCTCGGCTTACGGATGAATGGATAATAGCTTATTTTATAACCAGCAATTACACGCGGAGAAAAAGCAATATCGGTATTTGTAAATTGATTTTGAAGTTGTCCGCCTTGATCATAATCATCAACAAACTCAGTAAACTTATTAATTTTATTCTGCGATAAAGCTATATTGGCTCTTACATCAAACATGCCTGAATAGGATCTCCATAACAATTCAACTTCAATGCCTGCGCGATAACTTTGATCAACATTTGAACGGGTATAAGCCCCCACATCATTTATTTTACCGGTTAATACTAATTGGTCTTTGTATTGCATTAAAAATGCATTGGCTTGAATAGCAAATTGATTCCAGAAAAGTCGAGAATAATTAAGTTCAAGGTTGAACAATTTTTCAGGCTTGGGAACTGATAAGTTTCCTGCTTCAACATCTTCTCGATTGGGTTCTTTTTGCGCCAAGCCGGCAACTAAAGTGGCCAGTTGATGATACCCTTTCCAACTGAATTTCAATTTTGGATTAGCAAAAGTATATTTCAAATTATGTTGTAAAGTCGGGTTTCGTCTAAATCCGTTGATCACATAATGCACATTTCTTACTTGCATATCTACAAACAAATTCATACTTGAAGAAAGTCTGTAATCTAACATACCATATACATTCAAATCTTTCTTACTTGCTTGTAACGAATACCAACGATAATGATCCGGCATATTATTTTGCGCCCAAATTACATCACCAAAATGCCGGCCTTTGTACTCATTATAGTTTAGGTATACACCTCCATCTATTTTCTTCGAAAAATAATTTGCATAGATTCTTCCACCATAAAAATCGTTATCCAACCAAAGTTGTCGAATTAAATCGGTTTGTGTAATGGTATCATTTCCGATTATAAAATCTGGTCGAAAATAATCGGCAAATGGCTGTGCGGTTTTATACTCTTCATAATAACCATTCCCCTTGGTATAAAAAAGTGTTGAGCCAATGCCTATACTTTGATTTAATTTGTGATCTACAAAAAACTGGTAGTATTGTTGACGATAATTATCAGTTTGATTATCATAAAATGTACCATCACTTTTCATGCCCAATTCATTGTAGGTTGGGTTTGTTTCCAAACTATCTTGTGATACTCCATTCCATGCTTGTCCTGTTTTTTCCTTTCCATCAATATAATTAAAAACAAGTTGTGTTTTAGCGCTCAGCAAATACTTAGTAGTAAACTGCATGCCTTTTAGGTTAGATGCCGAACGTTGAATATAGCCGTCTGAAGTTATATTCGACAAACGCAAGGTTGCATTCATCTTTCGATGTAATAATCCGGTGCTTAATTTCAACATTCTTTTCAAGGTATTGAAGCTGCCATAATCGGTTTGAAATTGCAATGCCGGCGTTTCATTATCAATATCAAGCGTATTGATGGCAATGCCTGCTCCAAAATTACCAACACCGTTTTTAGAACTTCCTACACCTTTGCTAACTTCAATTTCTTTGCTAGATGAAAGAAGATCGGGCGTATTTACAAAATAGGTGGCCTGACTTTCAGCATCATTCACAGGCACACCATTCATCGTTACATTAATGCGTGTTAAATCGGCACCTCGAATTCGGATCCCGGTATAACCTGTTCCGGTTCCTGCATCTGAATTTACTACCACCGACGACATTCCATTCAATAAAAACGGAAGATCTTGCGCCATATTCTGTTTTTGAATTTCTTGCTTCGAAATCGTATTTACAGTCTTTTGATGATGCAAAGGATATCTACTATTTTTTATAATCGTTGGCGACAATTCGATATTTCGCAAAGTATCCCTGTAAACTGTTAACACTTGAGCATAATCTGATGTAATCGAAAAACACAAAGTGATTATGAATATAATTTTCTTCATCATACAATATTTAAACAATAAAAATGCAGAGCACTTTATTGAAGGTTACAAAAAATAGGGTAAGAGAAAATTTCACTTACCTTTCCTAAACAGCATTACCTGTTCTAGGTTCACGGGTTTCATCTCAGATTACGCGGATTCGTAAACACCCCGAGGTTTTTTTTCGATTAGTCATGGAATATTCACATTTTATCGAACAGTGGCAAATTTAGTGTCTGAATTCCATTTAATCATTTATTTTTAATCCGGAAAAATGAGAAATATGCTAAAAAAGAATGTGCTAATAATTTTTGCTATGTGGATATCTATGTACACACAAGCGCAAAAAACGGATTACAAAGTAATTTCAAATAATGAAACACAAACGGTACTTGATATTCAAATTGGTGCAATCAATAGAGTACCCGTTGCAACAGAACAAGGTCAGGCTAATAAAATTTGTATAGAAGGTGCAACGCAATTACAATTTAAGGATTGTCCGGATTTACCCAAAATTGCCCTACCCATTATCATTCCAAATACTAAAAACAGCAAACTCGAAATTCTTGAAACTGAATATGTAGATTATACAAATATTTTGATTGCGCCTGGCAAAGGGAGTCTGCCACGAACCATCTCACCATCAAAAATTCCGTATACATTCGGAGATCTTTATAAAAAGGATGTCTTCTTTCCGAAAATGAATGCGGAATTGAACACGCCTTATATAGTTCGAGATTTTCGCGGACAAACCTTATTTCTTTATCCGGTGCAGTATAATCCAATTACAAGAATCATGCGCGTGTATTCGCGTATGAAGGTGAAAGTGATATATGAAGGTTTAGCAGATGAAAATATACTTTCATCAAATAGCAAACCTGATATGGTGGTTGAAGAATTTGATGGCATGTATAAAAATCGATTCATTAATTACAAAACCCTTGGCACCCGTTATTCACCTATGATAGAACAAGGCAGCTTGGCTATTTTTACACCCGGAAAATATTTGAATGAAATATTACCTTTTGTTCAGTGGAAAGAGATGAAAGGCATTAAAACCTATGTAGTAAATACCGATACTTTAAGTGGAGGCGTGGATACCTTAACGATTAAAAATCTTGCTAAATATTACTATCAAACCAAACAAATTGCCTACTTATTAATAGTGGGCGATTATGCAGATATTCCTTCTAGGCTCACCGGAGTTGCCGGCCCATCAGATAATGGATATGCCTATATTAGTAACGGCGACCATTATCCCGAATTTATTGTAGGTAGATTTTCGGGTGAAACCACAGATGAAATTAAGACCCAAGTTGATAGAAGTTTGGCTTACGAAAAAACACCTAATACAGCAACCAATTGGATGAGTACTCAAATTGGCATTGGCAGTGAAGAAGGAACCGGAGATGATAATCAATACGATTGGGAGCATATGCATGATATAGTGGATAGCAATAAGAATCAGTATAAGTATCTCAATAATTACGAAATGTATGATGGGATTAACGCGCAAGCCGGAAATGATTTGGCAGGAAATCCTGGCATTACCATGTTAAAAGATGCTATTAATGAAGGTGCTAGTTTAATTAATTATATAGGTCATGGTTCAATTAATGGAATTGTAACCACTGGATTTGAATCCGCTAATATTTCATTATTAAATAATTACAATAAACTTCCTTTTATGATGACCGTTGGTTGCAAGCCGGGTAGTTTTGTTGGTATTACTTGCTTTGCCGAAACTTTGCAACGTGCAGGTGCGGCTTCAACACCCTATGGAACAATAGGCGCTTTTATGTCATCAATTGATCAATGGTGGGATGAACCTATGCAAGCACAAGATGAATTTAATGCGATCATGCGTGGGGCACGACCAAGTAATTTAAAATCGAGATTAGGCGCAATGTGTATGGATGCATGTATGAGCATGAACGATCAATATGATGTTTTTTCGAACCCAAATGGTCCGTTTGCAGGAAGCGCCATGACCGATACTTGGATGTATTTTGGTGACCCTACGATTGCTTTGTATACAAAAAATGAAGGAGCTTTGAGCATTGATTATGATGTTCATATTCAACAAAACAAAACGACCTACGAAATTCATTGTCCGGTGAATGGTGCTACCATTGGTTTATATTACCAAGGAAAATATCTTGCTTCGTCTGTAAGCAATGGTGGTATGGCTTATTTTACTTTTCCTGCTTTAAGTGCATTGGATACCGTTTTCATTACGGCAACTAAACAAAATTATGTGCCGGCATTTGGCAAGGCCTTGGTGGTAAATTGGCCTAATGAAGTTGCAGAATTTTTAGACGAAGATGGTATTTCGGTATACCCAAATCCTGCTGACAATTACCTTCAAATTCAAACGAATGCAAAAAATGTAATCAATCAAATTGAGTTGTATGATCTAAGCGGTAAATTCATATCGAAAACATCTTATAATCAATCAATCATTGTAGCTGATACTAAACACCTTGCTGCCGGAAGGTATTTGGTAAAAATTAAAACTACCAAGGGGGTTTACCATAAGAATTTTAATAAGCGTTAAATTAAAACACATACTTAAATTAAAAATCTCAGCACGTTAATCGTAGCACTTTTCATATTTATTATTTTCTAAATTGACCATTTGTAAGATTCTTACGCAGAAATTACTTCTTTTTGAAAGAAAGTGTTGGAATTAAATAAAAAAGTCCCTACTTTTGCCATCCTAAAAATTTAAGGTAAACTATGCCTACTATACAACAACTCGTAAGAAAAGGAAGAACCATTATCAGAGCAAAATCAAAATCACGTGCTTTGGACGCTTGTCCGCAGCGCCGTGGAGTTTGCACCCGTGTATATACAACTACACCTAAAAAACCAAACTCGGCTTTACGTAAAGTTGCGAAGGTTCGTTTAACTAATAAAATTGAGGTTATCGCCTATATTCCGGGAGAAGGACATAATTTACAAGAACACTCGATTGTATTGATCAGAGGTGGTCGTGTGAAGGATTTACCGGGTGTACGTTATCATATTGTTCGTGGTAGTTTGGATACTGCGGGTGTAAAAGATCGTAAACAAAGTCGTAGTAAATACGGTACCAAGAGAGAAAAAGCAAAAAAATAATCTAACCCTGATACCTTCAGAGTAAAGTGGTAATACTTGAAGAATTTCTGAAGGTCATCAATATTAAAAATTACAATAAAGCATGAGAAAACAGCAAGCCAAGAAAATCCCTTTAGCGCCGGATCCAAAATTCAATGACACCTTAGTTACACGTTTTGTGAACTGTATGATGTGGGATGGCAAAAAAAACACTGCCCTTAATATTTTTTATGATGCCTTAGCAAAGGTTGAAAAAACAACGAGTGAGCCAGGTTATGATATCTGGAAGCGTGCCATGGCCAATGTAGCGCCAGGTGTTGAGGTTCGTAGCCGTAGAATTGGTGGTGCAACCTTCCAAATCCCTACTGAGGTTCGTCCTGATAGAAAAACTTCATTAACTATCAAATGGATTATACGTTATAGTCGTGAAAGAAATGGTCGTACTATGGCCGACAAATTAGCCAATGAATTAGTTGCCGCATCAAAAGGTGAAGGTAATGCAGTTAAGAAAAAAGATGATACGCATCGTATGGCTGAAGCCAATAAGGCTTTCGCTCACTTCCGTGTGTAAGTATTATACAATAGAATTCAAAACCACGCTGTATTGCGTGGTTTTTTTATGCAAAATCAATTCAATTATATCATGAAGGATTTCAAAAAATACTATTTGTTAGAATCAACGCCGGAAGAGGTATACCAAGCCTTAACAAATCCTAAGTCTATTGAACTATGGACCAACGAGCAAGCGATTATGTCGACAGAAGAAGGTTCTGAGTTTTCGATCATGGGTGGTGCTATTGAAGGCAAAAATCTAAGCTTCGAAGAAAACCGTAAGCTTGTTCAACAATGGTATTTTGGGGATGAGACTGAAGATTCAATCGTGACTATTTTACTTCATCCGCATGCCAAAGGCACTTCGGTTGAAGTTCGTCATACAAATATCCCAGACGAAGCCTTTGACAATATCACAGAAGGTTGGAATGAAGTGTACTTTGAAAATTTAGGAGAGTTTTTAAATGAGTAGCATTTCTTAGAAATTAGTCAAACGTTATTAAGGATGAATTGAATAGATAAAATTATTTACATTTATTTCCATAGGTGGACTATCCAATAAATCAACATTTCCATCACCATTTATATCTGAGCTAAAATATCCGTACTGGAAATTAGCCATGTCAGTTTCCAATTCGGCCATGTCTAATAGATCCATATTTTCATCTTGATTTAAATCTCCGGAATACAATGCAAATACACCATTTTCTAATTCAATTTGATTATCCCCATATGCTTTTGATTTTGCATTGCTAAAGTTATAATTTATTACTGGTGAAATCTTCACCGGGTTCGCACTCCATGTAGTAACTGAATTTCGATGCTTCACTACAATATAATATGAATGACAATTTACATTGGGCGAAAAATTACAAACTATGGTACCATCGATATGTAAAATACCCTGAGCCGATTCAACCAAAGGATAGCCATTGGTTGTATCACGAAGTTCAATCGTAAGTGAATCTGTTTCTGTAATTGAGGCCGATTCACCTTGGTTGAATATAGTTGGCGTCATAATACCGCCACCTAAATAGTAACCTTGCAGGTATAATTTTGTATGTAAAATAATCGGACCGCTTGTAAGGTTTGGTTGAAAAAAGGTGAAGCTATTGACTAAGCTCCATTTTCCATCCTGGTCCTTTGAACGCAAATTAAAAGTGTGATATCCTTGACAAATTGTGGCTGGGTTAATTGGTAATACAAGATTGTAAATGTCTGTATTCGATGCAAATGGTATATCATTTGCTTCGCCATAACCCGGATCAGCATCTATAAAATATTCAAGCTTTGTTAAATTGGGTAAATTAATAGCCGATCCGCTGGTGATATAGGGTTTATAAAATAGGGTGTTATTTACCAAACTCCAATTTCCTAATGCATCCTTTGCTCGAAGATTAAAAGTATGTATACCAGAACTTAATGGAATCGGATTGAGGGGAAGAACCAGATTATTGATATCTGTATTTGCTGAAAAAGGAATGTCAATGGCGAGTCCTAAGCCCGGATCAGTATCAAGAAAATATTCAAGCTTTGTAAGATTGGGTAAATTTATAGTCGATCCGCTGCTGATATAGGGTTTATAAAATAGGGTGCTATTTATCAAACTCCAATTTCCTAATGCATCCTTTGCTCGAATATTAAAAGTATGTATACCAGAACTTAATGGAAGCGGATTGAAGGGAAGAACCAGATTATTGATATCTGTATTTGCTGAAAAAGGAATGTCAATGGCGAGTCCTAAGCCCGGATCAGTATCGAGATAATATTCAAGTTTTGAAAGATTGGGTAAATTAATAGCCGATCCGCTGGTGATATAGGGTTTATAAAATAGGGTGCTATTTATCAAACTCCAATTTCCTAATGCATCCTTTGCTCGAATATTAAAAGTATGTATACCAGAACTTAATGGAAGCGGATTGAAGGGAAGAACCAGATTATTGATATCTGTATTTGCTGAAAAAGGAATGTCAATGGCGAGTCCTAAGCCCGGATCAGTATCAAGAAAATATTCAAGCTTTGTGAGATTGGGTAAATTAATAGCCGATCCGCTGGTGATATAGGGTTTATAAAATAGGGTGCTATTTACCAAACTCCAATTTCCTAATGCATCCTTTGCCCGAATATTAAAAGTATGCATACCAGAATTTAATGGAAGCGGATTGAGGGGAAGAATCAGATTATTGATATCTGTATTTGCTGAAAAAGGAATGTCAATGGCGAGTCCTAAGCCCGGATCAGTATCGAGATAATATTCAAGTTTTGAAAGATTGGGTAAATTAATTGCCGATCCGCTGGTGATATAGGGTTTATAAAATAGGGTGCTATTTACCAAACTCCAATTTCCTAATGCATCCTTTGCCCGAATATTAAAAGTATGCATACCAGAATTTAATGGAAGCAGATTGAGGGGAAGAACCAGATTATTGATATCTGTATTTGCTGAAAAAGGAATGTCAATGGCGAGTCCTAAGCCCGGGTCTGCATCAATATAATATTCTACATAAGTGATATTGTTTTGCGCATTGCATGGTAAATACACAAACAAAAGCCAAAGGCAATGTATAATTTTGTATTTCATGATTTATTATTTTCGATTTATGAAATACTAATTATTACTTCTAACGCTAATGGTAATATTATAAGGATTTGTGTTTGCATTAACTCCTGGTGTACTCAATTGATACACAGCCGGAATAGGCGGAATTCCACTTTGTTTATAGGTTTGTCCAAGCTCTCCTCCGTAAATTCCACAATTGGTTGCCGAATTATCACCTTTAACTCCGGCATTAATAGCAGGAGAACTTACACCTAATGATAACTGATTATCATTATAAACTAATCCATCATTCCATGCAGTACCAAATACCTGATTCATATCTGCTCCATAGATATTATTACTTCCACCTATTCCTGCACAATTAAAGCTTGTACCGATTGAAAAAACATTATTTTGAATGATACAATTAGTTGCTATTAATGGGCATGTCACGGTATCAGCTGTATTGAAAATATTGTTCTTGATTAAAAAATAATCGAATGTTGAAGTTTGTGAAATTCCATAATAATTAAGGAGCCCTTGTGTGCAGATATTAGAATTCCAATTATTTACATTCTGTAAGTGTTGAAATTTGGTATTCACGATATTATTTGAAAACACCCCTGTTATTTGACCATTAATTCCAGTATATAATTGAACTCGACCATTTATGTAATTGTTTGTTATACTTAAATTAGGAGCAACTACTGAGCCAAACCAAAGATTTAAATCTATACAAGGAGAATTGCCATTATCATAACCATCAAAATAACATCCATTGATGGTAATATTAGGGAGGTAAAAATTATTGAAATTCTCGCCAAGTAAACAACGTCCTCCGGTTGGTAACATTAAATTAGGGCCACCATTACAAGGAGGATAACCGGCGTCTACTAAGTGACTTCTAAATCTGCATCTGCTAATGGTAATATTACTATCACGAATAATTGCTTGGCCAAGATTTAAGCCTTGAATACTTGAAAAGGCAGAACCAGGATGAAATGTAATATTTACTAAATTGGTATTTGAATCGACCTTGTTTTGAACTTGTAAACCGGTGTTGGCTTGAAGCGTATGTCCATAGCCTATAAACACTAAATGTTTACTGACATCAATATTGCTTTGAACATTATTTAATTGCTGATAAATTTGAATGGTGTCGCCGGGAGATGCGGCATTTTGTGCGTTTCCAAAGTCGGTATACCCAAAATCTATTCCTGGAACAGGAAGACCTAGGTAACCAAGTCGGTAAATAGTTGCTTGCAATTGTGTACTAATAATAATTGCGAAAATTGTGAGTAGGTTTTTTTTTCATGTTTTTATTTTTGAGTGATAAACGATAACCCAAAATTACAAATGGCTTCTGCGTTGGTTCATGACAAAAGTTTCCATTACCAACAATTTTATGTGATATAAATCATAAAAAAAAGGCTACGAAAATTTCGTAGCCTAACCATAATATTACCGTTGAATTCTAGTCCATAATAAATGGATATTCTTCCGAATAAATATCTTTATATACCTCACTTACATCCGGAAAAGGTGAATTTTCGGCGAACTCAACGGCATCATCAACAATTAATTTAACCTTTTCATTGATGGCCTCGATCTCTTCTTCGGTTGCAAAAGTATTTTCACGAATCACCTTCAGAACATGTTCGATAGGATCTTTTTCTTTATACTCTTCAAGTTCCTCTTTGGTACGGTATTTCGCCGGGTCGCTCATGCTATGCCCTTTATAACGGTAGGTTTTAATTTCTAATAAGGTTGGACCTTCGCCATCTCTAGCGCGACGAGCAGCACGGTCAATCGCTTCATGAACAGTTTCGGGTTTCATGCCATCTACACTATCGCCAGGCATATCGTAAGCATCGGCAAATTTGTAAATATCTAATACATTGCTAGTACGTTCAACGGATGTTCCCATGGCATAATAATTATTTTCGCAAATAAAAATTACCGGAAGTTTCCATGTCATGGCCATATTAAATGTTTCGTGTAACATACCTTGACGAGCGGCGCCGTCACCAAAAAAGCAAAGAGTAACTGCATCACTTCCGTTATATTGTTCGGCGAAAGCAATGCCAGCGCCTAAACCAATTTGTCCACCAACGATACCATGTCCACCAAAAAACTTTTTCTCTTTCGAAAAAAAGTGCATGCTACCACCTTTACCTTTTGTACAACCTGTTGCTTTACCATATAATTCGGCCATGCATTCACGTGAGCTGATACCTTTGGCGATGGCTAATCCATGATCGCGATAGGCGGTGATCATATTATCATCTTCGCGAATAGCTGTCATACAACCGGCAGATACTGCTTCTTGTCCAATATATAAATGACAAAACCCGCGTATTTTTTGCATGCCATAAAGCTGACCGGTTTTTTCTTCGAATTTGCGTTGAAGCAACATAATTTCGTACCAATACAGGTATGTTTCTTTGCCAAAAGTTGTAGCCACTTGTAAAAAGTTTAGGCAACAAATATAGCAGCAAATTTATAAGTTCTGAAACGATTGTAAAGAATATTAGTAGGCGGAACCGATTTCGAGATTATTACCATTTTGGTCAAGTATAAACATTATCAATGTATGGTATTATATTTACGACGCATTAAAATTCCATGAAACGCTTTTTAAAAAAATTATTAATAGGTAAAAACACACCTCAAGAACAATTTCATGAAGGTGCTTTGCGTAAAAATGCACGAAATATTAAATCAATTTGGAATAATGAACAAGATGAAGATGTAGGCATTGAAAAATTATTGCGCCTCTTTCTTGCTATCAGTCAATTCTTTTTTTTTGGCACCTATATCAAACAAATTTTTGGTCGCAAAGGTGTTGCTTATCGTGAAATTGCCGTTGATGCGTTTGTATTTTTAAAAACCTTATTACCACTTTTAGTACTGTATTTAGGATGGGAATATAACGATGTTCTATTTTTTTTGATTATGTGGTTCTTATTTGAAACCATGATGTATGTTCCTTCTTTAATTTTTGCATCAGATATTTTTACACGACCACGATCTTACCGTCGCTCTATGCTATTACTATTTTTTAATTATATCGAAATTGTATTCAGCTTCGGAATGATATATGCACGTGGCGATTATTTAAATAAACCTTTCGGGCATTGGTTCGATTCGGTATATTTTAGTTTTGTAACCTCAGCAACCATTGGCTTTGGCGAATACTATCCGTTAACGCCTTTAGGTAAGTTATTAGTGAGTGCACAATCAACCATCTTTTTAATATTCGTGGTTTTATTCCTTAATTTCTTCTCAACCAAAGTTGAGCATAAAGGGTATTTTGATCATACAAAGAAGTAGTTTTAGTGGGTAGATATATTTAGCAGTTGGCAGTATGAACGATTAAGGTTTCATGTATAGAAGATGTGTTTTCTTATGCTCATTTATGCATTTCTTATGAATTGTTTTGTTATTCTCAGTCTCTATTATGTTCTTTCATACTTTTATTAGGTGACTTCTTTTGCAATCATGTGTTCTTCAGATAATCCTTTATGCTATTCATTTGCAAAGTTCTGTAGTTCTTATGCAGTGTTGTGTTCATTGTGTTTGTGGGTCAATAAAATTTATTGCATGACTGATGAAATTTGCCGAGTTTCAAAAGGTGTTGCTACGCAGATTTTTTTTTAATCATGCCATCCCTTTGGGGTTGGTGAATACGATTGATTTTTTACAGCTATAATAATGTCATCCCTTCGGGATTTAATGGAAATGAAAAATGAATTTAGATATTGAATGAAAATACGGAAGCTATAATGATGTCATCCCTTCGGGATTCGATGGAAATGAAAAATGAATTTAGAGGTTATTTGATGAAAATAAGGAAGCCATAAAACCGAATAAACTTTTGCATGAAATGAACCCCGAAGGGGTGACATGATTATTCCACCCATTCGAATTGAGAACATTCATGAAAGGGTCCCCCGAAAGTATTTTGAATTGAGTAAAATAGGCATGGGGGCAAAAGAGAAATGCCAAATCAAAAATCAAACTTGTGGAAAGAGTTCAGAATTTAAGGAAGTACATTTCCCATTAACCATTAACCATTAATCATTAACCATTAATCATTAATCATTAACCATTAATCATTAACCATTAACCATTAACCATTAATCCCTTACCCCAACATTTTCTCCAATATCGCAGTGGTTGAATAGCCCGGCAAGAATGGAATAATTTCAACCCGACCGCCATAATTCAAAACGGTTTCCGCGCCTACTATCGTTTCTAATCTATAGTCGCCTCCTTTAACTAAAACATCGGGGCGCAATCGTTCGATTAAATTCAATGGAGTTTCTTCTTCAAATAATATGACCGCATCAATATAAGTATGCATAGCTAAATTTAAGGCCCGTGAATACTCGTCAACCACAGGGCGTTTTTCACCTTTCAATCTTCGCACCGAAGAATCCGAATTTAATCCAACTACTAAACGATTGCCTAATTCGGCTGCTTGCAATAAATACGTATTATGACCGCGATGCATGATATCAAAACAGCCGTTTGTAAAAACAACTTTTTTAGATAGCATATGCCACTGATTTACCAATCGCGACAATTCATCAATTTTGTAAATTTTATTCTGTATAATTTCTAGTTTCGTGAGCATTTGATTTTGTATTGTTTAATATAGGAATCAATAGCAGCGAAATACTGCCGCCTATTAAAATAATAATGGTTGGCACCAGCCAAATAATCCAACTAATGGCTAAGCTCATGGCTTTTTCGATGCCATATAAAGAGACAATTTCATTTACTAATAAAGTATAGGCTCCCATACCGCCAGGTGTAACAATCATCCCAATACTTCCAAAGGATAATACCGAAAAACCGGTTTTAAAACCCAGTATACTTGTTTCAGGAATACTTTTGAATCCTAGAACAATCATACCCAAATACAACGACCATATTAAAATGGTATGAAACACAAAGCCCTTTTTATTTTTCATGTTTCTGAAGCTCATAATGCCGGCTAATACATTTTTTACGATCTGCCTTAACTTAATAAACAAACTAAATTGCCGGATAGTATTTCTAAATAGAAATAGGATTACCAAAAATGCAATGATGCTGATGAGCACCCATCCAGATGATCCGTTACTCGCATTGGCATTATATTTTGCAGCGAGTGTACTTAGGTACTCGGCAGCTAAATCAACCTGAATAATAAACGTAATTAAAAAAACAAGGAGTAAACAAAGCACATCAAATGCACGTTCTGTTATAATGGTTCCAATTAATTTATCGGCGGGAATTTTTTCGTATTTAGCCAATAAGGTGCATTTAATAACTTCGCCAAAACGTGGTAAAAACATATTGGCTAAATAGCCTATCATGACTGTTAAAAATGTATTGCGCGTGGATGGATACATTTGCAAAGGCTCCATCAAATATTTCCATCTTACGGCACGACTCCAATGGCTTAAAACTCCCATGATAACGATAGGTATCAATAAAAAATAATTGGCCTTACTAACCGAGAATTTTATTTTTTCAATATCTGCATCACTGACATCTTTGAGTGAAAACCAAATTAAAAAAGCACACAACCCGAAAGTTAAGACATACGATATCAGGTTAATGATTCTTTTTTTTTGCATGCAGGTACGCTATTTGAGTTTATTTTTTAAGGTTGGGAAGATAATGGTTGGCTTGTATTTTTTAGCTTCTTCAAAATCCATTAATGCATACGATACAATAATTACTAAATCGCCGGGTTCCACTTTTCGGGCGGCAGGACCGTTTAAGCAAATCGTTCCACTTTTACGTTTGCCTTTTATAATATAGGTTTCAATACGCTCACCATTATTGATATTTACAATTTGAACTTTTTCATTTTCTATCATATTGGCCGCGTCCAACAAATCCTCATCAATGGTTACGCTTCCTATATAATTCAAGTCGGCTTGTGTTACCGTTACCCTGTGAATTTTAGATTTTAATACCTGTATTTGCATAAGAGGGCAAAAGTAGCTATTTATATTAATAATACCTTTTGGTTGGAAATCTAATTCAATCTTAAATTGTCAATCAATCGAACATTGCCAATTTTAGCAGCAATGAGAAGTGCCATTTTTTTTTCAAAATCAAAATCTGGCAACTCTACTAAAGTATCTGCTTCGCAAAGCAAAAGATACTCGGGCGCAATTTGTTTGTCGATTAAGGCATGCAAAGCTTTTTCTTGTAACGATTGAAAAGATTGAACTTTCATGATTGATTTTATCATCATTAAGTTTTCAAAAATGGCGCCGGCCCGCAAACGATCCTCAGCCAAAAGACGTTCGTTTCGAGAACTCATGGCCAATCCGTTAGATTCACGCAGCGTGGCACAGGTATGTAATGCAATCTTACTATCAAGAATACTCAGTAGTTTTTTAATAACCATACATTGCTGAAAATCTTTTTCTCCCATATATAAATTTGCTGGTGTAACAGCATCTAACAATTTATGAACGATGGTACAAACCCCTTGAAAATGTCCGGGGCGAAATTTCCCTTCCAACACGGTGTCAATAAACCCTAAAGGATAATTTGTTTGAGCCTGAATGCCATCAGGATACATTTCTTCAACGCTGGGCAAAAAAAGGATATCGGTTCCGGCATTCAATAATTTCTCAATATCGGCTGCTAAAGTAATTGGATACTTGTCGAAATCTTTAGGGTCATTGAATTGGGTAGGATTGATAAAAACACTACAAACCGTTAGGTCATTTTCTTGCTTTGATTGATGAATAAGTGAAATATGACCTTGATGGAGAGCCCCCATAGTAGGTACAAATCCTGGTTTTGAAGTAAGCGTTTTTACGTATTGTTGCAGCTCAGAAGTTTTCTTAAATATATACATTAAGTAGTTAATATGGCTTTAGTTTGGGATTTGATATAGAAAAATACTATTATTATTCGTACCTTCGCAGCCCTAAATCACCTTTTACAAATAAAAGTAACCTAAATGGCGGTAATCCAAAAGAAAAAAATTCTTTTTATTTCGCACGAATTTTCTCCTTACAACGAAGAAACTGACTTTGCGAAAGTTTTAAATGCATTGGCAGTCAAGTCGAACGAAACAGGCTATGAAGTACGTGTTATTATGCCAAGATTTGGTACAATCAATGAACGACGTCACCGTTTACACGAAGTTGTTCGTCTTTCAGGAATCAATATTAATGTCGATAAGCAAGATTACCCTTTGGTAATTAAAGTAGCTTCCTTACCCAATGCTCGTTTACAGGTATACTTTATGGATAATGAAGATATGTATAAGCGTAAGCATAACTTTCATGAAGAAGACGGCACAGTGTTCGACGATAACGCCGTTCGATCGATCTTCTTTTGTAAAGGTGCACTTGAAACCGTTAAGAAATTTGGTTGGCCTCCTGACGTCATTCATGTGCATGGATGGATGAGTGCCTTGATTCCAATGTATATCAAAGCCTATTATAAAAAAGAACCGGTATTTGCCAATTCAAAGATTGTGTATTCGCCTACGAAAAGTGTAATGCCCGGGAAATTGAGTGAAACCTTCATGCAACAATTATTGATAAGTACCCCTTTAAAAGACAAGGATGTAGAAATTTACAATCAAGGTAGCAATTTCGATATGTTTATGGGCGGCGCCAAACATGCAGATGCAGTCATTTTTCCTGATACCGAAGTTGATAAAAAAGTAATTGACTCCGTGAAGCCATCTCGCAGTAAAAAAGTGTTAAAATTCGAAACTGAAATTGATGACATTACGAATATCATGGAACTTTATAATAACTTGGCGAGCTAAATAAAAATTATCTTTTGAATACAAAAAAAACGCCCCACTTTGCGGGCATCATATTAATTAGTTTTTGTGTACTTATTACCAATTGGCGCTGCAAAGAGAATACCATACTTACAAAAAATCTAGTACCAGCTGTTGATAATATTAATACTTTCGATACGGTTTTCAACCTAGTTACGCATACTATCTATCAAGATTCATTTTTAACCGGTGGCTATCGCAGTGGACTTCAACTTTCGTCTTCTTCAACTTATTACACGGCTTGTGGAACCATAAAATCGGACCCTTCGTTTGGAAAAACGGTTGCATCTATGCATGTAGAAGTTTTGCCTGCAGTACCCAATTTTGTTTTTAAAGCAAATGTTGATAGTGTTATGATGGATTCGATAGTGCTTTCAATGCCTTTTAAAATGGCTTATGGTGATACGAACTCTAGTGCCGGGTTACAAACTTTTAAATTGTATAGATCCATTAAAACCGATAAATCATTGGCAAGAGATTCAGCACAATATGAATTTACAAAGGATAGTTTTGATATCGGCAATGTATTAAGTACCATTAATGTCAACTTCGACAATATCGCTGCCGATTCACCTTTAATAGCAGGGGTACGACAACAACCACAAATCAGATTTCCGTTACCCGCATGGTTTGGCGATAGCTTAAAAGCGCAAGTTGCCTTAGGCTCTACCGGTGCGATGGCAACGTATAGTAGCTTTTTAGCTTGGTGGAAAGGCTTTGCCATCGTACCCGATTCAAATACCGGACGCACGTTAGGGTATTTCGATAGCTATCGTACACGACTCACATTTTACTATCGTTATAATAAAGTAGGTGGCGGACAAGACACCGTGAATGATGTATTCTCGTATGATCCATTTTATTGCAACCGATTTAATACCATTACTCGCGATTATTCGGGTAGCATCTCAAATAATTTTATTAAAACCAATGCTTTATTAGGCGACTCATTGATGTTTTTACAAAACGAACCTGGATTGGCAAATATCATCTCAATTCCGGAAGCAGCCACCTTGGCCAATGTAATTGTAAATAAGGCTGAGCTCGTTTTTACCGGAGCGCCCACGCAAAATTGGTCTGACACCTTGAATTACAGTCCGATGGCTCGTTTACAAATTTTCAGAACTGACACGAGTGGTAATAACGACAAGATAGCTGAAGACTACGCTCAGTTTAATAGCAGTGCTTTTGTTGATGGTAAACGAACAAATGTTTTGATTAATGGAATTAACTACCCGCAATATCGATTTACTGTGACTTACTCATTACAAAAAATTATCTCACAAAAAGACACTACCTTTAGATTCAAGATAATGGGTGCGAATTTAGGATACCCTGCTGCGTATAGAATGATATTCTGTGGAAGCGCAAGTAAGCAAGATGAATTCAAGCCAAGACTCGAAATGATTTATACAAAAATTAATAAACTCTAATTTTCTATGTGTGGCATCGTAGCTTATATCGGACCCAAGGAGGCCTATCCAATATTGATAAAAGGATTAAAACGACTTGAGTACCGTGGATACGATAGTGCTGGCGTGGCCTTATTAGATGGAAGTTTACGTGTACTGAAAAAAGAAGGTAAAGTTTCGATACTTGAAGAGTATAGTACATCTCAAGATACAAGCGGCACGGTTGGCATCGGGCATACACGTTGGGCTACCCATGGTGTTCCTTGCGACAAAAATGCACATCCACATCTATCTCAATCTGGCAATATCGCCATTATTCACAATGGAATTATTGAAAATTACAATTCTTTAAAAAAGGAATTAGAACAACTTGGCTATTCATTTCATAGTGATACCGATACCGAAGTTTTAGTAAACTTGATTGAGGATATTCAGAAGGAAGATAAGTTGAGTATGGAAGAGGCTGTACGAGTAGCTTTAAATGAGGTAATTGGCGCTTATGCGATTGTAGTAATCGATAAAAGAGAGCCCGACAAGTTAGTTGCAGCACGTAAGGGAAGTCCTTTGGTGATTGGTATTGGAAAAGATGAATTTTTTGTAGCTTCTGATGCCTCACCCATTATTGAGTATACAAAAAATGTGGTGTATTTAAATGATGAAGAAATTGCTGTTTTAAATCGTAATGGAGATTTAGAAATTAAAACTCTGGGCAATATTCAAAAATCGCCTTATGTACAAAAACTTGAAATGGATCTCGAGAAAATTGAAAGAGGTGGTTACGAGCATTTCATGTTAAAAGAAATTTATGAACAACCTCAAGTGATATTGGATTGTATGCGAGGGCGTATGAATGCCGAAAAGGGATGGATTAAACTAGGAGGAATTACCGAATATTTACCGCGAATCAATAATGCAAAACGAATTATCATTACTGCATGCGGAACTTCATGGCATAGCGGATTGATAGCCGAATATTTAATTGAAGAATTAGCTCGTGTGCCAGTTGAAGTTGAGTATGCTTCAGAATTCAGATATAGGAACCCAATAGTCACCGAAAAAGATGTGGTGATTGCCATTTCACAATCGGGCGAAACCGCAGATACTTTATCGGCCATTCAAATTGCTAAAGATCGGCAAGCCTTAATTTATGGTATTTGTAATGTCATTGGCTCATCGATTGCAAGGGCATCCCATGCCGGTTCATACACACATGCCGGACCTGAAATTGGCGTTGCTTCAACCAAAGCTTTTACTGCTCAGGTTACCATACTTACTTTATTAGCCCTTCAATTAGCACAAGCGAAAGGAACGATTTCTCAATCGCGATTGCGTCAAATATTGTATGAACTTGAACAAATTCCTTCAAAAGTTGCTGAAGCTTTAAAAACGAATGATAAGGTAAAAGAAATCGCAGCGAAGTATAAAGACGCGCATAATTTCTTGTATTTAGGAAGAGGTTTAAGTTTCCCGATTGCCTTAGAGGGTGCATTGAAATTAAAAGAAATATCCTACATCCATGCCGAAGGATACCCGGCTGCCGAGATGAAACACGGTCCGATAGCTTTGATTGATGAAAATATGCCCGTTGTTTTTATTGCTACAAACATGAGCGCATATGAAAAAATTGTTTCTAATATTCAAGAAGTAAAAGCGCGTAAAGGAAAAGTAATCGCCATTGTAAATTCGGGCGATTCACAAATCAAGGCATTAGCGGATGAAGTAATAGAATTACCTGAAACTGATGAATTGTTATCGCCTTTAGTTTCTATAGTTCCCCTTCAGTTATTATCGTACCACATTGCGTTAATGCGTGGTTGTAATGTTGACCAACCAAGAAATTTAGCGAAGAGTGTTACCGTAGAGTAAATTTAATAGCGGATTACCTATTGCCGTCTGAAAAAATGAACGCATAAGACCAAATTCTGAAAAACTCTTATCTCGTAATTTTCCATTCGTAATTCGTCATTCATAATTCGTAATCTATTTTACGAACTCTTTTCCTCCCCACCCGGCCTTGGTCCTTTGGGATTTCTATTGCCTTTTTGTTGCGGATTTCTTGGTGGGTTCGTACCTTCCTTACGCTCAGTTGGTGGTAATTTTTTTGGATCGCTAGCTGCTTGTCGAGGTGCTTGCTTTGGTTGTGAATTTCCTTGACCTTGGCGACGTTCATTTGGTTTTGCTGTATTCGCTTGACCTTCCTTCCGCTCTTGATTTTTAGGCGCTTGTCCTTTTTGATTAGGATTATTGGGACGGTTATTCTGTGGGCGATTAGCTTGCTGTTCAGGTTTTGTATTTGTACCTTCTTTGCTTGGGGACTGATTAGTTGATTTATTTCCCGGCGGATTTGCCTTCTTCTTCTTTTTCGAACTCTTATCTAAGGATTTCAAACTAAACTGTCCAACTACATCCACAAAATCATTCTTTTCGGCTGGTGCCGATTTTTTCACAATTTCTACGGCTTGCAATTCATCCGGAAAAACACCTTTCTTATTGAGTTCAATTATTTCAATTACCCGTTCAATATTCAAAGGGTAAAGGGTATTACTCTTTTCGTAACTAAACCACATCAAATTTCTGAAAATATCTTTCTTTTGCAAATAAGCTATACCAACTGTAGTTTTAATCCTATCGGCATTTTCAGGAAACACTTTTAATGCATCCATATAGGTATCTAACTCATAATTCAAACAACATTTTAGTCGACCACATTGTCCGCTAAGTTTAGTTTGATTGATTGATAAGTTTTGATAACGGGCTGCAGTAGTACTTACCGATTTAAAATCGTTGAGCCAAGTACTGCAACAAAGTTCGCGCCCGCAACTACCAATACCACCTACTTTGGCGGCTTCTTGGCGAATACCAATTTGTCGCATTTCAACCTTAATTCTAAAGTCGCCTGCAAAGCGTTTAATCAACTCACGAAAATCAACTCGATCTTCAGCTGTATAAAAGAAGGTTGCCTTTTTGCCATCTGCTTGTACTTCAACCTCAGCAATTTTCATATCTAGATTCAACTCGCGTGAAATTACGCGTGAACGAATCATCATTTCCTTTTCCTGCTTTTTCACCTCATCCATTCTTGCAATTTCGGTTTCGGTGCTCGTATGAAGAATACGTTTAATCTCTTCACTTTTTTCACTTACACTTTTCTTCTTCATCTGCAGTTTTACCAATTCACCTGTTAGACTCACCACTCCGATATCTATTCCCCCACTCCCTTCAACAGTTACCATGTCGCCTTTTTCATAGCTCAATGGATTCGAAGCTTTGAAAAATTCTTTTCTACTTCCATGGTTAAAACTCACTTCAATGAATGGGTAAGGTTTCGAAAAATCTGAAACCGGTAATAAACTTAACCAATCGTGTGTATTTAATCGGTTACAACCACCGCTTTTGCATGATCCATGGTCCTTACATCCTGTAGGCAGACCTCCATTTTTACTTCCACAACTTCCACATCCCATATATAATCAAATCGTTTACTCGTTATTAATAAGGTTCAGCATTTGATAAGTTGTAATGAAGTGTATTGAAATGTGATTTCAAACATTACAATTAGCTTACCGACATTTTGCGATGAACCAGTTTCTGAATGCGTAAAGATAATGCATGAAAAAGAATTTTTGTATTTGCATTTCGTTCAATTTCATAGATGCTTTCATTCAATAAATCGGTCCATTCTGCAATTCTATAAGGGCTTAAACCCTTAGATTCTAATATTTCAATCAATTTCAATTCACCATCTAATAATGCTAACTCGCCTTTTGGCATATGCTTATAGCGCAACATATGTTCAAGAATTTGAATCACATAAGCCAAGAATTTCTTTTGATATTCTTTGTCTTTCTCTGTTAGTGCATAAATCCATTTCACCAATTCAATTCCCTTATTGGCATATATCCAGTTGAGCCAATTTCTGAGTACCTCAACCATATTCTCATCCTGATGGGCTAACAACGTTTGCGCGTAGTTATAATTCCCCTCGGCTAAACGTGCAATTTGGGTCGCTTCAATTTCATTTGTTCCACTATCCATGATTGCACTTTTAATTTCCACATCGCTAAGACGCTTTAAATGAAAAAGTTGGGTTCGAGATTGAATCGTTGGCAGAACAGCATCCATATCTTCAGTTACAAAAAACAAAAGCGTTTTCTTCGTTGGCTCTTCAATCACTTTCAATAAAATATTTCCTTCTTTATCTAAGTATTCCGGATACCAGATGATCATGATTTTAAACTCACTTTCAAAGCTTCTGAGTTGAAGTTTCTTAATAATTTCACGACATTCAAGCGCAGTAATATTGGCTTGTTTAGTGGTTCCTAAATATTTTATCCAATCGGTATCGGTGGCATATGGATTCTCTAAAATAAATGTTCTGAACTGCTGTATAAAATGATCACTTAGCGGTATTTCAGTATCTTTTTTCTTATAAACAGGAAAAGAAAAATGCACATCAGGGTGTTGTAATTTTTGCATCTTTACACAAGCGGCGCACTCACCACATGAATCGCTCTCTTGCTTATTTGTACAAACAATAAATTGGGCCGTGGCTAATGCAATGGGCAATCCCCCACTTCCGGCATGGCCGCTTAACATCATGGCGTGTGGCAAATGTTTATCCTTGACCAACTGAATGATACGAGCTAGTAAATCCTTCTGACCAACAATATCTTTAAACTGCACTCGATGCTATTTATTTGCGTTGCTTGAATTCTCGGTAATACTCATTAGCTCTTGCATACTTCGTTGCATTTTATCGATAGAGCCATCTAAGAATATGGTATTTCCTTTCCCATTTTCGGCAAAGTGTTTGATAGATTCAGTCCACATAGAAAATAAGATAAAGGAAGCATCCAATTTAGCATCTTCCATTTCCTTTGCGGCTGAGGCCATCCCACGAGCAACTTCTTCACGAAATAAAGCGACCCCTTGTCCGCGTAATTGAGCCGCTTGCTTCTCGGCTTCTGCCGATATTTTAATGGCATTTCCTTCTGCTTCAGCTGCTTTGGTTTTTGTAATTAATAAAGCTTGGCCTTCATTTTCGGCAGCAGCTTTTAAGTTATTGCTACTTACTACACGTGCCATCGATTTCATAATTTCTTCGTCAAAAGAGATATCATTGATTTGTAAATCGATGAGGTGATAACCCCAACTTTCGAGTTGCACATCAATTTGTTCTTTTACGTGTAAAATAATTTCACTTCGTAAGCCAAGAATTTCAGATTGTTTTTTAGTAGCTACAAAAGCACGAATTGA
Organism: Bacteroidota bacterium; assembly: GCA_016706595.1. Lineage (GTDB taxonomy): Bacteria > Bacteroidota > Bacteroidia > Chitinophagales > Chitinophagaceae > OLB11. The sequence goes on along the minus strand of JADJJH010000001.1, from coordinate 336,171 downwards.
ACCTTCGATGGTACGAATTAAGGCTTGCATCAAGCTACGGTCGTCAACAAATTTAAAAGCTACATTTTTGATAGACTCTTCATCTTGATTAAATACGGCATATAATAGCATGGCTTTGAAATTCACATTCGCTTGATCGAGGGTTATCGCTTGGAATTGTAACTCAACCGAACGATTTTGAATAGAGATACGTCTGAAGATTCTTTCAAGTAAAGGAATTTTAAAATTCAAACCCGGGCGATGAACTCGTCGATATTTCCCGAACATGGTAACCACGGCAATAGAGCCTTGTTGAACAGTAAAAATGCCTGAGAAAAGAATTGCCGCAATGGCAATCAGAATAGGTATGGTAACTTCCATAAAATAGATTTAGGATGCAAATGTACGGGTTCTTTGTTTATGAAAAATAAGTCTGTTCATAATTCAATCATGATAATATCTTAAAGTTTTAAATCAAAAAAACATCTTTATAAACATGCTATTTTGCTGCGCTCAACAAAATACATATCAATTTCTATTTTACTTTTTACCATCACCTTTCCGCGAGGTGTGCAGTTACATTTTGCCTTTATCAGTTCATAGTTGCCTTCTGAAATTTTCACCTTACCTCCTTCACCATAACTTTCCATGCTATTCTCTACATTGACTGTATCGCCACTAATGTCATAGGTAAACTTTTTTACACCCACTATACTTGTTGTTATCGAATCAGCATGAATACTCATTCTCATCTCGAAAGGAAGTTCGCTTTGTGTCAATTTTTCTTTATTGTACTTCGTCATGAAATCACGGATATCTAAAGCCGTTTTGACTACTTCATCGGCATGCGAGGTATTCGCATTGGGTAATCCACCTGCGCACAGATACGCATCGCCGATAGTTTTATTTTTTTCGATCCCATACTTATGAATGATATTGTCAAAGGCCGAGAAGCATGTATCAATGTCTTTCACCAAATCTTCAGCACTCATCTTCTCACTCATAGGAGTAAAGTGTTTTGAAGTTGGTCAACATAACGGTAGCTTCATTAAAATTCTTTGCTTTGGATGAACCGGTATCTTTTAATGCTTCAGCCACCTGCGAAGAGAGAATATTTAATAAAAGTTCATCGCTTCGTTTTATACCTTGTTTTATTTTATTGCGTTGATCTAAAGTATGTATTATTTCTTCTCATATTTCTTAAGTGAATTTCATTCACTGAGTCATGCCTCATGAAACTTGTTCTGAATTTCCATCTATAAAATTTGAATTCTTAATTCATTGCATTACATTAGTATAAACATTTGATCATGATTGAAGATCTCATCCCCAATACAACCGATGTTACCATCGCTGCAGGCAAGTTGCTGATATCAGAGCCAACGATGCAGGATACAAGCTTTCAACGCACGGTTGTTTATGTTTGTCACCATGATGCTTTAGAAAGTATAGGTTATATTATCAATCGATTATCTGAGCATACATTATCTGATTTTGTGACAGAACTCCATGGCATTTATTTCCCATTATTTATTGGTGGTCCGGTTGGATTAGATACTATACATATGTTGCATAGCTTACCTAAGGAAATTGGTGGTGATGAAGTGGCGGATGGTATTTATTGGGGAGGCGATATGGAGGCTGCGATTGAAAATATTAAACTTGGAAAGTTAAACGCAACGAATTGTAAATTTTTTATAGGTTACTCTGGCTGGGGCGAAGGACAATTAGATGCAGAACTTGATATGAAATCATGGTTAGTATCCAATGTAAGTGCCGATTTATTATATCATGCAGATGGCAAGCAAAGTTGGAAACAAGCCATTTCGAAATTAGGCTCTAAGTTTAATTCTTTACTATATGTACCGGTAAACCCGGAGATGAATTGATAAGTTAAGCGAGGTTCGGAGTTCGCTGTATTTTTCCTACTTGTAATTTTTTTCTATTGTCAAGTAATTCGAGATGTAATCTTTTACACCTGCTTCGATGGTTGTGAATTCATTTTTATATCCCGCATTTCTAAGTTTGTTCATATTCGCTTCAGTAAAATATTGATATTTATCTCTAATATCGATGGGCGTATCAACAAATTGTATATTGGGTTCAAGTTTCATTGCACTAAAAACGGCGTTTGCTAATTGCAAAAATGTATTTGCTTTACCTGTGCCTGCATTATACAATCCACTTTCGGGTAAGTTTTGCATAAGCCAATAAGTTAACGATAAAATATCTTGCACATAAATAAAATCACGCATTTGTCCTCCATCTCTATAATCAGGATGATGTGAGCGAAATAATTGTAAACTTCCGGTATTTTTTATTTGGCGATAAGCATGAAAAATTACTGAAGCCATTCGCCCTTTATGATATTCATTGGGGCCGTATACATTAAAAAATTTCAACCCGTACCAATGAGGTGGATGAATTTGTTGAGATAAAACGAACAAATCAAAGACTTGTTTTGAAACGCCATACGGATTTAAAGGTTTCAATTTTTCAACAACCTGATGATTATCCTCATAGCCAAATTCGCCCCCACCATAAGTTGCAGCAGAGGATGCGTAAATCATTGGAATTTGATATTGCGTGCAATAAAGCCATAGTTTCTTCGAAAATATCACATTCAATGTTTCATGTATGCTATAGTCCATTTCGGTGGTATCGGTACGAGCACCAAAATGTATCACAAAATCGAGAGCGGGTTGCTCAGTCAAATAAGTATCAATATCCTTACGCTCAATTTTGGCCAAACAAACAATGGATTGATGATTGGATAGTTTATCCATTCTGCTAAAGTCATCCATCAAGATGAGATTATGATAACCTTGCTTATTTAAAAATGCCGCCATACATGAGGCAATAAATCCAGCAGCACCGGTAATTAAAATTTTTGAATCTAACTGTAACTTACTCATACAATGGAGAGCGCAAAAGTAAGTTCTTTTTTTTGCCCCCAATTAAAATTCTGCTTCAATTAAAATTCTGCATGGGGACCCTCAATAAAATCCTTCAACGCGAAACGTTTTATTTTCAATATTCTTCAAGCGAGCCACAGGCACGAAAGAACATAAAGAATTCGAAGCCACAGGCTTCGAATAGGTGTTTTCATCTCATTTTCATTTTACCTTGCAAAAATTTATACTTTATCACTTCTCTATGTACTTTACATTTCTTAAAACTATTTATCCATGCAACATCTTGCTCATATTGCTCTCATCATTGACGACTATGATAAAGCCATTGAATATTATACAAAAACATTACAATTTACTTTAATTGAGGATACTAAGTTATCGGAAGTCAAGCGATGGGTAGTAGTGAGTCCGAGCAAAAAGGGATGTTCTCTTTTGCTGGCCAAAGCGGCAAATGAAGAACAGGAAGAAAGAATCGGTAATCAAACTGGCGGAAGAGTATTTTTATTTTTACATACCGATGATTTTAATTCAGATTATCAAAACTTGCTGAATAAAAATGTGAAGATTGTTCGTGAAGCAAGTATTGAAGCACATGGGAAAGTTGCGGTGTTTGAAGATTTATATGGAAATTTATGGGATTTGATACAACCCAATTTATCTACATCATTGAAATGATTTTTATAGAACGCTTCCATCTTTGGATTTCTATTTATTAGCATTAGATTTACGAATTCAATTTCTAAGTATGCATCCTATTAAGTTACGTTTAACCGCTATGAGTTTTTTGCAATTTTTTGTTTGGGGCGCATGGCTTATTACAGTGGGCAATTATTGGTTTGCAACCAAGCAGTGGAATGGTGCCGAGTTTGGTGCTATTTTTTCAACCTTGGGCTTGTCATCCTTATTTATGCCGGCACTTACTGGCATCATCGCCGATAAATGGATAAATGCTGAACGACTCTATGGTTTACTTCATATTCTTGGCGGCATAACCCTAGCCTATATTCCACAAGTTGATAACCCTACCACTTTCTTTTGGGTAATTTTTGTTGCCATGATATTTTATATGCCAACCATTTCATTGTCGAACTCAATTGGTTATCATGTTTTAAAAAGTAATGAACTGGATGTGGTAAAAATTTTTCCACCCATACGAGTTTGGGGTACTATAGGTTTTATTGCGGCTATGTGGTTAACCAATTTAAGCGGCAATAAGGCAAGCGGCAATATGTTTTATATATCTGCGGCTTCAGCCGTTCTGCTCGGATTGTATTCATTTACATTGCCGGCTTGTAAACCTCAAAAAACGCATAGTGATAAAGAATCCATCATTGAAATGCTAGGACTAAGTGCATTCAAATTATTTGCCAATTATAAAATGGCTTTGTTTTTTCTTTTCTCGATGTGTTTAGGTGCTGCTTTACAATTAACCAATATGTATGGTGATACTTTTCTTTCTGATTTTTCAAAGGTGCCTGCCTATGCCGATTCATTGGTAGTGAAATATTCAACAATTATCATGTCGATTTCTCAAATTTCAGAAACGGTTTTCATTTTAGCGATTCCCTTTTTTTTAAAGCGATTTGGTATCAAGCAAGTGATGTTGATTAGCATGCTAGCTTGGGTTTTACGATTTGGTTTATTTGCTATTGGAGATCCGGCAGGTGGTTTGTGGATGATTGTACTTTCGTGTGTTGTTTATGGGATGGCCTTCGATTTCTTTAATATCTCCGGTTCTTTATTTGTTGAAACCACTACCGACAGTCGCATACGTTCAAGTGCTCAAGGTTTATTTATGATGATGACCAATGGTTTTGGTGCCATGTTTGGAAGCTGGATTAGTGGATATGCCATCGATAGATATTTTACCCATGGTGGCAATAAAGATTGGCACTCTATATGGCTTTGTTTTGCGATATATGCCTTAATTATTGCCATCGCTTTTGCTGTGATGTTTAAGCATAAGCATGAGAAATAATGTGACAATGTGCGAATGTGATGATATGCGAATGAGATGATATGCGAATGAGATGCAATAATAAGAGGAGGTTACCACATTATCTCATCAGCAAATTATCACATCAGCATATTCCTATTCCCCCGTAAACACCGCCTTTCTCTTTTCCATAAAAGCCGTAACGCCTTCTTTCATATCGGCAGTTCCAAAACAATTTCCGAATTCAGTGATTTCAGTTTGGTAGCCTAATGCAGAACCCGCTGCGTTAATCGAAGTAATTACTTTCGATAAGGCCATCGGTGATTTTGTATTGATAATATTCAAAATCTCTTTAGTGCGCTCAATTAATGACTCTGCCGTGGTTACATGATTTACTAAACCTAAGGCTAATGCCTCATTCGCATCAGGCATATGCGAGGTCATGCATAATTCCATGGCTTTGCCTTTCCCAACCAAGGCGGTTAAGCGTTGTGTGCCACCATAACCTGGTATTAATCCTAAGTTTACTTCGGGTTGACCGAATTTTGCGTTTTCGCTGGCTAATCTAAAATGACAAGCCATGGCTAATTCGCATCCACCACCAAGTGCAAAACCATTCACTGCGGCTACAACCGGCTTAGGACAATTTTCGATTTTATTAAACACTTGGTCTTGTCCGGTTTGGGCTAATTGAGCACCACCTTGTGCATCCAACGATAAAAATTCGCTGATATCGGCACCTGCAACAAATGCTTTTGGTCCGGCACCGGTAAGTATTACACTTTTAATTTCTTGATTAGTATACACTTCATCGAAGGCTTTGCTTAAGTCGCTAATCACATCCTTGTTTAGTGCGTTCATTTTTTCAGGACGATTAATAGTAATTGTGGCTATGCCATTGTCGATACTAAATAGTAGGGTAGTAAATTCCATGTTTCTTTTATATATGCTTTTGAATTAAATATACTGTTTTATGTATTGCGCTTTTCGGCAACTTCTTGGCGCAGATAATCTGCGATTTCTGAAGTGGGGGTACCTGGATGAAATAAGCGTCCAACACCTAATTTTGAAAGTGCTTGTATATCATCTTCCGGAATAATTCCACCACCGGTAAGAATAATATGGGTTAGCTCTTTTTCTTGCAACAATTTCATGATGGCGGGAAAAACGGTATTATGGGCACCCGATAGAATGCTCACCCCAATGGCGTCTACATCTTCTTGTAAGGCTGCCTGAACCACCATTTCCGGGGTTTGACGTAAACCTGTATAAATTACTTCCATACCTGCATCACGTAATGAGGCTGCGATTACTTTGGCACCTCTATCGTGACCATCTAAACCTACTTTAGCAATTAAAACCCTTATTGGACGATCCTTCATTTTTTTAAGTTGCGCAAACCTAAGAAAATGTTTTGAGTTTTAGCAATCTCAATTTGCCTATTTGCCTATTTGCCAATGTGCGAATTTGCGAATGTGCCAATGGGGGATTGTTCACACCGAGCAAGTAATGCCCCAATTGCCGAATTTGCCAATTCACTAATTGTCACATTATCACATTAGCACATCAGCAAATTCACTAATTCTTTTCTCCCCCTCAAAAAAAGTTTTACCTTTGTCCGACCTCGTTAGGATTTCCCAATTTTTTATCATTTCAGGTCACAATAAATACAAATTATGGCAAAATATATTTTTGTAACCGGTGGTGTTACTTCATCATTAGGAAAAGGGATTATTGCGGCTTCGCTGGCAAAATTGCTTCAATCGCGTGGTTTTAAGGTAACCATTCAAAAACTAGATCCCTATATCAATATCGATCCGGGAACTTTAAATCCTTACGAACATGGCGAATGTTATGTAACCGATGATGGTGCCGAAACCGATTTAGATTTAGGACATTACGAACGCTTTTTAAGTACACCCACATCACAAGCCAATAATGTAACCACCGGAAGAATTTATCAAACCGTAATTAATAAAGAACGCGAAGGTGCCTATTTAGGGAAAACTGTTCAGGTAATTCCACATATCACCGACGAAATTAAACGACGTATAACATTATTGGCAACTAAAAATGAGTACGATATTGTGATTACCGAAATTGGTGGAACCATTGGCGATATTGAAAGTTTGCCTTATGTAGAAGCCATTCGTCAGTTGCAATGGGAAATGGGTAAAGAAAATTGTTTGGTGGTGCATTTAACTTTGGTACCTTATTTAAAAGCAGCTAAAGAGTTGAAAACCAAGCCAACACAACATTCAGTTAAATTGATGAATGAAAATGGATTATCGCCTGATATTATAGTTTGTAGAACCGAAGAACCCATTAATGGAGATATCAAACGAAAGATTGCACTTTTTTGTAATGTTACGATTGATGCGGTAATTGAGGCTGCCGATGCTGAAACCATTTACGATGTGCCTTTACATATGATGCAAGAAAGTTTGGATGTAATTTGTTTAGAGAAACTGAAGCTTCCATTACGTCATGAACCTGATTTAAAAAAGTGGAAGGAGTTTTTATTTAAATTAAAGAATCCAAAATCAAAAGTTAGTATTGGCTTAATAGGCAAGTATGTTGAATTGCAGGATGCTTACAAATCGATATTGGAAGCCTTTGTACATGCAGGTGCAGTCAATGAATGTAAGGTAGAAGTGGTAAATATTCATTCAGAGTATCTAGATAAGGAAAATGTAAAATCGAGCTTAAGTGGCTTAGATGGAATTTTAGTTGCACCCGGCTTTGGCAGTCGTGGCATTGAAGGCAAAATTGAAGCTATTAAGTATGCCCGTGAAAACAAGATACCGTTTTTTGGTATTTGTTTAGGTATGCAATGCTGTGTAATTGAGTTTGCTAGAAATGTATTATCGTATCAAGGAGCCAATTCTACAGAGATGGATATACACACTGCTTACCCGGTAATTGATATCATGGAAGACCAAAAGAATATTATTCAGATGGGCGGTACGATGCGTTTAGGTGCTTATGATTGTGAAATTGATGTGCATTCGAAAGCCTATGAGGTGTATGGCAAGCAATATATTTCCGAACGTCATCGTCATCGTTGGGAGTTTAACAATTCGTATCTCGAACAATTTGAAAAAGCGGGTATGAAGGCCGTAGGAAAAAATCCGGTAAGTGGATTAGTTGAAATTGTTGAGTTACCCGGACATCCATTTTTTATTGGTTCCCAATTTCATCCTGAATTAAAATCGACCGTTGAAAATCCTCATCCATTATTTGTAGGATTTATTAAAGCGGCTATACAACATCAAAGTGAAAAAAAATCGAAATCGAGTGTGGAAGCAGGGTTGAATTAGATAAGAGCGTTTTTCAATCTTCAATCTTCGGTAGTCAATCTTCGGTATTCAGGATTCAGTAGTCGGTAATCAGTCTTCAGTGATAGATTCTGTTCGTTGAGGTTCTCGAACCCCATACATTATACTCATCTTTACATCGATAAACATTTTTTCTGCGCCCGATACGAAGGGGCAGTATGGTTGCGTTTCGCAACTATACCAAAGCCCGAAGTAGCGGGTGGATGTTGTGAATGAGAAAAATTAGGTGCGCCCAAATGGGTGTTTGCAAGAAAACGAAAACTACATCGTCATCCTCGCCTTTCACAGAGGTCATTTACCACGGCAAACTCCCTATTTTCAGGGTTTCGGCTTCCTCGTATTGGACGCTTTCATATCAAACACTGAGTTTTCGGGCAGACACTCATTAAAATACAATCGAAAATACTAATACTCTTATCTCTAATCTAACATCTCCCCTACCCAGGTATCCTCGAAATATACTTATCCATTTCTTTCAACTGGTTGACGATGATTTCAGCCTTGGGCTTACAAGCTTTTGCCTTTTGATAATAATTTTTCATGCCTCTGAAATCGCGGCGCTCGCCACAAATACTTGATAATTGCAAATAAGCCGAAGCTTCAGAATCTTTATCAGGCAAGCCAATGGTAACTGATTTGCGAAGATTTTCATACGCCGCTTTTTTATCCCCTTTTTTATAGGCAATCATTCCTAATTGCAAATACGCACCGCCTTCAACATTTTTATCGGCAATGCCGGCATCTAAGCTTTTACGAATATCTGTTTCGGCATCTTCGTAATTTTCGTTCATGGTTGAAAAGTTCGACTTCAACATGTAGTAAGCCGAACGAACTGGTTTATACAATAAGTTAGGATACTTTACTCGAGCTAATAATGATTGTGCACCTTCGATATCACCATCTTCAACATGACGTTGTATTAAAGTTATAGGGCCTATCATAAAGTGGGCAACTACCATTAAAATGGCTATGAGAAAGAAAATCCAACTTACCCAAATACCATGTTTCATTTGCATGGTAATTACAACGCCTAATGCTATTAAGGCAATGGCAATAGGTAAACGATAAAGTACAATAATTCGACGTAGGGTTTGCATGTAATAAAATTGAAGTGCGAAGCTAATTGTTTCGATGGAAATTCATAGGCTCTTATCTGATTTTTGTAAAAGTGCCGTCTTTTTCCAGTTTTAGAATTTGGGATGGCGGACGGGTTGAGATATCATGCTGACGCCATCTTACCACATAATCTGATTGGGTTACAATCGTTTGCTGAATGAGTGAATAATGCATCGGACTAGGATGTCCACTTTCATTTGCTGATGTGGATACGACCGGATTACGCAATCTTTTAATTAAAGATCTACAAAACGGGTCGGTTGTAATGCGCACTGCTATACTTCCATCAGCCGCCAAAACCGAGTTGGGTAAATTAATGGCCCCTTCGTAAACTATCGTGGTGGGTTCGGTGAATTGGTTTATTAAGGCATCTAAATCAGGTAAGGGATTGGCTAGGAATTGCGAAAGTTGCTTCACATCCGTCATTAACAGTACAAAGCTTTTTTTTGTATCGCGATGTTTAATCTTAAATAACTTATCGATGGCTTTTTCGTTTGTGGCGTCGCACCCTAACCCCCAAATGGTATCGGTAGGATATAAGATTACACCATCCAATTTCATAATATCGATACAAGCTTTAATGTCGTGGTCGTATTCCGTATTCATATCAAATAATTTGTTTGTAAATATTCATGGTTTGTTGTGCCGTATTTTTATTACTGAATTGAGCTGCGCGTTGAAAGCCTTTTTGAATGAATGATGTCCGCAGCAAAGAATCGTTTACAATACTTTGCATAGCATTTGCAATAGCATGCACATCATCAGGCTCAACACAAATGGCCGCATCACCTGCCACTTCTTGCAAACTCGATACAGACGAGGTAATCACTGCGGTACCGCTTGCCATCGCCTCAAGGATAGGAATACCAAAGCCCTCTTTATAGGATGGATAAACTAAAGCTAGTGACTTTTGGTATAATTCAGGAAGGCTATCATAAATATCTTTTGCATTAAAATGGTCTTCCAAAAAATGTACTTTATTCAATGCTTTATTTTTTGTAAGATAGTCAATTACCAATTGTTTGTAAGCATTTCCTTTTCCAACCACCACCAGATCAATATCTTGATGCTTTGCTACCTCAAGAAAAGCATGACAGACATGTAATAAATTTTTTCGCGCGATGATACTTCCTACAAATAAAAAGTAGGGTTTATGTAAATTAAATTTTTGCGAGAAAGTATTTTGATCTGCCGTTTGCGAATGATTAAAAAATCTTTGATCACATGATTGGTAGCATACTTCAATTTTTTGAGGACTTACTTTATAAATTTCAATCAAATCTTTTTTGGTGGCTTCGCTGATGGCGATAATTTTATCGGCTACTGCACAGGCATGTTTACATTTTTTTTGATAGATGGCAATATCGTTGCGTTGATATTGTTCGGGGTAAAATTCAAAAATTAGATCATGCATGGTAACTACTTTCTTTGCCTTGCATTTTTGAATACCAAAAGGCAATTCATTACTTAATCCATGATAAAGATCAACTTGCTTATCGATTTGTTTGCTGATTCGATAACTACGCCATACAGCAGGAAACAATCTATCGATAATTGATGTAGGTTGAATCTCTTTTACATTAGCAAAACTAGAAATGTCGAAATTGCCATTCTTCGGATTGTATAGTAAAAATTGATCATGCGTAAAATCTTTCGCTAAGGAGCTAATTAAAGTACGACTGTAATTCCCGAGTCCGGTAGTATTATGATATGCACGTTTTGCATCAAAGCCAATAGTCATTCAATAAGAAATATCACGCAAGGTACAAAGCTGTATAGTAAAAATTAAAATTGTTTATGTTTGCAACTTAAAAATTAAATATGAAAATTCAGATTGAAGAAGCTTGGAGTAATCGCGAATTATTGAAAGAAGATGTGTATGCAAATGCGGTTCGGGCCGTTATTGAAGAAGTTGACAAGGGTAGATTACGCGTTGCTGAACCGGTAGGTGGAGATTGGGTTGTGAATGAGTGGGTAAAGCAGGCGATATTGATGTATTTTGGTATTCAACAAATGGAAACTTTTCATTTACCACCCTTTGAATTTTACGACAAAATGAAACTGAAATCTGATTATGCTTCTCAAGGGGTTCGAGCAGTGCCTCATGCCGTTGCACGATATGGGGCTTATTTAGCACGCAATGTTGTGCTCATGCCTTCTTATGTGAACATTGGCGCTTATGTTGATGAGGCCACCATGGTGGATACATGGGCTACGGTTGGCAGTTGCGCACAAATTGGCAAACATGTACATTTAAGTGGTGGTGTAGGTATAGGCGGCGTATTGGAACCACTTCAAGCGAGTCCGGTAATTATTGAAGATGGTTGTTTTATTGGATCACGTTGCATCGTAGTTGAAGGTGTAAGGGTTGAAAAAGAAGCTGTATTGGGTGCCAATGTAGTGCTTACGCAAAGCACAAAAATTATTGATGTAAGTGGTGCCGAACCTATTGAATATCGTGGTAGAGTTCCGGCACGAAGTGTGGTAATTCCAGGTTCATACACTAAAAAATTTCCTGCGGGAGAATATCAAGTGGGTTGTGCATTAATTATTGGACAACGAAAAGAAAGTACCGATTTAAAAACGAGTTTAAATAATGCATTGCGTGAATTTAATGTAAGTGGATAAGCCATTTTAGATGATAACAACATCGAACCTATGTAGCTGCATTGTTGAATGACAATAAAAAAAGTGGAGTCCATTATCGCACTCCACTTTTTTTTAGGCATAATACTGAAAAATAGTTGGTAAATTCCGTTGTAATTGTTGGTATCAAAGGGTTTGCAGTAAGTTTGATGAAACGCATTTCATCAAACTTTTTTCTATGTCAAAATCAATTAAAAAAAACGATGCTGGGCTTGTGGTTTTTTGGACAGCATTCGGTGGGGCAATCAACAAGGTAAGCAGCGATTCAAGTGCAAGAATTGCGGGATATTGTTCACTGAAAATCGCAAGGAACAAACCATCAAGAATCGATTTGTTTGGTTTAGGAAGTGGATTATAGAAAGACAGACTTTTAAAACCCTTACACGTGATAGTGGCTATTCAAAGGACACTTTACAACGTACATTTTATAAGCTGTTGGATAGTTCGCCTACGTTGCGAATAATACAAAGAGAAGGCGTGAATTTAAGAATGGACGCCACCTATTTTAAGCAATTTTGTTTAGTGGCCTACCAAGATAATACAGATGGATACACTCAACTTATCCGCTTTACTGATGGTGAGCACTATGAAGAAATCAAAGAAGATTTACTCAATTTAATCAAGCTTGGCATTCAAATTGAGAGTATTACCACTGATGGTCACAAAAGTATATTGAAAGCCATAAAAGCTTCTTTGCCTGAAGTAAAAACACAACGCTGTCTTGTTCATATCCAGCGTATGTGCCTACTCTGGCTTACTCAATACCCAAAGCACATAGCAGGGCAAGAACTTCGAAAACATGTTCTTTTGCTATTAAAAATCCGTACGGATAATGACAAAATCTATTGGATTAATGAGTTCAAATCCTGGTATGCAAGGCATAAAGACTACGTTAATGAAAAGACCTTTCGACCTGAATCAAATCGATTTTGGTACACACATAAATTACTAAGACGATCGTATCAAACAATTAATAGAGCCTTGCCAAATATGTTTCATTATTTGATGAATAGTAAAATCCCTAAAACTACAAATGGCATTGAAGGGTATTTTAGCCATCTTAAAAATCATTTAGACTTACACAGAGGATTAACAATGAAAAACCGTATCAATTTCATTAAGTGGTACATCTATTTTTCAAACAAAAGGTGAGTTTTCTTAGCCATATTGCTTACCAGAAAACATTAAAAAAAGGGTGCCCGAAAAAGACACCCTATTTTCTGTATAAGCATTAATCTTATTGCTAGTAAGTTGATCTCCACCAGAGCTTACGTCCTCTTCAGATTAACGACCAAGTATAATCTATCTTTTGAAAATTTCCACCAACTATTTTTCAGTACATTACCTTTTTTTATGAGATATAAAAGATTTATTCTTCTTGCCGTTTCATTATTAAATACAATTGAACCATAAAGGCAACAATGCTTGTGCTTATCATAGTACCTACCGTATCGGTTACGGTGATGCTGCCAAAGTAAAAATAAGAAAGTATAAGTCCTACCACCGACATACCCGATAAAACGGCAAATACTTTTAAATAGAGAGCTTTATCAAACATTGAATTTATTTTTTTTTAATTGCAAAGGTATTTTCTCTTTTGTATAAAATTGCAAAACCGATACTTAATAATATCAAACTTACAATTATAAGGCCCCATTCGGAAATGGCAGGCATATTTATTGGACAGAAAATAGTTAAGTCAAGTACTTCAATATTACCTGAAGGCTACGAAATTAGATTGGCACCTCTGCCATAGGCAATGTTTTCAGATATTTTTTTGATTTTCTTTTACTTAATTCGAAGTAGGATGAATTATGTTTGATCGATTTTGAAGATACTCATGTAGAAATATAATTTTCAAACATAAAACAAATTGTTTTTCAAAAGAAGGAATTTCAATTTTTAAGCTGCGACTGATCTGTCAATTTCATAAGAGCCAATCGTTTAAACATGTACATTGTAACTTTTATTACCCATACTTTATTTAGATGTTAGCACCTTTGCCTCTTAAAATTATTGAATAATGGAAATAGTAGGTTATTTTTTAGCAATCATAGTTGGTATATCATTAGGGCTCATTGGAAGCGGAGGTTCTATCCTCACTGTACCCATTCTTGTTTATGTAATGGCAGTAAATCCAGTGCTTGCCACTGCATATTCTTTATTTATAGTTGGATCAACTGCATTGGTTGGTGGGATACAAAATGCAATCCAAAAAAAGGTCGATTTTAAAACCGTTCTCATCTTTGGCATTCCTTCGATAGCTGCTGTTTATATTACCAGAATGTGGCTAGTGCCGCTTATTCCCAAGGAACTTTTTTCTATAGGTTCATTGATTGTCACAAAACCTATAGCCCTCATGCTTCTTTTTGCTGTGGTGATGATTATGGCATCTATAAGCATGATTAAATCAGGAAAAAAGAAAGAACAAATCGACGAAAGTCTTCCGATGAAATATAATTACCCAATGATTTTATTAGAAGGATCTGTAGTTGGATTATTAACAGGCTTAGTGGGTGCCGGTGGCGGATTTTTAATTATTCCAGCCTTGGTAATATTAGCGCGAATGCCCATGAAATTAGCGGTTGGCACATCATTATTTATTATTGCTGCGAAATCATTAATAGGTTTCATTGGTGATTTACAAGGTGGCGAAGTGATAGATTGGAAATTATTAGGCAGCTTCACGGTCTTTTCAATTATCGGTATATTTATAGGCATTCTTTTATCAAAAAAAATACCGGGTGAGAAGCTAAAAAAAGGATTTGGCTGGTTTGTTTTAATCATGGGTATTTATATCATAGTGAAAGAATTATTTTTCCAGAATGGCGCAACTCATTAAAAAAATAAACTAAGGCCCCATTATGTTTTCAATTTTCAAACTTGGAATTAAGAAGTTTCCTACTGATAAATATCATTTCTGTAAGTAACTTTTGTAACTAGAATTAATACTCAAAATGTCAACCTTTGTATTCTGAGAATTCTCAATAAAAAAATATTAATCATGAACATAGAACAAATTTATACCGGATGCTTAGCACATGCAGCGTATTATGTTGAAAGTAAAGGTGAGGCTGCTATTTTTGACCCATTGAGGGAAGTGCAACCCTACATTGATAGGGCTACGAAAAATAATGCTGTTATCAAGTATGTATTTCTCACCCATTTTCATGCAGACTTTGTAAGTGGGCATTTAGATCTTGCGAAAAAAACAGGTGCCAAAATAGTATATGGCCCAGGTGCAAAGCCTAATTATGAAATTATTTGTGCCGATGACCAACAATTATTTGAGGTAGGTGATTATCAAATTAAAGTGATACATACTCCAGGTCATACCATGGAAAGCACAACATATATGTTGATTGATGAAAACAAACACGAACATGGCTTAATTACAGGTGATACGCTTTTTATTGGCGATGTGGGGCGGCCTGATTTAGCACAACATGTAGTAGCCGATTTAACTGAAGAAAAATTGGCTGGGCATCTTTACGATTCATTGCGAAATAAAATAATGCCCTTGAGTAACGACCTTATTATTTACCCGAATCATGGAGCCGGAAGTGCATGCGGCAAGATGATGAGCAAAGAAACTACAGATACACTTGGGCATCAAAAAGAAGTAAACTATGCATTAAATCCCAACTTAAGTAAAGATGAATTTATTAAGGCGATATTGAGTGGATTAACACCGCCGCCGTCCTACTTCCCGAAGAATGTTTTAATGAATATACAAGGGTATGAAAGTTTAGATACGGTTTTAGAAAGAGGTCAAAAAGCATTAAACCCTTCGGCCTTTGAAACTGCAGCAAACGAAACCGGTGCTTTAATTTTGGATACACGAAACGCAAATGATTTTGCAAAAGGTTTTATACCCAATAGTATTAATATTGGTATAGATGGAAGTTTTGCGCAATGGGTGGGCGAATTAATACCGGATATAAAACAAAATATTCTTTTGGTATGTGATGAAGGGCGCGAAGAAGAATGTATGATTCGATTATCAAGGGTTGGTTACGATGGCACTATAGGATATCTTAAAGGAGGCTTTAATGCTTGGCAACTAGATGGAAGAATGGTTGATACATTGCAAAGGATTTCGGCTGAAAAACTAGAAAGTTTATACGAAAATGAATCCCCTATTCTTATTGATATTCGCAAAAAAAGCGAATACGATTCCGAGCATATTGTAAATGCCATTAATATCCCATTAAACGAAATCAATCAGCATTTAGCGGAAATCCCAAAAAACAAACCATTCATTCTTCATTGCGCCGGAGGATATAGAAGTATGATCGCAGCATCTATGTTAAAGCAAAGAGGATGGGATAATTTTGTTGACGTAATAGGCGGGTTTACTGATATTAAAGAAACAAAGATTCCAAGAACTGAATATGTTTGTCCGACAACGATGTTATAATTTCACTACTAAATACAAAGGGAAGGAGGCTGTCTCAAAAGGGCAGCCTCTTTTACATTTTATATGGTTATGAAAATAAATATACTTGACATGAGAAACTATCGCTCCTACCTCGCTTTGTTTCTCTATGGCTTACTTGAAAACACAAAATTATTTACATTCACTTCCAAAATAGGCGAATCAAGCAAATCAACATTACCATCGCCGTTTAAATCGGTTGCAAAATAGCCAAATTCGAAATTAGCCATATCAGTTTCTAACAGTGAGGCATCTAATAAATCTGCGTTCTCATCTTGATTGATGTCACCAGAATAAAAAGCCCATACATTGGTAGCTACTTCTGTTTGATTATCTCCATAGGCTTTGTTGGCTGCGGTAGTAAAATCATACATCGTATTCTCTGTAAGCATTACCGGATTTGCACTCCATGTTTCAACTGCATTGCGATGCTTAATTACAATATAATATGCTTGTCCGGCGGCGGCTGTACCATTAAAAGTTACGGTACCATTTGTTTTTATTACTTGCGTAGTTGAACTTACCACTGCATAAGGTGATGTACTTTGTCGCAACTCAATTTGTATGGTATCGCAAGCATCATTTGCAAGAGGAACAATACCTTGGGTATACAATACATTTTCCATCAGTCCGCCGCCTTGATAATAGCCTTGTATAAATGCTTTCAAATTCAAAGTCATTTTATAAGGTTGCTGAAATCCTTGAGTAAGCATATTGTTGGCTGATGATAATGTTAGCGTATTGGTTTCGCCGATGGTGAAAGAGAGTGAGCCTGCCGAGTTGGTTTGAAAGCCTCCGGCGGAAGCAATTACTTGTGGGGAAAGCGATTGGGCTCTTAATGTGATGATGGGATAATGTGATGAGATGATGATAAGTAGACAAGTGATTAATTTTTTCATGATGTATTTTTTTATGATAAGGTTGATTTGGTTAGGGATGATGATATTCTATAACTTAAGGATGAATTATTTTATATCTTGTTTAATAAGAACTTTTAGTTCATCTATTTGACTTTGTAAAAGTTCAATCTGTTTTTTCTGTTCTTCATATTCCCTATTTAATAAGATATACTTCGCATTTGTCTCGTTGAGTGCATTCGACGTATTGGAATTTTGCTTTTCAACTATTTCCTGTTGCTCTTGAATTGCTTTTACAAGTATTGGTGAGAGTTTGCTATAATCGACCATCCAAGGATCTGTCTTAGCTTCATCGCCTCCTTTAAGAACAGCTTGTGGATAGACTTTATAAAGTTGTTGTGCAATAAAACCTGTTTGTTCATTCTTGAGGTCTTCTTTATAACAATAGTCTTTTACTTCAATTTGATTAATAGTTTCTAATCCATATTTTGTTTCCATAATATTTGTTTTTAATCTTTCATCAGATGTTGTATTATAGGCGATGGAAGTTAAAGAATTTTGAGTAATGCTTCCAATAGTAATACCATCTGGTCGAGTGAAAGATACCATTTTATGATTGACACCAGCATAGGTATCCGATCCTGCTTTGATTAAAAGACCATTGCAAAACACATTGTTGAAATTTGAATAATTATATATCCCAGTTACGTAATTATTACCACCATTAGTAAAACCTTCCACATCTAAGTCATAATCAGGAGTATTGGTACCAATTCCTACGTTTCCCGATGCGGCGATACGCATCAATTCATATGAACCATTAATAGATCCTTTATAAAACACATGAGCAGAGCTATTATCACCGTTATCATCTATTTGGTAACGCAATGTGCCGGGTCCTGTTCCAAAACCGTAAAATTGATGCTCATTATCGACAACCTCATTTAATACAATTTTTCTATTTGCGGCATACCAAGGAAATTGAAGTGGGGCATGTGGAGACGTCAGACCTATTCCTACATTGCCACTTATATATGTATCGCCATTGACAGCTAATTTATGTATTGGAGATGAAATTCCGATACCGACATTTCCACTTATATAAGAATCTCCTTGAACTGATAATTTGCTTAATGGAGTGCTTGTGCCAATGCCAACATTTGTACCATTATCATAAATCAAACTAGAAGAAGTAAGAGAATTATTGTTCCATTTTGGAACAAAATCATTATTACCAACTTCAAGATTACTTATTTTCACCGACCAACTATTTAAGGTACCCAAATCTCCCATAGCATTATCATAGACTTTAAGTAACCATATTCCATTTGGGTTTATGCTACCTCCACCTATGGCACTAAAAGTTGAAACATTAGGTGTAATTCCACAAGCAGTCGTGGTATTACCCATTGGTTTGTAGGTAGAAGTAAATGGTTGACCAGCCGGGGTGCCTGATGGGAGGATAGATATTGTATTGTCACTTAAAATCGTATTTGTAAAGTTGTGACCATTTGCACCATTCTGATATGTCAAGTTAATAATGTTACCGTTCGGAGCCTGCAAATAAATTTTTAAATCGCTTACATAATTATGTGTAATATTAAGGGTAATAGAAATATTAGAAGAGGGTTGTGGAGAATTGAACCCAGCCAAAGTAATAGAACTCGAAATACCTGTACAAGAATTATCTGGAATACTTTGACTGGCAGTATTTGAACCATTTGCAGTATTCTTGAATGAAGTCAAATTGCCATTTGCATCTGCATAAACTTGATGAAGCCCAATTCCACTTAAGTCTTCGTGCCTCACACCACCTATCGTATGCAATTGTGCGCTAGGCGTGTTTGTACCAATACCCACATTGCCGGTAAAATCAGCTTGACCGTTCACCGATAATTTATTGCTAGGTGCACTTGTACCAATGCCCACATTGCCACTATTGCTATTATACACTTGATTGTTATGTAAGGTCCATGCACCATCGCTAACCGAATTATTGCTTGTATTCATTGTATTATTTGTATAGCTATTACCAATGATATTGTCATCCATATATTCCCATACATCATTAAATTCCATAAATCCCGAAGTACCTGTTGCTATATATCCTTTGTTACCAATTGCAAAACCTATTGCATTTCTTCTAGCAGAACCTGCATATACCGCCTTAGCTGTCCACACATCTGAAGTAGCATCATACTCTAAAAAATCAGTCAGATCATTCACACCGTTAAAACCTGTCCCTACATAGCCTTTTCCATTCATGCTAAAGCAAGCCATTGAGTGAAAACCTGAACCCGGAAAAATTTGTTTAGCTGTCCATACATTCAATACCGGATTATATTCATTCACATCAGCGTAAAAATTACCATTCACATCAGTACCCATTCCAATATAACCTTTCCCATTTACCGACATACCCATTAAGTCTCTTCGTCCACTCCCTATGTAATTTGCTTTCTGTGTCCAAGTATCTGATGCAGGGTCATATTCCCAAAAATCGTTGAGGTCATTGCTGCCATCTGATCCTAATCCGAGGTAACCTTTATTCCCAATTGCAAAACCAATTGCTTTCCATCTTGCGCTTCCGGGACAATTTGCTTTTTGCGTCCATGCATCGGTTGCAGGGTCATATTCCCACATATCATAATTTACAAATACACCATTGCCACCTGTTGTTACATATCCTTTCCCATTGATGCTAAATGCAACTGCATCAGCTCTTGGCCCTGGAGGAAAATTTGCCTTCTGCGTCCAAGCATTTGTAGCAGGATCATACTCATAAAAATCGTTAAAGTATCCCATCATGCCAGTTCCTGTGCCCATATACGCTTTATTTCCAATACTAAAAGCAATTGCATTGCTTCGCCCAATTGAAGCTGGCGGCATTGGCGAATTTGATTTTTGTACCCATGTATTTGGAAGTGTATGATTGGCATCGCTTACTGTACCTGTCACTTTCAATCCACATGTTTTTATCCAATGCGCGCCATCATACATATCAATACATTGATCATCTATATTAAAAATTTGCAACCCAATTGCTGGTGTTGTTATTGCATCACGTTGTGTGGTAGTCATGCGTGGAATTAATAATCCTTGTGTTGTGCTACTTATATCCAGTTTTGCAGAAGCATCCGGAGTGTTTGTGCCAATGCCGATGCTTGATCCGTTATTATAGAGATTACTATTATTGACAATCCATGAAGTTCCATCCCAAAAAGTAGTATTTCCTACAGCTGTTCCATTAGCCATTCCTCCTGTGCCTGCTGGGCCTTGTGGACCAACTAATGAAGTTCCACTACCCCATGCTCCTGCAGTCTTTGGTCCGAAGATTTGATTTGTGGTTGTATTCAAAAAGAAATCACCATCAACCCCTTGTCCGGATATTGGATTACTTGTTCCATTTAAAATTGTTTTACCATTGGTACCGTTTATTCCATTTGTTCCGTTGCTACCATTTACACCTGGATTACCTTGTATTCCTTGCACACTTGAATGCCTTGTGATCCAGTTGCGCCAGTTAATCCTTGAATTCCCAGTATACCTTGTGGGCCGATGATTGAAGTTCCACTACCCCATGCTCCTGCAGTCTTTGGCCCGAAGATTTGATTTGTGGTTGTATTTAAAAAGAAATCACCATCTACTCCTTGTCCGGATGTTGGATTACTTGTTCCATTTAAAATTGTTTTCCCATTGGTACCGTTTATTCCATTTGTTCCGTTGCTACCATTTACACCTGGATTACCTTGTATTCCTTGCACACCTTGAATGCCTTGTGATCCAGTTGCGCCAGTTAATCCTTGAATTCCCTGTATACCTTGTGGGCCGATGATTGAAGTTCCACTACCCCATGCTCCTGCAGTCTTTGGTCCGAAGATTTGATTTGTGGTTGTATTTAAAAAGAAATCACCATCAACTCCTTGTCCGGATGTTGGATTACTTGTTCCATTTAAAATTGTTTTACCATTGGTTCCTGCAACACCTTGTATACCTTGTATTCCTTGTGCTCCGGTTAATCCTTGAATCCCTTGTATTCCTTGCGCACCTGTTAATCCAATGGGGCCTTGTGGACCAGCAACACCGGGCACATTGGCATACAACGCATAGGGAACACTTAGTAACTGAGTGGTGCCCATTACAGTAAATGCAGTACCTCCAGCAGGATCTAATTCTACTTTAATAAATTTAGAACCACTTCCCCAATTGATATTTGCAAACGTTCCACTTTGTACAATACCTTGTCCAATATTTAAATTAAAGAGCCCTAGCGTGTTGGTTGTTGTCAAATGATTTTCTTGATAAACTATTGGACCTGCATTACTTCCATCTAGAATACTAAAACGCAATGCGATATTAGCGCCCGTTAAAAGATTGCCACTATTATCTCGGGCAACGGCTTGATAGGGAAATGATTGAGGTGCTTGGGCAAATGTACATATACTCATAAACAAATAGACAAATGCGCAAATGAAGAAAAAGATTCTTTGTTTCATGGTTTTATTTTTTAGGATGGATTAAGATTATTTTTTCATATTTGATTTTAATTCGTCAAGCTGTTTTTGCAGAACAACATTTCGCTGTTTCTGTTCAATTAATTCCAAATTCAGTTTTTCATATTTTGAATTCAGCTCTTTAGTGGCATTAATCAACATAAAGGTCATGGCACTATTATCTACGCTTAAGTAATCAACACTATCTTTTTGAAATGTGTTTATCATATAAGGAGAAATTTCTTGTAATTCCTGAGCAATCACCCCTACATATTCTGGTAGCGTATCGCAACCGGATAATTTGTTATAATGAAATTTAACCGGATTCATTTTTAGAACGGCTTGCAAACCATCATCATAGGATGTGATATGATCTTTTAATCGTTTATCAGAAAATACAGCCCATGATCCCCCACCGGGTTTACTGGCAGAGCCATTTACAGAAAGTAGTGAGGTAGGCGCTATTGTGCCAATTCCAACATTTCCATTTGTTAAAAGCACCATAGGATAATTTCCTGCGGCCGGAGAAGTATTAAAGGCCAACGGATGGTTTGAAAATGATCCGATGATGGCTGTATTTTGGTAGATCGCCGTTCCAACAGTAACGGTATCGTTCGTTTGAACGATACCTGCTAAATCATCCTTTACCGTTAACCTTGGTTGGTTTACACCAGTATAGGGTTTTTTGCCAATGCCAATGTTGTAGCCATCATCATAAATTAAACTCGTATCCGATAAAATGCCATTTGACCATTTAGGCATGTAATTATCTGCGCCAATTGAAAAATTATCAATACCTATAGACCAGCTAAGCAATGTTCCAATATCACCAATTAAACCATCAAACAATTTTAAACTCCATGTGCCATTCGGATTAATACTGCCACCACCTATAGCTCCAAATGTTGAGACGTTTGGGATTGTTCCGCAATGTGAGTTCATTGACCCGCTTGGCTTAAAAATTCCTGTGAATGGGCCATTACCGGAAATATTACCTGAACCATTATCCTTCAATACGGTGTTGGTGAAATTATCTTGACCGCCTCCATTATTATTTAAAAGAGTTAAGATATCTCCATTTGGCGAGAGTAAATAGGCCTTAATGTCTGAATCATATGTGTGGGCAATATTCAGCTTTACAGAAATGGCTTTTGATGGAATTGAATTAGGAAGCCCGCTTAATGTGATACTACTGTTTACTCCGATACAAGAGTTGTCTGGAATGGGTTGGGGTATATTGTTTGAGTCGCCTAATAATTTGAAGGTCTTCAGTATTCCTGATGAATCTGCATAAACCTGCCGCAGTCCAACACCACTTAAATCCTCGTGCTTCACTTTTCCTGTAGTGTGAAATTGAGCACTTGGCGCTGAAGTTCCTATTCCTACATTGCCTGTAAAATCAGATTGTCCGACAACCGAAAATTTATTGCTTGGTGTAGATGTTCCTATTCCTATATTGCCTATATTGCTATTATACACATTATTATTATATAGTGTCCATGCGCCGTCTGAAACTGCATTATTGCTTGTGATAATTGAAGACGAATAGCTATTCCCAACGGTAAGATCATCCATGTATTCATACATATCGTTAAATTCCATAAATCCAGAACTACCTGTTGCAATATATCCTTTGTTACCAATGGCAAAACCTACTGCATTTTTTCTTACTGAGCCACTGTATAGTGCTTTGGAAGTCCATGTATCTGTAGTTGCATTATATTCCCAAAAATCTATCATGTCATTGATACCATTATAACCAGTGCCCATATAACCTTTTCCATTCATGGTAAAACATGCCATCGAATGAAAGCCACCGCTAGGAAAGACTTGCTTGGCTATCCATGCATTTGTTGTTGGATTATATTCCCAAACATCATTATAATAATTCCCATTAATATCTGTTCCTAAACCTATATATCCTTTTCCATTTACCGATAATCCCATTGTATTTCTCCTACCACTTCCCGGATAATTTGCTTTTTGTGTCCATGTATCAGTTGCAGGATTATATTCCCAAAAGTCATTTAAATCGCTTGAGCCATCTGTTCCTAATCCTAAATAGCCTTTGCCGCCGATTGAAAAACCTTGTGCTCTAAATCGTGCGCTTCCAGGGCAATTTGTTTTTTGTGTCCAAGCATCGGTAGCCGGATCATATTCCCACATATCATAGTTTACAAATACACCATTGCCACCTGTGGTTACATAGCCTTTACTGCCAATTGAAAATGCAACAGCATTTGCTCGAGCAACACCCGGGAAATTTGCTTTTTGTGTCCAAACATTTGTAATAGGATCATATTCATGAAAATCGTTGAAATAGCCCATCATGCCATTGCCTGTGCCCATATAAGATTTATTGCCAATAGTAAATGCAATAGCACTGCTTCGCCCAATTGATGCATATGGCATTGGCGCATTCGCCTTTGGAGCCCATGAATTTGGGCCAAAAATATGAGAAGGATCGCTGATAGTTCCTGTGACTTTCATACCGCAAGTTTTTATCCAATTACTTCCATCATATAGATCAATACATTGATCGTCGAGATTAAAAATCTGCAAGCCGCTAGCGGGCGTGGGAATTGCATCTCGTTGTATGGTTGTCATTCGTGGCATTAAAAAACCTTTTGTTGTACTTGTAATATCTAATGCTGATGAAGCTGAAGGTGTAGAAGTTCCGATACCGACATTGGTTCCGTTATTAAATAAATGATTATTATTTACAACCCATGATATTCCATTCCAAAATGTAGTATTACCAATTGAAGTTCCATTTGGCAATCCGCTGCCTGTGCCTGCTGGGCCTTGTGGACCAACTAAGGAAGTTCCAATACCCCATGCTCCTGCAGTCTTTGGTCCGAAGATTTGATTTGTGGTTGTATTTAAAAAGAAATCACCATCTACTCCTTGTCCGGATGTTGGATTACTAGTTCCATTTAAAATCGTTTTACCGTTGGTGCCTGCAACTCCTTGTATTCCTTGTGCTCCGGTTAATCCTGGAATCCCTTGTACTCCTTGCGCACCTGTCAAACCAATGGGCCCTTGTGGACCAGCAACACCGGGCACATTGGCATACAACGCATAGGGAACACTTAGTAACTGAGTGGTGCCCATTACAGTAAATGCATTACCTCCGGCAGGATCTAATTCTACTTTAATAAATTTAGAACCACTTCCCCAATTGATATTTGCAAACGTTCCACTTTGAACAACACCTTGTCCAATATTTAAATTAAAAAGTCCGAGCGTGTTGGTTGTTGTCAAATGATTTTCTTGATAAACTATTGGACCGGCATTACTTCCATCGAGAATACTAAAACGCAATGCGATATTAGCGCCCGTTAAGAGGTTGCCATTATTATCACGGGCAACGGCTTGATAGGGAAATGATTGAGGGGCTTGTGCAAATGCAAATGTACCAATTAGCAAATAAGCTAATGTGCTAATGAAAAGAACAATTTTTTGTTTCATCTTATGTTAATATAATATTTAAACAATAAAACAAAAGTAGCCTAGCAAAAGAAAGTGCTATCCCACATAAAAAGGGGGGTAGCACGGTTCGTAAGATTCTATGATATACGAGATTGACCTAAAATTATTTGTATATCCGTCTGTCTGCTTCAAGGATAAAATGCAGAATGCATCATTGCTACCATTGGCGAAAAATAAGTTTTGAAACGTCATTGCCTGCGCTCACTTTTCTTATCTCAATATTTGCATCTACGGATGCATTGAATAAATAAACGCATTCACATTCACTTCCAACATCGGACTATCTAACAAATCAACATTACCATCACCATTTAAATCTGTAGCAAAATATCCGAAATCAAAATTGGCGATACTAGTTTCTAATAAGCTTGCATCTAATAAATCAGCGTTTTCATCTTGGTTGATATCACCGGAATAGAAGGCCCAGATACTGGGTTCGACCTCGGTTTGATTAGATCCGTATGCCTGTGAGGCTGCTGTTGTAAAATCGTAATTAGCTTGATTCAGATAGTTGAACATCAATATACCATTACTCCAAGTTTCAATACTATTCCGATGCTTAACAGCTATATAATAGCCCATTATATTGGAAGGCAAATTATAGAAGTTACATGCAATTGTCCCATCCGTATTTACAACACCTTTGGATGTTGCGATAATATTTTGCGGCATCATCACATCATGTAACTCTACCGTTACTGTATCGGTTTGGGTTGAGGTATTATTTTGACCTTGATTCAATAAAGCACTCGTCATAGTTTGAGTACCTGACAAATAGTAACCTTGCAAAAATAATTTTAAGCTCAGTGTTTTATAACAAGGATTTACATAAATAGTTTGAAAATCGTTGGCATAACAACCGGTAATATCAGTTACGGTAAGTGTAACATTTTTATTGCCAATTGTTAAGTAGTTATGAGAACTTGATATGCCGGTTCCCGTATTTCCGTCGCCATAATTCCATGCATAGCTTGCCGTTGAACCTCTCGCAAGCGCGTTCGATAAAGTTAGCGTTCTATTTCCACCGCTCGCATCGCTACAGATTGTACTTCCATTGGATTCGTTGAATTTCCAGTATCCGACTAAGTTCGATTGCGGAGCTGTAATACAACCTATTTTATTTGTCGAAATTTGTGCATTGCTTAACATCGTATTCCAGAATCGGACTTCGTCAATAGAACCATTGAAATTATTTCCAATAAATCCTCTTCCAACATAGGTTCCACCGGTTGTTGGTGCAATAGGGATACCGGTATTCGGCGAAGGATTGTAAGAAACTCCATCCACATAAATATTCCAGAATCCTCCGGTAATTGTCGGTGAACGTTTAATAACAAGATGTTGCCATACTCCGACACTAAGGGTAATGTTGGTATTTAATGTAACAGACCCTCCACAAAGGATAGCAAGCTTGTTGGCATTTGCAGCAGAAACCATGATGCCATATCCATTTGTAGTTGAATTCCCGTTATAGCAAATAATCTGATTTGAACCGGTTGATCCGTTCCATTTGACCCAAGCTTCCATAGTAAAATTACTTGTTTGTGTCATCGCCCAAGAATTCAATAAAGTAGCTCCATAGCTTGTGCCATTTCCAATAAATGAATTTCCGCTGCATGTAATAGTTGATGCATCAAATGTATATGTAGAATCTACACAAGATTGGTATGCATTTGTAGAAAATGAGGCCAGGGTATTCATTGAAACAGTTTGTGTTGCTGAATTGCTACAGCCGTATTGATCTGTTAAGGTGGCGGTATAGGTTGTTGTAGCTGTCGGGCTGGCCAAAACCATTTGTCCGTTAGCAGGACTAGTTGTTGGGTTCCAGGTGATAGACAAAGGTTGTGTATTCACACCATTTGCAATAGTCAATACATAATCTTCAGTTTCACCTTGTCCGTAGGTAGTGCAAGCATTCATAGATGGAATATTAAATGCTTCTCGAACACGCAAACGAACGCTACCGTTTTTTGCCCATGAAGGGACCGTAAAAGAAATGTTATGTACGCTATATCCTGCTATATTAGTAAGAGCAGCAATTCGTTCTATTCCGGCTTCGAAGGAATAATTTTGGTTATAATCTATCCAGGCTGTAATATGATTATTACAACAATTGCTTCCCATGACTACACTGAGGGTATAGGTATTTCCTGCAATCAAATTAGCGGTTGTGCTTCCGCTTGCGGGGTATAAAAAGTAAAATGGGTTTGCGTTAGCGCCGCTTGTGTTGTTCAGGGTAGTTCCTTGTATGCTAACCTGATTAATGTATTGGCCTCCACTATTACCATTAAAAGTTTGTGGATTGCAATACGTAGATGGTAACGTATAGTTTGCCATTAAGGTTACAGAACTACCGGCACATATAGTTGCAGGCATCGCGCTTACGCTTAATGGCGGTACCGAATTAACTTCCACGCTGGTGGCACTGGTTTTACTGCATCCATTTCCATCTGTAGCAGTGACGATATATTGTGTAGAATAATTTGGGGTAGCCATTAAATTTTGTCCGGTTGAATTCAACGGATCATTCCAGCTATATGTTGTGGGTGGTGTATACAATCCTCCGGTAATAGTAACATCATAATCTTCTGTTTCCCCATCGGAATAAGAATCACAAGAGTTTATACCCGGTGTAAAATAAACCTCACGTACCCGCAATCTTGCTACACCATCTAACGCCCATACCGGCACCGTGAATACAAAGGATGTACTTCCATACGCACTCAAATTATAAGCTTCACCGATTTTTTCAGATCCATTATTTAATTCATGATTAAGGTCATAATCTAACCAAGCTGCAAAACCATTCCCAAAATTTCTGCTTCCAGCATTGATAGTAATTGTATAGGTATTTCCGGCAGTAAGTGTTGTTGTTGTGTTTCCTGAAGAAGAATACAAAGTATAAGAAGATGCATTTGCAGCACTTGCATTGTTGAGTGATGTGCCATTGATATTTACTAAGCTAATAAAATCGCCGGAGATATTACCATTAGAATAACCGGGTTGACAATAATTGCTTATTGCCGACAAGCTTGTATTAGCACCTAAGCAAATTGATGATGGCGAGGCACTTGCTTGCACAACAGGCGAGTTCACATAAGATGTTATACTACCGGTTGAAGGGCAATTATATCCATCAACAGCAGTAACGGTATATGTTTGTGTATACGTTGGCATAACTTGCACGTTTGTTCCGATGGTCGATGTATTCATATTTGACCATGTATAGGTGAGCGGTGCTACACCTCCTATAATTGAAATATCATAATCTTCTGTTTCGCCTAAGGCGTAAAACGAAGAACAAGGTTCTAAGTTATCATAGCCATATGCTTCACGAACTCGTAATCTGGTTGTTCCATTTTTTGCCCATGCGGGTACTTTAAAATAAAATGAAGATGAACCGTAGGCAATATTTATAGAACCTGATTCTCCTATTTTTTCCAATGGGGAAAAGAAAGTTCCATCTCCATTATAATCTATCCATGCTGCAACATAATTATTGGAATTCCAGCTTCCGACATTAATAGTAAGAATATAATTATTGCCAGCGGTTAATATCGCTGTAGTATTTCCAATTTGAGGAAATAATGTATAATAGGGTGAAGAAGAAGCACCCAGAGTTTGATTGCTCAATGGGGTGCCAAACATAAATACGCTACTTATATAATCGCCACCACTTGTACCTTGCGCATACGTAGGCAGACAATAATTAATCGAATTTGTGGGTATTACCGAAAGGTTAGTAGTATCTCCAGCACATATCCATTGTGGATTTGCATTATTTAACATGTAGGTAGGACTTGTAGCTACCATAACTGGCGCAGAAGTTGTTGTTGTGCATCCATCCGCATCGGTAGCGGTTACTATATAATTGGTTGACGCACTTGGTAATGCACTTACACTATTTCCAATCGAGGGGCTTGTAGCAGGACTCCAAGCAAATGTAGGCGTTGTTGGATTTACACCACCAGTAATTGTTACCGTATAATCTTCTGCTTCTCCATAACTATAAGAAGATAAGTAAGGGTTGCATGAGGAAATGTTAGTATTTGTAGATAAAAGTATTCGCAATCGAGTCGTACCATTTTTTGCCCAAGAGGGTATCGTAAATGTGATACTACCAGTTGTGGATGCACCGACAGAAATTTCTCCTAATTTTTCTAATCCTTTACTCAAATCGCCATTCTTATCATAATCTAAAAAGGCAGCTATTACATTTCCGCTTGCTGTTCCAGTTTGAAAATAAAATGTATAACTATTACCGACGTTAAGGGTTGCAGTTGTGCTTCCTGATGCAGGAAATAAGGTATAGTAAGGCGAAGATGATGCACCACTTGTGCTACTTAGCATTTGAATAGGAAAGAAGGGGGTCGTAAAATCAAATAATAGGAGGGAGGAAATATAATTGCCGAAGGATGTACCACCACTTGTAAAAGTTGGTACACAATAATTTGTATTCACATTGGCAGTTAGTGTTGATGAAGCACCCGAACAAATGATAAGTGGTGTGGCACTTGCCATAATATTCATACTGTTAACCAAAACTGGATTTGTTTTTGTTGAAGTATAACAACCATAAGCATCAGATGCTTGTACAGTATATTGTTGGGAATAGGCAGGATAAGAGACAACGGAGGCACCAACAGTTGGCATTGTGGTTGAAATATTCTGAGCCCATTCAAAATAAGTAGGTGCAAGTGTTCCAGTTCCGCCAGCAATTACTAGCTCATAATCTTCCGTTTCTCCATAACTTTCTGTTGAGTTTGGGTCAATATTTGCGTTTCCTGCTACTGATCGCACTCTTAAACGCGTAGTTCCATTTACTGCATTTGAGGGAATTGTAAAAAATGAGCTACTTTCGGAATTAGAGCCTATTACTGTTATTGGCCCGCTCATTAAAATTCTCTCTGTTGGATCGAAAGATTTATCCTGATTAAAATCTATCCACGCAGCTACATAATTGGTGGATGAAATTGAATTATGAAGATCAATCCAAAGTGGGTATTGGGTATTTGCTTGTAGGCTACTAGATGAATATGTGAAAAGTGTATAATATGGAGAAGCTGATGGCCCGCTATAACCAGTTATTATCCAACCTCCGCCATTCGGTATATGTACTCCATCTATATAATCACCAAAACTTGTACCATTTGTATAGGTTGGAGTACTGTAATTTTTTGTTGCTGTTAAAAATGTATTCGCACCTTGGCAAACGGTTGTAGGAGAAATAGTAGTATTAATGGCAAAAGAATTTTCATGAAATTTTATTATTATTTCGTTTGATGCAGTAGGTGTTGATATCATCCCACATAAATTTGAGATCATTTCACAACGTATAATATCGTTATCTATTAATGATGACGAAGAGTAAGTACTATTTGTAGCTCCTGAAATATTTATACCATTTAATTTCCATTGGTAAGTTGGTGCACCTCCGCCACTTGTTGATGTTGCTACAAAATTGTAATTGACTATTGTGCCTTTGCATACGGGTAGTGTTGGTGTTGAAATAACAACAGATGGTGCAGCTATTTTAAAGGAAAAAATGCCAGTTCTATTACCACCAGTAGTATCTACACCACCTATAAATTCGCCAGTATACCAAAATGTAACACCATCTGATGGATCTAAAGTCATTTGACTATAATCACCAATTCTATTGCTATAAGTTTTGCTCGCCGTGCCTTGAAAAGCCATTACTTCTGCTATCGGTAAAGTACCTAAAGGATCACATGGACGTCTTCCAGTATAATAAATACCTGGATTAATACTGCTTGCATTTGTTTTTGTATAGGCTAAACCAATATTGCCGTTTACATCCATCGCTATACTACCTAACCATCGGGTGTCATTATCAGGTGCATAAATTCCTTCTTGGTACATACTCCATGTACCTGTTGTATTACTTCGCCTTAATTCACACCATTTAATTGCACGCTGTGTGGCGCTTATTTTCACACTCCAATTTAATAAAACGCTTCTGCTATTGGCTAAATTTCGCCACGAGGCGCGATACATTAAGAAACCAGCAAGGCCATCTAATTTATTGGTAGTATTGGGTTGCGGGCAGTTTGATGGAGAAGCGTCAAAGGCGGAAGTATTTATATTAGCGACAAAACTAATTGAGGATGTAGGAATCGTTGGTACCCAATTAACAGACATTTGATAGATGTTTACCCGATCTACATATGCTGCGCCCCAACCGTTGTCCTCGTAACTAAATAATGGGCATGGAATATTGTTTGGGGGCAAATCTGTGTCTGCAGCATCCCCAGGTAAACCACAATACAATCCTGATGGACGTGGAGGAGAGTAATAGGAGTAAACTGCACGTGCATTAAAGGTTCCGGTTAACATAGCTGATCTATCGAAAGCATAAACAATTTGTGGATTCGCATTTGGAACCATATTGCAAGTCATGTAGTACCCATCATGCCAAATACCAAATTTTGGATAGTCAGTAAAACTTGGTGTATTAAACGTATATGTATAGTAAGTACCCGTTGGATCAGGAGAGGTTGAAATGGCAATAAAAATTTTGTGGTCGGCGCTACCACCAAATTGAGCCAAAAACCAACGATCTGCATTCTTGTCGTACATAACAACTGGATCACCCGCGTTTGCAGTCGCAGGACTCCAAAGACTGCCTAATTGTTTAGTTTGAAGTACTGCTCCTGTTTTACTATATACTCTAATATCCGTTGCATTAGTCATATGAACATAATGATTTGGGCCTACAGCACCAGTAGGGTCATTTGGATCAGAGGAGTTTAAACCTGTCCATGAAGCTCGCGTTTCAGACGAAATTTCTGTACTTGATTTTCTTTGAATAGAGTTCGTATCATTGGCATATTGATAGCCATCTTTAGGAAAGAATACATACTTCTGTTCTTGGCGTTTGCCTTCACTTTTCATAACTTCTTTTTTTTCCACTTTCCCTATTTCTTTATTTGGCAAATCCCGTAATGCTTTGGAAATGCTAAATTGCGTTGCGGTAAGATAACCAGATGGTAGATTTACTTCTTGAGCAATACTTGCAATTGTAGAAAAAAGTAAAATTACCAGACAAATTATGAATACTGCATTTTTTTGAGTACTGAAGATTACTTTTTTCATTGGTTGGTTTGGTTTTGATTATGAAATTAATATTTCAAGTATAAATTTTAAATAAATTATTTTTATTCAATAAAACGCATTTCTAAAAATGGATAGCTCTCAATAAATAGGGTTAACATATTTCAATAATAGGTTCACTTATTTCATGTCTTAGTTTTTCCTATGGAAGGTGTCCATAAATTACTTAAAATTCCAGTTAACATCATAGTGCCATTCGTTATATTATACACTCTAAAAGTATTAGAATTAACCATTTGAATAAAAAGATTTTGTCCAATTGCGCCTGAAGGATCAGAAGGATTTCCTCCATTTTGTCCAGCCCAACTAACTTTATTTTGTGAGCCTTCTATTTCGCCTGCTATTCTTTGAATTGTAGATTCATTATTACCATAAATAGGATCTCCTTCTTTTGCTAACGGAAATTCTTGGGCGATTCTCTTTCTTTTATCAGGTTGCTCAGCTTTTTGTATTTGAAAATTATCTGGGACAGGATTTTCAGCAAATAGCTCGCGTAATGGTCGGGTTGTATTAAATTGTATGGCCCGAATAACTTCCGTTTGAACATTTTCGGTCTGAGCAAAGGAAGTTGAAAAAGTGAAAGCAAAAAAAATGAAAATACCAAAGGCGAAGAAATGTAATTGATATTTTGATTGACTTGGATAGGTATTTTTTTTCATACTAAAATTTACATTAAGTGTTTGATTTGAGTTGGATAAAACAAAAGTACAAAGTAGTTTTCAAATTTACACCTACATAAATGGGGGGGCATAATTCGACAATGTGCGAATTCGACAATGCTTAGCATTTTGTTTAGAGAGATACATTATTTGAATCAGAATCGAATTGTCAAATTGACCTTCGTACCTTTTCCAATATCCGAATGAATGTTAAGTATCCCATTCATTTCATTCGCACGATGTTGCATATTTCGCAAGCCACCCATATGCGTTACCTTTTCAAGATCGAACCCGTTTCCATTATCTTCAACAGACAATAAAATTAATTTCTCATCAACAGCTAAAGAAATAATAGCTTGAGTGCAATCTGAATACTTACTAAGATTATTGATGGCTTCTTTGCAGATGAGATAAAGATTGCTTTTTATATTCATCGGAAGCTTCAATGTTTTTTTGGCCGTAAAATTAAATTTGCAATCAATTTCCTTTGCTTCCATCAAGGTAGTTGCATATTCTCGAATACGACTCATCATTTCATCCACTGAATCATTACTTGGATTAATATTCCAAATAATATCGCTCATATTACTAAGCAGGCGTTGACTTCGTTCATTAATTTTATGTAATGAAGAGTTTGTTTTTTCATCACCTACTTGTTGCGCACTTCGCTGTGCTGTGCGGCTTAAAATATTAATACTACTTAGGGTGCTGCCAATATCATCATGAAGGTCACGACTGAGTTTGTTTCGAAATGAATCAATTTTTCGTATTTGACGAATACGATAGTCATACAATAAATACAGCACCATTGCAAGCGCACAAATACTTAGTAAATAAAACCACCATCGATTATACCAAGGGCTTAAGATTTGAAAATTAAGAGAAGCGGTATTGTTACTCCACAAATTATGCGCATTTGAAGATTTAACTTCAATTCTATAGTTACCTGAAGCCATATTCAGAAAGCTGAATTGTTTCAACCTATTATTACTTTTCCATTGAGATGTATCTCCATTTAATATAATTCGATAGTAGTAATTTTTATTAAACCCACTATAAAAATCAATACTACTCACCGAGAATGAAATATTATTTTGATCACTTGATAGTATTATATCTTTATCCGCTGCATAAAATGCATTGCCATTTATAGTACACTTTTCTAATAAAATAGTTGGCTGAAATCCTTTCTCGAAAAGTGAAGGAAGATTTACTTTATACACACAAGCTTTTCCGCCTATATAAAGTAGATTATTGACCGTATCCAATAAATAGGCTTTTGTAGTAATATCCTCTTCTATTCCATCGTTTTGATGAAGTACGCGCAAAGAATAATCTTTTGTATTCATTATGCCTAACCCGTTCTTTGAACTAATGAACAAATGATTTTGATAATAGAAAAGGCCCTTGATAACATTGGAAGGTAAGCCGTCTATCATATTAATTTTTCGATACCCATGGCTCTTCGTATCATAAATTAACAAGCCGTCTAATGCAGCGATATACAGTATGTTTTTTTCACCGGCCACTATATGTCGAATCCATTTAAAAGGTAAATGAATTTGTGGTGAATCAAATTTTGAGGTGAATGAATTAAACTTCCAGAGTGTAGATTGGGCATTATTAACGAACCATATTGCACCTTCCTTATCTTCTGTAATTGCTGTGAAATCATCCGAACAAAAATCGCCATGGGGTTTAAATAATTTCAAATCATGTTTGCTTGCATCCCATCGCACCAACCCATAATTTTTAAAACTTACCCAACTATTTCCATTTCTATCTTTGAAAAAACTTGTAAAATTATATGTAGCAAATAGTTCTTCAAAAGCATTTTTAAATGTTGGATGCAAAATTAATTGGTCGTTCTGAAACACAAAGACTTGATCGCCAATAATCAAGCTTCTCTTGTTCTCAAGCGGGACAATTCTATACATGCTATAATTCCAGTTCTGCTGATATCCAACCGTATCAAGATAGGACTGCATTTGATTGTGTGCAAGATCGTATAAAAAACAATGTTCTCGATTTGTCGTAATCAAAATATGATTTTCATCAAAAGGGCTAATATCGCTAACGTATTGCCATTCGTAATTAAATTTATAAGGTAGGGGCAATTGTATTTTATCCAAGCTATGCCGATTTGATTTTACTAAAAACAAGCCATTACTTGAACCAAACCACATGTTGCCTGTTTTGTCAGTGAACGCATGATAATCACTCGCAGAAAATCCACTATGTATATCTACCGAAACTTCACAACCCTTATTTTTTAACAGATATTCATAAGGCAACTCATATAGTATTGCATTATCTTTCTCCATAAACGCCCAAACCATTTTTTTAGAATTTGGAAATGAGATTCTTCCAGGCCAACCAATTAACTTTGCTTTTCCTTTTAAAGGATATTTTACTAATGGCTTAAAGGGTGGACAACAATACAGTGTATCTTTCCCACTTAGATGTAGCCAAATATTACCCGAACTATCGATAGCCGAACAATCGGCATTACTCACTTTTGACAAAGCAAAATAAGGATGTGCTGGAAAATCACTTAGCGAAACAAATTTTTTACTTTGAAAATCAATCAATCCAAGTCTAGGGTTATAATTATCATGAAATATAACATCACCATTACTAAGAAAAAGAGGGGCATAATGTGTGAAGCTAACTTTAAGCAAATCGTTTTTAGGAAATGGATATGGTATTGTCGATAGAATCTTCATGCTATAATCCATCACTATTAAAGCAGTCGAGGTAATAACAAAAATTTTTCGTAGCGCGGTATTCACATAAATATTCCTGAAATTATCGTCTAAATTTATTCGTTCTTTAGTTAATCTTGCATGTATAGTATAGCCCCTCATCGTTTTGGGATTCATTACAAAAATTCCTAATGATGTAGAAACTAATAAATGACCATTTGGCGACAGGGCAATAAAATTTAAATGATCTGTAGGTATTGTTGTAGAGTCTTTATCATCATGCAATACTCTTATAAATTCATCTCCATCAAAACGACATAAACCACACTCGGTAACAATCCATAAAAAACCATCATGGTCTTGCACCATATTACGTATAATATTACTTGGCAAACCATCCTTAGTAGTATAATGCGTATGATTCCAAGAACTAATTTGAGCGAACAAGCCATTCACCTCTATTACAAACATCAAGATGAAAAGTATTTTTTTCATGTTTCATTCTCAAATTAGCTTATTATGCATCGCCTTCGCCACCGCCTCACTTTTTGAATTGACGTGTAATTTAGTATAAATATTTTTTACATGAAAGCGTATGGTTTCTAAACCAATTTCCATTTCAGCGGCTGCCATTTTATAGCTATACCCTCTTACCAAATAGGATAATACATCATGCTCTCTTGCCGTTAATTTTTGCAAATCATCTGACTTACGAAAAGGCGCCGAAAATAATTTCAATACTTGTTTTGCCACAGAAGGCGTCATAGGAGCACCACCATTATGCGCTTCACGTATCCCCTCAATTATTTTCTCCGGTGCTGAACTTTTTAATAAATACCCAGAAGCCCCATTGCATACCGATTGAAAAACTCTATCATTATCATCGAATACGGTTAGCATCACAACCGTCGTTTCTAAGCCGGCTTCCCGTATCGAACGCAAACCTTCTAACCCATTTTTAATAGGCATATCAATATCCATGATGACTATATCGGGATGATAATATTGAATATGACGTACTGCATCTTTACAATTATTAAAAACCGAACAAAGCTCAATATCATGCGTATCCTGAATGAGTTCCTTCATACTATCAATGAAATCTTCATTATCTTCAAAAAGTAAAATTCGAATCAAGGGTGCTAAATTTATGATTACAAAAGTAGAAGGTTGAACTTTAATATTTACTACATAAAAGGGGGGGCTATCGCTCGTACCTCGCAGATTTGATACGACTAGCTAAAATAGAGACATGAAAACTATCGCTCGTACCTCGCAAAATGATACTGCTAGAGAAGTCCCGATGTATCGGGACATGAGAAACTATCGCTCGTACCTCGCTTTGTTTCTCTATGGGTGATTCGAAAAAACAAAATTATTGACATTCTCTTCTAAAACTGGTAAATCCAATAAATCAACATTACCATCACCATTTAAGTCGGTGGCAAAGTACCCGAATTGAAACAAATTAATATCAACTTCAATGAATCCCAAATCCAACAAATCTATATTTTCATCACTATTTAAATCACCTGAATAGAATGCCCACACTCCGCTTTCAACTTCAATTTGATTCAGGCCAAATGCCTTATTGATAGAAGTAGTAAAATCATAATTAGTGTTTGCTAAAATAGCTATCGGGTTAGCACTCCATGTTTCAATGCCATTTCGATGTTTAATTACAAGATAATACAAACCTGATAATGGGAAATTAGTATAGGCCATGCCATTTGAATACAATAATGTTTTTGCACTTAGTGCGAGTGCATAAGGTGGAAAAGGATTTCTTAATTCAACCGAAATCGTATCAACCATAAACAATGAAGCACTCGATACACCCTCATTTAAAAGCACAGGTCGCATGCTTTGATTGCCCGCATAAAAACTTTGCATATACAACTTAACACTCAAACTCGAAACACAAGGCGTTGTAAGAACTGAACTTGTTGCGATGTGAGTACATCCATTTTGAAATGACCCAGTAACGGTATAATTTGTTGAAGTAAGGGGGGATACAATAATGCTTGAACCCACCATGGCACCGGGTTGCCATACATAATTTGTAGCGCCATTTGCACTCAGTACAATGGTTTGTCCAGAACATACGGTAATTGATGACAATGAAGTAGTTACCACTGGCGAAGGATCTACATTTACAGCCAACGTAGATTCTGCTCCTACCCCATAAGCATTCACGCCTTTTACAGTGATCATGCCCGATACCGCAATTGAGCTCACATTCACGGTTATGGTATTGCTCATACTGCTTCCACTTATACCGGATGGCAAACTCCATTGATAGGAAGTTGCATGCGGAATTGCGGGCACAGAATAGGAGACTGAATTTTGACCTTGACAAACATTTGAAGCTCCTGTAATAATCCCCGCACAATCAGGCAAATAATCTAACAAAACTTTGTATAGCAATGCGGTTATTCCATCAACTGCCGATGGACTAGAATTACTTAAACCACAAACTGCCGCTTTCGTACAAGGGTCATATATCATTCTGCTTTTATAGCCAATCGTTGAGCCACCATGTCCCCATGCAGTTCGACCAAAAAAAGTAAATTTCGCCAACCCTAATCCATAATTTCCCGGCAACATAAAATTTGACATCTCCGCAATTGAATATTGACTAATTACTTCTCCTCCCATTAAAGCCTTATACCATTGCACCATTTCAATGGCGGTTGAAAAAATAGCTCCAGCCGGACCGCCTGCACTACTCAATGAAATTCGTGATGTATTATGTATATCAATTCCATCATTCCATCGATGGGCGATAGTGCCTATGATGGGTTCTTCAATATCATAAAAAGTGCTATCTAATTGTAGCGGATTTAAAATGCTATCTCTAATCAATTGCGAAACATCAATTCCTGTAGCACTTTCTGCTACCATACCTGCTAAAATATAATTCATGTTTGAATAATTATAACTCACTCCGGGACTATAAACCGGTGGACCTAACCATGATAACACTTCAATGGGTGTGTAATAGTGAGTTGGATGGCTTTGAATTGAATCGAGTAATGCAGTAGTAAAAAAAGGGTCAGACAATCCACTACGATGTGACAATAATTGCCGTATAGTAATATTCGAATCAACATACTGAAATGATGGCAACCATTCGTGCAAGGAATCATCAAGTTGAAGAACATTTCGTTCGGCTAACTTTAATAGTAAGGTGGCCGTAAATAATTTTGCATTACTTGCTATTCCAAATAGCATCTGACTAGTAATTGGCTGTCCGGAATGTGATAACCCACTTGTGCCTTGCCAAATACCAACTCCCGGACAATACACGCTTGCCGACATACCTTTAGTATTTGCAAATGAGCTTACTAAACTATCTAAAGTGAATTGCAATTTAGCCGCCAATAATGGGTTGAATGTTTGTGCCTTAGCTTGATGAACAAATAAAAAGCATAAAAGGATAATTAATTTTTTTTTCATGGTATATGATTAATGATTGACTATGTACAATTTCGTCCACTTACATTACTAAAGGTAAATTGACATACAATTGATCAAGCAATTACATTGTAAAATTTTTATGACAATCATGAACATAGATTATGATACAACATTTCCCTTCATAAAAAAAGACTATCTCTATAGATAGTCTTTGTAATTTGAAATGGTTAAGGTAATGTATGATGCGTCATGAGAAACGATCTCGTAACTTGATAATAGATACGCTTGCCTATGTCTTGAAAAATCGAAACATGAGAAACAATTCCCGCAGGTTAGAGATTTGTTTCTCTATGGCTTACTCGAAAACACAAAATTATTGACATTCACTTCTAATATCGGTGAATCCAATAAATCAACATTACCATCGCCATTTAAATCGGTAACAAAATAACCAAATTCAAAATTAGCGATATCAGTTTCTAGTAATGATGCATCTAATAAATCTGCATTTTCATCCTGGTTGATATCACCTGAATAAAATGCCCACACGCCGTTCTCGATCTGTTTTTGATTTGAACCATAGGCAACTGAAGCCGCATTGGTGAAATTATAATTTGTATACTCTTGCATAGTAATTGGATTGGCACTCCATGTTTTTAGATGATTACGATGTTTAATAGCAATCCAATAGTTATTTGCTAATAACGATGACGGCAATTGAGCTATAATTTCACCTTTTGTATTTATCACTGTACTGTAAACATAATCCGGTGTATAAGGTCCCGGAGCATTTGCCGTAATATTTGCTGTACTGTAAAGTTCTACCATTACATCATCACAAATGTTGGTATCTGTTGAAACACCTTGGTTAAATTTAACCGGTTGTAAGGTTTTAGAACCTGCATAATAACCTTCAAGCATAGCGGTAACATCTAAAGTTGTATACGGAATATTCGTTACCTCAACTTCATAAATTGATAGTGTTGAGGAAATCTCATTAGCCAATATTACATACGATTTCCCATTTGATGTTTCATTATTCTTGATATAGATAATTCCTTCCGGACCATTATCACCACCATAGCTAGCTAAGTTTCTACTATTTTTATAATCAACGAAAATAGGGTTTGCAGGATTTGTAACATCATATACCATGCAACCTCCAATTCTTTCTAAGGTTACAAAGGCATAATACTTGTCATAGATTTTTGCAACCGTAATACCTTCAGGTTCTGGTCCTTTATCATCACTTCTGTTTTTCAAGGTATTGTTTGCATTACTTGCATTAAAAAGTGCAGCTAATTGAGGATGCTGACTTGTAATCAATTCAAAATCATCTCCACTATCCCAAACCTTAGTTCCGGTATTTGCATTCCAGATGGTAATTGATCGTGAACCAAAAGTATAGATTTCATCATAGTCGCCATCGCTATCAGTATCGCCATTGGCTAAAGTGATATTCAATCTTCCAATATTTGCTTTGATTACATCAGCATTCGGGAAAACGGTTGGATCCAATACATAAGATGAAGAACTCATTCTAGCAATTTCAGAATAGCCAGTATACTCTCGTGCATCGCCTTCATTGGCGGTAATTACATAAGTTGTTCCGGCGATTGAATAAGATGCAATGGCATCCGGCATATAAAATCCTTTTACCGGCCAAGTGCACATTTGTATTACACCACCTTGATCATTCGCATCCATAGCATTTCCACTGAGTGAAAAATCTTTTGCACCTAAAGGCAAAATTGAGGTGATCGTATTGGTTAATAAATTGATTTCAACTAATGCATTGTTTTCTTGACAGCTAACCCATGCTTTGGAATCATCATCAGAAAGGGTAACATATTCAGGTTCCATATCTTGAGCAACCGATGCGCCTAATCCAAAAATTCGAATGCCCGCAGCTTTCAAACTACTAAGCTGACTATTATAAGCAGTAAAATCTAAGGTAGTAACATTTGAAGGATTTAATGAAGCAACGCCACCAGAGATATCAATAATTGAAATCGTTCCAAGAGGATCATTAGTATAAGCTGTGTTAGGCTCACCTTCATTAGGTGTAATTACCTTTGTTCCGCTATTATTAAAAGTAATCATATCAGGCATTGCGCCAACAACTACTTCGTTTAAATAATTTCCGTTGGTATCTAAAAATACCACTTTCCCATTCGATTGCGGTATAATATTTTCAATGGCTAATGCTACTATTCCGTTTTTCACTGCTACCGAATTTATATTTCCATAACTTGACATGCTGATAGAGTTTATTAAAGCGGGACTTGCAGGATTTGCAAAATTTACGATATCTAATTTAGCTCCGATTGAATTCGCGATGAATAATCTTTTTGACAAGGCATCATAGGATACAATCTCGGCAGAATTTACACCTGCTGTACCATTACTAAATGAAGTAACGTAATTTAATTTTATAGATTCTGTGGCTACATCAGCTAACTTATCATTATCATTTATGACAATGGTATAGTAATTAGCACTTGATAAAGTTGCGTTAGTTGGATTAGTAAGTCGTAAAATAATATACTCAGCATCTTCAGGTAATAAGTCATCTTGAATTGTGAATTGGATAGTCTGACTTACACCATTTGATAAAGCCGGCCATGAAAGATTTAATGAATTCACTACAGAATAATCACTTGATAGAGTTGCCGTGCCCATGGCTAAGATACTTACATCAACAGAGCTCGTGAAAAAATTTCCATTGTTTAAAGTTACGGTTACCGAAACCGTGCCGGCACTTTCATTTGTATTTAATTTGTTGCCAGTTAATACAATGGTTGGATTAGGATTTATAATAATAGGCGCAGGATATTTACCGGGCGTACCTAATACAATGCCTTGTACGGGTTGCGGTGTTACTTGATTGGCAGGAACGATCCAATTCGTCCCCACTGAATTATCAGAGGTAGCATTGTTCAATTCAAATGAATATCCATACACACTGCTTGGCGTTATAGGCCATCCATTAATTCCCACAAAATATTGCACACTATCGATAGTTTGATTCAAAGAATTTCTAATCACTAAATTATCATTCGAAGAACCTAATCCATTTAATATTGTGTAAACATTAGCTACATTTA
Source organism: Bacteroidota bacterium (assembly GCA_016706595.1). Taxonomy (GTDB): domain Bacteria; phylum Bacteroidota; class Bacteroidia; order Chitinophagales; family Chitinophagaceae; genus OLB11. Next base: position 293,936 of record JADJJH010000001.1, on the reverse strand, counting down.
AACTAGTAGATGCGGTTGCAGTGCTGGCAGCAAAAACAATGGTAGAATCAGCAGGCAAAGTAATTACTGGAAATGAACCGGTAGTGCCAATCGACCAAAATAACCCGCCTAATGGTATCGGTGATCCACTCGCATTATATACCTCAATCATTTCAATATCATTTGGCGAATGAATAATTTCAGTGATTACTAAGTTGGGTGTTAATCCATTAAAAATGGTATTAAAACTAGTTGCCGCCATGGTGTTTCCTGCTATATCTTGAATTCCACTTACATCTAAAGTGTAAGGTGTACCATCTGCAAATGCATTATGCTCGAGGTAAACTGTATCAGCATTTGGTGATAAAGTAATATTAGAGATTGATAAGCTTGGTGTAAAAATATAATTCGATAAATTTAATGCTGTTAGATTAGAAACGGCTTCACTAAAAACCAAAACTGAATGTGTAGCATTGGTAAAAAAATAGGATTGTGCTACAGGTGGTGTTACGTCATTACCTACAGCCTGTCCTTTAATCTCAACCATATCAAAACGCCACGTCCCCGAAGTTGCATATGAACTTGCTGCACCTGTAGCAGCATACACTGAAGTAGATGGACCAAAAGTGCTTACCACTCTAAAAGCGGCATTTGGATTATTATTCAACGATGTAACTGCCGACAAATCTATGGTTCTATTTTTAAACCAAAAATCACCAACATTACCATCAAAAGTAGTTGCATCAACCCAAACCGGTGTTGTTGCAGTAATATCTAAAGTATATTGAACTTGTTCGTAACGACTTGAAGTATTACTATGTCGTAGATCATAATTTAAAATGATATTTTGATATCCTAATGTTGATGCTTGAAATTGAATACCACAAGAATTATTATTGGTGCCTTGCGCGGCAAAAGTAGTTGTTTGCAAACCTGTATTATCAGTAAGTGCCGGATCAGAAGAACCACCATTTGCTGTACCTGAAGAGAATGCTTGAGTAATCCCACCTATGGTTGTGAATGTACCTGCGCCAAAAGAGGGCATAGTAGAACCTGTGCTGTTACTGGCATCTGGAGGGTTAGAATTAAAATTCCATTCAACAAACGTAGATTGAGCGAATGAAGTTTGACAAAGAAAAAGCAATAAAATTGGAACGAAATTTTTGAATTGTTTCATGTGGTTAAAGTATTATTTTGATTCTATATGTTTTAATAGAAGTGCAAATATTCAGATTACGTATTACCTAATTCTTACTTGGGTATTACCATAAAATGAACAAAGTTTTATTGGCCTGATGTGATTATGATAATAATATTATTATAGGGTTACTAAATTATAATCGCATACAAAAAAAGCATGCTTAATAGTCATCTTCACGATCGCTTTTTGATTAAAAAAGGCTCTTTGATTTGTAAGACTTTTTGAATTGATGTATTTATAATTTCAATTACTGATGAAACAAGAAAATGAAAATTCGAATTGCATTTTTGGTCATCCTCAATTCTGAGATAGCAAATAGCATAACCCAAAGCAGCACTTCGACTTGAATGAAAGGTTGCTTTCTAGTAGAGCCTTATTCTAAGACCGTTGCAAAAATCAATTGGCAAAAAAAGTTCGAGGCTTTCAATAAATTTTAGACAAGAATTATCTGATTTATAATGAATGGATATAATTTATTGAGTAACGAAGAAATTTGAAGTTAATTGATTTAATGTTACTTAAGTTTAGGTTTTGCAACGGTCTTATTCTGTATCTCTTGATAAAGCAAACAGCACGCTAAATATTCATAAACAAACATTACGCTAAAAATAAATACCAACACAATTATCAATTACACCCTTGTGATGTATATTTATGCTTAGATAATAATTGATAAGTAAAGATTTTCTACATCTAATAACCTAACAACATGAAACGCTATTTACTTTTTCTGGCTTTGATAATTTCTCATGTAAACAGTTTCTCGCAGTGCAATTTATTACCGAATGCCTTGCCAGGATTAACTTTAGTTCACCAGAATACCAATTGCTTTAACAATAGCGGGGTAGCCTACAATCCAAACTTGGCTTTATATTATGGCGTGAGGGCCGGCAACCCTACTTTCCCATTGGAAACTTGGACATCAACCGGTACGCCTCTATACAATACATCTGCTGGTTTCGATTGGCGAGGAATGTGGTGGAACCCCACAACCAATCAATTAGAGGGGAATGGCTATGCTGCTTCCGGCATGTGGAAGGCCGATCTTAATGGAAGTGGATGGGCATTGAATACAGGTACCAGTATTTTTGCGGGGATGAATCAACCGGATGCTCAAAGTTGTGGTGATCTCGACTGGCAGGCGTATGAGGTGCTCTATTATTTCAATGGATTCATCCATCGTTATTCTAGGACTACGAATGCTTTTCTGGGTTCGTATCCGATTACAGGAACACCCGTTGCTCTTTCCAATCTTAATTCAACCACACTGATGTATACCGGTTGTGCCGGAAAGGAAATTGCTTTACTAGATTATGTAAACAAACGCGTGTATGTTTATAATAAAGCAAATGGAGCTTATGCCGGCATGAGTCAGCTTCCTGCGACAGCGGTAACCACCACATCCTTTAGAACCTCATGGTCGAATTGTTTTGTTTGGCTTTTTAATCAACCCAATTTTACTTGGTATAGTTATCAGATCTTTGATGCATGCTTAACCTGCCCTCCTATTTATACGAATTTCAGTTATTCGATATGTAATGGCGACAGCCTTTATCTTGCCGGTGCTTGGCGTTTTGTAAACGGATCGTTTAATGATACCCTTTCTGCAGCCAATGGTTGTGATAGCATACTTGTTCATAATCTCGCAGTATTGCAAAACATTACAACAAATCAGAGCCAATCGATTTGTCCGGGCGATAGTCTGTACCTTGGCGGAACATGGCAATTTTCGAGTGGCATCTATTATGATTCCCTCACTTCAGCCGCAGGGTGTGATAGTGTGATTGCAACCACACTAACGGTTTTGCCGGTGCTATACGGCAATCAAAATATATCGGTCTGCAATGGCGATAGTGCATTTCTCGGCGGAGCTTGGCGGTATGTAGGCGGCACTTACTATGATACATTGAATTCCAGCATTGGCTGCGATAGCATTCTGAGCAGTGTCCTCAGTATCTTGCCACAAATGTATGCTTCACAAAACCTGACCATTTGCAACGGAGATAGTATTCTTTTAGGAGGGGGATGGCAGAAAACACCCGGCGTGTATGTGGATACTTTGACAGCGGCAAATGGTTGTGACAGCATTTTATCCAGTACCCTCGTGGTTTATCCGATATCATCTATTTTAAAAACCATCAGTATTTGTGAAGGGGATAGTATTTTTCTTGGCGGCCAATGGAGGAGTACACCAGGCGTATATATTGACACCTTAGTTGCCGTAACGGGATGCGATAGTATCATTTCTTCGGTACTTTCGATAAATGTATTGCCCACTATTAACCTTGGAAACGACAAAACCCTTTGTGAAGGCGAGAGCCTGCTTTTAGATGCCTCTTCGGCCAGTGGGTCTTATCAATGGCAGGATAATTCAAGTAATCCAACTTTTCTTGTTTCTCAAACCGGCAGCTATTGGGTTGCCGTGAGCAGCAATAATTGTACACGAGTTGATACGATTCATGTTTTATTTAATGTAGTTCCTTCGGTTGACCTAGGACCTGATCAAAGTTTATGCCCTGAGCGAACGGTTATACTAGATGTCACCACCTCGAATGCGACTTACTTGTGGCAGGATTATTCTAACAAGCCGATATTTTCGGTTACGAAAGATGGGCAGTATTGGGTTAAAGTGAGCCTTTTGAATTGTTCGGCAAGCGATACAGTGCTTATCGATTTCAATTTTCCTGATTGCAGTTGTCCGATCTTCATACCCAATGCATTTTCTCCGAATAACGATTTGATTAATGATGAGTTGCGTCTGCTTAATACACTAGGTGTCAATCTTAAGGATTTCAGAATTTATAATCGTTGGGGAGAAGAAGTCTTCCGAACTAATGGTTTGTTTGATGCTTGGAACGGTAATTTCAAAGGTGAGCCTGCCGATATGGGTTCCTATTACTATGTGGTTAAATATCGCTGCCTTTTTAATAGCAAGGATTATGTACTTAAGGGGGATATCAGCTTGATTCGTTAAGCCAGTATTTGTATTCATGATGTTTATTGAAACTACGGTGATATCCGGTTTATCCAATAACAAGATATTGTTGTAAATCAAAGATAACAGTCGTCTTAAAAGCTCTTGATACTTTTTTTACGGATGATTTGAATAAATGAAATTATTGACATTTTCTTCCAAAATTGGTGCATCTAATAAATCAACATTACCATCACCATTTAAATCAGTTGCAAAATAACCAAAATCAAAAATGGCAATGCTCGCTTGCAATAAACTTGCATCCAACAAATCGGCATTTTCATCTTGATTCATATCGCCTGAATAGAAAGCCCAAACATTAGTGGCTACTTCTGTTTGATTATCTCCATAAGCTTTGTTAGCAGCAGTGGTAAAATCGTACATTGTATTTTCGGTTAGCATCACTGGATTGGCACTCCATGTTTCAACTGCATTACGATGCTTAATTACAATATAACATGCTTGACCACCAGCAGCAGTACCATTAAAAGTTACGGTGCCATTGGTTTTAATCACTTGCTTTGTAGCACTTACTAATGCGTATGGCCATGTGCTTTGTCGAAGTTCAATTTGTATGGTATCGCATGCATCGCTTGGAAGTGGCGTAACACCTTGAGTGTACAATACATTTTCCATTAAGCCGCCACCTTGGTAATAACCTTGTATATAGGCTTTCAAATTCAAGGTCATTTTATAAGGTTGTTGAAAACCTTGTGTAAGTATATGATTGGCTGAGGTTAATGTTTGTGTATTTGTTTCACCGATGGTGAAAGAGAGTGAGCCTGCGGCATTGGATTGAAAGCCACCGGCAGAAGCAATAACTTGTGGAGCAATCGATTGTCCTAGTAAATTGAATGCTGCACATAATAAAAAAAGTATAGGTAATATTTTCATGATATAGAGTTTTTTATTGCTAAAATAATAGGTCACGGTTGACATTTTATAATTTACGAATTTACAATTACTTCTTTTCTAACTGATTCAATCTTGCTTCTAATAATGCTAACTGCTTTTGCATATCTTCAACAGTCCTATTTTTTTCTTCAATCATTTTTTGTTGTTCTTGCATGCCTTTAATCAGTATAGGTACTAGCTCCATATAATTCACGCCAAGAAATTCTTTTTCGCCTTTAGGTATTAGCTTGATATTACCATTTTCATCTCTTTTATTATCAAATAGTGGCAAAGCTTGTTTAGATACTAACGTTGGAAATATTTGCTGAAATTCTTGGGCTATCACACCTATATGTGTTTCATCTTTTGTGTTTAGCATTTTAATGGCCTCCGGTTTGTATTCATACTGTTTAATATTTATTTTATTAATTGAAGAAAGTGCATTGTTATATTCTCGAATTCCCATTTTGAATATGCTATCAGATGGACCACTGAGCGTACCAGTGTAGGTAAGATTTCCACCAAAAAAACCTGCTGTCGCTACCCCACCACCTGATGCGTATGCTATTCCAAAAATCCCAGTAGCACTTAAATTGTTATTAGAAGAGGCTGTACCACTTACCCCCGTAGCAGCCAAGGTTGCATCTGAAGAAGCCCAAAAATTCCCTCCTTCATTAGCAGCGGATGTTGACACTGCTAAACCAGCTTCTGCATCAAAATGGGTTCCAGAATAACGTCTCACTCTTGCGCTTCTACCAGTGACTGTGCTCGAAAGTGAATCAATAATGTCTAATTTATTTGAGGGATTAGAAGTACCAATGCCTATATCTCCATTGTCTGTAATGGTCATTCTTTCTTTTAAACCAGAAATACTTCCAGTTGCATAAGTAAAAAATGAAAGTCTAGCAGCGTTCGAGGCTGTTCCTATTGTCTTTATTTGCCCAGTATAGGTAGTTCCGGTTTTAAACGTCATAGAATTTTCAATACCATTTGCTAAATTAGCAGAGGTTTCTAATTGCAATACTTTAGTTTCAGGGCCTAAAGTTTTTACAGACAAGGTATGATCTATAGGATTTGTATTGATACCTACTTTACCATTCCCTTTTATACGCATTCTTTCAAAAAAACCAGCCCCATAACTATCATAGCGAACCGTAATATCTGCATTGTTATTATCTGAATGCATGCGTAATTCATTTCCAAAAACTCCAAAACCAGCATCACCAGTTGTTCCGGGATATAAGGATATTTTTTTCTCTAAGGTTGCAGGAAATGACAATGTGCGTGTTGGATTTGTAACACCGCCTAAACCAAGTTTTCCATTATTGACATTCATACCAATTTGCCAACCTCCTATTGAACCTGACACCCCAAACGTAGTGTCGTTTATTAATCCTATGAAAGCGGCCTCAATGCTATTCGCTGCATTGTTCAAAAACAAACCGGCCGAACTTCCATTGTGTCTTATTCTCATTCGTCCATTCACATCTAGTATGTAAGCCGGAGTTATGCCTATGCCTAAAAATCCGCTTCCAGTTAATTGCATGCGTTCGGTATAATTGGCACTATTACCTGTTCCCCATGAAAATTTGCTTGATGCAGGAACGTAATTTTGCAAGGTAGACGAACCTATTCCTAAACCATAAATTTCTGTGGCACTATGATTATACAAATTTATTTTGTTACCATTGCTATTGCCAAAACTTAAAGGCGATGCAGGTGTGGTATTCCCTTGCAAACCTACATTTCCGGTATTGTTGTTATAAATATGGGTTCCAATTGTAGTCCATTGACTTGCACCGCCACTTGAAGGAGTTTGCCATGTTGCCAATCCAGCAGCATCGCTTGTTAAAACTTTATTCAATCCAGGAGAGCCACCTGTAATTTTAACTTGTCCATTTACTTCAAGCTTCGCAGTTGGAGCAAGTGCTGTTCCAATTCCTACATTTCCTAATCCATTTATATTTTTAAAAATAAATTCGTTAGCGGTTAATTCCATTCTATCATCTACAGCATTTTCAGCTATCTTCACGTAATCGCCATCACCAAATTTCAATTGATGATTCACTAATGGATTCCAAGTTGTATTTCCAATTTTTATAGCACCGCTATCTACTTGAAATTTTTCGATTGGTGCGCCTATGCCAATTCCTAAATTAGATCCATTATCTACAATTTGGGAGTTTGTACCCACATTGGCACTTGAAAATTTCACCACGCGATTTACAGTTCCATTAATGTTCGCTGAACCAATTGCTCCTGTTACACCAATTGGTCCTTGTGGACCAGTTGTACCTACTGGACCTTGAGCTCCCGTTGCACCTACTGGACCTTGGGCACCAGTTGCACCGGTTGCGCCAGTTAAACCAATGGGTCCTTGTGGACCGGGCAAGCCAGGCACATTGGCTTTTTCAGCATAAAGCGCATAAGGAACACTCATTAATTGTGTAGTTCCCATATCCGCAAATGCTGCTCCGCCAGTTGGATCTAATTCAACTTGCAAATATTTTAATGCAACACCCCAATTAATTGTTGAAAAATTACCAGTGCTAGGTATCCCTTGTCCAATAATAAGTGTAAACAAACCCAATGAATTGGTAGTGGCTGTTTGTGTTTCACTATAAATGATGGTACCCGTTGAACTAACATTATGTAAACTAAATCGTACAGAAACCGATTGGTTAGCAATTACATTACCATTTACATTTCTAGCTACTGCTTGGTATGAAAGCCCTTGAGGTGTTTGGGCACATAGATAATTTACTTGAAAAGCCAAAAGCAAAATTACCATAGCCAATCTCCTTGCAATTTTTACTGTTTTGTTATGGCTTTCAAATTCAATAGACTTTGTAAACCGAAAGTAATTCAGAGAAGTACTTCTCGGTTCATTTTTAAAGAGGTTCATTTCTTGTATCATAGTAATCTTATTTACAATTGTTTAATGGCAGCTTCGTAATTACAATTTGTTTTAATGTTTGTATTTATGAGCTTAACAATTCAAATGTATTACTACTTGAAAATGTAAAATAGTGCAATCGCTCAATGGCTATTGCTAATCGACAAAAGAAAGAATATAAGTTGAATTTTGAAATGTGACGACTACAATTGTGGTACCTTAATTTGAATACGTGTACCTTGAGATTCATTTGCTGAGATAAGTATGGTTGCTTGAATGAGTTCTGCCATTTCTTTTACAATAGTAAGACCTAAGCCAGATTCGCTGCTATTAATTGGCATGCTAGGTTCATTAAAAATGCGTCGCACGCGTTCAGGCATTCCTGCACCTTCATCTTTAAGTTCTATCACAATCTCTTTTTCATTATTCATTGCACTTACCTGAATCATTGATTGTTCGGGTGAATAGACCATGGCATTTTGTAATAAATTACGCAATATGATGATAAGGATATTTCTATCTGTTTTCACATGAACACTTTGATCAATATTCACAGACACTGACATTTTCTTTTGATCGAGCTGCGATTGTAATAATTCATTAATTTGCTGAATAGAATTATACAAGTTCACTGATTCAACAGAAATACTGAAATGTTGTAATTGTGTTTTTGACCAAATCAATAAGTCCTCCATGGTTTCAAGCACTGCTCCTGCCGCTTGGCTAATTTGATTATTATAAGCTATCTTTTCTTTATCAGTAAACAATTGTGAATTCGTTTTTTGCAAATCCAGAAACTGATAAATTTGACTAATTGGATTTCTTAAATCATGGCTTATAATACTAAATAATTTCGCCTTCGTGATATTCGATTTTTCTAAATTCTCATTCAACAAATTCATTTCTTGATTTTTCTTTTCAAGCATCTTACTACTCCGCTGCTTATTTCTATAAATAATAAACATGGATATAATAATACCACCCAATAAAAATAATCCAATTACAAAATATATTTTTTGTTGCCTAGCATTTTGCAACTCAAATTTTTGTAGTCCATTTTCTGTTGAAAGCCCATCAATTTTTTCTTGCTTAGTTGTATTCTGATATTTAGCTTCCATTTCTGCTAAATTTCGTTTGGATGATTCAGCACGTAAACTATCATTCAATAAAGCGTGCACCGTGAGATGGTGGTAAGCCTTTTGCCAATTACCATTTGCTGCATAGGCTTGCGCTAAAAATTGTTGCAGTGAATTATACAATTCAGGCGCCCCTTCTTTAAGTATTTTTTCAGACTTGACTAAATATTGAATCGCCTGCGCATACTGTTTTAAAGCAATCGACAATTTTCCGTATAGATAATCAAGTTGACCTTTCATAAATTCATCTGCTAACTTTGGCGCAAGTGATTCGGCATGCAATAATGACTTCTTGGTGTTGTTTAAATCCTTATTGCTTAAATAGTATTCAGCGAATGCGAAGTCGCTCGATAAAATATTGGATGAAGCCGCATCAGATTGTATAGTGCTTAAATAGGTTAGCATTTTAGTATAGTAAAGCTTGGCACTATCTAATTTAGATGTCGCTAAAAATGTTTCTATAAAATCTTTATATAAATGCGCTATTCCTTCCTGATAATCTTTGATATACGACTGACTTTCCCTCAAATATTCTATACATTTATCTGGCTGCTCCATTGTATTATAAAGCTCTGCGATGTTAATGAGAAGTACCGCGAAGTTAATTGAATCGGTATTTGTTGCTTGGCTTAAAGTTAAACGTCTTGCTTTCAAACCAGCTAATTGCAATACCATCGCCTTTTCATATTGTCCATTTGTAGCATAATAATCAGCAATAGCTTCTTGCAGTAAGGCTTTTCTTTTCGGTGTTGAAGTTGTGTCAATGATTATCTGCAAATCATGCAAAACACGTTCTCGTTTATTAACTTTGCCTACATTATTACAAGCTCTTAATAATTGTTTCAATGCTTCCTCAATGCGTTTACTATTCTTTATTTTTCTCGCGTATTGTTCAGATCTTTCTAAATAATATACAGCGCTATCAGATTCTGTAAAATAATTGAAGGTGCTGCCAAGATAAAAATTAAATAAAGATAAATAGCTCTCTTCATTTTGTGGGGTTAGTGCTACACCTTCAAATGCAACTTTTCGTAACCCAAGTATATCTTCATTGTTCAAGAATTCATCACAATACTCGGCCCATGCCTGTAATTTATCTTTAGTTGTTTTAAAATCGGATAAGACAGGTTTTTTTTGTGCAAAAACATTGGATGCACTTAAGGTAATTAGAATACAGATGATTGTATAACGAATACACTTTATAATTTCCATTGTGCAATTTCAGTTCGATAAGTTTTTCCAATAGGCAACATCGTGTCACCAATAAATAATTCATGTGTTTGCATACGTGTTACCATTCGCTTATTTACTGCATAACTACGATGAATGCGTGTAAATTGTTTGTCAGGCAATTGTTTAATAAAATTACCTAATGGCATTAAAGTCATGTATCTATTTTCTTTAGTAACAATGCGGGTATAATCCTTAAGTGATTCAATATGATAAATGTCATTCAGATTAATTTTCACTAGATCGTAACCTTCCTTTATGGTAATTGTTTCATTTTCAAACTGTATTGAATAGGCAATGGCTTTTTGTTTCATTTCTAAATAATCAAAAGCTCTATCTATGCTTGCTTTAAAACGCTCTGTTGTAACAGGTTTCAAAATAAAATCAAACGCTGCAAGTTCATAACTCTCTAAAGCATATTCCATATGAGAAGTAACGAATATAGCTATAGGAATTTCGTCTTTTATTAAGCGTAATAATTCAATACCATTGATTCCAGGCATATCCACATCAAGAAATACAATTTCAGGTTGTATTTCTTTTATTAATTCTAATGCTTCATTTGCATTTTCACAAATACCAATATTGTTTAATTGGGAAAACGAATCTGCCTTTGCCAATAAAGTTAATTGGTCTAGCTTATTGTCCTCTACAATCAAATAGTTCAATTTCTTAATCACAATTCAAATATAGTGGTACAACTTGAATTATTGCTGTATTAGAAATGATTAAGGGTGATTGGAAAACACAAAAGCATTGACATTAGCATCTAATATTGGTGCATCTAGCAAATCAACATTGCCATCGCCATTTATATCCGTCGCGAAATAGCCGAATGTGAAATTGGCCACATCGATATCTAAAATACTCATGTCTAATAAATCGGCGTTTTCATCTTGGTTGATATCGCCTGAAAAGAAAGCCCAAACATTAGTTGCTACTTCTGTTTGATTATCTCCATAAGCTTTGTTTGCAGCTGTCGTAAAATCATACAGGGTATTTTCTGTAAGCATCACCGGATTTGCACTCCATGTTTGAACCGCATTACGATGCTTAAGTACAATATAATATGCTTGTCCGGCAGCGGCTGTGCCATTAAAAGTTACCGTACCATTGGTCTTTATTACTTGTGTAGTTGAACTCACAACAGAATATGGAGAACCACTTTGTCGCAACTCAATTTGAATAGTATCGCAAGCATCACTTGCAAATGGCGCAACACCTTGTGTGTACAATACATTTTCCATTAAACCACCTCCTTGGTAATAACCTTGTATATAGGCTTTCAAATTCAAGGTCATTTTATAGGGTTGCTGAAAACCTTGTGTAAGCATATGATTAGCTGAGGTCAATGTTTGTGTATTTGTTTCGCCGATGGTAAATGAAAGTGAACCTGCGGCGTTAGATTGAAAGCCGCCGGCAGAGGCAATTACTTGTGGCGACAAAGTTTGCGCTTTTAATGTGATGATGGGATAATGTGATGATATGATGATGAAAGCGAGAATGATTTTATTTTTCATGGTATATTTTTTTTGAAATAAGGTTGATTTGGTTAGGCCAAAGGGTTTTTAGTTGGTGACGCTTTAAAATGAAAGTTGATTTGGTTAGGAAAATTTTTCTTGGAAATATATTATATCAGTTAAATTTCTCTGATAAAATCAGCGCTATCTTGAGACTGTATTCATTTGATGCAAACATAAATTAAAAACCACCATTATTACAAGGTGCTATTTTTACGGTAATACCTCCGGGTATAAAAAAACTTGATAAGTATGTAAGTGTAGAACCCTCAAGTACAGTGCATTCATCCACACCTTCAATACTAAGTGTACCTAAGGTACCCACAACATTTGTTTGGATATGAACTTCGCCACCACTAAATGAACCGGAAGCTGTTATAGGCATTGTGATATGCCGCCTGCTTAATCTTTCTTGCCCTTCTGCAGTGCCAATACACGAGTTAATAGAGTTTGTAGAACTGGAAGTCCAATTCGATGTGCCATTCATAACTGGAGACATAATATTGGCTACCGAGTTGTCGTGGTCACAACTTAATATATGTCCTAATTCATGTGTAACGAGTTGGGTAAAATTAGCAGCAGACCAATTAGAGGCACCAGACGAATTGTATGAGTTTGTTTGAATGATAGTATAAGGTTGCTGATTAAAATCACAAAAAACACCCAGTTCAGCACAACCTGCAACACTGCCTGTAAAGTTGATACCACTGTAAAAAATGGCAACATCTCTAGCAACCATTCCACGGTTTGCATTCCAAAAGTTTTTAAATTGATTTAATCGATCTAAAGGACCTGTGCATACATCAGACCCTGCATAGGGGTCACTAGGATTCATCCATTCAGACTGAAATCGGACATAAAACTTCATACCCCAATAGCCATAAAGTCCTTCTACTAAATTTAAATTGTCTAAGATTTCGCTTGCGGTAACATTCAATCCACAGCAATTATTGTAATTTTCATAATCCGATTCTGTGGCTATTTCCAGTTTACGACAATTGATAGCCTGAGTAGTTAGCATCACTTGACCGTTATTAGAGTTATTCTGTGCAGGTTGAGCGCTGGAATTTTGTAACTGATTTTGAGGTTGTTCCGAAATTTTGCCTTTCACCTTCGGAAGTAATTGCTGTTTTTTGTCTTCTACCTCATTCATCAAATTTCCTCCGCCGCAATTACCATTGCTTGGCTTTAAATCCTTTTTTGTATAAAGAATAATATCTTGTGGATTTGCTTCAGGGATAAATTGAGTAAGTGATTCAAGATAGTAATCTTCATTTTTAGTATGAACGATGGCTGAAAATGACTGTTCCCGAATATTCATTCTAACCACTGATTCCGGATCACCTTGTAAATAGCCGGCATAAGTGCCACAAGCATCCCGAGCAACTTCTATCTCACCAGAATCTGTCATTAGAACATGCTTATAGTCAACTGATCGAAGTTCATTTTCTGAAATAACAATGTCCAATAATTCAGAACCAGTGTTGATTTGAATAGGAATATTCGTCTTCTTAGTTTGTGCAAATTGGGAAAGTTGAGAAAGGTTAATACGAATTATTTTAACCTGATAAAAAGTTTGTTGAAGTTTTGAGTTCTGTTCGGGGCTTAAAACCGTCTCTTGAAATATTAATTTTGGATTAGGTTGTGCAAAGGCTAGGAACCTAATGCAAACGAGTAATAAAAAAACGAGTATTATTGATTTTGATTTCATATTTCAATTAGTTTTTAGAAGTGTTCAATTGGGTTCTTAATTGCTCAATTTCTTGTTTCTGTGCTTTCAATTCTTTTTGTTGTTGCAATAAATACAAAGTCAATTCCTCAACTTTTTCTACTAATTTTAATTGAATGCCGCCAACATTCATACCATCCGATTCTACTTCAGTGGCCGGTGGCATATTAGGCAAACGGTGGTGGGTAAGTATATGTTGTTCTACTTCTTCTAATGGTTTAAGGTTGTACGATGCATCAAACACATAGTCGGGAAATGGTGTTGCTTGAACACGTAGTTCGGTACAAATAATTTTACCACCAACTGCCAGTAAATACACTGATGAAGGTGCTATACCGATACCTACTTCGCCATTTATACGCGTCATACCTTCTACGTGAAGGGCTTCCGAACTAGAGGGGGCATCAATAAAAGCGCCATATTGCAAATTGCTTTTTACATTAAGCATACTATTCGCAAAAATGGTTGGTGTGCCGATGGAAACAGTTCCATTTGCACCGCTTTGATTCGGAGAAAATATGGAATTGCCATAAAGTCCTGTTGTACCAACCACAGATAATTTTTCGTTGGGTGATGAAGTTCCAAGACCAACATTTCCGCTGGTGCTTATCATCATCGACTCCCATCCGTTTGCAGTATAAAAGTAAAGTGGATGGTTACTATTCGTTCCAATCCATCCGGCCGTACCATCTGCATAAGTACCTACAGAAGTTGTGCCATCCGTTTGTACTAAACCATGTCCACTTGTATTGGAGATAATTTGTCCAATTGCATTTGCACTACCCGCAACGGTTAATCTATTGGTTGGTGCACTTGTGCCAATACCTATATTGCCATCATTATTCAAAAACATCGTGGGGTAAGGCGAGTATTTGTCGTTTCCTTGCGTTAGAATTGCCAAAGGACTTTGACTTGATCCGATACGAGTCCAATAATTATTTGCAGGTGATTTCAACTGCAACAAGGCATCTCCTCCGTCAATACTTGCATGTAACGCTGAATTGTTGAGGGCATCAACGATACTTAATTTACTTTCAGGCAGAATAGTTCCTATACCAACATTCCCATTTCCTTGTATCATCATTTTTATTTGACTTAATGAATTGGGTGCATCATTCGTGCTACCGCCACCTGAAATTCCGAAGCCTAAATTATCATTTCCCGTAGCAGTATTATAAAAATGAAAAACAGAACTAGCTCTTGTATCAGATGGATTATTCCAAACTCTTGATAAAACTAAATCGGCTGATGGCGCATTTTGGATTCCATTTACATCATTCACATGCAGTATAGCACCGGGGGCATTAATGCCAATTCCCACATTACCCGAATTGGCATTAGAGATATTATTGCCATTGCTTAGCCACTTGTTATCGTTGCTAGATGCCGCATTCAATGCATAAGGTACACTCATTAATTGCGTGGTTCCCATATTGGTATAAGATGTTCCACCATTAGGGTCTAATTCAACTTGAATAAATTTAGAACCATTTGCCCAATCAATTGCAGAAACCGTACCGATAGTTGGCGTGCCTTGTCCAAGGTTTACAGAAAATAGACCTAAAGAATTAGTAGTTGCAGTTTGTGTTTCTTGATAAACGATAGTGCCTGTTGCATTGGCATTACGTACACTAAATCGTAATGATATATTTTGCGATGCTAATAAATCACCTGATGCATTTCGTGCAACCGCTTGGTAAGGAATCGATTGAGGAGCCTGGCATCTTGCCGATATGCTCATAAGCGAATAGGCGAATATGCTTAGGAATGTAAATGCCAATTTGCAAATGAGCTGATGCGATAATATGCTATTTGAAGAGCATAATAATTGACGAATTGAAGTTTGATTGTTCATACATTTCTTTTTATTTGATTAAAAATTGATGATACAAAGATGATCATGATGTAAAAAGTATACAATCATGAATATGAATGAAGTTACGCTTCTTGAAATTTCGAAATCATCTTTCTATCATTCATATGAATGATAGAACCAAATAAATTGCTTTTTTAACCTTGAAGTAAGTCCTCTAACTTATCATAAGTTCTTGTGTTTCGATGATACTTTACAAACGAAAACGTAATATTGTACACTAACTTTCTTACATGCTTCGTATTAGTTTAATCTTCATCTTGTTATTGTCTCAAGTTGGTTCTTATACTCAAAATAAAATACCAATTGTGCCAATTCCTATAGAATTGATGGGTGTAAAACAAGGACTTTCACAAGGATATATATCAAGCATAATGCAAGATAAAGAAGGGTTTATGTGGTTTGCTTCTTTTAGTGGCTTAAATAAATATGATGGCTATGAAGTTACTACTTATCAAAACAACCCTAAAGATATATACTCCTTACCCGACAATATGGTTTCAGGAATCACAGAAGATGAATATGAAAATTTTTGGGTAGCCACTAGAAATAAAGGCCTATTTCTTTTTGATAAAAAAAACGAACGATTTTATTCCGTACAATTAAGCGGCTTGAAGGGCAATTATGGCATTACGAATATTAGTATTCATGGACGAAAGCTATTTATTAATTCCAATACAAATGCCTTATTGTATCATATTGATTCATTGAAATTAATTGATGACATTACGAATGTAAATAAACATATGCATGTATTATTCGATTATGATGTGCAACAAAAAAAACCCAATTTAAAACCAGATTTATCAAGCGGCAATCAAATTATATGGCAAGCAAAGAACCAAATTTGGATGCAAAATCCAGACACTATTATTCACTACAAAGCAAATAAAAACTATAAAAATTGGGAAACAAAAGGCTATCAATTCAATTCTTTAGGTATAGAAAAAAACAAACATTCCAATACCATATTCGAGCCACATATGTTCGATACGAATATCATGTTTGCATTAACCAATAATAGGTTACAAACTCTTGATATAGGTAAGACTAAAGTCATTAAATCAAATATCATTGGAACCCAATACAAACAGAGTGTAAATAATATGAGCATTGCATCATTGCGAAACGGCAATCTGCTAATTAGAATTGATCATCAAATTTTTCATTATAATATCCATACAAACGAGCTTATTGATTGGGGGAAAGAACTTACACCGAAAGGAATATCGTGTTCCAATTCTTGGACTGGCATTGATGGAATAAATTGGTTTGGGACCGCGGGCTTTGGTGCCATTAAAAGCGATATTAGAAAACAATATTTTCATGCTTATTTCGTACCACATAATGCCAGTTTATTTCATACGCTTGATAGTAATCAAATAAATCGTTTGCCTGCTGAGATATTTAACTCTCTTGATTTTGACAACATTACACAAGATCAACAAGGAAGGTATTGGGTATTTTCAAATATTGGTTTATTTATTTGTTACCAGCCGAGTAATAAAACCGTAAAATATTTTCCAATTGTAGTTGAACATCATTTCCGAAGTCGACTTCTGAATGATAAGCTAGATAGACTTTGGATGTTTCTCGATAAAGGTTCAAACAAACAATTCTTACATCAGATAAATAAAAAAAATGGAAGCTTTGAAAAAAGCTTTAAAATTCCTGTAGGGCCAATAAATAATCAATTGGCCTTTGTTAGGGATTTGTATAGTGATGATGCGCAACGTGTATATTTAGCTACAGGCAATGGATTATATCTGTTAAATCCACATGCAACCGACAGTAGTAAAATGTGGAAAATATTTCAAGATCATGCATCACCAATTACTTCATTAAGTTCAAAATCTTTATGGTGTATTTGCCCCGATCCAATTTCTCCTTCAAAGTATTTATGGTTGGGTTCTACTAGCAATGGCTTTGAACGTTTTGAAATAGCCACCGGAAAAAGCGTTCATTATTCAGAAGACGATGGGCTACCTAATAATGTAGTGTATGGCATTTTAAGTGACCATGCAAATAACCTCTGGTTGAGTACCAACAAAGGATTGAGTTGCTTTAATCCCAGCACAAAAACGTTTAAAAATTTTACTTCGGAAGATGGTTTGTCGGGAGATGAATTTAATCATTTTGAATATATGAAATTGAAAAATGGAGAATTGCTATTTGGAGGCATAGGAGGTTATACCATTTTTAATCCGGAAGAAGTATTACAAAAACAAAAACAATTTCCTATCTTATTTACAAGCCTATCTATTTCAAATAAGGTAGTTGATTGGAAGCATAGTAATGGTGTATTAGACGCTCCAATTAGCTATGCAAAAAAAATTACCTTACAGCCAACTCAAGGTATGTTCACTATTAATTTTGCTTCGTTAGAATATAGAAGTAACCAAAAGAAATTTTACAAATATAAACTTCTGGGTTTCGAGAATGATTGGACAGAACCCACCAATAAAAACGAAGCTACATTTACAAATCTTTCTCCAGGAAACTATACCCTCTTAGTTACCGGTACAAATAGTGATGGCGTATGGAATACGAAAGGAATATCCATTGAAATCATTATGCTTCCATCTTGGTATCAAACATGGTGGTTTAAAATAGGTATAGCACTTTTATGCATGGTAGCATTGTATAGTTTATATCGTTATCGATTAAGTGCGCAGTTAAAAGTGTTTAAAGTAAGAAATAGAATTGCTACCGACTTACATGATGAAATTGGAAGTACTTTAAGTAGCATTGCCATGTACAGTGAAGCTGCCCAAAAAATAAAATCAGAAAATGAAAAGATAAATTTAGTAATCAATAAAATTCATGCAAATACAACTGAGGTTTTAGAATCGATGAGTGATATCGTATGGGCTGTAAATACTAAAAATGACCACCTACATCATTTATTGAATCGGATGCGCGATTTTGCAGTTCAACTTTCAGAAGCCAAAGGTTTTACTTTGCAAATGACCGATAATAAAGATTTGGTTGATTTAAATTTAGATATTGACCAGCGTAAAAATATCTATTTGATTTTCAAGGAAGCTATGAATAATGCTGCTAAATATTCGAAGTGCCATCATGTTCAGGTCAGTTTAAGGCTCGAAAAACAAATCTTAATTCTCAGTATAAAAGATGATGGCATCGGATTTGATCAAGCTTTCTTAAAAAATAATGGAGGAGGCAATGGGTTATTTAATATGAAGAAAAGAGCTTTGGATATCAATGCTTCACTGAATATCAAAACCAAAGAGTTTGAAGGAACAGAAATTGAGATCCATCTTATATTGAATTAATATCATTCATATTCACGATAATATGAGAATTCAAAATGATACATCTTTGTAATCTAATAACTTTGGATTAAACTCGGTTGATAAATAAACTTTCAATTCCTTATGTAATGAAAAAAAGAATAATCATATTCGACGATAATAGAAACCGGCGTGAAGGTTTAGAAATGCTCATCAATCTTTCCGAAAATTTAGTTTGCGCCGGTACGTATAGCGATTGTCGTGATGTGTTAGATCATATTGCACAAACAAACCCTAATGTAGTGCTTATGGATATTGACATGCCTTATGTAAATGGCATTGAGGGTGTAAAACAAATTAGAAGTCGTTACCCTGATTTAAAAATTTTGATGCAAACTATTTTTGAAGATGATGATAAAATATTTGATAGTATTTGTGCAGGTGCCGATGGGTATATTTTAAAGAAAGCTTCATTAGCCGATTTGGTAGATGCTATAGAAGTAGTGTGTGAAGGTGGAGCGCCAATGACACCTAGTATAGCCAGAAAAGTGTTGGCTTTAATGCAACAAAAAAATAAAAAAAATAATACAGAACAATTTCATTTAACCCAAAGAGAACAAGAAATTTTAGCCTTGCTGGTTGAGGGTTTTAGTTATAAAATGATCGCCGATCGTTGTCAAATTACACGCCCAACAGTAAACACACATATCAGTCATATTTTTGAAAAATTACATGTAAATTCTGGCACAGAAGCTGTTGCGAAAGCGATACATAATAAAATTGTTTGATGTATTTATTGTAAGAATTCACATGGTAGATAACTTTGCGAATCATACAAATTCTTACAAATTAATTCCATACTCAATTCACATTTCTATTTTACGGATGATTAGAGAAAATAAACGCATTCACATTCGCTTCTAACATCGGACTATCTAATAAATCAACATTACCATCACCATTTAAATCGGTAGCAAAATAACCAAAATCGAAATTGGCAATACTTGCTTCTAATAAACTTGCATCTAACAAATCCATATTCTCATCTTGGTTTATGTCGCCAGAATAAAATGCAAATACGCCAGTCTCAACTTCAACTTGATTGTTACCATATGCTTGATTCGCTGAAGTAGTAAAATCATAGTATGTATTTTCAATGATAGCAATTGGGTTTGCCGACCATGTACAAAGTCCATTTCTATGCTTCACTGCAAGGTAATAATTACTATCAAGGTTTTGAAAACCGGCTATGGCAAATCCGTTCGTATTTAAAACTGCTTTTGTTGAAAATACAAGTGAATAATCCAGCGGATCATGCAATTCAATTTCTATCGTATCGCAAATCGTATTTCCGGTAAGAAACCCTTGATTGAGAAGACATGGAACCATGGTGCCCATGCCAGTAAAGTATCCTTCGATAAATAATTTTAATGTAATGTTAGCTTCGTCTACCAAATCATTGCAATTATCATCAATATTATTACAACAAATTTCTGGTCTGTTAGGATGTATGTTAGAATCTGCATCATTGCAATCGCCGCTGCTAGTAATTGTAGTCGTATAACCAAATCCAGGACTCACGCAAGCATTGATAACATTTCCAATTGAATAGCCATCGGAATCGGCATCGAGATGCCAGGGCACTTGATGATTGACCAGTATTGTATCCTGATCGAACGTGTACTCATTATCTGCATCGAATAAGGTCGCCAACAACGAATCGGAAGCAGTAATAGGAAGCATCCAAGTATATACAGAATCGGAAGAACTGAAAACAGGCGATGTAAACAATACCGTTCCATCCATTTTTTGAACCTTCAAACGCATGTCATCCACTTTATACTTCGACCAGGTGAACGGGATGATGGATTGTTCACAATAACTTGCGAGTGCTGCAGGTGAAATTATTTCAATACTATCTTTATATCCGAATTGAACGGTCCATTGTGCTGTAGTTTTAATGGGTTCCCTATTGCCTGTTGAATCTACAGCGATTGAATAAAAGCCATAGATATTGCCTTCGATGCCAGTAAAGAGTATTGAACTTGTGTCAGTATAGTTGTCATACAAATTAAATGGGCCTCCATTAATCTGATAGTATAATCCGGTATAATAAACACCTGAACCACTGCTATCATCAGCACTGTTTATATAGAGCTCAAGTTCATTGTTTAATATCAATGCGGGCAAGGTGTCAATACTACTTAATGGATTTCCTGCATCGATAGTATTTTTCCAAGTATTGGTTTCGATCGGGTCATTCACATCAAACACAATATTTGCTTTGGCCGTAATTGTATCTAAGGTCTGGGTTGATGATTTCGCTTTTATTATATAACTCACGTATCCTTGTCCATTTCCTAAGCTGTCATTTACAGGAAGAAAACCGCCATTAATTGTATTAGGTGGTAAGCCTGTCAATGGATCAATGGATTGTAATACCCAAAATAGTTTGTTATTGCCAATATCAAGTCCTGCAGTTACTTGAACATCATAACCTAATGAATCGTTTAGGTTAATGACACCTGTATAGTTGGATAAATTTTCAGGGAGATCGAAGGTTTGGTTTTGGAAATAGATACTTCCCAATCTAAAGCTTAACGGATCCATATTAGGATGAATATCTTGCGTTATTGTTACCCGACTTGCAGGTGCAGTTGCTAACAAAGAATCATTTTCGAAATGAATAGAGTAAGGGTAGGTTTCAGATTTAGAAACCCAACGAGTGGTAGTGTCACCAACGCCTTCGGGACCGTTAATTTCGTTGGGGTCAACTGGAGCTAATTTCCTTAAAGTTTTAAATGTAATTTTTTTCTTAGGCTTTTTATACAATATACACGCTACATACAAACCATTTAAAGAATTATCAGCAACCTGAGCAACATTTCCATCTTGCTTCTTTTTTTCTAAATAAACAATTTTTAAAAACTGTTTAGCAGTACTTATACATGGTTTGCTATTTTTGTCAATAATAATTCCTATTTCCTTGGTGCAATTATTCATTTGACCAAAGATGCACTGAGTTAACCATAGGTCTAATACCGATGCAAATGCCTTGTCTTCTTCAACAGTAGAATTAGAAAATCCATTATAAGTATCGGCTAGATGGAAAAGCGCTTTTCTAGTGTCGGGTGCACATTGTGTAACAACATTAACACAAGAACGTTTATATTTATTTAATAAGGTATTTGGATCTTCATTCATAAAAGCTTCATCTTTTTCATCCAATCCTTTTCCTGGACATGTTGAACAACCAGGAATGTTATTAGAAGGATTATCACACCCTTCTCCCCCAGGACAATCTAATTTACCTGGGCAAGTGAGCTCAGAAATACAATCAACAATATTTACTTGAGGATCATTTGAATCGCCAATTCCATCTTCGTCAAAATCACTTTGGCTAGAATTAGCTATTTCTGGTGCATTATCATCAATATCAGATATGCCATCTCCGTCTGTATCCATGTCAGCTTGATTTGGATGGCTATCACATGCATCGCCCCAGAAATCTCCATCCTGATTAATTTGGCTTGGATTTGCTGTGTTTGGACAATTATCTAAAGAATCTGTTAAGCCATCACCATCATTATCATTGTTGGTATCTATGCCCTTTGCCCCATTGGTTGCTCCTGATACACCCATACCACCTGAGCCACCACCTGCATCTCCATCTCCGCCATCTCCTCCATTGCTTCCAATGCCCCAACCCCTGCCGCCATCACCTCCTCTGCCACCACATATGCCTGGGCCTCCTTTACCGCCAGGATATCCGCAAATGCCTGGGCCTCCATTACAGGCTGTTTCCCCACAAACTCTTTCTTTATGTTTGAATTCTAAATAAATTGTATCATTCCCTAATGATATTTCAAAATGTCCACCATACAGATTGTTTACATCAGTGAATAAGCTCGTATCAATTTCAAATTTATTACTATTAAAACCTATCACATTTCCTTCAGCATGAGCAATAGCCCACTTGTAATCATGCCATGGTTCCCAAGATGTGAGAGTAGTATATTCATTGTTGCAAGGATTACGCGGAATGATAACAATTTCAAATTTATCAATCGAATCAGCCAATACATTAATATTGCTGACTGATTTTATAAAATCCCATCCAAATGAATTTCCAGGTTGACCACCAAGTTCAGCAGTCGGAACATTAATCTCCCAATTATAACTGCCATTACTTTTAAAATCCATCTCACCATCAATAAGTGTTCCTATAGATTCTCCAGGGTCGAAGTCTATCAATGGATAGTTTGAATCGCCAAGTATACTATCTATGTCTGCGACAGTTATGATGTTATGATTTAAGTAAGATGACAATGCGGAAATATAATATTCCCTTTTGTTGATAAAAATGTTAAACAATTCAGGTTCAGAACTTAAGAATGTGTTTAAAAAGTACTGTCTGACTTCTTCGTATGTGTTTAATAATTCTCTTGTAAATATTTCACGAGATTGTCCAAGAGCAGCGGCAACCAATTCAATAGGTTCACTAAGCTTACCAACAACTTTGGCTTTAATACTTATTGTAGCAGATTCACCTGGTCTCAAATTCTTTACATAACCACTAATTAAACTATAATTGTCTATATTTTTATATGTTGGTAATGTAGTGTCTGGAATATTGTTAAGAAGGTCTTTTATTAATATCACGTTTGAGGAATTAAAGACATTCATAGAATCTTCTGAAGTAAATATATTTATTTGCGTCACCGGAATATCAACGTTTGTAATATTTGTAAAAATGTAACCAACCATATAAGGTTGCTTCAAGACAAAAGAGCCACTCTCGAATTCCGTAATATCTACCTCTAATTGTTCTGCTACTTCTACTTCCATCCCATTGGCCAAAACAGCACTGTCGCCTCCATTTTTAATCACTACATCATAAACCCCTATTGGCACATTGGTAAAATCCCAACGAATATCCATTTGCATCGAGTGCTTATAATCTACTATGGTAGCAGTGGCAAAAACGGTATTGCCTTGTCGTAATTGTACCGTTGAAGTATCTCTGAAACTTGCGCCTTTTAATGTGGTGGTTACAATGCCTTGTCCGCATTCATTATTGTCAATACTTAAAATAGTTAGAGGTAATAACTCCGCTTTTATTTCTATTAATTGGCTATCAATTGAAGGAATTTTATTTTGAATTAATAGATAATAGGTTCCAGCTTGTGTGCCCGGTACTAAAAGTGTTTGATTGGCCTTTGTGGCATCGTCTGCAATAAATTGAGCATTGTCAGCATTCGGTACAATAGTATAGCAAGCCATTATTGTATTTTGTCCGGCGCCATTTAACTTTTTTACGTTTACCACCATGTCCTGATTTGCCGGTGCAGTAAGTTTATAATATAAATAATCGCCAAATTTTAGATGTTTCAGATAGGCCGTATTGATCGTAATTTCCTCTGCATCGATATGGATATTTTCTTCTACTAAATTATTATTTGCAATGGTTGCCTCAGGATAGGTAGCAGTGGTATTTAATCGTAATATCCCATTATAGGTATTTGGCGAAGCGTCTTTTACAATTCCGTTCATGGATCTATATAGGGTGTCGCCCGGTGCAATCAATGTAGTTTCATCTTTGTAATTCAATAAATAATCTGTTCCGCCATTAAAAATGGTATCCGCACTGAAGTGAATCGCATTTCTACTGTTGGCTGTCAGCGATTTTGTGCCCGTATTTTTCAAGGCATAATTTGCTGTTACTTGTTCGCCTAATAAAAAACTATCCTTAGGAAAATTTAATGAAATCGGAATCAAATCAACACCTGATGATTGTTCGACATACACCGATTTTGAGAATACATTATTATTTTCATTCGGGTTTTCATAAATGATATTTAAATTATCTGTTTTCAAATTAAAATAATTGTATGCAAAACCATAAGCAGGCAATACAACATAAATACTATCGCTATAAGTGGCTCCAGAGGCGATACTTCTGCTTTTCTTAATTCCTCCAATCGTTGTGGTTAATGACGAAGTATTTGTGCCAAAATATATCCGATCTGAAATGTCTTTTGAGTTGATCACACCCGGCCCATTATTACGAACCGTATAATACACCCACAAGGATTGCTTCGCATATAAAGTATCCGGGAAGCTAATGGTTAATACTTCCAAATCGGGCGCAGGCGTAAGGGTATTAGAAATTTGTACAAATGCAAAATTATCTGTTTGAACGGAATCGTTTTGGTTATTCACTTCTTTATCGATTCGCAATATTAGAAAATAGTTTCCTGTGGGTGTTCCATTTGGAATTGTAAGGAAACCATTGACTGTATAGCTTTGTTCATAATCAAGAGAGCCTATATGTTCTTTTGAAAAAACATTGATATCATCCAAACTTAATACAGTGTCGGCTGATAAATAGCATCTGTCTGTCCATGAGCTTGCAGTGGTGTTATGCGGCCCTTCGTTTTTTATCCTGAATGCAATTGGGTTTTGTTCGCCGCTCATTACATTTAGAGGAATGCTCAAACTATCAATCATCAAGTTGGAATAAGTCGGGGGAGGTGCCAAACAAAGTAAACTCATTGGCACAGATACATTGTTGCCTTCGGCATTATGCTCATATTGTGTGTTGGCTCCATCTGCCTTAACATAAACATAATGTAAGCCTGAAGTAGAAGGCGCTGTAAAATTGATGGTTCTTATGATGGAATCACCTGGTTGCAAGGCTAGATTCTGATTTATTTGCGCTAGAATCGAATTAGCCCCATTGTAAGTAGTGCTGTCGCTATATTGAATTATGATATTAAATATACCTGATGTAGCAGCTAAGCCGATGTTTTTAATGATGCAATTTAATTGTGCAGATGAAGATGATATCATTGTATCGATAACTAAATTGGCTTGCGTAACCTTTAGATCAGGAGATGGAGACAAATTTACCTGAACAGTACTATCAGCAATTGTCAAATTATTATTTTCCAACGTGTATTCGAATACTGCATTAGGCTCATCTGTTTTCACCATGAAAAAATAATTACCTGAAATGCCATTTGGTAGTGTTGCTGTCAATGAGCTTATATAACTAGCATTGGTAGCCAGTGTTGATTGTCTCAATTTCGTTCCTAACAAAGTGGCACCTATCATTGAATTGGTGGTATTATAATACACTTTATCGGTCCAGTTTGATTGATTTGTTACGGCAGCTCCTTGATTTTTTACCCTCCAAGAAATTGTAACAGGCATGCCTGAGTTTGCCGTTGTAGGTACAAAGATTGAATCTACCACTAAATCCGAAGGCGGCATTTGAGTGACACTTAAGGTTACAGTACTTTTAGTGATATTGTTACTTTGGTATGGCCCTTCGAATACTTCATTAGCCGTATTCGTTTTTACATAAATAAAATAATTTCCAGACCAAAATAAAGAAGGAATCATGACTTTTGATTGGGCGGTATACGTTGAATCAATTGGCAATCCAAAAGCAAGTGTATTGTAATGATCTATATATAGACCTTGTGAAGGACTAAAATAGTAAACGGGTATTAAATTTGCATTTTTACTTGAAAACTTACCTAAAGAAATGGCACTGTCTGCATTGAATATGGGTAAATTAGAAATAAATATTTCGTCTTCCCAAGTCAGTGAATCTGTTGAAATTTGCCCGTCATTTTCGATGGTATACGTCACCGTAATGCTATCTCCTGCAAATGCATTTGTTGGACTGCCGATAGAAATTACTTTTAAATCCGGCAATGGCGCTTGTATAATTTGGATGGTATCGTAGCCCAAATTATTGTTTTGATTCACTTCAGGAACCGCATCTGCAAAATCTGCTTCAACTAAAATATAATAAAATCCACTTAAGGTGTTTGGCACTTGAATAGACCTTTGTTGAGTATACACATCACCCGCATTCAAATAGCTTTGATTGGCATACGTACCGAGCAGCACATCAACCCCGTTTCCTGGAATTGAATCTTGAGAAAGCCATACTTTATCTTGCCATACTTTACCTCCGGTGTTGGCAGTTGAAGATAAATTTTTTATTTTCCATGTTATATTTAAAAGCGTATTCGTATAAATTTCATTTGGCACTGCCACAGATTGAACTTGCAAATCAGGGTAATTCGTTACAAATGATGACGTATCACTCCATACTGTATCACAGATAGTATAACTTTTCAATTGCCAATAATATTCTTGTTGTGCAAGTAAGGTATTGTAAATCTTAGAGGCATTTAGGAATGTATTTTCTCCAATGGAAGGTCGGCTTTGATTGGAAGGCCATGCATATAATTCTACCACATCTGCATGTTGGGCAGGAGCCCAAGATAGAGTGAGGGGTGTAATGACTTGATTAAAATTATTAGTAGGTTGTGCCGGTGTGGCCGGTATTATAGATGGCAAATTTATCACAGTCGCCAATTGACTGAAATTAACTGTACAACCATTGATATCAGTCCCGTTTACTGAATAGGTTGCTGTCACTGTTGGATAAACAATAATCTTTTTGGAAGTATCACCGGTAGACCAGGCGCCACTTTGTAAGGGCGCGCCTAATTCAAAGTAAATTTCGGTGCCAGGACAAATGGCTTGTGTATAATTGGTTGTGATTGGCGGCGGTGCTACGCCCACTTGAATTAGTAAGGTATCGGTTGCCGAACAACTCGCATTACTTACATGCCATACCAGGGTATTCGTTCCAACAAGGAGTCCATGCACAATGGCAGTTGGGGATGTAGAATCGGGCGTAAAGGTACAACCGGAGCAGGTCCAGAATCCTGCACTTCCTGCATCTAAGGAAGCTGCTAGTAAAGTTGAATCTCTACAAATAATTTGGTCAATTCCGGCATTGTTGTATAAGCTGTTATCAAATTCATCAGCGCCCACATCCGGAAAATTGGCATTTCGTAACTGATTATCAATATCGGTTGTCACTATTGTATTTGTACCCAGACTATCTAAATTACAACTCGCTGAAGGGTTCACATGAAGATTGCTATTGACATCCATAAAATTCACAAGTAGATTATGAGAATTCACATCTTTAGTACTTGTGGAGAGCCAAGTGGCAAAAGTTTTTGATGTGCCTAGTGGCCATTCTCCTAACGTGTTAGCGTTAGCTGAATATAAATTATTATAATCGCAGGTGGCCCATTGGTTTGTAACGCCTGAGGCATGTGCAATGGCAAAATGATTACCTAAACCTGTACGAACATTTGAAAAGATATTATTTTTAAGGATGTCTGTGTTTGAGTTATTATTTTCTTTATAAAAAGCATAACTATTTAAAACTCCTGCGCTGTTGCCTGATACAGAAACCGAATTGTGATAAATATTTCTACTACCTACAAAGCCGGCAAGTCGTATTCCAAATATTTTGACCCCGTTGGTATTACTACCATTTGAAATCGAAATCATGTTATTTTTAATTAGGCTTGATGTACCGCTATTGAGTATGCCAATTAAAACCGGTGATGATCCGCTTGCTGCATTTCTTAAATTATACATTGTATTGTTAGAAATGGTAGAGCTTGTGTTGGATGACAGATAAATACCAATGACACCAGCGCTAATGGCAGTGTTGGCTGTTGACTGAAGACCCTCAATTTTATTGTCAGAGGCATTGACAATAAATTGAATATTGAGATAAAGTCCGATGAGTGACGTATTTGCAAGGTCACTTTCGGCATTTGTTTTTGTACTTTTTGTTTTAATATCTTTTATGATATTATTTGTAATTGGCTTCACAGAACCCACACTGCTATTATAATTAATCACTTTAGTGCTCACTAGCCCTGTATGATTCAAGTTTACATTCGCGATTATATTGCTATCCACTTGTGAATTGCCTGTGCTGAACACATAAAAAACATCATTGACAATATTTTCAAATTCAATGTCATTGGCATTACTTAAGTGTCCAATACGGTTACCCACAACATTTAAATTTGGCCCGTTTATAGATATTGGATTAACGACTGTACTTGTGTTATTCGTTTGATGTATGTTTTCGAGCACATTGTATGATACATTGCCACCGCCGTTACTTGTGCCAATACTAATTCCATAAAAAGCCGAGTTGCCTGTTGTAATATTCTTGAATGTATTGTTGCTAATATTCTTGACTTGATTTCCTGTGGAAGTGAAACTAAGCAGCGTGCAAGAATTGCCATTGTTATTCGGGATGGAAATATTGCTTACCGTATTGCCTTTTATATTGATTGTATTTGAACCACTATATCCCGAATACCCAATAAAACCAAACTGAGCGCCAACAGTAACATCATTTAAAACGGAAGGATTTCCTACGATATTATTTTCAATGTTTAAAGGCAAAGTGCCAAACTGGGTAAGTGTTAAATTTGAAGTACTGGTTATGTTCTGAATGGTATTATTGCTAAAACTTGAATTGATTAAAGAGGTACTTGAAAGGCTCAAATTAAAAAGACTGTTACTGCTACTAATTAGCATTTTTGAGCCTGCACAAAAGGGCGCACTTCCTCCAAAATAGTTTCCTTCAATAATAACCTTACCTGTATCCGTCATTTGAACATTGATAAACGAATTGATAGCAGATGAGGCTGTTGTTTTGTAAAAGTGATTATTGGTGATCGTCCATAAACCGTTATTGCCTCCACCGCTAACCTGAATGCCGTTAGCGCAATTTTCAAATTTATTCTGGTCAATCAAAATATTATCGTTCTTACAATTAAAGAAACTGTTAACTCCTGTTGTAAAGGCATTCACAGATGCGGTGCTCACGATATCAGATCTCAATTGAAATTTATTGCACAAAAAACTATTGTAATCATTACCCACCGAACCGTTATTATATTCTATATAGATGCCTCTAGTACCTCCAATTTCAATTTGTATTCCTTTCAGGGTATTATGTTGTGCATCATTTTGAAGACTAACACATGTTGAACCAAGTCCACGTAAAATAATGCCATAGCTTGCACCACATGCTGCATTATTGATTGTGCCATCGAATGTTATATAATCACCACCATTAAAATCGAGCACACCAATTGTTGCAAGAGTTGTCTTTGATATCAACAAGGGTATTGTCAAATCGTTTCTTACCTTAAATGTGGCTGTCGCATTCTCTGTTCCTTGATAGGTAATTGCCATAGAGTTATTTTCGGTGGTACTCACATAATTATTTTGTAATTCAAAAACAATATGCCCTGTTGTGCCTCTTGTATTTAAATCAAGAATGGCAGCAGTTAAATTACTATAAGGTGAAGATCCATTCAGGTATGGAGTACCAGAAGGTGGGGTGTAAGAAGCAGAAGGTCCAATGCAATAAATGCCAGGCGTTAAGGAAATTTTATTCGAAATCCCCACAAAACTGCCATCTCCACTTGCAAGGTCTGTAAACTGCGCAGCTGACAACCCTGTGCCACTTGAAATAATATTAGTTCCAACAATACCACCCAATGAATGATATGATAAAGCGGCATTATTTGTTGAAAATGCGATGGCAGAATTGCTGTTTATTGAAGGAGAAATTCCCAGAGTCCCTACTTGAATTGACGAAACTTCGGAAATATTAAATACGCCCGTCATCTTTAATCTCCAATATCGATCACTCATTCCTCCACTTAACGAAGTCATATTTTCTGTTCCAACAGGAATGCCATCTATGACACTGACACCTAGCGTTGTGTTCGTGGTCAAGGATGCTGCAAGTGTAATATACAAGGGGTTAAATGTTGCCCCACCCACAGGAAACGCATAAAACATAGCATTGGTTGTAAATGGCAAACTTATCAATAAGGTGCCCTTTACATAACTTCCGGTATTACCACCGGCTGCACCATTTGAAGAAACAGAAATCGTAAAACTCCCGCAATTCAAAATTCCATTTACGAGATTCAACCCTTGACTATTTACAATACTCAAATTACTATTCACAGCAACAAGGGCATTGGCACCAGCATCAACATATAAATTGCCAATGCTTGTAACTGAAGATGGAATAAATTGCCCGGTTTGCGAAGTAACAAATCTGAGAGATGAATTATTATTTGTGATCAGATTTGTAGATGTTCCGGCTATTGGTGGGCCTGATAAAGTTAAAGATCCAGACATATTAAACAATCCGGATGTCAATGTCAATGTACCATTTAAAGTGAGCAATTGACCTGCAGTAAGTGATACTGTAGCGCCACCGCTTGTTTGAATCGTTAAATTATTAAAGGTTGTATTTGAGGCATTTATCGTTTGATTAGTTGATCCATTAAAAATATAGTTTGCAGCACTATTAAATGAATTGGTTGAAAAGCTTCTGACGGTTGCAATGTTAGTCGATAAAATTCCATTTGCATTTGCCGTACTTAATGTCGAATTCGCGGCAAGTGTAAATGTACAACCTGTTGCACCCTGAATATAATAAGTTGAACAAATGACGACACCATTGACTGTAAAATTTTTGGCCGAACTCATCACTATATTTCCATCCAACGAAACTGTATCCCCTGTCTGAATGGTAATATGTGTTGCACCTGTTGGTGCACTTAAGGCCAACTCCCAATTACCATTACTTGAATTGTAGATTTCCCAAATGGAAAGATTGCTGAATGTTCCAGTATTAATAGATCGATAATCTCCATTTGATTGCGCATATCCTTTTACATTACAATACAAGCTAAATACAAATAGCGAAATAACGGTTAATAAATTTTTCATAAAAAGTGGGTTAGGAGTAATTACTTGGACTAATGAATATTATTTTTTGACTGGCTATAACCCAAATGGGATGTAAGCAAATTAAAAATGAGTGCAAATTTTGAGTGAATTGCTTTTTCATAAAATATTGATCGGTTGGGTTGCACATCATGCGAAGCGCAATAACAAATATATCTATATGTTTGGTGTTATACAATACAACATGAAAAAATTTTTGACGGCAAAAGTGATAGAGCTCATAAAATAAATCTGCAAATAATAGCAACTCCGATATTTTGAGGAATCGTTGAAAGGATAATGCCGTTTTTATAGGACCGCCTTTTAACGATGACGAAGAAGTTGGAGATGCATACGACAAGTAAAGATCAACCAATCGGATGCAAGTCATTTCCATGATTTCTTAAATAAAAAATGCATTAATCTCTTCCGTAATTGACATTAAATCTTTCCTTTACAATAATTTTCACGTTAAAAAGCAGTCCATAAATAATTCCCTTATGGATGCACCGAATAAATAAACGCGTTCACATTCACTTCCAACATCGGACTATCTAATAAGTCAACATTGCCATCGCCATTTAAATCGGTTGCAAAATAACCGAAATCAAAATTGGCGATACTTGTTTCTAATAAACTTGCATCTAATAAATCGGCATTTTCATCTTGGTTGATATCGCCTGAATAGAAAGCCCAAACATTGGCAGCTACTTCGGTTTGATTATCACCATAGGCCTGATTGGCTGAGGTAGTAAAATCATAATTGACTATTCCTGTAATTGCTATCGGAGTGGCACTCCAGGTTTCCAATCCGTTCCGATGCTTAATTGCAATGTAGTAATTGCCTGATAATGGAAAATTACAACTTGCCATACCATTTGTATTCAATATCGTTTTTACAGATGACGCCACTGCATGAGGAGGAAACGCATTTCGTAATTCTACTATAATAGTATCTGTTTGTGTGGCTGTTGCACCAACCACAGTTTGGTTTTGCAATACATGATCCATTGTGCCCATACCCTGATAATATCCTTCAATAAGTAAGGTTAGATTTAATACGGAGCCGCAAGCATTTACGGTAATGGTTCTGGTCGATGTATTTGTACAACCTGTTGAAGTATTCGTTCCAGTTACCGTATACGTCGTGGTCGTTAAAGGAGAAACGGTAATGGTTGTTCCGCTTAATGATCCCGGATTCCACGTGTACGTATTGGCATTGGTGCCGGTGATGGTTGCAGTGCTACCAATGCATATTGGGGTCGAGGTGGCCGTAGTACCAACATTGGGAAGTGGGTTGACAATAATTGTTTGCGTAATCGTTTTTGTACATCCGGTTACTGTACTAATACCGGTCACAGTATATGTTGTAGTGCTTGATGGCGAAACCGTAATGCTTGGTCCGGTCAAGGAACCGGGCTGCCATGTATAGGCATTTGCACCACTACCAAAAATAGTGATGGCCGTTCCTGTGCAAATAGATGGGGTTGTACCCAAGTTAGTGCCTGTTGGCGGTAGCTGATTCACTGTAATAGATCTCGTAGCTGTATTTACACAACCCAAACTACTCGTACCCGTAACCGTATAGGTGGTTGATGTTGCAGGTGATACACTGATGGTGGTTCCCGATAAAGAACCCGGCTGCCAGGTATAAGTAGCCGCATTGGTGCCGGTAATATTTATTGAACTACCTGCACAGATGGGCGTTGGACTTGCTGAAGTACCTACTCCCGGTAAGGGATTTACAGTTATTAATAATGTAGACGATTGTGAACATCCATTCGCATCAATGCCAGTTACTGTGTAGGTTATGGTTGACGTAGGTGCAACCACCACCGATGCGCCGCCTAAGCCTCCCGGGTACCAGATATATGAATCAGCTCCACTTGCCGTGAGTGTGGTTGATGACCCCAAACAAATTGGATTGTTACTTGCATTTATCATAACTGAAGGCAACGCACTTATTGTGACGCTATTCGTTGGTTCCCGTACCGGATTGATACACCCTGTATTATTATTTTTTACCTCGGCATAGTAGGTTAATGTACCGGTTGTGGCAGGTGTGACACTGAGTGTATTTCCGCCACCTAAATCAGTTCCTCCGCTTGATACTTCATACCATTTTACACTTTGATTTGGAACACCCGGCGCCGAAAAATTACTGATGACTGTTGTGCATGCGCCAACTTGATTATCGACCGAATACGATTGCAAGGTGAAGGTTTGACCAGTGGTTACTGCAACGTTTACTGAGCCACTTTGACTAATCCCTCCTGAGGTATTATACCCTGTCAATAAAACAGGCGCTCCGCTATTGATTCGATATTGCGGATAGTCATACGCCGCACCATCCACGGTAGAATAATTCCAATTAAAGGAAACAAAACCGGAACATGGCATCACAATGGAATACGATGTCGTACCCGGTCCTCCACCTATGGCCGCATTGCTCGAGGTCATCGTGATACTGGACGGTACATTGGCAACATTCACAGTGCCATTGGCAAAGATGGGCGATTGCGTTAAGGTCCAATTGGTTGGTGCATTCGGATGCTGAAAACCTAAGCTTGATTCACAAGTAGGTGGCATATAATTTAAAATCACATTTGATCCAACACAAGGCGAAGATAAAGTTGCTGTGGCTGTTCCTGCTTTGGGTAAGGGATTAACCCATACGTCTACCGGAACCCGCATGGGGTTGACACATGATGTGTTTATATCCACCACGGCGGCGTAATAGGTATTATTACCGACAGCAATGGGTGTATAGGTAAAATTTAAACCACTACCAAGGAATGACCCTCCATTTGCGGCTGTATACCATTGACTCGTTTGATTAGGAATGGCGGGGGCCGAAAAATTACTAATGACGGTGGTACATGCACCAAATTGATTATCGACTGAATATGCTTGCAAAGTGAAGGTTTGACCGGCAAGCAGTAAAATACTTTCAGAGCCGGTTTGATTGTTTGCGCCGGAGGTACTAAACCCAGTAAATAAATTCGGTGTTCCGCCATTAATACTATAGCGGGGATAATCATACCCAGCACCATCCGCAGTTGAATAAGCCCAATTGAAGGAAACAAAACCCGAGAGCATGGTATGGTGATTGAGTAGGATGTAGTGCCTGCGCCTAAACCTATAGAGCCATTGCTTGATACCATCGTGATGCTTGACGGAGCATTGGTGGTGTTTACTGTGCCATTTGCATTTGCAGGCGATTGATTCAATACCCAATTGGCAGGCGCGTAGGTATATTCAAAGTTGGGATTTGAATAGCATGATGGCGCGGTATACGTTAAATTGGTACTTTCTTCCAAACAAATGGCAGATGGCGAGGCAGACGTACTACCTGATAAAAAGATCGGCCGCACCGTAACGGTGATGGGCGTGCGGGTAGCACTTGGCGTGCACGTACTATCCTGAACATAAAAAATAGTGGTGGCTAAAAGTGGCGGTGTGGTAAACGAATTTCCTCCTCCAAGATACGTGCCTCCTGTAGCCGCCGAATACCATCCGGCTGTGCCAGCAGCAGATACCGATAACGTAGTAGTAGCGCCATAGCAAATAGTGGTTGCAGAAGAGGCGGAAGTATTGCTTGGAGCGGGAGGGGACACACACGGACTCATTTTGTGGATAAAAATATCTGCGCCACCATTCGATGTGACATTCACCACTCCGGCATCAGGGTTAAAGTCGACAGTGTTTGTAAAAAAGCCCGTGGTATATACATTTCTTGCCGCATCAAGTGCAATTGAATATGCATAATCCATTCCTAAACCACCCATGCTTTTTGCCCAAACAAAATTACCTAAGGCGTCTAATTTCAAAATGAATATATCAACGTCTGCGGCAGATACTAAATTAAAAATACCAGCGTTAGGATTAAAGTCAACAGTACCAAGAAAATAGCCTGTACAATAAAGATTATTCAAATCATCGATTGCGAAGTCCCATACGTATTCGTCAGAAAATACAGCATTAGTTTGTAAACTTTTTGCCCAAATAAAATCACCTGCAGCATCTAATTTTAAAATATACATATTATAACCGCCACTAGAGGTTTGAGTAAAAATCCCAGCATTGGGGTCAAAATCAACTGTGCCTGAATACCAGCCTGTTGTATACACATTGCCTAGTGCATCAACCCCAATTGTCTCTGCAATTTCACTATTATTATCACCTATTCTCTTTGCCCAAACATAATTACCTGCAGCGTCTAATTTTGATATATATCCGTCACTAATTGAGTCTGTGCCAGCCGCTGTCAAATTCGCAATGCCTGCATTAGGGTCAAAATCTACAGTGCCTCGAAAACTACCTGCAATATAAATATTATTTGCAGTATCAAGTGCAATAGAATACGCAGTACTGACATCAGTTCCAATCATACTTTTAGCCCAAATAAAATTACCGTTAGCATCTAATTTAGAAATGAATGTACTGTAGACAATCCCTATTCCGCTGCCTTGGGTTAAATTAAATACTCCGGCATTCGGGTCGAAATCAACAGTACCAGAATAACGGCCTGCAGTAATTACATTACCTGCAGCATCTAATTTTAGGCTGGCTAAAAAATCGAAAGATATTCCACCTATTTTTTTTGCCCACATAAAATTACCGGATGCATTTAATTTTGATATGTAGATGTCTTCATCCCCCATAGATATCAGATTGAAAATACCAACACCCGGATCAAAATCGGCAAATCCATCGAAGTGGCCGGCTGTGTATACATTTCCCACTCCATCAATAGCAATTGATACCCCTTCAACAATACCTTCACCATTGAGACTTTTAGCCCACATAAAATTACCGGCAGCATCTAATTTTGAAATAAAGGCACTCAAATTAATTCCACCACCTCCTGACGTTAAATTAAAAACCCCCGGTCCCGGATTAAAATCAACGGTGCCTGAAAATTGACCAGTTGTATATAGATTTCCAGAGGCATCAACGGTAATAGACCTCGCATCGTCATTGCCACTTCCCCCCATGCTTTTTACCCATTCCAGTGTGGGTGCTTGTGCATTAGCGATTTGTGTCATAAAGCAATTAGCGCAAAGTGCTATTACCAACAATACAAATTTAAACGTAAAGCTAAACCTTGTTCGTTTAGAACGGAATGCAGGTTGAGATTTTAAAAGAGAGGTGGTAAGATGATTTGTGTTGAAGTGGTTCATATGTTTTTCTTATTTAGCCATAGACCCCAAGATAGCAGAATCGCAGGGGCAGAAGTAACTTACTTTATTTCGTGGCTGAAAATAAACCAAAGATTTTATTTTTTAAATCCCATTGAGAAATTGGTATGCGCTAGGCTTTATACTGACACTTTTGAAGGGTAACTGGTTATACCGATACGGAATTTATTCATAGGAGTCAGCAGAAGTTCTGCCCTATGCTACTCTCTATTAACATGTCTATTTTCATCTCCCCTTTTCTATTGCTGCCAATCAACTAGTTTCTGTCCGAAGCTTTTCATCTACGGATGCACCGAATAAATAAACCCATTCACATTCACTTCCAACATCGGACTATCTAATAAGTCAACATTGCCATCGCCATTGATATCGGTGGCAAAATAACCGAAATCAAAATTGGCGATACTGGTTTCTAATATGGCAGCATCTAGTAAATCGGCATTCTGATCTTGATTGATATCGCCGGAATAGAGCGCAAAGATACCTGGTTCAACTTCGATTTGATTATTCCCGTATGCAGCAGTTGCTGCAGTTGTAAAATCATAGTATGTATTTTCAGTCAGAAGAACAGGATATGTACTCCATGTTTCTATCGAATTACGATGTTTCACCACAATAAAATATGCGTTGCCTGCATTCGCTATGCCATTGAATGTTACTGAGCCATTCGTTTGTATTATTTGTTTGGATGCACTTACAACTGAATAGGGGGAGGTGTTTTCTCGAAGCTCAATCTGAATGGTATCGCACGCTGCACCAGGACTAGCAGTAATGCCTTCCGTGTATAAAACATTTTCCATCATGGATCCATTTTTGTAATAGCCTTGCAGGAATGCTTTTAGGTTGAGTGTCATTTTATAGGTCTGCTGAAAGCCTTGAGTTAGTGTATAACCCGCATTTGATAATGTTGCTGTATTTGTTTCTCCAAATGTGTATGATAATGAATAACCACTATTTAAGGAATTTCCACCAGCACTGGCAATCACGGATGGTTTTAATGTTTGTGCTATGCTGACAATTGAATATGCGCACAACTGAACAACTATGCTTAAAAATTGAAGCAGGTTGTAATTTATTCTAATGCTCATTTCATTTTAAATTTTTAAATGAATAATTATTTATTGAAATGCTTTATTGTATAACTGTGATGTATAAAGATACCCCGGCTGCTAATGTCACACTGGCTGCAGTGGTATTTCTATAACTCACTTCAACCGTGCCGGCAGACGACACTCTGGCGTACGCTATGACAAGCCCGGAGGTAATGGCAGATGCAGGCGAAACTAGCACACTTGCACCAACGGAAACATTTGCTATGGTATAGTTTTGAACACTGGTAGTGTTTGCAGGAATTGTCAAGGAGGATGTTGTATTTGTACTTTTAATTACTGCAGCCAAAACACTACCGTTCGTTCCAAGTTTCACCCCCCCATTTACATCTAATTTTGTGGCAGGTGTATTTGTCCCAACTCCAATATTGCCATCATTTCTTACAACCATTGCATTACTTGTTGAAGCAAGAGAAGTACCATTTCCAACCACAAAGAGCGGAGTGGTAGATGTGATACCCAATTGCGGTGCAACAATAGAATCATTAAATCGACCGACTACTAAACTAGCATATCCATTTGATTTAGTACCTAATCCCATGGCGGTTGATGCTGCCCCTTTTGCTGTGGTTGTGTAACCCATTGACGTGGTATAATTTCCTATTGCATTTGTGCCTTCACCCATGGCTACGGATGAAATACCTGAGGCGATGGTACTATAACCCATTGCGGTGGCTTCAGTTCCACTTGCGATGGATAAATACCCCATCGCGGTCGAGTTGTCTGAAAGAGCTTGCGTTGAGATTCCTGTCGATAATGCATGAATCCCTTTGGCTTTGGTATCCTCTCCGAAGGCTGTGCTATAAAGTCCAATACTATCTTTATCCCATTGGCTTGCATTTACTATACCACTTCGAAATGAAGCTTTATCCGCATACCACATCATACGGAGACCAGCACCTTGAACAGGTGGGTTTGAAACATTATTTGAAATAGGTTGCGCTCGAAATAAGACACTGCTATCTTCAACATGCAAACGTGCTTGAGGGTTATTGGTGCCTAAACCGGTGCGCCCATCGTTACGAACCACCATGGCGTTTTTTCGATTCGTAAAATTGGTTCCATTCCCGATAATAAATAGAGGGGTTGTATTTTGTATGTTGTTTTGTGCGCTTACAATCGAATCATTATATCGGCCAATTACCGTGCCGGTATATCCATTTGCTCTTGAGCCTTCGCCTATAGCTAATGATCCATCACCATTGGCATTATTTGATAGACCCATAGTGGTTGACATATTTCCATTCGCATTATTCGAAAATCCTAAAGCTGTTGAATATACGCCATTGGCATTCACAAAATTTCCAAGTGCAGTGGCATAGTTTTGATTGGTATTGGCATTTTGCCCGATTGCTATGGAATTATTGCCATTGGCGATTGAGAACTGGCCCATAGCGACGGAAGCCACGCCATTTGCTGCGGTACTATCACCCGTTGACAGAGAATAATTCCCATTAGCAGTTGTCTGGCTTCCCATTGCTACAGAGGCAACTCCTGCTGCGGTATTACTAGCGCCGCTGGTGAAGGAAGACGCTCCACTCGCGGTGCAATTTACCCCCATGGCTATCGAGTTCCCTCCTGAGGCATGTGACGCACCTATTGCTACAGATGAACTTCCCGAAGCCGTACCATAATTCCCAATCACAGTTGAGTACTCTCCGCTGGCGATTGAACCGTTCCCAATAACAGTTGAGTAATTTCCGTTGGCGTATAAAGAGGAACCTATGGCTATCGCGTGATTTCCGTATGCAGCGCCGGTTCCAATTGAGGTTGAAGCAAATCCTTTCGCCATGGGATCATAACCTGCAGCAAAACTATACTGCCCGATGCTATCTTTGTCCCAATCATTTAAAGCACATCTACCTACTCGAAACGCGGCCTTCTCCGGATACCACATCATTCGGGTACCAGGCCCTTCAATTGGTGGAGGGGCAGGGGAAAGCGGCAAGCTATCTGCACCTGTAAATACCACACTGCTATCCGCTACATGTAAACGAGCAGTAGGAAAGTTAGTACCGATACCCATACGGCCATCTTGACGAACGACTAATGCATTGCGTGGTGTAAGTGCGCCATTCCCAATAATGAATAAAGGATTGGTGGCTGAAGGAGTCAATGAGTTGGCAACTATCGTATCATTTAAAACTCCAATCACCAGAGTGTTATGGCCATTTGCCGTGGTATGCGATCCCAATGAAGTTGAACTAAAACCATTCGCTTTCGTGTTACTTCCTGATGCTAAACTATTTTCGCCATTCGCTTTTGTTGTAAGTCCAAACGTTGCGGCGGCTTGACCATTTGCCTCCGTTCCTACACCTGTGGCTGTTGCCCATTTGCCACTTGCCAAACTGCCTATACCCCATGCCATTCCTCCTTCGCCTATGGCCCAATTTGTTTCGCCGAATGCACTTGCACATTTTCCTTCTGCAACAGATCCAATACCCATGGCAACCGAACCCTCCCCTGAAGCCAATGTAATGGCTCCGGAAGCAAAACTATATTTGCCGATACTATCTTTATTCCAATATCTTTCCGTTGGAATAGAAAATGGAAACAGTGAAAAAACACCCCCAACTCGAAACGCTGCCTTCTCCGGATACCACATCATTCGATTACCAGGTCCTTCAATGGGCGGAGGGGCAGGTGATACCGGCAGGGTATCTGCACCTGTAAACACAACACTACTATCAGCTACATGTAATCGTGCTGCAGGAAAGTTAGTACCAAGTCCCATGCGGCCATCTTTGCGAACGACTAAAGCATTGTGTCTAATTGGATTATTTTGATCAGTTGCATCGCCATTTCCTATTATAAATAAAGGTGAAGTAGGGACACATAGATAAGCGCTATTATCAACTGATACTATTGTATCGTTAGCCACACCTATGACTAAACTTGAAGGGCCGTTTGTTTTTGTTGCGTGACCCATAGTGGTTGACATTTTTCCATTCGCTTTTGTAAGGAGACCCATTGAAGTGGTGGCAGTACCGTTTGCAAAATTAGCAAAACCCATGGCTGTTGATTGTGCACCATTTGCATAATTACCTTCACCCATAGCAGTTGAGTAGACACCATTTGCCTCAGTAGATCCACCTATAGCTATAGAGCCATCACCATTTGCCTTAGTAAAACTACCCATAGCCATTGAGACATTACCATTTGCCTTAGCATGTACACCCATAGCAACTGAGCTAGCCCCTTTTGCCATGGTGACATGTCCTGTAGCAAAGCTCCAATAACCTATACTATCCATATCCCAATAATTATCACCAAAGCTTGAATAGTCTTCAACTTGGCCTGCCCTAAATGCTGCCTTTTCAGAATACCACATCATACGAGAACCTGCACCTTCAATTGGTGGAGGTACTGCTGTTATATAAGGGTATGGAAGTACCGGTCCAGTAAACACCACACTGCTATCAGCTACATGTAAACGAGCTTTCGGTGAATTTGATCCAATGCCAATTCTGTTTCCATCATTGAATAGTTTATTGTTATTCACAACCCATGTTGTGCCGTTCCAATAGGTTGTATTACCTAAGGCAGTGCCATTCGGCAACAGGCCTGTTGCACCAACATCGCCTGCTATACCGATATTCCACGAGGCAAAGGTTCCTGCACCAACAACTCGATCCACATTCACCACCATAGTTGAACCGCTGTAAGAGCTTACCAAACCTTCCATATAATTCGAAGCGCTATTTGCAATACGCACTCTCGTATTTGGTAAGTAAGCTAAACCTGCTTGGGTGGTGAATGTTTTATTACCCGTAGATATAAGTGCACTTGATGTAGAAGTAGCCAGGTAACCCGCCCCTTGTGGCCCGATTGCACCTGTTAATCCAATCGGTCCTTGTGGGCCGGTTGCGCCCGTTAATCCAATCAGACCTTGCGGACCAGTTGCGCCTGTTAATCCAATAGCACCTTGTGGGCCGGTTGCTCCTGTTAACCCAATCGGTCCTTGCGGCCCGGTAGCACCTGTTAATCCAATCGGTCCTTGTGGACCTGCAGCGCCAGTTAAACCAATAGCACCTTGTAGACCAGTAGCACCCGTTAATCCAATTGGCCCTTGAGGCCCAGGAACACCGGGTACATTGGCATGGTCAGCATATAATGCATATGGAACACTCATCAATTTGGTAGTGCCCATTGAGAGGAATGAAGTGCCTCCGGCTGGGTCTAATTCAACTTCTAAAAACTTTGCTCCACTTCCCCAATTGATGCTGTTAAATAAACCCAGCGATGGAATTCCTTCTCCAATATTCAATGTAAATAGCCCTAAGTTAGTAGTTGTGTTGTTCTGAGTCTCGCGATAAATTATTGCTCCACTAGCAGTATTATCATGAATAGTAAACCGAATGGTTATAGGTTGAGAGGCAAGTAAATTACCGGCCGCATTTCTGGCCATTGCCTGATAAGGAATGGCTTGTGGAGTTTGAGAATAGGCAGATTGAATAGAAAAAAAAGATAGCAATAAGGCAATAAATGCCAAGCGAAGATTGTTATTCATGTTTGTTAATTTATAAGCAAAAAATGTCGTGTAATTAAATTAGAAAAAAACTTTTCCCAATCTGCTTTAAACATAATTGAACAATAGTATTTTTAATAGCTCATTTAGTACTAGGTTAAGAATCAATAGTATTTGGTAGGATTTTATGGGTTTCTGGTTTTTTAATTCGATACTTTAATTGTATTTGATTTATAAAACTGATTCGTTTTCATGGATTTTATTTTAGTTGCACCTCTAAAATGAATATAGCATGAAAATACTTTATGGGTAGTTCTAACAACCCCTCAAACGAGCTTGTCTTTGGACAAACAGGGCTTACGAATTTTTCAAAGACCGCGTCCGCCGCTGTCGATAAAGGGTTTGAAAAATTCGCATAACGAAGTATCAGGGTTTTTTGGAACTACCATTATGAAACAGACAACTATTACCTTATCTCATTCGCGCAGCAACTTTCTTGATCCGTTATATATTACGGATGATTCGAAAAAATAAACGCATTCACATTCACTTCCAACATTGGGCTATCCAATAAATCAACATTTCCATCACCATTAATATCGGTTGCAAAGTATCCGAAATCAAAATTAGCGATACTGGCTTCTAATAAACTTGCATCTAATAAATCGGCATTTTCATCTTGGTTTATGTCGCCTGAATAAAATGCCCAAACCCCACTCTCAACTTCCACCTGATTATCACCATAAGCTTTGTTGGCTGCAGTGGTAAAATCGTAATACGTATTTTCAGTCATAACAACCGGTGTGGCCGACCATGTATACAACCCATTTCTATGTTTTAAAGCAATGTAATAATCACTCGCCAGATTCTGAAATCCTACTATAGCTAATCCGTTTGTATTCAAAACAGTCTTTGCTGAAAAAGTCAGCGAGTAGTTAAGCGGATCATGCAATTCAACTTCGATGGTATCACAAATGGTAGTTCCAATAAGTTGCCCCTGATTGGCAAGACTTGGAATTAGCGTACCAGAACCGTTATAGTACCCTTCAATAAATAACTTCAAATGTAAGTTGGCCTCATCGACAAAGCCGTTGCAATTATCATCAATATTATTACAACATATTTCTGCACTATTGGGGTGAATGTTTGCATTTGAATCATTACAATCATCTCCGGCAATGATACCTGTATCAATATAGATTGAGGAAGGGGAATAACATGAAACAATCGGAATACCTGTATAGTAATGATCATGATCTTCATCTATATACCATACTTTAGTTTGATCTCGAACAAAAAAGGTTTCAGCATACACAAAATTATTTTGAGCATGAATGAGTTTAACTTTCAATGTATCCTCCTGA
This sequence comes from Bacteroidota bacterium, assembly GCA_016706595.1. Classification (GTDB taxonomy): domain Bacteria; phylum Bacteroidota; class Bacteroidia; order Chitinophagales; family Chitinophagaceae; genus OLB11. Next base: position 250,442 of record JADJJH010000001.1, on the reverse strand, counting down.
TAATTATCATTAAAATACTTAAAGTTATTCAAAGAGGCTGGCAACACAGTATCTAAATAGTAATTACTTTGATCGAGATTACTGATTTGAAGTTTCAAGTTAGCTATGCCATAAGATGACCATGCAATTTGCATTGAATCGGTTTCGCAAATGTGAGTATAGACAATAGGTTGTACTATAGCCACTGAATCAGCATAGTCAAATTGGACAGTCCATTGTGCTTGCGTTTTACTATTTTCAATATTACCGGCCACATCTTCGGCTAAGGTATAAAAGCCATACTTTTTCCCTGCGATTCCGCGAAAGTTTACGATGTCTCCATTCGAATAGGTTCCATGGTATTGAAAACTACTTGAATCTACTTGGAAAAATAAACGAATAGCATATATGCCCGATCCAATGGGATCATCATTACCATAAACCACCATGTCTATACTATCGTTTAAAATCATACTTGGCAACGAATCAATAAAGCTAATTGGCTTCACTGCATCAAAAGTATTTTCCCATGTATTCGTTTCAATTATTGGATTAGCATCAAATTTTATAATGGCTTTAGCAATGGTTGTATCCAATGTTTGAACCGTAGTTTTAGGAGAAATAAAATAGCTGAAATAACCTTCCCCGCTGCCCATACTATCATTAATTGGCAATAATCCTTCACTACTATTGGGTGGCAAACCTGTATTTGGATTAATCGTTTGGAGTACACAAAATATTTTCAGGTTCACAATATCTAATCCTGCGGTTACTTGTACATCATAGTTTAATGAATCATCTAAATTTAAAATGCCGCTATAGTTTGCTATTTCGGGTAAATCGAAAATCATATTATTAAAGGCAACTTGTTTCATACGAAATGAAAGCGGATCAACATTAGGATGTAAATTTTGCTCTATTACTACTCGTTGCGCACTTGCGGTTGCTAGTACAGAATCATTTTCGAATTGAATAGTATAAGGCATACTTCTTGAAGCAGGTACCCATCTGATGGTAGTATCTCCTCTTCCTTCCGGTCCGAAAATATAATTCGGATCGAAGGAAGATGATACAGAAAATATTTTACACTGACTAAAAATCTCTGCATCTTCTTCACAATCTTCTGCTGCACCAGGTACACTACCAACTAAACCTCCTGCCCCACTAAGTGATGGTTCTTTGCGTAAGGACTTTGCCGACTTTACTAAATCGGAAAGTGAACTTCCGCAATCGAAACCGGGAATGGAACTCAGTACACAATCAAACACTGCCTTCAGTCCGCAATCCTGCCATGCATCTTGTAAAATATCTCTGTTTTTCGCACCTGCTGTAGAAAATGCATCAAACATATAACCTTGATCCTCTACTCGCTGTAAGGCTACTTGCCAACAGCCCAAAGCATCTGTTGCGCAATTCGTTGCTCCTGCTAAAACATTCAGTGCTTCGGTACATTCCACCAAGCCCTCAGGTTCATTTTCTTTCGTGCTATTTTTACCACAAGTAGTGCAGTTAATATTTGATTGATTACATCCATAGCTGCTATTACAATTTACAAATTCGGCGCAAGTGATTCCATCAATACAATCAAAGTCGGGCCTGTTATCACACATATCACCAATCCCATCTTGATCAAAATCGGACTGACTATAGTTTGCGACCCATCTGCAATTATCTAATGTATCAGGTATATGATCGTTGTCAACATCCAAATTAAAAATTAATGGATAAGGATCACACCCGTCACCAAAGCCATCTCCATCGGTATCTGCTTGTAATGGATTATTATAATTAGGACATATATCTACACTATCAGCTATTCCATCATTATCATTATCCATGTCAAGGTCAACACCATGTATTCCATTAGGGAATCCCATTCCACCTGAGCCTCCGCCAAAAGATCCAGAACCACCATCACCACCCTTGGTATTATCAGTCCATCCACGTCCACCATCACCGCCTTTCGCATCCATCACATTCGATTCACCATTACCTGCAGGAAAACCACATAGACCCGGCCCTCCATTATATCCATTTTCTCCTGGACTTCTCACTCTATGTTTAAATTCCAAAAAGATAGTATCTAACATCATGCTCACTTCAAAATGACCTCCATACAAATTATTAGTTTTATCGATAAAGCCTTCATTAATAAAAAACTTGTTTGCATCAAATCCAATGATACTTCCTTCGGCAACTGCGATTGGCCATTTATAATCGTGCCATGGTTCCCATGAGGTTAAGGTTGTATAATCCTTATTGCAAGGATTGTGCGGAATTATTTGAATTTCAAAACGATTAGCTGAATTCGCATTCACATGTATATCTCCAGTTGATTTTACTAAATCCCATCCTATTGATTTGCCGGCCTGTCCACCTAATGCAACCGTTGGCACATTAATATCCCATCTATACACATCGCCTGAATTAAAATTAACTTGATGCTCGGTTTGCAAACCAATAATTTGTCCAGGATCAAAATCTATGTAGCGATTGAGTTCTGCATTTACATAATTATCAATGTCGGATGAATCTAAAATTTCTTTCTCCATAAAGCCACTTAAAACGATTTCATAAAATAATTTTTTATCGGGCATTGCATTTGCCATGCTAGGGTTATTCTCATGCACTGCTGTCATGAGTTGTTGTCTTTGTTGTTCAGCATGATATATGAGAGTCTTCGTTAAATAAGACGATGACATGGGCATCGTACGTGTTTTATACACTCGATAAATCATTGGGCATCCACGCTCAGGGGCACAAGTTGCGAATGAAAATTTTTCATGCACACCCATAGCACGAGATTCACCAGGTCGTAAATTAAAAACGATGCCATCCATTTTTCTTCCCAATTTAATGCCAGGTGAATATTCAAATTCAGTGGTGTCTTCAGGTATGCCAAGGGCTGTTTCAAGAGAACTAAAAGTACTAAACGTTTTTTCTTTGAGTCCGGCAGCTTGAAAATACACAACAGGAATATTCACATTTCCGGTATTGGTGACATTAGTTTCAAATCCACCAATTCTTGTTGCAATAACATAACCATTTTGTTTGGTATTGATAGCCACTTCATATCCCGAACTTTTTTCTACCTTTAATGCCTGCGATAATGAAAAGGTATCTGTATTATTTACAAGTATTACATCATAGAAGCCTAAAGCAACACTATCCAAATCCCATTGCACATCCATTTGCATTGTATTTATGTAATTGACAATAGTACCGGCAGTTACTATACTATCACCTAAGGATAAAAATATTTTTGAATAGGTTCTAAATCCTGAACCAAGCACAGATGTAGTTACTTGCCCTTGTCCTACTTCATCCTTATTCACACTTATAATAGATGGTGGAAGTATCTTGGCAGTTATTTCAATATGTTGCGTATCTATACCTGGTAAATTATTTTGCAAGAATACATAGTACAAACCATTTTGTGTTTCTGGAATTAACACTCTTTGATCTTCACTGGTTATATCATTCGCACTAAATTCGGCATTGGTGCTATTTGGTACTTTTTGATAACTACAATACATTTCATTTTGTCCACTACCCGAAATCTTCTTCACAAAGATGGCTAAATCCTGACCAGGCGTTAAATTTATTTTGTAATAACGTTTTTGACCATAGGATAAAATTTGAGGTGTTGGGATTTCCGGAATCAATTCCTCAGCATCAATATATATACTATCGCTTACCATAAAATTGTTTGCATAATTTGATTCCGGAAATGAATTAGTTGTGTTTAAGGCTAATTGTGCATTCACCCAAAACGGAGTTATATTCTGAATACTGGTTCTCAACGTATCGTTCAGGGTATCACCTGGCGCAAGAATAATAGGTCCTTCTTTGAAATCTAATAAGGTAGATTTGAAACTATTACTATTTGTTAAGGATACTGAATTTTTTGTAAAGGATTGAAACATATTGGTTCCGATATTGGTATACGAAAAAGGAATGACAACTTGCTCACCTAATAAAAATGAATCTTTAGGTAATTGAAATGATGTTGGAAACAAATCCATATTGGAAGTTGTCTGTATAAAAACATAATCCGAAAGTTCATTATTGGTTTCATTAGTGTTTTCATAAATCAAATTTTGAGCATCTGTTTTAATTTGAAATATTTGAAAGCCAATAAATGAAGTTGGTATACTGGTAACCAAAACACTATCTGTGTAGGTTTCGTTCACTGCAAGGTTTCGTAATTTTTGATTATAACCAATATTATATTTATTTGAGAATACCCCCGATGAAATACTCATAACATCTGTAATTGCTGAATTTGAAATCACTCCTGGTCCATTATTCTTAACCGTATAACTTACCCAAAACGACTGACCCTGATTCAGTGTACTCGGATGATTCATACTGATGATTTCTACATCAGGCGAAGGAATTTGTGTGTTCGTAAATGGAATTGCCACTAGATTATTTAGATTATTGTTATCGTTCACTATTTCATTATTATAATCTAATTTTATCAGTAAGTAATAATTTCCACTTACTAAAGAAGGCGGAATGTTAATTTGTTTTATATGAGAATAGGTTTGGGAACTATCTAATAATCCAAAATATTCGAGTATATCCAAGGGAATATCATTGATACTGTATATCGAATCGGTAGAGACATATACTCTATTGGAATGATGATTGTAGGTAGTTGAACCTATACCAAAATTCTTCACAACATACGATACTGCAAAACCTTGTCCACTTGTTGTTGACGAAGGAAATGAGGATGCCATAAAACCAAGATCAGAATAAAAAGGCTGAACTTGAACCGTATCTGGCATTGATAAATTATTGCCTTCAAGATCATGTTCATACTGATTATTAAATATATCTGCTTTTACGAAATAGGTAAACACTCCGTTTTGGTTAGGCGAATACATAATTTTCGTTCTTTGTACAGAGTCACCCGCTAAGATGGGTAAGGAATAGATATCATTATTAAAATATATTAGAGAATCCGGATCGATATTGGGATTGATATAATACATGCCTTGATAGAAGGTACCATTGGTAGAAGCCGTTCCTGTATTTTTAATAGTATAGTGTAAAGTAACTGGGATATTAGATTGTAGGGTATCCAAATCAAAATGAACATTGGCAATTTGAAGATCCGGATAGGGAGAAAGATTTATAGTTATTGGACTTGCAGTTGAGAAGGTATTATTGCTTTCTTGCAAATATTCAAACACTTCATTTGAATCATCTGTTTTAACCATCACATAATACAGTCCATAGATGCCGTTAGGTATTTTAAAATTTCCAGTTACTTGATAGCTACTATCTTTCAACAATGTCTGATTTCTAACAACGGTACCTAATAAGGTTGCTCCGTAAATTGTGTTTGTTGTATTAATATAAACGCGATCTCGCCAACTAGTTGTTGCAGTTTCTGCAATTCCTTGATTTTTAACTCGCCAGTAAAATGGCACTAAGGCTCCGGAACTTACATTCGAAGGACATGCAAAACTATCGACCACCAAATCGGATGGTGGCAATTGTGTTATGGATAATACAACCGGAGATTTTGCTAAATTATTTCCTAGATAAGCACCTTCATAAACTGGATATGGGTGATTACTATTCACTTTTACATAAATATAATATTGTCCTGATAATAAATAAGTTGGTAGTCTGAATTTTCGATTTACCGAATACATTGAATCCGTTTGAATAGCATAAGGTTGATTGGTAATGTTTTGAATTACAGGACCATTTTGTGTATAATAAAAAGTGGTGTCAAGGTTAAAATTGGGACTAGTATATTCATCTAATTTTATGGCCGAAGAATTAAAATATGGAAATTCAGAGATGTAAACTGCATCCTTCCATAGATCTGCTGCTGTGGCTATTAAACCATCATTTTCGGCTGTGTAAATAACGGATATGCTATCGCCGGCAAATGCGTCGGCAGGACTTCCTAAAGATACTACTTTCAAATCGGCAGATGGTTTGTGCAGAATTTGAATATCCTTCCATAATAAATTATTCGTTTGATTCAAATCCAATCCTAATACATTGCCTGCTCTAACATATAAACGATAGTTTCCCGATGCTAATTCGGGAAGTGTTACTGTTTTTTGCTGGGTATATTGATTACCACCAGTTAAGGCATGTAAGTAATTAAACTCACCAACAAACATATCGTTAAAATTGCCAATGATCGTATCGAGACTAATTCCAATCATATCACTCCAGTAATAGTTTTTAGTTGTAGAATTTGCGGCAATATTTTTCACTACCCAAGAAATTGTATTGGGGGAAAATGAAAACAAAGTTTGATTACAATTGATTTCTTCAATTATTAAATCGGGATGATTCACTTTAAATGAAAAGGTGTCACTCCATAATGATTCACAAACTGAAATACTTTGTAACTGCCAATAGTAATTTGTATCGTTTGCTAAATTTGATAATGTGGTTTGTGTGATATTGGTAACATCAATTCCTGCAGATGGCCTTGGATTATTTTGATTCCATACAAATAAAGACCGTGTGAGTAAACCAACACCCTGTGTCCAATTAAAAGTTACAGGAAGATGCAAACCATTATCCTGATTAAAAGGGACTAAAGGTTGGGAAGCTATTGTTGCGGAAGGCGCCAGTACAGTAATTGGCAAGGATAAATTAACCGGACAGGCATAAATATCTGTGCCCAGAACAGAAACTGTAGTTGTAGAATTGGGCTGAATTTGTATCATTTGTGATGTGTCGCCTGTTGACCATAAGCCACTTACTAAAGGCGCTGAAAGACTAATTTCAATAGTTGAACTTGGGCAAATGGGTGCACTATAATTCGTAGTAAGTGGCCCCGAAGTGCTTCCTACATGTAACTTAAGTGTATCGGTTCGTGAACAATATGCATTACTCACATGCCAAATTAAAGTATTGAGTCCATTGGTTAAACCATGAACTATAGCATTGGGATCTGTATTGGATGGTGTAAAGGTTACTCCACTTCCTGTCCAAAAACCAGTTGTACCCAATTGCAATTGACCATTCAATTCAAGTGAATCTTTACAAATAAATTTTTCAGAACCTGCTTCCAAATAAATACTTCCCGCAAATTCATCGGCCCCAAGATCAGGTTGAGTGGCATGTCGTGCTTCTCCATCGATATCAAACAATACATTCGTTCCCGAACTACCTGCCGCATTAATACCACAATTAGATGAAGTAGTAATATGCAAATCAAGACTTGAATCGACAAATGACACAAAAACATTTTTTGAATTAATATCCTTGTTATGTGTAGTTTGCCACTGACTGAATGTACTACTTAATCCGTTCACCGATTCAATAGTTGTTGCTGAATCATTTGAAAATAAATTATTGAAATTACATTGCCCCCACGTACCTGTATTAGTGGCATAATTACTCATTGCATAATTTAAGCCGCCACCACTTCTGATATTTTGAAAAATATTATTTTTAATTGTATCAGTGCCATTACTGCTACCTTTTCTAAACGCATAACTTTTACTTAAAGCAGTAGAAGACCCGCTTATGGAAATTGAATTATGATAACAAGAAAAAGGCACATTGGTAACTGCTTTATAGATACCTGTAAGGTTCATGTTATTGGTATATGAAGCATTCGATAGCGCGATACGATTATTAAATACCATTGCGTTACCTGAATAAATATGTATTCCTTTAATAGAAGGATTTGCGCCACTGCTTATACCTTGATTTGTTAGATTATAAATTTCATTGTCACTTATTTTAGCCGGCGAACCCGAAATATTTATCCCATGATACAATAAACCTATTACACTTATTGGATTGATTTGTGTGACTGTATTAATATCATGAAGCCCTTTAATTACATTATGATGAATATTACTTGACAATGTATTTGCGGTATGTTGAATTCGCATCCCTGTTAAGGATCCTCCATAAAAGGTAGCTGTTTCAGATTCATGCGTTTTAGACATAGAATAAATATCCTGCACCTTGTTGTATGCGCAACTTGCTATGTATGTGGCAGAAAGATTCATCACTACTTGTGGTAAACTATTAGTAACAGAATTTAAAAAAACATGATGTACCGAATTGCTATCGAATCGATTGATACCTGCAGTGAGGGAAATTTGAAAAGGGGAAATGATTGGGCCATTAAAAACAATATCATTGGTATTGGTTAAACTTCCTAGGCGATTTCCTACAATATTCCATTTTGTAGTAGTACTGCCACCTTGCAGAAAAAAAGCTCCTCCTTCATAAAGCGTATTAGACAATTGTTGAATATTTTCAGCTTCGTTATATTGAAAGGTATTGGTTTGATTGGCAATTGTATTCGTTACGTTTGCTGAAATAAGAAAGAAACGAAAATTCATTGCTGCCGAAATATTTTTAAACACATTAGACTGAATAGAAGTATGAACATTCCCGGAATGTAATATCCCATAAAACTCTGAACCTGCAGGGTTCGTGAAATGAATATTATTAAATGAATTTTGTTCTATTCGATTCTGCATTCCACTCGTAGAGGCATTCGAATTGGAATTCAATTGAATGCAACTAAACCCATTTGAAGTAGATGATGTGATATCCAATAAGGTAGATGGATTACCAAACGTATTACCTATCACATCCCACACACCACCACTCATAAGATTGGCATTGAAGGTATTCGACAAACTATACGACAAATTCTCTAGATGATTATTGTTGAAAATTGACTTGACTGTTGAAGTTGATCCGACTTCAAAAATATTTAGGTTGTTACTCAGACCTCTGAGATCCATTTTAGAACCACCGCATAAAGGCATGGTACCACCAAAATAATTATTGCTTACATTGAGTTGAAAAGAACTCCCTACAAAAGAATTTACGTGTATAAATCCATTGAACGATGGACCAGGAATATTGTTTACACTTCGATACATACTGTTATTAGAGATTGTAAACAAGCCACTAGCACCATAAAACATCCAAATACTTAAAGCACAATTATCGAAATTATTTTGATCAATGATGATTGCGTTGCTCGAAATAGTTGGCGTTGTTCCATAATGGCTAAATCGAATACCATTGGTAAAAACGTTGGTATTCAATAAATTCGTACGGGTCATGAACTTGTTACAAGATATTGTATTGCTATCACAACCTTGTGTTCCAATGCTATTATCGAAACTAATTCCATTATCAGAAATTTCAATTTGAAGTCCTTTAATTGATATTTGACTTGCATCATTTTTAAATGAAATACTTGTCATACCCACCCCAAAATTTTGATTCACATAAGGCGTTCCTGTATGTCGTACAATTAAACCATAATTTCCGCAAACAGAATTTAAGCTACAATCAAAATGAACATATCTACTTCCGTTAAATTGGATAACACCAACACCACCAGTGCCTAAATTTTTTTCAAGAAGAAGCGGAGAGCTTACATCACTACGCACCTTAATGGTAACAATTCGGTCTGCCGTTGTTTTGTAAGTAATATTCAAAGGTGTTGGTTCAAGGCTACCATTATAGTCTTGTTGCAATTCTAAGGTTACTGGTCCACTTTGTCCTTTTAACGCCAAGTCGCTCAGTGCTTGATGAATGCTATTGTATGGTAACGAGGCATTGATATAATTTGTTCCGGAAGGAGATGTATAAGCAGCAGATGGACCAACACAATAAATTCCTTCGCTTAAAGCGCCATTACCAATTCCGATAAATAACCCATCTGAAGAGAGCAAATCATTGAGGTAGTTTACGGAAATTGAAGAGGAAGTTGAAAGTGTTGAATTAATAAGATTTGAAGAAAGACCGGTATACGAGGTCGATGAATTATTTAAAGAAATGGCTATTTTAGATTGTGAACCTAATGATGGAATTATGCCATTAGGTGATACTTCTATCCTGTCTATATCAAAAAGATTCAAAATAGATTCTGTTTTTATATTCCAATATCTATTATATAAGCTGTCGCCTATGGTAATTTTATCGGCACTACCTGTGGGTTTTGTTTCAAAGACCTTAGCAGAAATTAATACGGGTCCTGAATTCGTCGGCGTAGAAACCGTTATACCCAATGGCTGATAATTACTGCCGCCTATTGGGAAAAATATATTTTCATTATGTGTTTCACTAAATGTTTCTGCTTGAATTTTTAGATTCCCGATTACATAACTATTTGAATTACCAATTACAGGTTGATCACTTTGTAATGTAAGAGAATGAGTATTTGTATTCAGTTTACCATTCATTAATTTGAATCCAGAAAATCCGGTAATGGATAAAGGACTGTTTAGGCTTATTGTACTATTGGTTGTGGTGTTCAACGTAAGTTTATTAAGCGTATTAACACTGCTTGGTATACTTTGACTTATTACTGCGTTGTTGTAATGCAATTCAGCATGAGTGCCCGTTGTCATTATTCCACCAGAAATATTTATGGCTGAACCCTTCAAGGCTAGCGAATGATTTAAATGAAAGGTGCCTGCGGAAACAGAAAGACTACCATTTACTATGATAGATTCGGTAGTACTAACGATGGCGCCTGAAGTAATTGTAAGATTGTTTAGTGCACTATCAATTCCCAAATTCATTTCTTGATTAGTTACTCCGGTTAGCTTATAATTAGCCATAGGATGTTGCACGTAACTAGAGAAATTACGCAAGGCACCAAGATTGGCATTTCGCAAGCCGGCACTATTCTTAATTTCTAATGTCGCACCCGATTGCAAAGTAAATACCGAGCCGCCCGTAGCCAATGCCTCCCCTTCAATATAATGATTGTCGAAAATAAAAGTACCATGGATGGTAATAAAAGGTGCGGAGTTAACAACATTGTCATTGAGAATTAAATCCTGATCTAAGGTTACCATATGACCAGCTTGAACAATACACGAATGAGTACCATCTATAGGCGCAAGGGTTGCAGGCGTCCAAGTAATTCCATCGGTTGAACTTTCCCAAATTAAATAATCACTAAAATTACCACTAGCGGTTGTTCGGTATTGATGTGCATTTACTATACTTGCAAGAAGAGTAAGTACTTGGAATAATATTATTTTTCTCATGGCTACTATTTTTATAATTAGAGATTTTCAATTGTTTCTGATTACTACCTTCTACTAGATATTAATTATGGCAAATTTTTATGGAAGCTAAAGAACCTGTAAGCGTAAAATAATTGGGGCTTTACTGCGAAAGCACCCATTAAAAAACTGAGAATAGGCAAATTGTTTTCAAAATCTTTTATGGTTATTTGATATTAGATACGATACAAAGATGTAATTTGAATTGAGTTTATACAATCACCAATAATGGTAGTATAATAATGAGATAATTTGAGAATATGAGAATTGGATAATTGGTTGTATATCGGTCGGAAAATTATTTAGCGGATAAATAAGTTCCGAGGTTCATTGCAAGCAAATTAACTCCTATAAGGTATCACTAACTGTACTAGCGTGCCTTGTCCACTAAACGATTCTATCAAAATTTCGGCGCCGATATTCTGTGCTCTCGACTGCATATTCTTAATTCCCTCACCACCTAAACCTTGATAAACCTTTGAAGTATCAAAGCCTTTACCATCATCCTTTAATTTTAAAATCAATGTATGCTCATGTTTATGTAAATCAATAAGAATATGAGTGCAAGATGCATATTTCATGCTATTATTAATGGCTTCTTTAGCTATCAAATAAACTTCTTTAATTATTTCAGAGTTTAAAACATATTCATTTAACTCTGCTTGAACTTTAAATGAAAATGAGATGTTTAATGGGGTTAAAATTTGCGAGCAATAATTATATAATCGTTCTTGCCATTTTGCAACCGTTTCATTACCTGCTTTTAAACTCCATACAATATCGCCCATTCTCGACATCATTTCCTTTGATATGGTACTGATATTATCGACCAATTCTTGATTTTTTTCATTTTTCTCTGCACGTCTTTTTGCAATTTCAGCAAACATGGAAATACTATTTAAGGTACTGCCAATATCATCATGTAAATCATGACTTATTCGTTGTTTAATTAATTCCATTTCCTGTTTCCTCTTTAATCGTTGCTTTTGTCTGTTACTAAAAAAGAAAAAAATACCTACTAAGCTTAGCATTACAAATCCTCCTAATAAAGCATTTCGTTGTTGTTTAGCTTTTTCATCATTTTTAAGTTGCTCTAATTTATGTTGCGCATCTAGCTGCATTTGAGCAGATTTTTGAAGTAAATCTTTCTGTTGTTGTTCTGATTCCATTGCCAATTGCTTTTGTTGAAAATCAAAATTAATTTTAGACAATTTCAATTCTTCTTCATAACGCAATTTCTCCTTTTCCTCTTCCGATTTTGCTAAGGCTTGCTTTCGTTTGTATTCAAAATCTAATTCTTTAAGTGCTAATTGTTTTTGTGCAGAAATCTCTTGCAATTTCCTCTCCGACTCCAATGACATTTTTTTCTTTTGATATTCAAATTCGAGTTGAGTTTCATGAATTTTCTTAAAATGCTTTTCATTTCGTATTGAATCTTGGAATGAATTTGCAATAATTACATGATCTAAAGCACTTTTATAATCGCCAAGTACACTATCAATTTTTGATAGCAATAAATAATCTTTACTTAATACCGGCATGAGCTTAGCTGACTGAGCTGATGAAATAGAACTATCTAAATAAATTTTTGCAAGCTTAAGGTTTTCAATTTTCAATTGATTGTTTTTTTCGGCCATAGCTAAATTGTAATAAGCTGAAGCTAATCCACTATGTATATAATGAAGGTTTTTATTACCAGCCAATCCACTTCTTATTTCATATGCTTTATGATACTCATGAATAGCTAAATTATAATCTAATTCCAAGTCTGCCATGCTAGTATAAATTGTACTCATGCCCAATTTATGATTAAGCTCAATGTATAAGGTCAGTGCTTTATTATAATATTCTTTAGCTTTCACATGATCCTTCATTTCTTTATAGATGTTTCCGAAATTACTATATACGCTAGCCTCCTTATCCTTTCTATTGAGCTCCTTAAAAACAACCAATGCATTATTGTGAGTAACTAGTGCTTTGTCATACTCCTGCAAATCTTCATATATATTAGCCATATTAGTAAGTGTATTTGCCACACCTAATTTATTACCAATTTGCTCATGATTTTTTAAGGCAACCCCATAATATTCTAATGCAGAATTGAAATTTCCTTGCATAGAATAAACATTAGCAATGTTTGCAGAAGAGCTAGCAATACCCTTTACATCATTATTTTCTGTATTGTATTGTAAAGATTTTAATAAATAGTGTAGTCCTAATTCAGAATTGTTCTTTCCTAAACTATAGTTTATTCCTAAGCCACCATTACCCAATGCCATACCCGTTTTAAATTTCAATTTTTCACTGAGCACTAAAACTTGGTTGGCATAATCAATTCCTTTGTCTGGATTAGTAGCATACAAACTAGTACTTAAATAATAAAGCACTTTTACCCTCACTGTATCATCCTTTAAATTAAGAAGTGAATTTTCCAATGAATCTATTAATGCCCCACCTTGCTTTTGGGCAACAATTTGGTTAGGAAATAAATTGAACAAGTAACATACTATACAGAAGATGATTACACTTCGCATATCCTTAAAATATTTTACCCAAACTATTACAATTTTCCCATAACTCAAATAGGGAATAAGAAAATTTCGATAAGTCTAAATCGCAATATTCCATACATGCAATTTATTTCAACAATTTTTACGAACTCATCAGGCATTTACAATTTCGATTGATGAACTCATAAATGAACTTCTTCAATCTTTCTAACAATATTTCAAATCTGATACATCCCATGATGAATGGCTTTTGCAACCGCTTCAGTCATTGAACTAACATGCAATTTCTCATAGATTTTTTTTACATGACATCTTACCGTATCGTAGGTAATATTCATTTTATCGGCTATTTGTTTATGTGGCAATCCTTTCACCAATAGTTGTAAAACTTCTGTTTCCTTAGCAGTTAACTTAAAATCTTCCTTTTCATGTCCTTTCTGTTGTAAATGATTCAATACCCTTCTTGCAACGCTAGGTGTCATAGGGGAACCACCCTCATACACATCTTTAATGGCTTGCAATAATTGGTTTGGCTCGACATGCTTTAAAATATATCCATTTGCTCCTGCCGCTATCGCATTAAAAATATTATCATCATCGTCAAACATCGTTTGCATAAGTATTGGCAAATCTGGAAAAAGTAATCTCAATTTTCGAACAGCTTCAATGCCATTCATTTTAGGCATCGATATATCCATAATCACTACATCAGGATTGGATGCTTCGATATCCTTCTTTAAGTTCAAACAATTTTCAGAAGCACCAACGAGTATATACTCATTGGAATCGTTTATGATTTCGGCTAGAAATTCTCTTAGCACTTTATTATCGTCAAAAAGTAGAACTTTAATTTTATTTAAATCCATCTGGGAAATTTGCAAACAAAAGTAAACCTTTCAAAGCAGTTAGTATATCACCAATATTGGCTATATGCCCTCTCTAAACTTTGGATGATTGACAATATTACAATTTATCAAAGCCCCTATAAAATCTAAATTTTGCATTAACATTTCTACGGATGCACCGAATAAATAAACGCGTTCACATTCACTTCCAACATCGGACTATCTAATAAGTCAACATTGCCATCGCCATTTAAGTCGGTAGCAAAATAACCGAAATCAAAATTGGCGATACTTGTTTCTAATATACTTGCATCTAACAAATCCATGTTTTCATCTTGGTTTATGTCGCCTGAATAAAATGCCCATACCCCACTCTCAACTTCCACCTGATTATCACCGTAAGCTTTGTTGGCTGCAGTGGTAAAATCGTACAGGGTATTTTCTGTAAGCATCACCGGATTTGCACTCCATGTTTCCAATGCATTACGATGCTTAAGTACAATATAATATGCTTGTCCGGCGGCGGCAGTACCATTAAAAATTACCATGCCATTCGTTTGAATTACTTGGGTGGTTGCGCTAAGTAATGCATAAGGCCAAGTACTTTGTCGAAGTTCGATTTGAATGGTATCGCATTCAATTCCTGCTAAAGCAGTTACACCTTGAGCATACAATACATTTTCCATGAATCCGCCGCCTTGATAATAGCCTTGAATAAATGCTTTCAAATTCAAAGTCATTTTATAAGGTTGTTGAAACCCTTGAGTAAGCATATGATTGGCTGAGGTTAATGTTTGTGTGTTCGTTTCACTGATGGTGAAAGAGAGCGAGCCTGATGCATTGGATTGGTAGCCTCCGGCAGAAGCTATGACTTGTGGCGACAAGGTTTGTGCTTGTAATGTGCTAATGGGGTAATATGATGATATGATGATGAAGGCGAGGATGATTTTATTTTTCATATTTCATTATTTGTTTTAAGGTTGATTTGGTTAAGGATGCGATTAAACAAATGCATTGAAATTAAATTATAGTTTGCGATAACTAAGTACCATATCATTAATAGCTGTACCACCTGAAGAACGAAGTATTCGATGGGTATCGCCAGCATTCATATAAATAACTTGTGTGTAATTTACTTCAGAACAGTTTGCGCATGGATTGGATGTTAACTGATCCACAATTTCTACCGGTGTTGTTCCATTTAATGAAGCAGAAATAAGCAAACGTACACTACTGGCAACACTAATGACTTTAAAACTAACTTGATAATATCCTGAACTTGGTGCCGTAAAAACGAGGGTATTTGCGGCGCTACCTAAAAGCACATTCATACTTCCTGAATTCACTAAGCGCGTATCGCCAAAAACCCCAAAACTATCGATAAGTGAAGGTGCTAAATAAGTACCAGCACCATAACTAGTGCCACTTGCAGCAGCTGTCCAATTACGCACACGCAAAACACAACCTACCGGAGTATTTGTTACCGGTGAAACCCAAGAGGCATTTCCATTTGCATCGGAAGTAAGCACCGCACCATTGCTGGCACCATTAGTAATTTGTATTGAATTTGTTTTAGTGGAGCCGGCAACATCTAATTTCGCCCCTGGAGATGCAGTACCAATACCCACATTACCACCCCCTTCATTTATAATAAGATTTGACCAACCAGAAAGTGTACCGTCATGTCCGCCGATGGAAGCGACTCC
This sequence comes from Bacteroidota bacterium, assembly GCA_016706595.1. GTDB lineage: Bacteria > Bacteroidota > Bacteroidia > Chitinophagales > Chitinophagaceae > OLB11. Next base: position 234,351 of record JADJJH010000001.1, on the reverse strand, counting down.
GTTCAGTTCACCCATAATCACACTCGCTGTGGTGTAGCCAAAGGCAGCACCACCCTTCCAGTTCAATGGCGAATTACTATATCCACGCAGCATCACATTTTGAAAATCGGCTGTGGCATCACCGATACTGAGTGTATGCTGCGGCGTGTTGTTTCCAATACCGACATTGACACTGCTGCTGGCTCCGTTGGCGCCATTAATACTACCCAATACGATACTGTTGTTTTGCGCTGCCTGAGCATTCGCACCGATGGCGGTTGCATTGGTCAGCGATGAAAATAAGACATTGGCTTTATTACCCATTGCAGTATTATTTGTACCAGTTTCATTGCCGCTTAATGCCTGATAACCAACAGCTGTGTTTCCGGCACCGAACGTATTTGCGCCTAATGATTGAGAACCTACCGCTACATTTTGCTCACCGGTGCTTGTATTAGCTAATGCCTGATAACCGACAGCCGTGATATCGTTGGCCAGGTAATTCAAAGCCGCTGAATCACCAACTGCCGTATTGTGCGAACCTGTCTGATTGAGGATTAGCGTGCGCTCTCCTACACTGGTATTTGCACTTCCTGTGGTATTCGCAATCAGGGCACTGCGTCCAATAGCTGTGTTGTTATTACCTGTCGTATTGGCAAAAAGTGTATTCATTCCTAAGGCCGTATTTCTAATCCCTTCGGTATTTGCCTGCATAGAACTTAAGCCTACCGCTGTGTTTTGTTGTCCGGTGGTATTAAAAAAAAGTGTTTGCAAACCCAATGCTGTATTATAATTACCCGTGGTGTTATACGTCAAAGAATTAAATCCGAAGGCAGTATTCTGTTCCCCTGTTTCATTTGCGTTCATCGACTGGGTACCGACTGCGGTATTATAATCGCCTGAAGTATTGGTCCCCAAACTGTTCACGCCAATACCGATATTGTATTTACCGGTCGTATTCGCCGTCAGGGCAGCGCCACCGATAGCGGTATTCCAAAATCCTGTTGTATTCTGCTTCAAGGTCTGATAACCCATCGCCGTATTGCCGGCACCGGCATTGTTGGCCAATGCTTCAAAACCAAGGACTGCGTTCGTACTATCATTCCCAACTCCTCGGCCAATGATAAGCCCATTCATTAACACATCGCCCTTCACATCGAGTAAGGCAGCCGGTGTTGTGGTACCAATGCCAACTTTACCTGAATTGGTATTCGATATATCATTCCCATTCTGACTCCATACACCGCCACCTGAGGGCGTAATCCAGCTTGCAACCCCATTCGCATCAGAGGTTAAGACCTTACCAAGGCCTTCTGTACCGTCTGCAATTTTAATATTACCCGCCACTTCTAATTTTGCTAATGGTGTTGAGGTACCAATTCCAACATTACCACCATCTCTGTTTAAAATTAAATCACCATAATCAAATCCCGAATATTTGATCGATTGAATATTGGAATACCCACCTTGGTTTGCTGAGGTTTGTAATCGAAGTGCAGTAAATTGACCAGTTTGGCTATTACCACCAATGGTTATGGTAGTAGCATCATTTGGTTTAGTAATATGTAAGGTCGATTCCGGATAATGATTACCGATACCCACCTTAGCGCCTTCTCCTTGTAGAATCAAATCAATAGGTGTGAATGATGAATAATCGTAACCAAAAATATTTCCTTGATTATTTTCTGTAGAAATTTTTATACCTGCACCTGCACCTGTTACGAATCCTCCCGGGTTATTTCTAAAGAAGCCCATCCCATTCACATCCAGTTTTGCAGATGGCGTCAGTGTACCGATACCGACATTACCACCAAAGCGCTGAAGAATCAATGGATTGATTGAATCAAAAGTACTCACCTGCCCGAAACCAAGATTTCCATCAGGATTATACAACCACCCAACTGAAAGAAAGTTAGTGGCTGATTGCCCAATCCGCATAAACGAACTGTTTACTGAATTGCCTAGTTGTATTCGGTTTGCTGCATCATTGGAAGGGAATACGTTTTCGCCAACTACCAATTCATCTTTTGCTGCATCCGCTGCAATTTCCAATTTTCCGGAGGGGGCCATTACACCAATACCTACATTACCACTATTCTTATTTGAAATATTTGCACCAAATTGATTCCATTGATTGTCGCCAGAACTATTTGCATGTAAAGCAAAGGGCACACTTAAAAATTTTGTGGTTCCCATATTCGTATAATTAGTTCCACCTGCTATATCCATTTCAACTTGTAAATGTTCGTTACCACTAATAGACCATGCAATATTACCTAATGTACCGAAGATTGGAGTTCCTTCGCCAATATGGATTGTAAAAAGTCCTAATGCATTGGTAGTAACACTTTGGGTTTCTTGATAATCAATTAAACTAATATTAGAATCGATTAATGTTAAGCGCAACGAAATATTTTGATTAGCTAATACATTTCCCATCGCATCACGAGCAACAGCCTGATAAGGAATTGCCTGTGGAGATTGCGCTTGTAACGATAGAGTAAAGAAACAATTCGCCAGAATTATGATGAAGGCAAATTTTAAATTTTGAAATTTTGAAATTTTTGAGTTCATGTTTGAAGTTGAAAATTGTTTCATAAAATGAATTTAATTAATCGTGTTTTGTTAATTTAATTTTGATAATAAAGATTAATTTGGTTAGGAATTAAAAATGGATTTCATATTAAATGATAAATCAATTTTAATTTCTACGACAAAGATGAAAATCTATTTTGTGAAATTGTACTCCTAATATTAGTACAATGTAGTACTAAATTTAGGAGTTGTATGCATTGATTAGAGAGGGAATGTATCTTGCGGCATGGTAACTGATGTTAGATGTTAGATGTTTTTATTTTAATTTTTGAATTTGATTGATGCGATTGCATGCAACTATCCTATTGTTATGGCTTGTTACTCTTCAGGGGATTATAACCGCACATGCACAAATTGAAGCAAATGAAGTGCAACTTGAATTTACACTGCTTGGAAATAAAGAAGGACTTTCGCAAGGCTATGTGCCATCTATGTTACAAGATAAAGAAGGCTATATTTGGTTTGCCACTAAAGATGGTTTGAATAAATATAATGGCTATACCATGAAGGTTTACCAAAGTAATGATTCAGATGAATATGCATTAACTGATAATGAAATCAATTCAATTAGTGAAAATGCAGATGGAAATATTTGGGTTGGAACGAATGCAAAAGGGCTCTTTTTGTTTGATAAAAAACACGAGCGATTTATTCCTGTAAATCTAGGAGACACGAACATTACTGCTATTTACTATGTTCAATACAAAGCCAATAAACTTTTTGTTCACATTCAAAATGACATCAGGTTGTATGATGTGCCAAAAATAAATTCAGCAGATACAGTTTCAAATAAAAGCATTAAGCTTTCTATTCTTTTCAGCTATCGTCGAACACCTAATCCAATTGAAAAATCAATTGGAGAGAAAGGAAAATGGTTCGACTTGAAATGGTTTCCAGATCAAAGCATCTGGCTAGCCATGAAAGACACCATGCTCATTCTGCATCCAGATCAACATGTGAAACATTGGACAAGCGAAATTCGATCGCTAGCTGAAATGGGCATGAAGAACGAACCTATTTTTCATTTCTTTCCATTGTTGCAAAAGCACAAAATTATACTTATTGGCACTACAAAACTGAGTATATATGATACACAAAAAAGGGTTATAGATTATTCGAAAGAATTTGGCTCAGAATCTATTTCAAAAGAAATATTTTATCCGAACCGCCCCGTATTTCTGAACGATACCACCCTCTTCTTTTGTAGTCGTAACCATTGGTTTATGTTTAATACCAATGCCCATTCGTTTACGATAATCAAAAGAAAAACTGATAAAGGTTCTTTTTCGGGTATCTCACATTTACTCGACCGTGATGGAATGATTTGGATTGGAACTCCGGGTAGTGGGGTGTATAAAGCAAACCTGCGCACATTGCAATTCAAGACTGATTCCGAAGACTGTTTTGGATTTGCAGAAGGTGGCCAAGAAAAAATTTATGTACGCTTCCGCAGTGGCATTGTCGAGCTGAATACGGCAAACAAAAAGCGATACCCTTTAGCCCCTCTGAAACTTTGGAATGAAGATTGGGTTTGGCCTGATATCTGGTGTGCCAAACCAAAGGGAGCTGTTTGGATACGTGCTGCTTCTCAAAAAAGAAAAGCACCCGATGGAAAAGTACCAAAGTTATTATTGCTTACATATGATGCAGTAGCTCAAAAAATTACAGAACATAGCGATTTATATGATTCAACTATCTATCAAAATTTCTATAATTTGAAGTTTATGTTTGTGAGAAGAAATAACGATTTATGTCAACTCTATCAATATGACCATGAACCGTTTTTTAAATTGATTGTTAGTGATCATATTACCAATAAGTATAAATCATCCTACAGCTTTCCGATTTCAAAAATTCATAACAACACGGTAAACAGAATTTACGGTCAGTATGAAGATGCTGAACAAAATATTTGGTTTGCCACTAACGCAGGACTATTTTATTTGAACACAGCCAATCATACTTGGAAAATTTACAAGAATAATCCGAAGAATAATCATTCGATAAGGAGTGATAAAATTTTATGCATTTGCCCTGACCCTTATGAGCCTTCTTTATTTTTATGGATTGGCATGAATGGCAGTGGCTTTGATAAATTAAATATCAGCACTGGACAATGCGAACATTATAGCACCAAAAACGGCTTACCAAATAATGTGGTGTATGCAATACTGAGTGACGATTTCGGAAATTTATGGATGAGTACCAATCAAGGTCTTTCGTGTTTCAATATCAAACAAAAAACCTTTAGGAATTATACGAATGAAGATGGCTTACCTGGAAATGAATATAATACAGGCCAATATTTGAAAGCACAAAATGGCAACATGTATTTTGGGGGTGTTGATGGTATAACCTATTTCAATCCTAAGGAAATTTTATCGCATTTATTGCCTGCTAACCCTATAGTACTCACCAATTTTTTGATATACAATAAGATAGTAAACCATAAAACAGATAGTACAATTTTGAGACAGCCACTTGAGTACACACAAACCATTACGCTACCTGCCGAAAGAAATATGTTTACCATTGAGTTTGCATTGCTTCAATTTGCATCTTCAGAAAAAAAGCATTACAAATATTTTTTAAAAGGTTTCAACCACACTTGGATTGATAATGGTTCTAAAAATTCAGCCACGTTTACCAATCTCGACCCAGGTAAATATGTATTTAATGTAAAGGGTTGCAATAGCGATGGCGTATGGAGTAATGAAGGTGCATCATTAGTTATTATCATTAAGGCTCCATGGTTTAATACCTGGTGGTTTAGAGGCATTCTTTTTGTTCTTGGGGCAGCATCTGTGTATGGATTTTATCGTTACCGTTTATCTCAATCACTGAAACTTATTTCAATGCGTAATGTTATTGCCAGTGATTTGCATGATGAAATCGGTTCAACTATTAGTAGCATTTCGGTGTATAGTGATATTATTGAGAGTAATGTAGAGAATCAAGAATTACAAAAGCTTGCCGAACGAATTAGCACGAGTTCTCGAAGTATACTAGTTGTAATGAGTGATATTGTATGGAGTATCAATCCTAAAAATGATCGTTTCGACAATGTGATTCTTCGTATGAAATCGTTTGCACATGAGGTGCTAGAAGTACAAAATAAACAAGTACATTTTGATGCAGACCCTAAATTGAACGACATTAAAATGCAAATGATTGATCGTAAGAATTTTTATCTAATTTTTAAAGAAGCCCTTAATAATGCTGTAAAATATGCTAAGGCTAAAAATGTTTGGATAAGTGTTAAGCTTGTTCATAATGACTTTCTATTTATTATTAAAGACGATGGCATTGGCTTTGACACTTCGCTGGCCTCTGAAGGAAACGGTTTATTGAGTATGCAACGCAGAAGCCAAGAATTAAAAGGGCAGTTGGCAATTAAATCGACTATACACTCAGGAACGGAAATACAGCTTCAATTTCCAATTCGGTAACCTTTAGCACAACATTCATGGTACTAATATTAGTAGTCTGTTTGTCCATTTATAAATTTTAATTTTGCACTATGTCAATTAAGGTAATCATTTACGATGATAATAAAGATAGGCGGGAGAGCCTGAAAATATTAATCAATATGCAGAAGGATATGGCTTGTACCGGCATCTTTAAAGATTGCACAAATCTGATGGACGATATGCTAAGTACTAAACCTGATGTCATTTTGATGGACATCAATATGCCTCAAATCAGTGGCATTGAAGGCGTTAAAATGATACGTAAAGTGTATCCAGACATTAAAATTATTATGCAAACAGTGTTTGACGATACGGATAAAATTTTTGCATCTATTGAAGCAGGAGCAGATGGTTATTTTTTAAAAACCAGTCCGAATTCAAAAATATTAGAAGGTATACATGAAGTGATGGAAGGAGGCGCCCCAATGACAGCTACTGTTGCTAAACAAGTTTTGAATAAATTCAAAGAAAAACCGAGTAACAATATAGAAGTCTTTGAATTAAACGAACAAGAGCGAACCATTTTAAGTCATTTAGTAGATGGCTTAAGTTATAAAATGATAGCTGATGCCATGAATATTACTTATACAACTGTGAATATGTATATCAAACGTATTTATAAAAAGTTGCAGGTTCATTCGGCAACCGAAGCCATATCTAAGGCAGTTAAAAATAAAGTGGTTTAATATGGATGTGACTTATGTAATAGAACAAACCTTTTGGTCTAAACATCTATCCTATCGGCATTTACTCCCGTGCGTACGAGATAAGAAATGGCCTATCTACCAATTCACATTGATATAAAATTTCATTGGGGGCAAAAAAAAGAGAGACAGATTGACTCATATCTCTCAATTTATATCTCTGTTGTAAATTTATTGTTTTATCAATTTGAAATATTGTTTATTAGTTTCACTTTGAATGATATATAAACCACTTGCAAGATGTTTCAAATTAATTTGTTTGCTTCCATCAACCGTAAATCGTTCAATTAATTGTCCTACACTATTTATTAATTTGAAATTTGTTTTTTCAGAAGTTTTAATCCAACATTCATTTCCTGCCGGATTAGGATAAATAGAAATTTCGCCTTTGCTTATATCCGTTACATTAACTGACCATTTTGCTTTGCCTGGGTTACCAATACCAAAACCACCAAGCGTTGTATTAAATTCACCTCGAATAGCATAGCCATCTAAATAAACATTTTGTGTTAATGCAGTTGCGGTATCACGAGGGGTATAAATTGTAGCTAATGATACCGAATCTGTTGTTTCAAATAATTTACCATCTTTAATTAAAGTACGCCCCTGCGATTCAAATCCTGCAACCTCTGCATTAGTTGCATACAGCGTAATCGCAAAATTTGCTGCCGCATTATTTGTAGGAATCACCCGGAAAGTTTTATCAAACACTTTTTTCAAGGTATCTGTTTCGCCAATTAAAAATTGGGCAGCATTACCACTACGATCGATTTCAACCATCGTGCAACCAAAATCATGGCTGCTTAAATTTTCTATACTGCAAATTAAATCACCATCTACATTGTAATAATAACTTGCTCCGTTTGGTCCAAGATATTCATTATCTATTGCTAAAGTGTTTTCAATTTTTCTATCAATCAACCCACTGAGTTCTATATTATCTATACCCATAGAAAGTCCACCAACGGCATAATCATTTGTCCAAAGCCAACCAATTAAAAATTTTGTTCCATCTACACTTGCCGGCAAATCAAATGCACTTCGTGTAACTGCAGTTGAACTATTGAATACGGGTGTACCGGGAACAGAAATCCATGTTGGTGTGAGTGTATCTGTTGAATAAACAAGTTCACCCCAATCGTAACCACTCTCTCCTTCACTGATCCAATCGAAAGCTACTTGTATACTTGAAGAAGCAGTTGCGTCTACCATACGACTTACCACTGCTAAAGAGGTTGCGGTATTATCGTAACCGCAACTATTGGTTGTGGTATTATAAACTTGCATTGTGAAATTATTAATGGTTGAGCCACATGCAAAATTTTGATTGCCCCATTGATTTACATCAACGCCTTCGAGATTCCATAAAAGTGGTGGATTGGTTCCTGATTCAAAATCTTCTGTCCATAATGCACCTCTTACTAATAAAGGATTATCATCATTATCGGCAATAGTGAAAGCACATTCATTATGAATACCCGGTAATGCATTCGCACTAATGCTATCGAATACCAACGAAAACATTTCAGCAGTTGGTTCATAAACTTTATCATCATATACACGAATAGTAACGGGTATTGTATTAGTAGAACCACTAAAAATAACTTGATGTGAAGGCAGGGTAAAACTTCCATTGGTAGTATATTCAAAATCTAGAGGTGAAATTGCCGTAGCGCCTGCATTAATAATAATATTGGCAGTAATTGGCAATGTTAAGAGTTGAGAAGTCATTGCATTTACCGTATAATCCTTAAACGAATAACAAGAAGCGGTATCTGCACTTATTTCCTTAGTGTTTAATACCAAAGCATCAAAGTTTAAATTAGGTGTATGTGGAATGGTAGCTGTAAACAATCCTCGACCATGTGTTGCTGCAGCGATTACATGATCTGATGCACGATATTGTAACTCATCAACTGAAACATTGGCGAGTGCACTATTTGTTTGCGTCCATTCGGTTGAATCACCATTGAGATTTGTAGTACTCCATACACCCAATTCGGTGGCGATAAACGCCATATCATTACTATCCGGATGTAACATAATTCCTCGAACCGGCATATCGGGTAGATTACCTTCAACAGATTGCCAATTGAGTCCGCCATTTATTGATTCGAATATACTCGTGATTCCGTAGTTCGAATAGCTCACTAATAAATGATCAGAGTTACCTTTTCAACTTCAATACATGAAAGATAAATTGGAATATCAGTTGGAAGTCCATTCGATAATACGTTTGCAACCGGTGTTGAAGAACTTGCATTATCAACACGCACAAAAATTGCCGGAAGGTATAAAGATCTAAAGCCCATATAAACTACGTTAGGATTATTAGGATCTACTTTAATTGCCGTTGCGGTTCGTGTACTATCAACTACTGAAGAAATATCTTTCCAATCATAACTATTTGAATTGCCGATATCACTAATTACTTCATACTTGCCTGGCTTATAGGCACCATACAATATTTTATTTGTATCATCAAAGTCGGTAGGGTTCACAAATCGACCTGAGCCATCACCACCCATAAAATTAAACGTATTCCCATTATCTGTAGATACGTTGTAATAATTATTATAGTAAGATGTAATTTGAATTTTTCCATCGGTTTGATCAATATGACAAAGCATACCATCACCACCGGTAACTTCATTAGTTGAATTCATACCCATTGATGTGAATTGATGTGAGCCATTATCTTGCGCCCCAGCTAAAAAATAATTTGTTTGCAAGGGATGAATTGCACAACCATAAAATTGAGTTGCATTATAAGAAGATATTTTACTTTCAAAAGTAGCTCCACTATCTATAGTTCTATAAACGCCTCCATCGGTGCCCCATAATATTTCATTAGAACTATTGGGTTTAAACATAATAGCATGATGATCGGCATGTACAAAAATATTTGGAGCAATACAATCATAGGCACCCCCACCCGACCACGACGAAATTTGTGTCCATGTATCTCCGCCATCCGAAGATTTCAACGCATCTACACCTCCGATATAAATGGTATTTGCATCAAAAGGATCTGCAGCACCAATCAAATTATACCATGCTTGACCGCGGGTATAATCTGATGAAGCAAAGCCTTGATCACAAAATCCGGGTTTGGTTTTTGCAACCCATGTAGTGCCTTCATCTGAACTTCTCATAATTTGCAGTACTGAATCTGCCTCATTACATATCGCATAAACAATGGTTGAATCGCTGGGTGCCGTGAATAATTCAACTCGATTATAAGTACCGGCAGGACTTATATTATCCCAGGTTCCTACGTTACCAGTATTCCCGACATGCACAGCATAATCCGATTTAAAAACAGCAGCTTCTAAAGATGCATATAAATCTTGGTCAGCTCCAATTTCAATGTCCCAAGCATAATCTATCGAACCACCACTAATTCCATTCCCCAATACTTTGGTCCACGTTGTTCCATTATTAATAGATTTAAATACGCCGTTGTTGGTGCAAGTAAATACATCGCCATTATCTCTAACTACAATTTTTTGTACGAAATAAAAATCACTGTTATTTGTTGAACTCAGCTGATTCCAAGTAATACCACCATCAACAGTTTTCCAAATACCTAAACCACGAATGGCATCACCGTTAAACATGCCTTCACCTGTACCAAAATAAATAACATTATAGTTGCTTGGATCTTGTGCAATGGTTGAAACCGCAATATTGGCAAAGAAATCATTTACGGGAGTCCAGCTTGGGGAAGCAGCAGTGATATCGGTAGTTTTCCATAATCCACCACCTACACTTCCGGCCCATACTGTTTTTAGCGTAGTATCGTTTCGGTCATAAATCACCGAACGAGTACGACCTCCAACGTTGTTTGGCCCTCTTTCTGTCCATTGAATTCCCGACACTGCACTACGTTTTTGTGGGCTTCTTTTTTACGTACCTGTTTGGCATATTCTATGGCAGTGTTCATTCTTTCAACCGGAATATTGCCTGTGTGTGGGTCTGCCGTTTTTTCTAATTCTTGAAGCCATGCTTTATGCATACCATCTTCTCGTTCAAGCACCTGATCTTCTTTAAGCGCTAGAGATGATTTGGCGACATGACATGCATTCAATATCGTAACAAGTGTGAGCATTACGAGTAATAATTGGGTTGAATTTTTTTTCATAAAGGGATGATTTAGTTTTTAGGTTTGATTTAGTTGAAAATATTTAATATTATAATTAGACTTTAGTTGTGCCTTCAATAGAGTTAGAATGAAATTGAACAATCAATTTTTTATTAAAGGGACCGAATAACATTCCTAAATCTAAACGATAGATGATTTCTTGCTTGATGATTGGTAAAATCATTGGTTGACAGATTTGATTGATTTGGTAAATCCATCGTAAAAGTAAAAACATTTTTTAAAAATTTTATTATTAAAAAAAAATAAGTTAATGCTTGATCGGATTATTAGCTAAGCTCATGAGATTTCAGGATATGGGAGAAGTAAATAAAATAATTTGCATAGCTGCTTGTTTACCACAAGGTAAAAATACAGACTGCCTCTTCATCGCTGTAACGAAAAATTAGTTTTTAAACGTCATTGATTTCTCTCACTTCTCTTATCTCTAATCTCAATACTTTCATCTACGGATGCACCGAATAAATAAACCCATTTACATTTGCTTCCAACATTGGGCTATCTAATAAATCAACATTGCCATCACCATTGATATCGGTGGCAAAATAACCAAAATCAAAATTGGCGATACTTGCTTCTAATAAACTTGCGTCTAACAAATCGGCATTCTCATCTTGATTGATATCGCCGGAATAGAAAGCCCAAATTCCAGGTTCAACTTCAATTTGATTTGAGCCATAAGCTTGTGATGCGGATATGGTAAAATCATAAGTTACTGGTATAGCTCCAACTGCAACCGGATTCGAACTCCAAGTTTGCATTCCATTTCTATGCTTGATAACAATATAATATGATCCATTTAGATAAGGAAAATTGCATGTTGATAATCCATTTGAATTTAAAATTGTTTTTGTTGAAGCCATTACCAAACTTGGGAATATAGCACTATGCAATTCTACTTCTATACTATCTGTGATATTTGGATTAGCCGTTATTCCTTGATTCATTAAGACAGGCCTCATTAAACCTAAACCATCATAATAAGCTTGTATAAATAGTTTGACATGTAAGGTTGTAGCTGTTGGTAGCACATTGCCCATAAAATAAAATGAACCTAATGAACTCACATTACTTGTGTAAACATAATCAGTAGCCCAATTACCTGATGCTGAAGTAAAAGGCGTTGTAGCTGCCAAAATAGTTGAAGTGCAGAAATCTGTATTCTTAACAATATTCAAATCTGAAGGTGAATTAACTCCTGAACCTGGTGTTGCTACCAAATTATCAAACTCTACTTTCCGAATGTATAAACGAATGCTAACATCGGTAGTAGGTTGTGTTGTTGGTGTCACTGTAATACTTCTATCTAAATAATATATTCCATTTCCATCTTGCCGCATATTCCCTCCATTGATATAAAATCGAACCGCTGTATTTCCTAAAACATTTCCATTGGCATTAATTTCAGCAACGGCTCTTCCTTGTGCATCAGTGAAGGCAATCCATTGATTGGCATTTGTGGCGTTAATATTAATTGTTTGTGTGTTGATGCATGAATTAGTTGACCCAGGCGCTGTTAATGCCGGAACCGCTACCAATTTATTACTTCTTGCGGTTTTGCCAGTAGAAGGCGTAAAATCTAATTTTTTTGTAAAAATATTTGTTGCAGCATCGTATTGAATTAAGGTACCACAATTTGAAGATCCGTGAGTGGGAGTCATACCAAATAATTTATTGTTTAAAAGTGTTAGCGAACTATAAGGTGATGAACCAGAAAGGGTATTGAAATCAACCTTTTTTGTATAGTTTGAATTTGCTGGATTAAATTCAAAAATTGTTCCTATATCGTTGATCCCTCCAAACATGGTCATACCATAAAGTTTGCCATTAAATGCTGTTAATGCGCCTGTGCTGCGATGACCACTTGCACTGTCAAAATCAACTTTCTTAATAAAACTATTAATAGCCGGGTTATACTCAAATAACGTGCCTCCATTATTTGCACCACCATTAAAGCAGGTGCCATAAAATTTATTATTATACCATGTAAGTGAACTATAAGGCATAGAACCTTTATTATTATCTAATATCACTTTTTGAGCGTAAACATTTGTTATTGGATTAAATTCATAAATATTACCCATCCCATTACTACTACCATTTTGACAAGCACCATAAAGTTTTCCATTATAAACCGAAACACCTCCATAAGGCTTATTACCAGTTGCTAATTCAAAATCATGTTTTTTGGTTACTGTATTTGCTGCGGGGTTATATTCAATTAAACTACCTTCATTATTATTACCACCATGTGATGCCGTGGTATAAAATTTGTCATTCAATAAAGTAAAGCCCGTTTGATCAAAGAAATTGCCTATGGTGTCAAAAAAATTAATTTTTGGGTTATAAGTATCAGCTGCTAAATCATACTCATAAATACCACCACTGCCATTATTGTTTTCATAATTCCCACCCAATCCACAAATGCCATAGAGTTTATGGTTATAATATAATAATGCTCCATTAGGACTTGTCAAAGTGCTACCTCCTAAATTAATTTTAGTTAAAAATGTATTCGTAATTAAATAATAAGAAAACAATGTGCCTCTGCCATAAGCAGCTTCTAGTTGCGTAAATCCCCACAGTTTATTATTATATACCGTAACAGCACCTGCCCCATGTTTTCCATTACTTCCTTGTAAATTGTATAAAGCAGTATATTGATTATTTATTGGATTGAATGAAAATAATTGACCGATATAATTTGATCCACCCATTACACTACAACTATAAAGTATATTGTTATATACGGTAAAGTTCATATAATGTCTTCCTGTTACATAGGAAAGGTCAAACTTATTCATTAGTAAATTCGTCGCCGGGTTATATTCAAAAATAATTCCTGTACCATTAGCACCTCCATTGCTTGTGTAGCCATATAATTTGTTATTCAGCAAAGTAAGAGAACCCCATATGGTACCACAGCCAATTGTGTGAAAATCAATTTTTTTCACTAATGCATTGGTGGCTGGGTTAAAAGAAAAAACTGCACCTAGATTGCCGAGCGCACCATTATTTGTTGTCCCCCAAAGTATATTATTATATACAACTAATTTAGTTCCATAAATTAAATTACCAAACGTACTCGCTAAGAAATTAGCTTTTTTAGTATAGATATCCGTTGCTGGGTTGTATTCATACACGGTACCATCATCATTTGTTCCGCCTGACTTGGTTACTCCATACAATTTACTATTGTAAATAGTTAAACCCTCATTTGGATACGAACCAGAAATTGAATCAAAATCATGAAGTTTAGTTAAGGTATTCGTGATTGGATTATACTCAAAAAGCAAACCTTGATTATTTAATCCACCGAAATGACAAACACCATAAAATTTATTATTAAACAAGGTTAAACCACCATCATCGAATTTTCCACCAATTGAATAAAAATCAACTTTTTTTATCCATTCGTTTGTTGTGGGATTGTACTCTGCAATGATACCATCGTCTTCTAATCCACCAGCTGTTAAAGCACAATAAAATTTATTATTGAACACTTCAGGTTTGTTGAAATTATCAACTTTGCCTGGGTTAGTGAGTGTAAAATTCTTTTTTAATTGATATCCTGTGCCATCACTTTTGGTAGTGAAAAGTACGCCACAATTATCTGGGCCACCATTATATGTTGTTCCCCAAAGTTGATAGATACCTTGTGCATGTGAAGATAATTTTATGGAAAATAATATAGCAATTAGCAAGATTGTTTTAAAAAGGAATTGTGATTTCATGAGTAATTTTTAATGAAGATGATTGAAATGTTTATTGATAAATTTTAATGTATTGAAATTGGAAAGAGATTCTATTTTGAGTGTTAAATGGTTATATGCAGAAATAAATTCACACCCTCCATTTCTGAACCAACACGAATATTTTTTTGTTCAGCACCTGCTTCTAACGCAAGATTGATCAAATGATCTTTTGAGCGATGCTCTAAAAACCAATCCCCAATAAGTTCCATATAGTTTCTACTTGGATTTTGTGTGCTAAAATTTCCGATGATGACTTCACCGCCAGAGGCAGTCCATGAAATAAATTTGCGTAAAAGCTTTACGAAAATTGCATCATTAAAATAATCAAATAAGCCTGCACTCCAAACGATATCGAATTTTTGATCTGTTGAAAATCGAAAAATATTTTTATGTATAAAATCAATTTCATGTTCATTGCATTCATTTAATTTTTTAGCGTATTCAATGGCATTTTTATCAGCTTCGATACATACAGTATGTAATTGATGAGAGGGTATAATTTTGTAAATTTCTTCGAGGTCTCTAGCTGGTCCACTTGCAACATCTAGCAGTTGCAAACTAGTTTTATGACTTAATTTATCGCTGATTGTTTTAATGAAATAGTCCTTCCTATTTCGAACCGCTTTTGATGCTGCATGTTTATTCCAAAAAATATCCCATTTCACAAATCGATCATCTTCAGTAATTTGCTCTTTGTAAATTTTATCAATGATCATAAAGTCGCCGGCATAGCCAAACGGTTTGCTTTTGATATGACCATGTAAAGTGTTTTGCATACATTCATCGCCAAATCCGTTTTGAAGCAATACAAGTTCTTCATGTTTTAACCGACCACTTTTGTATTCTTCCGCTAAGGTGTCAAACACATTATTTAGCGTTTCGTATTGATTTGATTCTGGTCCACCATTTGAAATAATTTGTTGCAAGAACGAAATGGGCTGAGTGAGATTTTGATGTTTCATAATAGTTTTTTTATTTGATGAATTAATATGGTTTTGATAGTGCAAAGATTGGCCACACGCCAAGCCTGAACAATAACCACAAACCATGATTTATGTATCCCTGAAAACCGTGATACATTTTGCATAGCGCAACCTTTTCGATGTGACGATCGGGCGAAGGATAGTAGAGGAAAGCGCCCGATGCCCTGAGAGGGCCTTGGAACGAATAGCCTGGCCCGAAGGCTTTGCGAGGGCGCCCCAAAAGAATGGCTGTCAATTATACCGACATTACCATTGTGAATTTATACATACAATTGGTATGATCAGCTGACCAACCCTGTTTGAATGGCAAACTTTACAAGACCTGCAATATTTTTCGCATGCAGTTTGCTCAATAAATTTTTTCGATGTGTTTCCACTGTATTTACGCTGATGAAAAGTTGTGTTGCGATTTCTTGTGAACTAAACTCCTGTGCTATCAGTTTCAATACATCTTTTTCACGTTCGGTCAAATGAACCTCCTCCAATTTTTTTCATTTGGATTTTTAGGCAGGTTTTGCAAAATACTGTCGGAGACTTCCTTACTATAAAATGTTTTTCCCTGAAAGACAGAAACGATAGCATCGAGCAATTCAGCTTTTCCGGTATTTTTCAAAATATAACCAGATGCACCGGCATTCATCAAACCGAAAATAAATTCTGTATTATTATACATCGTCAACATTAAAATTTTCACAGAAGGATGGCGTTGTCGTATGAGTTTGGTCGCTTCGATGCCATCCATACCCGGCATATTTACATCGAGCAATACGATATCCGCATGCACCTGTTCGAGGAGCGACAATACGGCTTCACCATGCAGGGCCTCGCCTATAACCTTGATTTCCTTTTCATTGACGAGTAACGCTTTGATGCCATCGATGAACATTTGATGATCATCTACAATCAGAATCCGAATCATATATAAGTGCTTTTATCCGATGGGTATGTCAATGATGGTGGTAGTGCCCCGTCCTTTGCTGGAATCAATCGAAAGGGTTCCGTTGAGTTTTTTAACCCTTGTTTCAACACTACGCAATCCCATGCCGTTTTTTTCCAGTGCGTCGGCCACATCAAATCCAATGCCATTATCTTCGACCACAATATTAAGATTATTATCGACCTTATTTAACTGTATGGTCACTTCATTTGCTTTTGCGTGCTTCAACATATTATTCATCAACTCCTGTATCACCCGATATAAAGATATTTCAACCGCGCTATCCAATCTGGTTTCCATTCCAAAAGCTAATACATGCATAGTGAGTTTGCCCGTTTCATTCAAGGTAACTTTCAACTGATTGAGCGCCGATACCAGACCAAATTTAATCAACTCGCCTGAAACCAAATTGTGTGAAATTTTCCTAACCTCATCACAGGCTTCATCTAGCAAGGTGGTTGCCTTATGGTACTGTTCGCGATTTTGTGTTTTTAAATGATCAATTTGCTCCTCTACCGAATTGAAGTAAAGCTTCACTGTCGATAGCATACTTCCTAATCGATCATGCAAATCGGCTGCGATGCGTTTACGTTCTTGTTCTTGCACTTCAAGCATATCGCTAACCGACCTCAACTCCTGATCCTTTAAAAGGGTATTCACTTTTTCATCTGCGAGTAGCTTGTCGTTTCGTTGCTTGCGCACATAATAGGCTATGATAAACGCCGCGATGGTGAGTAAAGAAAGTATACCGCCAAGTAATGCATTCCTCATCAATCGCTGCTTTTGTGCATTAACATCTTTCAATTTGATATCTTGTGCCAACAACTTGATCTTACTTTCCCTTAAATCAATTTCGCGTTGATTTTCATGATTGTTGATTTTTTGGGCGACCTCAATTGAATACACTGAATCTTTATAAAACGTATACTTCAGATAACTTTCAATAGCGGCTTGATAATCCTTCGAAGCTTGCTGTGCACTTGCCAGACTTTTATAGGCAGCCGACAAGTCAGAGAGGTTATTTCTTTTCGTGAGTATTGGAATAGCGTGTTTCAGATATTGAATAGAAAGGTTCAGGCATTCACTCCTTGTAGCCGGGATGGAGGAGTTTTTAGAATGCTTGCCTGGACTCATAGCTATTTTGTAATAATAATCACCTAGTAAAATTTCCGTGACTGACAAACCATTTTCGTCGTCCAAGGATTTGAATTCCTTTAATGCATCCAACTCGTATTGAATGGCTTGTTCATAGTCGCCCTTAGCCTCATAGACGGTGCCGATATTTGTGAGGCTCAATGCTTTCCCAAATGCATTATTGGTTTCATTATAAATTTTCAAAGCCTTCAACATTGCTTCCAAGGCTTTATTTAAGTTACCCAAACTCTTATGGGCATTTCCGATGCCTACCCAATTACCTGCTATTTCTTCTTCATTTTTTAAACGCGTAAAGTAATGAAGGGAAATGGAGTCGTAATAAATCGCTTTTTTAAAATCACCTGTAATTTGATATAGGCTACCAATATTGGCATGCCCAAAAGCAATCATATTACTATCTTTCAATTCTTCAGCTAAACCCAGTGCTTTAAAATAATACTCCAATGAAAGCGACAATTGATTTTCATTCTGATAAATGATACCCATATTCGTATAGGTTTTTGCAATCCGCTTTTTATCATTCAGTCTTTTAAATATTTCTATACCTTTCAAATAGTTCGCTATAGCCTTCTCAATATTGAATTTGGTTGTATAACAATTCCCTATGTCGCAATAGGCATCGGCCATGCCTTGTTCCCATTTAAGTTCTTTCGCAAGATTCAAGCTTTGTTCTTCATATTGTAAAGCCTTATCCGGATTTTCATCAAAATAAAATAAAGCCAGCTTATCAAGCAATATGGCTTTATTGGTATCCTTCTTCGCTTTTGAGATGAGTTGTTGAATGGAATCTATGCTAGACTGCCGGGCATTTTGTCCGAA
Source organism: Bacteroidota bacterium (assembly GCA_016706595.1). Classification (GTDB taxonomy): domain Bacteria; phylum Bacteroidota; class Bacteroidia; order Chitinophagales; family Chitinophagaceae; genus OLB11. Next base: position 215,792 of record JADJJH010000001.1, on the reverse strand, counting down.
AATAAATACCGGGAGTATTAAGAAAAGGAAAAAGAGATACTTCATGAATTGAATTTGATTCGATAGTTAGAAAGCGAAATACATTGCCTAAAGATAAAAATTTAGACAGTACATCTAAGCATACGGACCTATAACTTTACTTGAGTTCATAAGGCCGCACCACCTTTGAGATACCGAATGCAAAAATGATGTTGCTTAATCAATATATCAATCACGGAGAACCATTATTTCTGTATCACTGAAAACCGTTAGAGGACAGTTTAAAACTGAATCTTACTAGGATCAGCTAACGTATACTTGTTATGGATAATTTGAGAAAATGAACCCATTCATATTCACTTCCAACATCGGGCTATCTAACAAATCAACATTACCATCACCATTTATATCGGTGGCAAAATATCCGAAATCAAAATTGGCAATACTGGTTTCTAATAAGCTTGCGTCGAGCAAATCTGCATTTTGATCTTGGTTGATATCGCCACAATATATCGCAAAGATACCTGGATCCACTTCAACTAAATTATCACCATAAGCTTGTGACGCTGACGTCGTAAAATTGTAATTCGTAATTGCCGACATCGTGATTGGGTTTGCGCTCCATGTTTCAAAACTATTTCGATGTTTTAATGTGATATAATACGAATTGCCTTGAACCGATGCCGGTAAAATAAAACTTGCATTTCCATCGGTATCTAAAACGCCTTTTGTAGAATATTCTATCGCATAAGGAGAAATTGAATTGTGCAATATTATATCTACCGTATCGGTTTGCGAAATTAAATTGGGCTCACCTTGATTGAATAAAACAGAAGCCATAACTCCATTACCTAAGTAGTACCCTTCTAAGTAAGCTTTTAAATTAAAGGTAATATAAGTAGGTTGAATGATACCTAACATAAATTCATTTCGATAAAGAGTAGAAGTACTAAGTGTATTATTAATTGTATTTAAACTTGCGCTGCTATTCGTCCAGCTAAGACTATCATTTGCATTTCGTTGATACAAATTCAATAAGCCCTCATTCGTAATATTTGGCACACCGGTATAATTATACATTGTATTTACTTGTGCTAAATTTCCATTTACAGCAAACACGCCATAGTAGGCATCATTACTTAATAGGGTATCAATTCCTGTTAAAGTATTTGGACGTTCTGTAACACAATACACTTGCAATCCGCTGGCAGAACCACTCGTGATATTTGCTGTGATTTGATCGCCGCGTGTTGGGTGCGACAAGCCTACTGAACTTGTATTTCCAGAATAAGCATAGGCACTCACATTTCCGATAGGCGCACCACTTAATATTCTTGAAGCCCCGTTTTGTAAAGTAGGGCTATTTGAATTACTACTACCATCAATTGCATTTAGCAAACCTTGTTCATCAAAATTAAAGTATGCAGACATGTTACTATACAATGAATCGCTATCAGTAATTTTTCGACACATACGTTCACGAAGTTGGGTTTCGCTCAAGGCCGTATTCCAAAATCTAAACTCATCCACTGTACCTGCATGAGGCGAGCCTCCACTGCAACAAGAATTGTTCATGCCGATACGCCAAGGACGAGTTATGTTTTCAATGCCACCATTATTTGTTGGTATACTACCCGGCAACAAAACCCCATCAACATAAAGTACTAAAATACTTCCATTGTTTACAGCCGCTATATGATGCCATTGATTATCATTTATTGCCATTGTTGTTTGTAAGGCCTGATCGCCACAACACATCCCACTCCATACGCCTAATTGACCATTATGAGTGGTTATCCCAAAATCTCCATCAGGGGCACTTGGGTTTGCATTACCGATAATTGTAGGTTTTTGCCAATATGTTCCACTGCTTCCATTCTCTGTTGTTTTTATCCAGAAGTCGATAGTAAACTGCGATGCGCCATGTAAGATTGGTGGCAATTGAATGTAATCATTTACACCATCTAATGTGATGGCATTTCCACTACCCGGCAACATTGTTGGAGGCTCTTTAATATTAAATATTTTTGATTCATGCAAACTCCACACACTATCGAGCGTCATGACACGCACATTCATGGAATGATTGCCAAAAGCTAATGTGTTCGTTACAGTGATGGCAAAATTTTGAAGGATAGTATCTGCAGGAACCACACTTATTGCTGTGGCATTTCCGATACCCGGGTCAGTATCAATAAAATATTCGGCGGCTACAATTGGATTATATATTGAGTCGAATTTGCTTACATAAAAAGTACGGTTATCGAATAAACTCCATTCGTTGATACTATTTTTAACACGAATGGAAATGAGATGATGCCCATCTTGTAAATTACTTGGTACAGGAATGGCAAATGTTTGCAATAAAGTATCGGAAGGCATAACACTTAATGCAATGGCATTTCCAATACCAGGATCCGTATCGATAAAATATTCGGCAGCGATAATTTGATGAGATGGTACTGGAGGAGGTAACACGTTGATAAAACTTGCTTCGAATAGCCCCCAATTGCCGATACTATCTTTAAACCTAACACCCATAGCATGAGTACCCGGAGGTATTGTGGAAGGAATAGCAAGTGAAAACAATTGATCGACGGAATCGGATGGCAATAATGAAAATGCTAAACCATTTCCTAAGCCCGGGTCGGTGTCGATAAAATATTCGCCGGTAACAATGGGTCCTGTTTGTATATCAAATGATGTAACTTGAAAACCACGTTGTTCAAACAAACTCCATTTTTGATTACAAGTATGTGTTCGAATTGCAATGAGATGATTTCCAATCGATAATATAGGTATACTTAAACCGCTAATGAATGCCAAGGTATCGGCATTTGTTGGATTAATTGAGATTGCAGTTGCTTGACCTACACCGGGATCTGAATCAATAAAATATTCAGCCTTATCAATGGTACCCGGATAAATGAATGGATTATTGTCGTTACAATCTGATCCATTTTTTACATAGCCTGTTGGTGCATCATTTGCGTTTAGTGCGCAATACATTAAAAGTTGTGTTGTATCACCGTAGGCGTCACCATCTGCATCGAGATAGAAAGGAAAGAGTTGATGAAGAAGAGGATTCGTATCGTCGCAATCTCCAAAATTTAATCCATAACCTAATGGTGGTGTTGTGGCATTTTGGGCACATAACAAAATTAAATTTCCGTTACCATAGTTATCGCCATCGTTATCAAGATAGAAAGGGAATTCTTGATGAATAAAAGAATCATTATCGTCGCAGTCTCCAAAGTTTATTCCATAACCTATTGGAGGAGTTGTAGCATTTTGAGCGCAGACTAAAATTAGATTACCGTTGCCGTAGGTGTCGCCATCGTTGTCGAGATAAAATGGAAATTCTTGATGAATTAAGGGATTAGTAGGTGCACAATCACCACTATCCAATGCATAAAATAAAGATGGTTGTATACATGCATATTGAAATGAAGAAGTACCATATCCATCTTGATCGCTGTCAAAATACCATTTTGACGCTTGTGTTGTTGATGAAACAATAATTGCATTGCTTGTATCTGGAATACTATAACAAGAATCGCTACTTTTCAATACACAATAAATAGAATCCCCAATTTGTAAATCATATAGCGTAACAGGATTATTTAAGGTTGTTGTCAATGGATTAATTTGATTTGCCCTATACCAGAAAAAGGTTGGACTAGAACCCCCATTTACCGGAGATGCTAGAAAATTTCCACTAATTCCACTTGGTTTTTCACAAATACTTGTTGGCCCTGTGGTTGTTATACTTAAACTCGGCTTTAATGCTCCATACCTTATTGAGAACCTTGAATAATCTGAATTAAATTGAATGTTAGAGCCAATCGATACATAGTACTCACTTCCTGTCAATAAACTATCAACTAGTACTCTAACCTGATTTCCTAATGTAGAGGAGATACAAGAAGTAACATCAACATAATTTGAATTTGAGATTTTTCTAAATAGCTTAATTGTAACAGTAGCTAATGGAATCCCATGTTTTAGATATATATCAGCCGTATCAGATAAGGCAATAAATTTGTACCATAAATCAGGTTTACAAGAATTTGCTAAACTTTCATTTGAAAAAAAACTATTTGAAATATAGGATTGACAATGCTGCATAGTTAATGCACCATCCATATGATCATTTGACATTGCATAAATGCCATAAAACAAAATATCTTCAGTAGTTGGAATTGGTGATGGGTAAGAACTTAGATACTCATTTGAAAAACTAAAATAATAGACATCTCCGACAATTAAATTTTCACCTAAACCGATTGGCTCGTGATAGGAACCATCCTTCCAACCTGAAAAAGTAACTTGCATCGTATCTACTATTCCGCAATTATTTTGATGGTAGACTTGTAATTTAATTCTAGAAAGTGGACTTGTAAATGCTAATCTTTTTACTAATACGCTATGCGAAATTGATGTTGCTGTAAACTTATACCATTTTTTTAAAATAGGATTGCCTGAACTAAGTTGATTTTCAAGCTGTATGGTGTCTGCCTCTGTATATAAAGTATCATTTATTAGCTTTGGAATAATTTGAATTGCACTACATGGTTCATCATTTACAACCTGTGCTTTTATCAAGGCAATATGCAATTGCATGCAAATAATCATTAAAAATATCTTCTTCATTTCACATTGTATTTGAGGTTAAAAAAGATATTTCTTATTTCGCTTTCCTTGCATTCACTTGCACATTCAATATTCCACCGGCAGGTACATTGCTATTAAGTACATTTAATGAATGTATATAAGGCAAACGACTATTGCGGCCATAAGCCCAATTCATGGTAGTGGTTTCATCGAAAAGGACTCCTAAGTCCTTACTATCGGTTCCTGCGTTATTAGCCGGACCGGAAGCAATACTAAAATCGAGTAAAGGATTGGTTATGCCAGCAACTATCGCAGCCTGCGAACCCATCTGAGGATCGGTATTGCTGATATTTCCGCCTAAGTTGATATTTGAACTAAATGTCCACGGTGTATTATCGACACAGTTATAAGTGAGATTATTCTGAAATGAACAATTGGTAATATTTGTGTTGTTATTCTGGTCGGTATGTCGGTTATCGACATTCACAAAAATATTATTTTTGATCGTTAAATTGTTTGCCGCATCCCAAAATACAATCCGATTAGCAGTAGCAGCTGAGTAAAATAAGTTATGATCTATTACCACATTGGTGCAGTTGTTTAGCCCCCCTATAAATCTGCTGTACCATTGTGAGGCATTTCGAGTAAATACATTATTGATAACTGTGCAGTTTGTATAAAACCCACCGGAAACGCCTGTCAATCCGCTGTTTTCAAAATAGTTCCCCTCTACATAGAAATCATACATATGTGGATTTCCATAAGGGTATCCTAGGAGCAAACTCAGACCGGCATCCGTAAATTTGTTGCGAATTACCTTTACCCCACTTACCGGAAATCCCGCGCTATACGAACCATCCCAACTGATTCTTAATTCCGAGGTGATGTGTAGACCAATAAACGTTGATCCGTTGCAATTGTATGTGCTCATATTATAGAGCCCAATGAAGCTAACCATGGCCGTCACTGATGTTGTTTTATCCGGACTTATACCCGGTCCAATTATCGTTAATTTCTTATCTGTTATTTCGGCAGATCCATAATTACTCACACTACCATGGACATAAATACTATCTCCACTGGCAGATGCATTAATTGCAGATTGAAGATTACTGAATTGAGCAAGACCTGCTGGATTATTATTTACAGTACGAATAGTAGCTTGTACCGATATAGTACCAAATACTAAAAGAGAAAAAAGAATTGTTTTCATGTGTTTAATTTTAATGATGTAAAAGTGTTAAGTAATTAAATTGTGTGCAATAGCTAGATATAGCTATAGGCAATGAGATAATAGGAGAATATGCCAATGTGCTAATAAGTTTATGTGCTAATTTGATGCTAAGTTGATTACACGTTCATTTAAAATAATAACAGTCGGAGGCTATGTTATTTTGAATAGATACCGCTAAATATAAATTGGCATGGGGCAGAAATTAGTAGACGCTTTCTTGTCAAACATTAATTAATGGCTCATTTGTTGTTATCAATCATTCTCTTCGAAATCCCTAATCTAAGCTCAGCTGAGGACTGATCTTTGATTCGGGAAAGGCTCATACGTCGAACAAAATTATGCTCACTTCCTGTATCCCGAATCGAAGTTCATCTTGTGGCTGAACTTCTCTCGGGATAGACTAGCCTAAGGCTCGCTTTGTGTCGCCTAAGGCTAGTCTAATTCGGAGTATGCTGCTTAATCATATTATTCGGTGTGCTAATACCCACGGTTATCACAATCACATTTCTATCATTATCGAATCCATTGTATCGTACTTTACCATCCATATTCACATCTTCAGCTCGGTATCCATAAACCGTAGAATTTATTAAGCCGGGACCTCCTACGCTTTCTAATACTTTGTCCTTATCATTACTCAATCCATTATACTTCGAGTTCTTATTATTGTTGGCATCCGAACTCCATAAAGTTTGCACACCAGCCATTAATTTGCGTGGCGAGTTTGCAATGCCTCCATTGGTATAAACTGGTAATGAAGACGTGAAGTCGATACTCGTTGTAGTACATCCACGCAAACTTAATGCAGCACTTGTCATCACACCTATATGATTTCTATGTTTTACACTTACGTAATAATCATCATTCGCAGAAGCAGGAAAGTAGACTGGTGATACGCCATCAATATGACTTACGATATCTCCATCACGTTGTAATAAAGCGCGCTTCGTTTCTACCACCATAGAAGGATTACTTGCACTGCGTAACTCTAAGAATATCCAATCCACAATCGCATCTGGTCCGGTGATGGATAAAATCGTATTGCTTACTACTTCTCCGGCTAGACCTCCCAAGGCCGGTTTATTATAAGGAAATGCACTATAAGGTTCTAAGTTTGGCACTATACCTTGTAAGCGCAAACTATCATGCATCAAGCCATCGGCAACTACATAACAAGCCGACAAAAATACTTTTGATTGTAAATAAACACCCGGAGTAATTGTAAGATTTAGTGTTGAAGTGCTATCACACCCTGTTGCATTTGAATACGTTAATGTATAGCTGCCAGATACTGTATAGGTGACATTATTCACTGGCCAAGTATAACAACCAAATTGGGATATAGTGGTAGTGGTAGTGGAACTTGCACCCTGTTGAATTAATAAGTATAACGTATGTATTGAGTCACAACCATTTACTGTTGTATAGGTTTGTGTGTATGTTCCACTTTGGGTATATGTTGTATTTCCATTTTCTATCCATGTATAACTTTCACATACAACTACACTATGAGCATTTTCTATTAATGCTGGTTGTGTTATAAATATTTCCGTAGTTGCCGTGCAACCTTTACTATCTATAGCAGAAACTGTATAAGTTCCTGCACCAACCATAAAGCTTCCTCCACTGATACTAGTGGTAGATGCTCCTGTTCCACCATTGGTTATAGGTGTAATTACGCTGCTTCCACCATAACAACTTATGATTGTTTGCGTTGCACTTACACTCAGTGGTGTTGTTAATCCTAAAGTTATGCTGCTTGTATTTTGACAATTATTATCATCCTTTACACTTACAGTATAAGTTCCCTGCGTTAATCCAGTAACATAAGTATCGTACATACCAGGTGCACCACTACTCCATGTAGTTAAATAAGGTTGATTGATCGTTACACCACCCGTAATACTGGCGCTAATACCTCCATCATTACCTAAGCACGATACTGTTGAATCAACCGTAAGTACAATCACTATCGGTGTTGGTTCGGTAATCACAAACGTATCACATACCACTACATTCGATGGAAGTTCCATCGCACATATCGTATGGATACCTGCACTTAAATTTTGGAAGTAACCTGTCGTATTGATGAAGCTTGTTCCGCCATCAATATCATACACAAAATTACCGGTACCGCCTATGGCAGTTGCTTGACCTGTACCATCATTGCTACCATTACATGAGATGTTCGCATCTCTATCTGCAACTATCGTTAATATCGATAAATGTAAGGTAAGTGAACTATCACAACCTACAGCATTCGTTAAGGTATGTGTATACGTGCCAGCTGTAGTATAGGTAAGTGTAGCAGCTAACCATGTATAACTATTTGCCGCTGTTACATTCTCAACTGAGCTTGTACTATGGCGAACAATTAAGTTCAAGGTATGTACCGAATCACAGCCATACATATTCGTAAAGGTTTGACTATACATTCCACTTGTATTGTATACGGTATTATTGTTCTCTACCCATATATACTCATCACATACATCTTCACTTGATGAGGTAGCTGATGTTGGTTTAACCAATACACTAAACGTACATGAATTTACATTACCATGTATATCGGTTGCAGTCGCTGTTACCATTGTGGTGCCTATCGCAAACATCGTTCCTGATGCTTGTGAATAGGTAATCGTTGGTGAACCACAATTATCATTAGCCGTTACCGTATACGTTACTAATGGATCACAAGTTTCAATATTAGCAGGACAATTTATCGTTGGCGCTTCAGTATCGTTTACCGTTACCGTAAAGCTGCAAGTGGCCGTATTGCCTGATGCATCGGTTACCGTGAAGCTGTTAGTCGTTGTCCCTATCGGGAAGACTGAACCGCTTGTTAAACCTGCTGTTTGCGCTATCGTTTGTCCTGCACAATTATCATTGCTTGTAACTGTATAGTTTACTACTGCTCCACAAACACCATTATCATTTGTTGTAGTGATGTTGGCATTGCATGTAATGCTTGGCGCTTCAGTATCGTTCACCGTTACTGTAAAGCTGCAAGTTGCTGTATTGCCTGATGCGTCTGTCACCATAAAGATATTCGTGGTGGTGCCTATCGGGAAAGTTGAACCACTCGCTAAACCTGATGTTTGTGCAATTGTTTGTCCAGGGCAATTATCAGTACTTGTTACTGTATAGCTTACCGCTGCACCACATACTCCGTTATCATTACTTGTAGTGATGTTGGCATTGCATGTGATTGTTGGTGCTTCAGTATCGTTCACCGTTACTGTAAAGCTGCACGTTGCTGTATTGCCACTTGCATCTGTTACTATAAAGCTATTTGTTGTGGTTCCTATCGGGAAGCTTGCTCCACTCGCTAAACCTGATGTTTGCGTGGTAGTGTATGTACAATTATCATTGCTGGTAATGGTGTAATTTACTACTGCGCCACATGCGCCAATATCATTACTTACTGTTATGGGTGCATTGCATACTATGGTTGGAAGCTCGGTATCATTTACCGTAACCGTAAAGCTACAAGTTGCGGTATTGCCGCTTAAGTCGGTGGCAGCTAACGTTACAGTTGTAGTGCCTACATTAAAGTTTACACTTGAAGAATTTACACCATCACTTAAACCATTTATACTACTTGGATTACCTGCAGAATTGCCCGAGAAAGAAGCACTCCAAAATAAGGCACCTGCACAATTATCTGACATAGTTGGTGCAGTGAGGTTAGTAGTTCCGGTACAAAGTCCAAGTGTGGCATTAATAGTAACTGGAGCTGTGCATATAATTGTTGGTGGTGTTACATCATTTTGATTTACACACACTGAATAAGCGCCCGGTGTAGTATGGGTAGTATAAACCTGTAAATAGTAAGTTGTATTTGCAGTAATGCCGGTAAGTGTAATTGGCCCGGAGATAAGATTGTGACAACTAACTTCAGTGAGTGCCCCACATGTTCCGGAATAAATTACAGCACGCAAACCAACTGCCGTAACTGCTGATAAATTTATAGTAAGATTGCTTGTGCAATTACCTGTAGAAAAAGTATACCAGTTATCATTTATAATAGAACCGGCATCACAAGTTGGATTAAACGATGCTGCAGTATTGCATGAATTATCCCCTGTTACGGATGCATTACAATTTACTCCGCTTTCGATTGCTAATGTTTGGGCGCCTGCACAATGATCATTTAATGGAGTGGTACACAGGTTTAAACAAGTTACACTCAAATTAAAATTTAATGTACCCGAATTGCCATGAACTAAAATATAATAGTTGACACCCGTGGAGGCTAAAAAACTATATGAAGACGCAAAGCCATTTGTACCACAAACCGGGGCAGCATCATCATTACCACCCTCACATGTGAATGATCCGCAGGAACCGGTAAACACGCTTATTTTTGAATCACCTGTTTGTGCGCTGCAAGTGGAAACTGTAATCTGTTGTCCATTTCCGGCAAAAACATACCAAACACCAGGTGTATTAATGGAAACACCACATGGCGAAAGTGCAGTTTCATTTACGCTGGTGGCATTTACCGTTGTGCCCGCTATTGAAGTACCACATACAACCGACACAGCTGCTGAGCACAAATCATTTGCCGGAGCAGAACCAACAGGACAAACAAGACTAAAGGTTAAATACTGCCCTGCTGCATTCCCGTTTTTCAGCATGATATAATACGGAGTGCCTGCAACAAGATTAAATGCTGATGTATTGGTTATGGCAGCACCATTCAAATGTTCAATACAAGTCCACCCGGTTGCCGAACAGCCGTTTGCTGTTTCTTTAAAGTAGTAACTTATAGAACCTTGGCTCGTTTGAGAAATCTGATAAAACCCTGATACGGTTGGTGTGAATGTGTATATCTTTTCAAGTCCTTGATCTGCAAATCCACAGGAAGCAGTCACCGGATTGAATAAGCCAACACCTGTTGCAAAAGATACAGCTTGAGACACACCACATGTTAAATTTGGAGCGTTTATACAAGGTGCATAGGGTTCACAACCTAAACTTAAAGTAAAGGGTAAACCAGTCGCATTATTAAATGTATTAACCAGGATATAATAATCTACTCCAATGACAGATAAAAATTTAACTGTTGCAGCAAGACCATAGGAAGGGCAAGCTAAACCATCGTCATCATTATAGCCAACACAAGTTAAATTACCACATGAACCACTATATACATTAATTTCCATATCGTTTGTAGGCCCTCCACAAGTTGTAGCTGTGACCACTTGCCCATTGCCTTGAAATACATACCACAAGCCAGGAGTTCCCGAGTATCCTAAGCAAGACGAACCTCCTTGTGAGTCTCCAACACTTGTTTTACCAACTGTTGTGGCTGATATGGTAGTACCACAAGTAACCGGAGTTGCACCAAAGCAATAATCATTATCGGTTAATGACGGGCAAATCATATTCCATGTTACACTTGAGCCAGTTGTGCTTTCGGCATCAAGCATAAAATAATATGGTGTTCCACCAATAAGCGTGAGTGTGGCAAGCGAGGCTGTAGGAGCTGAAACATCGTCAATACAAGACCAGCCACTTTCAGAACATCCACCGGAAGCTACTTTATAAAAAAAGTCAACATTGCCTCCTGAAACAGCGGTAACTTGAATTTGGTAAATTGCAGTTGCGAATGGAGTAAACGTGTAAATATTTTCTTGTCCTGGGGTGAAAAAACCACATGAAGTTGTTGGCGGATTATAAGCCCCTGCACCTACGTGATTAGAAGTAACGCTAACAGCACATGCGCTAATGGTTGTAATGCTTGCACATGGGTCAGGAACTAGATTTATATTGAAGGTTTGGCTTGTGGTATAAGTTTCAACTGCATCGGTCATAAAATAATATTGAATTCCGGCAGTAAGTAATAAAGAACCAAATACTGTTGGGTAGCTAGCGGAATTAATACAAGTCCAACCGCTTCCAGAACATCCATCAGACGCAAGTTTATAAAAATAATGCATACCTCCGCCCGACTCAGCGTTAAGATCAATTTGATATGTTCCTGTTGTAGGCGGAGTAAAAGTGTAAATGCTCTCCTGCCCTGGTGTAGCTGAACCGCATGAAGCAGAAACAAGATTATATATACCTGTGCCTGTTGAAGTAGATGTTACATTTACACCAGGTGCACTAATGTTTGTAATGTTTGTGCAAGGATCAGGCGCAAGTTTAATATTGAATGTTTGGCTCTTAGCTGCAGTTCCTATTGCATCAGTCATAATATAATATTGTGTTCCGGCCGCAAGTAATAAAGTACCGAAAACTGTTGGCTGGTCATAAGGACCAATACACATCCAGCCGGTTCCCGAACATCCATCAGAAGCAGTTTTATAAAAATACGCCAGACTTCCGCCGGATGCAGCAGTAATTTCAATTTGATATATTCCTGATAAAACCGGAGTAAACGTGTAAATGTTTTCTTGCCCCGATGTAGAAAATCCACAAGAGGTTGTTGGTGGATTATATGCTCCGGCACCTAAATGATTGGAAGTAACGCTAACACCGGCTGCACTAATGCTGGTAATGCTTGCGCAAGGATCAGGAATAAGATTTAGATTAAATGTATGGCTTCTGGAATTAGTTCCAATTGCATCAGTCATAATATAATATTGAGTTCCGGATGCAAGCACTAACGAACCAAAAACGCTTGAGCTGGCTGCGGAACCAATACACGTCCAGCCTGTGCTGGAACATCCATCCGATGCATCTTTATAAAAATAAGCCATACTGCCTGATGCGGCAGTAATCTGAATTTGATAGGTTCCTGATGTAATCGGTGTAAATGTGTAAATTTTTTCTTTCCCAGGAGTATTAGAACCGCAAGAAGTAGATGGTGGATCATAAGCACCTACACCAGTTGTTGCGGATGTTACGCTAACTCCAACTGCACTAATGTTTGAAATGCTTAGGCAAGGATCAGGAGCGGGAATCATATTAAATGTATGGCTTCTGGCTGCAGTCCCTGTTGCATCCGTCATAATATAATACTGCGTTCCAGCAATTAATGATAACGAACCAAAAATAGTAGAGAAGCTTGCAGAACCAATACACGTCCAGCCGGTTGCAGAACATCCATCGGATGCAGCTTTATAAAAATAATGTAGAGCTCCGCCCGATGCAGCAGTAATTTGAATTTGATACGTTCCTGATGTAACCGGTGTAAACGTGTATATTTTTTCTTGACCCGGGGTGGCAGACCCACATGATGTTGTTGGTGGATCATAAGCCCCTGTGCCCGTTGCAGCAGATGTTACGCTAATACCAATTGCACTTATGTTTGTAATGTTTGTGCATGGATCAGGAATAAAACTCATATTGAATGTTTGGCTCGTGGCCGTAGTTGCAACTGCATCAGTCATGATATAATACTGTGTTCCTGCTGTTAGTAATAATAAACCCAAACTTGTTGGACTGCTTGCAGAAGCAATACAAGACCAGCCGGTTGCGGAACACCCATCGGATGCTGCTTTATAAAAATAATGCATACTACCGCCTGATGCGGCAGTAATCTGAATTTGATAGAATCCAGATACCACCGGAGTAAACGTGTAAATTTTTTCTTGCCCCGGAGTGGCAGATCCGCATGAAGTTGTTGGGGGATTATAAGCGCCAATGCCCGTTGTAGCAGATGTTACGCTAATACCAATTGCACTTATGTTTGAGATGCTTGCACAAGGATCAGGAACAAGATTTAGATTAAATGTATGACTTGTGGCCGTAGTTGCTGCGGCATCGGTCATAATATAATACTGCGTTCCGGCTGTTAGTGATAGCAAACCGAAAACTGATGGGCTGCTTGCAGAACCAATACAAGTCCAGCCGATTCCGGAACATCCATCGGATGCTGCTTTATAAAAATAATCCAGAATTCCTGACGAAGCCGTAACCTGAATTTGATAGGTGCCTGATATTACCGGTGTAAACGTATAAATTTTTTCTTTGCCCGGAGTGGCGGATCCGCATGAAGTTGTTGGGGGATTATAAGCACCTGAGCTTGTTTGAGCGGAGGTTACGCTAACGCCAACTGCACTTATGTTGGTAATGCTTGCGCAAGGATCAGGAGCAAGATACATATTAAATGTATGGCTTCTGGCATTTGTTGAAGTTGCATCGGTCATAATATAATACTGCGTTCCGGCTGTTAGTAATAATGAACCAAAAATTGATTGGCTGAATGCAGAACCAATACACGTCCAGCCTGTACCTGAACACCCATCGGATGCTGCTTTATAAAAATAATGCAGACTACCTGATGCAGCAGTAATCTGAATTTGATAGATTCCTGATGTAAGCGGAGTAAACGAGTAAATTTTTTCTTGCCCCGGAGTGGCAGATCCACATGAAGTTGATGGGGGATCATAAATACCTGTGCCCGATGTAGCAGATGTTACACTAACACCAACTGCACTCATGTTTGTAATGTTTGTGCAAGGATCAGGAGTAAGATTTAGATTAAATGTATGGCTTGTGGCCGTAGTTGCTGCTGCATCCGTCATAATATAATACTGCGTTCCGGCTGTTAGCAATAACGAACCCAAATTTGTTGCACTGCTTACAGCACCAATACAAGTCCAGCCGGTTCCGGAACATGCGTCAGATGTAGCCTTAAAAAAATAATCCAGACTTCCTGATGCAGCAGTTATCTCAATTTGATAGGTTCCTGTTATAAGCGGAGTAAACGTGTAAATTTTTTCTTGCCCTATAGCAGAGGATCCGCAAGAAGCTGCAGGTGGATTATAAAAACCTGTGCCCGTTGCAGCAGAGGTTACGCTGACACCAATGGAACTAATGTTTGTAATGTTTGTGCATGGATCCGGAACAAGATTCATATTAAATGTATGGCTTGTGTTCGTAGTTACAACGGCATCAGTCATAATATAATACTGCGTTCCGGCTGTGAGTAATATCGAACCTAAATTTGTTGGACTGCTAACAGACCCGAGGCAATTCCAACCGGTTCCGGAACATCCGTCGGACGCAAGCTTATAAAAATAATGCAGAGTTCCAGATGCAGCAGTTATTTCAATTTGATAAGAGCCTGATGTAAGCGGAGTAAACGTGTAAATTTTTTCTATCCCCGGAGTAACAGAGCCGCATGAAGTTGTTGGTGGGTTGTATGCCCCTGCGCCCGTGGTTGCAGAGGTTACGCTTACACCAGCAGCACTAATATTTGTAATGCTTGTGCAAGGATCAGGAACAAGACTTATATTAAATGTATGGCTCATGGCCGCAGTTACAACAGCATCAGTCATGATATAATACTGCGTTCCGGCTGTAAGTGATAACGCACCAAAAACTGCTGGACTGCTTGCAGAACCAATACACGTCCAGCCAGTTCCTGAACATCCATCGGATGCAGCTTTATAAAAATAGTGCATACTACCGCCGGATGCAGCCGTTAGATCAATTTGATAGTTTCCTGATGCAAGCGGAGTAAACGAGTAAATTTTTTCTTGCCCCGGAAGCGACGAACCACATGAACTTGTTGGTATAAGATAAGCACCTGAGCCATTTGTGGTAGATGTTACGTTTACACCAGCTGCACTAATTGAAGTAATATTTAAACATGGATCGGATACAGTTCCAGCACAAACCACACTAAAAGTTTGGCTACTTGCCGCAGTTGCTTCAGCATCTAACATAAAATAATACTGTGTTCCACCAATAAGGGATAAGGAACCATAGTTGCCTGCTGAATTAATATCATCAATACAAGTCCAGCCTGTTGCTGAGCAACCACCGGAAGCAGCCTTGTAAAAATAATCGATAAATCCACTGGAAGCAGCAGTAACTTGAATTTGATAAGTTCCTGTAGTAGCAGGAGTAAATGTGTAAATCTTTTCCTGGCCCGGAGTGGAAAAACCACAACTACCCGGAGAGTAACTACCCGAACCGGATAAAGAAGATGTAACACTTACTCCGCAGGAACTGATGTTAGTTATACTTGTGCAGGGGTCAGCAGGTGGTGGTGCAGTGCATGATGTACATTGTACTGTTGTGGTGCGACAAATGCTCGTAGAACCGCACGAAGCGCTGGTATTCCAATGTGCATATAAAGTTCCGGTAAATGTATTGGCAAAAACCAAGGGTGTAGTTCCAAATGCAACCACAGGGCCATTTGAGGATCCTGAATGAATGGTTATAAAATCGGTTGACACGCTGCTTGTAAATCGAAGTGTTTGACCTGCAACAGCACCAGAAATGGGAGAGAATTCACCTCCAAAACTACAGGTACTAACCGTAACTATACTTCCGCCTGTGTTAATTGTTGCGCTTCCAAACTGAGATGTGTTCGTGCACTGCGCATTTAGTTTTTCGGCAGTAAATGTGCTGATAAGCAACATCATCAATAGAATGTTTAAGGCAAAAATAGTTGACCTCACCGCTTCATTGAGTAAAGAAAGTGCTGGAGATGACTTCTTGAATGTAAATGCATTTTGATTCTTTGCCACTATGATACCTTTTGGGCTTAGGTTGCAGTTTGTGTTTACTTTTTTCATTGTTAATAGATTTTTAGTTGTTCTTAATTTCATCGTCAGAAAATCAAAATTTGCTAGTTTTATTGTGTGTGTGTTACTCTAATACAATCAAGATGAAGCATCAGGAGACTATTAGACCGACCATTATTTCACAACCGGTTGCAACACCAATCGCAATCGTCCAATCATAGAAGCTTGCAATTGGCTATCCTTTTTATCGGATTGATTCACGACTTCAATTTGAATTGAGTTGCTCGACATTTTTGCACTTTTAAGCGATTTCAAATAGGTTGATTTGGCTAGCTTATCCATGGCCTCAATGTGAAAAGGCAATTCAAATTTTTGTATCGTAAATGATTTCTTCTTTAAATCATCGACATTGATTTCTTTTTGTGAAGCCGACATTTGTATGGGTATATCAATCTCCATTTTTTCGACATTGATATATACACCACTATGGTTATTATCACTTACACTATCTTCAATTAAATCGTAACTGCGTTGCACTTCGTTGCGAAGTAATAATATTAACTCTGCGATTTCCATGGCTTATAAATTTGCAATGGGAAATGAATCGGTTCTGAATTGGATCAAGACTTCTCCAATAATATCAGCACTTAAATTGGTAGCTGCCGACGAACGTTCGTTCACAACATTGACACTTAAACTGCTATCTGTATCAAGTACAAAAACACCTCCCCCAACAGCGCCTTGTCCGCCTATTGCCGCACCGGCGCCTGCGCCAAAAATATTAAATGAACTTGTTCTGTTGTTCGAACTCGACGAAGAAGAATTTCTTTCACTTGCGTCTATAGAAAACGTGAGTTTTGTTTTTATATGTCCCTTATCAACCACAACTTTTTGCATACCCAATTGTATAAGTGTACGAAGCATATTGTACTTTACCTCCGCTTGTTTAGTAAGTAACTCAACAACAAAAGCTTGCAGTTTGTTTAATGTAATTGTTGATGTTTTGGGTGTACCCGTTAAAGCGGTTAAGTTCGCAGCATCTGTGATAAGTTTATTAGTTACTGTAATATTTGCCAACGTATTGGTTACCGTTGCAAATTGCGCTTCGTTTAATGTGAGTGTTGGGTTGGCTGTAGTTGGAATAGTTAATCCTAAATCCTCTTTAATAAATACTATGGCATTGGCATTATTCTCACCTAATACCTCGGTAGTAAACTCGCTCAGCGATTTCGAAACCGTGGCTACTAAAGAGGCATAAGCCTCCATTTGCTTGATTGATGAATCAACGATTGTTGAAAATACACCTTGTATCAATCGTGAAGTAAATTTTTCGAAACCTACATTTCGAACCGCTTGTAGGCTATCGATTGCGTTGTTGATATTTGATTCTGGCATAAAATAGATTTTAATTGTAGAACAAAAGTGAACCTAATTTAAAAGGTATACAATAGCTAGATATAGCTATAGAATCGAAAAAATAAACTCATGCAATATTTATAAAGATAATATAATACTAAAGGCATCAAGGAATCTAACAGTGTCTCTGATCAATTTTTAACGCAAGTCAATAAAATGATTCATCTTTTCTAAGTCTTGAAAAAATGGGACATGAGAAACTATCGCTCGTGCCTCGATAAATTTTAGACTCCAACCTAGGTCCCGATCTATCAGGACATGAGAAACTATCGCTCGTGCCTCGCAAAATTTGAGACTCTGACCTAGGTCCCGATGTATCGGGACATGAGAAACTATCGCTCGTGCCTTGCAAAATTTGAGATTCCAACCTAGGTCCCGATGTATCGGGACATGAGAAACTATCGCTCGTGCCTCGCAAAATTTGAGATTCCAACCTAGGTCCCGATGTATCGGGACATGAGAAACTTCTCCCGCACGTGCGGGATTTGTTTCTCTATGGGTGATTTGAAAACACAAAATTATTTACATTCACTTCCAATACCGGTGAATCTAATAAATCAACATTCCCATCTCCATTCAAGTCAGTGACAAAATAACCAAAATCGAAATTAGCCATGCTTGCTTCAAGCATCGATGCATCTAATAAGTCGGCATTCCCATCTTGGTTAATATCGCCCGTAAACATTGCCCAAATGCCATTCTCTACTTCAACCTGATTATCTCCAAAGGCTTGTGAGGCTGACGTCGTAAAATCGTAATTCGTAATTGCTGAAATCGTAATTGGATTTGCACTCCATGTCTCAAAACTATTTCGATGCTTTATAACTATATATCGATTATTTCCAATTTCACTACTTGGTAATTCACAAACAATACTTCCATTGGTATGTAGTATCGCTTGACTACTCGCTACCATAGGAAATCCGAAACTTGTGCTATGTAAGTTAACAGTAACTGTATCGGTAAAAGCCAATGGACTTATAATTCCACTTTGGGTAAGTACAGGATTCATGATTCCGTTTCCATCATAAAAACCTTGAAGTATACATTTTGCATGCAATAGAAAACCATTGCAAACCGGTATACTATCGGATCCACTAACTTGCTGTCCAGATTGATCAAATACCGTTACGCTATAATTTCCTGAAACATCTTGCATCGTTGCGCTTGTAGTATTGTTGCTCCAAGCATAGGTAAACGGAGGACTACCACCCAAAATATGTGCTGTTATACTTCCTATATTATTGGGATTGCATGCCGGAAAAGCCTCTGTAATCAATTTCATTTGACCGAATGCAAAGGTGGCTGTATTATCCGCATAGTCAAATTCTTGTACCGTAGAATTCGTTAGTTTAGCGACAACTACTGTTTTTTCATCTATCACTTTCCATTTAAAGGTTATTATCTGATGACCATTCGGCGCAACACTCATAGTATAATTTCGTATCAATAAAGTATCGTTGAAATCGTTTAAGAAATAAAAGGTTAATAAGCTAGTACAGCCCAAGGTTCCATTATTTCCAATATCCGCATAAATGATGGCACTATCGCCTAATTGAGGATAAAGATTTAAACTCCCTAATGAATCGAAATACATATTGGCTGCGTCACCAACAATAATTGCACGCACAGCCATATTGTTAGTTTCATTACTTTCTGTAATTGCATTCCCATCATCAATAATGGCCTTGATTAAATGTACGCCCGGCTGAACAGACGACCATGGTGTATTGAAAGCATACGTGGCGGTGCCGTTGCTTGGCAATCCCGTTGCATTAACTACCGAATCAATGGCCACATTATCAATCATCAGTTTTAATTTCATAGTATCGCCTACATTACCTACACCCAAATTTTTATAGGATACTTGTGTAGTGATACCTTGCCCTGCTGCGGGGTTCAAATTACTTGGATTAATAAAGGTCGTGTGCATCATCATATCGGGTACATCTTGCGTGGTCAATGAAATCACCAATTCATTATTGGTTTCATCACTTTCCGCTATATCATTATCCGGATCAGATTTGATATAGATTTGATAAGTGCCCGGTTGAGAAATTAGATAGACCGTAGGTAAGGTGGCCACCTGCGGGCAAAAACAAGTTGGGGAAACATTATAAAGGTAAACCGATCCCAAATGCTGAATGCCGATGATGCCGGGTCCTGAGATGCTGAAACTAGTTTTTACCGAATCAACTCCATACAGGTTATTAGAACGTATAGATGAACGAAGGTTCACTAGACCTCCTGTATAAACGATAAAATTGCTCATTGGGGTAATACAACCCGCAAGCGAAGGCGCAAAATCTAACCCTAAGTTTTTAACGTCACTATTATTATTTGAATTAGTTATTTCTTCAATGGTATTTAATGGATCTATTTCTACTATCATGGTAGTTGCGCCAGCAGGTAATGTCACATTAGGCAAAGACACATTGATGATATCCAATGGTGCAATAGGCGAGTTATGGATATAATCAAAGAAAGCATTATTGTCAAAAGTAAACCGCACTTTAACCGGCTGCGTTATGGTATGCGACCCCTTATTGGTGATGATTGCCTTTAAGGTAACAGGCGCTGTATAATTATTATTCGTGGCAACTATTTCTACCTTGTTACAAAAATCGGCCAATTGCAAATCGGCTTTACAGGTATCAATATTTAATATTGTAGCCATGGTATTATTCGTTTCATTACTCTCCAAAACGATATTGTTGATATCCGCAGTAACTTCCACAACATAACTATTAGGTGAATATGGGATGGTAAACGTGTGTGTCAAAATTAGCTCTTCCTTGCTTTGAAGTACCGGAACCAAAAAGGTTTGGGTACCAACAACCGTATTTCCTTGTTTTAGATTCATGAGGGCTGTATGACCGGAACTCGTAGCAATACTCCCATTATTCTTCACAAAGGTCTGAACCGTTAGCTGATTGTTACAAATTATATTACCACCGGATGCACTCGCTGAACCACTAATTAAATCGACTTGCTCAGGTATAACTTCAATTGGAATAGTTATGCTATTATTTGATTCACCGGATTCAATGATGGAATCATTTAGGTCTGTAGTTACGGTAACAAAGTAAGTGCCAATGGCATTTAATATAGGGGTTTCTATCGACACTTCAGCTGATGCCGTTCCATTGTTTAGGGATGCAATGAGGGTGGAGTCTTCAAATAAATAGCCTGAAGGACCAATGATGGTTAATTTACAGGTGTGATTAGCTGTGGTTGGAATGAAGCCAAAATTATAAGAATAATATTTCGCTTTTATTTTGTTTCCGGCTAACAATGGATTTGATGATTCGAAGCTTACCATGGGCACTAAGTCAGGTTGACCTAAAGCAGGCACCACGGTAAAATCATTGGTGCTTGCGTTCATAACACCTGCCCAGGTAAAGTCATATACTGTGCCACTAATGTGATAGGTACCTGCTCCAATAGGCACGGCAAATGGTATAGAGAAATCACCATTTGCATCGGTAGTTCCTTGGAATGTTTGTCCGGTTTCCACAATCGTGCAAAAAACCTCGGCACCCGGTACCGAAGCATTATTTAACGCCAATGCGAGACCTGTGTATTGTGCATTACCGGTGAGCGTTGCTTGCCCTGGATTTCCGGCACCCACCAATACTGTTTTAGGGGTTACCGATGAAGTAACTGCAATACCTCCGGAAATAGAACCATTACCATTTACAAATCCACGTATGGCTGTATTATCATTTTCGTTGGTTTCGTTTAAGGTATTCCCATAATCCACCATCACTTTCATAGGGCACAATGCGGAAATGGGTGGTGTAGTAATGGTCCAAGTAACCGAAGCAACATCATTCTTTGCAATGAATGGAATGGTTTGAATTGGAAAGAATTGCGTAGTATCAAATTGATTCACTAAGCGTACAGGTATATTGATAGCGTCAAACGAAGAATTATTTTGCACAACAACCTCCACCGTAATGGTTGTAGAAACATCCGGATTATAATTACTAAACGATATATCCTTAGCCGCTACAGACAAATTAGGGTAATTAACCACCTCAGGTTCATTTAAAAAAGGTCCTAAATAATCACAGGTAAGTAGATGTGGACTCACGTAGCTTTGCAAGGGTATTCCAGGTTGTATGCCATTCACGATTAAAAAATATTTTTTACCATCCATCGTATTTAAATCATTGACATCATCTTGTTGCATACTGAGTCGTTTATCATTTGCCTCCACAATAAAATTTTGACCAAGATCAACACTTAAACGAGGCGCACCGTTTTCCGGCATTTCGTTATAGATATTAAAGTAATTAACTTCGTAACGGAAATTGGTAAAGGCGTCACCAATTAAAGGATTACAAATATTCGATACATAATTATTTGCTCCGGTAAAGTTTAGATATTGCGCTCCCGGATGGATATGATTGTTATTGTCATTACAGTCTCCTTGATTCGAAAGTAGTTCAGAAAATGCCTTACGATTAACGGGTCTTGTGCACTGCGTCATTGTGGCGATGAAGGCTTTATATCCGTCATTATCCGCATCGAGATACCAAATTTGACCCGGCTTTTGAATTGAGTCATTATCGTTACAGTCGGTATTATTAACCACATAACCCATGGGTACTGAACAAGCTTGAATGGTATTATTTATATCACCAAAACCATCGCCATCTGCATCCGCATAAAATACCGGTCCATTGATATCCAT
The DNA here is from genome assembly GCA_016706595.1 of Bacteroidota bacterium. GTDB lineage: Bacteria > Bacteroidota > Bacteroidia > Chitinophagales > Chitinophagaceae > OLB11. Next base: position 193,420 of record JADJJH010000001.1, on the reverse strand, counting down.
GAATACGGCATTGCTAAAGGCCATTTCATTATTGGCATTGGTTACTTTTCGTCTGAAATATTTATCAGCGAATACAGAGTCGGGTTGATAGCTGAGCGATGTTGCGCCGACAATGTCGGTATAATTTACATCATCCATACTCTCTTGCCACTGATAGCTCATTGTGAGTAATGAACCACCAAAAGCAATTGCACTATTTGTTAGTAACGCAGGCATAAAACTCTCACAGCTGGTTTGATTAGAACCTATAGTACCTCCTTGCAAAGCAGAAGTTTGCAAATTAAAATTCAGGTAACCCGGACCACCTGAATTTTCAGCACGAACTTCAATAACCGAATTGGCATTCAATGCGCCCAAGGTAATATTTGGATAAGGCCCAAACCCACCGGCAGCAAAAATTTCATTGCCATCTAAGTAGGCACGCACACCATTGTCAACGGAAGTGATATTTAAAATATAATTATCTGGTGTAAAGCCTTGTCGTTTGGCAGCTATTGTCCAAGGTGCTTGGTTTACTATACACCCTTTATACCCCGGTGCAGTTGATGGTGCTGCGTTCGCATTCCAAAGACTTTCGGAATTTACAACCAAACCGCTTACAGTATAATACCCCTGATAAGTTGTACCTGCGCCTAAATTTAAATCGGTGCCATTGTAGGCATATACATTCCAACTATTAATTGGAATTATTGCTGGGCTAATAGCACCACGAATATCTAAGAACACGATATTGCTTGCTAATGTACTACTGCTTAATGTTGCCAAACGACGATAATAAGTTGGCGTAGTTAATGTGGGTGGTGCATAACTAGTGGCGTTTGTTGCACCCGAAATATTGGTCCAAATACCACCCACTATACTGTCTTGCCATTGATACACAATAGTAGGTTCATTACCAAAAGCAGGTGTGCCTATTAATGGATTGGGTGTGATAATAAAACAACTACTTTGGTTGGCACTTATAATTCCACCTCCACAATTAATAATCATATTTTGAAATGTTGCATGATTATTATTGGACGATGAATCAAATAATGAAACATTCGAGCAGTCGTCGCTATGATACAGTGCAAGCGTATTTACATCAGATGTAAATATTGATGTAGGCGGAATAAAGTTTGTGATATAACGAGCCGTATTACTCAAACGAACTTCATCTAACATGCCACTATGTGAACTTTCATTTGTGTTCGCTCTATTCATCAAAACGAATTGGTCAGATGCACTCACTTGCAAACCTGCATCTACTGGTTTACTTCCTAGCAATATGCCATCAACAAAAAATCGGCAAAAAATTCCATCGGCACTTACCGCTATATGATGCCATTGATTATCACTAATAAAATATTTTGTCAATGACTCGGTATACCCTTGCCCACCAACAAATTCTTCAGAAAAATTTAGATAACCAGCCTGGGTGGTGATCATGATATCGCCACTATTTCCAGATGGCATTTCTTTACCAAAGATCCAAGGTGCTCGCCACATTTCGCTTGTTGGACTTGTAGTAACATCGGTACTTTTCATCCATCCTTCAATAGTAAAATTAGTGAGACCATTCATAAGGTTTGCCGGCAAAATAGCCCCTTGGTTGATACCATCATAGGTTATGGCAGAATTGAAAGGCAGTGCTGAAGCACATGTAGGCGATAAGAAACGACCTTGTAAGAAATGATTATTTCCTGAGGCGTCAACACATTGTTCACGCTGACACGTTCCATAATGATATAAGGCTACCGTGCTTGCATCGGTCGTAAAGCTATTTGAAGGAATAAAATTAGAAGAATAACGTGCCGTATTGCTAAAACGAGTTTCGGCAAATTCGCCTTGATGGAAGAAATTTACTTTTACCGCATTACTTCCCGGCCAGGCAAAATCAGAGGATGCACCAATGGAAAGTGGCTCAAAATTAGTTTGCAAACCAATACTTGAAGAGCATGGCAAACTTCCTAATTGAATACCATCTACAAAAAGTTTAAAACTTGTGGCCTCTCTAACTACAGCCACATGATGCCACTGATTATCGTTGATGGAAGTGGTTGTAGTAAGAAAATTCTCATTACCAAATCCACACCAAAAACCAATAATTCCACCCGAAGTGTACACACCAAAATCACCATCATTCACACTGCTTCGTGCGTTGCCAATGATAGTAGGCTTATCGAAAAAATTGGAAGATGTTTTATTCTCTGTCGTTTTAATCCAAGTCTCAGCGGTGAAGGTGGTAAGTCCGTGCAACATACCATTAGGTGTAGTCGCAAAGGTTGCTGTTCCATCATTTACCAATACATTGGTTGGAGAAAAAGGAGTAACCGTAATTAGCCCTAACATATACTCGGTATTTTGGCCGGTTACAGACAATGTATTTGCATTGCTATTCAATGTTGCTAATGCATCAGTCCAGGTTGTAATTCCATTGTCGTTTCTTTTGTATAAGGCAACATTATTTTCGTTTGTTCCATCAATAGCGGTACTACCCGTGTAGTTATAGGTTGCTGAATAATTTGGAGAATTTAGGTTCACATTAAACACACCAAAATATGTATTGTTTGTACTAATTGCATTGATACCAATTTCTGAATTAGGTTTTTCAGTTACTGCATAGAGTTGTGTTGCGGCAGTACCTGTATAGGTTCCGGATGTATAGGCAACTGCTAAATTATCTTGCGCATTAGCGCTTAAATTTGCAGAAGGCAAACCGGTAGTAACATAATTATGCGTACTTGTATTTCCAATAGCGGCACCACTTAAAACACGAGTTGGATTATTGACAAGGGTACCATTATTGTTCATTACACTACCATCAAAAGTAGTGTTACCGGTACTTTCATCAAAGTTATAATAAGCTACCAGGTTTGCATATAAAGCATCTGTAGAAGTTATTTTTCGACACATACGGTCACGAATTTGAGATTCCGTGAGGGCCGAATTCCAAATACGAATTTCATCTAAAGATGCATCCGGAAACTCTGTGATACCGCCATATTGACGACCAATTAAAGTATTTGTTCCGGCGGCGCTTATTGAGTAACCGGTTTTAGTAGCTACTTGAATTCCATTTAAATAGAGGGTTGCATTCGATCCAAATTTTGTCATAGTCACATGAGTCCATTTGTTCAAAGGAAGGATTGCATTCGTATTTTGCCACAGATCTCCACAACGCATGTTGCCTGTTCCTGATACATCTAAACCAATATAAAAAGCATTTCCAGATGAGCCTTGCGAAATAAATTCTCTAAACCCTGCATTGTTTCTGTTGATTACCCAAAAATCTACCGTAAAGTCTCCTGTGGTAGGAACCAAATATGCAGAGGTTGTAATATGATCATCTACCCCATCAAAACTAATTGCATTACCACTACCCGGCTTTAACACTTGATTGGAAGAGTTTAATCCCAACATATACTCTGTACTTTGACCTGTAACAGTTAAGGTATTTGAAACAGTATTTAATGTGGCATTGCTATTCGTCCATGCCGTACTTGCATTATCATCACGCTTATATAAACTCACAAAATTTTCGAGGTTGGAGCTTACATTCGCATTACCTGTATAATTATAGGTTGCTGTGTATTGAGGTGCGGTAAGATTAGCATTAAACACACCAAAATAGTTATCATTTGCACCAAGAACGGTTATTCCATTTTCTGAATTTGGCTTTTCATTTACCGAATAAATATGAGTGCCTGCTATGCCCGAATATGATCCTGCGGTATACGTCACATGTAAATTATCTAGTGCATTCACACTTAAATTAATTGCAGGAAAACCCGTACTTACATAATTGTGTAGGCTTGTATTGCCAATTGGGGCGCCACTTGTTTCACGAACAACACCTCCTTGTAATGTTTTATGATTCCCGTTTTCTGAACCATCAAATAAATTAATGTTCGAATTTTCATCAGCATTGAAATAGGTTTGTAAATTGTCATACAATGTATCATTACTTGTAATTTTTCTACACATCCGTTCTCGCAATTGATTTTCGGTTAAAGCAATATTCCAAAAACGAATTTCATCTATACTTCCTGCATGTGCGTTGATACCTGAACAACATGAATTACTTGCACCCAAAAATAAAGGGCGACCATTTACATTAAACCCTATACCACCGGTGCTTGGTATGCTTCCAAGTTCAATTCCATCTACATATAGTTTTATAGTAGTAGCATCATTAATTGCCGCTACATGATGCCATTGATTGTCATTGATGGCTTTTGTAGTTTGCAAACTTTGATCGCCACAAGTACATAAGCCACTCCAAATTCCTATTTCTCCGTTATTGGTAGTAATACCAAAATCACCATCGGGAGCGCTTGGATTAGCATTGCCAATTAAGGTTGGCTTTTGCCAAAACAAACCTGATGTTCTGTTCTCTGTTGTTTTTACCCAAAATTCAATCGTGGTTTGTGTGAGACCATGTAATACATTGGGCATTTCTACAAAATCATCTGCACCATCAAAGGTAAGCGCATTGCCACTTCCGGGCTTCAACACCTTACCTGACGTTGACAAAAATATTGGAGTATTTGCTGTTCCAAAAGTTATCGCATTTAATGACGAACCCGTTAACGTTGCTTTATTGTTGACGATTAATCCGGCACCTTCTCCGTTTCGGTTCATATCCCAATAGCCAACGAGGCCTGTTTCATTTCCAAGTAATTCTGCATTCATAGCATTTACAATTTGAGATTGAGTACGAGCGATATTCCATACTCTTACTTCATCCATTTTACCTGCAAATACAGCACCTCCTCCGCTTCTACTTCCTATTTCAACAGGGAAGGAATTTGTGCCAATAGCCCCAGTTACAGCAAAAGAAGCTACCACAATTCCATTCTTAAATATTTTCATTGTACTGCCATTGTAAGTCGCTGCAATATGCGTCCATTGATTTAATGTAATTGTACCTCCATTTAAGTTTCTTTGAACACCGTCTATCATGCATTCCCATTCAATGGTGTTATCATTTTTAAGATCTAATTCAAAAGATGAATTTGCATTATGCTTTGCAATTATGGCAGGATACTGAGAAGGATATGATGTAGGATATACCCATGCCTCAACCGTAATTTCGGATGTAGAATTAAAAACCGCATTATGAGGTACCAACATATAATCATTTGCACCATTCAGTTTTACATTATTATTCATTAAACCTGGAGCAATTTGATTGGTAACCGCAGCAAAAAGCCCTACAACATTTATGCTATTAGCACCATCACCACCAGCACAAGAGATTGTATTATTCAATCCACCACCTATGCCGCCACCTGCACCACCACCGTTATCGCCGGCTGCACCTTTGCCGCTACCACCATTTGCACCACCATCGCCTCCAGAAAATGTACCACCAGCTGCATCAATAAAAATATTATATGCACCACCGCTTCCGCCATTACCCGTTACAACATTAGCATTAAAGGTAACTGTTGTTGCGGTACCGGCTTGTCCATCATTTGCATCAACACCGCCCGCACCGCCTACACCAATAGTGTAAGAAATGATATCACCTGCATTGACAGAAAAGGTTTTAAAAGCAACACCACCTGCACCGCCGCCGCCACCACATGTTCCGTCACTTGATGTAGCGCCTGCACCGCCGCCGCCCGCGCCGATAGCCCATACTTTGACTGAACCGATTCCTGCAGGAATCACAAATGAAGTTCCTGAATTATAAACACTTGAATTTACATAGGCATTATTTGTATTGAAATAGGAAACTAACACGAATCCGCTTCCACCATCACCACCTTTACGATTTGCTGCTGTAAACCCAGCGGCGCCGCCACCTCCGCCGCCTAAATAACCGTTTCCTCCAAATCCACCAAAATATCCGGCACCGCCACCCCCACATCCTAAGCCGGTTGCAGAACTTCCATTCATATTATTTGCATTAATGCTACCACAACCTGCATTGGTTCCTCCCGCGGTAACGGCAATTGGCAATGCAATGGGATCTAAACTTTGTTGTATTTGTGCAGTAGTTAAAGCAGAATTGTATATCTTAACTTCATCAATAGCACCTTGAAAAAAGCGAATACCACTTGAACTTCCAATGGTAAGGATTCCGTTTGGCATAATGGGTGTAGTACTTGATGTGCCAGAGGCTAAAATCCCATTGATATAGAACTTAGTAACAGTGCCATCATTAACCATGGCAATATGATACCATTGATTGGCAACAGGAAATGTGCTATTTCCTTGTATGAAAGCAACACAGGGGTGATAACCATAAATTTGATTGGTATTCATCCCTAAAGAATATCCATTGCAAGGAAATCCTGTGCCATCACCACCGTTTTGCACAATAATTCGATCACTATTTGTAAGATTAGCAGGCTTAACCCAAGCAGTCATTGTCCAATTGGTGGCTTGATTAGTTGCCAAAGATGTTGTACTGATTACATCATCCACCCCATCAAAAGCATACGCACTATTGGCATTACCAAAACGATCGGTGGTGAGGGTGGCACCATTTACCGTACCATGGTTGGCACTCCCACTTGAATCGCCAGCATTACCAGAAAATGGGTAATAAGCAATGGGTGCTTGTGCTTCTGAAAAATAAACTAAAAAAAGTAACGAAATGAGGGATAATATTTTTTTCATTTGGGTTTGTTTATTGTAATTTGAAGGTAATCTTTCTGCTATCAGAAAAAGTTTGTCTGCTGTGAAGGGTTATGTTATTTTATAACTTGTATCAAGGTAAAGAAGATCGATTATTTCATGATTGAACACCAAAGTAAAAAAATAATTTAACATTTTACAATAGCTAGATGTAGCTATTTACATGAGTTTCGAATATTTTACTTAAATATTTACTCAAACCATAGTCACGAAGGGTTTCAACTTATCGCAATCAAAAATAATGGTGAGTCCTTTCACTTGCGAATCTTGAATACATTGTTTCATGCGTTCTTTGATGATTATCAAATTCTCTTTCATGAATTCTTTGCTGAGTTTTGAACTTAAAAAATAGGCATTCACTTTATACTCACATAACTTATTATTAGCTTGTACAATTTCATGCCCATAGTCTTTTACACGGGCTATAAAATGTTCATGCATATTATCGGCTGTACCCATATTGGCGAGCCAAATGATATCTCCAATATTATCCATCAGTTGTTGCGTTTGCATCACTACCTTTTGTGTGTGCGCACGTGCATCTTGTTTTTTATCTAATAATTGTAGTGATAAGTCGGCAAAAACGTGAATACTACTAAGACTAGCCCCTACCTCATCTTGCAATGCCTTATGCATGGATATGAGCTTTTGTTGTCTGGCATTTTCTTCAATAAGAAGTTGATGTTGCTTTTCTAACAATCCCTGTGTTTTTTCGCTTTCTGCTACCAATAATTCTCGTGTGTTAATTTTCTCGATTTGATTTAAATAGTTACGATACCCAAGGGCAGACGAAAAAATAAGTATATCTATTAAACAACCAATAAAGTAAAGCTGGTATTGGTATAACCCCAAAAACCGTACTTGAAAATATACCGAAAAAATAGTTAGCAAACTAAAGATGGCATAAGCAAAACCTCCGGTAATAATGGTTCGTATAAAAACGGTTTTGCGTGCATACCAAGCGCCAAACAATCCTAAAAAGGCACAAGCTGATAATGATAATTTTGATACTAAAAAAAATGTTCGACTTATATAACATTCATTGGTGAACAGTACTTTATAAATATGTATTACCAACAATACCGAAGCTGTAATATAAAACAATTGCACCGCAAGCTTTAATGCAAATGCATTATTATTTATATCTAATACTTTAGAAATAAACAAAACATAACTCACCAGCATGTATAATATAATGGGATAGTCTAAGGCATAGGCGAACCGATTATCTGAATATTCAAAAGAATCGTATTCAGTTACGCGACGAAAAAAAAGATAAATAGCAAGTGACAATAAATAATTCGCATATAACAAAATAAACTTGTCGCGTTGTTGTACATACAAAATAGCATGATAGAAACAAGTGATGGTGGCTGCTCCTAAAACAAAGTATTCTATAATTTCTTGTGCACTCATCAATTACATTATCTACTTGCTGAATGTCTCAAAGCATAGGCTACCGCCTCGCCTAATGAATGAACTTGTAATTTCTCATATATTTTTTTTATATGATTATTTACCGTGCTATAACTGATACCTAAACCATCGGCTATCATTTTATAACTTAATCCATCGGCTAGTTTATGCAGCACCTCTAATTCACGTGCCGTTAAACTTTCAAGTTTAGTATCGCTCAATTTGGGCTTACTGAAAAATCGCATCACTTGCATGGCTACGCTAGGCGTCATAAAAGCACCCCCATTATGAACCTCCGTTATACTTTGTATAATACTATGAATAGACGCTTTCTTTAAAATATATCCATCGGCACCATTTTGCAAACAGGCAAAAATTTTCTGTTCATCTTCGTACACCGTTTGCATAATTACTTTTATATTAGGATAATGCATTTTAATTTGCTTCACCCCTTCAATTCCATCCACTTCAGGCATTTCAATATCCATCAATACAATATCAGGTGAACTCGCCTTCATATCTTCAAATACATGCGAACAATTAGAAGCATGACCAACACAGTGCATATTTTCGGTAAGTTCTAATAACGCCATTAAGCTTTCACATCTTGCTTCGTTATCATCATAAATAAATACATGTATCATGTGCCAAAAATAAGCTTATAATTTACATTGCGCCTCTAGCTAAATATAGCTATAGGAATTGAACATATAATTCGAGTTCCTTTTCCCTTTGCGCTTTCAATCTTCATTTCCCCATGCATCGATTTACACCTTTCACGTATATTAGCAATACCATCTCCAAAACTATTTGTAGCCATATCAAACCCAATTCCATTGTCGTACATCAATAGATTCAAAATTTTATGCTCGATTTCAAGCTGTAACGTAAAGGTAGATGCATGGCTATACTTACTGCAATTGTTCATCGTTTCTTTTATCATCATTAAAACGCTACGACGTTGTTCGGGCTGCTGTAGTAATTCCTCTGCTTGTTCGGCAATTGAAATTTCAACTGAAATATTTTTAGACTCAAGCAACTCGCTTGCATATTCTTTGACACGTTTTTTAAGGCTTTCATGTAAAACACCTCCTATTTTCAAACTCCAAATAATATCCTCTGTGCGTAACATCAATTCTTGAATTTGTTTGGTTATTTGCTCAGATAGTTTAGGAATTGCGCCGGGATTTGTGTGAATATGATTTGCAATTAATTCATTATAAATTGAAACACTACTTAAAGTTGAACCTATATCATCATGTAAATCAACGCTGATACGATCACGCTCTTTCAACAATAACTCTTGTCTTTTTTGATCTGCCTCCCTCTCTTGCATTCTCTTTTTAAGAAACAAATTCACAATCCAATAAATTCCGCTCAAAACAATACCCACATAAAAAATAAAAGACCACCAACTTAAATACCAAGGTGCTAACACTTCAATTTCAGCCAAAGTTATCCACGTAAGTTTCCCACTACTGTTCAATTGTTCAATTTGTAATTGATATTTCCCTATGGGTAAATTTGAATAGCGAAGTTCTGCAGGGTTACTATTCTCCAAGACGGTTTTATCAAATCCTTGCAATTTGTAACGTATAATCATTTTTTCGGCAGGATATGAAATGCTGATTAAGCTTGCCGAAAATCCATTTCTTTGATAAGGAATTGAATACATTTTTGAGAAAGGATCATAGCTTAACTCATTGCTTTCCCCAAGCACTTTAAGATGACTTAGTGTAACTTCATCGTAGGTTAAATTTTCTTGCAACTCATTAGGTTTAATGATGCACAAACCATCGGTGCTACCAAAAACCAAATCACCATTTTTACGGCTTGCAAATGAATGGGTATTAAATTCCAAACTATTTAATCCTTCTTCAATGCCTAATGCTTGTATACTTTTTGTAACCGAATTAAATTTAAATATACCCTTATTGCTCGATAGCCAATAGGTACTTTTTACCTTCGGATCTTTTAAAAAGCAATACACATATTGATTTGGAAAACCTGCTGATTGATCTAAAATGATATAGGTAAAATTGGTATTTAATAATTTTATGAGCCCCTTTGTTGTAGCTAACCAAATTGTATCCTTATCTTCGAAATAATGCTTCACATTACAAGAAATCGGAATCGAATGTTTGAATTCAAATCGCCCCTTTTCCATTTTATATATTTCGATGCCTGCAAACATTGGATTGATATAAATATATCCCTTCGCATCAGTATAATTTGATAGTATTACCCTTCCCTTACCAATTCTATTTTCAGGATGTATACTTGCATTCAACCCCGGATGATAAGTACACAAGCCATTTCTTGTACTTAGCAAATAAGTACTATCATTGAATGCAGCCATACTATTTAAATAAGTTTGCGCAGCATCTAAATTTTCACCAACTACCTTACTAAAGTAAAAAGGTTTCGATTCAACATATAAGCCTTGTTCTGAAAGCAGATGCATGCCATACTTAGGCAAATACCATATTTGTTGAAACGAATTAGGTTTCCGTTGTGCATCAATATCTTTAGGTTGAATTCGTTTTACTATTTTATAATTTGAATCGAATACATAGATATTTCCACTAAGAGAAACGACCCATAATAACCCATTCCCATCCTCGCATATATTTTTAATATACCGATCTTTCGATTGAAGCAATAAGGAATCCAGTCCACCTAAAATGGTTCGCACGGCTTGCGGCCTTAGCGAGGTATAATTGATACCGTTACCTAAGCATGAAATCCACAAATTTTCTTTTCGATCAATAAAAATTGTACGCACAAAATCACCCGACAAACTATTTCGATTACGTTCATCATAAGCACAACGTAAGCTTACTAAATTTGTTGCTACATTGTATACTAACAAACCTTTCGTCTGACTGCCAACTAACAATTTATTTTCGTGCCTAGCCAAACATTTGATTTTAATAGAATCGGAAATTAATTTAGGAGTCGCTTGTTCATCAACAACATATAAACCTTCATCTGTTGCCAAATAAATTGTTTGATTGTATACAAGTATATCATTCAAAACATGTTGCTCAAAAAATGGAGTCAAGCTGATAAATCGCTTCGCATCTTTCGTCATAAATGAATACAAATTAGCAAACAGATATTGAGAATGATTGACAGCACTTTTAGACAATTTAAAAAACGAATCCCAATGATTTGAATATTCATTTTTACATTTTTTAAATGATTTACTTTTTTTGTGAAATGTCCAAAGTATTAGATCTATCGAAATAATTAATTCATCATGTTCTTCTGCAACCACCCTATAGTCTTGCGCCTGTGGAAGCACTGAATACGATTTAAAACTATTCGAATGACGTTGATACTCATTTAAACAACTTGAAGTAGCCACATACATCACTTGTTCGCTCGACTCATGAATAGAGTTCACCAAACTACCTTTGAATGAATGCTTACTTTTTGTTTGCTCGGTATAAATGGTGTTATTAAATCCATCATACACATTTAACCCATCCCAAGTACCTATCCACATCACTCCTAAGTAATCACTTGCCATTGCAGTTACATTACCTTGCGAAAGGCCATCATTCACAGAGAAATGATGAAAACGCCAATGACTTGCCTTTGCATGAAAAATACAACAAGAAAAAAGCAAATGAATTATGATATGTACGACTAACTTCATTACACCTACAAATAAAGAGTAATTTGTGAAGAATCACAATGAGAAAAGAGAAGTTACTTTACCTCAAAGAAAATTTTACCTCTGGAATCTTCTTTTAATAAGAAATAAAAAATGAGAAAGTCACCGATATCACAAACACTATGAATTCATTTTTTAGTGAATTATAAAGATTTCAACACTAAATCCTTCACGTCACTCATCCTCACTCGTTCTTGTAGCATGCTATCGCGATAACGAATAGTAACTGTTCCATCTTCCTTTGTTTGATGATCAATGGTTACACAAAACGGAGTTCCTAATGCATCCATTCTTCGGTAGCGTTTACCGATACTATCCTTCTCTTCATAAAAACAAAAGAAATGTTCTCTACAATCATTCATTAATTCACGCGCAATTTCGGCTAAACCATCTTTTTTCATTAAAGGCAAAATGGCTAATTTGATAGGCGCAATCTTGTTCGGAAATTTCAATACTACCCTACTATCCTCTTTCCCATCAACACTTAAATCTTCTTCAGTATAAGCTTCAGATAATAACATTAAAATGGTTCTATCTAAACCGATTGAGGTTTCAATGACATACGGAACATAGTTTCCAAAAGGTTTACCGGTAGCTTCATCGATATCATTATCAAAATAGACTTGCTTTTTTTTGCTATAAGTTTGATGTTGGGTTAAATCAAAATCGGTTCGTGAATGTATTCCTTCCACTTCTTTAAAACCCATCGGAAAATCATATTCAATATCACAAGCGGCATCGGCATAATGTGCCAGTTTCACATGATCATGAAAACGATATCTTTCAGCAGGAATACCTAAATCAAGATGCCATTGCATACGCGTAGCTTTCCATTTTTCGTACCATTCTTTTTGAGTGCCGGGGCGAACAAAATATTGCATTTCCATTTGTTCAAATTCACGCATACGGAAAATAAATCCGCGCGCAACAATTTCATTTCTAAATGCCTTTCCAATTTGTGCAATCCCAAACGGAATTTTCATGCGTCCTGATTTCTGTACATTTAAAAAATTTACAAAAATTCCTTGGGCAGTTTCTGGTCGCAAATAGATGGTATCAGAATCTTCAGCAAGAGAACCAAGTTGTGTAGCAAACATTAAATTAAATTGTCGAACCTCCGTCCAGTTGCCCGTGCCACTTACTGCACAAACCATTTTATGTTCTTCAATCAATTGTTTTAAACCTGCAAAATCATCTTTGCTTAATAAAGCATCCATCAAAGCCAAAATTGCATCGGCGGCTTCAGTATTATTTTCGCGCACTTTTTCGGCATGTGCTTCAATTAAATGATCTACTCGATAACGCTTTTTACTATCTTTATTATCAATCATCGGATCACTAAAATTATCAACATGTCCGCTTGCCTTCCAAATGGTTGGATGCATAAAAATGGCTGAATCCAATCCTACGATATTATCGTGCATATACACCATGCTTCGCCACCAAGCATCTTTTACATTTTTCTTTAACTCAACGCCCCACTGTCCATAATCGTAAACAGCCGACAATCCGTCGTAAATTTCACTACTTGGGAAAATGAATCCATACTCTTTACAATGCGAAATAATTGATTGTAATTTATTTTGTTCTGTTGCCATAAGTGCGCAAAGATAAAAGGGAAATAAAATTACTGGCATAAAAATTAAATTTTCGAAAATAAAGTCGGCAGCGATGAATGTATTACATTTGAACGCAAACGTTTATCGTATGAATTCAACTCTTAGTGCCAAGCAAATCAAGTCGATTTTTACAAAATTCAATAGGCTCAAAGTATTTGTTATTGGTGATGCCATGCTCGATAATTATTGGTTTGGCAATATCGAACGTATTTCGCCCGAAGCACCGGTACCGATTGTGAGTGTAAGCAAAAAAGAGTCGCGCCCGGGAGGTGCCGCCAATGTTGCATTAAATTGCAAATCACTTGGCGCAAAAGTTTCTTTATTAAGTGTCATCGGACAAGATGCCAATGGCAAAAAACTTATTCAGCAATTACAAGAAGCCGGTATCGAAACGGATAAAATTTTACAAAGCAAAACAAGAGTAACTACCACAAAAAGTAGAATCATTTGCAAAAATCAGCATGTGATTCGATTAGATGAAGAAACTGAAAGTGAACTAGAGGTAAAGGATGAACATCATTTTATAGATACTTGCTTGCGTGCAATTCAAATTGAGGCGCCTGACATTGTTATTTTCGAAGATTACAATAAAGGCGTTTTGAAAGCGAATGTCATCCATCGAATGATGGAACATTGCCAACATCTTGGATGCATAACGGCAGTGGATCCAAAAAAAATAAATTTTCTTGCTTATTCAGGCGCTACCATCTTTAAGCCAAATCTTAAAGAAATTCGTGAAGGATTGCATATTGAGCTTGATAAGATTAGTTTAGCAGAGATGAAAAAAGTACATCAATCACTGAATGAAAAACTTCATCATCAAATTACTTTAGTAACCCTCTCTGAAAAAGGCATTTTTGTACAAGGTAAAAATGAATGCAAGCTTTTCCCAGCACATATTCGAAATATTGCCGACGTTTCAGGTGCCGGTGATACGGTAATTGCTACCGCAGCTATGGTTTATTGTATTACAAAAGACATTTCGCTCATGGCACAAATTTCAAATCTTGCCGGTGGATTAGTTTGCGAAGAAGTAGGGGTTGTGCCTATTTTGAAAGACAAATTATTACAAGAGAGCATAGGGTTACTAAGCAACTAATTGACTAATTCGCGTTTCGTTTTGAAACTAAGGCCGGACTTATAACGTGATGCTTAATTTGTCTTTCGCCAGCGCTAACCGAGGGATTTGATATTTTAGGTATGGGTTTTAATTGCATACTTACCTCTGCCAAGCTATTTTCTCGTTTGAACACCGAACAAATCACAATGGAATACATCAGAATAAGCAAAGTCAGGACATTGATTTTCCTCTTCATATAAAAAAATTTAATTCCCTACACTGCAAAAGTATTGAAATACATGCACTTATACAAGTAATATGCCATGCATTTAATATTTTCAAATATTTTACAAACCGCTGTATTTCAGCTGTTTATCGCAAATGCCTTACGCTAAACCGAAATTTTCTTGCGATAGAAGGAGATAATTGCAGGCTGAAACGGGTGTATTCTTAACAAAAATGAATTCATTTTGGGTGGCAGACAGGCTTTTCGCTGCAATACCTCGAACGAAACGTCGAGGTGATTTTCGCTACAATCCTTGCCACAAATTCTGCAAAGTTGACAGTATAGGTATTTTGTTTTGCACTTTATCTTTCAACTAACAAGATAAACTGTAAGCACTAAATCATCGCTAAAAAATCATCGAATAGATAACGCGAATCATGTGGACCCGGCGTTGCTTCTGGATGATATTGCACCGAAAAGGCTTTGGTATCTTTTATCCGAATTCCTTCTAAGGTATCATCATTTAAATTGATGTGTGTGATTTCGATATTAGGGTTTTTAAGCACCGAATCTTTATCAACAGCAAACCCATGATTTTGGGTAGAGATTTCGCTTTTACCATTCTGCAAATTCATAACAGGATGGTTTAACCCTCTGTGTCCATGATGCATTTTATAAGTACTCGCGCCATTGGCTAAAGCTAACAATTGATGTCCTAAGCAAATTCCAAATAAGGGTTTACCGCTTTGTACAATTTGTTTAACCGTGTCTATGGCGTAGTGCATTACGGCAGGATCGCCAGGTCCGTTTGAAATAAAATAGGCATTTGGACTAAATGCTTCGCAAGTTTCGAAACTAGTTTTTGCCGGAAACACTTTTACATATGCACCACGCTCAACCATGCAATGCAAAATATTTCGCTTCACCCCAAAATCAAGTACGGCGATACGCTTGCTTGAATTCTCGTCACCTAAAGTATATGCCTCGACTGTAGTAACTTGAGATGAAAGTTCTAAACCTGCCATCGAAGGCACTTCGGCTAATTGTTTACGAAGTGCATTCATATCCAAATTTTCTGAACTGATGATACAATTCATAGCACCCGATTTCCGAACATGTGCTACCAAGGCACGAGTATCTACTTGATGAATGGCAACAATTTTATTCTTTAATAAATAGGCTTGCAGCGATTCATCTGCCATGGTTCTGGAATACGATTCCGACAAATTTTTACAAACCAAAGCCGATATTTTCACGGTATCGCTTTCAACATCGATATCCTTTGCGCCATAATTTCCTATGTGCGCTGCATTCATAATTAACACTTGCCCGTAATACGAAGGGTCTGTAAACACTTCTTGATAACCCGTCATGCCGGTATTAAAACAAATTTCGCCAGTAGCGGTTCCTATGGCACCAAAGGCTTTGCCTTCAAATAAAGTGCCGTCTTCTAATAGCAATAAAGCTTTTGTAGCAGTTTCCATTAAACGGCGAAATTAAGCAGAAAAATGTGCTAAGTAAACAATGTTGATAAATTAGATTGAATTTATATCTAAGAGCCCAGTTTCTGTTGCATTGTAGGTAAAAAGCAAGCTATTACTAAGATCAACACGAAAGTAAATAGGCATGGTAATACGCTCTTGTTGTCACCTCATAATTTTCGGCGGGGCCCCAAAGAGATGTTAGATGTCGGGAATCAGATGTCAGAAGGATTTCCTAACTACTGCCCCCCTCACTACTGAAGACTAATTTCTCTCTAATTATTTAATCCTTCATTTCCTAAACTCAATTCACGATTATTTCTATCTTGCGCCCAAAATAAATGCACATGACCTTTCGTCATCAAACGAACTATTATCGCGGAAAAGTAAGAGATGTTTATACCATTGATGATCACTTCTTAGTAATGATTGCGAGTGATCGCATTTCTGCATTTGATGTGATACTACCGCGAACCATTCCATTTAAAGGTCAAGTTTTGAACCAAATGGCAGCTCGTTTTTTAAAAGAAACCGATGACATTGTCCCTAATTGGTTGCGAAGTGTACCCTTGCCCAATGTGTCTATCGGCATTCAATGTGAAACTTTTCCGGTAGAGATGGTGATACGTGGTAATTTAACAGGTCATGCTTGGCGAACTTACAAAAGTGGTTTACGAACTCTTTGTGGCGTTACCCTTCCTGAAGACATGAAAGAAAATGATTTTTTTCCTGAGCCCATAATTACACCAAGTACGAAAGCGCATGAAGGACATGATGAAGATATTTCACGCGAAGAAATTATAAGGCAAGGATTGGTTTCACGCGAAGATTATGAACAACTCGAAAAATATACAAAAAAGCTATTTGAACGCGGAAAGCAAATTGCCAGAGAACGTGGACTCATTTTAGCAGATACAAAATACGAGTTCGGTAAATCAGGTACAACCATTTATTTAATCGATGAAGTGCATACACCTGATAGCTCTCGGTATTTTTATGCTGATGATTTTGACAACCGCCAAAAAGAAGGAAAGCCTCAATTACAACTATCCAAAGAGTTTGTTCGGGAATGGTTAATTGCCCATGATTTTATGGGTAAAGAAGGTCAAGCAATTCCTACCATGAGCGATGAATTTGTACAATCTGTTTCTGAACGATATATCGAATTATACGAAACAATTTGCGGTGAAAAATTTATACCTAAATTGGTAAGTGATGATGAAATAATTAAAACCGTTAATGAGGTAATACAAAAACTTTAATAGTATAATTCAGAATTCGTTATCCAGTCTTTGGTACTCCGAATTCGCGATGCAATAATTTCTTTAGCTAGGCTTTCAACTTTTTCGGGATAAACTTTTAGGTGTAGGCTTCAGCTACCTTTACTTATTATTATTCGGCACCCTAAGGCTCCTTCGTAGGTCAAGATTTATCGCTTCGAAAACCCGAATAAAATCTTCAGCTATGGCTTCAGATTTTGTCGGAATAGACTTCCCTAAGGCTCCTTCGTCGCCTAAGGGAAGTCTAATTCGGGGTTTGCTGAAAAATTACATTATTTGGTGTACTGATTCCAACATTATTAATGATCAAAACTCTATCATTATCTATTCCGTTATATCGAACCTTACCATCCATATTACCATCCTCCATTCTATAACCATACACTGTAGTATTGATATTTCCAGGTCCGCCAATGGCTGTCATAATTTTATCTTTATCATTATTCAATCCATTATACTTTACATTTTTATTATGGTTAGCATCAGCCGACCACATGGCCATGATAGAACCGATTGCTTTTCGGGCTTGGCTATTATTCCCTTGCATAGTTGCCACCGGACTGCTTGTGGTCATATCTAGCAATGTTGAACTGCAAGGAGAAAGATAAATTGAGGCTAAACTCATAATACCCAAATGGTTACGATGCTTGATAGATACAAAATAATTGTTGGCAACCACTCCCGGAAAAAATACTTCAGATGTACCATCTAAATAATTTACAATATCTCCATCACGTTGTATAAGCGCCCGTATATTGGCAAGTACCATTGATGGCGTGACAATGTCTCTCAATTCAACAAACACCCAATCTACAATCGCATTATTTCCAACAACACTAAATAAACTTGGATTAATTATTTCGCCACTTATGCTATTAATGGCCGGCATCGAATAGGGCGCAGCAGAATAGGGCTCAGTAAGCGGAATGATTCCTTGTAAACGTAAACTATCATGCATCAAACCTGTGCTCATATCATATGGCCCAGCAAGCATCACCTTCGCTTTTAATATAATACCAGGCACGATGGTTAAATGTAGATAATGAGTTTCGGCACAACCGGCACTTGCATTTATCATGGTATGAGAATACATTCCTGATACACTGTACGCGACTCCATTTAAGTTCCAAACATAACAAGCATTGGCCGTTATTGATGTTGAATACGTAGAGGTTGTTAGAATAGTGAGTTGTAATACTTCAGTAACACATGCTTGCACAAAAGTATAAGTACCGGATTGCGTATAAGTTGTTCCGTGCCATACATAATTTCCGCAAGCTGTAATATTATTTGTAACTGTTGTACTTTGAATGATAGTTAAATTTAAGATTTCAGTATGCATACATCCCACTACATTCATCGAAGTATGTGTATAGGTACCACTGCTTGTATACGTTTGATTATTCATATTCCAAGTATAGGTATCACATTGAGTAACTGATTGACTTGAACTTGTGCTTTGTAACAAGCTCAAGTATAAGGTTTCCGTAAGTAAACATCCTGCCGCATTTAAACTAGTTGCTGTATACGTTCCACTTACTGTATAGTTGCTACCGTTCCATATATAACTATCACATGCTGTGATTGAAGCAGATGATGATGTACTTTGATGAACAGTTAAGTATAATGTAGCCGTATGCAAACAACCTGATGCCTGTATACTCGTATGGGTATAGGTGCCACTAATTGTATAATTTACACCATTCCAAGTATACGAATTACAAGCTTGAACATTACTTGATGAAGTAGTGTTAGGATTAATTGTAAGATATAAAGTTTGGGTATGGGTAGCACCTGATAACAACAAATACGTACAAGTATAAGTACCTGAAACGCTATACACCATATTATTACAAGCCCAAGTATACTCATTGCAAGCAGTAACAGATTCAGAACCAAATGTGTTAGTTAAAATAGTTAAATATAATGTGGTAGTATGGGTGCAACCATTTGAATTTAATGATGTACAAGTATAGGTTCCACTTTGTGTATAGGTGATTCCATTACATGCCCATGTATAGCTTGTTGTGGCAGTTTCGGTTTGGATACTTGCCGTAGAATGATTGATTGTTAGACTTAACCATTCAGTTACTGTACATCCATTATTATCTGGATATGAACAAGTATATAATCCTGATTGCGTATAGGTAATGTTATTACATGACCAAGTGTATGAATCACAAAATACACCACCGCCACCAAAGGTAGAACTATGATTTACCGTTAGATCTAATATGTTTATTTGCAAACAACCATTTGCATTCAATGACGTATGGGTATAGTATCCACTTTGTGTATAGGTCATTCCCGTTGAGTTCCAAGTAAAACTGTCGCACACCGTTAACGGAATCGTATTGGTGGTTGTAAAATTTAATGTAAGGTTGAGTATTTCTGTATGACAACCATTTACATGCGTATACACACCAGAATTAGAGTAAGTGGTATTATTCACACTCCAAGTGTAACTATTACAAGCAGTAACATTACTTGTATTACTTGTGTTGTTGGTGATGCTAAGCGCTAATATATTGGTATGTGTGCAGCCATTTGCATTCAAGGTTGTGTAAGTATAATTACCTGAAGTTGTATAGGTATTTCCATTCCAAACATAAGATGCACATGCCGACATTATGTTGATGGAACTCGTACTTAGATTAACTGTAAGATCTAAATAGGTGGTATGTGTGCATCCTGCAGCATTTATACTGGTTTGTGCATAATTACCACTTGCTATATATGAAATACCATTCCAAATATATTCATCACAAACCGTTACCGTTTCATTTGATGACGTAGTTTGATTGATGGTTAATATTAAGGAGTCGGTATGCAAACATCCATTGGTATTTAAACTCGTTTTTGTATAGATGCCACTAGTTCCATAAACTACCGAATTCCATATATACGAATTACAAGCAGAGGCTGTTAATGAAGTTGATGTATTCTGAAGTATGGTTACATTTAAATTGGTGGTAGTAATACAACCAGAAGCATTCACTTGGGTATGGGTATAAGTTCCACTGGCTGTATAAGTTGCATTGGCTAATGGCCAATAATACGAATTGCATTGAGTAACTGAAATATTAATTATTGGGTTCGGACTAATTACTAACGACAAATGTGCCGTATGCAAACAACCTTGTCCATTTACCAAGGTAGCCGTATAGTTACCACTTGCTGTATAAGTTGCATTATTTACCGGCCAAAAATAACTTGTACATGCACTTTCTGTTTGGCTCGAAGTTGTATTTTGAAAAATAGTTAGATCAAGAGTTTTCGAAAATGTACAACCACTTGCATTCGTTGCTGTATAAGTATACAATCCACTAACAAAATAGGTCTGTCCGTTTACTGGCCATGTATAAAAATCACAACCCGAAGCAATATCAGTCAGTCCGCCTGTGTTATAATTTATTGTTAGAGATAAATATTTGGTGAGGGTGCAACCTTCTGCATTCACTGAGGTATGCACATAGCTTCCACTTTGTGTATAGGTTAAACCATTTGCTATCCAAGTAAACGCATCACAAGCAACAGCTGTAAAATTTTCTGATGTACTTTGCAAGATGGTTAAGTGTAAATAATTTGTATCGGTACAACCTCCAAATGCAGGATGCGTTTTATAATATACCCCACTAACGGTATAGGTTAAGCCTGTTTGAGGCGTCCATGTATAACTATCACATTCAGTTATATAAGATACTTGTACCACCGGTTGATAGATATTCAAGGTGAGTTCAAATGTAGAATCACAACCTTTCGAGTTGGTGAATGTGCGAGTATACATTCCACTTTGGGTATAAGTTAATCCACTTACAGGCCAAGTGTAAGTTTTACAGGCATTTAATGTTTCAAAATTATGATTAGTAAAGTCGATGCTTAAGTTCAATGTTGTGATATGTGGACAACCGGCTGCATTTGTTGTGGTGGCGGTATAATTTCCATTTGTATAATAGGTTACTCCGTTTACCTGCCATAAATAGCTATCACAACCATGTGCAGTTTGTGTTGAAGAAGTGCTTGCATTGATCGTTAAAAATAATAATTTCGTATGAGTACATCCTAATGCATTTATGGAAGTGGCGGTATAAGTTCCGCTAACTGTATACATCACTCCTGTTTCAACCCACACATAATTATCACATTCCGTAACCGTCTCTGATGAGGTGGTTGATAAATCTACAATAACAGTGAGTGTATCATAATGGATACAACCATTTGCATTGATCGAAGTACTTGTGTAGGTACCGTTATTGTAATAAGTGGTGTTGGTTACTGGCCAATAATATGAATCACATGAAACCACTGTATCAATTGTTGAAGTAGATTGATTAATGGTAAGGTTTAATAAAACCGTAGAAACACAACCTGCTGCATTTATTTGCGTGTACGTATACGTCCCACTTGTTGTATACGTTACACCTGTCAATGGCCAATTGTATGAATAGCATTGGGTAGCCATCGTAATTGTAGTTGGACTTTGATTGATTGTAAGATACAGATTGGAAGTATCAATACATCCTTGCGATGATAAAGTAGTAGCTGTATAATTACCACTGGCTGTATAGATAAGTCCATTCACCGGCCAAGTATACGTATCGCATTCTACTATCGTATTGAATGTATTTACTGATGGATGTATGGTAAGTACTAAATATTTTGTGTGTACACATCCTGCTGTATTTGTTGAGGTAATAGTGTAGGTTCCCGATGTGGTATAGGTTATATTATTTGCACTCCATGTATAGCTATTACAAGCTGTTATCGGCAAAGATTCTGAGGTGCTATAAGTTATAGTTAACTCAAGTGTATCTGTATGTAAACAACCGGCAGTATTTAAGCTGGTTTGTGTATAGGTTCCTCCGCTTACATAATCTATTCCACTAATAGGCCATATATAATGATCGCAAGATGTTTGTAAAGTTTTCGTTCCGCTTTGTGCATTCACCAGCACATTGGTAGTGGCAGAGGCGCTGCATGAATTTACATCGGTAACGGTAATGGTATAAGTACCATTCATTGCATTGCTAGCATTAGCAAGGGAAGTATTTTGTTGTATCGATAACAATTGCACACTTACATCATCAATTGCTAAACCATGATCTGTACCACTATGATCCGGGTCTTCCCATTTCAACATAATATACTCGTTGTTCGCTAATGCGATACTACCAATCGATACATTAGAAGCACTCACTTTATTAGCTGTTGCATTTCCATTTAAAGCACCTGCACTTCCTCCTGTAACCGGACTATTTAATGCCAATCCAGGAATCAAATTCCAACCTGAATTATTATTTGGTGTAAGAGAAGTGATTGGTGTACTACTGATTTTATAATACACATTTATAGTGTGGGCTGCTGCTGCTGAACTTCTCCATTGCTCGAGTGTATAGGATACTTTAATATCATTTACCGTTTGTCCGGTTGCATTTTGTAATAATAAACCATGCGCAAAATGTCCAGCCGCGGCATTGCTCGAACCAATGGTGCCTAATGCTCTTTCATTTATAGTAGCTGAACCATAACTATATAATGCACCTGCTGTTCCCGAACCTGCATCACTCACAATTGACGTTCCGGTGCCAGTTCGTTGCGAATACCAATTGGATAAAGTTGTATTATCTGTCCATGTTGTTGAACCACTATTTGGTAAACCATCAAAATTTTGAGCATAGCTTTGCAATGCATCCATCACCAGAAAACCATTTGGCCCTTGCCACATGTAATTTGCATAACCCGCATTTCCACCCTGTAAATAAATGGTTTCGCCTGCACAAAATGGTCCTGCATTATTTGCATTTACAATTGGCAAAGCATTTGCAGTTACACTTATGGTTGAAGTTTTTGTACAATTATTTGCATCGGTTGCCGTGATGGTATAAATACCTGATGAAATATTTTGTGCTACAAAATTTGCAGTTAAGCCATTCGATGAAAATCCATTAGG
Source organism: Bacteroidota bacterium (assembly GCA_016706595.1). Classification (GTDB taxonomy): domain Bacteria; phylum Bacteroidota; class Bacteroidia; order Chitinophagales; family Chitinophagaceae; genus OLB11. Next base: position 170,076 of record JADJJH010000001.1, on the reverse strand, counting down.
CCCTGTCCATGCATACATCAATGTGCCGGTTCCTCCAGTAAATTCAGTTGAAGATAATTGCATGGTAACATTCACACATTGCGGTGAATTACTTGTAGTACTGCCGGCAGACATACCTGAATTAGGTTCTGTAACTGTATAAATAAATGAGGCTGTACAATTTGATGAATTTGTAACCGTAACGGTGTAAGTCCCTGCTGCCAAATTCACTCGGTCTTCATTTGTATTTCCATCATTCCACAAAAAAGAATAAGGAAGTAAGGTTCCGCTTTGACTTAAGTCGATGGAGCCATTATTACCACCATTACAACTCACGTTTGTAATGGTTTCTGTTATAATAGGTGAAGCAAATAAGGTATACGTTGTGATTGCAGAAGTGGCAGGACTACCCGAAACACAACTTTCGCTACTTGTCATTTTTACATAGATAGCATCACCACCTTGTGGGGTAAAGGTAAATTGATGGCTGGTACTTGCTTGTAAGGTATTATTTAAATACCATTCATAAGTTGGATTTGATCCACCGTAAACAGGCGTTGCGGTAATAGTTTGAGCAATCCCTGCACATATTGGTAGCGTTGTGGCGTTTATACTAACTGATGCAGTATTGGCAGGTGAACTAACTGATGCGGTGATAGTTGTTGAATTTGTACAATTCAAATTATCGGTAACTGTAATTGTATAGGTACCTGTAGCGTCAATGGTGGCTAGTGTTATCGTCGGATTTTGTTGAATTGAATTAAATCCATTCGGTCCGGCCCAAGAATAATTTGTATACGTACCACTTCCTCCACTTGGTGTAGCAAACATATTTAAATCGCTACCGGCGCAAAGGGGACTATTATTCGTTGGATTGATATCGATGATATTACCTTGCGTTATAGTATATGATGCCGTTGCCGAGCATGCACCATCTGTCACTGTAATAGAATAAACACCAGCGGCTAAACCGGTTCTATCCATATTGGTATTTCCATCATTCCATAAGGCTGTGCCATTTGAAACCGTTACATCTAATGAACCAATAGATGTTCCAAAACAAGTATTATTGATTTGATTTACGAGGGAAATCGTTGGTGTTGTGCATGCTGGACTTCCTGAGATGGAAATATTATCGATGCCTAATCTATCACGTGAACCGCTTGCCCCACCTGATACCCAATAAATCCAACGTACTTGAACAATGGGTTGATTATTTGCGCCAGCAGGTAATGTTTGCGTGTAAGAAACACCACTAGCACGACCAATGGTTGAAGTAGTATAAACGGATGAAACCGGATTATCGACATCAATCCAAGTACCACTTTCGCCAACTCGATATTGCAATGCAATTGAATTAGTATATGAAGTTTGATCAAGGACAGTCCATGCAACCCAACTTACGGTAATGTTTGACAAACCGGTAGTTGATATTTCACTTACGATTGCTCCAGCAGATTGGGAGCTCGATGCTAAAATTGAAATGCCATCTACTCCAGAGGTTCCTTCAAACTTATGCCCTCCTGCATTGGCTGTAGCATTGAACGGCAAATCTGCATTGCCATCTGCCGTAGTTCTTGTAGTTGGTATTGCTCCCGCAGATGTTCCAAAGCGATGAATTGCCATGGAAGAAGGAATACTCGTAGCCCCATTAAAGGTAAAAGGTAAACTTGCAGTTGCCGGATTCGTTTGCGCCCACCCTAAAGCTGGAATTAATAAAAGAACAAAAAGCCAAAGAAATTTGATTTTTTTGCATAGCTGGTTAACTGAAAAGCGTACCTCGTGCTTCATAGGGAAATGATTTAATGCCCGAAGGTAATTTTGGAATCAAATCAATGCTTCAATAAAACAAGAAATAATATTAACATAAGATACCATTTTATGCAGATAAAAAAATCAGGTTTTTCTTTTACGACATCCCCTACTTCACCGTTTTCAACATCGCTTTTACCGCCTCTTCGAGTTGTGTATCCTTGCCATGTAAAAAATCTTCATAAGTAAGGTTCACTTCTATATCGGGTTCCACTTGTAAATTTTCAGTCGGTCTGTTTTCCTTTCCAATCGTTGCTATCATCGGAATACCAAATACCATCGTTGGATCTATTTGTCGCTCCCACCAAACCGCTGTGCCTGTACCCGGCACGGCCTTTCCAATGGTTAAACCTATGCCGGCTTGCTTATACACATAAGGAAAAATAAAAGCATCGCTATAATTTCCTTCACTCATTAAAACACAACTGGGTTTGGTCCAACGGCCAAGAGGTTCTCCATCATGTAATCTATTTCCTTGCGGCGCAAAATCTAAATAACGCTTTCCACTTAAAAAAGTCAACAAATCATCATGTAACCATCCACCACCATTAAACCGTGTATCTACTACTAAAGCTTTCTTGGCAAAATTTGCGCCTAACACTTCATCAATAAAATCGCGATAGCTACCATCATTCATACCTTGCACATGCGCATATCCAACTTGTCCGTTACTAAGTTTTGATACTTTGTCTTTCATTATGGCAAGCCAACGCTTATACATCAATCCATTTTCTTCGCCTAAACTAATCGGTTTAATTACTTCTTCAATCAATTCATCATCTGCATTTCTAAAACTAATCAATACATTTTTTTTATTCTTTCGATTTAAGAGCATGGTCCAATCTATACTATCTTGAATATCTACACCATCGATCTTTTCAATTACACAACCTGCTTTTAATTGCGTACTTGCTTTACTAAAAGGTCCTTCTGCAATTAATTCACTTACTTTTAATCCGCCGCCTTCATACTTTTCATCATACAATAAACCCAAACTGGCAGTTTCATCGCCATGGCTCACTACCGGCGAATATCGCCCACCTGTATGCGAGGCATTGAGTTCACCTAAAAACTCACTTAACAATTCTTGAAAATCATAGTTATTGCTGATATGTGGTAAAAAGTTTGCGTAGTTATTATAATACATGGGCCAATCGATGCCATGCAATTTGGTATCATAAAATTTCTTTTGCACTTGGCGATAAGCATGCTCTAAAATATAAGCTCTTTCTGCAACACTATTCAAAACCATTTCACCACTTATGCCAATGGGTTCTACTTTACCGGCATCATCAATTTTTGTCAAACTACCATCCTTTATCACGAACAAGGTTTTTCCATCTTTTGAAATTTCAATCCCGCCACCTCCGGCACCCAATTTCGCTAAAATTTTAGTTTCTTTGGTACGAGGTTCTGTTACCCACAAATCAAATCCTTTTTCAAACGCCGATAAGTAATACAATTTTGTGCCTTCAGCATTCATCACATAATCACCTATGCTGCTGCTATTAATGGTAAGTCGCTTTACACGTTCTTCAAACCTAGTTAAAACTAAAGGCGCTTGTTGAGTGCTATCACTTTTATCACTTTCTTTATCATTGGCCACTTTCTTCTTCTTTACGCCATTTTCTTTATCCTCTTTTTCTTTTTTCTCCTTGTCTTCTTTTTCCTTTTTTTCTTTCTCTTCAATTAAAGCAAATTCTTCTTTACTTAAACTAAATCGATCGTAAGCCGCTTGATCAAAAAAACCAATATAAATATCAAACTCTTTACTGCCTTGACGTGCTACACTACTTCTTCCGTTTTTGGCGTTCATCCAAGTCATGGCACGACCTTTCATTGCCCATTTTACATTACCTTGACCAAAGCCACTTGGCATGGGATGCACAATTTCGTTATCGTTTTCGCAATCCAGTAAAGCCACATTTGAAGTTGACCAATTGCCTTCACCATCGTCACAAAGTATATGTTTACTATCACTACTCCACACAAAATCCCAGTCGCCATCTGCATAACTATAATTTCGCCCAGCAGGCAAAGCCACTCTTGATTGTTTTGATTCGATATTATAAATTTTTAGCACATTACGCTCTGCGATATAAGCAATTTCCTTACCATCGGGTGAATACTTTCCTTGGAACTCTTCTTCATTACTTTGCAAAACCGGTTCTTCATGTAAGGTGGTAGCTGCATAAAAATAAGGTTCATCTTTTCGGATGATTGAACTTTTATAAATATCCCAACTCTTGCCTCTTTCAGTTGAATAAATAATTGAACGACCATCCGGATCCCATCTCACATCACGTTCTTGTTGTGGAGTATTAGTCACACGCTTGGTTTGCGTACCTTCTACACTGGTTACAAAAATTTCACCTCGATTTACAAAGGCGATTTCTTTACCATTTGGTGATAATGCAAACTGAGTTACACTTCCGCTGACAGAAATATTTTTTTCGTTTCCGGCTCTACCATCATTTTGAATTTCTATACCTATTTTTTTTGCATCACCGGTCGAAGTTTTAGTATACACATCTCCATTATAGGTAAAGCATAATGTATTATTTCCGCTTACACTTAAATGTCGAACCGGATGTGTTGAAAATTGTGTGATAGGATTTACACTTCCATTTTTAGATAGAACAATATTCAGGCTTCCACTTTGTTCACTGGTGAAATAAATATCGTCAGAGTTTGGAGCAAAACATGGCTCTAAATCTTCGCCCGAAAATGTACTTTGTTTTTCGTATTTCGATGTAGCTAAATCTAATGTCCAAATATCACGAGTAACACTGCTAGTATGATGTTTGCGCAAAAAATCTTCATAACCTTTACGATCTTGAAAGACAATTTTGGTTCCGGTCGTATTATAACGAGCAACATTCATTCCGGCCTCGCTTATTAATTTTGCTTTACCACCTTCTAGAGCCACGGTATATAAATTATTAAACAAACGCGGACTATAAAATCGGACGTTTTGATTGCTTATGCCTCTTGCACTGGTAAATAAAACTGTTTTATTATCGGGCGAAAAATCCTGCGGAATATCGGCTGCGCTATGATAAGTAAGTCTCTTAGGTGTTCCTCCATTTACCGAAATCGTAAACACATCAAAATTACCATATCGATCACTGGCAAATGCAATATGCTTTCCATCTCTACTCCAAACCGGATTCATATCGTGAGCTTCATGAATCGTAAGTGGAATCGCCGTACCCCCACTCGATGCCACAAGGTAAATATCACCTTTATAACCAAAGGCAATTTTACTTCCATCGGGACTAATACTTGGGTATCGTATCCATCGCACTTTATCTTGGCTATAACCTAAAGTAGCTATTACGAGAAAGATAGAAAGCAAGAGGCATTTTTTCATAAAAAAATCATTTGGGTTTAAATATAATCTGAAAATTTAATTTTTTATGTAGTTTACTATTGAATCACTACAACAAAAAACCACTGCAACACGGTTAATTTCAATTTTATAAGTGTACTATCCTGAAATTCTAATTGCCATACACAGTAAGTCAACTATAAGGCTGAAGTACTTTATCCACTAACTTTATGAGAACGAGTTTGCTTCAGAAATTCATAAAGGGCTACCGAAGCAAGTAACATCAGCATACCATAAAAAATATCCTCGAAAGGAATAGTGAGAATTCTAAAGCCAAGAATTTCATCCGGGTTATACCAAACTACAGGTTCTTTCAAACCGGTTCCGGTTAGCACTCCATTCACCAATAAAAAAGGAATTAACAAGAAGAGATATGAAAAATAAAAACGACTCAACCAAGAAGTTTTCAGAAAACTGAGAATGCCAATAGATAAACTTAGCAAAACAAAAACAACCGTAGTATAATACTTAAACTGATGTAACAACACAACTGAAAGTAAAAAAGTAATGATTGAAAAACTTATTACTCGTTCATAGGCATGAAAATAATCCTTGTTGATAAAACGGTTCAAACAATAGTAAGTATATATACAAGCATACGGAATGCAGATAAAAAAAAGCACCTCTTCTAATGGAAGATTTGCAAAGTAGGTACCTACAATATACTTTGGATTAAAACCCCACACACCAAGGTGAGTGTAGTAATTATCCCACATTATAAAGACAATCGCCACTAATAAAATAGCGGGTAGGGCATATTTCCAGTGCTGATAAAATTTTATTTTTGGATGAAACGAAAAAAGCAAAGTGGGTATCAACGAAAATAAATTCACTATCAAGTAAAGGTAATTCATGATGCTTTTCTTTTCAGTTCATCCAAAAAGTAATGTAAGGGCACCCAAAGCATTCCAAAACATTCACCATGCTCTTTACCAAGGTGTTTGTGATGCATTTTATGGGCACGGCGTATAGCGCGTAAGTAGACAGAGTTAGAATTTCTAAATATCTTAAATCGCTGATGAATAAAGATATCATGAACAAAGAAATAAGCAAACCCATATAACGAAATACCAACTCCGGTCCAAAAATCATATCCAAAACCATGAAAGGTTCCCCACCCTATTAATGAAATTCCAGGTAAACCAAAAATGAGAAAGAAATAATCATTTTTCTCAAAAAATCCTCTATCATCTCGTTGGTGATGGTCGTGATGGAGCGACCATAAAAAACCATGCATGATATATTTATGTGCGAACCATGCAATACATTCCATGGCTAAAAAGGCACTCATACTAGTTAATAAATAATTTATCCAATGACTCATGTTTATATGTTGTTTAGTGTATTAAGTTTTTTCAAAATAACCGGCAAAGAAATCCTAAACCAAATTGTATACTGTTCTGGATGTTGTTTAACATCTTCGACAAGACGAGGTATTGAAATATACTTCCATGACGAAACTTCTTCTGAATTAACAATTGGCTCAATAGAACTTCTTCCTACAAAAACATGATCGAATTCATGTTCAAATAATCCATTCCCTAATGGTTCGTTATATATAAACGAATATAAAAATTGTAAAGACGTTTGGATACCCATCTCTTCTTGAAGTCTGCGTAAAGCTGCATGATGTGTAATTTCATCTTTGCGAGGGTGGCTACAGCAAGTATTAGACCATAAGCCAGGAGAGTGATATTTATCATCTGCTCGTTTTTGCAACAACAATTCTCCATTATCATTAAATACAAAAACTGAGAAAGCTCTATGCAATAATCCTTTTTGATGGGCTTCTAACTTGGGTATATAACCTTGCACCTCATCAAATTCATTTACTAATATTACTTCTTCTTCCAACATCATCTGCTAATACATATTAAGTTTAAGACGGACCATCGATTGCAATAACAACATAATTTTATTGTAATCCGGTATTCGAATGCGCTCAAACATCACTTTCTCTGCCGGGGTTTTCTTTATTTTATAAAATAATTTTAAATAGTAAATATAAGCAAGATAGACCCCTTGCCGAGAACTTTTAGGCAACAATTTAATCCCCTCTAGGGCTGCATTAAAATCAGATTCAATCTCGGCTTGAATGTTAATTTTGTCATGCTCGGTGAATACTTTAAAATCGACATCCGGAAAATAGGTTCTACCTAAGGTCTCGTAATCAGCTTTTACATCACGCAAAAAATTTACTTTTTGAAAGGCTGCACCTAATCTCATTGCGGTTGGTTTAAGTCTAAGGTAAAGCTCATGATCTCCTTCAACAAATACTCTCAAACACATTAAGCCTACTACTTCAGCAGAACCCAGAATATATTGGGCATACGAAGCTGGATTATGGTTTGAGGGTTGAAGGTCCATCTCCATACTTTTTAAAAATGTATCAATCAATTCCCATTCGATGCTATATAGATGTACGGTGTGTTGAAAGCTGTTTAAAATTGGGTTCAGACTAATTTTATGCTCGAGAGCATCAAGAGTATCTTTTCTAAATTTCTCTAACAAATATTCTTTATTGTAGTCATGAAAGCTATCTACAATTTCATCTGCCAATCTTACAAACCCATAGATGCCATTAATTGGGTTGTGCATTCTTTTATTTAAAAATGATATCCCCAATGAAAAACTTGTGCTATATGATTTAGTTACAAGCTTGCTGCACCGATAAGAGACATTATCATACTGTAGCTTCATACTAATTATTTCTTAAAAATTTAGATACTTCATTGGCAACAATTTGTCCGGAATGATAGCAGGCGGAACCCCGGGACCAGGCACCGTAAGTTGACCACAATAAAATAAATTACTCACTTTTTTACTTTTCATTTTCGGTTTAAACATTGCGGTTTGCAATAAGGTGTTGGCAAGGCCGTAGGCATTGCCTTTATAAGCGTTATAATCCATTGTAAAATCCTTTACCGAGTATATCCTTTTATACAATAGATGCTCTCGAATGTTTTCTCCTGCAAATTTTTCAAGTCTTTTCATAATCATCTCGAAATAATAGGCTGAATTTTCATCACTATCTTGTAAACCTGCTGCAACCGGAATTAAAATAAATAAATTCTCCGCATGCTCAGGTGCAACACTTGGGTCGGTTTTTGAAGGACAGCAAACATAAAATAATGGCTTTTTAGGCCACGTTTTAGTGGTATAAATTTCCTTGGCATGAGCGGCAAAGTCTTCATCAAAAAATAAATTATGGTGACTTAATTTTTTAATTTTTTTGTTTACCCCTAAATAAAAAATGAGAGATGAAGGTGCAAATACTTTCTTTTCCCAGTAGTCGTCGTTATAACTACGGAATTGAGAAGGAAGTAATTCGCGTTCAACATGTTCATAATCGGCACCTGCAACTACCATATCAGCTTCAAAACTTTCATTTTCACTATGGATTGTCTTGATTTTATTAGATGACATGGTAAATGAAGTAATAGGTTGTGAAGTTTGAATCGTAACTCCTGCGTCTAGCGCAATTTTCTCGAAAGCCTGAACCACCTTTCCAAAACCACCCATAGGATAAAATGTACCTTGTTGCAAACCAGCATGATTCATCAAACTATATAAAGCCGGTGTATCTTGAGGTTTAGCGCCCAAAAAAAGTACAGGAAATTCAATGATTGCTAATAATCTTGGGTCTTTAAAATAACTTCGTGCATGTTTACTAAACGATGAAAAAACTTGCAGGCGTAAAGCATCTTTTAGAAGTTTTAAGCTCATGAATTCAGTTATAGAGTGGCCAGGTTTAAAAATAAATCGACTCATCCCTACTTGATATTTATACTCGGCTTGCAATAAAAATGCTTGTAATTTTTTAGAACTCCCCTGCTCAATAGATTCAAAGAGTTCGTACAATTTATCCATACTTGCAGGAATATCATAGCTCTCGTCCGCACTATAAATAACTTTAAATCCAGGGTCAAGTTTTATTAAATCATAAAAATCGCTGGTTTGATAACCCATGATATTATAATACTGTTCAAAAACATCGGGCATCCAATACCAACTTGGCCCCATATCAAATACAAAACCTTCAGCTTCAAACTTACGTGCCCGCCCTCCAATCTGTTCATTTTTCTCAAATACATGTACATTGAACCCTTTTGAAGCAAGCATCGCCGATGAAGTTAATCCGGCAATACCTGAACCAATAACCGCAATTTTTGTATTCGAAACTCTTTGTGATTTCATACTTGTATCGAAAGATTTTATACTTCTGATAGATCTATTTTTCTTTAGACCTTCAAAGAATTATTTCTATCGACCACAATTCTAATCATATTTTCTTCAAAGTCTGAAGGTTTTCAATGTAGCGTCGGATCAACTATTGACTCAAGCAAAAATCTATTGGTCAAATTAAAAATCAATAACTAGTATATAAACACAAGCCTACCAATAGTCTGTGGCAATTTGTAGTTAATCCATGAGACTATGCACCAACGCAAAATCATAACATATTCTATAATTAATAAAGAATATCAATCTACTTAAAGTTAGTTAAATGACATTCCATTTTAAAAAGCTTGCGCAAGTGTTACCTGCTTACATGGTATAATTTAATTTGCTTCCGTACAACTAAATTAAAAATTACATACAAAATCATACCATAACCGTAATGAAACAAATTCCGATTATTCATATCTCGGCCAAGTTGAAACAGATGATTAAGGTAATATAATCAGATAAAAAAGGTATTCATCTTTCTAAGGCAACCGCTGATTCGAATATTTTCCTAGCCAGCACAGTTCAGTGATTTTTTTTTCAAAAACTATTGATAGGCATATCGCTATAATAATATGTTTCGGCCCAAGCATCACCTACACGAAATTGTATTCTTTGATTCAATTCATATAATAGACCTACATGAAGTTACTTTTTAGAGAAAATAAAAGTCCCTTCCCTTTTAGAAGTTCTAGTAATAATATATTCATAGAGCTGAAAAGTATCTATAAAAAAAAACCGCCTTAACAATTGTTAAGACGGCTTATACTTTTAAGTGGATATTATGCTATTCGCACATTCACGGCATTTTCGCCTTTCTTACCATCTTGTACTTCATAAGTAACTTCGTCATTCTCACGGATATCTTCTGTTAATCCTGATGCATGTACAAAAATTTCCTTTCCGTTTTCGTCTTTAATGAATCCAAATCCTTTGGCTTCGTTAAAAAACTTTACTGTTCCTTTATTCATTTTGTTTGTTTTGTGCTCGCAATACTATTTTGAGCGGTGTTTATTAATTGTAATCTAATTACGGTTTTGTGTATATGACAAACGACCTATAAGTCGTATCATATGATTTAGGCTAATTTTACGTTTACGGCATTTTCGCCTTTTTTACCCTCTTGCACATCATAAGTTACTTCATCATTTTCTCTGATATCTTCTGTTAAACCTGATGCATGTACGAAAACTTCTTTTCCGTCTTCGCCTTTGATAAATCCGAAGCCTTTTGCTTCATTAAAGAATTTTACTGTTCCTTTCATTGTATTTGTTTTGTGCCCTTCCTGTATAAGGTTAAGCGGTTAAAATTGTAATGTGTGATGGTTGTGAAATACAGGTTTTGCACCTTTTAATAATACTGCCATAAAAAATCGAAGAATGCAGTGCTTATATTCCGGCAGAATGCCGATTGATGGTATTGTACTATTTTAAATTTATGCTGTGTTTGATGTGATATAATAAACATTGTTGTACAATGTTTTGAAAACCTGCTAAAGAACGTAAATTGATTGAAGTGTAATGATTTTTACAAAACAGATTGAAATACAATCTTTAGAAGAATTTCAAAAGTAGAATTTAAATATCAGCTTTCCAAATAAAATAAATCAATGAAATTAATACTTGATGTAAATCTAGCATTTGTAACAATTGCTACTTACTTGAACAAAAGCAACTTATGTTACCCATCATCATTAAATCCAATTGCACTTTTACATCCTCAAATAAAAAAACAAGATTATGCAAATCGAACAAATTTATACAGGTTGCCTTGCTCAAGGAGCCTATTACATTACATCAAATGGCGAAGCTGCTATCATTGACCCATTGCGTGAAACAAAACCCTATATCGACCGATTGGAAAAAGATGGTGTGAAATTGAAGTACATTTTTGAAACTCATTTTCATGCCGATTTTGTAAGCGGACATATTGACCTTAGCAGAAAAACAGATGCTGCTATTGTTTACGGACCAAATGCGAACCCTGAATTTGAAGCTATCATCGCTAAAGATGAAGAAATATTTACCATCGGTAACATTACCATCAAAGCATTGCATACACCCGGCCATACTATGGAAAGCACTACGTACTTGCTAAAAGATGAAAGCGGCAATGATTACTGTATTTTCAGCGGTGACACATTGTTTTTGGGAGATGTAGGCAGACCCGACCTTGCGCAAAAGCAGCTCACATGACGCAAGATGAACTAGCCGGTTTATTATATGAAAGTTTACAAAATAAAATAATGCCATTAGCTGATCATGTTATTGTTTACCCGGCACATGGCGCAGGAAGTGCTTGCGGAAAAAATATGATGAAAGAAACCGTGGATACCTTAGGTAACCAAAAACGAATGAACTATGCATTAAATCAGCCTAATAAAGAGGCATTTATTGAAGCGGTTACAGACGGACTTTTACCACCACCGGCTTACTTTGGAATGAATGTGGCGATGAATAAAAAAGGTTATGAAGACTTTGAATCGGTTTTAAACCATGGCATGCGGGCCTTATCAGTAGATTCTTTCGAAGTAGCTGCAGAGCAAACCGGTGCATTGATACTTGATACTAGAGATAACGAACAATTTTATAAAGGGTTTATTCCGCAATCGGTTAATATAGGTTTGCATGGCGATTTTGCTCCATGGGTAGGCGCTTTAATAGCCGATGTAAAACAACCCATTTTGTTAGTTACCGAAATAGGTAATGAAGAAGAAACAGTTACTCGATTAAGCAGAGTCGGTTTTGATAATTTAATTGGTCATTTAGAAGGTGGTTTTGATGCTTGGCTAGCATCGGGAAAACAAGTAGACGTGATTGAAAGAATGAGTCCACAAAAATTTGCCGAGATAGTTCATATTGGTGATGACAAAATCATTGACATTCGAAAAGAATCTGAATATGCAGCTGAACATATTGAAGAAGCTTATAACAAACCACTCGCCTATATCAATGAATGGGTAAAGGATATAAACCCTGATGAACATTTTTTTATCCATTGTGCTGGAGGTTACCGTAGTATGATCGCCGCCTCCATTTTACAAGCTCGTGGTTATCGAAATTTCACTGAAATCGAGGGCGGCTTCAAAGCCATTAGTGAAACCAATATTCCAAAAACTGATTTTGTTTGTCAAAGTAAATTAATGAAAGCATAATGGCATCTTAGGGGGTAGTGAAGCTACTTCTGAATGTATATAAATCGTATTAAAAATTTAATCTTAAAATAAAAAAACATGAGTTTCTTACAAAGTTTATTTAGCGGTGGGAAAACCGCAGACTTACAAAAATTAATTGAACAAGGCGCCTACTTAGTAGATGTAAGAGGTCCTGGCGAATTTGCGCAAGGCAGTGTTCGAGGTGCAGTGAATATTCCACTAGATACTATTTCTTCACAAATTGCCAAATTCAAAAACAAACAAAACATTATCGTCTTTTGCCGAAGCGGAAATCGTAGCGGCCAAGCAAAAATTATTCTAGAACAACAAGGTATACAAAATGTTGTGAATGGTGGAACTTGGGAAAATGTCAATCAGTTTGTAAAATGAAATTAATCAATCTAACTGTTTTACTCAGCACATTTTTCGTTTTCATAATCTCATGTTCTTCTTCCGAACAAGCCACAAAAAAAAACAAAATCATTGTGGATGTCAGAACCCCTGAAGAATGGAATAGTGAGGGACATGCTTCTTGTTCGGTAAATTATCCTTTAGATATATTAACTTCAAAGTTTGAAAAACTAAAGATGTACGATACCATTTATGTAGTTTGCAGAAGTGGAAATAGAGCTAGTATAGCAAAAGAAATGCTTGAACTGGAAGGCATTGCGATAGTTGAAAATAAAGGTGCATGGCAAAATATTCATTGTCAATAATATAAAAACAAAAAAAATGACGAATCCCTTAAAAATTTTAATACCAACCGACTTTTCGGTTCAAGCAGAATTTGCCTACTTGATGGTTAAAAAATTAGAAGAAAAAACCCCGGTTGAAATACATTTCATTCATGTACTTAATGTACCCGATACAGTGAGTATGAACCAGGATGGCGGCATTGAAACGTGTGGCGAGATTGATGTAAAATATATTGAAACACAAAAGGAAATTGCAACCAAAAAACTCGAACATTTAAAGTTTCTTTATGGACCACAAATATTCACGCATTTTACCCTTGGAAAAGTAACCGATAGCATATTGAAATATTCAGAGCTACAAAAATTTGATGTAATTGTAATGGGTACAAAAGGTGCTTGGGGTATTAAAGAAAGGATCTCTGGATCCGAAACGCAAATCATTGCAAGAAAATCCAAAATACCGGTATTGTCATTAATGTGTGATCGATCTGATTTACAAATTCAACATATTTTATTGGTTCATAATTTCAATCATCCGGTAAAAGAAGAATTGCAACTCATGCATAAACTTGTGCTTGCTTTTCAAACTAAAATGCATTTATTGCAAATTTGCTCAAGTGATATTGAGACAAAGAAAACAGAGATACTTTCGAACATGAAGGAATTTGCCGAAATCAACAATATTAAAAACTATGAATGTCATGTAATCAATGATAAGGATGTGGAAAATGGCGTAATTCATTTTAATCAAATGATGAACATGGATATCATATGTATAGGCACCCACGGCAATGGCAATTTCTTCCACCAAAGCGCAACAGAAAAACTCATCAACCATCTCTTTAAACCTATCATATCATTCCCATTAAAATAACCATCAAAAAACAAAAAAACTCATGTACGAATTTATTATACAACCATGGCCTTGGTGGTTCTCCGGAATTATCATATCTGCCATCATGTTTTCCCTTATTTACTTCGGACAATCATTCGGCTTTTCATCTAACTTAAGAACGATTTGCTCGGCGGTTGGACTAGGCAAAAAAGTCAAATTTTTTGCCTTTAATTGGAAATCGCAAACTTGGAATCTTGTCTTTTTAGTTGGCGCTATCATAGGCGGTTTTATAGCTAAAAACTTCTTATCGCATGACGAACCAGTTGCTATCTCAAGTGCAACCATTTCTGATTTGAAAAATTTAGGATTTGCCGCACCCATCTCAATGCAACCCAATGAATTATTTGCACTAGATGCCATAGTTACCGTGAAGGGATTTCTAATTCTTGCTTTGGGCGGATTGATGGTAGGCTTTGGTTCACGTTATGCCGGTGGTTGCACATCAGGGCATGCCATCAGTGGATTGTCTGATTTGCAAGGCCCCTCTTTAATTGCAGTTATTGGATTCTTCGCCGGAGGCTTATTAATGACCCACTTAATTTTCCCACTAATATTTTAATTCTATGAAATTTATAAAATTTCTCATTGTAGGCATAGTGTTTGGCATTGTAATGGCCAAATCTGAAGCGATGTCATGGTATCGAATTCAAGAAATGTTTCGATTCCAAGCCTTTCATATGTATGGTATCATTGGCACAGCCGTTACCTTAGGAGTTCTGGGCGTTGCCTTGATTAAAAAATTCAATTTTCGTGATTTCCATGGCAATCCAATTGTATTTTATCCTAAAGAAAAATCAATCATTCGCTACTTAATCGGTGGTTTGATTTTTGGATTAGGCTGGGCTCTTAGTGGCGCCTGCCCTGGTCCTATGGTAGTAAATATTGGCTATGGCTTTTTTAGCATGGGCATTGTTTTCTTGTTTGCCATAGTAGGAACATACTTGTATGCTTACATAAAAGATAAACTTCCTCATTAATATTTATCTGATTATGGATTCACATCAAGAAATAGAACAAGTGAAGCAGCAGCTTACGTCAATAATCAGCAAACTTATTTTGGTGATTGGATTATTGGTTTTTACGTTGCTGTCTATTCCACTTATTATGTATTATCAAGACCTTCCATCTAAGGCAAAAATTTCAAAAGAAAATATTACATCTGCTGAAATTGACGAGGATACAACCTTGTATTGGACCTCATTGAATATTGACAATATACTTGATAAAAATCAAAAAGAATTAGCGAGCTATGGCAAGGAATTAATTATGCATACAGCTAAGTATTTAGGCCCTAAAGGCTCTGTATTGAAAATGAGTAATGGTTTAAATTGCCAAAACTGTCATTTACAAGCAGGTACAGCCGTATTTGGAAATAATTTCGGATCGGTTGCCTCTATGTATCCAAAATTTAGAGCTCGTAGTGGAAGTATCGAAAATATTCACAAGCGAATTAATGACTGTTTTGAAAGGAGTTTAGATGGCAATTCATTGGATACAAATAGCAAAGAAATGCGAGCTATTGCAACCTATATAAACTACATTGGTGGTAATGTAAAAAAAGGTGAAAAAGCGGTTGGCTCCGGGTTCAAGGATATGGATTTCTTAAACCGTGCAGCAGATCCTAAAAAAGGGCTCAGTGTTTACCAATTAAAATGCCAAAGTTGTCATCAAGCCAATGGTGAAGGTTTATTAAATGCAGACCAAACAGAATATGTGTATCCTGCTTTATGGGGAAATCATAGCTTTAATGATGGCGCCGGATTATACAGAATCACAAATTTTGCCAAATATGTAAAGTATAATATGCCGCAAGGTGTTACGCATAAAAGCCCTATGCTTGCAGATGAAGAAGTATGGGATGTTGCTTCTTATGTATTAAGTCAGAAAAGACCTCATAAACAAACCCCAAATGATTGGCCCGACATATCAAAGAAACCCATTGACCATCCATTTGGGCCATATTCAGATTCAATCAGTGAGCGTCAACATAAATATGGTCCATTTCAACCCATCGTGAATTTATACAAACAAAAAAATAATGTATACAATTACTGGCTAGAGGTTTATGTTCTTCAGTATCTATTTTTATGCTTTCCCCATTTGTTATAATTATCTAGAAAATTAATTCTAAAAATAAATGAAAAGATTAAAGTGAAGACGCATCTTTATATATCTATTTATTACCATCACGTATTCATATGAAAACCGAAACTACACTCGACCTAATTTTAGAACCCGCTTTAATAAAAGAGATGTTTCAATTTGGCGAAATAAAACATTTCAAAGAAGGTGACTTGATTATGGATTATGGAAGGTATATCCGTATGATGCCGCTTATTTTAAAAGGCACCATTAAAGTACTTCGAATGGATGATGATGGAAATGAAATTCTGTTATATTACTTAAGTGCCAATGAAAGTTGCTCAATGGCCTATAGCTGTTGTATGGAAGCTAAAAAAAGTGAAGTGAAAGCCATTGCCGAAGAAGATGTTGAATTGATTGCTATCCCTCATTTAAAGTTAGAAGAATGGCTTTGTAAATATCCTAGCTGGAAAAGTTATATCATGCAAAGCTTCAACACGCGATTTCTTGAACTCTTGAAAACAATTGAGATAATCGCCTTTCATAAATTAGATGAAAGACTCATTGCTTATTTGAAAGAGAAACAAAGATTGTCCGGTTCAAGTGTTATCAAAGCATCGCACCACCTCATAGCCGACGAATTGGCCACCTCTAGAGTAGTTATTTCGCGATTATTAAAACAACTCGAAAACGATAAAAAAATCATTTTATACCGAAATGAAATTAAAATCATGAAAGAACTTTAATTTCAGAAAAACATTTCTATACACATTGGGTGTCGTTAAGGGTTTATTGCTGATGCAGAGCAAGTATGGGTACATGGCTATGGTAAAGCATTTCTTTTGTATGGCTTTTCCTAAATAATCCTTCAAACATTGAATGTTTCTTTGGTAACATAATTAATAAGTCCATTGAGTTTGCTTCAATAAATTCATCGATAGCCTCTTGTACATTTTCGTGTTCAATAAAATGGTATTGAGTTTCAAGTCCTTCAAACATTTCATTTAAAGTTTCCAATTCGGTTGGTGTATTGGCAGAATAATGTCGATTTTCAAAATCAATATTCAGCATATGAATTTTTGCATTAAATAATTTCGCAAATGCTTTTATAGAAAGTATAGGAGTAGAATTCACAACTTTTTTCATATCACAAGCAAAGCACAAATTTGTTATTGGCTTAAAAATTGCCTTTCGTGGCACCACTAATAATGGTTCATGAATATTTTTCATGGCTAAGATTACATTACTTCCTATCAATTTATCAATAGCCGTGCCCTCTCCGGTTATACCCATCACCACGGCAATGGGATGCGTATCATTACAATATTGTTGCAATGAACCAATAAATTGACCAGTGGTAACCTTACCATTAAATTGTATGGATGGATACTTCGAATTCAGTTCAGATATTTTCTTTGCCATTTCTGCCTCTGCCGATTGAATAAAATCGTTACTTACATCAATATACATCATATCAGCTCCCGTGGTTGCTACAACGGCAACATGAAACAAGTCGATATCAAGTTTGTAATAAGATGCCAGTTCAATTGCATACGTAATGGCATTATCCGCTATTGGCGAAAAATCAGTAGGAATTAATAAGGTATTCATCATAAAAATAATTTTTGCAATATTACGAAACTACTTATGCATTTAAAACATGATTTATGATGGCTAATTATATTTCTGCATCTATTAACGACTAAAAGCTAAGATTACCGATGACTAATAACTAATCTCCTGCTACTTGTTTTACCTTCAACGTTACATCGAACGATATAAATACCTTCTACCCATTTCGAAATATCGATAGTTTGTTTATCGGCACCCATTGAATTTTCATAAACAGCCCTTCCATTCATATCGGTTATTATCATATTTGCATGCGAAAATGGCAATTGTAAATATAGATGAGAACTGGCAGGGTTAGGATACATCGTAATTTGAAAAGAATCATACTCGGTATCAGATAACCATTCGGCTGTTTTAATCACTTCATAAGCACCAATATCCATTTTTACCCCGGCAAACCTGGGATTGCCTATATAATCTAAAGCTAATGGATGGGTTGCTGTTGAATCACCTTTATCAACACAAGGTGAAGTTAAGGCGATTCCAAAATCAGCAGTACTAGCATCAGTTGTATATGCATTATTTGCCGTAGGAGCTACTAACATCGGATTGGTGCCGATTACATTGTGCGTTGTATCACCAAACTGCGTAAATCCACCAACGCCAAAAACAGCATTGCTATAATTTGAAGGCAAATAATTATAATCTACCTGCACTTTATTAGCCGAATAAACGCCAATGGAATAGCTGCTATCATGCATCCCCGGATAAGTATTCCCATTCAAAATATTATTCTTAATAAATACTTCACATAATGGATTCAAAACCATAATTCCTTTTGCCAAGGTTGAACCTGAAGTATTATTGACAATGGTATTATTTGAAATTTCGGCCCGAGCTGTGAATACATAAATGCCTCCACCACCATAAGCCGAATAATTGTTCACAATTACATTATTGCGAACGCGATAATAAGTTTGCGCAAAAGTGGTTGCACCTTCATTAAATGATAAATGCATTCCACCACCGCCGCCTGTTGCTCCACATGAACCCGACATTTGTTGATTATTGCAAATCAAATTATTATCGATATCAATAATGCCTGAGCGACAACCAATGGCTGCTAATTGATCACAAATATTGTGTCGCACTTTATTATGACTAATTTGCGCATTACCAACGGTTAGTTTAATGGGTGCACTATCGTTTATCATGGTGTTATGATGTATATCATTATACTCAATGAATAGGTTATTCCATGTCCCCCAAATGGGTGATCCTTTTACATTATTGTTTAATTCACAATGGTGAATATGTGTATATCCACCCCCGTAATTACTATTATGTATGATACCAAAAACACTCGTGTTATTGTAAATTTTACAATGATCGAATTCAACAGTATCAGCAGCCACACTTGTATTAATTGAAATATTATCGCCGGCTACATACAAACCTGTTCCGGCCGTATTATGAAATATATCGGTATAGGATACTTTCAATTTCCGAAAGGTAGTTAGCGTATTTGTATATTGTACCGGTCCGGCAAACCCATACTTGGTGTCGCTGATTGAACAATAAGCTAAGCCTGAAATATCCGGTCCGGAACCCGAATAGGTCATAAAATGAATTCCGTTCCATCCGCCTGCGGTAATACCTTCGTTCGACCAACCTATCGTGTCGTTTGCTTGAAAAATAATTTTTTGTGACGCCGTGCCAATGGCTTGCAAACTACCATTGACAACAATTTTTGTTGCTGCCTTAAACTTTACAATCACACCAGGTTGTATGACGAGTGAGCTGCCGCCATTTACGGAGATAATATTATTGATAATATAGGGTGAACCAGATGTTGTCCATGTGCCCGAAACTGTTGGCGATGTGATTTGCGTTTGCGAAAATCCAAACATGCTAACTAAAATGAGTAAAAGGGTAAATATACTTTTCATGAATTTATAGACGCAAAGAATTAAAATACAGATAGGGATTAAAAAAATATTTTTCACCCGATTCGGTTATAAATATTTCACCATAAGATATTTTTCTTTGATTGTTGAGTCAACAAAATATTAGTCTTAGAAAAGTGCTTGCAACCAAAAAAACCATTGTATGCCGATAATGGAGATGGATGAGCCGCCTTCAAAATATGATGCTTACTTGCATCAATTAAAATTTCTTTCTCTTGCGCAAATCTTCCCCATAATAAAAAAACAATACCTTGCTTTTCATCCGAAATTTTTTTTATTACCGCATCCGTAAATTGCCCCCACCCTATTTTACTATGGCTCATTGGGGTATTCGCTTCAACGGTTAGTGCTGCATTCAACATGAATACGCCTTGCTTAGCCCAATGCAATAAATTACCTGAAGTTGGTATTTCTTTACCCAAATCATCATGCAATTCTTTATAGATATTCATCAACGAAGGAGGTGGCTTTACTCCATCTTGTACACTAAAGCACAATCCATGCGCCTGCCCTTGTCCGTGATAAGGATCTTGCCCAAGTAATACAACTTTAACTTCATTGAATGGGGTTTGCGAAAATGTATTAAAAATATTGATCCCTTCCGGATAAATTACCTTCCCCGATTTCTTTTCTTGCTTTATAAAATGTACAATTTTAGTAAAATAAGGTTTATCAAACTCTGCTTGCATTTGTGCCTTCCAACTTGGTTCAATTTGTACGTCCATAAGGTATAATTATTCAAAATCGTTATACAGTAAATACTTTTTACGAACAAGTTTAAACTCTGACAATGCAGGTTCCCAACTTTTTCTAATCTCGTTCTCAGATACACCTGCTATGATTTGTTTCCTCAAACTTTCATTTCCTGCCAACTTATCAAAGAAACTATTAAAAAATGTTTCTTTGTGTTCAGATGTATTGTATGCATCTATTAAAAAGCCAAGTTGCAATTTATGATTGATTAGCTCTAGGATATCCTGCAAAGGCATATGTAAATTGCTACCATAACAAGTTTGATTTTCATGAAGCGGTTTTTTCGCTCCTTCCCTGCTAATGGGTACAAATTGAAATGAGCCTAATTTATTATCCGGGTGACCATACATTTCAAATGGCGTTTCCGTTCCTCTCCCCACACTATAATCTGTTCCTTCAAATAAACAAAGGGATGGATATAATAAAATGGCTTGTGTACTTTTTAAATTTGGAGAAGGAGGAATTGGTAATTCATAGATCCTTTTATGGGTATAATGCTCGCATTTGATGACCGTTAGTTTACAATTTTGTTTGTTATGTAACCAAAGTTCGCCTTGTAACATCAAGGCATATTCACCAACGGTCATACCATGAACGATAGGAATAGGTTGCATGCCGACAAATGAGGTAAACTTTCTTTCAAGCACCGGTCCGTCAACATAAAATCCATTTGGATTGGGTCTATCTAAAATAACGAATTCAACCTCATGCTCAGCACACGCTTCCATCATATATTGCAACGATGAAATATAAGTATAAAAGCGAGCGCCTACATCTTGAATATCAAATACCACGATATCAATATCTTGCAAAGCATTTGTAGTAGGCTTTTTTGAAGAACCGTACATCGATACAATCGGCAACCCTGTTTTCTCATCCTTCGTACTATTTATTTTTTCACCTGCATCGGCTTTCCCACGAAAGCCATGTTCCGGTGCAAATATTTTTAAAATAGTAATGCCTGATGAAATCAAAGTATCTACCAAATGTGTTGAATGAATCGTTGAAGTTTGATTCACTAACAAGGCTACCTTTTTATTTTTTAACAATGGTAGGTATGCATTCATTCGCTCAGCGCCTGTTATCACTTTCATCGAAAGATCTTGGGCGCCAACTTGAATCACCCCAAAACAAAAAATAATAAAAAACATTTTGCCCATGTTGCAAATGTAATATCGAAAGCACATCTGAAGTAATCGAATAAAATTTAACAAACCGGCTATTTCATCAACCTTATTTACATCACTAAAAACCTCTTAATACAAAAATCCCATCCGCCCTTCTTGATAATCCTTCATCGCTTGCAAAATTTCGGTTTGCGTGTTCATCACAAACGGACCATGAGATACAATAGGTTCATGAATATCTTCACCCGACATGATGAGTAATTTAGCATGATCATGAGCTCGTAATACAATCTTTCCTTCATCATTCGCAAAATGAATAAGCGAATGTTGATTGCACGTTTGTGTTTCATTAACTTCAACACTACCCTCTAAAACATACATGGCACTTTGGTTTGTTGCAGGCAATTCAAATTCATAGTTAGACTCTTTTTGCATCCGTAGCATAGCAGTTATCGTAGCTGAAATCGCAGGACCTATTTTGCCATCGAACTTTCCGGATACTAATCGAAATTCAATACCCGGCGCTTCAATCAATACCATTTCATTTTTTGTAATGGGTTGATAGGAAGGCGTTTTCATTTTATCTTCACTCCTTAAATTAATCCACAATTGTATACCTTGAAACCTACCTCCAGTTTCAATCAAATCTTTACCTGCTGTTTCACTATGAATAATTCCTCGACCTGCATTGATCCATTGCACTTCATCGCCATGTATTACTTCGCTATTGCCTAATGAATCGTTATGCTCTATGCTCCCTTCAAACATAAAGGTAATCGGACAAAATCCTCGATGTGGATGCGCAGGTACATGAAAGCCTTCGCCATGCGCTTCCATTTTCTTATCGAAATGATGTAATAGAATAAATGGTCCGATCTTTTGCAAACCCGACATTGGAATGGCTTGTCGCAATCGTGTGTCGCCCATCATCACTTCAGGAGCATCATATATGTTTTTTACTTTTCGTAACATGCTTACACTATTTTATAAATTTCTTCAACCCATTCCATTTTCTTCGCCATGTCGATACCCAAATCAATTAACCTTCCTGTATGAATGTCAAATACCCAGCCATGCACTAGTAAACCTCGTTGGTGATAGGCTTCTTGCACCGCCGCTGTTTTAATTAAATTTACACATTGTTCTTGCACATTCAATTCAACCAATCGTTCATATCGCTTTTCTTCATCTGTTATTGCATTCAATTCATCTTTATGCAATCTATACACATCCCTTATGTTACGTAACCACGGATTTAAAATACCTAAATCTTTAGGTGTCATCGCGGCTTTAACACCACCACAATTATAATGACCACAAACTACAATATGATTCACCTTTAAATGGCGAACGGCATAATTCAAAACCGTCATAACACTTAAATCTACATTATTCACCAAGTTCGCAATGTTTCGATGTATAAAGGCTTGTCCTGGTTGTATCCCCATTAAATCCTCGGCTGTTACCCTGCTATCAGAACAACCTATATATAAAAATTCAGGTGATTGTCCTTTCGCCAATTCCTCAAAATAATTCGGATCAATTGCTAATTTCTCTTGTATCCACAATTCATTGTTTTTGAATACTTGTTGTAAATCCATTGTATTTTATTTTGAAACACAAAGAAAGTAATCATTTCGTAATTTTGGTAACTTAAGTTTTTTTATAGACTATCAATTTTAAGTGGCTTTGGAGTTCGTATCAAAGTTTAGTTTTGTTTATGATTTCAGTAATATGAAATCGAATTCAACTCTTTACATTCGCTAAATTATGATTTCAAAAAACATATCCTTCCTCAATCTCCAAAGTATATTTATCATAGTATGCAGTCTTACTTTTTCAAATTGTTCCTATTCACAAAAACAAAATCCTATGCCTGAGCAAAATCAATCCACTTCAAGCGATACAAACAAAATAAAACTAGATGATGCGAGTTGGAAGCAGAAACTCGATCCTGAAGTTTATCATATCGCACGTGAAAAAGGCACCGAACGTGCTTTTACAGGTACGTATTGGAATCATTTCGAAAGCGGGACCTATCATTGCAAGGCTTGTGGAAATCCATTATTTAAATCGGATGGAAAATTTGAAAGCAGTTGCGGTTGGCCTTCCTTTTTTGAACCTATTTCGGAGAAGAGTATTCTGTATGCTAACGACAACACTTACGGCATGCAACGAACAGAAGTCATGTGCGGCAAATGCGATGCGCACTTAGGCCATGTTTTTGATGATGGTCCGCCACCAACGTATAAACGCTACTGCATTAATTCGGTGATCATAGATTTTGAAAAAAGGAGTGACACCGATTCAACTCAAGAGCATCACGCAAAGTAAAATTTAATCAATTATTTTATATGAAACTTCATTTATTTACTTTGATAAGCTTTCTCACTTTGAGTATGGGCTGTGGTGCACAAGAAGGCAAATTAAAAAATGATACAATATTTAAAGAAATGCAAACTAAAGAAATCTCGACTGAACAAAACACGGATACCGCAACTGTGGGGGGTGGTTGCTTTTGGTGTACCGAAGCTCAGTTGCAACAATTACAAGGTGTAATTAAAGTTGTTTCGGGTTATGCCGGTGGTCAAACAAAAAATCCTACCTACAAAGAAATTTGTACAGGGCTCACCGGACATGCCGAGGTAATACAAATTACTTTTAACCCCAGCATCATTTCGTACGATGAATTATTGGCTGCCTTTTGGCAGGCCCACGACCCAACCCAATTAAACAAACAAGGCAATGATGTTGGCACTCAATACCGATCGATTATCTTGTATCATAATGATGAACAAAAGCGAATTGCAGAAAGCTATAAAAAGAAATTAAATGATGAACATGCCTACGACCGTGATGTGGTAACTGAAATTGTACCACTTACTGAATTTTATACCGGCGAAGCTTATCATCAAAATTATTATAACCAAAATACAAGCCAAGGTTATTGCATGTTTGTAATTCAACCTAAACTTGAAAAATTTAAAAAAGTATTTAAAGACAAATTGAAGGACAAGTAAACTGTAATTTATTATTTGGGTGGCATACACGCTCTCGGCTCATACGCTGTTTTGTTCATCCAAATCGATCATTACAACAAAATACCGGTCAACAAAACAGGGTACCGCCTCCATCGTTGCCACAGATCCTACCAATAACAAAATCCTACTAAAATTTTAAATCAATTTAAGCTCGAAGGAAGAATTTGTTTTTAACTTGCGTATTATGAATTACCGAATGCTTATTGCCACTTACATGCTTATACAAGTCGCCTATAATGTAAGTGCTAAACAAGAACCATTATTCAAACAAAGTTCATTTGATATAGGCATGCACATTGGAAGTAACGGAAAGATGAGCAACTTAACAGGCAATGCAGTTCAATACTGGAATTTACCTAAGTGTAGTAAACATATTTATATAGGTTTAGGTGCAAGACTTAGCAGTGTAATAGGCGGTGATAATTTGAATTACGAATCTGCACAAATTGATGTGCGCCGTGAAAGTAATTTTATATTTTCTCAAAAAGTAGATGCGCAAATTGACACCTTACAACCCGAGGCTATTCAAAGTAATGCGATTAATGCAATGCTCAGCATCGGATATCAAAAAAATAAATGGGGCGTTGAACTAGGTTTAGATATAGCCGGATTTTCGTTTGGCGCTCAACAGAATGCAGTGCTTGTTTATGGCGAAAACAGTGAAGCCAATCGCAAGGTAGTGGCTAAACCGGCACCGCGTAATGCCTTACTTTTTGGCGACAATAATATAGGTATGTTGCAAACTTCTTTATCACTCAACTATCAAATAAAGAAAAAGCTGAAACTGATGATAGGTGCTTCCCAAATCAGAACAGAATATATTATCGATAATCCTGTGTCATATACACCATCATCAGAACTTTTAATTAACACAGACAGATATATGCAAAACAGCCTTTCATTTGTACTTGGTGTTCGATATACCTTAAAATCTAAAAAATTATGATGAATAGAATGTATCTCTTTTTACTTGTTGTTGTTATGACTAGCCAAATAGCCTTGGCACAGCAATACAAAACCGTTCAACAAATGTCGGCCACATTTCAAATTAAAAATGCCGGATTAAATGTTGACGGCAAGTTTAGCAATGTAAAAGTGGATGCTATGATTGATGAAAAAAATATCACAAAGTCTACGTTAAGCGGTATTATCAAAGCAAACTCGGTATCTACCGGCAATGCCAAACGTGATGATCATATTAAAAACAAAGCCGAATTTTTCGATGTCGCAAAATACCCTAATATTGAAATGAAGGCAGTTAAGATTAGTCCTACTAAATTTAAAGATTCGTATAAAATAGATTGGCTAATTACCATGAAAGGAATCAGCAAAAAAGTGAGCACTGATGTATTGATTGCCCCGCAAGGAGGTTCGGTTTTGTTGCTTGCCGTATTTAAATTAAACCGCTTAGATTGGAAACTTGGCAGTAAAAGTGCTACTATGAGTGATGAAGTAATGATTACCTTGAATTGTACACTTACAAAATAAGGTTCGTTATGTATTCTTGATGTATTGGTTTATCAAAAGCTTTGCAAGTACTTTGTCTATGGGTAAAGTTACCATTTGTTCCGAAAATTCATACATTGATATGGTTCTAAAACTTTGTTCTTCACGACCTTCTAGAGCAAACTCGAATGGCATAATTTTCAATGAAATCTTTATCGGCATGATGGGTTTCACGAAATAATAGATACTTATTATTTGAGCATGTTCATCGAATGCAGATTGTTGATAAAAATCGGTTGTATAAATATGCTCACCTACTTCAATATCCATATCCAGTTCTTCTTTCCATTCACGAATTAGACAATCTTTAATACCTTCTCCAAATTCTAAACCACCACCCGGAAATTTAGTAAAATAAAAATCTTCAATCCGTTCATCACTTACTAAAATTTCATTTTGTTCATTTATCCAAATGCCGTAAACGCGGATGTTAAATCGTTTCATGAAGTGCAAAATACGTTGGATAATAAAGTTTAACAACTCGGATAGATCAAAGTTGTCAGATATTAGGATTCTGGAATATACCAACGACTACAACAAGCCTGACAACTAACATCTAATTCCTAATTTACATTTTCCCTGCAATGGCCCTCCGCGTAAGTACTTTTTTCAATTCGCGGAGAATCATTTGATGAGCAAGCACCTCAACTTGATTATAATGAGGATTATCGGCAGTGGCTTGGGCGATTTCTTTTTCAGATATATCGATGCGATACAAAATAGAATAGATTTTTGTACCTGATATTCCGATTTGATGAATGGCATTTACCAATTGGCTATGAAGTTCATTGTAAACAGAATGCATATTGCCTGAAAAAGTAATTTCGATGCCAAAAGTTGACATATCTTTTTGCAATTGCGCAACCGTTTCAACTACAATTTCTTGCTGATTGAAATAGATGGCTATACTTTGATTATCAACTTTTAGAACCTTCAATCGTTTACATTTTATTGATTTAATCTTCCACTTCGGTAAGTTTCTGAAATATTTCCAAAATCGAAGGGTACGTTTTCTCGAGCTGAAAACGAATATTATTTTTATGCACCCAGATGGCTTTTTTGATTCCTTCATCTTTTTGCGGAGTTAACCATCTATCGTCGGTAAACATTTGAAACCAAGTAGTTTCCTTCAGTTTCATCTCCTCTTCGATATAGATATGATAGGTAGTACAAATTTCAAACTCAATTAATAAATTCCGCAATCCGGTTTCTTCACATACTTCACGCAATGCACATTCTTCTAAAGTTTCTTCAGGCTCAAGTTTACCTTTCGGCATATCCCATTTTTTATGCCGGTAAATGAACAATATTTCATCTTTATCGTTAAACACTGCTCCGCCAGCGGCTTTCACCAAAGTGAGTGCTCGTTTAAAAACTTCGAGGTTGGTTTCAATATTACCCACTACAATAGCATCCATCACTTCTGAGATAAGAAGTTGATCGACCAATTCAGTGGCTTTGTCTTCATCTATGGTGAAATAGATGAAAGCATTTTTAATCTCAAATAATCTTATCAAATCATGATAGTTATCTGTGAGAAAAATCCGCTTTTCGTTCAAAATAATAGTAATCATGTGCTTTTCAATTTGTAAATTACTTTTCCGCTATGTAGGTTTGCGTTTATGAAAAGAGATTTAGCTGTTGCCGAAAAATTAATACAAATTAATGCTGTAAAATTAGATATAAAAAATCCTTTTACCTGGGCTAGTGGTTGGAAGAGCCCAATTTACTGCGATAATCGCAAAATTTTATCTTATCCACATGTTAGAGATTTTATAAAAAGCGAATTAACCAACACGGTATTTACCGAATTTCCCGAAGCAGAAGTAATTGCCGGAGTAGCCACTGCTGGCATTCCGCATGGCGCTTTGATTGCCGATTTGTTGAGTTTGCCCTTTATTTATGTGCGATCGAAACCTAAAGAGCATGGCATGGGCAATCAAATAGAAGGGGTTTTACAAGCCGGACAAAAGGTGGTTGTAATTGAAGATTTAATTTCGACCGGCAAAAGTAGTATGGAAGCAGTTGTAGCTTTGCAGGAAGCAGGTGCCGAGGTGATTGGCTTGTGTAGTGTTTTTAGTTATGGCTTTGATGTAGCTAAAGATCTTTTTGCCAAAGCAAATATCCGAACAGTTAGTTTAAGTAACTATAATGCATTAATTGAGTTAGCCTTATCGAAACAAACTATCACTGAAAGTGAGGCAGAACTATTGCAACAGTGGCGAGAGAATCCAGCAGGATGGGGAAAGTAGTTTTATGACGGATTACGGATTCTGCTATAAAATAAAATTAGAAGCCTTTCAAATCTTCAGGAAGAGGCTTCATTGACATCATTCGTTGAAATCCCTTCAATTTATCCGGATGTATATTTTGTGTTTGCAATCGATACCTTCCTTTTGCATAATTTAATCGGCATCCCCATTTTCTATCGGTGTTTTCATTTTTATAATAGGTGATAAAATAGCTACTGCGTTTTTCCGTGATTTGATAATAGTGGGTGATATCTAATAACCTCAATGTTTTTACCCCTTTCAAATGACTTAATACATATTCAGCGATTTCTTTTTTTGTTGCCACTCGAAAAACGCTGACACGTGAAATAGCCGTATAGAAAGCCGAATCTTTATAGCTAACGCGAATCATATCTTCCTCATCATCATCGGCATTAATAAAACTCCCTTTTTCCGCCACGATGCGTTCGGGTGAAAAAATATTCACCATCGGACTGTAATTTGGATCTTTACCTTGGTCTTTGCAGGCAAACACAAACAAGCTTACAAATAAAAATAAAATGAGCGCAGTTGAATTGAAATGCATATTCAGTGATTATGAAAGCCAAACTACAGCAGTGAGGTTATAATTTCAAGTTTAGTGCTTATTATTTTAGGTGATTCCTTATAATGAAATTTACCCCATCGTTGATTAAGGTCTTCAGTCAATTTGGGTTACTGATTCAATAAAAAAAAAGAAAATGCAATTTCAATGATATTCGGCGAGCTAGTGGTAAAAAAAATCGCACAATAGAATTCGATATCAGCAAATTGAAAAGTATTGAGTGTACAATGGATAGATGATTAACTTATGATATTTTATTTCTCTGACTAGAATGTACGAGCAATCCACCAACTAAAGCGACAAAACTATTCCCTTGCTCAAAATGATGCTTACTTTTTACATCGCGAAATCACACTCCGCATTTCTCTGAATTACTTCTCACATAATCATTCACTCCTCCCACATCCTGATACCATGCTCAGCTAAGGCTTCGCATGGTTCGGGATAAGACTTTAGACAATTAAAGCGAAAATTTTGAGATACCTTCTCGCTTTAAATTGTCTTATCTCGAGTTAGAATAAGGCTCTTACGTCTAACAAAATTCTGCTCATTTCCTATATCCCGAATCGAAGTTCAGCTTGGGGCTGAAGATGCTTTGATTCGAGATTTCGTTCTTGTTCCTATATCCCGAATCGAAGTTCAGCTTGGGGCTGAACTTCTCTCGGGATAGACTTCCCTAAGGCTCCTACGTCGCCTAAGGGAAGTCTAATTCGGAGTATGCTGATTCATGATATTGTTTGGTGTGCTTACGCCTACCGTTAGCAATATCACATTTCTATCATTGTCTAATCCATTAAATCTTACCTTACCATCCATGTTCACGTCCTCAGCTCGATAACCATACACCGTGCTATTAATTAAGCCCGGTCCGCCAATACTCGCCAACACCTTGTCTTTATCATTGCTTAAGCCATTATACTTCGCATTCTTATTATTGTTCGCATCCGAACTCCATAAAGTTTGTACACTGCCCATCAACTTACGTGGCGCATTTACTATACTTCCATTCGTATACACCGGTGATGAGGTTGTAAAGTCGATACTCGCTGTATTGCATCCTCGTAAACTTAATGCATTGCTTGTCATTACACCCAAATGATTCCTATGTTTTACACTCACATAATAATCATCATTCGCCGAAGCCGGGAAGAATACAGGCGATACTCCATCTACATGACTCACAATATCTCCATCTCGTTGCAATAAAGCACGCTTCGTTTCTACTACCACTGATGGATTAGCTGCACTACGTAACTCTAAGAATATCCAATCTACTATCGCATCTGGTCCAGTAATTGATAACACAGTATTGCTTACGGTTTCTCCTGCTGCTCCGCCCAATACTGGTTTATTATAAGGGAAGCCACTATATGGTTCTAGGTTTGGTATAATCAAACGTAAACTGTCATGCATCAAGCCATCGGCTACTACATAACAAGCCGACAAGAATACTTTCGATGCTAAGTATACACCCGGTGTAATCGTTACATCTAAGGTTGAAGTACTATCACATCCTGCCGCATTTGTATACGATAAAGTATGAACACCCGATACCGTATACGTTACATTATTCGCTGCCCAGGTATAACATCCTACTTGTGATATCGTTGTCGTTGAACTGCTACTATGACGAACCATTAAATTCAACGTATGCACCGAGTCGCAACCATTTTGTGCGGTATACGTTTGCGTATACGTACCACTTTGGGTATACGTTGTATTGCCATTCTCTATCCATGTATACGTATCACATACATCCGCACTATGAGAGTTCGCTATTAAGTTAGGTTGTGTTACAATTACTTCTGTAGTCGCTGTACAACCTTTGGTATCTGTTGCCGTAATGGTATACGTTCCTGCTGTTACCGTATACGTTCCACCACTGATGCTAGTTGTTACTGCACCTGTTCCGCCATTCGTGCTTGGTGTAATTACACTGCTTCCACCATAACAACTTATGCTTGTATGCGTGGCACTTACACTGAGTGGTGTAGTTAAGCCTACCGTAATACTTGCTGTAGCATGACAATAATTATCATCCTCAACACTTACCGTATAGGTTCCCGGTGTTAAACCCGTAACATAGGTATCATACATACCCGGTGCACCACTACTCCATGTAGTTAAATAAGGCTGATTGATCGTTACACCGCCCGTAATACTGGCGCTAATACCTCCATCATTGCCTAAGCACGATACCGTTGAATCAACCGTAAGTACTATCACTATTGCTGTAGGTTCGGTAATCTCGAACGTATCACATACCACTACATTAGATGGAAGTTCCTTAGCACATATCGTATGTATACCTGCACTTAGATTTTGGAAGTAACCTGTAGTATTGTTGAAGTTAGTTCCGCCATCTATATCATATACAAAATTACCTGTACCGCCTATCGCAGTTGCTTGACCCGTTCCATCATTACTGCCATGGCATGAGATGTTCGCATCACGTTGTGCATTTATGGTAATAATCGATAAATGTAAAGTGAGTAAACTATCACAACCTACTGCATTCGTTAAAGTATGCGTATAGGTTCCTGCTGTAGTATAGGTAAGTGTAGTAGCTAACCATGTATAACTATTTGCCGCTGTTACATTCTCAACTGAGCTTGTACTATGGCGAACAATTAAGTTCAAGGTATGTACCGAATCACAACCATACATATTCGTAAAGGTTTGACTATACATTCCACTTGTATTGTATACGGTATTATTGTTCTCTACCCATATATACTCATCACATACATCTTCACTTGATGAGGTAGCTGATGTTGGTTTCACCAATACTGTAAATGTGCATGAATCTTTATTACCATACATATCAGTTGCAATTGCTTTTACCATTGTGGTGCCTATCGCAAACATCGTTCCTGAGGCTTGTGAATAGGTAATCGTTGGTGAACCACAATTATCAGATGCGGTCACTGTATACATCACTAATGGATCACAAGTTTCAATATTACTTGGACAAGTAATCAATGGAAGTTCCGTATCTGTTACGGTTACATCAAACGAACATGTAGCTGTATTACCTGATGCATCGGTTACAGTGAACGCATTCGTAGTAGTGCCGATTGGGAAGATAGAACCGCTTGTCAAACCTGCTGTTTGCGCTATCGTTTGTCCAAGGCAATTATCATTGCTTGTAACTGTATAGTTTACTAATGCTCCACAAACGCCATTATCATTTGTTGTAGTGATGTTGGCATTGCATGTAATGCTTGGCGCTTCAGTATCGTTCACCGTTACTGTAAAGCTGCAAGTTGCTGTATTGCCTGATGCGTCTGTTACCATAAAGATATTCGTGGTGGTGCCTATCGGGAAAGTTGAACCACTTGCTAAACCTGATGTTTGTGCAATTGTTTGTCCAGGGCAATTATCAGTACTTGTTACTGTATAGCTTACCGCTGCTCCACAAACACCGTTATCATTATTGGTGGTGATGTTTGCGTTGCAACTTATGCTTGGTGCTTCTGCATCATTCACCGTTACTGTAAAGCTGCACGTTGCTGTATTGCCTGATGCATCTGTTACCGTGAATGAGTTGGTAGTGGTTCCTATAGGGAAGACTGAACCGCTTGGCAAACCTGATGTTTGTGCAATTGTTTGTCCTGCACAATTATCAGTACTTGTTACTGTATAGTTTACCGCTGCACCACATACTCCATTATCATTATTGGTAGTGATGTTTGCATTGCATGTAATACTTGGCGCTTCTGCATCATTCACCGTTACTGTAAAGCTGCAAGTTGCTGTATTGCCTGATGCATCTGTTACCGTGAATGAGTTGGTAGTGGTTCCTACAGGGAAGACTGAACCGCTTGGCAATCCTGATGTTTGTGCAATTGTTTGTCCTGCACAATTATCAGTACTTGTTACTGTGTAGCTTACCGCTGCACCACATACTCCATTATCATTATTGGTAGTGATGTTTGTATTACATGTAATACTTGGTGCTTCATTATCATTCACCGTAACTGTAAAGCTGCATGTTGCGGTATTGCCTGATGCATCTGTTACCGTGAATGAGTTGGTAGTGGTTCCTACAGGGAAGACTGAACCGCTTGGCAAACCTGAAGTTTGCGCAATTGTTTGTCCTGCACAATTATCAGTACTTGTTACTGTATAACTTACCGCTGCACCACATACTCCATTATCATTATTGGTAGTGATGTTTGCATTACATGTGATTGTTGGCGCTTCACTATCATTTATCGTAACCGTAAAGCTGCATGATGCGGTATTGCCTGATGCATCTGTTACTGTGAATGAGTTGGTAGTGGTTCCTATAGGGAAGACTGAACCGCTTGGCAAACCTGATGTTTGCGCAATTGTTTGTCCTGCACAATTATCAGTACTTGTTACTGTGTAGCTTACTGCTGCACCACATACTCCATTATCATTATTGGTAGTGATGTTTGCATTGCATGTGATACTTGGCGCTTCACTATCGTTTACAGTAACTGTAAAACTACACGTTGCGGTATTGCCACTCGCATCTGTTACAGTGAACGCATTCGTTGTAGTTCCAATTGGGAAGACTGAACCACTAGCTAAACCTGATGTTTGCGCTATCGTTTGTCCTGCACAATTATCAGTACTTGTTACTGTGTAGCTTACTGCTGCACCACAAACTCCATTATCGTTTGATGTAGTGATGTTTGTATTACATGTTATCGTTGGCGCTTCGGTATCGTTCACCGTAACCGTAAAGCTGCATGATGCTGTATTGCCACTCGCATCTGTTACCGTGAAGGTATTCGTAGTGGTTCCTATCGGGAAGGTTGAACCGCTTGGCAAACCTGATGTTTGTGCTGTGCTTGCGCCAGGACAATTATCGGTACCCATAGGTGCTGTAAAGTTTACTACCGCACCACAAACTCCATTATCGTTGTTTGTGCTCATATTTGCAGGACAACTTATACTTGGTGCTTGCGTATCATTTACCGTTACCGTAAAGCTACAAGTTGAGGTATTACCGCTTGAATCTGTAGCCGTTAAAGTAACTGTGGTTGTACCTACATTAAAGTTTAAGCTTGCTGAGTTTGCTCCATTACTTAAGCCACTTATACTACTTGGATTACCTACAGGATTGCCCGAGAAAGATGCGCTCCAATACAAGGCGCCCACACAATTATCCGACATCGTTGGTGATGGGATACTATAGGTTTGCGAACATGATCCTTGTGCAGACGTAAGCGTTTGATTGCCAACACATGCTATCGTTGGATTGATATTATCAAGTACCGTTACCGTAAAGCTTACCGGTGTTGCCGCATTACCTGCAGCATCAATGCCTGTTAAAGTTACTGTGGTAAGACCTTTATTAAATACAACTACTAAACTGCTATTACCCGCCGGTATACCTGTTACCGTTCCAATAGAAGCGCCTGATAAAATAAAGCCCCATGTTGAACCCGGACAATTCTCACTCATCGGGTTAGGTATCACATACTCACCCGCACAAATCGTTGTTAATACATTCAAAGTTTGGTTTGCAGGCGCACTTAATACAGGCGCTTGCGTATCGAGTACCGTTACCGTAAATGAGCAACTTGTTGTGTTGTTTGATGCATCCGTTACTACAAAAGTATTAGTGGTTGTTCCAACCGGGAAGGTTGAACCGCTCGGTAAACCTGAAGTTTGTATCGTTGTTGAACCAGGACAATTATCGGTGCCTGTTGGTGCAGTATAGGTTACCACCGCACCACAAACATTTACATCGTTGTTCAGCGTGATGTTTGCAGGACATGTGATAGAAGGTAGTTCCGTATCATTCACCGTTACTGTAAAACTACACGTTGCAGTATTACCACTTGCATCAGTAACCTTAAACGTATTCGTTGTGGTTCCTATCGGGAAGGTAGCTCCACTTGCTAAACCTGCTATTTGTACTGTTGCTGAACCAGGGCAATTATCAGTGCCTACTGGTGCTGTATAAGTTACCACAGCACTGCAATTTCCTGGATCATTGCTTACAGAAATATTTGCCGGACAAGCAATTATTGGTAATTCATTATCGGTAACCGTAACCGTAAATGAACAACTTGCTGTATTACCTGCTGCATCGGTGGTAACAAACGTATTCGTGGTTGTGCCAATAGGATATAAACTTCCAGAAGCTAATCCGGTAGTTTGTACGTAAGGTGGACGACCAAATACATTCATTAGAAGTCTGCTAGTTGGAAAGCCAAATGAAGCCGTTGTTGCAGGTTCAATGTTTCCACATTCATCAGTTTTGTAGGTTGGCGCATTTTCTGAAGCACTCCTTCCAAGCCATAAACTGTTAGAATTTGCAAACCCATTCGGTGTGAATACCTCTACAACTAATACTGAATTAGCAGGCACCAATGCTGAAATAGGAACCGTTATCATTCCTGACCCCATATTAGGTACCATGATCGTTTGGCTATTCAATAAAGTTAAATTTGCCAATACAAAAGCCCCACTTAAAGTATGTAATTTCACTTGCATTGGCTGAGAGCCTGAAGGTGAATTTGCAGAACTAATTGCCACATTAATACTGTCTATTTGATAGGATGGGATTCCTAAGGCAGGCAAATTGAAAACTCTATAATATGAATTATTAGTGTGCGCAGAAGGACTACTATAACCGCATCTTACCATAGATCCTATAATAATTTGTGATGTACTTTGTGTGAGAGTATAATTATGATAAGAACAATTTTAAGATGTTATTAATTGTAAGAAAGTAACTACCGCACCGCAAGCACCTAAATCATTATTTACCGAAACATTCGTATGACAAGCAATCGTTGGTGCTTGAGTATCATTTACAGTTACTGTAAATGAGCACGTTGCTGTATTGCCTGCCGCATCAGTTACTTTAAATGTATTGGTAGTTACACCAACAGGGAAAGCTGAACCACTTGCTAAACCCGATGTTTGAATGGTTGTTGAACCAGGGCAATTATCGGTGCCAATTGGTGCTGTATAAGTTGCCACTGCACTGCAATTTCCTGGATCATTATTCACCGAAATATTTGAAGGACAAGAGATACTTGGCAATTCGTTATCGATAACTGTTACTGTGAATGAACATGTTGCCGTATTACCTACTGCATCAGTGATTCTAAATGTATTGGTTGTTGTTCCAATCGGGAAAGTTGCTCCACTTGCTAAACCTGCTATTTGTGTTGTTGTTGCAGCAGGGCAATTATCGGTACCAACTGGTGCTGTATAAGTTGCCACGGCACTGCAATTTCCTGGATCATTATTCACCGAAATATTTGCAGGACAAGTGATACTTGGCAATTCGTTATCGATAACTGTTACTGTGAAAGAACATGTTGCCGTATTACCTGCTGCATCAGTGACTCTAAATGTATTGGTTGTTGTTCCAATCGGAAAAGTTGCTCCACTAGCTAAACCTGCTATTTGTGCTGTTGTTGCAGCAGGGCAATTATCGGTACCAACTGGTGCTGTATAAGTTGCCACTGCACTGCAATTTCCTGGATCATTATTCACCGAAATATTTGCAGGACAAGTGATACTTGGTAATTCGTTATCAATAACTATTACTGTGAATGAACATGTCGCGGTATTACCTGCTGCATCTGTGACTCTAAATGTATTGGTTGTTGTTCCAATCGGAAAAGTTGCTCCACTAGCTAAACCTGCTATTTGTGCTGTTGTTGCAGCAGGGCAATTATCGGTACCAACTGGTGCTGTATAAGTTACCACGGCACTGCAATTTCCTGGATCATTGCTTACTGAAACATTTGCCGGACAAGTAATCGTTGGTAATTGACTATCGGTAACCATTACCGTAAATGAACATGTTGCCGTATTGCCATTGACATCTGTCGCAGTATATACAACCGTAGTAATACCTACTGGAAAACTTGAACCGGGTGAATGAGAACTAACAAAAGAGGCCATTCCGCAATTGTCTGCTGCATTAGGTGGTACCCATGTAATAACGGTATCACAAGAACCTGGCGCATTTTGTGCAGTAATATTACTAGGACAAGCAACACTAGGGGTAAAAATATAAGACGTGCCAGAACCCGGCCATGTTACATTTACATCGTTAGATGTGATAATTGAATTTGTTTGTGTAGTGGTTGTTACTTCATTAAAATTAGCAGCAGTGCTTCCACGCAATCCAATGGTTGAACCATTACCACCACTGTTTGTTCCATTTCCATAAACGTATTGAATCACATTCGTACCTTCAAATAGCCAAGCTTGGATGGTTTTGGTAAAGCCCGCTCCTCCATCATTAGATAAATTTCTAACCTTCCATTCTATAACTAACTTACGATAAGGTGCTGAGCCAACTACCTTATAAGAAATTGACCCATTATTTGCTGTATGCAAATCATCCCAATAAGCATATAATACATTATGAATCGATGCTGACGTCTGATTATTGAAAGCAGTTGAAACAGGCGTATTACCAAAGCCTACTAATGCATTGGTAGATACGGAAAACTTAGTTTGCAATGCAGCATTATACACAAAACTGAAAGGTAATGGGATAGGTAAAGACGAGGCATCATCAAGTCCAGTCCCCAAAAGCAAGGTAGCACCATTAGCCAAATCCTCAAGTGCAACACCACTTTGTGAAGAAAATTGATATTCATTCACAAGATTACCTGAAATAATTTCAGGTGCTTGCGTATCGGTAACAGTAACAGTTTGGCTACATGTTGAGGTATTTCCTGCTAAATCGGTAACCATAAAAGTATTAGTTGTGGTCCCTACCGGGAAAATTGACTCTGACGATAAGCCTGTTGTTTGGGTTATTATAAGACTATAAGGATAGGTTAAGGTGATATGAATTGAATCGTTTGATGAACAAAGTAAGGTATTAATTCCTGATGCCCCCTTTACATTGAACCGAATCACACCATCTGCTACCCATGATGAAATTAATGCTTGAGAAATTGGGATGTTTACTGATAAGGTAGTGCCACATTCGCTTGAGCCATTATTACCGCCACCTAATAAAACAAGATTATTTGCGCCCTCTCCGAATAAGGTCCAAAACTCATCCGATGCATTTAAATCGCCAAATGCTTTAAAAGTGAGTGTACCATCACCCGTTGGAATTCCGACGGTACTAAATTCAATAGTATTATTTAAAGAGAGTGCCGGGTTAGTTATTTTTTTTGATTGATTATACGTCGCGGATGAAACTGTGCAGTTATCGTTTACTGAAATTGGTAAACTAACAACAGCTCCACAAACATTATAATCATTATTTAGTGAAATATTACCTGGGCAAATAATAGATGGTAATTCATTATCAATTACGGTAATGGCAAATGAACATGTTGCCGTATTACCTGCTGCATCAGTAACCATAAATGTATTCGTTGTTGTTCCAACCGGGAAGGCTGAACCACTTGCTAAACCTGAGGTTTGTGTTGTTGTTGCACCAGGGCAATTATCGGTGCCAATTGGTGCTGCGTAAGTGACTACAGCACTGCATAAACTAGGTGTACTGTTTACTGAAACATTTGCAGGACAAGTAATGGTTGGTGATTGATTATCGGTGACAGTTACAGTAAATGAACATGTTGCCGTATTACCTGCTGCATCAGTTACTCTAAAAGTATTGGTTGTTGTTCCAATCGGGAAAGTTGCACCGCTGACTAAACCTGCTATTTGTATTGTTGTTGAACCAGGGCAATTATCTGTACCAGTTGGTGCAGCATAAGTAACTACCGCACTGCATAAACCAGGTGTGTTGTTTACTGAAATATTTGCAGGACAAGTAATCGTTGGCAATTGATTATCAGTAACCGTAACAGTAAATGAACATGTGGCTGTATTACCTGCTGCATCAGTTACTCTAAAAGTATTGGTTGTTGTTCCAACCGGGAAGCTTGCACCACTTGCGAAACCTACTATTTGTGTTGTTGTTGAACCAGGGCAATTATCAGTACCGGTTGGTGCAGTATAAGTGACTACAGCACTGCATAATCCAGGTGTGTTGTTTACTGAAATATTTGCAGGACAAGTAATCGTTGGTAATTGATTATCTGTAACCGTAACAGTGAAAGAACATGTTGCTGTATTACCTGCTGCATCGGTTACTCTAAATGTATTGGTTGTTGTTCCAACCGGGAAGCTTGCACCACTGGCTAAACCTGCTGTTTGTATCGTTGTTGAACCAGGGCAATTATCGGTACCGGTTGGTGCAGTATATGTTACAACTGCACTGCATAATCCAGGTGTATTGTTTACTGAAATATTTGCAGGACAAGTAATCGTTGGTAATTGATTATCAGTAACCGTAACAGTGAAAGAACATGTTGCTGTATTACCTGCTGCATCGGTTACTCTAAAAGTATTGGTTGTTGTTCCAATCGGGAAGCTTGCACCGCTGGCTAAACCTGCTATTTGTAACGTTGTTGCACCAGGGCAATTATCGGTACCGGTTGGTGCAGTATAAGTTACAACTGCACTGCATAATCCAGGTGTATTGTTTACTGAAATATTTGCAGGACAAGTTATGCTTGGCATTTCATTATCTGAAACCGTTACATCAAATGAACACATTTATATTCTAAAAATGAATTAAAAATTTTCCTTTCATCTCCCCCCCCCCCCGCAAAAACCCCCCCCCTTTTTCCATTGGATTAGATGCATCTGCAGCCAATGGATTAAATCCTGCAATTTTATTTTGTAATGCGGCTGCATTAATCCATGGGCCATTATTCGCAACATCTCTAAAACTTAAACTAATGCTACCGGCTCCTGCATTTGCATTCTTATCGATAGTTAATTTAAATTGTCGCCATCTTGAATCTAAACTATATGATGATGATGCAACACTCGCGAGTACCGAACCACCTGTTCCTAATAATGTTATATTATTGCTCACTATACTATAATACACACCAAATGACATTTCACTAGCACCTACTAAATGTCCATTTGCATTTTGATCATATCCAAATTGAAAGTAATTACCCCAATAGGTTTGACGTGCATCAAATTGGATCGTCATCACACCGGTAGGGTCAAAATCCGGTATCGAAAAATTTACATTGTCAACTCGTGTTGCAAATGAAGTATGATTGCCACCTATACCTGTTGCTAAAAGTCCAAGACCTGAACCCTGAGGATTCGAATAAGGTGAAGTATTATTTACAAGAATTGTATTAATGTTTGTAAATCCGGGACCAGCTGCACGTCCAAGCCATCCATCTTGACCGTTGATACTACTTCCACCTACAAGTCCATTAAAATCATAAGTACTTGATTGATATGGAACCCCATAAGTTATCGTATTTATTCCAACTGAAAATGCAGTACCTGAAGCACCACCGGATAATAAAACCGGACTTGGTGGATTAGGGCAATTGTCTGAAACAGTTGGTGATGAATAATTTACTACGGCACTGCATAAACCAGGCGTGTTGTTTACTGAAATATTTGCAGGACAAGTAATCGTAGGTAATTGATTATCGGTTACAATTACAGTAAATGAACATGTTGCTGTATTACCTGCAGCATCTGTTACTCTAAATGTATTGGTTGTTGTTCCAATCGGGAAGCTTGCACCACTTGCTAAACCTGCTATTTGTGCCGTTGTTGAACCAGGACAATTATCGCTACCTGTTGGTGCAGTATAAGTTACTACAGCACTGCATAAACCTGGTGTATTGTTTACGGAAATATTTGCAGGGCAACTGATAGTTGGTAGTTGATTATCGATTACAGTTACTGTAAATGAACAAGTTGCAATAGCACCATTTGCAGCCGTAACCCTAAAGGTATTAGTTGTTACACCTACAGGATAAGAAGCGCCACTTGCTAAACCTGCTATTTGTGCCGTTGTTGAACCAGGGCAATTATCGCTACCTGTTGGGGCAGTATAAGTTACTACAGCACTGCATAAACCTGGTGTATTGTTTACGGAAATATTTGCAGGGCAAGTGATAGTTGGTAATTGATTATCGGTAACTGTTACTATGAAAGAACATGTTGCTGTATTACCTGCTGCATCGGTTACTCTAAATGTATTGGTTGTTGTTCCAATCGGGAAGCTTGCACCGCTAGCTAAACCTGCTATTTGTGTTGTTGTTGAACCAGGGCAATTATCAGTACCGGTTGGTGCAGTATAAGTTACAACTGCACTGCATAATCCAGGTGTATTGTTTACTGAAATATTTGCAGGGCAAGTGATAGTTGGTAGTTGATTATCGATTACAGTTACTGTAAATGAACAAGTTGCAATAGCACCATTTGCAGCCGTAACCCTAAAGGTATTAGTTGTTACACCTACAGGATAAGAAGCGCCACTTGCTAAACCTGCTATTTGTGCCGTTATTGAACCAGGGCAATTATCGCTACCAATTGGTGCAGTATAAGTTACTACCGCACTGCATAAACCTGGTGTATTGTTTACGGAAATATTTGCAGGGCAAGTGATAGTTGGTAATTGATTATCGGTAACTGTTACTGTGAAAGAACATGTTGCTGTATTGCCACTTGCATCGGTTACTCTAAATGTATTGGTTGTTACACCTACCGGAAATGAAGCACCACTCGCTAAACCTGCTATTTGTGCAGTTGTTGCACCAGGACAATTATCGGCACCAATTGGAGTAGAATAAGTTACTACCGCACTACATAATCCAGGTGTATTGTTTACAGAAATATTTGCAGGGCAAGTAATTGTAGGTAGTTGATTATCGGTAACTGTAACCATTTGATTGCATGTTGATGTGTTGCCGCTTGCATCGGTGGCTGTCCAGGTTACAATGGTGTTGCCAATTGGATAAGTTGCGGAGGCATTGTTGTTAGTAAGGGTTGGATTAGTATTCCCAGTCCATGAAATAACAACTACACCGCTTCCTGTTCTTGTGCCTTGAGTATGTATTACACCAAGAGATAAATTAGATGTAAAGCTGCTTCCACCACCTGCTCCACTGCCGGCAAGAGACGAACCACCTCCAAAATAACCCCCGCCTCCTCCTGCCCCGGAAACACATCCGGTACCGCTGCACAAACATGTGCTTAGTCCGGAAGGAGCACAAACAGAATTTGCACCTACACCAAGTGCACCAGACAAGGCTACTGCTCCTGTACCACACCAACATGAGTTATTTCCCGGTGCACCTCCTGCTAATTGAGACCCTCCTGAACCAAACATACAACCACCTCCAGTAAAGGTACCATTACCACCCGTAAGACCTCCTCCAACACCTCCTATACCAAAATAAGTATTAGCCGAACCAGCTGACCCACCGCCACCGCCTGCAACGATGACTCGGTTAGCTAGACCAGTACCTCCGATACGAAGATCAGAAGCTCCTCCTCCTCCTGCCCATATAACTTCAGTTCCTGTGCAGCCTGATGCCGGGTTTCCTCCGCCATTAAATCCTCCTGCGGAAGCAGTCCCCTGCCCTCCGACATTAATAACAATGGTGGCTCCGGGAGTTACTGGGTATGTTGCTTGTACTCTACCTCCCTTTCCACCCGCTAGATTAACAGGACCAGTTGACCAACCAACGGCATTTCCAACGGCATTTCCACCCTGTGCTCCTTCGGCATCAACTGTAATAGAAGTAACTCCTGCAGGAACTGTAAAAGTCTGACTTGCTCCTGTAAAAGAGAACGTTTGACTTCCGGCAACAACTTGAGTACAGTTATCACTTACAGTTGGTGCAATTAATGTAGTAGTACCGGTGCACAGGCCCGGTGTGTTGTTAATCGTAATAGGTAAGGCACAAGTAATTACTGGTGGGGTATTATCCGTTACTGATACATTAAATGAACAACTTGCATTTGGCGTACATGCATTGGTTGCCGTTAAAGTAACTACTGTAGTTCCTATATTAAATGTACTTCCACTTCCATTACCAGAACCACTGCCAGTTGTTGCACCACTAAATGAATAGGTAATAGTGGGTGCGGGTATACCTGTTGATGAAGAAGTATAAGTTACTACTGCATCGCAAGTAGTTGATGTTGTATTTGCAGTTTGATTTGCTGGACATGTAATAGTTGGTGCTACACATGTTCCTGTTCCTTGAATAGTAACATTATAATCAGCTTCATTACAATCATTATTATTAATTTGAAGGGTAGTAGTTTTTAGGCCAAGTGAACTTGGTGTAAAGGTTACAGTGAAGGTGGCTGAGTTTCCTGAAGGTATGGGCGAAGCAGGCGTAAGACTTCCAACAGTAAACATGGATGCATTGCCACCAGATACGCTAACGGTTGACACTGTTAAAGGAGTATTACCTGAATTTTGAATTGTATAGGTTCTAACCAAGTTATTTCCAACAAGGACATTTGAAAAATCGGTGTGGTCTGTTAAATCAGGTGTATTATCACCATCAACAATAGATACCATATTCCCCTCGATATTAATTTCCGGAATTAAAGGAGCACTTTGTTTTTCATATGCACCTAAATCTATTATCAAGCCGCCAGCCAAAACATCCACTGATCTTGCATTCCCTAAAATATCTGTAGTTAATAAATTATTCGCGCCAGTATCAATAGCTGGAGAACAATCTTGCAATGTAAGATTACCTAATGCTGCGTTTACAAATAGCGGGTCAGCATTCAAGATGGTTCCGCCTGAATTATTCCCTTTCCAAATGGTATTGGTAACTGTTAAAGTTCCAGAGCCATGACCAATTTGAGAAGCAGAACCTGTGGCACCCCCATTGCTGCTATTATTCCAAAAAATACTATTGCTGATTGTAGAATTCGAAGTCGAGTTATTGTTTATTCCCCCACCTTGACTATAACCTCCTGCACTATTATTTGCAAATGAGCTATTTGTAATGTTCACAGTACCCCCTGTATTATTGTATACAGCACCACCTAATCCTAACTGGGTATAATTACCCCAAAAAACTGAGTTATTAATTTGTGTTGTTCCTCCATTATTATATAAAGCACCCGCATGTGATGTATTTGGGGAAGATGCAGTTGCATAATTTTGACTAAACACACAACGGTTTAATACAAAACCACCCTGACTGCTGCATAAGGCACCACCACCCATACCTGGTCCGCAAGAGTTATTTGTAAAACTACAATCGTTAAAGGTATGTAAGCCGCTATAAAATTTATATAATGCGCCACCAGGTCCTGCTGGTGAAGTATTATTGGAGAAACTACAATTATTAAAAGTGGAAACCGAGGCGCCACCATTTACAGCGCCACCGCCACCTGAGCCAGTTGCTCTATTATTTGTAAAAGTACAATTGTTAAAAGTAAATGTAGCGCTAAGCACATTTAAGCTCAATGCACCACCATTAAAGCCTTGATTATTTGTGAAAGTACAATTATTAAAGACCCCAGAAGAATTCCCTTCAAGGTGAACCGCAGTGGCATTATTATTTTGATGAAAAGTACAACCAGTAACATTCCAATTTACAGTTTGAGCTGCATAAATTGCTGAGCCCCTCCGTCCATAATTATTACGTAAGGTTACAGTATCTAAACGAATCGCGCCCGTATTATGTAAATAAATTCCTCCTGATTTTCCATACATCACAAATGCATCAACACTGTCGGCAATGCCGCGTTCTACAGTAAAGCCACTTAAACGAGTTGCCCCAGTTAAATTACTTGCATCAACTACTGTGAAGCAATTATCGGTGCTATCATTTACGATGCCAATATCTCCAGAAAATATAGATCGATAGTTCGTAAAATCTCGACTTGCAAAATTCCCTCCACCACTTGGGAATCCTCCAAAATAGAAAGCACCTTCAGCTAATTTAAATGTTTTAGTTCTTGAATACCCAGGCCCTACACTTGGTTTGTAAGTACCTTTTGCTACTAATACACTA
The DNA here is from genome assembly GCA_016706595.1 of Bacteroidota bacterium. Classification (GTDB taxonomy): domain Bacteria; phylum Bacteroidota; class Bacteroidia; order Chitinophagales; family Chitinophagaceae; genus OLB11. Next base: position 125,240 of record JADJJH010000001.1, on the reverse strand, counting down.
TCGTTAACCACTGCAAGAGCTAATGCACTTTGAAAATCTGTGAACGCATCAACCCAAGATGACCCATCATTATTTCCAAGTGCTGTACTATCAACATAAAATGCTGTAAACAAAGCACCTGTTCCCGTAATTGCAAAGTCATAAGAAGCTTCATCACAATCATCATTATTAATAGTGATTGTTGCGTTTTGAATACCCACGGCTAATGGCGAAAAGGTAACCGTAAAAGTTGCTGAAGAATTTATCGCGATTGGACTTGCAGGTGTTAAAGCGCTTACAGTAAACAATGCATTATTCGAGCTCAAACTGCTAATATTGAGTACACTTGATCCTGAATTGAATATTGTATAAGTTCTTGTTCTGGATTTTCCAACCCGAACTTTTGCAAATGAAGTATAATCATTTATTGCGGGCGTATTATCACCATCAAAAATGGTAACTAAATTTCCTTGAACATTAATTTCAGGTGTTGTATATGCAGCACAATTTGTACCACTTGTTACACCACCGGGTGCCACCCAATTTGAAGTAGAACCTGTTAAAGCAAAATTATTGAGTGTACCCGTAAATCCATTTCCTGTTGCATCGATTAAAGAAGTAATACCTGCATTATTTTGCCAAGCAAAGCCATGATTAAAATGATAATTTGCAATTAATCCATTTCCAGTTGTAGCAATTTCGCAATTCATATTATTTTGAATTTCAAGCTGACATAATGCCCTGTTCCAAAAACGAATTTCATCCATAGAGCCTTGAAAATATCGAGAGTTATCGTGTAATTTCCCTAATAAAACATTGATTGTTTCTGGACTCAAAACCACAGGAAAATAACTTTGTGCTTGTAAATTACCATCAACATATAACTTCATTTGATCAGGGCCATGCACCGCTGCGAAATGATGCCAATTTCCATCATTCACAGTTATTCCTGAATAGATATCAGTTCCTCCGCTTCCACCTGCAGGCACTCGATGTAAAAAACGAAGTGTACCATTGGTTTGAACCTCTACAACCAATACCGATAAGTTACCGGGTGTATGTCCGCTTACGATATCTTGCACAGCTCCGGTTAATGAGGTTTTGAACCAACCTTCAATGGTATAGTTTGAATTGGTAGTTGCAGATAAATTATTAATGTTAACAAAATCGTTTACGCCATCAAAATGTAATGCCTCGCCTACAGTTGTTGGATCTATACTTGCTGTACCATTAAAAGATATATTATATCCATTACTTCCACTTGAACTATTGAATGCATTTATTAATAGTGAGTATGATTCACCAGCAGTAACACTTAATTGGGAAACAAATTGATCACCATTTACATCTTCGGAATTATCAACCGAACCACTTTGCAAACCGGTATTCCCATTTCCTGCAACTTGAGCAGCAGAACATCTTACCGGAGTCCCTAAACTACCACATGTTGTATTTGGCCCATATAAGGCAAAGTCAAAGTTATTTAAATCATTATTAGGATTAATTGTAAAGCCTAATGTACCAGATGATACGGCAGTAAATTTATACCAATTAGAATATTGTTCACCTGTGTTACAATCAGAACAACCTTCTGCCACGACACCTAAACCACTAGAAACATCGTTATAATTGGTATTGCCAGAAATAGTTGTTGCATTACCACAATCACTATTTGTTAAAGCTGTTTGCGCTCCCACGCATGCACTAGTACTAAAAGTTGCAGACCATCCAGAGAGTTGTACCGAACCGTCTGTTATAAATCTAAAAGTTAAACTTCCAGTTGTAGATGTAATTGTACCTGGGCTCACAATACAGTTATTATAAAGCAAAACTCCATTTGTATTTGGGCCATCATAAATTTCTAAATAATCGCAACAACTGTTTGGACCAAAACATAAAAAATAAGTATCATTCATACTAAAAGATGTAAATGATACACTTAAACATTGACCAGGAACACTTGAACTAAAGGTTCTTATTACTCCATTTATATTGGCAGAATAATTACCTGCTGGTCCTCCATTATCATAAAAATTTCCTGCACTCAACGTTACAGGGCAGCTTCCTATAGAAGTGTTATTTATGCCAGTAGTTGGCATATTGTAATTTTGACAAAAAGCCGTATTATTAAATAATAAAATAAGTAGACTATAAAGAACGAAAGTGTTATTTTTCATTTGGTAGATTTTTTTATTAGTTAATATTTTTAGGGATATTGAGTGAATCCGTCATTGGGTATTTTTTTCTCCCCAGTCTCCGCTTCTAGACTCTGTAGTAAAGATGCTGATAGTAAGAAGAATGCCGCGTCCGAGGCGAAGAACCAATTCCTAAATCCCATTCCACAGATGCAATAGAGGTGTAAGAAATATTATTTACTCGCATAGGTTGTTTGATAATTAAAAATAGTATTCTGTTAATCAGTTAATAGAATAAATTGGTCATTTACCCTATCAAATCTCTATCGGTTCAACAATTTCACGTTCAAAAATAGCACGAAGCAGCCATAATTCATAATTTTACGTTAAAGAATACAAGAAACCTCACGCCTTCTTAACACATTAAAACCAAATTGAATATCAGCAATCCTAAATGCACTTATCTAAAGCATTCTTGGGTGAAATTAAAATATATCAAGATAACCCATCTTAGAGTTTTCGAAATATTTAAAATAGATTTAATGCGATGATTGGAACAATTACGGGGGCAATTACAAATTCCGAAGGTCTATTTCAGGAAATTATTTTGAAGAACAATTTATCAAATCGTAATATTCAATTCGTATTCCTCCCTCCTAGATCCCGAATCAATCCGCAGATCGGGGCTGAAGATTTCTCGAGATAGAATTATTAGGCAATTAATGTGAAGTGAGTTGCAAACTCAATGAACTTTTAATTGCCTTATGCCGAGTTAGAATAATTAAGGCTTTGTTTCATAACCCTTACTTATTCTAACTCGGTAAGCCTAAGGCTCTTACGTCTAACAAAATTCTGCTCATTTCCTATATCCCGAATCGAAGTTCAGCTTGGGGCTGAGGATACTTTGATTCGAGATTTCGTTCTTGTTCCTATATCCCGAATCGAAGTTCAGCTTGGGGCTGAACTTTGATTCGGGAAAGGCTCCTACGTCGAACAAAATTCTACTCTACTAAATCCCGAATAAAATCCTCAGCTAAGGCTTCAGATTTTTTCGGGATAGACTAGCCTAAGGCTCGCTTTGCGTCGCCTAAGGCTAGTCTAATTCGGAGTATGCTGATTCATGATATTGTTTGGTGTGCTTACGCCTACCGTTAGCAATATCACATTTCTATCATTGTCTAATCCATTAAATCTTACCTTACCATCCATGTTCACATCCTCAGCTCGATAACCATACACCGTGCTATTAATTAAACCCGGTCCACCAATACTCGCCAACACCTTGTCTTTATCATTGCTTAAGCCATTATACTTCGCATTCTTATTATTGTTCGCATCCGAACTCCATAAAGTTTGTACACTGCCCATTAACTTACGTGGCGCATTTACTATACTTCCATTCGTATACACCGGTGATGAGGTCGTAAAGTCGATACTCGCTGTATTGCATCCTCGTAAACTTAATGCACTGCTTGTCATTACACCCAAATGATTCCTATGTTTTACACTCACATAATAATCATCATTCGCCGAAGCCGGGAAGAATACAGGCGATACACCATCTACATGACTCACAATATCTCCATCTCGTTGTAATAAAGCACGCTTCGTTTCTACTACCACTGATGGATTAGCTGCACTACGTAACTCTAAGAATATCCAATCTACTATCGCATCTGGTCCAGTAATTGATAACACAGTATTGCTTACGGTTTCTCCTGCTGATCCGCCCAATACTGGTTTATTATAAGGGAAGCCACTATATGGTTCTAGGTTTGGTATAATCAAACGTAAACTATCATGCATCAAGCCATCGGCTACTACATAACAAGCCGACAAGAATACTTTCGATGCTAAGTATACACCCGGTGTAATCGTTACATCTAAGGTTGAAGTACTATCACATCCCGCTGCATTCGTATACGATAAAGTATGAACACCCGATACCGTATACGTTACATTATTCGCTGCCCAGGTATAACATCCTACTTGTGATATCGTTGTCGTTGAACTACTACTATGACGAACAATTAAGTTCAACGTATGCACCGAGTCGCAACCATTTTGTGCGGTATACGTTTGCGTATACGTACCACTTTGGGTATACGTTGTATTCCCATTCTCTATCCAAGTATACGTATCACATACATCCGCACTATGAGAGTTCGCTATTAAGTTAGGTTGTGTTATAATTACTTCTGTAGTCGCTGTACAACCTTTGGTATCTGTTGCCGTAATGGTATACGTTCCTGCTGTTACCATATACGTTCCACCACTGATGCTAGTTGTTACTGCACCTGTTCCGCCATTCGTGCTTGGTGTAATTACACTGCTTCCACCATAACAACTTATGCTTGTATGCGTGGCACTTACACTGAGTGGTGTAGTTAAGCCTACTGTAATACTTGCTGTAGCATGACAATAATTATCATCCTCAACACTTACCGTATAGGTTCCTGGTGTTAAGCCGGTAACATAGGTATCGTATAGTCCCGGTGCACCACTACTCCATGTAGTTAAATAAGGCTGATTGATCGTTACACCGCCCGTAATACTGGCGCTAATACCTCCATCATTACCTAAGCACGATACTGTCGAATCAACCGTAAGTACTATCACTATTGCTGTAGGTTCGGTAATCTCGAACGTATCACATACCACTACATTAGATGGAAGTTCCTTAGCACATATCGTATGTATTCCTGCACTTAGATTTTGGAAGTAACCTGTAGTATTGTTGAAGTTAGTTCCGCCATCTATATCATATACAAAATTACCCGTACCGCCTATCGCTACGGCCTGGCCGGTTCCATCATTACTGCCATGGCATGAGATGTTCGCATCACGTTGTGCATTTATGGTAATAATCGATAAATGTAAAGTGAGTAAACTATCACAACCTACTGCATTCGTTAAAGTATGCGTATAGGTTCCTGCTGTAGTATAGGTAAGTGTAGTAGCTAACCATGTATAACTATTTGCCGCTGTTACATTCTCAACTGAGCTTGTACTATGGCGAACAATTAAGTTCAAGGTATGTACCGAATCACAGCCATACATATTCGTAAAGGTTTGACTATACATTCCACTTGTATTGTATACGGTATTATTGTTCTCTACCCATATATACTCATCACATACATCTTCACTTGATGAGGTAGCTGATGTTGGTTTAACCAATACTGTAAATGTGCATGAGTCTTTATTACCATACATATCAGTTGCAGTTGCTGTTACCATTGTGGTGCCTATCGCAAACATCGTTCCTGAGGCTTGTGAATAGGTAATCGTTGGTGAACCACAATTATCAGTTGCGGTTACCGTATACATCACTAATGGATCACAAGTTTCAATATTACCAGGACAATTTATCGTTGGCGCTTCAGTATCGTTTACCGTTACCGTAAACGAACATGTAGCTGTATTACCTGATGCATCCGTTACAGTGAACGCATTCGTGGTAGTGCCGATTGGGAAGATAGAACCACTCGCTAAGCCTGATGTTTGGCTTATCGTTTGTCCTGCACAATTATCATTGCTTGTAACTGTATAGTTTACTAATGCTCCACAAACGCCATTATCATTTGTTGTAGTGATGTTGGCATTGCATGTAATGCTTGGCGCTTCAGTATCGTTCACCGTTACTGTAAAGCTGCACGTTGCTGTATTGCCTGGATGCGTCTGTTACCATAAAGATATTCGTGGTGGTGCCTATCGGGGAAAGTTGAACCACTTGCTAAACCTGATGTTTGTGCAATTGTTTGTCCAGGGCAATTATCAGTACTTGTTACTGTATAGCTTACCGCTGCACCACATACACCATTATCATTATTGGTAGTGATGTTGGCGTTGCATGTAATACTTGGCGCTTCTGCATCATTCACCGTTACTGTAAAGCTGCACGTTGCTGTATTGCCACTGCATCTGTTACAGTGAATGCATTTGTTGTAGTTCCGATTGGGAAGATCGAACCACTTGGTAAACCTGATGTTTGTGTAATGGTTTGTCCTGCACAATTATCAGTACTTGTTACTGTATAGCTTACCGCTGCACCACAAACTCCATTATCATTATTGGTAGTGATGTTTGTATTGCATGTAATACTTGGCGCTTCTGCATCATTCACCGTTACTGTAAAGCTACATGTTGCTGTATTGCCTGATGCATCTGTTACCGTGAATGAGTTGGTAGTGGTTCCTGCAGGGAAGACTGAACCGCTTGGTAATCCTGATGTTTGTGCGATTGTTTGTCCTGCACAATTATCAGTACTTGTTACTGTGTAGCTTACCGCTGCACCACATACACCATTATCATTATTGGTAGTGATGTTTGCATTACATGTAATTGTTGGTGCTTCACTATCATTCACCGTTACTGTAAAGCTGCACGTTGCTGTATTGCCTGATGCATCTGTTACCGTGAATGAGTTGGTAGTGGTTCCTACAGGGAAGACTGAACCGCTTGGCAAACCTGAAGTTTGCGCAATTGTTTGTCCTGCACAATTATCAGTACTTGTTACTGTGTAGCTTACCGCTGCACCACATACACCATTATCATTATTGGTAGTGATGTTTGCATTACATGTAATTGTTGGTGCTTCACTATCATTTACCGTAACCGTAAAGCTGCATGTTGCGGTATTGCCTGATGCATCTGTTACTGTGAATGAGTTGAGTTACTGTGTAGCTTACTGCTGCACCACATACACCATTATCGTTTGATGTGGTGATGTTTGCATTGCAACTTATCGTTGGTGCTTCGGTATCGTTCACCGTTACTGTAAAGCTACAAGTTGCTGTATTACCACTCGCATCCGTTACCGTGAAGGTATTCGTGGTGGTTCCTATCGGGAAGGTTGAACCGCTTGGCAAACCTGCTGTTTGTGCTGTGCTTGCGCCAGGACAATTATCGGTACCCGTAGGTGCTGTAAAGTTTACTACCGCACCACAAACTCCATTATCGTTGTTTGTGCTCATATTTGCAGGGCAACTTATACTTGGGGCTTGCGTATCATTTACCGTTACCGTAAAGCTACAAGTTGAGGTATTACCGCTTGAATCTGTAGCCGTTAAAGTAACTGTGGTTGTACCTACATTAAAGTTTAAGCTTGCTGAGTTTGCTCCATTACTTAAGCCACTTAGACTACTTGGATTACCTACAGGATTGCCCGAGAAAGATGCGCTCCAATACAAGGCGCCCACACAATTATCAGACATCGTTGGTGATGGAACACTATACATTTGAGAACATGATCCTTGTGCAGCTGAGAGCGTTTGATTGCCAACACATACTATCGTTGGATTGATATTATCAAGTACCGTTACTGTAAAGCTTACCGGTGTTGCCGCATTACCTGCAGCATCAATGCCTGTTAAAGTTACTGTGGTAAGACCTTTATTAAATACAACTACTAAACTGCTATTACCCGCCGGTATACCACTCACCGTTCCAATAGAAGCGCCTGATAAAATAAAGCCCCATGTTGAACCCGGACAATTCTCGCTCATCGGATTAGGTATCACATACTCACCCGCACAAATCGTTGTTAATACATTCAATGTTTGGTTTGCTGGCGCACTTAATACAGGCGCTTGCGTATCGAGTACCGTTACCGTAAATGAGCAACTTGCTGTGTTGTTTGATGCATCTGTTACTACAAAAGTATTGGTGGTTGTTCCAACCGGGAAGGTTGAACCACTCGGTAAACCTGAAGTTTGAGCAGTTGTTGAACCAGGACAATTATCGGTGCCTGTTGGTGCAGTATAGGTTACCACCGCACCACAAACATTTACATCGTTGTTCTGCGTGATGTTTGCAGGACATGTGATAGAAGGTAGTTCCGTATCATTTACCGTTACGATAAAACTACACGTTGCAGTATTACCACTTGCATCAGTTACCTTAAACGTATTCGTTGTGGTTCCTATCGGGAAGGTAGCTCCACTTGCTAAACCTGCTATTTGTACTGTTGCTGAACCAGGGCAATTATCAGTGCCTACTGGTGCTGTATAACTTACCACAGCACTGCAATTTCCTGGATCATTGCTTACAGAAATATTTGCCGGACAAGCAATTGTTGGTAATTCATTATCGGTAACCGTTACCGTAAATGAACAACTTGCTGTATTACCTGCTGCATCGGTGGTAACAAACGTATTCGTGGTTGTGCCAATAGGATATAAACTTCCAGAAGCTAATCCGGTAGTTTGTATATAAGGTGGTCGACCAAATACATTCATTAGAAGTCTGCTAGTTGGAAAGCCAAATGAAGCCGTTGTTGCAGGTTCAATGTTTCCACATTCATCAGTTTTGTAGGTTGGCGCATTTTCTGAAGCACTCCTTCCAAGCCATAAACTGTTAGAATTTGCAAACCCATTCGGTGTGAATACCTCTACAACTAATACTGAATTTGCAGGCACCAATGCTGAAATAGGAACCGTTATCATTCCTGACCCCATATTAGGTACCATAATCGTTTGGCTATTCAATAAAGTTAAATTTGCCAATACAAAAGCCCCGCTTAAAGTATGTAATTTCACTTGCATTGGCTGAGAGCCTGAAGGTGAATTTGCAGAACTAATTGCCACATTAATACTGTCTATTTGATAGGATGGGATTCCTAAAGCAGACAAATTGAAAACTCTATAATATGAATTGTTAGTGTGCGCAGAAGGACTACTATAACCACATCTTACCACAGATCCTATAATAGTTTGTGATGTACTTTGTGTGAGGGTATAATTATGATAAGAACAATTTTCAGATGTTATTAATTGTAAGAAAGTAACTACCGCACCGCAAGCACCTAAATCATTATTTACCGAAACATTCGTATGACAAGCAATCGTTGGTGCTTGAGTATCATTTACAGTTACTGTAAATGAGCAAGTTGCTGTATTGCCTGCCGCATCAGTTACTTTAAATGTATTGGTAGTTACACCAACAGGGAAAGCTGAACCACTTGCTAAACCCGATGTTTGAATGGTTGTTGAACCAGGGCAATTATCGGTGCCGACAGGAGCTGTGTAAGTTACCACTGCACTGCATAAGCCATTGTCATTACTTTGTGTAATATTTGAAGGACAAGAGATACTTGGCAATTCGTTATCGATAACTGTTACTGTGAATGAACATGTTGCTGTATTACCTGCTGCATCTGTGACTCTAAATGTATTGGTTGTTGTTCCAATCGGGAAAGTTGCTCCACTTGCTAAACCTGCTATTTGTGCTGTTGTTGCAGCAAGGCAATTATCGGTACCAACTGGTGCTGTATAAGTTACCACGGCACTGCAATTTCCTGGATCATTATTCACCGAAATATTTGCAGGACAAGTGATACTTGGTAATTCGTTATCAATAACTGTTACTGTGAATGAACATGTCGCGGTATTACCTGCTGCATCTGTGACTCTAAATGTATTGGTTGTTGTTCCAATCGGGAAGGTAGCTCCACTTGCTAAACCTGCTATTTGTGCTGTTGTTGCAGCAGGGCAATTATCGGTACCAACTGGTGCTGTATAAGTTACCACAGCACTGCAATTTCCTGGATCATTATTCACCGAAATATTTGAAGGGCAAGTAATACTTGGTAATTCATTGTCGATGACTGTTATTGTGAATGAGCAAGTTGAAGAATTCCCATGAATATCAGTTGCAGTATAAGTAACCGTTGTAACCCCAACTGGAAAAATTGAACCAGGAGCAGAGGTGCTTACATTACTAGCAATACCACAATTATCATTCGCCGGAGGTGGAGTCCAAGTAACCATCGCACCACATGAATTCAAATCATTGTATTGCGTAATATTACTCACCACATTTTGAGAAGACATTTTTTGGAGGCTTACATGATCAGCATTTAACTGCATTCCATTAGTATTGGCACCTAAGCCAATCTCTACTCTTAAAGGACCTGAAATTCCAAGATTCTGAATCTGATAAGTATTACTATGAGTAACAAATTGTCCTTGAACCAAAGCGGGTGTATTGGTAATGATAGGTGTTAATAAGGTTGCGCCGGCATACAATCGAAGCACTGGCGGATTACTTGGCAAACCATTATCATTACGCCATCCAAAATCACAACTCAAAGTATAAATACTAGCTTGTTCAAGCGATTCGCCTAAATCTTGATACATTAGGTGCTCACCTGTACCGCCTCCAAAGATGTTTCCATTAAACCAAGCAATATGATTATGAGGAATATTGAAATTATTATCCTCATTTGCAATTCCGATTCCCGTTGGTGTATTAAACTGCCACCCCGGCAAATCAAATGTCGATCCAACACTTGCATCACTGAAAGTGATGGTAGATCCAAGCAAACCCAAATTGGATGTACCAATGCATTGTTGACTTGGTCCGAAGGTTCCGGTTATTAATGAACTACCAGCTTTATTTAAAATTTCAAAATCGGAATTGATTATACTAACCGGTACAGGTGGAAGATTAAATGTAGGGGATTCTGCATCCATTACATTAATACTTTGCGTACAAGTTGCTGTATTCCCGGCTGCGTCGGTGGCTGTCCAAGTTACAGTTGTGCTGCCCACAGGATAAGTTGAAGGTGCATTATTCGTTACTATTGGAGCGAATGAAGCATTTCCACCCACCCAATTAGAAATAGTACCCGTTAAGGCAAAATTATTAAGTACACCGGTATTACAGAACCATCTCATCTACCGCAAATTAATACCTGTATTTGTACCATTAGGTATACCTTGATCAAAATGATAGCTAAGCATAAGTCCGGGTTGTGCATTTAATTCTATATTCATATTAGCTTGAATCTCGGCTTGTGTGCGTGCTACATTCCATACTCTAACCTCATCTAATTTCCCATTCGTAAAATACACTCCATACCATGCACCAATTTGAACAATATCAGCGGGTGGTGGTGGTACACTTGAAGCCGTGCTAACCAAGTTACCATTTTTATACAAGTTCATTTCTTGACTCGTTGCGTCATAGCTAACAGCCACATGTATCCAAGTATTCAATGCAATAGGCACATTGTCGCTAACTGTATTCCACGGAGAACCATTTCCAGCACCTAAAAAGCCTCCATAATAATTCGGTGTTGATATTGTACTTCCTCCTGAAGTAATAAAATTATTTGCATTATTTGTAATATCTCTGACATAAATCCATAATTCCTTAGTATAAGATCCTGAAAGTACATAGTTAGTTGAGATGTAATCGTTTACTCCATCTAAATCTATAGCATTTCCACTAGAAGTGCAATTATCTGAAGCCGTTGGTGGAGTAAGTATAGTTGTACCTGAACAAAGACCCGGTGTATTATTAATCGTAACAGGACCTGAACAAGCAATACTTGGCGCAGTTATATCACTCACTACCACATCAAACGAACAACTTGGATTACCACATGCATTCGTTGCTGTTAATGTTACCGTTGTAGTTCCTTTATTAAATGTACTTCCACTGCCATCACCAGAACCGCTTCCTGTAGTTGCACCACTAAACGAATAACTTAAGGTTGGTGTAGGTGTTCCGCTAACTATTGGCGATGATGAATAAGTTACTACCGCATCGCAAGTAGTAGATGTTGTATTTGCTAATTGATTAGCCGGACAAGTGATAGTTGGTGCTATGCAAGAACCTGTACCTTGAATAGTAAAATTATAAACTGCTTCATTACAATCATTATTTGCGATCTGCAATGTTGTTGTTTTGAGACCTAAGGAAGTTGGTACAAATGTTATTGTAAATGTTGCTGAGTTACCTAACGGTATTGGAGAAGCCGGAGTAAGACTACCAACAGTAAACATCGCTGCATCTCCACCGGTAACATTTATTGATGAAACAGTTAAAGCATCATTACCGGTATTTTGAATCGTATACGTTCGTACTAACGAAACAGGTACATTGCCGAAGTCGGTATGATCGTTAAGATCCGGAGTGGCATCTCCATCTGCTATAGTGATTGAATTTCCTTGAAGTTCAATTTCCGGTTTTATCACAGTAATAACAATATCATTTCCAGAACCTCCTACATAAGTAATTTTAGCATTGTGCGAAGATCCTAAAAAGTTTGAGATAATGGCACCTTCAGGAAGTCCAACAAATGTACCCGTTGTAGTTCCTGAGGATGGGTTTGATACGATAATAAAACTTGGCAATGCTGCACAAGGGTCGACAACATAGGTTCCTGACAAAACTAAATTAACACCTGTTAAATTAATATTTCCGGTAAATAGCAATTGTGTGTATTGCGTATTTGCAGTTAGTCCATTGATCACAATTGCCAAATCGGTTCCAAAGGATAATGTACCCGAAGTTAAAAGTGCATCACTACCGCTGTAGGTTGGTTTTACTGCTGCCGGAGCATTTCCACCATTCAATAATAAATTTCCACCAAGCGTTGTTATTTCGCCACCACTAATTAATATATCGCCACTACTATGTAATTCAACATGCGTTGAAACAGGTCGAGCAATAATACTACTAACCGTTATTGCACCTGAGTTCGAATTCCCTATTTTTAAGGTCCCACAACTCACCCTATCTAATTCGGCATCACTTAAGGATAAGGGACCACCAATTGTGTTACTAGTAGATCCTAAATTAATGGCAGTATTATTGGTATAAGGGCGAAGGGTAACACTTTTAGAAGAATTGGTATTGATATTACATGTTCCAGAAATCAGTTGAGAATTCGAAATCAAAGAAATATCACCTCCATTTGGCAATGTACTTATTTGCGTCGCATCCGGTATACTAATTCCGTAACCAAACGCACCAAGGCCTTCAACTCCAGTAATTGTAATACTTCCATTCACCGTTGTGATAGATCCCGGATTTAACCACACTCCTAAATTATTTGATCCACTAGCGGCACCGCCTCCTGTTCCATTCAGTGTAATATTACCATTGCCTGTTGCTGAAATCGTATATGTAGATCCAGCCCCTATGCCATAATTGTTTATTGAGGTGCCTGCCCCTCCTCCAGTTCCGGAAAGTGAAATATTACCACCACCTGTTAATATAGATACATTCGTTTGAAAAAAAAGACCGTAATTACCAGTAGCACTATTGTTTGGCGTTTGACCACCTTGTCCATCTATAACAATATTTCCAGTATTCGTTTCAACGCGTGATGTATTCTGTAATTGAATACCATCATTATAAGTGGTAGCCGCATTTGCACCTCCTTTACCTTTCAATTCAATATTACCGGTACCTGTGCATTCTATTATACTTCCAGAGGTGGTAATTCCCGAGAATGCCGCTGAACCAACTGTTGGAATGGCTTGTTGGTTTCCTTCAATAATAATATTGCCATTTTGTGAAATAATACTTGATCCGCTATTAAATACAATATTCTTACTAGCCTTAATAGTTGCCGAACCCGTTCCAAACAAATTAAGGTTGGTATTTGTATTCATTACTACATAATCTTCACCCGGATTAATGGCGTCATTTTGCAAATCAATATCCAAACTTCTATTACTGGCAAAGTTGATATCACCTAAAAAAGTAATAACATCATTTCCTGTCCCACCATTAATTGTTAGTTTAGGAAGATTAATGGTAAAAGCCCCAACAATATTTTGATCATTGCCACCTTGGGCATTTACAACAATTTCGCTTATACCTACCAACGATAACGAAGGTAAAGTAGTAAATTGAATTGCCGTACCACCATTAATTGAATACCATCTTGTATTGGGCGTAACTGCAAATCGAATATTACTTACATCTTGTGTTACATTAAGTACATCACTATTAGTACTCAAATCTGTAATGGTTATTACATTGCCTGTGGTAGTAATGGTATAGTTAAGTTCACGAACTATAGTTGTACAAGTTGATTCACAGCCATCAGAGGTTACGGTTACAGTATAAGTCCCTACTCCTAAACCATTGACTGTTGCAGTGGTTTGTCCACCTGGACTCCATAAATAGGTGAAGCTACCATTTCCTCCACTTGCGGCGACACTTACACTTCCATTGTTTACTGAAGGTGGAATTACAGGCAAACTAGAACATACTAAAATTGGTAATGGTTTTAATGATACTGTGTAATCAGGTGAAGATGTAATTGAACATCCACCACTATTGGTTACCACTACAGAATAGTCACCGGCAAGACTTGCATTATACGTTGCATCGTTGGCTCCCGAAATAATATTTCCATTTCGCATCCATTGGTACGAAACAATAGTACCCGTGCCAGGGTGGCATTTGAGTTTAAGGTAGTTTGTGCACCAGGACAAATTAAGTTAGTACACGTGATATTAGCCGTAGGTGCAATACATCCTACGCCACTTACTTCAAAACTATAAACCGCTTCATCACAATCATTATTATTAATAGTGATTGTAGAATTTTGAATACCTCCTGCAATAGGCGTAAAGGTAACGTTAAATGTTGCTGAATTACCAGATGCTATTGGACTAGCAGGCGACAATGCACTCAATGCAAATACACTATTATTGCTGCTCATACTTGAAATATCTAAATCAGCAGTTCCAAGATTTTGAATCGTAAAAGTTCTTATTAAATTATTCCCAACTGTAACAGTTCCAAAATCGGTATGGTCAGTTAAATCAGGCGTTGCATCGCCATCAATTATTGTAACTGAATTGCCTTGTACATTTATTTCAGGAGTAGTATAAGCTGCACAATTTACACCACTACTTACACCACCCGGAGAAATCCAATTTGATGTTGCACCGGTTAAGGCAAAATTATTTAGCGTACCTGTATTACCATTTCCTGTAGCGTCAACCAAACTTGTAATGCCCGCATTATTTAGAGAAGCGGCGCCATGATTGAAATGATAATTAGCAATTAATCCATTACCTGTTGTGGCAATTTCGCAGTTCTTATTATTTTGAATTTCGGCCACACATAAGGCTCTATTCCAAAAACGAATTTCATCTATAGAACCTTGAAAATATCTTGAGTTATCATGTAATTTCCCTAATAAAACATTGATTGTTTCTGGACTTAAAACAACAGGAGAATAACTTTGTGCTTGTAAGGATCCATCAATATAAAGCTTCATTTCATCTGCCCCATGTACGGCTGCAAAATGATGCCAATTACCATCATTCACTGCTGACAATGAATAAATATCAGTTCCACCAATTCCACCTGCGGGTACTCGATGTAAAAAACGAAGTCTGCCATCAAGTTGAACTTCTACAACTAAAACTGATAAATTAGTTAGTGTATGTGCGCTCACAATATCTTGCACCGCTCCGGTTAATGAGGTTTTGAACCAACCTTCTATGGTGTAATTTGAATTGGTAGTTGCAGATAAATTATTAATGTTAACAAAATCGTCAGTACCATCAAAATGTAAAGCGGCTCCTGCTCCCGGAGTAAACATGAGTTCAACATTTCCATCAACAGTATTATAATTAACCGACCATCCGGAACTAAGTCCAGTTACACCTCCCGTAAAAGTTCCAGAAAGTATATCCGCATCAATAATTGTAAGTGTTACTGACGTTAGGGGTGTATACGAAATCGTTAAGTCTAATATACCATTCAATGTTGCAGTACCTGTAACGTTTAATTTATCATAATCGGTACATGCTGTTAATCCGTTTACTTCTACGCTTAAAGTACCTAAATTAGTCCAACCGGCTCCAAAAGTTTGGCAACCAGGTGATGCCCCTGGTGCTACAATACCACCAGATGGATTGCTAAATAATGCTCCATTATAAGCCCCTATACCTTTATAAGTACCGTTGTTGGCAAAAACTCCTCCACCTGAAGCTGCAATCATTCCATTGTTCGTGAAAATGGCTCCTGAATTATTAGTAATTAATCCATTATTGGTAACAGTACCGGTATTAATTGCCAAGCCAGAATTTACAATGCTTCCACTATTGTCATTATAAGCTCCAACAGGAATATTAAATGTAGTTCCATTGACCACATTGATAGGACCAAAATTACTCATTGCCGAAATGTTGTTGGTAGAGCCTGCATTCAGATTTAGGGTTCCAAAATTATTGATGGCATACATTTGAATAAGTCCATTGATATCAATAGTAGTAGCTGCCGGGATCGCAATTACACTAGGTGAATTAGAAAGTGCGGTGTATCCGGCACCTACTGTCAAACCTGGATAACTTGGACTCCAATTCGCTGCAGTAGTCCAATCGCCGCTACCTGAATAGGTATAGGTATAGGTGCCTGTTCCTTGAATATCAAAATTATAAACGCCTTCATTACAATCATCATTGTTTATAGTAATTGTTGAAGATTGCAAACCTGCTGATGTTGGAGAAAAAGTTACATTAAAGCTTGCCGAATTGCCCGGAGTTATAGGACTAGGAGAAGATAAAGCACTTACTGTAAATAAAGCATTGCTACTTGTAATACTTGATACACCTAAAGTTACGGTACCTGTATTTTGAATTGTAAATATCCTTGTTTCACTTCCTCCGACAATTGCATTGCCAAAGTTAGTACTGTCGGCGAATGATGGTGTTGCATCTCCATCAGCTATACTCGTTGCATAACCTTGTACATTTATTTCAGTACTATTTATAGAATATACAGTTGCAGGTGAAGTCAAGAAAGGTGTGAATCCAAAATCATTAAGGGAATATATTACACCACCTTGAGGAACTGTTTCCTTACGTAAGGCAACGCCTGTTCCTCCCGGATTGGTTGGGTAAGTTGGTCCGGTGGCTGCCCCCCAGTAATTATTCGTTAGATTATACAAATTAAGATTATCCGGCACGTTACAAGTACAACCCGTACCACCTGGACCAGTTTGTAAAATATGAGTAACCCCATAACTTCCTGGGCTTAAATTATAAATATTGTTGTTATTGATATTTTTTGTGTCTAGCGAATTTTGCCAACCAGCGATACCAGCAGCTATCCCGTTAAATGATGTTGAAATATCATTATTCGTAATTGAAATGCTTGATAGATTATTCGGATACAGGGTAATAGCTCCGGTGAATAAAGTATGACCTGTATTCGCATTTGTGATGGTATTATTGTTGATGTTGGCACCACCGGGATTATAAAAAGGTGATGTTGATGGAACCCCAATTTGAATACCGGCATCAATCGTGTTATCTACTCTATTACTCGCTATTGTGACTGTAGTAAATCCATCACATAAAATTCCTGCCCACTTTGTATTAATAATCCTATTATTTTGAATGGTGAATTGATTTGGATTACTCAACCACATTGCCGAAACCGCTGCCGGAGTAAGGCAATTGCCATTACCATTATAAAAACCTATATTTTCAAAATAGTTGTTCGAAATATTCCATGAAGTTCTCACATAATCCTCTAAGCCATCTGTTTTAATTCCATGACCTCTCGTATTCGAAATATAATTATTTTGAATGGTCACATTTGATGTAGGCTGATGAGTACAGCAGTTTGAATTCCAAAATGCATTTACACGAACACTATCTATTTTCAAACCTTGAATAGTTATATAATTTCCTGCATGAAAATCGAAACCATAACCAACCAATCTAGCTGATGAACCACAACAATCACCGGTTTCTGAAGTGATGGTAATGTTTTGTTTATAATTTAAATGTAAATACAGCCCCATATCCTGAGCCGTTCCAAACAAACTACAGTTAGTAGAAGTAAATTCATTAGGGTTTCGATATTCACCATTGGTGATATAGACAAAATCGCCGTAGACAGCTGCATCAATTGCAGATTGAATGGTTGTATACGTTGTTGGGGCTGTTGCAACAGCGGCAAAATTAATGATGACTGTCGCAGGGCGTGTAGCGCCTTGATTGTTTACCCAACGTGCAACGCCTAAGCTGTTGAAGGAAATGAAAATGCAAATAAAAAGTAGTTGAATTACCTTCTTCATATTGTTTTTTTTGTTTGTTTGTAAAAAGTGTTTCATCGTAGTTTTGTTTAGGTAAGTTATTTTTTTTATCGAGGATTCGTTTTCATTTTGTGCCAACAATACCATTCGATAACTTCTATTTTTAAATTTAATATTTTCAATCTTCAAGGTACTTCGAATTAAATCGAAGAAATTTCATTCTCTCCAAATCCCGAATCAATCTTCAGCTGAGGCTTCAGATTTCTCGGGATAGACTTCCCTAAGTCTCCTGCATCACACTTAATCCTGCCCTCCGAAATCCCAAATCAATCTTCAGCTGAGGCTTCAGATTTCTCGGGATAGACTTCCCCTAAGTCTCGTGCGTCACACTTAATCCTGCCCTCCGAAATCCCGAATCAATCTTCAGCTGAGGCTTCAGATTTCTCGGGATAGACTTCCCTAAGTCTCCTGCGCCACACTTAATCCTGCCCTCCAAATCCCGAATCAATCTTCAGCTGAGGCTTCAGATTTCTCGGGATAGACTTCCCTAAGTCTCGTACCTCGACTAAGGGAAGTCTAATTCGGAGTATGTTGAAATAGTACATTATTCGGTGTACTTACCCCAACATTCGTTATGATTAACATACGGTCATTATCCAATCCATTGTAACGGATCTTTCCATCCATGTTACAATCTTCTACACGATAACCATATACAATATTGTTGATCAATCCCGGTCCGCCAACTCCGTTCATGATTTTATCTTTATCATTTAATGCACCATTATATTTTACATTTTTATTGTTGTTGGCATCGGCACTCCATAATGCATTGATACCTGCTAAATTTTTACGAGGTAAATTTTGTATTGCAGGATTAATATGCACCGGTGTTAAATCAGAAAAATTAATAGTGCTTCCTGCACAAGCCGATAAGGCAATTGGCGTTGATGACATTACACCTAAATGGTTTCGATGCTTGATAGACACGTAATAATTTCCTGCCGAAGTATATAAGAAATGGATAGGTGATAAACCATCAACATGACTCACAATATCACCATCGCGTTGTATCAATGCACGTTTAGTGGCAATAAGAATAGAAGGATTAATCGCATCACGCAATTCAAGGAAAATCCAATCTACAATGGCATCGTTACCGGTTGTAGTTAGTAATGACAAATTCAATAACTCACCACCCGGCTCACCGATTGCCGGTTTATTATAAGGCAATTGCGAATAGGGCTCAAGCGTTGGTATTGCATTTTGTACACGTAAACTATCATGCATCAAACCTACACTTGCATCATAAGGTCCTTGCAAAATGGCTTTAGCATGTAATAATACTTCAGGGGTTATGGTTAGATATAATGAATCGGTATGTAAACAACCCACTCCGTTAGTATAGGTGTTTGTATACATACCGCTAACTGTATAAGTACCTCCATTGATTGGCCATGTATAACAACCGATAGTTGAAATTGCAGTAACTGTTTTACTACTATAATTTACTGTAAGGTTTAGGGTATGAATTGAATCGCATCCGTATGCGGTTGTAAATGTTTGTGTATAATTTCCGCTTACTGTATAAATCGCATTGTTATTTTCGACCCAAGTATAGGTATCACAAACTGTTGTATTTGTATTTCCTGAAGGAGGGTTTACGGTAACCATTTGTGTACAAGTTGCTGAATTTCCGCTAGCATCGGTGGCAGTCCATACCACATTGGTAGTACCGATTGGGAAAACGGAAGGTGCGTTACTAGTTGGTTGAAGAGGAGCTTGAAGAATCCCTGCTACCCAATTTGAAGTAGGCCCATTTAAACCAAAATTTTGCAGGGTTCCATGATATGAATTACTGGAAGCATCATTTGCTGTTGATAGACCCGCATTATTGGCACCTGCAACCCCTTCGTTGAAATGATAGGACGCAACCAATCCGGGCTCTATATAGATTTCGCTATTCATGGCCGTTAATATTTGTGATTGACTTCTAGCATAGTTCCAAATGCGTACTTCATCCATTTCACCATTAAAATGTCTGCTTGGGCTAAAATTATCAATACCTAGTTTAATAATATTTCCAATGTCTAAAGCGGGATTGGATACATTATTTACATAAGGAACTCCATTTAAATATACAGTTGCATGTGTAGGTTCAATCACTAAAGCAACATGATTCCATTGATTAAGATTATATGTTGGACCACCTGTCCAAACATATGTTGATGGATTATCATCCCAATGGTACCCAATTTTATCTGGAGCCGAATATCCAAAATTTAAGCCACTCGCATTCACTCCATCACGATTAAATATGATACCTGCAGCAGAAGGTTGAAGGCCATTTGGTTTCACCCAACATTCCATGGTAATATTATTAGTAAATAATGACAAATTTGGAACATTCACACGATCATTTATTCCATCAAAATTCAAAGCATTTGAATTCTGGCTAAGAGTACAATTATCGCTTACGGATGGTGGCGTTAAGCTAAGTGTTGCTCCACAACTACCTTGCCCATGATTTACGATGATATTCGGCGAACAAATAATCGTTGGCAGAATACTATCATTTACTTGAACTATAAATGAACAATGCGATACATGACCAAAACTATTAGTCGCTGTATAGGTAATTATTGTTTGTCCTTGATTGAATGTGGTTGCTCCTAAATAATTTATGCCGCTTGTCGCCGATGAACCAGAAGTTGCACCGCTCAAATTCCAAGTTAGTGTATTAATTGGCGCGCAATTCGTGAGTAGTGTTGGCGTTGAAGGTAGCAAGTTGGCTGTGCATTGAAACGCATCGGTGCCGACTGTAACATTTTGCGGACAAGTTGCAAACAAATTCGTATCAACAACGGTTACATCAAACGAACAAGTACTACTATTACCATGAATATCGGTTGCTGTATACACTACAGTAGTTGTACCTACAGGAAATAAATCACCTGGGTTATGCGTACTTGTTAGAGACGCGATAGCACAATTATCTATTGGACTTGGGGCAGTCCAACTTACACTTTTATCACATGCGCCTTGCACTGAATAGGCAGTTGTATTTGCCGGACAAGAATTTAAACTAAAACTATATGACCTTCCTGTACCAGGCCAAATAACATTTACATCGTTAATTGTTGTGATAGAATTTGTGTGAGTTGCAGTTGTTACTTCATTGAATATAGTAGAATTAGCACCTCGCAAACCTATTGTTGAGCCTCCAGTACCGCTATTTGTACCATTTCCAAAAACAAAATCAATTTTATTATTTCCCTCATGCAGCCATACTTGAAAAGTTTTCGTAAAACCTGCACCTCCATCATTCGAAAAACTTCGTGCTTGCCATTGTATTACTAGTTTGCGGGTTGGGGCATTTCCTACTACTTTATAAATAACCGACCCATTCGTTCCGGTATGCAAATCATCCCAATATGCATATAATACGTCAGGGTAATTATCATTTGTTGAATTTGAAAAATCGGACGATACGTTAGAATTTGCAAAACCAATAAGACCATTTGAAGACACTGAAAATTGTGTGCGAATTACTCCATTATATGAAAAAACAAATGGCATAGCAATCGGCGCACTTCCTGCATCGTCGATATTAATCCCAAAAAGAGTAGTTGCTCCGGAACTCATGTCTTCTAAAATTTCATTATTAGCAGTTGAAAAAATATAATCAGTTATCCCGGTACCAGATTGAAATAATGGAGCTTGAGTATCAGTAACTGTAACAACTTGTGTACATGAAGCTGTATTTCCACTCGCATCGGTGGCAGTCCAAACCACATTAGTTGTACCAACCGGAAATGATAAAGGTGCATTATTTACAATACCACCATTATTAATTACCGGTACTCCATTAGTGAAATTTTTAGTACAACCGCCATTGAGAGTAAAATTAAATAAGGTTGCATTACTTGTTCCTCCAGCCGGAGCGGCATCTTGCAACTGAGTAATGCTTGTATTATTTCCACAAGCAGTTCCTTGATCAAAATTAAAATAAACTTGCAAGCCACTTTCATTACCTTGTAAACTACTATTCATAGTTGATTGTATTTGGCTTTGAGTACGTGCGATATTCCAAATTCGAAGCTCATCATAAATGGCATTTGCATCAGGGTCGCCCGCTGATCCCCAATTACTTCGACCGATATAATTTAAGTTTCGTACAATATTTACAGGCGTAGGAAAAGTGCCTGAACCGGCAGGTAATCCATTTACAAAAATGGTTCCTGTTCCACTATTAAATGTAGCGGCAATATGCGACCATTGATTAAGTGGAAGTGTAGCTGTAGATTGAATTTGCGTGCCTTGTATATATAAACCAGGCTTACCAGAATTTTGATAAGTATATGCTAATAACACATTATTTGAAGCTGCACCATTTCCAAAATCAATAATTCGTGACCAATTAGTAAATGCTTTAGGATATACCCAACATTCGATGGTGAAATTTCCATTGAAGTAAACATCAGGAGGCAAGGTTGCATAATTAGGTGTGCCATTAAAATCAAGTGCAAGGTTAGGCGCCATTGAACAATTATCACTCACTGCAGGTGCTACTAAATTTACACTTGCGCTACACATACCAGGCGTATTATTTACATTTATATTAGATCCACAAGTAATAGTTGGTGGTATATTATCAATTACCGAAATTGTAAACGAGCAAGTTGCTGTATTTCCGCTGATATCGGTAAGCGTGTAAACAATGGTTGAAACGCCATTATTGCAAACGATTGTTCCAATATTATTAATTCCGGTTGAAGGTGAAGTGGCAGTTGTTGCTCCACTCATTACCCAAGTAAGTTTATCAATTCCACAATTATCATTGATAGTTGGTGCTGTAGTATTTATAGTTGCAGAACATAAGCCGGCATCTACATTTTGTGAAATATTAGCCGGACAAGAAATAGTTGGTGCAGTATTATCTACCACAATCACATTAAATGTACAACTAGATGTATTGCCATGTATATCGGTTGCACTTACACTTACCGGAGTAGTTCCAATATTAAATGTAGAACCAGATACTGGCGTATACGTAACACTTGCTACGCCACAATTATCTGTTGGCATTGCAGTATACGTTGCCACTGCTTGACATGAACCTGGCAATGCATTTACAGTGATGTTTGGCGGGCACCCAACAGGGTTCACTAAAATATATAATTTACGGGTTGTATATGCCCCTGCATTTCCGGCAAAAGTCCAATCGGGATCAGAAGTGGGTCGATTTCCAAAACCCATGTCATCCGCACTACCAGAATCCCAAGCATTATAAGCAAAAATAGTTTGAGCTGCATTATAGTTGTGAACTTGAAATGAACCCCAACATGCGTTGCTATTATCTGGCAGATCATTGAAATCAAAATTTCCTGAATTGCCTCCTATACCTGCTAAACCTAAATTTCCGTTATAGCATCTATGCCACATTTCTATATTGCCCGAAATTCCGCTTGCATTGGTTACTGCAGCGCCCACATTTGAAACCACATTCATATTGCTTACGGTTTGTTGCCAAACAACATTATTGAATGCTACATTTGGAATACCTAATTGAGTTAAGCTTACAGTTGGATTAAATTTATCCATCGATACCCAAACCCAATTATTATCGAGTTGCATAAAATAAGCTACTCTGCTAAAATCAATTCCAGACACTGACGAATGATTAATGGTATACGGAATTGCGGTACTATTATAATCGGCATTTACCGGCATATCTAATTCGTAAACAACTTGGTATTGTAATGCTTCGGGCACATTACTACTAGCTAAGCTTGGCACTGCAGATAAACCGGTTCCACTAAAAACAGGTGCTTGATTATCAGTAACTGTAACTACTTGGGTGCAGGTTGCCGAATTTCCGCTAGCATCGGTGGCAGTCCAAACAACATTGGTTGCTCCAACCGGAAATGATGAAGGTGCATTATTGGTGATATTAGTAATTGTGCCGCTAACCCAATTAGAAGCACTACCTGTTAAAGCAAAATTGCTTAAGGTTCCGTGAAATCCATTACCGGAAGCATCATTTGCAATTGTGACTAAAGGATTAATTCCATTTGCATCTCCTTCATCAAAATGATACAAAGCTGCCAAACCAGGTTGTGCCATTAGTGGCATATTCATAGATGCTTGAATTTGTGCTTGTGTACGAACAGCATGCCAAATTCTCACTTCATCCAATATTCCATCCCAACTGGCACCTCCACCGCCACCAATACTGAATTGAGCCGGTACAAATCCATTGGTCATGGTACCGCTTGCTTCTATATTTCCATTCAGGTATAAGGTAACATTATTGCCATTTTTTACTGCCGCCACATGGTTCCAAGTATTGGTATTCAAATCAGTTGTTCCTTCAACATATTGAACGGTAACATTATCATAAATCAAAAATTGAAGTCGACCATTTCCTAAGTAATTTGCAATTCTAAATACGATTGAATGACCAGCTCCTCCATCCCATAATACGATTTCAGAATTTGGGAAACCAGGTCCTCCATTAGTTGATTTAATCCAAGCTTCTAAGGTTAATGTACTTCCGTTGTAAGCAGGAAATGAACCAGGAAAAATAACTTTATCATTTACTCCATCAAAATGTAATGCATTACCAATAAGACTGCAATTATCGCTCGCAGCAGGTGCTACTAAATTTACATTTGCACCACACATACCAGATGAATTACTTACATTCATTGGAGAGCAAGATATCATAGGTGGAGTTACATCACCAGTACAAGTTTGTGATTTTGCCTGAATGCCAAGTAACAAAAAAACCATGGCTAAAAACATAGAACAAAATGACTTCATGCTTGAGGATTGAGAATTATTAGAATTTGAGAGAAAATCTAGCTGATTTTTGATTTGAATTTTTAAGTTGAAATTTTTCATAGAGTTCAATTTATTGCGGTTTAATAAATAAAAAGAACCAACAAGGGTTGGTTTGCGAAATACAAATTATATGCACAAACTGATTAGAAATTTTCTGGCAATATGATGTCAATAAAATATTATCTGATGGCATAGGTTGCTGTTGATAATTGATAATTTATTTTTTATTTCGGTCCACGCTAAAAGGAATTTGGTTTATCCCTCTTAGCTCATTTCACCAAAACTTGAATTATTCCTTCAAACATAATATTAACACATCAAAATTCATAATTTATCGTTAACTAATATTAACTAACCCTAATAATTTGAATACATTACAATATATACTAATATCTAAATCGGCGATTCTAAGACTAACATACATTTATTAGAAAATCTGAATGCTGCAAATCGGTAGAATTTACATAGCAGCTAATACATGTATAATAGACATAATATAATCATTTAAAATTTTGCAAATGTATTTTGGGTGGCAGCCGGGCTATCCGCTCATACTCCGTCTTGTTGCGTACCAATTAGATATGAAATTTGATATTTGTCGCAGCGCATCAAGCCGGGGTAACCGCTACTATCCCTGCCACAAATTCTAGTGAAAATAATAAGTAAAGGTTTGTTTCATATCCCTTACTTATTCATAGTCGGTAGCCTAAGGCTCCTGCGTCGCAGTTAATCCTGCCCTCTGGTATCCCGAGAGAAGTTCAGCTTGGGGCTGAAGATTCTTTGATTCAAGATTTCGTTCTTGTTCCCGTATCCCGAATCGAAGTTCAGCTTGGGGCTGAACTTCTCTCGGGATAGACTAGCCTAAGGCTCCTGCGTCGCCTAAGGCTAGTCTACTAATTCGGAGTATGTTGGAATAGTACGTTGTTAGGTGTACTTACTCCAACATTGGTAATAATTAATGTACGGTCATTATCCAAACCATTGTAACGGATTTTTCCATCCATGTTACAATCTTCTACACGATAACCATATACAATATTGTTGATCAATCCCGGTCCGCCAACTCCGGTCATGATTTTGTCTTTATCATTTAATGCACCATTATACTTTACATTTTTATTGTTGTTAGCATCGGCACTCCATAATGCATTGATACCTGCTAAGTTTTTACGTGGTAAATTTTGTATCACCGGATTGATATATACCGGTGTTAAATCAGAAAAATTAATAGTGCTTCCTGCACAAGCCGATAAGGCAATTGGCGTTGATGACATCACCCCTAAAT
Source organism: Bacteroidota bacterium (assembly GCA_016706595.1). GTDB lineage: Bacteria > Bacteroidota > Bacteroidia > Chitinophagales > Chitinophagaceae > OLB11. Next base: position 99,190 of record JADJJH010000001.1, on the reverse strand, counting down.
GGTTTCGATGCTTAATAGACACGTAATAATTTCCTGCAGAAGTATATAAGAAATGGATAGGTGATAAACCATCAACATGACTCACAATATCACCATCGCGTTGTATCAATGCACGTTTGGTAGCAACAATAATCGAAGGATTGATGGCATCACGCAATTCAAGGAAAATCCAATCAACAATGGCATCGTTACCGGTTGTAGTTAGTAATGATAAATTTAATAACTCTCCACCCGGTTCTCCAATCGCCGGTTTATTATAAGGCAATTGCGAATAGGGCTCGAGTGTTGGAATGGCATTTTGAACACGCAAACTATCATGCATCAAACCAATACTTGCATCGTAAGGCCCTTGCAAAATTGCTTTTGCATGCAATAATACTTCAGGGGTAATGGTAAGATATAATGAATCGGTATGTAAACAACCCACTCCATTAGTATAAGTGTTTGTATACATTCCGCTTGTTGTATAAGTCCCTCCATTAATAGGCCATGTATAACAACCAATAGTAGAAATGGTAGTAACGGTTTTACTGCTATAATTTACCGTAAGGTTTAAAGTATGTATTGAATCGCAACCATAAGCCGTAGTAAAAGTTTGCGTGTAATTGCCGCTTACTGTATACACGGCATTGTTATTTTCTACCCAAGTATAAGAATCACAAGCTGCAGTTATAGTGCTTCCTGAAGGTGGATTTACGATTACTATTTGTGTGCAAGTGGCAATATTTCCGCTAGCATCAGCAGCCGTCCACACCACATTAGTTGTACCAATTGGAAATAATGATGGTGCGTTATTTGTGAAAGCACTTAGACTTGGGTTTCCGTTAACCCAATTAGAAGTAGAACCCGACAATGCAAAATTATTCAGGGAGCCACTGTATCCATTTCCTGAACCATCAATCACGGTATTAACTCCGACATTATTTGAATTGGCAATTCCTTGGTTCATTGAATAATAATTTTGCAATCCAGACTGTGCAGGAATTTGAGTGTTCATGTTATTTAGAATTTGAGAACCGGTTCGAGCAATATTCCAAATACGAACTTCGTCCATTGAACCTTGGTACCATGCCGCATCATAATAAGGAAATCCACCTAACAAAACATAGTTGCCTGTAGATACATTGCGAACAAAGTTGTCGGTATAAATAACATCGGCAACTCCATTAATATAGATGGTCATGGTTAAGCCACTTCTAACAACCGCAATATGCGACCATGCGTTAAGTGGCACAGCAGTATTGCTTCCAAAAGATACATAATTAGGGGTACCATTACTTGCAACTTCAAGATAAATTTTACCATCACTTTGGTGCGATAAAGCGAACCAATTGCAACAGCCGCCGCTCTCAGAAGTTCGATTACTTATCAAATAATCATCAGAATTAATAGTAGGATTTATCCAAGTTTCTAAGGTAAAATCTGATGTACCTAAATTAAATTCCGGTAAAATCACATGATCATTCACACCATCAAAATTTAAAGCATTAGGCAATAAATTTAGCGGACAATTATCGCTGATACTTGGTGAAATTAAATTCACACTTGCACCACAAACGCCTTCATCATGATTTACAATCAGATTTGGTGAACAAATAATTGTTGGCGGGATACTATCATTTACTTGTACTGTAAATGAACAATGCGAAACATGACCGAAACTATTAGTTGCTGTATAGGTGACTGTTGTAGTTCCTTTATTAAAAGTGGTTGTTCCTAAATAATTAATTCCGCTTGCGGCAGATGAAGCAGAAGTTGCTCCGCTAAGCACCCAAGTAAGTGAATTAATAGGAGCACAATTTGTAAAAGTTGGAACTGCTAAAAGTAAGTTAGCAGCACATTGAAATGCATCGGTATTGGCAGTAATATTTTGCGGACAAGTTGCAAACAAATTGGTATCAATTACGGTTACATCAAATGAACATGTACTGCTATTACCATGAATATCTGTAGCTGTATAAACTACAGTTGTGGTTCCAACAGGAAATAAATCACCCGGGTTATAATTACTTGTAAGCGTAGCAATTGCGCAATTGTCGCTTGGAGTTGGTATTGACCAGCTAACATTTCTATCACAAGCGCCTTGTAAGGTATAGGCAGCTATATTTGAAGGACATCCGCCACCACTTGATTGCAAACTGATACTATCAACTTGCCAACCCAGAAAATTATTTGCGAAATTGTCAACTGAATTAAAGAGCCAATCGATGGTAATAGTTTGTCCGATATACGCACTAAAATTTACACTTACTGTATTCCAAGTATTTTGTGGGAATGAGCTACTAACGTTTAGTATTTGTGTTCCATTCACACGAAGAGCGGCAAGGTCATATGGCGTACCGCCCTCTCCTCTATAGATAGATTTAAATGTAAGTGTTGGATTCATTGCACTTGCCGGAATCGTAATGGAAGGCGCACTTAAAGAACCTGAAACACTACCTACATTAAAATTACAAGAAGCATCGCTACCAAAATAAGCCCACTTTGTTGGATTGGGTGGTGTACCTGTAATACAAGAAGATGTGATATGCCATAAACCTGTGGCTGACCAACCACTTGGCAAAGCACCTGATTCAAAATCTACAGAGAGTAAAGATGGTTGAGTAAACACTGGCGCCTCAGTATCAGTAACTGTAACTATTTGTGTACATGAAGCTGCATTTCCACTCGCATCGGTGGCAGTCCAAACTACATTTGTTGTACCAACCGGATAACTTGGAGGGGCATTGTTCGTTAACGAGGAAAGTGAACCACCACTCGATGGCCCCCAATTCGAAACAGCACCTGGTGTTAGTGCAAAATTTACAAGAGTTCCATGTTTTGAATTTCCGGAAGCATCATTCAAGGTTGTTACCGCCACATTATTACCTAATGGTATCCCTTGATCAAAATGGTAAAGTGCTTGCAAACCAACTTGAGGCGCAGTATTTGATATCATGGCATCTTGAATTTGTGTTTGCGTTCTTACTGTATTCCATATAGCGACTTCATCAATATAGCCATCAAATGGATTTGACAATACGCCAGGGAAATAACCAATTTTAAAATTTGTAACGCCACCTCCGGTAGTAAAACTAACACTATTTGTTCCTATTAAAACTCCATTTACATAAGCTTTAATATTACTATTTGCGATATCGATTGAAACGGCAACATCATACCAAGTATTTGCTGTAAATGTATAATTGAAATTAGTCCAATTATTATTATAAATAACTTTCAAGTTCGTCGGGCTAATTCCAAATCCATTTCCCCAACTTGAGCTTAAATCTGCGGCCACTATTGTATTTCCTAAATTTGAACTTCCACTTCCCGGAAATGAAACCGGTTTTATTTTTGCTGTAAATGTCCAACTTGAATTTGCGTTATCAGATAATATTGTGTTTACTACATCATCAACTCCATCAAAATATAAAGCATTATCTAATTGCAAGGCACAATTATCAGTAACCGTTGGGTTGATTAAATTAATTGTGGCCGAACAGAGACCTGGTGTATTATTTACATTTAATGGTGTACAAGTAATAGTTGGTGGAATGCTATCGTTTACTTGAACAGTAAATGAGCAATGCGAAACATGTCCATAATTATTGGTTGCAGTATAAGTCACAGTGGTTAGTCCTTTATTAAAAGTTGCTGTACCTAAATAATTCATTCCGCTTACAGATGACGAATTATTTGTAGAACCACTCTGTGTCCAACTTAAATTGGTGATACTTGTACAAGAAGTAAAACTTGGGTTTTGAATCGCAACATCAGCAGTACATTGAAAAACAGCTGTACTTACTGTTATACTTTGAGGACAAGTTGCAAACAAATTCGTATCAACAACGGTAACATCAAACGAACAAGTGCTGCTATTACCATGAATATCAGTTGCGGTATAAACTACCGTTGTTGTGCCTATAGGAAATAAATCACCTGGGTTATAGTTACTTGTTAGAGACGCGATAGCACAATTATCCGAAAGGGAAGGTATTGTCCAACTTACATCTTTATTACAAGCCCCTTGCAACGTATAAGCTGTAATATTTGCCGGACATCCGCTACCGCTTGATTTTAAACTGATACTATCTACTTGCCATCCCAGAAAATTATTTCCGATATGATCAACTGAATTAAAGAGCCAATCGATGGTAATAGTTTGTCCGATATACGAACTCAAATTTACACTTACCGTATTCCATGTATTTTGTGGGAAAGAGCTACTGACATTCAGTATTTGTGTTCCATTCACACGAAGCGCGGCAAGGTCATATGGCGCACCGCCCTCTCCTCTATAGATAGATTTAAATATAAGTGTTGGATTTGATGCACTTGCCGGGATGCTGATTGGCGCTGTACTTAAGGATCCTGTAACACTACCTGCATTAAAAGTACATGAAGCATCAAGTCCAAAATACGCCCACTTCGTTGGATTAGGAGGTGTACCTGTAATACATGATGAAGAAATATGCCATAAACCAGTAGCAGTCCAACCACTTGGTAAAGCACCCAATTCAAAATCTACAGAAAGTAAGGATGGTGCAGCAAAAACAGGAGCTTCAGTATCAGTAACTGTAACTACTTGTGTACAAGTTGCGGTATTACCGCTTACGTCAGTAGCTGTCCATATCACATTGGTACTACCAATTGGTAAAGTTGAAGGAGCATTGTTAGTTACCATTGGAACTGAGGTACTGGACAGAACATTCCCAATGATCCAATTTGAACTTGAACCAGTAAGTGCAAAATTTGACAAGGTGCCGTTGTAACCATTACCTGATAAATCGGTTGCCGTGTTGATGGCAGGCGATGTATTGTTACCTCCTGCAACTCCTTGGTTAAAATGATAAACAGCCAATAATCCCGTCTGCGCATTCAACTCATTATTCATGTTGGCTTGTATTTGAGCTTGCGAGATGTTTAAATTCCAAAACCTGATTTCATCTACAGAACCATTAAATGCCCAATTGGTATAAGTGTCTCTTCCAATATGAAAATTTCCAGATAACAACGTATTAAGTGATGGAGTACCGGTACCATCCAGATTCCCGTCCACATAAAGCTTAATGGTAGTTCCATCGTAAGTGACCGCTACATGGTGCCAATTTCCATCGTTTATTAAAGTCGATCCGATAACATCATTATTTTCACCCCAAAACATTAATTTTCCTGACCAATGCACTGCCAGTGCAAATTCGTTACCTCCAATTTGAGATCCTGTTCCATATTGAAATATTGGTCCAACAGGATTAACTGATGTCCACTTTACCCATGCCTCAATAGATCTTGCTGACGTGCCGGTAGGCAAGTTTACATCTGAGCCGGTGATCATATCATTCACACCATCAAAATTCAACGCGTTTCCAATTGAAGGGCAATTATCACTAACAGTAGGTGATGGTAAACTCAAGTTCGCGCCACAAATACCCGGTGTATTAGTTAAATTAATAGGTGAACAAGTAATCACCGGTGCTTCATTATCAGTAACCGTAACATCAAACGAACAACTAAACATTCCTCCTGAAATATAGGTTGCAGTATACGTAACGGTTGTAACCCCCTTATTAAAAATGGCAGTTCCTACATAATTAATACCTATAGGCGAAGATGTTGCAAATGTAGCACCACTCATTGCCCAAGTTAAAGTACTTAAGGTTTGACAATGAACAGGATTAACTGTAGTTACACTTGCACTGCATTGACCCGGTTCACAAATTGCACTTTGGTTTGCCGGACAAACTTCTGTCACATTCACCACTACCGTTGCACTTGAAGAACAACCAAATACATCGCTACCTGTAACCGTATACGTTGTGGTTGAATTTGGGAAAGCACTTATGGATGCTGTAGCGAGTGGTACATTATTTATCAAGTTTAAACCATAATAATCATTCGTATAAGTTTCAACCAATCCACGATGTTGATTTGATAATTCATTATCAAATACAAATACATCCATAAAGTCGGCGTCCGATAATTCAGCACCTCCACCATAACCATTCAGTTCAATTCCATTAGGCCCTGAAAAACCCCAGGGATGTGAAGCAATTAAATTTCCATTCTCATAAAAAGAAGAAGAAACGCCTCCTGTACTTGAGCCTGAATAAATATAAGCACTATTGTCAGCGGCAATTCCACTATAATGTATCCATTGATCGAAATGTGCACATGATTTTAATCCGCTCCACCAACCAAGCAGCCAGTTATTATTTACCGCCCCTAATACTCTATTACGTATAGGACCGGTTTGCTTAGCACCATAAATAGTCGTGAATGGAGGAGGGTAATTAATAAGGTTAAACATAAATTGCGTATTACTAAAACGCAAAATCGGTTTGCCATTTATTCCGTTAGCAACAAACAATGGTTGTTGTGCATTGTTAGTTTGTGTTACATGTCCACCATTTCCTGATTGATCATATAAAGTGGTACAATAGCCATCTGCACTTCCTAACCAAGTTGCAATAGAAGCAATATCTAAATCATTACCCACAAAACCAAAATCCATCAAGGCATTATCTGTGCTTCGACGTAATTGAAGGGCGTTGCCCAAATACGAAGAAATTAATTTATGTAAACCCACCGCTAATTTTGGTGTTGGTATATTATCGAGTGTGAGTCCAACCATTACCGCATTACCGGATGGCGCCCAATTATAATTAGTTGCACCCGATGCGCTTAAAACAATTGAATCGCCTACGCAAATTGAAACTGAAGCTAGGGTATTAAGCGTTGGATTTGCACCAACATGTATGGTAATACTTTCGCAAGCACCCGTGTTTCCACAAACGCCTTCACCACGTGCATAATACGTTGTAGTAGACGAAGGACTCACAACAATACTCGTTCCATACCCTACCAAAGTGCCACCGCAAGAGCCTGTATACCATGCCCAATCATTAGCAGCATTGAGTGAACCCGAAGCAATACTTAAGGTTGTATTTTGCACTCCACAATTGATTAAAGAGCTTGCACTTAAGGTAGGTGTAGTTGCCATTGAGGGTACATAAATTGAAATGTCATCTACATTCCAACCGCCGGAAGAAACTGATCCCGGGCCATTCACACTATGTCCAAAACGAATTTGAAAATTGGCATTTTTATACGCCGTAATATCAAAACAATTTTCGACCCAAGTAGCGTCATCCATTAAAAGTGATACAGGATTTGTCCAAATAGTTTGCCATGAAGTGCCATCAAATACCTCAACTACATTCGTAATAGAATTTGCTTCATCCCCAGTAAGCCAACGAAAAAATGCTAGACTAACATTGCCCGATGCAGAAGATAAATCAATCACCGGACTAGTGAGATAATAAAATCCATGAATTGAATTCGTAATAGAACCACCAATATTTGCACCGGCAATTCCATTATTGGTATTCGAGGTATGATCTAAAGCTGGATCATTATCATATAGTGTATTATAATATCCGCTTGCCGAACCAATTCCCCATTCAGTGTCTAAAGTCCAACCTGCCGAATTGTTGGCAAACTCTTCGCTAAAGTAGGTTTGAGCTTTTGCATTATTCACAAATAGCAATGAGATTGCAATGAGAAAAATAAAAAGATGATGTTTCATATTCCTTAGATTTGGTAATGTTGTGTGTGTTTGAACAAGATGTGGTGTTTTCATAATGGTTTTTTTTGCATAAAATGACTTAATAAAAAAAAAACGAATCAACTACCTGTTGATTCGACATATAATTTGTGTGACGAACATCCATTCCAATCATTACATTGGAAGAAAGTTTCTACAAAACGAGACATTAAAATATCATCTAATGGCATAGGTTGCTTTGATAATTCAAAATATTTATCTGTTCATCTTTTGATAGAATAACTTGGTTATTTATCCTATCAAGTCCCTAACGAGTTAACGATTTCACATTCAAACATAACACCAAGATGCGATATTTCATAATTTTTCGTTAAGAAACGCAAAAGCCCACACCCCTTCACACATTATAACCAAAATACATATTAACATTCCTAAATGCCTGATTCCAAACGATTCTTGGGTGAAATTAAAATATGTCTGGATAAGCCATCTTGAAGTTTTTCAAATAATTAAAATAGATCGAATACGATAAATGGGGGATTACGGAAATCAATTACGCATTACGGGGATCTATTTCAGGAAATTATTTTGACGAACAATGTATCAAATCGTAATACGTAATTCTCAATTCGTAAATGAATTTAAGCGTCCAATTCCAACACGGTAATCTCTGGCAAAATGCCTACTCTACCGGGGTAACCTAAAAATCCGAATCCACGATTGACATACAAATATTGATTTTCTTGCTGATACAAGCCTGCCCATCGATTATAGGCATATTGTACAGGGCTCCACTTCAACCAAGGTATTTCAACACCAAACTGCATACCATGTGTATGTCCACTTAAGGTAAGATGAATATCTTTATACCGTTGCGTAGTTTCGCTATCCCAATGCGAAGGGTCGTGACTCATTAATATTTTAAATACATGATTTTCACTTCCGGCATATGCCTTACTTAAATCACCATACGTATTAAATCCCTTCGCACTTATATTTTCAACGCCCAATAAAGCTAGAGCATCATTTCCCTTTTTCACAACCACATGTTCATTCAATAATAAACGCCATCCCATTTCGGCATGAATAGATTTCAAATCATCTAAATTTTTCTTTTTAGCATCTGCATTTTCCCATTCCACATAATCGCCATAATCGTGGTTTCCTAAAATAGAATAGACTCCGTAGGTAGCACTTAATTTTGAAAATATTGAACGATAATCATACATCTCCTCACTCTTATTGTTCACCAAGTCGCCGGTAAATAAAATCAAATCGGGCTTTTGTTCATTAATCATCAAAACCCCTTTTTGAACCGCCTCCGGATCATTAAAACTTCCGCTATGAATATCCGAAATATGCACAATTTTTAAGCCTTTGAAAGCCGCTGGCAAATCATCAAATTTAAGTTTCAAGTTGCGAACTCTATAATTATAACGATTACTCATACCATGTAATAAGGTTGCAAACATGGTACCTCCAAATAGCAAAGCAAATCGCGTCATAAAAGCCGAACGTGTCATGCCATTCTGAACGGTTAATGGCGTTGCTTCATTTGCGTAAAAGAGTCCGATTACATAATACACCAATCGTCGAACATCATCTAACAATAAAAAAATGGCGATTAAAACTTTGGCGATTAAGAATCCCATAAAAAACACCAAAATAAAATTTTTGAGTCCTTTGCTCATGTCAGCTGTTCGCAAAAAATTAAATGAAAGCAACATAACAAACCACACAAGTGTCATTGCAATGTAAGACCCCAATGCTATCGCTTTATATGGAGGCCGTACAGATTTTATCGCAAATCGAAATGCCGAAAAAGCATAGTACTCTATCAATACTAATACCAGCATCATAATTACTAATCCAACACCATTCATTCTGCGCATACTTAAAAATTTATAAATCCTCGGATTTGGCTTTTAATAGTTTCAATGGTTTTGGCATGTATGAATTCACCATTCGTCATCTCCTTACCAATACTTGATATAGGATATTTTTCGTGATATACATTCATCTTCATATAATGACACATATTAGTCATGTTATCGATGCCACGCAAATTGCCTGCCCTTCCATCCGCAACACCAACTAACATTACTTTTTTATGATACCAACATAATTTAATATTACTGATATCCATCATCAATTTAAAAATACCCGGAAAACTGCCATTGTATTCAGGCATAATAAATACAAATTTCTCGGCCGGAATTAAGTACTTAGCTTCTAGCTTACTAAAATCCTCATCGCGATCAAAGGAATGAAATTCTTCGAGTGACAATAATTTTACATCAATGCCTTCTTCTTTAAAAAACTGCTGATACGCTTTGGCGACCTTGAGTGTACCGCTTCCCACCCGATTGGTGGCAGAGATAATTGTATACATGGCGCAAATCTATACCTTACTTGTATCAAAGAATATTGTTTTTCGCACCCTTTAATAAATCTTAACTATAACTTTATTGCTTTCCATAACAACGCCGTTCATTATCTAGCTTATATTGAATAATATAATTCTAACCAAAACTTCAATAACTTGAAATGCATTTTTAAACTTACTTGTCTTACTTTAGAGTAACAATTCACTATGTATGAAAAAAATTATTCTGCTTGCTGCTATAATTTGTTCAATCACCAGCGCATTTTTAATACTCTCTTCAAGAAGTGCCAATAAACAAAATTGCAAACGTGGTCCGGCCGAAGATTATTTACTATCACTTCAGTATCCCTATTTCGGTGAAGGCTTGCAAGCCTATAAAAATGCAGTAGCACGAGAATTGCGGAAAGTACGAAAGACTCGACTAGGCGGAGCATGGCAAAATGAAGGTCCTTTTAACACCGGCGGACGAATTAATTGTATTGCCATTCACCCAAGTATTAGCAATACCTATTTAATTGGATGTGCTGATGGCGGTATTTTTAAAACCATTGACGACGGCGCCAACTGGCAACCCATATTTGATCAAGCAACTTCCTTATCAGTAAGTTGTATTGTTTACGATTCAAATAGTCCATCTGTAATTTATGCAGGTACAGGCGATCAGGTTTTAGGCGGTTATTCGCATGTTGGCAATGGAATTTATAAAAGTAATGACGATGGATTAAGTTGGGTTAATATCGGATTAAATTCAGTAGGTACCATCAGTAAAATCATTATCGACCCAACCAATTCAAATATCATTTATGCTGCAACAACCGGCAACCCTTTTATTAGTGATACCAATCGTGGTTTATATAAAAGTACGAATGGTGGTGCTTCATGGACTAACGTTTTATTTCTCGGGCAAAATGCAGGTGTTGCAGATTTAGTGATTAACGCAACAAACCCATCTATTTTATATGCAACCGGCAGAAGACGTTTTCGATCAGATCTACAAAGTGATTTAAATGGAATAGAAGCCCGAATATATAAAACAAGTAATGGCGGTATAAGTTGGGACACTTTGAGTAACGGACTTCCAACTGATCCCCAAAGCCGAATTGGATTATGTATTTCTACCAACAACCCTAATGTTTTATATGCTAACTATGTAGATTCTACCCAAGAGTTTGGTGGTTTATACAAAACAACCAATGGTGGCAATAATTGGACACTCGTTAATAATTCAAGCAGTATTTCAACCGGTGGTTTTGGTTGGTACTTTGGTGAAATTAGAATGGACCCTTTGAATGAAAATGTACTGTACTTATTAAATGTTTCCTTGTATAAATCTACGAATGGAGGTGGAAGTTTCACTGCAGATAATGGCTCTATTCATGCCGATAAACACGACCTTGTTTTTGTGAATAGCAATACACTTTTATTAGGTACCGATGGAGGATTTTACAAATCCACCAATTCGGCAGGCTCATGGACAAGAAAAAACAATATGCCGATAACTCAATTTTATGAAGTGGCTCATAACCCTTTTGATACTTTAAACTATTATGCTGGCGCACAAGATAATGGCACAAATTATGGTTCAGCTAATTTGGGTGTATTGAACTGGACAAGATATTATGGTGGCGATGGATTTAGACCTCAATTTAACAAATTTGATGATCAAATATTTTATGCCGAATGGCAAAACGGAAATGTAGTGGCTACCGATGATGGTGGATTTAATTTTAATAATATTACACAATCTATAACCAGTATGGATCGATGTAGTTGGAATTCACCTTATATGATTAGTAGGTTCAATCAGGATGTTTTGTACTTCGGAAGTTATAGAGTACTTAAAAATACAAATGGACCAGTTGATAGTTGGACAGCGATTAGCGGAGACCTCACCAACGGTACCGATAATCCATTTCATGTAATTACTACTATCGATGAATCGCCACTGAATAGTCAGGTATTATATGCAGGCACCAGCGACGCACGGGTTTGGATTACACAAAATAATGGCTTGAATTGGACTTTAATTAATACCGGACTCAGCAATCGAAATATCAGTTGTGTGTTGGCTTCGCCCGATAGTGCAAGTCATGTTTTTGTGAGTCAAACCGGATACCGAAATAATGATAGCATACCCCATATTTACTACAGCACCAACTTCGGTTCTACCTGGACATCCATCGCCGGCAACCTTCCCAATTTTGCCATTAGCGATATTTGGATCAAGCCCGGAACCGGTGATAGTAATATTGTTGTAGCCAATGATGGCGGTGTATATGCCACGTTAAACAAAGGCATTACTTGGGACCGAGTAGGAAATAATATGCCTATCATTCCGGTGTTTGATTTAGATTACAATCCTTCCACTAAAAGAATTATAGCAGGTACTTACGCGCGTTCATTAATGACCATGCCTATTGATTCAATTTTCCCGATTAAAACACAAAGCAATGTAGGTGTTCAAAATATCGATATCAACAAACAAGTTCAACTCTATCCAAATCCTGCCAACACAAACTTCACATTAAGTATAAGCCATGGTAATTTAATTTCAGCAAGCGTATATTCAATGTCGGGTACGATGATGAAGAAATGTCAGTTTAATGCAAATCCATCCATCATCAATTGTAGTGAAATGTCAAATGGATATTATGTAGTGGCCATTAAAACATCACGAGGAATGGTTTACAAACAATTGATCATTGCACACTAAAATTCAGGTTTCATTTTTGAGATTTTTTTTCGGGTGCGTCCCCAAAGTGACTCGAACATCAATCAGTTTATATAAACACAATTCCCATCAAGTCTACTTTGGGGGGCGGGCTGTTCACTTCAATCTTTTGCTTGAAGCAAGCAAAAGGATTTTCGCTACCATCCCTCGCACAATCCTAAAAATTAAAATCGATAACCTAATGACAATCCTCCTTGTACCGAAGGACTCACAAATCCTAAAAATCCGATTGGTCCGAAAAGAATCACACCTAATACTGCAGCGTCATTATCATTCTTAATGGAATTATAAACCATAGCACCTAACCCTAAATCTACGCCAACATAAAATTGTTTAGCAATTGTAATATTTACACTTTGGTTCAACATTAGGCCCACTTGCGTTCGCCTAACTTGCTTTGCAACATAGCCAAGTTTAGGATCTTCAATCCAATGATTATGCATACCGGCTCCAAGTGTAAGTTGCGGACCAATAGCATATCGAACTACACCTTGCCGACCAGCATACATTTTCAATGTCGGACTGATAAAAAAACTTTTGCTATGGAGTCCAATTTCTAAAGGTGTGCGAATGGAGAATCTTCCACTCCCTAAAATTCTTTCATAGCTAATGGCTACAGCTGTATCAACTCGATCGCGCCAATCGCGAACTAAAATACCCATCAGACGAATACCTATAATATTTTGCCCCATCTCATCATCCTCAGGATAATTATTGCCATAAGGTCTGAAACTTTGTTGGCTTTTTAAGTTTGTATACATGTATGATTGCCCACTATTTTGCAATTCATTTTTGTTTACATTGAAGTTTATTTTTTGTGCAAATACTTGATTTGTTATTCCTAATAGGAAACAAAAAATGAGAATTGTTTTCATGATGTTTAGATTTCAAGTTGATATAAATTGTAATGGTTGCTTATAATCGGATACCTAGATGTACTCCGGCTTGTGTGCAAAATTGCACATCAATTATGGGTCCTAAATCGAAGAATGTATCTATTTTATCATCAGGTTCAGAATTATACAAATAAACTCCGATACCCAAATCCAACCCGAGATAAAGTCTTTTTGCAATGGTTGCATTCAAGCTATTATTAACCATAAAGCCCAATTGGTTATTCTTGACACGCTTGTATCCGCTAGAAGAATAACCATTCGAATAAGAATAATAATTCACATATTTATTATGCATACTCGACCCAAAAGTAAATTGTGGACCAACTGCATATCGTATAGCTCCTTGACCGAACGGATAAATTTTAAACCCCGGACTTACATAAAAACTTTGATTGATTAAACCCTTTTTGAAGGGAACATACACACTCACTTTTCCTCCATCTAAAACATACTCATAACTAATTGAAATCGCAGGCACAACTGAATCGTTTGAGCCTGTCATTAACATACTTAATGGGCTAATAGCAATAATATGATGTTTGAATTCATCATCACTGAGTTGGGTGCTAGTGCCTGAACCAAGGTATTTATTTTCTTGCAGATAATGATTCAGAAATTGGGCTTGAACCACAATTTGTTTTGGCTTTCCTATTGTAAATGAATTTCCATCTAATGTTTGGCCGAATACTGTTTGACTGATTGCTAAAAGCAAAACGTAAAAGAAAATGTTTCTCATGATATTAATTTTAATACCACAAAACTATTTTCATCTTGCTACCTTTAAAATGACCTAGGTTATGAAATGAAATCAATAAGCTTTCAATTAGCTTCCTTCTGCAATCTCAGAAATCGGTATTGGTTCACCTATCTTCTTTACCTCAAAATCTTTTGCTCCTTTCGTTAAATCACCTTTACTTTCAACAAGTCCTTGTTCAATAAATTGACGAAGGCGCCAATCGAAAAACCAATTGGATATCGTATCAGGGCATTTCTTCAATGACTCATTTATAATCTTACTCCCCTTCTGAAAATCAGCACTGATAGATGCCTTCATTATGCTATCATAAAAAGTAACATCACGAGAGACTATTTTCTTTCCACCTTCATAGGTTCTTACCCATGTTTGTTCGCTTTGCAAACGACTCCATTCATCGCCTTCCACTTCATACTCAGCAGGAGTTACATTTTTTAATAAGCGTTTTGTTTTTAAAAATTCTTTCGGCGGAATCTCAGAAAAATTCTTAGGGTAAAACATCTGCCCTTTCTCATTTAAAAATGGCAAGCCGATAATATTTATGGTATGTAATAAATCGGCATAAGGCTTGCAATAAGTTAGCAACCAATAATAGGCACACACATCACTTACACATGGTGATAGCCAAAAACAAAGAGGTTCTTCTTCAGCTATTGCGCGTTCAACTAAGGCACTCAGTATTTTACTATCGGTAACCACAATATCATCCTGCGGAATCAATGCTTTCCAAAATTCAGAACGTAATGCATCATGATCTATTTGGTCATCAACCGAAATAGGCCCTATACCCAAAGTATCTTTCAACACACAAACTTCACCACGTAGATTTTCATCCAATAAAAAAGCGGCTTCTAAATTTGCAGCGGCTTCGTTGCCAACAATAATATGTATCATCTATAAAATTTCTTAAGCTTCAATAATTTCATTTACCATATCAACTTCATTTGCTATATCAACTTCAATACGCAAATTCTGAATAATAAACTCTTGCCTTTGCATGGTATTTTTACCCATATAGTATTCAAGTAGTTTTTGAATATGTGCTTCGCCGGCCATCATCACAGGCTCTTTACGAATATTTTCACCAATAAACTCAGCAAACTCTCCCGGTGATATTTCACCTAAGCCTTTAAATCGGGTAATCTCCGGCTTGCCTGTTAATTTCTGAACAGCTTCTTGTTTCTCTCTTTCGTTATAACAGTAAATCGTTTCCTTTTTATCACGTACACGGAATAAAGGCGTTTCTAAAATATATACGTGTCCGTTTCGCACTAAATCCGGAAAGAACTGCAAAAAGAAAGTCATAATCAATAAACGAATATGCAAGCCATCCACATCGGCATCGGTAGCAATCACAATATTATTATAACGAAGATCTTCTATACCTTGTTCGATATTTAATGCATGTTGTAATAAATTTAATTCTTCGTTTTCGTAAACGATACGCTTGCTTAGTCCGTAACAATTTAAAGGTTTGCCACGCAAACTAAAAACAGCCTGGGTTTCTACACTTCGTGATTTAGTAATCGATCCACTTGCACTATCACCTTCCGTGATAAATAATGTAGATTCGAGTTTTTTAGTTTCAAGTTCTAATTTATTCTTGCCTTCAAAAACATCATCCAAATGATACTTACAATCGCGTAATTTTTTATTATGAAGGTTTGCTTTCTTAGCACGTTCGTTCGCTGTTTTTTTAATACCACTTAATTCTTTACGCTCGTGTTCACTTTGTTCGATACGTTTTTTAAGTGCCTCGGCAGTAGTAGGATTTCGATGCAAAAAATTATCGAGTTCTTTACCCAAAAATTCTAGCATGAAGCTTTTTACAGATGGTCCTTTCTCATCCATATTAATGCTACCTAATTTTGTTTTGGTTTGACTTTCAAAAACAGGTTCAACTACACGTATACTAACCGCTGCCACAATACTTGTTCGAATATCCGATGCTTCATAATCCTTTTTATAAAACTCACGAATGGTTTTTACAAAAGCCTCGCGAAATGCTTGTTGATGAGTACCCCCTTGTGTAGTGTGTTGTCCGTTTACAAACGAATAAATTTCCTCACCATAATCGCCACTATGTGTTAAAGCAATTTCAACATCTTCACCTTTAATATGAATAATTGGGTATCGAATTTCATCAGGATTCGTTTTACGTTCTAACAAATCAAGTAATCCATTTTTTGAAACATATCGCTTATTATTAAAATGCATCACTAAGCCCGCATTCAAGTAACAATAATTCCAGATTTGATTTTCGATATACTCTTCGATATACTTGTAGTTCTTGAAAACCGTATCATCCGGCGTGAAAAATATTTCAGTTCCGTTTTCTTCGGTGGTACTCGTTTCTTTATGTTCTTTAATTAGTACACCGCGTTCAAATTCGGCAATCTTCATTTTGCCTTCTCTAAAACTTCGCACTCTAAAAGTACTACTCAATGCATTGACTGCTTTAGTACCCACACCATTTAGCCCTACCGATTTTTGAAATACCTTACTATCGTATTTCGCACCTGTATTTATTTTACTAACTACATCCACTACTTTGCCTAAAGGAATACCTCTTCCATAATCACGAATGAGCACCTCACCGTTTTTCACAGTGATATCCACATACTTACCATGCCCCATCGTATGTTCATCAATACAATTATCCACCACTTCTTTCAAGAGAACATAGATACCATCATCTACACTACTTCCATCCCCCAATTTGCCGATATACATACCAGGTCGTAAACGTATATGCTCGCGCCAGTCGAGCGACTTAATCGAACTTTCATCATATTCATGCGTGGCCATTTGCTATTATTTAAGGTGCACAAATATATTTTTGAGCAGCGCCAAACGCGATTATTGTTATGCACAAGTAAGTGGATATGTTGGCGGCAATTGTTTACAGTTTGTAGGCTAATATCCGAAAATTTGTGTTAGTAAAATGCTTTTGAAAGCAAGGAAACGGCTTTGCCAAATTGCTTAAAATTGCAACCATTTGTAAAATTTTATTTGTGCACGTCGTTTGTGGAAATCGGAGGTTTTGTTAGCATAAAAATATTTTTTGGTGGATAAGATCGTAAATTTGAAAGGATTTTGGTGGAAAACCTTGTGGAAAGCGACTGAATTGTACTGCATAAAATTTTGATGTCTGAATAGGCGTTCCCCAACAATTCGAATTTACATTCGGGCAATAACCCAAAAAATAAAAACTGATACCCACAAATGGCCGTAGCTAATAAATTAAATATTCGTACTAAAAAACCCGACCTCTCGCCTTTATTATACGGCAAGATGCCACCTCAAGCACCCGATTTAGAAGGCGCTGTACTAGGGGCTATCATGCTCGATTCGCAAAAACTTGCCGAAGTTTTAGAAATCATTCAATCGGAAACATGCTTTTACTCTGATGCTAATCAACGAATTTATGGTGCCATTCGCCGTCTCTTCGACAAAGGATCTCGTATTGATTTCATGACCGTTTGTGAAGACTTGCGCGCTCATAGTGAACTTGAAATGGTAGGTGGAAGTTATTATGTAACCGGCTTAACACGCGATATTGTAAGCAGTGCCAATATGGAAGAGCATGCCCGTATAGTAATGCAAAAATATATTATGCGCGAGTTGATTCGTATGAGTGGCGAAGTTATTGGCGATGCGTATGAAGATACTACCGACGTGTTTGACCTATTAGATAAAGCCGAAACCAATTTGTATGAAATAACCGACAAACATTTACGTAAAAACTTCTCCGGAATTGGGAGCTTGCTTGCACGAACCATTCATGAAATAGAAGCCCAGAATAATAAAAAGGATGAACTTACCGGTGTTCCATCAGGCTTTTTGGATTTAGATAAAGTGACTTCCGGATGGCAACGTACCGATTTAATCATTTTAGCTGCTCGTCCTGCGGTAGGTAAAACTGCCTTTGCCTTAAACCTGGTTATGAACGCTGCCTTTAGTGTGAACCAAAGTACCGGTGTTGCCTTTTTCTCGTTAGAGATGAGTGCCGGACAATTGGTAAAACGTATGCTGTCGGCGGTAACCGAAGTTCCTTTGTCAAAAATTACACGCGGACAATTAGCTGATCATGAAGTTGTGCAACTTCACCAACGTATGGGCAAATTAGCATCAGCTAACATATTTATTGATGACCAAGCCGCTTTAAACATTTTTGAATTGCGCGCCAAGTGTCGAAGATTAAAACAAAAACATAATATTGGCTTAGTGATTATTGATTATTTGCAATTGATGCAAGGATCAACGAATAATGGAGGAAACCGTGAACAAGAGATTTCGAAAATATCGCGCGATTTAAAAGGCCTTGCTAAAGAACTTGAAATTCCAATTATCGCACTATCTCAATTAAATCGTGGTGTGGAAACTCGTAAAGAATCGAAGATGCCTGTATTAAGCGATTTACGTGAATCGGGTGCCATTGAGCAAGATGCCGATATGGTGATGTTTTTATATCGCCCTGATTATTATGGATTAGAAAAAAATCCGGATGGTGATGTGATACCTGGTGAAACTTGGATCAATATTGCTAAACATCGTAATGGTCGAACCGATATAGTAAAAGTAAAAGCCAACCTCGATTATCAAAAATTTGAGGATATGCCACAAGCCAATGATTTTGCCATTTCTTCAATTGGTGGTCCCGACCCATCAGCAGGAATCAAAGGATCATACGGCGATGGCCCAAAACTTTCGATACAAGAAGGGTTTGAACGACGAAGCTCTAAAGCCAATGATTTTGATGTAGAAGATCCAAATGGATTTAAGCAAGGAGAAGATACTGACGTTCCGTTTTAGTAATAAAGCGTATCTAAAATCGACGAAAAACTAGATCAGCAAAATACAATAATTGGTGTGTATGTATTTCATATGCGTGAGTTACATCATTGAATTGCCTATCAAAAAAGTTGGCGAAAACAGAAGTATCAAATTCGCATTTACTAATTCACAAATCTACCATTTCATACATTCACAAATCCCTACCGCTGCAAACTTGCCACGTTACTTCCCGCACTTTCATTGTGCAATCGATCCAAAGCAGTTACTACATAACGAAAAACTTGATCCGACTTTGATTCATCGACATAGGAAGTACCTCGAACGATGGCTCGTAAGTTTTCTGATTTTAGTTTAGTGATATCTTCATTGGCAGCAAATCGATAAATGGCATATTGCAAACTCTCTTTAGTTTCTTCCGATTGCCATTGCAACTTTTTTTCGCCGGTTTGCAATGGCGAAAGAGTTAAGTTTTGTGGTGCAGTTGGTGCAATCGAATCGAGCCAAGGCATTAAAGGCAATAAGGCAGGATGGGTATTGATACCATACTGCATACTATAATTTAATCCACACAAATTTTTCTTGAAAGCATTGGCACTATAATAGGCCGAACCCGAAACGAGTTTATTTTTACGTGCTTCCTCAACCTGCAATTCAATTTCCCCCATACTATTCCAACAAGCTTTTGCTGAAGTACCTACTTGGTATAATCCATGTCCGATATACAATTGCCTACCATACGTATGCTGGCTCCACCAACTTAATAAGGTGGCATAATCGGCAGCTCTGTGTCCATTCTCCCAATACAATTGCGGTAAAATATAATCTATCCATTTATTTTTCATCCACAACAAAACATTGGCATACAAATCGTCGTAATTGGTTTGACCCGCTGTTGTATAACTTCCATCGGCATCTTTGTTATGATTACGCCAAACGCCAAACGGACTAATTCCAAATTTCACATAAGGTTTCAGTTGTTTTATTTTTGTGCTTAGTGATTCGATAAGCACATCCACATTATTTCGTCGCCAATCTTCTTTGTTTGTAAAACTGCCTTTATACATAGCATACGATTTTGCATCTGGAAATTCAACTTTAGCAATTCGATACGGATAAAAGTAATCATCAAAATGAACTGCATCAATATCATATCGTTTTACCACATCTAAAACTACTTTGGTAAAATAATCACGCACCTCGGGTAATCCCGGATCGAAATATTTTTTACCTCCATAATTCACAAACCACTCAGGATGGGTTTTAGTAATATGGTCGGCTGTATTTGGATTTTTAGTCGCATCTACTAAAGCACGATACGGATTAAACCATGCATGAAATTCAACACATTGTTTATGACATTCATCAACCATAAATGTAAGCGGATCGTAATAAGGTGTTGGCGGTTGTCCTTGTTTGCCACTTAAATATCTACTCCAATTTTCGTAAGGCGAATTATACAAAGCATCTGCCGAAGGACGAATTTGCACTATCAAGGCATTGAGTCCGTTTTGTTTGCAAGTTTTCAGTAAAGTCAAAAACTCAGCTTTCTGGGTTTCGGCATCTAATCCTTGTTTGCTTGGCCAATCGATATTACCAATAGTGGCTACCCAAGCTGCACGAAATTCGCGTTTGGGTGTAAGCGTTTGCGCGCTAACTTGTAATAAAGAAAAAACTAAAATGAAGGTGTAAAAAATTCTCATATGCGGTAAAGATATTATCTGAAACGAATATTCTCTATTTTTACCCGATGCAGCGATTTATTTATTTATTGTTATGTTTACCCTTCTCCTTATTCGCCCAAGAAAATACTTGGCTTGATGGAAGTGCACTCGGCATTAATTATTTAGGCGGCAAGATTTTAATGCATACCCCAAAAATTTATGTAGAAGCACCACCCTATTCTTCTGCAATAGAGGTTTCGTATACAAAACAAACCTTAGGCAATAAACCTTGGCATCAAAAATTTGGATTTCCTGAAGCGGCTGTCAATTTTTGTTACTCGATGAATGGCAGCAGCGAATTAGGGAATGCCATCGCCATATATCCTAGCATACAATTTAAAATTTTAGGCAATACAAAATTGCATTGGTTTGGGAAAGTTGGTGGTGGATTAGGATTTATTAATCAACGCTGGCAACGCACACCAACTACCGATTCGATGAATAATATAATTGGCAGTAAACTCAATAATTTTTCGATGTTTCAAACCGGTATTCGATACAAAGTTGATAAGCATTGGTCGGCGCAACTCGGTTTACATTTTTATCATCTTTCAAACGCTGCCGCTCGATCTCCTAACTTTGGAATCAATACGTTTGGTTTGCATGCAGGTATCCATTATTTCCCAAATGGAATTATGGATAATTTCATCAAACAAGAACAAATTAAAATAAAAAATGCATTACACGTCGGTCTATCCTCTACGATAGCATTTGCCGAAGCCAAAACACCCGATGGCCCATTATATCGAATTGTTTCGCTGACTGTACAAGGCGCCAAAATGTATCGCAATAAAAACAGAATTCTCTTTGGCAGTGATGTAATTTATAGTAGCAAATCACGTGCATTTATACATAGCACGCAACAAACTAAAAATGGTAAATTAATCACCCCTTGGCAATACACTGCTTTTATAGGTCATGAATTTTTATTCGGACGAACAGGATTTCCTGTGTACGCCGGTGCTTATGTAACCCGACCGATTGGTGGTGAAAAAATATATCAAAAAGTGGGTATCACTTATCATTTCTATAGATCACCACAACAATTTGCAAAGGATATGTATGCAGCTTTAATTTTAAAAACACATTTGGTGCAGGCACAATATGCAGAGCTTGGCATTGGGGTTTTATTTTAATTTTTTTTGTTATCATCGGTCTGCAAGCATGCAACGAATGGGCGATAGCACCGTGCAAGTGCCTGCAAAAATTAAGCACTCGTCACTACAAATCATATAGGCATTTGAAATTAACTAGATAGAAAAAGCAGTCATTAGGTTACATCATTTTAGCGCATCTGGATTTTTATTTGCTTTGGGAATGGGAATAATATTAATCATCAAATGGCTAAGAGGACAGTTTTAAGATAATTATAGTGTAATCAAAAAATGTAAACCATGACTACGCAAAACCAAACATATGTATTAGCTTTATCATTTAACAATTTATCCAAACATTTATCGTAAGCCGTTGCAATTTTATTACAATTTCACTCTTCATCTACCCAAATGAAATCTAAGATTATCTATATATTTCATGCAAAACCTTGGCAACATGCTTCGCCTGGAGGATGGCATTTTGTTACACTTCCAAACGATGTTAGTACTGAAATACGACAAGCATTAAAGTTTGAAGAACAAGGATGGGGTCGACTAAAAGCCTTTGCTAAAATTGGTGATTCCCAATGGGAAACCGCAATTTGGTTCGATACAAAATGGCAATCATATTTGCTTCCGCTTAAAGCTGACATCAGAAAAAAGGAGACTGTGCTTGTTGGCGACGAGATAGAGGTATCGATTTGGGTTTAGCAAAAGCATACAACCGTGAATCTTAATCTAGTCGTTCCATTAGCGGACGCTAAAACTCACTAATCCACAAGCGGACGCTTGCGTGATGGGAAGGTATTCGTAAAACAAATTTGATCAAAAAGATTTCTTAGCTTTTAAATAGTATGCTCGAATTCAAGGCAAACGAAGGCTTGAAATACTGGAGTTTACTATTGTAAATGACAGATTTCAAGTTGTGGTTAACAGCGAAATCGGGCATGTTCTACAAACGCTATTTAGTATCTGGCCGAAAACTAAGTGTTTGATAAGAAAGCGTCAAATACAAGGAAGCCGAAGACTTGAAAAGAGGGAGTTTACTGGGGTAAATGACCTGTTTGAAAGGCGAGGATGACGATGTAGTTGGCGTTTTATTGCAAACACTATTTATACCCATCATTATGCACACTCTTCACGGCTCGTCCGCTTGGATCATTTGTATTTTGAAATGATGCATCCCATGCCAATGCTTCGGGCGTACTGCAAGCTACCGACGGAACCGAAGGCACACAAAGTGCAGCCGCATTCGATGGAAAGAGCTCACTAAAAATAGTTCGATATCGATATTCTTCTTTTGATTTCGGTGGCTGAATGGGAAATACCTGTGCCGCATTTTTTAATTGATCATCGCTGATTTGTTTTTCTGCTTCTGCTTTTAAACTATCTATCCATCCATAACCAACACCATCACTAAATTGCTCTTTTTGTCGCCAGGCAATAGACTCAGGTAAATAGTCTTCAAAGGCTTTACGCAAAATCCACTTCTCCATTTTGCCTTCACCCGCCATTTTATCTTTAGGGTTTAATCGCATCGCCACATCCATAAACTCTTTATCTAAAAACGGAACCCTTCCTTCGATACCCCAAGCCGCCAATGATTTATTGGCACGCAAGCAATCGTATAAATGCAACTTACTTAATTTACGAATCGTTTCTTCGTGAAAGGCTTGTGCATTGGGTGCTTTATGAAAGTATAAATAACCGCCAAAAATTTCATCGGCACCTTCGCCCGATAAAACCATTTTAATACCCATCGATTTTATAACCCGTGCTAATAAATACATAGGCGTTGAAGCTCGAATAGTAGTTACATCGTATGTTTCGAGATGATATATCACATCGCGCACAGCATCTAATCCTTCTTGAATGGTAAAATTAATTTCATGATGTACCGAACCAATATGATCGGCTACTTTGCGTGCAGCTGCTAAATCGGGCGAACCTTCTAAACCTACTGCAAACGAATGTAACTGCGGGTACCAGGCTTGCTGTGTATCATTACTTTCGATACGATGGGCTGCAAATTTTTTGGTTACTGCCGAAATAATCGATGAATCTAATCCACCAGAAAGCAAAACGCCATAAGGCACATCCGACATCAACTGCCGATGCACAGCTTGCTCAAGTGCATTGCGTAGAACTGCAATATCTGATGTATTATCTTTTACATTTTCGTAATCCATCCAATCGCGTGTATACCATTTGTGTAAGGTTTGTCCGTACTCACTATACAAATAATGCCCGGGCAAAAATTCTTGAATACGATTACAAACCCCTTCGAGGGCTTTTAATTCTGAAGCCACATAAAATCTATCTGATGCGTCCCATCCCATATATAAAGGAATGATACCCATATGATCGCGAGCGATTAAATACATATCATTTTCAACATCGTATAAGGCAAAGGCGAAAATGCCATTCAAGTCTTCAATAAAATTGATACCTTTTTTTCGATACAGAGCCAAAATCACCTCACAATCTGATTGCGTAAGAAATTCATAGTCTTCAATTTCTTGCTTCAACTCTTGATGATTATAAATTTCACCATTTACAGCAAGCACTAAATTTCTATCCTTACTATATAAAGGTTGTCCGCCCGATTGTGGATCCACAATGGCTAATCGTTCGTGTGCGAAAATTACTTTGTCGCTACTATAAATCCCCGACCAATCCGGACCTCGATGTCTGATTTTTTTTGACATATCGAGCACGGTGCCACGAGCTTCTTGCGCTGCACCTTTAGCATGAAACATTCCGATAATTCCGCACATAAATATTTGATATTTTATTTCCTACCAAGAGGGTCTACCTAACGGCAGAAAAGGAAAGAAAGGTTATAAAATCAATTTGGATAGTATACGATTGATGTTAATTTTATGAATTCTATATAATCTCAACTTTATTCATAATATCTCCGCCCACAATCTGATCTAATACATCCAAGCCTTCGGTTACTTTTCCAAAGCAAGTATGTACACCATCTAAGTGAGAAGTGCCCATGCGGTTATGACAAATAAAAAATTGCGAGCCACCGGTATTTTTACCGCGATGAGCCATCGACAAAACACCACGATCGTGGAATTGCATGTCAGCATCGGTTTCACATTGAATTTCATAACCTGGTCCACCGGCACCAGTTCCATCCGGACAGCCGGCTTGTACCATAAAATTTGGAATTACGCGATGGAAGGTAAGTCCGTCGTAAAATTGAATACCGATTAATTTTTTAAAATTAGCTACCGCAATCGGTGTAGCTTCATCATATAATTCGAAATGCATATCCCCTTTATTAGTATGAATAATGCCTTTTGTACGTGTTGTTTCGCTCATAAAATAATTTGTGCGAAAATAGGATAATCGTTGATGAATCTTCAATTTTCAATCTTCAATCTTCAATCAATTATTAATTAACAATCTTCAGCCTTCAATCTTCATTTTTTTGCGATACAGGTGATTTTTAATTTGTGTTTTATATAAAGGAAAACTCTCCTAATTGCAATTCAAGAAAAATATTTGAGGTAAAATACTGCTAGCGTATATGGACTGAAAATTGAAGATTGACGATTGAAAATTGTAGATTGAAAATTGATCATCTCGTCTTCGCCAAATTCTCGGCCGCTCGAAATTTGGTAATGGTTGTAACCAATTTCAATGGCAATGGTTTGCTTAAAGGAAATTGAATGGCACCTTTAGAATTTTTAAACATCGCAATTTCTTGTTGAAAATTAGCTATTCCTGATGTTGATGGGTAAAACCCGATATGTTTTTTATACCCGGCAAAATATACTAATACCCCATGAAATTTATAGGCGGGCATTCCATAGCTTATTCCTTCTAGGGCTTTTGGTGCGGCTTTTAGAATGGTTGCTCGCATTTGTATTAATAACACTTGCGTTTCATCAGGAAAGCTTGCGATATAATCATCCACATTTTGAAATTTAATCATCATATAACCTTTATTATGAGAATCACTAAAAGCTCTGATACTTCATTAATATTAAAACTAATTTACAAATTGCTTCATTTACTAATTTACCAATTCACGAATTATCATATCAACCCATTCGAATATTAGCCTATTGTCCCATTCGCATATCAGACCCCACCCTACTTCATAGCAAACATAACCGGTAATTTATACCGCATAGCAACCGGTTTACCATTCATTTTTGCTGGCATCCATTTAGGCATCGATTTAACTACACGAATTACTTCTTCATCACAACCAAAACCAATGCCACGTAAAACTTTTATACCATAAATACTACCATCTGTATGCACAATA
This sequence comes from Bacteroidota bacterium, assembly GCA_016706595.1. GTDB lineage: Bacteria > Bacteroidota > Bacteroidia > Chitinophagales > Chitinophagaceae > OLB11. The sequence continues at coordinate 72,974 of JADJJH010000001.1, read as the reverse complement.
AACTCAACAAAAACTCTACCTTTAATGTTATTCTCTCGTGCCGCATTAGGATACTTAATATTTTGCGATAAAAACTTCATCAAGGCATTTTCTCCACCTGGAAACTCGGCCATTTGCTCAACAAAATCATATACTTCTTCTTCACCACTTGCTACTTTGGTTGTAGGTTCAGTGTCGATTGAGGCAGGTTCATTAACATCCTCTGAGGAAACATTACCGAGATTACAATTCACAGATACTGAATATGCAACATTTACTGCCCGACCATTTTGTTTACCCGGTTTCCATCTTGCCATGCCTTCAAAAGCCTTCAAAACAAGATTATCCCATTCATTTGATAAAGAACGTTGGATATGAAGATTTTTCATATCCCCATCAGTATCAATATAAAACCCAACAATCGTTCTTCCGCTAATAGTATTCACCTGCATTTCAACGGGCACTTTCAGATGATCATAAATATAAGCATACATGGCTTCTTCGCCACTAGGATACTCAGGCATTTGCTCAACAAATTCAAAAATTTCCGGACTTGATTTTGGTCCTTCTTTGGGAGGTGGTATTCCTGGGTCATTATATCTTGGTGCGTCTACTTTTTGAGGTTGCTTTTTGGGCTTTGTATTTTTTTCATCTGCGTTTTGGGCAATAACGGTTTGTGTAGCTAACATCGAAAGCATAATGCCGATGGATAATAATTTTATTTGCATAAGAATGGGGAAATTAAAAACAAATCTAAGAGAACTTACGGATTATTGACCTCTTTTCTATCCATTCATAAATTAATAAAAATATTTTTTTGAGATCCACATATTGAACTCTTACAAATTAAGCCCTAACATATTATGCCCCTACAGGGCTAGGAGGTGATTCGATTTATTACCTACCTAACAGATTTCGCCCCTACAGGGCTAGGAGATGATTCGATTTATTACCTACCTAACAGATTACGCCCCTACAGGGCTTGGGGATGATTCAATTTATTACCAGCCTAACATATTACGCCCCTAAAGGGCTAGGAGATGATTCGATTTATTACCTACCTAACAGATTACGCCCCTACAGGGCTTGGGTTAATTTATGATTATCTATATGCAAATCCGTGAGCGACAAATCAACTTATCATTTCAAATAGAATTGCACCCTCAGAATAGCTACAACCCTTTATAACTCCATTTATTATTAAGAGTATGCTCACCAATTAACAAATTTACGAATTAACCAATTGTCGAATTAAGAAATTGTCGAATTAAGACTGAAAAAGTTGCAAACTTTTCCAGTTTACACATCAATCTTCGCATACTTGGCATGCTTCTCAATAAACTCTCTACGCGGTGGCACTTCCTCCCCCATCAACATCGAGAATATTCGATCTGCCTCTGCGGCGCTATCAATAGTAATTTGTTTTAAGGTTCGAGTGGCAGGATTCATGGTAGTTTCCCATAGCTGCTCTGCATTCATCTCTCCCAAACCTTTGTATCGTTGCGTATGCACCGAATCTTCTTTTCCATCGGCTATACGCTCAATAATGCGCTTTCGTTCGGCATCATCAAATGCATAAATTTGCTCTTTCCCTTTCTTCAATAAATATAAAGGGGGTTGTGCAATGTAAACAAAACCTTGCTCCACTAACTCCTTCATATAACGATAAAGGAAGGTAAGAATAAGGGTTGAGATATGCGAACCATCCACATCGGCATCCGTCATAATAATCAACTTATGATATCGCAACTTACTTGTATTTAATGCTTTGGCATCTTCAGGCGTTCCGATAGTAACACCTAAGCCGGTAAACATATTTCTGATTTCCTCGTTTTCAAACACCTTATGTGGCATCGCTTTCTCGACATTCAAAATTTTACCTCGCAATGGAAGTATGGCTTGATATTGTCGGTTACGACCTTGCTTAGCCGTACCACCTGCCGAGTCTCCTTCGACTAAATAGAGCTCACACTTTGCAGGATCATTATCACTACAATCAGCCAATTTACCCGGCAAACCACTTCCGGTTAGTACATTTTTACGTTGTACCAATTCACGTGCCTTGCGCGCAGCATGTCGGGCTTGTGCAGCAATAATTACTTTATCAATAATAATTTTGGCCTCGCGTGGATGTTCTTCTAAATAAGCATCCAATACTTTAGACACTGCAGAATCAACGATACCAGACACTTCACTATTTCCTAGTTTCGTTTTGGTTTGTCCTTCAAATTGTGGTTCAGGTACTTTCACCGAAATGATAGCACTTAATCCTTCTCTAAAATCATCGCCTAAAATATCAACCTTTGCGCGTTCAAATAATTTATTCTTATCACCATACGATTTAAAAACTCTGGTAAGCGCTCGTCTAAAACCGGCAACATGTGTACCGCCTTCGATGGTATTAATATTATTGACATAAGAGAAAATATTTTCACCATACGATTGATTATACAACATGGCTAATTCAACCGCCACATTGCTTTCAACATCGGTATGTTCAACATAAATAGGCTCGGCTAAAAGGCCTTCTCGTTTTGCATTTTTATCAAGCAATACAATAAATTCACTGATACCACCTTCGCTATAAAATGTGGTTTGAACAAAAGTTCCATCATCTTCCTTTTCTCTTTCATCGATCAAATGAATATGAATACCACGGTTTAAAAACGACAATTCTCGTAAACGAGCAGCAAGAATTTCAAAATTGTAAACGTTTACAGTAAAGATGCTATCATCTGGAAGAAAGGTTACTTTAGTTCCTGTTTTATCACTATTGCCCACTTCTCGAACCGGATATTTCGGAATCCCACAGCTATATTCTTGCTCATATTTTTTACCATCTCGATTAACTTCTACAAGCAAATATTTACTTAACGCATTTACACAACTAACCCCCACACCGTGTAATCCACCGGATACTTTATACGAGCCTTTATCGAATTTTCCGCCGGCATGTAAAACCGTCATAACTACTTCAAGGGCACTTCTTTTTTCTTTTGTATGCATGGCCGTTGGAATACCTCGACCATCATCTTGAACACTCACCGAATTGTTTTCGTGAATGATTACGGTAATATTCTTACAATAACCTGCCAACGCCTCATCAATTGAGTTATCTACTACTTCATACACCAAATGATGAAAGCCTTTTACACTGATATCACCAATATACATCGCAGGTCGTTTCCGAACTGCTTCTAACCCTTCTAATACTTGAATACTGTCGGCGCCATATTGAGGCTGTTTGATTTCTTCGTTTTCTGATGCCATTTTTTAATTTCCTGATTTACAATACGAATCCATATGGATTGATATTCGTGAGATACTCGCCCGCTTTTTAAGGGCGAACAAAAGTACGTTTTTCTACCTGTTTATGCAAGTTTTTTTATCATGGACTTTTAAATAAGAAGTCAATGCCAGCAAGACTTACAAGTGAATTGAATATATTATTTATCCACATATTTGCACATTTTTCGAAATCGTTGTTTTAATTCTAATTGTTTAACCCTGATAATTTTGATCAAAATGATTTGGGCGTGCCCCGAAGTGTGCCAAAAGGAAATGCTCAAGTTCAAAAATGAAAATGCATTTGCTTTTGGCACTACTTCGGGGTCGGGCTGTCCGTTTCAATCTTTTGCTTGAGGCAAAGCAAAAGGATTTGCACTTCCATCCCTTACGCGGACATTCGCAGCTGCGAATAGTTCTTGAGTTTTAATTGAATCAAATTCAACTAAAAAGCCTTAGTTTTAACCCCTAAAATTCATCAACATGAAGCAATATCTAAGCTTTCTCCTCTTATTCTGTTTTTTTATACAAGCCAATGCCCAATCTACGGGTGATACCATAGTGGTGAATACCTTTCAATATGGATCAACTACTAGAGATACGGTGATTCCGTTTCCGAACACACCCGGTCTCACTTTTGAAAAGGTAATTATGTTGTATAATATGCGTTGTAAAAATGGATTAGTATCACCGGGCACTCCAGGACAAACCAATATTGGTTGCGGCGAATGGGATTATTCGTGTAATACCTATATCACCGATTCATCAAGAGTTGATTCGATGTTAAGTGGAAAATCCTCGCATACCATCAGCAATTTTGCAGGTAGCATGTATCCTTATACTACGACCCCATTTTACAATTTGTATCAATATACGCTAAGCAACACAACGGCAAGTATTATTTCCGAAAATCAATATGCGGTTGGAAGTGGTATTATCAGCCTGCCTGATGTAATTGCCGCTAATCAAAAATCAGGTCGATCACAATATTTATTTACACAAGCAGAACTTCTGGCAGCAGGTGTTACTCTAGGCAATATCAGTGGTATTTTATTAGAAGCTTTAAATGCTAGCACGGCCAACTTTTTAAAAATACGAATAAAACATACTAACCTTAACGCCTTGAATGCTGCATCGCCTGAACTTTCTGGATTTACCGAAACTTATTACGCAAACACCAATTTTTTAACCGGCTTAAACCGATTACAATTTCACACACCTTTTAATTGGGATGGCGTTTCAAACGTCATTATCGATTTCTCATTCACCAATTCAACACCAGGCATTGCTTTAGATATTCTTGGAGAAAATACGGGTAGCAATTATGGATTATATACTTCAAATGGCGCATTCATCAATACAGCCGGTGGTGTAGTCAGCACTTTACCTGCTGCACCATTTTCATCAATCAATACCGAAATTACGGTTGCCTTTTGGAGTCGTGGTAATAGCGGCATCAGTAGTGTAAATACATCGATAATCGAAGGTATAGACAATGGAAATAATCGCCAACTCAATATTCATCATCCATGGAGTAATGCAAATATTTATTTTGATTGTGGAAATATTGGTGCAGGCTACGATCGTATTAATAAAGTAGCCACACCGGCCGAAGTTGAAAATGTTTGGAACTATTGGGCCTTTACAAAAAATACCACTTCAGGCATTATGAATATTTATTTAAATGGAACGCTTTGGCATACAGGAACCGGCAAAACCATTCCGATTAATATTGACTCAGTTATGTTAGGTGCGAATATAAATGGTGGCAATCTATACCTTGGAGATATCGATGATTTATCTATTTGGAATGCCGAATTACCTGCTTCAGAAATTAGTGCATGGATGAATAAAACCATTGATGCCAGTCATCCTTATTATGGTAGCTTAGTTGCTTACTATACTTTAAATGAAGGAAACGGAACAGTTACAAACGACCAAAGTGTAAATGCTCAAATTAGCAATTATGCATTTACACCCGATTGGAAATATTCTCGTGGCGATCAATTGTTTAAATCATTTACGTCAACAACCAATCGTCCGAATACCATCTTTTTACAAGGCACCTATTCACTTACAAATACAAATGTGATTGCCTTAGATTCAATACAGGCAGCGGCAAATATTGTAAAAGAATATTCTGTTACCAGCAATGCAGGTACTATGCAAAGTGATATTTTAAATTTAGTAAATACCAATGCTTATTGGTTAGCATCCTATCGTTATTTATATGATGGCATTACCCATGCATTAATTGATTCTTTTCCATTAGTTGCAAGTAATACCATCAATATTACAAGTTTACCTTTTACAGATCGCTATCCTGCTAAATACGAAATCATGTCGTTTGTAACTCCTTATGGTATTAATCTCGATATGGGCATCAATGGCAAAACGTGGACCTTTGACATGACGGATTACTTACCCATTTTAAAAGGAAACAAACGAATGTCGATTGAACGTGGTGGACAATGGCAAGAGAATATGGATATCAAATTTTTATTTATAGTTGGCACACCACCACGTGATGTGTTAGACAATACTCAACTATGGCGACAACCCAATAATTGTAATTATAATGACATTGTAACCGACAAATATTTTGAACCTCGTGATGTAAAAATGAATGTTAACGCATCGAGTTATAAAGTACGAACTATGATTACCGGGCACGGACAAGAAGGTGAATTTATACCGCGAATCCATAGCTTAAACATTAATGGCGGAAGCAATGAATTTGAATGGGAGGTATACAAAAAATGTGCATCCAATCCATTATACCCACAAGGAGGTACTTGGATTTATGATCGCACAGGTTGGTGTCCGGGTATGGCTTCAGATTTAGAAGAAGCCGACATTACTCAATTTGTAACACCGGGCCAAATTGCCAACCTAGATTATCATATGTTGCCCGCTACGGGCATTGGCACGTCTAATTATATTGTAACGAATCAATTAGTAAGTTATGGTGCCATGAATCATACATTAGATGCTTCGGTAATTGATATCATGTCGCCTACAACAAAGTTTGAATATGCTCGCGAACAAGCTATTTGCAATCATCCAAAAATTGTTATTCAAAATACAGGATCTACCTTATTAACAAGTTTGCTCATTGAATATTGGATTAATAATAATACTTCTCAAAAAAGTTCATTTACATGGACAGGCAGTTTAAGTGCCATGCAAAAAACAGAAGTTGAATTGCCGGCAAATGCTTTATGGGTGAATGTAAATGGAGCCGATAATGAATTTCATGTTGAAGTGAAGAACCCGAATGGTGGCACTGATGAATATGCTTATAATAATAAAATGACATCGAGTTTCAAAATTACTGATGTAGTACCTTCGAACTTTATTATTTATCATCGTTCAAATAGTGCAGCATCAGAAACTAAGTATGAATTATTTGACCTTTCAGGAAATTTGATTTTTAGCCGAAACGGGATGAGTAATCTCACTACCTACCGCGATACATTTAATTTGCCACAAGGCTGTTATAAATTTGTAATGACCGATACCGATGAAGATGGCATTAGCTTTTGGGCTAACAGTGATGGCGCTGGCGTAATTAGATTTCAACGAGGAAATGGCACGAACTTCAAAACTTTCAATCCCGATTTTGGTGCATCCATTGTATATAATTTCACCATTGATTATCCTTTGAGTTATGAAGAATTATATGAATCAAATGAAGTGAAAATTTATCCAAATCCGGCCACCAATCAATTTACGATTGAAGGAAACGAAATAGATAAAATGAAATTCCAGTTTACTAATGTGGTAGGACAAACCATCCATATCCCATCGCAAAAAGTAAATGGTAAAATTATTTGCAATACTAGCAGTTTAAGTAAGGGAATTTACTTTGTAAATCTGAATTATGCAGGTAAAAACAATAGCTATAAAGTTGTGATAGAATAAACTACGCAACTATTTAAATCCATTTCATGAAATACTTTATTTCACTTTCTATTTGTTTCATTCTTGCAGTCAATTCAATTGCACAAAGCGCCGAAACATTCAAAGCCCCTCGCTTAAGCAAAACGGCAATTAGTACGAGTGGTTGCTTTGCTTATTTGCCGGATGATAAAACTGAAAAGCAATTTGAAACAAGTTATTCTGATGATAGTTCATTGGTATTTACCGGTGATTTCGAATCGGGAGATTATCATTTTTCGGTTATTGTTGTGAAATTAAAAGATCAAGTGCTAACAAGCAATGAAGATAAAGAAGGCATGATGATGGCTTATCTCGATTTTTTAAAAACTGCTTTTGAAATTAGCAATGCCGCAGGTTATGGGAAAGGACATACCATGAACGAAAACCCAAAGGCATTAGGTATTATTGATTATTGGGAAGATAAGGAAAAAGCGAAATGGGCAATCAAAGCTTGGGCAGATGAAAACACGATGGCTGTTATGATGTTATACGGACCTGCTGAATACCCAAATTTCAATATCCAAAATATGTTTTTAAATGGATTTCGATTTTAGAAGTAGTTTGAAATTGCAAGCTTTTGTCTTTTTTTGATAGTCCTCTAATTTACGGAGTCACATAAATAATCCCAATATCCCCATCTTTATCCGAAACAAATAAATTCGTGCTACTTGAATCAAAAATTGAATATTTACCTCTCGGGTCATGAGAAAAGCTAACGCTAAATTTCCCTGCGGTATCTGTCTTAAATGTACTTATATTAGTTGTGCGAAGGCATCCTGTTGAACTACTTCCGTTGGCAATTTCTGTATATACAACATGAAAGTCCAAATTCGACAATGGCTCCGATGTAGATTGCTTCAGAATTTGTCCACTGATATTTTTCAATACATCATCTTTACATTTACATGACGCAATGAGAATCAATAACGGAATTAAAATTACCATTGGCTTTTTCATACAATTAAGGCTTAAACGTTTGGAGCATCTCTAAAAACATCTCAAGTGATTAACGTTACATCAAAAAAAAATTGATTTATTTGTACTATTGCTTCACTAATTTCTTTACCATACGTTTTCCATTAATACGTATTTCTACAAGATAAATACCGGATTGTAAATTTTTAATACTGAATTGATTATCAATTTGCGTTGTGAATTGCTTTTCAAAAACTAAATTACCCGTAATATCTACAATGCGTAATTGAGCTTTACGCTGCCCGATATCTTCATGATAAAAAATTGAAAACTCACTTTGCGTTGGATTCGGATAAAGTTCTAACGAATGATTATTCAATTCAACATCACTTACATCATCGATTACATTTTTCACTTGTCTGAAAAATTGTAAGCCGCCTAATCGATTCCCAATGACCATTTCATACTTTCCATTTCCATCTAAATCGGCAATAGCCGGTACACTGCGTGCAGAGACTTTAATTTCAGAATAGTTTGAATCGATACGCGTAAAAGTGCCCATATTATTTATAAAATCATCGTAACGAGCAATGGTGCCATCAACATTTCCAATCAACAAATATTCTTTATTGGTTTCATCCATTTTAGCAACTAAGGGTACGCAATATCCGTACACATTACCCACATCACCAGCCTTAAAATTGCCAAGTGAAATGGTTTGCAATGCCAACTTCTTTAAAGCGGTAGTACTAGTATCTTCGTAATAAATAATTCGCCCTAATTGATTCCCTAACAACAAATCAGTTCTGCCATCTTTATTAAAATCGTACACCAAAGGAAAACTATGACTACCTGCTGTGATGCCAGGAATACTATCGGTATAAAATAAAAAATTAGGCATTACTAAATTAGAAGTTGCATAATTTTTATAAATGCTTAAATATCCATTTCGATTTCCGAAAACCAAATCAGTAATCCCATCACCGGTTAAATCGCCAAAGGTTGGAAAGATACCATTGTACAAATTTGTGCTGAGCCCTAAAAAATCTTTTGTAACTAATTCAAATGAAATATTGCTACCAACCGTTGTATTCTTATAATGAGCAATTTTACTTTCCAAAATTGTGCCGGCAGCATTTAAATAGCCTTCGGTACCTACAAATAAATCTTGTTTACCATCTTTATCATAATCAAAAAATACAGGATAGCTATATGAACCTATGTCTATCATATCGTTGATGAGCAAGCTATCGTGTTGAAAGTTAAAATTTGGACTCGCATCAGTACCTGTGTTTTTATAAAAGGCTACGCTGTGATAATTTGCTGAACTACTATTTTCGTTATGAGAAGTAAATAATACATCCTTGTCGCCATCATTATCAATATCTACATGAAAAGGGGCAGGCCATGAAGGCATGTATAAAACATGTGAACCCGATTGCCAGGTCGAATCTTGCGAAACATAATTTGCTGAGGCACTTGTTGCTCCATTTGTCATCGATTGTGCATAGTTATAAGAAACATTTCCACCTAAAAAATCAAGATCAGCATCTCCATCCAAATCGAGTAATAAAATACAATTACCGGCATGCCTTTTATTTTTACCTGGCGACATACCTTTACAAGTAGTGCCTAATACACTACTCATATAAATAGATTGATAAAAATTTCCATAGCAATCGGTTACTAATTCCATGCGCATGCTATCGCAAGGTAGACTGTTTTCAACCTGTGTATTTTTTACAAAACTGATACGATTTCCATTGATATCAAACGAACAAACATCTACATCACCATCACCATCAATATCCTGTATAGAGGGAATATCACTGGGTTGGACATATACATTTACCGGCCCAAAAGTACCCGGAAAATACAAATCTTTATAAAACGTAAATTTCAACTCCCCACTTTGATAATAGCCTTTATAAACGGAAACACCTGGCATGCCTTTATGAAATAAATCAGGGATACCATCGCAATTATAATCGCGTAGAATTAAATAATTACTTATAATCGGAAAGTTTTTCTCGTAGAGAGGATTATACGTGTATTTCATATCGCCACTTAAACCAGTATTGATAAATGTTTTAATTAAATTATTTATATGGTCGTATAATACCAAATCCTTTTTGCCGTCATTATTAATATCGGCATGGTTAATTTGTACCGAATTCATTCCTCCACACCAAGGTGAAAGTAAAGTGTTGATTCCCTCGGTTACACTGGCATCTTGAAATGGCTGATAAACCTTTCCTTGAAATTGTGCAGCAGCTGGTTTACATAAAAAAAATAAGACCGAGAAGATAAATACAATTCGCATGAAAATATTTTGTGTTGTAAGTTAAACAATATCAACTAAACAAGACGCAAAACTTCCGGTGAGCGTTAGTTTTACTGCACCACCATTTGTATAGTTTGCCGTGTTTTTTGTTCAAGCAAAATCGTTCGATTTTTAAGTTCTTCATCTAATACATGCTGCGTATAATGTCTAACCGTAAATAAATACAAATCCTCATTACGTTTAACTTCATACTCTGCCTTCAACACTTTTAATAAAGCTTCAATTTTCTCTTCATTACTATCAATACATGCTAAAAAACTGATGGCCGCATTTTGTATCAAGTTGATTTTAATTTTACAATCATGAAACAAATTGTAAATTTTACTCAAATTATCTTCGGTAATAAACGAATAATCTCGCGTATTTACTTGCAACAAAGTTTGTTTTGTTTTTAATACCATAATTGGCGGATACGCAATTTTCCGATTCGTATTATGAATCAAGGTTCCTTTCAAATTTTTATCTAAAAAGCATTTTACATATAAAGGAATATTTTTGTTTTGCAAAGGCTTAATCGTTTTCGGGTGAATCACTTGCGCACCATAGTAAGCCATTTCAATTACTTCATGAAAAGTAATTTCTTCGATAGCAACTGTATTCGGAAATATTTTAGGATCTGCATTTAATAAGCTTGGCACATCTTTCCAAATGGTGGTGCTTTCGGCATCTAAGCAATTAGCGAAAACAGCTGCACTATAATCACTCCCTTCTCTGCCTAATGTAACTGTAGCATTTTCGTCTGTACAACCAATAAAACCTTGCGTGATAATAATATTTGCATTTTCAAAAGCTTTGCCAAAAACTTGTTTGGCAAGTGGCTCAGTCTTCTGCCAATCGATAGTTGCATCTCGATAAGTATCATCCGTTTTCATTACATCACGAATATCAATCCAATGGCATTTCTTATCTATTTTATTCAAATAAGCAGCGATCATGGCGGTTGACAATAATTCACCTACACTTACAATTTGATCGTAATAGTAATCATAACTTCGAACGGGCGCTTCCGTTAAAAGCCATTCAACCTCAGTGCATAAATCATCTAATGTTTGATAAATACCCATCGTATCACCATTCATGAGTTCATGGGCATATTGTTTATGTTCTTGTTTTAACTCATCAAATAATTGAGTTGCCAATCTTTTATCACCTGTAAAAAATGCATGTACAACATTTTCAAGCGCATTGGTTGTTTTGCCCTTAGCCGAAACGACTACCAACAGTTTGTCTTCGGCATAATCTACTATGATAGAAGCCACATTTCGCGCTCTTTCAACCGATTCAATCGAGGCACCTCCGAACTTAAATACTTTCATGTTTTACTAAAAGAGGTGCAAGTTACAGAATGATTTGTGAATGTGATAATGTGCTGATGTGATAATGTGCTAATGTGCTGATGTGCTAATTGAAAAATCCGATTACCAAGATGTAATTCAATTAACTCATCTGATAGCTATCGGGGTATACTATCCACTCATTCAGTGCTTATTCACACTCATTTCGAACCTCCACCTAACATCTGCATCTGTTTCCTAACTATCACTGACTTCGAGAGCCTCAGTTACCGATACTTCGAGAGCCTCAGTCACCGGCACTTCGAGAGCCTCAGTCTGCGGTACTTCGAGAGCCTCAGTTACCGATACTTCGAGAGCCTCAGTCACCGGCACTTCGAGAGCCTCAGTCTGCGGTACTTCGAGAGCCTCAGTCAGCGGTACTTCGAGAGCCTCAGTTACCGTTACTTCAAACTAACTTCGAGACTCGTCCTAACACCTAATTCATGACATCTGTTTCCTAACTTACCATATATTTGCACCTCAATTTAAAAATTCATGACGATTTCATATAATTGGCTTTGCGATTATTTGCCCGTAAAACCCTCTCCTGATGAAGTATCAGAAATGCTAACTTCAGTAGGATTAGAAGTAGAGGAAATGCAAATGAAGGAAGCCGTAAAAGGCGGATTACAAGGCTTAGTAATTGGCAAAGTGCTTACCTGCATCCCTCACCCAAATGCCGATAAATTAAGAGTAACAACGGTTAATATTGGAGTTGATATACCATTGCAAATTGTTTGTGGTGCACCTAATGTATCAGTTGGACAAACGGTTGTGGTTGCTACAGTAGGCACCACAATTTATCCATTAAGTGGTGAGCCTTTCATGATTAAAAAAGCAAAAATTCGTGGTGAAGAAAGTGAAGGTATGATTTGTGCCGAAGACGAAATTGGATTAGGCGATAACCATGACGGCATTATTATTTTACCCGATACCATTAGCATAGGAAGTTTAGCAAAGGATTATTATCAAATTGCTGAACCTGAAATCATTTACGAAATCGGTCTCACACCCAATCGAATGGATGCCATGAGTCATTTAGGTGTAGCCCAAGATATTTGTGCCTATATCGCCAATCGTGATCAAAAATCATTGCAATCACAAGTGCCTCAGGTTCAACTTACAGAAACCAAAAATAAATTACCGATTCACATTCAAATCGAAGATGAAACACGATGCGCCCGATATGCAGGTATAGTAATTAGTAATTGCAAAGTAGCCGATTCGCCCGAATGGCTTGCAAATAAGTTGAAGTCGATTGACTTACGACCTATCAATAATATTGTGGATATCACCAATTTTGTTTTACACGAATGCGGACAACCTTTGCATGCATTTGATTATGATGCTATTAAAGGACAAAGCATTATCGTAAAAACATTGCCCGCTAAAACTAAGTTTGTAAGCTTGGATTCGCAAGAACGTGAATTGCATGCCGAAGATTTAATGATTTGTAATGCCGATGAAGCCATGTGTATTGCAGGTGTATTTGGTGGTTTACATAGTGGTGTGAGTGACAAAACCACCACCATATTTTTAGAAAGCGCATGGTTCGAAAATCAAAGCATAAGACTCACATCACTTCGACATGGCTTGCGAACCGATGCAGCCGTGCGATTTGAAAAAGGTGCCGATATTAGCAAAGTACCTTATGCCTTGCAAAGAGCTGCCCAATTAATTCAAGAAATCTGCGGCGGTGAAATTGCCTCTGAGATGATAGATGTATATCCAAATCCTTTTGCAAAAAAAGAGATTGCACTTTCAACGAATAAAATAAGAGGCTTGGCTGGTAAGAATTACAGCAACGAGCAAATCAAAAATATTTTACTGCAATTAGGTTTTGAAATTCTTGAGGAAACAGAAGATGAATTGCGCATCAATGTACCCTACTCGAAACCGGATATTACCATGCAAGCTGACGTGGTTGAAGAAATTATGCGAATCGATGGATTAGACAATATTCCATTCACCGGAAAAATTTCCTATAGCTTACCGGCAGTGTCATCGGCATATCAAACCGATACAAAATCACAAGTAGCACAGTATTTAGTTGGCAAAGGATTACAAGAAATATTTACCAATTCAATTACCAACAGTGCCTTTTATCCAAATGATGAAAACTTGGTAGTGATGATGAATAACCTTTCGGCAGAGTTAAATTGTATGCGACCTTCCATGCTCGAATCGGGTTTACAAGCAATGGCCTATAACTTAAATCGCAAAAATCAACAATTACAGTTTTTCGAATTCGGCAAAACCTATCATAGTAATGGCGAATCGTTTATCGAAAACGAAAAACTTTGCTTGTACTTCAGTGGAAATTATCGTTCAGATTCGTGGAAAGAAAAATCACAAGCCATTGATTTCTATTATGTAAAAGGTATTCTTGACAGTGTATTACAAAACATGAAGCTTGAAGTAAATGAAGACAATGGCTTGTACCAACTTCTGTTTCAACGCAAAAAAATAGGAAGTATACAATCTGTTTCAAATGAGAGACTTGCTTTATTTGCGATAAAAGCACCGGTTTGGTTTATTGAGCTCGATTGGCAAATGATTAAACTGTTTTATCAAAAACAAAAATTGAGTTTTAAAGGCATTCCGAAGTTCCCGCTGATGCAACGCGATTTAGCCTTAATTCTCGACAAGCAAGTTTCTTACCAGTCTGTGCAAATTGCCGTAAAACAAGCGAAAAGCAAATTATTACAAAATATGAATTTGTTTGATGTATTTGAAAGTGACAAATTGGGTGAAGGAAAGAAATCGTATGCGATCAATTTATCATTTTATGATGATAGTAAAACACTGACAGATATAGAAGTTGATGAAGAAATGAAACAAATTATCAATGCATTAGAAACTAAAGTTGGGGCAGCAATACGTGGTAATTAAATCTAAGGGAGGTTCTTAAAACCCCTGATACTTCGTTATGCGATTTTTTCAAACACTTTATTGACAGAAGTCAACGCAGCATTTGAAAAAATCTCAAGCCTCGTCTGAGGGATTTTTATAACCGCCCTGGTAGTAGCTATAATAAAATTAGATTAAAGACTAAATAAGAAATTCGGTAAAAAGAACAAGATGAGTACTTTTGCCCACTTAAATTAAAATCATCCACTTAAAACCATAGTGGTTTTAAAAAAACATAGCATATGCATTTATCAGAACAAGAAATCATTCGTCGCGAAAAATTAAATCATTTAAAATCAATTGGTATCGACGCTTACCCTGCCCAAACTTTTCCTGTGAGTCATTACAGCGAATCGGTAAAGGCACAATACACCGCTAACGACAATCAGGCATTTGATGTTTGTATGGCCGGTCGAATTTTAAGTATTAACGATAAGGGTAAGGTTTTCTTTTTTAAGATACAAGATGCTGAAGGCTTGATGCAATTATATGTAAAGCGCGATGATATTTGTGTGGATGATGATAAAACTTTGTTTGATGAAATAGTAAAAAAATCTGACCTTGGTGATATCATCGGATGCAAAGGTTATATGTTTACCACTAAAACCGGCGAAATAAGTGTGCATGTAAAAGAACTCACTTTATTGGCGAAGAGTTTGAAACCCTTGCCGATTGTAAAGCGCGATGAAGAAGGAAATGTGTTTGATGAAGTTACCGATCCTGAATTTAGGTACAGACAACGTTATGCCGATTTAATCATTAATCCGACCGTTAAAGAAAGATTTCTAAAACGTACGCGAATGATTAATTGCATACGTGAATATTTGAATGCAATGAATGCATTGGAAGTAGATACCCCGGTATTACAAAGTATCCCTGGAGGCGCAGCTGCTCGTCCGTTTATAACGCATCACAATGCATTAGATGTGCCATTTTATTTACGCATTGCCAATGAATTATATTTAAAACGTTTGATTGTAGGTGGTTTTGATTTTGTGTATGAGTTTAGTAGAAATTTCAGAAACGAAGGCATGGATCGAACACACAATCCTGAGTTTACTATCCTTGAATTTTATGTGGCATACAAAGATTATTTGTGGATGATGGAAACCACCGAAAACTTATTGGAAAAGGTTGCCTTAGCCACCAATGGCAAAACCAAACTCGAAGCTTGGGGCAATGAGATAGAATTTAAAGCACCTTATAAACGTATTAGTATTTACGATGCCATTCAAGAACATACCGGAGTTGATATTAGCAATATGAATGAAGAAGAAATTCGTGAAGTGTGCAAGCAACAGCATATTGAAACCGACCCAAGTATGGGAAGAGGCAAATTAATTGATGAACTGTTTGGTGGAAAATGTGAAGCCCATTATATACAACCCACTTTTATTATTGATTATCCGGTTGATATGAGTCCGCTTACTAAAAAGCACCGTAGCAAAGAAGGTTTAGTTGAACGATTTGAATTAATAGTAAACGGCAAAGAAATTGCGAATGCATACTCCGAGTTAAACGACCCGGTTGATCAGCGCGAACGATTTGAAGAGCAAGCAAAATTGATGGAGCGAGGTGATCATGAGGCCATGTTTATTGACCATGATTTTTTACGTGCACTTGAATATGGCATGCCACCCACTGCAGGAATTGGAATTGGTATCGATAGATTGGCGATGTTGATGAGCAACCAATCGAGTATACAAGATGTGTTGTTGTTTCCGCAAATGCGACCGGAGAAGTTTTCTTAATGTGCGAATGTGATGATGTGATGATGTGATGATGTGCGAATGTGATTCGTATCAGAAGTCTTGAGATTATATGATAATCAAATTGATTCGTAATTGATAATTGAAGATTGAAAATTGAAAATTGATAGCATTTAACGCCACGATACAAAAATTTGCCAAGCAAGGTGAAAAAACCGGCTGGACTAACTTTGAAATTCCTTTGGATATAGCGGAGAGAATATTGCCCGGAATTAAAAAATCATATCGCGTTAAAGGCTCTTTAGACAATTATTTAATTCAAGGCATATCGATTATACCCATGGGCGAAGGGAATTTTATAATGCCTTTGAATGCTAACATGCGCAAACATCTAAAAAAGGGTATGGGTGATGAATTGAAAGTGAAACTTATACATGACCCAAGCGAATACGAATTAAATAAAGATTTGATAGAATGCTTATCAGACGACAAAGATGCCCTTACCTATTTCCAAAGCATAAGCAAATCGCATCAAAAGTATTTTAGCAAGTATATTGATACAGCAAAATCGGAAACCACTAAAGCAAAACGAATTGCAAAGATTATAAAGGCCATGATACAGAAACAAACATATAGCGAGATGTTACGAAGCGATAAATAGGATGAATAAAGGGGTTCGTGGTTCGGTTGTATCAATTTACAAATTTTACCTATTACCTTTGACCAAATTAATTTAAAATAATTCATGCCTTTA
Organism: Bacteroidota bacterium; assembly: GCA_016706595.1. Taxonomy (GTDB): domain Bacteria; phylum Bacteroidota; class Bacteroidia; order Chitinophagales; family Chitinophagaceae; genus OLB11. The sequence goes on along the minus strand of JADJJH010000001.1, from coordinate 55,802 downwards.
ATTATGACACGTACATTCAAACTACTCTCGATTCTAGCTCTATTTATACTGACTACTCAAATCAGCAAAGCACAATCTAAAATCAACGAAAATAACTATCGCATCTATTCAACCAAACTTGATAAAGAAGTTAGCTTACAAGACATTGCTAATGACATGAAAGACTATGATGTTTTATTTTTTGGAGAAGAACATAATGATAGCGTTACCCATTTTCTTGAACATAAAATGTTAACTACCCTGCATGCAACCTATGGCGATGGAATTGCTTTATCGCTCGAGATGTTCGATCGAGATGTACAAGGTGTTATGAATGAATACTTAGATGGAATTATTCGTGAAAAACATTTTACAAAAGATGCAAGAGCTTGGAGTAACTATCGTGACTATAAACCTATGATTGAATTTGCCAAAGAAAAATCATTAGATGTTGTGTGTGCCAATTCACCAACAAGATATACCAACCTTGCCGGCCGAAAAGGACAAGAAGCTTTACAAGATTTACCCGCTTCGACCCAAAAATATTTTGCCCCTCTACCCTATGATACCGCTTCGGGTGCCTACTACGAAAAACTCACGGGCATTAGTTTACATGCTACTCCAACAGCGAGTACCGATACTTCAAAAGCCAAACCACCGACTATGAGTATGCCCGGTTTTAATATGATCATGGCACAATCGTTATGGGATGCTACGATGGCGTATTCAATATATGAATATCTAAAAGCAAATAGAAAGATGAAAGTGCTGCAAGTGAATGGTAAATTTCATAGTGATGAACACTTTGCCATTGTAACGCAACTCGAAAACTATAATCCACGATTGAAATCGCTCGTTATTTCTACAGCTAGTGATGAAGATTTTCCGAATATTAAATGGAGTGATTACAAAAACGAAGGCGACTATATCATCATCACGGATCCGAAAGTACCACGAACCTATAAAGATTAAGTGTTGCAATGAAAGTCATAAATCGTAAATTTACCATTCATGGCTGCGTACAATCAGATTAAAACCACCCTTCAAAAATTTTTCAAAAAACTTGGACCCGGCTTAGTAACCGGTGCCAGTGATGACGATCCATCGGGCATTGCCACTTATTCGCAAGCGGGTGCTATGTATGGCTTTAGTACTTTATGGGCCACCTTAATCAGTTTTCCGCTGATGGCCGTAATGCAAGAAATGTGCGCACGTATTGGTCTTGTAACTGAACAAGGATTAGCCGGAACCATTAAAACATATTATCCAAAGTATGTATTGTATATCATGTTGCTTTTTAGTTTCCCGGCAATTGTTTTAAACATTGGTGCAGATATTGCCGGTATGGGTGCTGTTGGTAATATGCTTTTCCCGAAAATACATGCAACCTATTTCAGCGTACTCTTTACCTTAATTTTACTCATTTGCATTATTTACTTGCCTTATCAAAAAATTGCATCGATACTTAAATATTTGTGTTTGGCCTTATTAGTGTACATCATTGTGCCATTTATGTTTAAGCAAGATTGGCTGCTCATTTTAAAATCAACCATTATCCCAGAAATTCATTTTAATAAAGAATTTTTAGGAATTATAGTTGGGATTTTAGGTACTACCATCTCGCCTTATTTATTTTTTTGGCAAGCCAATATGGAAGTCGAAGAAATGAAACACAGAAAAAAACATTTGATGGTAAATAAAAAAATCATGAATGAGATGAAACAAGATGTAGATTTTGGCATGTTGTTTTCAGGCGTCGTTGCATGGTTTATAATTTTGTGCTCAGGATCAGTACTCATCAATGGTGGCATCCATAAAATAGATACCGTTGAACAAGCAGCACTTGCCTTAAAGCCCTTAGCAGGTGATGGCGCATATATACTTTTTGCATTAGGCATTCTTGGTACAGGCTTTATTGCCATACCCGTTTTAAGTGGCGCTTTATCTTATAGCTTTTGCGAAACGTTTGGCTGGAAGGAAGGACTTGATCGTAAATTTAATGAAGCTCGTCCATTTTACATCATCATTGCCATTTCATTGATCTTAGGCTTGTCGTTAAATTATATTGGCATTAGTCCGATTAAGGCTTTAATTTATTCCGCTATTCTGTATGGACTAACCGCACCGGTTCTCATTGCTGTAATTTTACACATCTCCAACAACAAAAAGGTAATGGGTAAATTCACGAATGGCTTGTCGAGCAACATTTTTGGTTTTATTACCTTGCTTATCATGACGATTGCCTCAGGCTTATTAATTTATTTTCAATTTATCGCTTAATAGCTAATGAAAAGTTTCTTATACATTCGAGTAGAATTCATTAATTGAATTTCTACGATATATAAACCTTTTGCCAAACTAGGCAATGCAAAAGTTTTTTGAGTTGAATAAAAGACCTGCTTGCCCATTGCATCAAACAATTTAATATAGGCAATGTTTTGTAAACAACGCACCTCTACATAATTTGAAGATGGGTTTGGGAACAAGCTAATTTCTTCACTCTCATGTATATCATGTAACATCAAAGGCTGACAAATTCCGCCACCCACCAAGGCCGTTAACGTATCGCACAAAAAATGATAATTCAAGATATCAACAGCATTCATTGTTCCACTTAATAAATTCACATTCTCTTCAATATCTATGCTTTGATTATAAAATTGCTCAGTACCATTATCCAATCGAATGAGATGATAGTTTTCGTTACGAATGGTTTTGCCATCGGAAGCGGCCGGTGTAGATTTGAATTGTTCAGTAAAAATCCAATTCCTTGTCGATAATAATTGATTACGAATAATGGGTAAAAAACTTTTACTATCAACAACGGTTGAAGTGGGTATAAAACTTTTCCAATTCATCAAACCGCCCAATTCAGATATAGTAGCAAACAAATCAGGTGTATTAATCAGTGCATCCGAATTTCGATTTGGATTCACCACTGCAGGTCCTTTTACAATCATCGGCACATTTACACCATAATGGTATAAGGTGGCTTTTGCTTTTGTAGTGTTAGCAATTTGTGCCACTTTACTATCATTTCCGTTATCGCCAATGAAAATGATGTTTGTACTATCCATTAAATTATGTGAAGTAAGATATTGAAACAATCTACCCATTTCTGTATCCATTGCTTGTATAGCTGCCTTAAAATATTTCTCAGGATTTGCGTTAATATCTGCTGTTGTTCCAATTAATCCTGTGGTATCACATAAGGTAGCAGGTGGAATGTGATATGGTGAATGTGGCGCGTTGAATGCCAACCAAAGAAAAAATGGTTTTGATGTATTCATCGTATCCATCCAGCTTATTGCATCATTTACGGTTTGGGTAGTTGCATAATTTGTTACCGTATCAAGTAATCCGTTTGTAATTCGTTGATACGAGTAAAAATTTGTAAGTGCACCACTAAAATTTCCTGAATAAAAATCATATCCCATTGTATTGGGAAAGATTCTCTGTTGTGGTGAAGCCGCATGCAAATGCCACTTTCCTGCACTGCCGGCATTAAAAGTAGAAGGGGCATGATACTTTAATAACTCAGCGATACTTACTTCTGAAGTATCTAATTGAGGTGATGCCATATTGGTAATTACCTCACCAACACCGGTTCGAAAAGGATAACGACCTGTAAAAATACCGGCTCGAACAGGGGAACAAACAGGTGCGCCCCAAAGTTTAGTGAATCGGATTCCTTGATCTCCTAATGCTCGAATATTGGGCGCAATGGCAGTATCAGTAGTTGTTGAAAAAGAACCAAAATAATCCGGACTCACATCATCAGCAATAATCAGAATAATGTTTTGTTGTGCTTGTGCACATGAGTACAACAATAAAAAAGAGAGAACTAAAAAGGAGAATGGCTTTTTCATAATTATTATTTAGCTAGGATACACCTATAGGTGGCTCTAATGTACAACTTGAATCTTCTTAGAAATCATATAGTCGCCAAAACTCAATTGAAGGATATACATTCCATCATACAAAGTTCTGGTATCAAAATAAGCGAGGGTACTTCCTTGATAAATTTTTGTCGTTTGTAATTGACGACCATTGATATCAAATAATCTTACGTCAATATCATTCGCCATGGCTTTACTAATTTGCACAGCTATTATGTCGGCGGCAGGATTAGGATAAGCTCCCATTTTTAATTGTTCCCATTCAGCGATAGAAATACCATTAGGTGCCGGCGTATACGCAGTAACCGGCTCTGAAATCGCAGTTACTTTTTGCGTATTTTTTATTCCGTAAAAACTTGGTCCTACTGCATAAGGATAAGCCGAATTCCAATTATCATCAACCGTTGCAAAATAAGCATAGGTACCTGCAGGATATTCAGGTGTTACACAAAATCTACCATTATGTTCATCCAAATAATCAGGTGTTGCAACCGAAGTAGGAAGATATTCATAATCTTCTCTAAAATAACCTAAAGGATACGTAGTGCTAACAGGCGGACCAGGTGTAACCGTTGCACCGGCAGCGTTGGTTGTTCGGGTAGTGATACTGCGTAATGCATAACTCGATTTTACGCGAACAATACCACCACTTCCATTTGCATTTTTAAACCCAAAGGCGCCGTAAATTGGAAAACCATCGTAGGCAAATCCTATTAAAGGCGAATGTTGTGTGCTATCGATTACATACAATCCATCGGCTAAATACAAATTACAAACATTAGAAATGACAACTTTATCAAGATTAAAAGCAGATGGATTTTGATGATGATGATAATTACCCATAGCTGGATGTCCTTTTGCACAATCGAAGCCCACACGCTCTGCTACAATTGCATCGCGTGTCCACACATTATCGCCTGTTCCACCTAAGGGACCACCTGCTAAAGCACCGGTTGAATTTTTCCATGATACACCATCACGCGCATCAAACAAAGCCGTGCCATTGATGAAAATACCGATATTACCCATGTTGGTATTTGTTGGTGTTCCGGTATTTTGTTGCGGTGTTCGTGAAATTTTAAAAATCGCATTTTGGTCAGAGGCTACTGATGGATTACCATCTAAAAAAGGTCCTGTAATATAACTAGGTATACCATGTGTACTTATATAAACCCAATTGGTTGAATATTGTACCGTTTGCACATTGGCTAACAAAGCATCGGTAATGGGTGTTGAGTTTCCTGCAACATAATGTCGGCCCACAATACTTGTATTTTGCAACCATGCCGTAATATCAGGTGTTACTTGAGCATGTAAATTGCCAAAAGACAAAAGTGATGATAGAATGAAAATTGTTTTTAAATTCATAAGAAAAGTGAATTAATGTAAAATAAGGAGTCGTTATTTTAATAAATGTCGAGGATAATTATAATCCGCATTAAAATTAAATTCCCTATCGGAAAGCGTCAGCAGAAATGCGATGAGATCAACTTTTTCATTAGGCGTTAGCGAAATTGGCCGTTTAAGCTCGGATGATAGTTGCTGTGCGTCAAGATCTAAATGAGTATAATGTTGAATAACTTCTGACAATTTTTTAAAACGACCGTCATGCATATAAGGAAAAGTAAATTCAATATTACGTAAAGTAGGTACCATAAAAAGCAATGAATCTTTCGACGCTTTTGTAATTCGCATTCTCCCAAAATCATTCAATACGGTATCCACTTTCAATCCATTGCTTTTTAATGCCGAATTAGTAAAAAGTGGTTCTACATGACAGCTTGAGCAATGCTGTTGAAAAATGGTATAGCCATTTTTTTCTTGTACATTAAATTGAATGCGACCTTGCATCATGCTATCGTATTTCGAATTTGCACTTACTAAAGTGATTAAGAATTGCGACATCGATTGAAGTAAATTCTGTGTGCTTATATTGCTATCACCCCAGGCTCGAAAACTAAGTTTCCTATATCTTGCAGACTGGTTCAATTTCAAAAGAATATTCGCAATAGATTCATCCATTTCATTTGAATCTTGAATAGGCACTAAGGCTTGACGATCCAAATTTCTTATGGCAGCATCCCACATAAATGACGAACGCCAAGCTAAATTGATAAGCGCAGGTGCATTTCGAAAACCGATGCGATCGTGAATGCCATGACTCACATTATGATCGACATGCGCAAAAGCAGTGTATGAGTTATGGCAGCTTGCACATGAAATAGAACTATCCTTGGATAAAATAGGATCATAAAACAAGGCTCTGCCCATATCGATTGCTGGTTTCGTTAAGGGATGTTCAATAAAATTATAACATGGATTTGGCCATGCATTAGGCACTTTGATGTGTAACGTCGAATCATCCGTCGCGGAAATGGCAAGAATTAAAATAAGAATCGACATGATGACAAATCTTATCCTCATTTTACACTAAATAAATTAGGAAAGTGATTTGCAAATTCTACTGCTTTTTTACATGGCTGCATAATATGATGTTCCTTTTCAAAGTGTATATCCTTTAGCAGCGGAAGCAAATCCATGTTAATCACAATTGATTGTTCATTCAAAACATTTAGCGTAATCATTTGTATCGTTTCAAACGGATGCAAAAAACCTCCGATATGAAATGCGAACTCATGATTTGGAGAATTACACGTCTCGCTATTGCCTTCAAGTTTGAAGTTAATATATCCACTTTGCCAAGCCCAATACATACCATAAATTGGATCAAGCATACCTATCATAGAAGCACTAACGTTTGTGGCGCTATCGACACCTAAACTCAATGTCAATTGATCAAACTCAATGTCATCAGGAATATGTTGTAATACAAACGTCATACTATGTGAATCCAATGCATTAATTAAATGAAAACTTTGCTTTTCTTTCCAAACTACTTTTTGCTGATGATGGAGTTCTACCATGCTTACATAGTACTTCAATGTAGTAATTTCAATTGACGTATTAGGAGAAACTAGATACAATGAATTTAATACTAATGGAGATTGCCCTATTGTGTGCGTAAAATGTATGCTGATGGTCTTTGATTGCGCTCTTTCACTAACTATTAATAAGGGAATGCATAATACAATACTTAATACATTTCGAAGCACAGCGATAATGAACATGTTAGCAAAGTTAACCACCTACAGGCAAATAATTACCGCCTGTTTAATTTCGAAATCTAATCAATCAAAAAACATGCTCATCATTATGATGGATTCTCTAGAAAATAGTTACTGAATCATCTTTATCTTAAGATGATATTTATCATGTTATATAAACAGATAGGCAATAACCCCATTATACATACAACCCCATAAAATCTTCACAACACAATATAAATGGCAGTTTAAGCGAAAATAATCTAAAAGGAATAGCCCTACGATTTGAAACCTTACAAGACAATAAAAGCAGATATTTATCATACCTCATCCAATCGTATATAATAAACTATTTCACGAAATTACCTTCGCAAAAAATACTGCGATGCCGATTTATCATACACTCGGAAACATTCCAAACAAAAGACATATTGTATCCCGTCAACCAAATGGCAGCTTACTACAGGAAGAATTAGTAGGCACCCAAGGCTTTGGAGGCATGTCGTCGCTGGTTTATCATTTGTACCCACCAACCCGAGTTAAACAAAAAGATAAAGCCTATTCGGTTCAGCCCAAAATAGCTATCGAAAACGGGCTAGATGCTATGAGCTTTCAAGGATTTGATATTCAACCTGAAGCTGATTATTTAAAAAGTAGAAAAACACTTTTTGTAAATGCCGCCATGCACATTGGTTTAGCGGCACCCATGGAATCTACACCCTATTTCTATAAAAATGCCGACGCAGATGAATTGATATTTGTGCATAAGGGCAGCGGTACATTATATACCATGTTTGGTGAACTTAATTTTACCTACGGCGATTATATTAATATACCTAGAGGAACCGTTTACAAAATTCATTTTAATACGCCCGATAATAGACTGCTTTATATCGAATCATTCGACCCCATTTTTACGCCTCGGCGATATCGAAATGAATTTGGCCAAATGTTAGAACATGCCCCTTTTTGCGAGCGCGACATGAAGCGACCACAAAATTTAAAAACACATGATGAGCAAGGAGAGTTCGACATCTATATTAAGAAAAAAGGAACCATGTTCCCCTATGTTTACGCAAACCATCCATTTGATGTGGTAGGTTGGGATGGCCATCATTACCCTTATACATTTTCTATTTTTGATTTTGAGCCACTCACCGGACGTATTCATATGCCTCCACCCATACATCAAACATTCGAAAGTAATCACTTTGTGATATGCTCGTTTGTACCACGATTATATGATTATCATCCTCAAGCTATCCCTGCACCTTATCATCATAGCAATATCGATAGTGATGAATTATTGTATTATGTCGATGGTGATTTCATGAGCCGAAACAATATCCAAAAAGGACAAATTACTTTACATCCTGCAGGCATCCCACACGGCCCTCACCCAGGTGCCATTGAACGCAGTATTGGCAAAGTTTCAACAGAAGAATTGGCGGTTATGATTGATCCTTTTCAACCCGTGATGATCACCGAAGAAGCTTTAAAAATTGATGTGAAAGATTATTACAAATCGTGGCTTGAGGAAGCACCGATTTCTGTGAATTAATAATACATGATGTAAACATTCTCATAAAACAATTCAATATGTCAACAACAAACTTAACCCAAGTAGACAATTACAATTATGGTATCGAAAAAATATTTGAGCAAGCACAAGATTTTTTGCCTATCAACGGAACCGACTTTGTTGAACTTTATGTTGGTAACGCAAAACAAGCCGCTCATTTTTACAAAACTGCATTTGGTTTTCAGTCACTAGCCTATTGCGGATTAGAAACCGGAAACAAAGAATATTGTTCGTATGTAATTGCCCAAGACAAAATTAGATTAGTGCTTACTACTCCTTTTAATCCTGACAGTGAAATTTCAGAACATATTCGCAAACATGGCGATGGTGTAAAAGTAATTGCCTTGTGGGTTGATGATGCTCGCAAGTCGTATAGTGAAACTACTTCACGAGGTGCTGTATCAGTAATGGAACCTACTGTCTTTAGTGATGAATCAGGCGAGGTAGTTAAAGCGGCCATAAAAACGTATGGTGATACCATTCATATGTTTATAGAACGCAAAAATTATAAGGGTGTATTCCTTCCCGGGTTTGAAAAATGGGAATCGGAATACAATCCGTCATCTTGTGGCTTAAAATATATCGACCACATGGTTGGAAACGTAGAGTTAGGTGCTATGAATACTTGGGCCTCATTTTATGCTCATGTGATGGGCTTTGCCAATTTAGTAACTTTTGATGATAAAGACATTTCGACCCAATACACCGCCTTAATGAGCAAAGTAATGACCAATGGAAATGGCCGAATAAAATTTCCCATTAACGAACCTGCGATTGGATTAAAAAAATCACAAGTTGAAGAGTATCTCGACTTTTATGGAGGACCTGGTTGTCAGCACATTGCTGTAGCAACTGATGATATTGTATTTACCATTTCAGAAATGAGAAAAAGAGGTGTTGAATTTTTACATGTACCAGGCACCTATTACGACACGGTTCTAGATCGTGTGGGTGAAATTGCTGAAGAATTATCTACACTAAAGTCGCTTGGGATTATGGTAGATAGAGATGAAGAAGGTTATTTGCTGCAAATTTTCACCAAGCCTGTTGAAGACAGACCCACCTTATTTTTTGAAATTATTCAACGTAAAGGTGCTAAAAGTTTTGGCAAAGGAAATTTTCAAGCCTTGTTTGAAAGTATTGAAGCCGAACAAGCTCGAAGAGGAACACTGTAAACAATCTTCAATTATCAATCTTCAATTACTAGAATTTAAGTGTAATTTCTGAATCATTAGCGATTGAAAATTGAAGATTGAAAATCGAAAATTGAAAATCGAAAATTGAAAATCGAAAATTGAAAATTAATTAACTATGGGCGCAGGATGTAACAATAATTGTCCGACATGTAAATGTACCAAAACAGCCACCATCATTGGAGCTGGTTTGGTGGGTTCATTGTGGGCTATCTATTTAAATAAAGCGGGTTATCATGTTGATATTTACGAGCGACGTTCGGATATGCGAAAAGAAAATATTTCGGCCGGAAAATCAATTAACCTTGCTACTTCATACCGAGGCTGGAAGGCGCTGGACGAGGTAGGCGCAGGTGACGAAATTAGAAAAATTGCTATCCCGATGAGTGGCAGAACCTTACATCAAATTGAGGGTGACTTACAATATCAGCCCTATGGAAATGCAGGCCAAGCTATTTACTCGGTATCACGGGGCGGAATCAATTCCAAGTTAATGGATATAGCAGAAGCAAAAGATACGCATATCCATTTTAATGAAGAATGTATTGGCGTTGAAATGGCAGAAGGCAAAGCGACCTTTAGAAATACATTGAATGGAGTCGTCACCGAAGTGAAATCTGAAGTTGTTTTTGCAACCGATGGCGCTTTTTCGGCAGCACGTTATTTGGGGATGCAAAAAACAGATCGATTTAATTATTCGCAATTATATATTGCCGATGGATATCGCGAAATTCTGTTACCGGCCAATGAGGATGGATCTTATAAACTGGATAAAGAATCTTTGCATATATGGCCACGAGGCAGGTTTATGTTAATTGCTTTGCCTAATCTTGACGGTTCATTTACGTGCACATTATTTATGCCCTTTGATGGACACACGTATTGTTTTAATAAGTTAACTTCTAAAGAAAAAGTAAATGATTTTTTCAAAGAAGTCTTTCCAAATTTTTATGAATTAATGCCGGATATCGCTGAACAATGGGAACAACATCCACTTTCGTCATTAGCTATTATTCGATGTTATCCATGGACTCATGGGAAAATGGCCTTGATGGGTGATGCGGCACATGCAACCGTTCCGTTTTTTGGACAAGGCATGAATTGTGGATTTGAGGATTGTACTGTGATGTATGAATTGATGCAAAAACACAAAGAGAATTGGCCGGCAGTGTTTGACGAATATCAACAAATTCGCAAACCCAATGGAGATGCAGTGCAAGATTTATCATTGCAAAATTACTTGGTCATGAGAGATAAAGTAGGGGATCCTCATTTTCAACTCATTCAAAAAATTGAAAGACGAATAAACTACCTCTACCCTGATCAATATTTCCCTTTATATAGTATGGTTTCATTTACAAATATTGAGTATAAAACAGCACTACAAAAAGGCAATGAACAAGAAGCCATGATCGAATCTTTGATTAAAAAAAATAAACTCACCCATGAAAGTGAATTGAACGAAATCGACAATTTGATACATGCCTTCATGAAAAAGGAATTACCCATTTAAAAATTGCACATGACACCGAATCAAATCGATTTATTTCAACGTATTGAAGAGAAATATATAGGCATTGACCAAAACCCCGAAACCCATCTTGAAGGGTTAGTTTGGGCAAATCCAATAACCTATTGGGATTATATTTTGCCTGATGCCTTGTTGAGCTTGCAAGTTCAACGAACTACCCTACCCGATGAAATGGTTTTTATCATGTACCATCAAATCAATGAACTTTTGTTTAAAATGATTTTATGGGAAATCGACCAAGTGGGCACATCCGACCAAATTGAAGCTGCTTTCTTTACAGAAAAACTAAGACGGATTAGTCGTTATTTCGATATGCTTTCAACATCCTTTGACATTATGGGTGATGGCATGGAATTAGAACAATACTTAAAATTTAGAAACACCTTAACCCCAGCGAGTGGATTCCAAAGTGCACAATATCGTTTGATTGAATTTGCTTCCACTGAACTTATTAATCTCATTGACTTTCGGTTTAGAGCAACCATTGACCGAAATACGCCATATGAACATGCGTATGAACACTTGTATTGGCAAGCAGCCGGCAAAGACCATGCAACCGGCAAAAAAAATACGCTGATCCGTTTATTTGAGAAGCGGTATAAAGAAATGTTTTTGAAAAAAATGGAATCCTATAATATTACGAATTTGTGGACGAGATTTAAACAACTTCCCATAGAGGTGCAGCAAAATCAAGAATTAGTGAATGCGATGCGCCATTATGATTATACCGTGAATGTAAGTTGGGTTATGGCTCACTATCATGCTGCCGCTAAATATCTTGGTGAAGCAGAAGCTACCGGTGGCAGCGATTGGCGCAAGTATATGCATCCAAAATATCAACGCCGTATTTTCTTTCCTGATTTATGGACTCAAGAAGAGATAAATCAATGGGGTGAAAATATTTAAATGCTAATTAGCGCGTTACATTCTTAAGGGTGCATTACCTTCGCAGCCAATATTGCTTAAATAGCTAACTATGTCCTTTAACCAGCAAATTAGAGTTACAAAAAAATTCACCTTCGATATGGCGCATGCCTTATATGGCTATGATGGGCCTTGCAAAAATATTCATGGTCATACCTATCATTTAAGCGTAACCCTCATTGGCAAACCCAGTGCAAACTTAGACGATGTTAAACTAGGCATGGTAGTTGACTTTGGTGATTTGAAAAAAGTAGTAAAAGAAACTTTGCTTGAAACCTACGACCACGCATTAGTTTTAAATGAAGAAGCCCCTTATTCGAAATCAGAAGTAATTTCTTCAGAATTCGAAAAAGTAATTTTAGTCCCGTATCAGCCTACCTGCGAGAATTTATTATTAGATTTTGTTGAGCAGTTACAAAATGTTTTTACCTCTCAAATGGAGTTGGCTTCGGTTCGATTAGAAGAAACACCCACTTCATATGCCGAATGGAATAAAAGTGATAATTGATTCAAATACACATTTTTAATAACTCTCGGTAATTTAGTCTAGATCAAGTGTGATGTATATCAGTTTTGTATTGTAACAAATGTAACCGCATTATTCCCCACAAAACGGATCTTTGTGCTAGAAAAATTTCAATCACAAAAAACGTAACACATGAAAAAAAATATGGGATCAACCGATCGTTTAATTCGATTATCCGTTGCCGCAATTATCGCCATCTTATTCTTTACCGGAAAAATTACAGGCACAATGGGCATAGTGCTTTTAGTTTTGGCTGTTGTATTTGTACTTACAAGCTTCCTAAATTTTTGTCCATTATATCTTCCATTTGGCATTTCAACCCATCGAAAAGACAAATCATAGAAGCCTAGTTTCTAAACGTAATGATTTGAAGAACCAATTTCGAATTGTATAAACCTGCATTTGATTATAGATAATACATCAGAAACATTCATTCTATTCATGACAATTAATACCCACTTTCAAACAATAATCACTCATCAAAATATATTCTAAAATTACAATGGCAACTATCTTACAATACAAACGGCAACTCGTTGGCCTATTGGTTGGCGGCTTACTTGGTTATATCTATTATGCCCAGATAGGATGCGCTTCAGGTACGTGCAGCATTACATCAAGTCCAATTAATAGCACCCTCTATGGCGCTATCATGGGCATGTTGCTTATGGGCATTTTCGAACCCTCTAAAAAAAAGGAAAATAAAATTTAAACCAATGTATAAACGCACAAAAATCTCAAACCTATACCCCTCAATACAAATTATGAAATCGCATCTCAATAAAAGTTTTATCCTTCTGAGCATACTTTTTTCAATTTCATTGCTTCATGCAAAGTTTGCAAAATCGCAATCAACGCCATTCAATATTATCATTGAACCTATAAGTATCAGCGGCATGCCCGGTTTACAATCATTTGCCTATGCACAACATAATGGCAAGTGGTTATTAGTTGGCGGAAGAACAGATGGCTTACATCGTCGTCAACCTTTTGCAAGTTTTGATACCGCCGGAAACAATCATGAACTATTTGTGGTTGACCCATTAGCAAATCAGGTATGGACAAGTTCGCTCAATGCATTGCCAAGTGATATACAAGAGCAACTTAGCTCAACCAATATGCAATTTCACCAAGAAGGTAACTATTTGTATGTATGCGGTGGATATGGTTATGATGCGAATACAAACTCAAAAATTACCTTCAACCACTTAACTGCCATTGACGTACCAGCGACAATCAATTCAATCATAGGTGGCACAAGTGTTATAAATCATTTCAGACAAATTAGTGACCCAAAATTTGCTGTTACCGGAGGGCATTTAAAAAAAATATATGGCACATATTATTTAGTTGGTGGACAAAAATTTGACGGAAATTATAACCCGATGGGAAATCCAACTTATACGCAAACCTATACCAATGCCATACGGAAATTTGATTTACAAGATAATGGTGCAACCATCACTGTATCACATTACCCTGAAATTTTTGACAGTATAGCCTTGCATCGAAGAGATTATAATGTCACCTCTCAAATTATGCCAAATGGCAAAGAAGGCCTAACCGCTTTTTCAGGCGTATTTCAAACCATTGCCGACATTCCTTATTTGAATAGTGTAAATATTGATAGCAGTGGCTATAGCGTAAACAATTCTTTTTCACAATATTACAATCATTACCATTGTGCCAATATCCCCATGTACGATTCTATTGCAAATGAAATGCATACTATTTTTTTTGGTGGCATTGCTCAATATTATGATAATGCAGGGGTATTAACACAAGACAATAATGTACCTTTTGTTAAAACCATAGCACGTGTTACACGAGATGCAAGCGGTGCCATGGCAGAATACAAATTACCCATTGAAATGCCTAGTTTTTTGGGTGCCAGCTCTGAATGCATCAAAATCGAAGGCCTACCAACTTATGAAAACGAAGTAATTAAACTTAATATGCTTGTTGATGATACCACTTTAGTTGCCTACATCGTTGGGGGAATAAATAGTACGGCTGCCAATATTTTTACAACCAATACCGGCTCTCAAAGTAGTGCAGTGAGTACTTTATATAAAGTGTATCTCATTAAAAATAAAATCAATGGCTTACATACCTTAAACAATCAAAGTAAAAACAGTTTACATATGCAAGTCTTTCCTAATCCAAACGATGGCATATTTCGTATGACCTATTATCTTAAAAACAAAACTGATGTACAATTAAGCATTACAGACCTTCAAGGCCATAAGCTATATCAGCAAACTATGCGAAATCAATCGAGCGGAGAAAACCTCAAAACCCTACAACTTCAAAACTTAAAGCAAGGTGCAGTGATCATGGTTAGTATAACAACTGAAGATGAAAGTGCAACTCAAAAAATTTACATTCATTAAAAAATTTACTTTGATGATGCCTTATAATGATATATATCATACTGGCAACGTAGCTTATGTTACCTTTAGTACTTAATAAACAAGCGACCTTTGCATTGTATCTAAAACAAGAAATGAATATGGAAGATCTTACAGAACAAAAATCATTTTCAATGCCACGAATCGGTGACCTTGCCCCGGCATTTTCAGCAATTACCACTCAGGGCAATATTAGCTTTCCAGCCGACTATGAAGGGTGACCTTCGCAAGTATGGAAACTGAATTTAATCAACTCAATTGCAAACTTGTTGGTTTATCGGTTGATGGTTTATATAGCCATATTGCTTGGCTGCGAACCATTAAAGAGAAAATTGAATATAAAGGATTGAAAAACGTAGAAGTAAAATTTCCATTGATTGAAGATATTACCATGGAGGTAGCCCAAAAGTACGGAATGATACAACCTGGAGAAAGCAATACTAAAGCAGTAAGGGCAGTCTTTTTCATCGATCCAAAAGGAATCATCAGAGCGATGATTTACTATCCGCTATCTTTAGGACGAAATTTTGATGAAATAAAAAGAGCACTCATTGCTATGCAAACGGCCGATAAACATAGCATAGCCACACCTGCCGATTGGCAACCGGGTGATGATGTGATTGTACCTACCGCTGGCTCGTGCGGGGTTGCTTCTGAACGAATGTCGCATCCTAAAGAAGATATGACTTGTTATGATTGGTTTTTTTGCACCAAAAAGTTACCAGTCGATAAAATATAAATAAAAAAAATGATCGCTACACTCAAAAAAATTTTTGGCATCCCAAGCGTCAATTACAAATCGCTGATACACCACAAAGGTGCTATTGTAATCGATGTGCGTACGAAAGAAGAATATCAACAAGGACATGTAGTGGGCTCAGTAAATATCCCGCTCAGTAGCTTATCTAAGCATTTTGAAACGATACGAAAAGACAAACCACTTATTACCTGTTGCGCTTCGGGCTTACGAAGTGCACAAGCGAAAAGCATGTTAAAAGCAAATGGATATCTTGAAGTGTATAATGGGGGTAGTTGGACAAAAGTGAGGAATAAGATTGCTTAAGAAATTTGCCAATGTGCCAATATGCAAATGTGCGAATGGTGAAAGCACCAATATGGGATATGACATGCATTATTAAATGCGAAGAAATGATTTGTTTAATTGAAATTTCAATTTTGATAAAAAAATAAAAAAAAACTCATGGCAACTTTTTCAGAAATTATAGCATCAGACAAAATGGTACTCATCGACTTTTCGGCCGAATGGTGCGGTCCGTGTAAGATGATGAAACCGATACTCGAAGATTTGAAAAAACGAATTGGTGCGCAAGCAACCATCGTTAAAATAGATGTAGACAAAAACCAAAGTGTTGCGCAAACCTATAATATCCAAGGTGTACCCACTTTGCTTTTATTTAAAAACGGACAACAAGTTTGGCGGCAATCAGGGGTGATACCTGCCAAGCAATTAGAGCAAATTATTACACAACACGCTTCTTAACTTAATCGGATAGCAATTGAAGATGATACTTTGCCATGATTCCTCAATTACAAATAACTAAAAAAGATTTACTATTATGCAAGAACCTCATTATTACGATGTAAAGATTGAATGGAACAGCGAACGAAAAGGCATTATGCATTCATCAGTATTACCCACAAGTATTGAAGTAGCAACGCCACCCGAATTCCCAAACGGTATGCCTAACATTTGGTCGCCCGAGCATTTATTGGTAGCGGCAGTAAATAGTTGTTTAATGACAACCTTTTTAGCCATTGCACAAAACTCAAAATTAAATTTTACTGCTTTTACTTCCAATGCCATCGGCAAGCTCGAAATCATTGATGGGAAATATATGATCAGTGAAATAACACTTCAACCGGTTGTAACGATTGAAGATGAAAAAGATAAGGAAAGAGCTGAACGAATCATTCAAAAATCGGAAGCTGCCTGCCTAATTTCTCATTCAATTAAATCGAAAATAATTTTAGAAGCCCAAATCGCTGTAGCTAATTTAGTATAATTGCGTATAGCTTGGGGAAAAGCTATCGATGCAGAAATTTGCATTTCTCAAAATAGCTTCTTAGTATTATGTTCTAAAACATATACCATGAGATTATCAATTACTAAAAAACTAAGTGTATTAGCCATTGCATTAGCCGGCGTTTGCATTTTTAGTTTAAGCAGTTGCGCTGAAGAAAAAGCAGCTGAAACTCCAACCGAAGAAGCGGCTCCTGCGCCTGCACCTGTTGCAGAACCCGCACCTGCTGCAACTGAAGCCGCGCCAGCAGAAGGCACTGTTGACTCAACAGCAGCAACTCGTCCTACAGAAGTTGCAAAACCTCCTACAAAGTAATTTGAATCGGGAATTGATTCGTATGCTAACATGCAAATGATTCAGTTAATTCAAGAAAGGATTCGAAATTCATTTTTCGAATCCTTTTTTTATATATTCATCCTACAAAAAGATCGAGTAGCAACCTACCGTAATTTTCACCTTATCGATTTGACGTTAAAGAATTCAAAATCGCAATTTGTGTTTGAATGCTTTTATCGTGTATGAGTTCAAACAATTTACTAATAAAGGCTGCATCTAATTGATTGTCAATTCCCCAACGAGTTCTACTTTCAATAATTTCACGCCAACGTTCTGCTTGATAAATTGGCATATTATTCGCTGCTTTTATTTCACCCAGTTGCTTTACCAATTCAATACGCTTACCAATGAGTTCTACAATTTCGGCATCCATGGTATCTAACACTTGCCGTATCTCTTCAATTTCACCTGCTGAACTTCCATCAGCAGCCTGACGAAATATTAAACCTTCTAAAAGTATTTTCAATTGCGCAGGTGTAATCTGTTGTTTTGCATCGCTTAATGCTGCATCCGGATTTGGGTGAGTTTCTATCATCAAACCATCAAAATCTAAATCCATTGCGCGCTGGGCTACACTGGCTAAAAGTTCGCGGTTACCACAAATATGACTGATATCACAAAAAATGGGAATTTCTTTGTAACGTCTTTTTAGTTCGATAGGAATAGCCCAAATCGGTTTGTTTCGATATTTTGATGAAGCATCATACGATGAAAACCCTCGATGTATGGCCGCTAAATTTTCGATACCCACATTCATAAATCGTTCGATGGCTCCACTCCATAAATCAATATCTGGGTTGATCGGATTTTTCACCATCACCCCTACTGAACTTCCTTTTAATGCCTCTGCAATTTCTTGAACTATAAATGGATTGACAGTACTCCGAGCGCCTATCCATACCGCATCCACCTGATACTGTAAGGCTAATTCAACTTGCTCTTGATTGGCGACTTCAACACAAATAGGAAGATTAAAATCCTTCTTTAATTCAAGCAACCATTGCAATGCGTCCTCACCCCTACCTTCAAAATGTCCGGGTTTTGAACGTGGTTTCCAAACACCTCCTCGCATCATTTGAACAGGCAATGTTTGCAATTCTTCGGCAATTTCTTGAATTTGCTGTTGGTCTTCTATCCCGCAGGGACCTGCAATAATAAAAGGTTTTTGACTCGAAAAATAGTTCATGCTTTAAATTGTATTAAAATGAAAAAGCTTCAATCGTGGGTGTATTGCGGTCCCGTAATTACGGGACAGTGGAAAGCCCGTACCATGCGCTTTGGCATGGGCGGACTTGGAACGGAAAGCGTGTGTGCCGCCCAAATAATTCATAACATTCATCTTACTTAAAAGCATTGATACCGGTAATATCCATACCGGTAATCAGTAAATGCACATCATGTGTACCTTCGTAAGTAACTACACTTTCCATATTCATCATATGTCGCATGATAGGATACTCGCCGGTGATACCCATACCACCATGCATTTGACGAGCTTCGCGTGCAACCTGTAAAGCGATTTCACAACTATTACGTTTTGCCATACTCACTTGTTGCGGAGTGGCCTTGCCTTCGTTCATCAAAACAGCCAAACGCCAAACTAATAATTGCCCCTTCGTAATTTCGGTAATCATCTCAGCTAATTTCTTTTGTTGCAATTGAAATGATGCGATAGGTTTTCCGAATTGAATTCGTTCTTTACTATATCGCAATGCACTATCGTAACAATCCATTGCAACACCTAATGCGCCCCAAGCAATACCGAAACGCGCTTTGGTTAAACAACCTAAAGGACCTTTCATGCCTTTTACATTGGGGAAAATATTTTCTTTGGGCACCTTCACATTATCAAATACCAATTCGCCCGTACAGCTTGCACGCAAACTCCACTTACCATGAATTTCGGGAGTTGTAAAACCTTCCATACCGCGTTCAACTATCATACCGCGCACAATACCTTCTTCATCTTTAGCCCAAACCACAGCGATATCTGCGAAAGGAGAATTGCTAATCCACATTTTAGAACCATTTAATATGACATGGTCGCCGGCATCTTTTATATTCGACAACATACCATCCGGATTACTTCCTGCATCGGGTTCGGTAAGTCCGAAACAACCCAACCACTCACCGCTTGCCAATTTAGGTAAATACTTTTTACGTTGCTCTTCACTACCATAAGCATAAATTGGATACATTACCAAACTACCTTGTACACTGGCTGTGCTACGCATTCCGCTATCGCATCGCTCAATTTCTTGCATCATCAATCCGTATGAAATATAATCTAATCCGCCGCCACCATATTCGGTAGGTACCGTTGGTCCAAACACACCCAATTCACCCATTTGCGGAACTAAATGTTTTGGAAAATGACAATTTTGTGCCCATTCTTCAATGTTCGGGCTCACCTCTTTTTTAATCCATGAACGAACCATATCACGAATGAGTTTATGCTCATCGCTCAGTAAATCATCTAACAAATAATAATCGGGGTGCTGATATAAGTCTTGTGCCATATACATTTTATTGAGGCGCAAAGATAAAGGAGAGAATTTAGTTTTACTACAATTTCAACACTCATTTGATTATACTAAATAGAATAATATCTTTGAAAAAAACATGAAATATCTCCCCTACTATTCTTTTGTTTTACAAGCTTATGGACATCGGCTCAAAGTATTATGCAAGCCACCTATTGTAATACATAAATCTATTTCTTTTAGAAAATTTTTCAACAAAGAATAACCCATTCAGCACTTGGCGTTCAAAAAAAACAAACTTGACGGCCTTTTTGATACATTCAAATGTAGTATCTATCAAGAATTCTACTCATGATAGGGGAAATGTTGAAGCATCTGATCTGATCCTTATCCAGATCAATATTCCACAATCAGTCCGATGGTTGGCAAAATCGTTCCATTCGTATTTCCCAAATATTGCATTTGATAACGAGGAGGCATGATGGCATTCTGATCGATTAAAGCCGTACCATTTGCATCACGCTGAACCGTTAAAATATCTTGCTCTTTAGCTGCAAAACCATACACATTCTGAATATCTAAAAACACATTTAGATTCCACTTTTTAAAGTAATACTTTTTATCAATGCGGATATCTAATTGATGATTGATGGGCAAACGAGATTGATTCACTCTGCTATAATCGAATTGGCCTTGTTGTGCTACATCCCATATATAAGTTACGCTCGACAAATTCGTATCATATGGCGTATACGGTCTGCCACCACTTAAACGGAACTTCGCACCAAGCTCCCAACTCCTTTTTATTTTTTTTCCTGCGGTAAGGTTTACGATAAAACGCTGATCCCAATTTGATGCTGCAAGCGATTGCGTATTTGCATTACTAAACTCACTTCTAAATACAGTAACCGACATCAAACCATAAAAACCTTTATATAATTTTTGTTGTGCAAAAAATTCTAATCCATAGGCCCTTCCAAATGAATTTGCATTCACCGCTTCATTGCCCACTACACCAAAATCGCCGCCTGCATTGGCTAATGAAATTCCTCGTTGCGCACTTTGCGGATAATTTTTATAATCCTTATAAAATCCTTCAACAGTGAAACGTAAATTATTCTCGCGCGAATATTCTATACCTCCCACAAGATGAGCACATTGTATAAATGGCAAATTATTTTCGCGGTTGATATACACATTACTTGAATCTTTAAAACCCAACATGGTATAGGCAGGTGTTTGATAATATAAACCGGTATTGAAATTGATATTAAAAACCGGACTTACTTTATAAGACGCTGAAAAGCGCGGCGATAATTGCTTTAAAGGGTTAGACATATTTTTTGAAAAAGAATTGCCATCCATTCGTATACCTAAACTCGTGCTTAAGTTTTCATTAAAAAAGGATTTACTTACTTGTCCGAAGGCACCATACTTTACAAAGTCAATAGCGGAAGAATAATCTATGGTATCTACAACACCGTTTGGTAACGAAAGTATATTATAGGTTTTGTTATTGTACTTCACATACTCTATTCCCGCTCCATAGTTTATTTTCCAAGTGCTTTTGCGAATGGTGTTTTCAAAACGTATTTTATTTTCAATTTCCTGGCTTTTATACTGCAAACTCATAGCTTTACTTCTATCGTTACCCGGATATTTAAAAGCATAATTATCAAACATATTACGACTTAACACAAGAGTTTGAAAACTATTTGGCTTATAATGCTTATAAACAACGCCGGTTGTATAATTCCATTGCGTTTGTTCGGGTAAGCTGCCTAAGATATACTTCTGTGTTTCAGTTTCATTATTGGCAGTATTTAAAACAGCTACATCATAAGCACCCAGCATAATAAAACTTAATTCATTCTTGTCATTTATTTTTAGTTTGTACTTTACTTGCACATCATTATAAGTGGGCAAGAAAGGAAGTTCCAAAGCTGAAAATAATAATTTAAGATACGATCGTCGAACACTCAACATCAACCCGCTTTTAGAGCTTAACGGACCTTCAGCTCGTAAAGCCACATCACTACTTCCTAATGTAAAGGCTCCATGCCACCCATCGCTTCGCGGATTTTTCATTTTAAAATCAAAAACCGAACTTAAGGTATTGCCTCTATTAGCCGGAAATGAACCGGAATAATAAGCCACATCTTGTAAAAAATCTACATTCAAAATGCCAACCGGTCCGCCATTAGCACCCTGCGTTGCAAAGTGATTCAAATTCGGAATTTCAATGCCATCTAAATAAAAACGATTTTCAGAAGGACCACCTCCTCGAATAATGATATCATTTCGAAATCCAACACTTGAACCTGCACCCGGCAAGCTTTGAATTACCTTACTGATATCGCGGTTACCACCGGGATTGCGTTGAATTTCATTGACACCAATGGTGCGCAACGAAAGCGGACTTTCTTCTGTTTTATCTTTCCGAATTTTTGCATTCACACTCACTTGTTTCATGCTTACCGTACTTTGTTCGAGCAAAATTTCAACAAAAGTGGGTTTCGAGTTATCAACAGCAATTTCGAAAATTGTTTTCTTTTTGTAACCCACGAAACTCACAACCAAATTATATAAACCCGGGTTAAGCTCACCAATTTCGAAATTCCCTAATGAGTCTGATTTTGTTCCTTTGGTTGTTTGATTTTGAAGTGTAATTGTTGCAAACGAAATGGCCTCATTACTAATGGCATCACTTACCCTTCCACGAATAATTCCTTGCTGCGAAAAAGCGTCCACATTCAACAACAAAAAGACTGTAATCAACAAACTGAATTTAGCCATAAAAATATTTTGGCGCAAAAATAGAATCATTGAGCGATGAAAAAGAAGGTATTATTTATAGCTTATCAATGATTACAGGCATTAGGAGATTTTTTTACACCAAATGATGATTGGTGACATAATAATCCTTCATCACCTCAAACACTTCTTGCTTTAATGTATCGGTATCACTCGCTACTAACCCGGTGGTTTCGATAGGTGGCAAAAAATGCATTTCAATTTTATGAGGCCATGCCCAAAACTTTTTATGAGGATGAAGTATAGCTTTGGTTCCAAAAATCAGCCCTGGAATTATAGGTTTTTGCGCCGCAATCGCCACCTTAAATGCACCATCATAAAAGCGGGCTAAAGGCAAATCGGTTTTATTACGAGTACCTTCCGGAAACAAACACAAATGCAATCCTTTGTTCAAGGCTTCTATCATTTGCGGAATACTATCTTTTCTACTTTGTGCATCTGATCGGGTAAGCAATATCGAACCCGAAGCATATATATAACCGAAGATCGGAATTTTACTCAACTCAACTTTGGCTAAGGTTCTATTAGGGCCAGGTATACCCGGCGACGATACCGGCACATCAGCCAAAGTATTATGATTTAAGGTAACCACATAATTCTTCCCTTTTTGAAAATGCTCGCGACCTTTATGTCTAACCGGACAAAATATTAATGGCATATAAATACCCATCCAAATTTGAAACCCTCTTTGAATCACTATAGAAGCCACTCGTTCATTCGCTGCATGTCGAATAATAAAAAATACCAACGCAACCGGTAACATGGTTATAGCAAATAACAACATGCCGTACACAAAATAAATTCTTGCCATTATATCTTTCATGTGCAATTAAATATGGGTGTAAATGTAATTCGTATGCTTTATATTCTTTAATGGATTTATGATAGCCATGAAGTAAATTATTTACTTGCTGCCAATTTACTTTACAATTATCTTTACCCAAATGCAATCGGCCTCTCTTTCTGAACTAAAAAAAGAATTACAATTCATGCCTCAGGCTGAAATGCTTGAGGCTATTACCCGACTCATAAAATATAAAAAAAGAGAACAAAGAATTATTACAGTATTTACTTTTTGATAGCAGGGATGAAACAACCTATATTCAAAATCTCAAAGCAGAAATGGATGAGATGTTTTCAGAAGTAAATACAAAATCTATGCATTGGGCAAAAAAATCAATTCGAAAAATTCTTCGAATAACCACGAAGTATGCAAAATATTCGGGGATACCAACGACCCATATTGAATTGCTCATTCACTTTTGCGAACAAATGAAAGCTTTACCACTTCCATTGGAAGAAAGCCTATCGATGCAAAATTTGTATACAAATCAGCTAACAAAAATCAATAAATTATTGCTTACACTTCACGAAGATTTGCAATACGATTATCAGGAACGAATCGAATATGTAAAGTTGGATTTGAAGCCAAGCTGACAAACATTCATTAAGCTGCAGTCCTGCTGTACGTTGCAAGTCCCGACACCCGGGCGACCGGGATCGGGAGCTTTCCACTTCCATCAGGGCTATTTTTCAGCGACAGAAATAAAAAGCATCAGTCGATTGTTCTCAATAAAGATCAAAGTATCATTCCCATTCATAATATATCCACGACCATTTTCTTTTCATTTTCAAATAAACCGATTACATTTATTGAGAATACATAATCCTCTAAAAAATATATCATGGCAAAGAGTCAAGACGCAAAAAAAACGGTGAAAAAAGAACCCCTTAAAACACCAAAAGAAAAGAAAGCAGAGAAACGCGAGAAGAAAGCAAAGAGATAAAAGCAAGCGATTGAAATAATATTTTCATGTATTGATTGATTCTTTCAAGCAATGTGCTATTTCCATGTATTCGCAGAAATCCGTGTATCCTTAAAGTAAATTCACTTCATCATTTATGAATCAAAAAAAAACGCTCAATCTGTTTGATGCAACCCTCATTGTGGCCGGCTCAATGATAGGTTCAGGTATATTTATTGTGGCTGCCGACATGGGGCGCTTAGTTGGCGGACCAGGCTGGATGCTTTTACTATGGGTAATCGCAGGCATCATGACCATTTTTGCCGCCTTGAGTTATGGCGAGTTGGCAGGCATGTTTCCTAAAGCAGGCGGTCAATATGTATACTTGAAAGAAGCTTACAATCCATTAGTTGGTTTTTTATACGGCTGGAGTTTATTTGCTGTGGTACAAACCGGAACCATTGCTGCGGTTGGCGTTGCCTTTGCAAAATATTCAGGCTTATTATTTCCGGTGTTTAGTGAAACCAATATCTTATTACGTTTAGGAACCTTTACGGTAAGTGCCGCACAAGCATTGGGCATTTTCTCTATCTTCTTGCTTACTATGCTTAATGCTCGCGGTATTCAATATGGAAAAATCATTTTACGACTATTCACCTCAACAAAATTGATTTCACTCTTTGGCATTATAATTTTGGGTTTATTTATTTTCAGAAATGAAGAAATTTGGCAAAGCAACTTAGCTAGATTTTGGGAATTCGGGAAATATACAAGTGATGAGCATGGAAACATGAGTTTTACTACACTTAGCATTTTTGGATTGATGACTGCTATGGGAGTTGGTTTAGTAGGTTCATTATTTAGCAGCGATGCATGGAACAATGTAACCTTTATTGCCGGCGATATCGAAAACCCAAAACGTAGTATCCCGCTGAGTTTATTTTTTGGCACACTCATCGTTACCTGTTTATACATTTTGGTAAATATCGCTTATCTTAATTTATTACCGTTTTTTGGAGATCCACAAGCAAGTAGCGAAATAGGAAAAGGAATCATGTTTGCTGAAAAAGATCGTGTAGGTAGTGCAGCAGTTTCGCAAATGGTTGCCGGCTATGGTGCCATTATAATGGCCATTTTGATCATGGTTTCAACTTTCGGGTGTAATAACGGATTAATACTTTCGGGTGTTCGCGTGTACCAAGCGATGGCAAAAGATGGTTTGTTTTTTAAACGCATGGTGGAGAATAATAAAAATGGTGTGCCTGGCTATGCATTATGGATACAATTTGCATGGACCTCTGTTCTTTGTCTTTCAGGAAAATACGGCGACCTTCTCGACTATGTAATATTTGCCGTCATGCTTTTTTATATATTTACCATTCTGGGCATTTTTATATTACGACGAAAAATCCCACATGCTGAACGGCCTTATAAGGCTTTTGGCTATCCCGTTATTCCGGCTTTGTATATTTTTGTAGCCATTGCATTTTGTGCCAACCTGCTGTATATGAAACCCGAAACCAGTGTGCCCGGTTTATTTATTGTTTTACTGGGTGTGCCTGTTTATTATTTTTGGAAGAAGAATAGTGTCAGGAGTTCGTAATTCGTAATTCGGGGTTCGGATTACGTGCAACAAGCAATTTCTGTATTCTATAATTTATCAAGATAAACCTCACGTCTTCTTACTTCTCTTCGATAAAAAGTCATAAAAAATAATACTAAAGAATATTGCAAAATCTTTAATCTCCTATCAATCTTACGATTTCATTAAACACAGCCGGGTCGCTAGGGCGTTTTGCATTGGGGTCAACAATATTTCCTTTTTTATCAATCAACATATACCTTGGTATAGATGAAATTTTATATTGCTTTACGATTTCACTTCCCCAGTCACCGGGTACTAATCCATTTTCAAATTCATCCAACCCATTTTGTTCACGCGCTTTTTCCCATATTTCTTTGGTTTTATCAATAGAGATATACAGAAACACAACATCTTTCAATTGTTTAGCACTAAACTTTTTATGAAGCTCTTTCGAGTAAGGAAATTGTCCGCGGCAAGGACCGCACCAACTTGCCCAGAAATCAATATAAACTACTTTCCCTTTTAAATCACTCAAGGTAAAATACTTTCCATTGGTTCCAAGAATTTTCACTTCCGAACCATTGTTTGTTGACTCAGCACTTTTAGCGATTGTTTTTCCGTCTGCACTTTTATTTTTAATTCGCAGTTCGCATTTGGGTTTCAATAATTTAGTATAAACCCCTTTCTTTTCAACCTCACCTAACAAGTTATACATTTTTTTTTTGCGGTAATTGGTGTCACCGTTTCTACATTATCATTCAAAAAAGACGCGATATAATAGATTTTAGATTGACCTTTTAGTGCTTGATTGGCAAATCCTATTTTACTTTCCATCGAAACCGAAAGGTCTGTAAACTTTTCAAAGGCATTTAACTTTGAGGTATTATAAATAACAAAGTAATTTAAAAAATTTCGATACGACTCAACATTCAAAGCCTCATCATGATTGGCCAAATCGTTGGTAATCTCTTCGATTACAATCTCAGGCAAAGGCGTTACACTTAGACCTTGATTTTCGTTAGCCCTGATAATTGGATAAGCAATCAGTTGATAGTAATACTGGTAACGAATAAGGTTAGTAATATACATCGCAAAATTTGCTGAAAATTTTTGCTTGGTGTTTGCGCTTTTGAAATATTCGATTTGATTTTTCCTTGCACTATATAAAGCATTTTCGAAAGGGTCTATTTCGCTTCGAAGCATATTTTGTTTTACACTATCCTTATTAAAATCTTTTCCGAATGTAGCATTAAAGGTTGAAAGAAATTGATTGTGAATTGAACCTGTCCCGCTAAATTCAAACTTGCCATTTGTCATCATGATATTTAAATTATCGTTGGGTTCAATCCATAATGGAATAGAAGTAGTACCCAACTTTAATTCAGCCTTACAAGGTGCGGGGATGATAAATTTAAAATTGCATTCATTATTTTTTATCGCACTTTGATAGGTAGCTTCATAGGTTGGAATATGTAATTGATTGAGTTGAATGAAACCACTGTCTGCACTTCCATTTTCAAATTGACAAGTAATTGAAACATTCTGAGCCATTGATATGTGCATACTGAATAAAAACAAGCATGAAAGTATAATTCGCATAATTTCTAAGTATATATTGAGATGCAAACGTATACAATTTATTGCATTCAATATTTGACCATATTCTGCATGTTAGCATAATTTGATACCTATATTGCATATTGCTCTATCAATAAAAAGCGAGGTAAAGTGCTCATAATTTAAACTCACTTAGTTATATTTACCTTCCAAAATCCAATCAAGATGAAGCAATTCACCCTTTTCAATCAGAAAAGTTTATTATGTCTATTCGTAATATTTTTTTCTCTACTTCCATTTTCTAATCATGCCCAATTTTACAATACGGCAGATTTTGTACTTTTATCGGGCAATGGAGGGGCTGGCACAACTGCACCCGGTGCTTTAGGTTATGGCATTATTATGAATGCCGGAGCCAATGTTAACGGTGGGAATATTGGCGCTCATCAGCAAATTAAAACAAACGGCAGTGCTACCATAAGTGCAAACATGTTTAGTACTGGCAAGGTAATTCTATCTAATTCCAATATCATAAGCGGACGAATTACAGCAGCAAATACAACTTCTTTAAGTGGCAATATATTAACCGCAGGTACAGGCTCACAATTATCGGGCAACATCGATGTAAACGGAAATATTTTAGTGAGTAGCGGAATCGTAAGCGGCAATGTTACCCATCCACTTGGCACAACATATACCGGCCCTACCCCGGGTGCAAATATTTTGGCCACACCGGTATTCCCAACTTTACCATCGCTACCGGCCATCACCGTATTTCCGGCAGCCGGCACAACACATATCACGAATACTTTAACGGTTTCGCCTGGCAATTATGGAAATTTGACTTTATCAGGGAACAAAACAATTACATTCAATGGGCCCGGTGTTTATGTTTTTAATAGTATGAGTTTAACACAAAAAAATAATTTTGTTTTCAATTTTCAAAATAGTTTGACCGGTGTAATAAAAATTTATGTGCATGGCGACATGAAGCTAGACAAAATAGCCACTAGTTTAATAAATGGAGGAAGTGCTTCAAGAATATTTTATGAAAGTCATGGTAATGGGTTAAGTTCACCCACAGGAAAAGATGCGATAGTAATTTCAAATGCACCTGCCGTTGTTGGAGGCTATACACCTTTTCATGGGACAGTTTATGCCCCTTATGCAGCGGTGTCTGTGGGTTCTTCCTCTGGTGGTAGAAATTTCTTAGGTTCTATTTATAGTGGTACCCAAATTCATCTACAATTAAATATTAATTTTAGTCATGTTGCCTATTTTGATTGCAGTTACTTAAATGTAAATGCTGGCATCGATACAACCCTTGATTGTAATGTAACAAGCTATTTATTACCTGGGGTTACGAATGCTTTAAATCCGCAATATAGGTGGTCAACATCCAATGGTATTTTAGGAGTAGATTCTAATACGGCAACACCTAGCATTGAACAATCTGGCACTTATATTTTAAAGGTAACAGACTTAACTTCGACTTGTATTGTACGCGATACCGTAATCATCAATTTTACAACATGTATTCTTCCGGGATATGTTCCACCGCCAGGGGGTAAAACAGTAACTATCATTGGCCCAGACTTAACTTCATTAAAAGATAATTATAGTAATGCCAATCCAAATGAAGATATTTTTATTATTGAAAACGATAGCGTTTGGGTTGAAATAATATACAATCATGGCAAATATGTTCCACTTTATAATCTATTAATAGCATCACCTTTTTTATTGACTAATTTTATTGACAATGGAACTGGCAACCGAATTATTACAACTTTAGTAAAGATTGCGCATTTAGATGCTCTTAATAATTTAAATGCAACGGCCGGTGATAGCTTAATCAATTTTGTACGACCATTATATCGCCCTATTGTTTCGGTAGGTGTTGCGTATACTTTAGGTGATATAGCCCAAAATTCTAACCTTGCACGCGGTGGTTTTGATACAGGTGGCGAAGGCATAAAAATTGGTGTACTCTCAAATAGTTATAATACACAACCGGGCAATAAAGCTCAAGCCGATGTATTGAATGGTGATCTTCCGGGCCCGGGGAATCCTAATGGACATACATTACCGGTGCAAGTAATTGATTATACTCGTTCAACACAATCAGATGAAGGTCGTGCTATGTTACAACTAGTACATGATATTGCACCAAAGGCCGAACTTGCTTTTAGAACCGGATTTATTAGTGCAGGAAATATGGCACAAGGCATTCGTCAGTTGCAACAAAATGGTTGCCAAATTGAGGTTGATGATATTACCTATATTACGGAACCTTATTTCCAAGATGGCATGATAGCGACTGCAGTAAATGAAGTTAAAAATTTAGGTGTTTCGTATTTTACTGCTGCAGGAAATTTTGGTGAACGTGCTTATGAAAGTATTTATTCACCTATTTCGGCTCCTGGAAGTTTAACCGGCACGGCCCATGATTTTGGGGGTGGCGATAGATTTCAAAGCATAACCCTTACACCAGGAAGTTATATGCTGGTTTTACAATGGGAAGATGGATTTTATTCGATTGAACAGCCACAAACAGGAACACAAAATGATTTAGATGTTTACCTTACTAATAATAGCGGAAATACATTATTTGGTTTCAATAGAAACAATTTGGGTGGAGACCCCATGGAAGTGTTACCATTTACCGTAACGCAAAACACCACAACAAATATATTAATTACACGTGCAGCCGGCTCGGGCAATAGTGTTCATTTCAAATACATCTTCTTTAGAGGAAGTCCTACAATTAATGAATATCCAATAGGCACTTCAACTATCGTTGGACAAGCCAATGCCTTAGGTGCAATTACATTAGGTGCCGTTTCGTATTTAAATACACCTTCTAATGGCGTAAACCCACCAACGAAAGCATCATTCTCATCTACCGGAGGAACCTTAATGGGTGGTTTACCACGACAAAAACCGGATTTGTGTGCACCGAATGGAGGTAATACAACGGTTGATTTAGGTGGTGTTGATATAGAAAATGATTTATTACCTAACTTTTTTGGAACCTCTGCAGCTGCACCTCATGCAGCAGGTGCGGCCGCTTTGATCATGAGTGCAAAAATGAAATTCTACGGCACAACGATGTCTCCGGATGATATAAAAAATAGCCTTACCTCAAATGCCATTGAAATGTATACACCTGGCTTTGATTTCTTATCGGGCTATGGATTGTTGGACGCCTTTGCATGTGTGAAATCATTCGCAGAACCGAGTCCGAAAATTGATTCATTAGAAATCCCTAACAATGTAACGCCTGGTGATTCACAATTTATTGTAACCGTTCATGGCGAATATTTAACTAATAGTACTAAGGTGCTGGTTGATAATGATACCATACCAACTAATTATGTAGATGACCAACATGTAACGGCAGTAGTTTCGGCTTTTAGCGGCAACCCTCCGGTTCGAGTATGTACGCCTTCAAAATCGGCATTAGGCAATGATGGTGGTTGCTCAACCCCACTCTATTTTGATGCTTTGGTTAGAAAGCAAGTAGTAGTAACCACACACAATAAAACGAAAAAGTATGGCCAAAATTTACCTGTGTTTACGGATAGTATTTCGATAGACGGCATTCCGATTGAATTAACCAGCTTTACACTTTCAGATCTTGGTTTAGATACTATAGATCATGTAACGCCTGCATCAGAATACAGTAATGTAGGCACCTACTTCATTCAACCCTTGGTTGATGTAAATGACTCGAGTTTGCAAGTACAATTTGAGTATACCTTTAATAATGGAATTCTTTTTGTTGAAAAATTACCATTAACCATTAAACCAAATAATAAAATTGTCCAATTCGGTGATCAAATTAATGGAGAAGACTTCACTTTCCAATATATCTATAATTCCGCCAATATACCTTCTACGGTTCAAGCAGCGTTTATAGATACTTTCCAACAAACTTATGAAGGAAATTTACTGAAAGAAGTAGCTTTAATAGATGATAGAGAAGCCTATGAAATTACGGTAAGTGATGGAAATGGCGGATCGTTTTCAACTTATGTACAATTGTCAACGGCCGACTTGGTCAATCTTGCTTTACTTTCAGGAAGCAGAGCCATTGCGAATGGATCTCGCGGCATTGCGAATGGATCTCGTGCAATTGCAAATAACACCACGCCAGACACTACCCATGTCATTGATTTATTTATTGAAACATTAGTAGATTATAATAACGATGGTGCAGAAGTAGATTTCGATTCAAGCTTTACTCTCATGAATGGAAGTCGAGGAATTGCCAATGGATCGAGAGGAATTGTAAATAGTGAAGCCTTGATAGATGGATCTGCCTTAGTAAATGGCAGTAGAGCCATTGCCAATGGATCGAGGGCCATTGCCAATGGATCGAGAGCCATTGCCAATGGAGAAGTGACCGATAATGAAAGCAATAGCAATATTGCCGTTATCATTCATGAATCTGATTTAGATGCCGTTGAAGATACTAGCGAATCCTTTGAATTATTTTCACTGTGCGGCATTACAGGTTTAACTGCCGGTGAACATTTTATTATACCTGGTGCGTTTACGAGTTCAAATTTTGCGGTTAGTTATGATTTGGGTACTCTAAACATCAACCCTTATCCTTTGAATATTGAAGTGGTTGATACTGAATTTACCTATGGCACCACACCACAATTACGTGTTGAAATATCCGGGTTTCAATATGAGGATAGCACAAGTTCAGTATTTTCAAATCAGCCAAATACATGGGTAGATGGTTACAACCCTCTTGATGCCGGAACTTACAATACCTATACAGGTAGTTATTATTTCCATGAAGGCACTATTAATTATACGTTGAATTATATAAATGGCGAGGTGATTATTAATCCCTCAAATCTTTATGTTACGGCTGATGATGAAACAAAACCGTATGGTTTTGAAATACCAGAACTAACTTATAGCTTTTCAGGATTTCAATATTCAGATAATGAGAGCATGTTAAATTGTTATCCGGATATTTACACATTCGCCACCTATGATTCATACCCTGGCATTTATGACATTTATATTGGTTTAGGCGGCGAATGCTTCAACAATAATTACAATTTTATATTCGAGAATGGTGAATTAATAATTGAGGAACCACCTACCTGTGGAATATACACCCCATCGTATTTGCCATCATGCGGTTCAAATGAAAATTCAATATCAGCAGATGCACCTAATGGTTATGGTTATGAATGGAATTTTAATGGTACCGGCACTTCCGTATCAGAGGCCTACAATTCAACGGTTTGGTACAATGTTAGCCCTCAAGGCATTGATGGTGAATTTGCATTTTATGTTTACGCACCTATAACCGAGATGTTAGTTTGTTCAAGCTATTTACCTATGTATGTTAATTGTTATAACGAGTATTGTACCTACACACAAGAAGATTGGGGAGATACTACACGATTAACTTGTAATGGAGATTCTTTGAAATCAGAATTAGCTTCATTATTATCTATACCTCTCATTGCTGGCCATGGAGTAAGTACCATTACTTTTGATCAATCTGACACGACTTGTTTGATTTCAAAGTTACCAGCTAGCAATGCAATGGCAACATTAACACCTGGCAATGAATTTTGCCCAACGCTCAATCCAATTTTTTTATCAGGCACAAAATTCTTGAGTGAGTTACTAGGCAATACAATTGCATTAATGCTTTCAGTGCGCAATAACCCTGCCCTCGGAGATTTACAAATTAATAATACATGGTTAGCTACTTATGAAGCAACAGCTTGTATTAATGGTGTACCTGCAAATATGTATAGCGATTTTTATGAAGTTGGTTCACCTGTTGTTTCATATTTAGGATACGGCAGCTCTGTAAATATGTTATTAACTTTTGCTAACCTATCTCTTGCAGGCGAATTGGGTGTAGAGGCACCCACCTTAGCTGAATTCAATACAGCGGTAAAAGCTATCTTAGATGGATTTCATAACTGCAGAATCTTAGATGATTTTTATTACGGACCACCAGCTAAACCTACAAATACAACAACGATTGCCGGAGAGCAATCGCCTCAACTTACCATATATCCTAATCCAACAACCGATAAAACGAAACTCACTTTTACAAGTGGTATCAACAAATCGGTTAAACTGGAGTTGTATAATGTAAGCGGAAAATTGATGAGTACTTTGTATGAAAATGTCTCAGATCAAGAAACGAATCATACTATCGAAATTGATTGTTCGCAGTATGCAAGTGGTTTATATTTTGTTCGTTTAAATTCAGGCGATGAAGTAAATGTAAAAAAATTAGTTGTACTTGGAAGGCAATAGCTATCAAATAAAAACTTGCTAGAATCTTATAGCATTACATAAAATAGAGTTACCCCGACGCTAAATTGGTCGGGGTAATTTCATTATACCCAATCATCAGTAAGTATGAATGATTGTAACCTCTCAAACTAACCCAAACGAGGTAAAAGAATTGGTGTATCATAACAGATTATCATTCTAAAATAAAAACTAGGATTAAGTACAAAAAAATGGAGCATGCTAAACACCATGACCCAATTCCCTATAAAAACAAAATTAAAAATCAATACGTTAATCAACTAGTTCTGTCTTAGTGTATCAGATTACGCTTCTAATTTATCATCGACAGGTTTTGTTATCTCGCCTAGGAGTTAATGATAATCCGTTAATCTGCACCAAGATGGAATACAAATTTTACAGCAGAGAATTGGAGGCGCAGAGAATTTTCTGCTGAACTATTTTCAAACTGATACGGTGTATAGCAGCAAACTAATCTATTTTGAATACGTTATGCGCTTTAAGGGCGCAGAGAAATTTCGTTCTTCTATACATTCATTTACATGGACTGCAAGCAATTCACATAAACGTCCAATTGATGCACCTTAATTTATTTCAGCGCGCATATCATGAAACATCGATACTCCATTTTAATTATTACACCGTTTATAAATATTCTATAGTCCACACTTCACTGCATTCGTTTGTCCAATGAATATTTTATAACGGCATAATACTCTCTACTATTTATAAAACCAGATAACCTATTTTATAAATATAGATGGCATTACTGATTCCTTGCCAAATTGGCGGATCTATACGGATTCTCAATGTAAAAATTAATCCTCTATGGTAAAATTCATCACTCCTCAAAGTACCAAAGGCACTTTCTACTAAAACTATTACCAATGTGATTTTTATGATAGCCCAAAAGGTCATAAAAATCTTACAGTGGTTTATACCGATTAGATAGCTGTTTAGACTAATTTAATGGTCTTTTACAGAATCACTTCGGTATAAAAAACATAGAAGAATTTCTCTGCGGCCTATTTAACGTGAAGCCTCTGCTTCCCTCTTCTCCGCGGTAAAAAATAAATACTCCATGGTAAAAAGTAGGCCACGATTTTGGTGTAGTAGTACGGATTATCATTAAGGAGTTAGCTTTCAGCATTTTTATTAATCCATTTTTGGATAACAAAAAAACAGCTCATGGTTAGTAGCTAGGCTAATTCACCAGCATCTTATAAACACTTCTTTTTCCACCTTCCAAGTCATTAACAAAATAAACCCCTTTATTCCATCTACTACAATCAATTGTTTTACGATCTGATGGTTTCATCTCAAACTGTTGTACAATTCTACCAGTCAAGTCCAAAATTTGCAAGGTTCTTGAGCTACCACTATTAACTAAACTGAATGATTCTTGAGCTGGATTAGGCGATATGCTCAAGGTAGCAAGATCGTCAACTTCATTTACTGACAATGACATATTAGTAGGTTTAATTACATTATCGTTGTACACAAAATTCTTATTACTCAAAGTTAATTGAGTTGCCGAAATTTCAATATTCTCGGGAATACTCGCACGGTTCAATAATTCACCATATATTTTATAAACCCCATAAGGCACATTACTGAAACTATAATCACCATTTGCATTGGTTTTGGCATAGGCTACCGGTAGCTGCGTAAACTGATCAATTAAAATCAAGGTTACATCAGCATTACTTGAACGGGTTGGTTTATTGGAACCAAGAAATACGTTGCCACCGATAAATCCGCTACCTCCCATATTGGCCCCATAATTCATGAAGATATCTTTGTTATACGTGTTAGCAAACAAGGTTACTACCTGAGCATTATACCACATATAGGCTGCTGTAAAATAAGTTGGAATATTAGTTGTATAGTTGGGACTTCCGGGATTCAATGCAACCTTAATACGATAATCATCAATTGGCTTATTGCTGAATGTATATCGGCCTGTTGCATCTGTTGTGGTTGAATCAATTGCATTGAGAATACCTCCGGTCATTAATTTGATTAAATAAACCTTTGCATCACCATTTCCAACCGGTGTATAATTATAAAAACTATCAACCGCTTGTATAACACCACTTAAAGTGTACTGAACTACAGTTGGTGTACTTACCACAACGGTTGTGCAACTTTGATTACAATAAGTTCCAAGCGCATCCATTGTTTGTAGGCAAACGCTATAACTTCCACTTTGCGTAAAAGAATAATAAAACTGAGGCGAATTTGTTGTGGCAACAAAACTATTGTCTATGAACCATGAATAGTTAACAGCAGCAGCATTACATGCTCCATCGAAGATATAGTCGCTCGTAGACCCTACCGACTGAGTTACACTTAAGCATGAAACACAGGGTGCGCCATAAGTATACACCGGTTGAAACAAGCTATCACAAACTACATTGTTACTATCCAATGCATACAAAGCCACAACTTGATACCCTATGGTAGGAAATCCTTGCATGAAACCATTTCCTGGATCAGGAAAACTAGTACCATTGATATTCCAAAGTAAAGATCCACCTATAGGCACTATACTGCAAGACGCATCAAAATATAAACTATCTAATGTACTATTATACGTTGAACTAAAGCATGGATAACAACCAGGATTACTAATAATTCCGCCATTCCAATATATTAATTCGCTCATACTATCACAAGCATTCATATTCGTATCTGTGAGTACTAGTTTTAATTCATAGTTGCCACTTGCAACAAGCGTTGTGTAAAATCCGGTAAAAGCACCTTGTTGAGAAAGAATACCATTTACATACCAATTCATGCTATAATTATTTGCGTTGTAAACACTTGTCAAACCAGCTTCGGCGCTTACCCCACCGGTAAAAGGATCGATATTGTAATAAAAATTAGCATCACAATTTGCCGTCCCGGTTACTGTAATTGACTGACATGAAGTATCAGAGCATCCTCCAAAAGTATTTAAGATGCAACAAACTGTATAGGTACCCGGAGCAGCATATGTATGCATTGGATATCCTGTATTGCTTGTATTTCCATCACCGAAATCCCATTGGCACGTAGCAGAAGTGCTCACGTAATAATTTGGATAAAAAAATACTACGCCTCCACTAAACTGATTGGTTGTAAAACCGGCACTACAATTGGTAATATTAAGTACTTGCGTTGCAGAATCTACACAAGCCCCATCGTAAATCACCAAATCAATGATATGTTGTCCTGGAACATAAAAAGGAACCTGAAAATAAGGAATAGGAAAAAAGGAAAGATAGAGTGCGCCATCTATATACCAATCGTATAGTGCATTAGGAGATGCATTACTACAAGTTGCGTCTAAATTAATGAGGCTTGAATTAGTTGTATCTGGTGTTGCAGTAAAACAAGCAGTACATGTTTGTGCTTGTGCATTTTGGCTTTGCCAAAGTAAAATTCCTAAAAGGAAAAAAGTTAATCCGATTTTCTTCATGCTATAAAATTTTAAGAGTAGACTTCCTACTATCATTGTTCGTTGGTAAATTAACTATGCTAATCAGTTAAAAAGCCATTTTAGAACTTATAGGTTATCATAAATGATTATTACATAAATTACCATTCTATGACAATGATCAAATTACTTGATCTTAAAAAGAATTATGTATGAAGTACCCCTTGCTTGCTTAGCTTTTGAATTAATTACTTTTAAAAATATCCCGATGGTGAAATCAGTCATGGTAATTTTTTAAGAATATTATAATAGCTATCTCTTCAAATTACTCAATGGGATTTCCTTGATTAATAAAGTCTTATTGATAAGCATAAGAACTAAAAATGAAAAATACAGTAAAATTAATTTCATGTATACGACCACTTCTTATTTGGCATTATCATAAAAAACATTACTTGACTTGATTTTCACCGGCTAAAAATTGCTGGTACCAATAACCTGAATGCTTAATAATTCTTTTTTGAGTTTTAAAATCTACATGTACCAAACCAAAACGAGGAAGGTACCCTTCGGCCCATTCAAAATTATCTAAGAATGTCCAAACAAAATAACCTTTCACATTGATACCCTCGTTTTGAGCACGCAATATTTGCGTAATGTTCTCTTCGATAAATTGCTTACGATGTATATCGTGTACTTCATCATCAATTACTTGGTCATTAAATGCAGCTCCATTTTCGGTAATTATTATTTTATTTACTTTATCGTAAGCCGAGTATTTCTTTAGCATGTGGTAAATTGATTCGGGATAAATTTCCCAATTCATTAAAGTAGTAGGTACTTTTCGATTGTTGGCTTTAATAAGTTTAGCTTGCAAATAAGGTACTAAGTACGAGTGTGAAATGATTTCGCGCGTCTAATTCTGAACTCCAATAAAGTCGAAATCAAATGGAAGTAGCGCTTCATCATTCGGCAAATAACAATCATACATTCTACGCAAAAATTTCAACTCTGCAATAGGATAACCTAAGCCCAAACTTGGCTCAATACGTAATCTGTTCAGCAACGCATCATCACCTAAGAATTTCCCTGGCAGTCATATAAATCGTATACAACATAACTTTACACTCAGTTAGATACAAATTAGCCAACTTCACATTTCGTGCTCAGAAATCCACATGACGCTCATAATTCAAGAGAAAATATTTGTAGTATCCTAATACAAACAAATTTTTACCTTTGACTTATGTCAAATTCATGGGCACATACAATAAAACAACTTCAAATTATACTTGGCAAATTTGATGAAGAACATACTTCTCAAAAATTAGCCTGCTTACAAAGTATTCGTTCAAGTAAAATCAATAAGATTAATGAAATCATTACTTATCATGAATTATTACTTTTTATGATTACTCATCCCGACAATAAAGCAATCTACCTTCTGGCGTATAACGAACTTAAACGTTTGGCTTTGCACTTAAAAAAAATGCCTCTTTCAAAAAAACAAACATTGGATGATCATGGATTACCCTTCACATCCATGTGCACCCGCTTCTCACATGATGCTTTTTTTTGGCTCAGTCAACAACATGATGTGCAGCTTTGTTTCGACTCCTTCGCAAACCAAGCCACGCCTTTGAATGAACTTCTTAAGTTCACACTGCCATCTGTTGAACGCGATGAAACAAGTGCAGGTCTGTCAAATGATGAATTATTGGATGCTCTTCAAGTGTCGAAGAATAAAAGACTAGAATTTCTTCTTCAGCAATTTAGTACCATTGAACACAAACCATTACTAAAAGACTATCTATGGGATAGCTTAAAAGCCTTTGTTACCATTCGTGCAACCAAACTTAGTTATTCACGAAGTTTTAATAAGCTTCCGCACAAAAGCATCTATTTTCAGTCAAGCATCCTGAAAAATTTTGATTACCGTGCCTTAATCGATAGTCCGTTGCCTAAACCTGAATCATGTGATAAAAATCAATTAGAAATCGTTTCTGCGGTCATACGAAAATCAATGTTATTAACGATGCGCGAAACTGACCCTGCCACTTATATCAATGTAAAAACAATAAGACTCTATAGCTTAGAGCGTGGCATCAGCGTTGCTATTTATGGAATGGATGCAGAAAGGCTTTTACCTCTGCAATCTTATATTGGATATACACTTTTTAAAAATGGATACCCAATCGCTTATGGTGGGACTTGGGTATTTGGCAAAACCGCACGGTTTGGACTGAATATTTTTGAAGCATTTCGTGGAGGTGAATCAGGATATATCATGTGTCAATTACTACGAGTATACAAGCAAACTTTTACTCTATCAAATATTGAAGTTGATGCACACCAATTTGGGAAAGATAATCCGGATGGTATTCGCAGCGGTGCCTATTGGTTTTATTACCGATATGGCTTTAGATCAATTGACCCTGAAATTAAATTCTTGGCTGAGAAAGAAGCTAAAAAAATTGCCAACAAAAAAGGATATCGAAGCTCCGAAAAAACTTTAATTCAACTTGCTGAGAGTGATATTTCATTGACATTTTCTGATGAGCATTCGCCTTCTTTTGTGGAGATCAATCTACACATTACAAACCTTATTCGTAAAACTTTTAAAGGTGACCGCACTTTGGCGGTGAAGACATGTATTGCAGAATTTTGTGTGGCAAGTAAACTTTCAAGTTCAGAGCAATTGAAACACAAATCTGCACTTGAAGAGATTGCCTTGTTATCCAAAGCATTACACAAACACGACACTAAAAGTATCTCCTTGTTGCTTACTATGCTTTCAACCAAAGAGAATGACCCTTATCGATATAATAAAATGCTAATGCAACTACTTCATTAAGGTATCTTGTTCATTCTAAAGGTACTCCAATCTACCCCTATTCGAAAAGTTTGATAAATTCTACCATTGGCCATATCACTCCCGAAATGCTTACTAGCAGAATGCAATGCCCCTGAAGGATAAGCCACCATGCGGTTGAAACGATTTCCTACACGATCAATCTCTATCCAACTATCTCTTTTTTTACTATCTTCTTCTAACTGATTTTGCAATTCACTGAATTTAATTTTTAATCGCCTCGCATCTTGGGGTGTTGCCGGATTACACAACCCAGTTGCTTTATGCATCCAAAGTGATGTTCCGCAATCGATAGGCAAACCGGGTGTGAGATAAATCAATATGGTAATATCATTATATGGCTCATCTGAATGTACACCAGGAACCTCTTTTCGTTTACCCTTTGAAAACCCCTGATAAAAAACACCATTTTCTTCCAATGGATCAATATCCCAGCGGGTAATTTTAATACCCAATATACTTTCCAATTTCGATTTTACACCTGGCTCATGATACACATTTTTACTGCGGAATCCAGTTACATGTTCCGGTTCATAAAACTCCGCCTCTTTCGCTGCCTTCACAACCTTTTCGGGATGACTATAAAAATTATCTTTCACTAACAAAAAACGAGGATAAAGTAAGGCTTGCATATGGCTCATTTATAGAGTAAATATAATCTACCCTTATTCATTAAAGGCATAACTATATAATGATAATTATCATTCATTTGAGGCTAGATAGCTTTACTAAATTTGTGTAATCATCACAATCACTTTTATTCACGAATTGAGGTAAACATCAAGGCAATGACAAGTATAATAAGTCCCTGCCCCCTTATGCCATTTTCGGAATTTCGACATATGCTTTAAAAACAAAATACTATGAGATGTTCAAATTAAAATTAACTAGTCTTCTGCATGTACCATCATGCTAAAATACAAACCGTTTCATAGTGCCAGCAACATCGATTCACTATAACCTATCTAGTTTGAATACTGACAACATAAAACCTAGATTACAGTGAGTTATACGTATAGCCTATCTAAAAATATTCGGATTGAATTTTCACATCACAAAAATAGAAAAATGAAAAACATCATTCTTATCGCATTCATTTTAATGAACTCCACAATACATGCTCAAGTAGCTGCCGATTGGTATAACTACCCAAGTGGCGTTTCGATAGCAACTGATTCCATTAATAATGTGTATACAGCGTATTGGGATTATAATCCGGGAGGTGATATTACCTTAACAAAACGCGATGCTTTAGGAAATATTATGTGGAATGCAACGTACAATAATACAGATAACACGAGGCATGAAATGGCTACATGGGTAGAAACAGATCATGCAGGCAATATTATTGTATCAGGAACCATTCAATCCGGTTATTCAAGTCCGGTAAATGCGGCCAGTGTTTTGATGAAGTACAATTCATCTGGAATATTGCTATGGCGTGTAGTATATGAAAGCTCATTCGATGGTTCTTCAACCAAAAAGTGTCTTATTGATGCGAATGACAATATCTATGTTTTAGGTATTGGAACCGGCCCATCAGGCCAAGTAACCAAAGTTAAAAAATTCAATTCTTTAGGCACTCCAATATGGAATTATTTCGACACCGGCATTGGCGCTCCAATCACCTTTAAATTTACACCAGATGGAAAAATTATTATCGTACACCGAACAACCACCGGCATTTTAAATGGTTATTCGAAAATTGATTTGAATGGAAATAATATGTGGAGTTTGACCGGCGTGAGTAGTTCTACGGTTGGGGATGCTGCAGGAGATGCTTTTGGAAATACCTATATTGTAAACGGCTCACCAAGTTCACTCAAAAAACTTTCACCATCGGGCTCATTACTATGGACACAAGCTAATTCGTTTAGTGGAAATAAAGTTGAAGTAGGGAGTGATAACAATCCGGTGGTAGGCGGTTATCAGAGTGCTGGTTATGGCGTAGTGATTAAAAAATATGATAGTTCCGGAAATTTACTTTGGCAAAATCTGGATGCGGATGGACCTAGTTTGGCTTTGCTTGCAATCACACCTATGCGAATTGATGCGTGTGACAATATCTACATTGCAGGAAGTACCATGTCATCGATGGGAATGTGTAAAGTAAATAGCAATGGCACTTCAGGATGGAATGCAACCACACCGAGTGGATATCCGGTATGGTTTGATTTTGGCACCGACAATAAGATATATATAACGGGAGGAACCACAGCAAGATTTAACAACACCCCGTGTCATTCAGTACAACTTAAATTATTTATGGAAGGTTATTATATTGGCGGGGGCTTGATGTCTTCAGTACTTTTTAATCAAGGGGTTACCAGTAATTTAGGAATTACAGATTCTATTCAAATACAACTCCGTAATAGCACTTTCCCTCATAGTCTGGTTGCCCAAACTAAAACCTTACTAAACATCAATGGCACAGCTACTTGCTACTTTCCCATCCCCAACGGAAACTATTATGTAGTAATCAGACATAGAAATTCTGTTGAAACTTGGAGTTCAAATCCAATAACATTTTCTGGCCTTATAAATTACGATTTCACAACGGCGCAGGGCCAAGCCTACGGATCAAATCAAACCGAAGTAGAAATCGGTGTTTGAGCATTGTATCAGGGCGATGTGAATCAAGATGAAAATATTGATTTATTAGATCTATCCATTTTGACTAATGATATTACGTCATTTTTATTTGGATATCAAGGATCTGATATCAATGGCGATGGCAATGTAGATCTGTTAGATAAACCGATTGCTGAATCAAATGCTAGCAATTTTATTTTTTCTGCACATCCCTAAGTTAAAATAATACGGTTGCTAACAATTCCATATATTTTTCCTCTAAAACAGAAAACCCTTGAAAGTATGAACTTTCAAGGGTTTTCGTTTAAAGCTTGCGGACCGGACGGGACTCGAACCCGTCTCGTCTTAAAACGAGACCAAGACAGCACGGCATAGTTTCTAAAATAAAAAATCCCAACATTAAAAAATGTGGGGATTTTTTTGGAGCGGACCGGACGGGACTCGAACCCGTCTCGTCTTAAAACGAGACCGTGACAGCAAGCATAGTTTTGGGATAGAAAAAATCCACATTAAAAATGTGGATTTTTGGAGCGGACCGGACGGGACTCGAACCCGCGACCTCCGCCGTGACAGGGCGGCATTCTAACCAACTGAACTACCGGTCCGTTTTACCGATAGCAGGTCAAAGATATACAAGAAATGTATTTTTCAAAATCTTTATTTAGCAAAAAAAAAAATGATGAATTTAATGTACGTTTGACCTGCAATAGCAATCAATAAAATGCAATACCTAGATTTCGAAAACCCATAGAAAACCTCGTCGCAGAAATTGAAAATTAAAGACGTTGGCGATAAAACTAAAGTTGATATGAGTTCAAGCATCAAAGAACTCAATGCGAAAGTTGAAGAAACACGCAAGTCAATTTATTCTAACTCAATGACTGGCAACGAGTGCAGCTCAACAGACATCCAGGACATCCGTATACAAATTTTTATATTTCTCATCTTCAAAATATCAAGAAATGCATGGTGATAGAAATGTAAAAGACGACAAGGCCATCGTTGGTGGGTTCGCCATGCTTAACGATGAGCAAACCGTTATGGTAATCGGTCATCAAAAGGCGAATACAAAAATGCGGCAATTACGAAATTTTGGTATGGCTAACCCTGAAGGCTACCGTAAAGCATTGCGCTTAATGAACTTGCCGAAAAATTCAATAAACCTATAATTACATTTATTGATACACCTGGGGCATTCCCGGATTAGAAGCGGAAGAACGCGCGACAAGGTGAGGCCATTGCTCGAAACTTATTTGAAATGACTAATTTAACAGTACCTGTTATTTGTATCATCATTGGCGAAGGTGCAAGCGGTGGAGCTTTGGGTATCGGTATTGGCGACCGTGTAGTGATGCTCGAAAACACCTGGTATTCAGTTATTTCTCCCGAAAGTTGCTCTAGTATATTATGGCGCAC
This sequence comes from Bacteroidota bacterium, assembly GCA_016706595.1. GTDB lineage: Bacteria > Bacteroidota > Bacteroidia > Chitinophagales > Chitinophagaceae > OLB11. The sequence goes on along the minus strand of JADJJH010000001.1, from coordinate 11,481 downwards.
TTGGGATTTTAAAGAAACCGCTGCTGAACAATTAAAACTTACACCAAAACACATGAATTCGTTTGGTTTAGTAGATGGCATCATTCCAGAACCAATAGGTGGCGCACATACTTTTCCAGAAGAAATGGCCGTAACTGTCAAAAAATACATTCTAAAAACCTTAAAAGAACTTTCAGCTATTGATCCGGAAAACGGATACACGATAGAATTGAAAGATTTTCAAAATGGGCTTCTTTGACGAAGTTAACGAATAACTCAATCTCATTCATCTCATCCAGCTAATCCAATAATTGATTGTCCTTCCTAAAAAAAATACAAGAACGTATTATTCCGATAAAAACATCTGATAGTACTACCCTGCTGCAACCCAACGAAAACGATTCATGAATATATGAATTTTCCCAAGTTCATCGAATTGGCATTACTGCATATTATGAAGGTCCAGAAACTCAACAAACCATCAATCAGTATAAATCGAAACTTGAATCATTAGGTTATGAATGCGAAGTGCTGATATATATCGATAAAAAGAAGGTGATCATAATGTGGTTTTACTTCATTTAATGCAGCCGATTTAGAACGCCAAGTCTATTACCTCATAGCCCACGAACCGATCGCTTTGCTTCAAAAAATTCGATTTGCTTATAAATCTATATACCCTGAATTGCCCACAACTTCATTTTATCCTACGTTTCTGAAGCTAAATGCAGAGTGGCTCTTTTTCTCGAACATTTTAAGCATTGTTCAGATGTATTAATTCCGATTGAGGCCAATGAATCCCTTGAAAAATAATAAAAAATAAACGATACAATTAACTACAACCGAGATCGCAAATCCATATAAAGGAACAGGTGTTGCATTAATCACGCCATTCAAACACGACAAAAGTGTTGATTTTAATGCGCTTGAAAAATTAGTAGACTATGTAATTGACCGAGGTGTAAATTATTTAGTAGCCTTGGGAACAACCGTCGAAACCCCTACCTTAAGTGCCGCAGAAAAACAAGATGTATTAATTAATATTATCGAAAAAAATAACGGTCGCGTACCCGAGAGGTGGAATAGGCGGAAATCATACTGCTGAAATTATCAAACAATTTGAAGTGTATCCGCTTGATAAAATTGATGCAATATTAAGCGTTTCACCATACTATAATAAACCTTCGCAAGAAGGTATCATAGCTCATTATAAAGAACTCAATAAACATACTCCAAAACCTATCATTTTATATAATGTGCCAGGAAGGACAGGCAGTAATATGTTGGCAAGTACCACACTAGAAATTGCCAATGAATGCGAACATATTATTGGCATGAAAGAAGCCAGTGGAAGTATAACTCAATGCATGGAATTAGTTAAAAATAAACCGGAAGCATTTTACCTTACTATGGCGACGACAATTTAGCTATTGCACAAATTGCCATTGGTTTGAAGGTGTCATCTCAGTCGCCGCAAATTGTTTCCCTACCGAATTTTGCGAACTCATCAACAGCTCACTAAAACACGCTTTCACGCATACTCAAAAATTACAATATAAATTATTAGATGGTATCGATTTACTTTTGAAGAAGGAAACCGGCTGGTGTTAAATGCGTTTTACATGAATTTGGTTTAATTGAAAACGAATTAAGATTACCACTTTTACCTGCAAGTCTACCTTACAAAATAAAATTCAGCATTTCATAAAATCGTTAGGTGAGTAAAATAAGTTTCTTTGATGGTGACTGCGCATTAAGCAATGCAAGTAGCGATTTATTATTCGAAGAGATAAACACCAAACAACTTGACTACGAACCATTGCAATCGGAATCCTAAAGTACACCTACTAAAATTTGCAAGTGATTCGGATATAGGTAACACTATTTTATTTATAGACGAAGGTGTATTGTATTCCTAAATCAGATGCCATTGCGAATTAGCAAATACCTGTCCGCGCCATCTAAATATTTATATCTTTTGATTTATTCCACGAGTGATCCGTGATTTCATCTGATATATATTCATAGCAAAAATCGATACAAATGGTTTATGCAAGACACAAAGTTTAAAAATTCTGATAAACAGACTGAACGAAAAACTAACTCGTGAGAAATATTACGTAAAAGGCGTGCTCATCAAAAGGCGAATACAATGCAGTGGAATTTTCCTCAACTTTTATAGTGATTACAAATTTTAGATTTCAGCCATGTATTATTGCTATACTTTACTTATTGTTTTACTTTTTACAATTCAATCAAATATGCGACAAGAAAATCTGGAGAGCCAACTATTTCTGAAACATTTCAGTTCATGATTTAATAGATAGCATAGTGGTAAATAAAGCAAAGCGAGAGATGATTACTTTTCATGAAAATAAGAAGGTGAAAAAATATATCATTTCGTTAGACTTAGAGCCCATTGGCGAAAAACAATTCGAAGGAGATTTAAAAACACCTGAAGGTTTATATTTTTGCCCATGATAGAGATAGTAATAGCTCCTATCATAAAATTCAGGCATTTCATATCCAAATTATTCAGACTCTGTTTTGCAGCCCAACAAGAATTAAGTGCAGGTGGTGAAATTAAAATTCATGGCTTCCCAAATCATCATCGCAAAAACCAAGAGAAGGATTTTAAATTCGATTGGACACTAGGCTGCATCGCTGTTTCCGATTTCGAAGTTGATGAACTGTATCGTTGGGTAAAGCATCTTTGTCCGATTTGATATTGCCATAAGGCATCTAAAACAATTATAGAAAATTGAATCAAACTAAAGCTTAGAAAATCTCTTCGACTTGGTGACTTTGAGATCCTCAATCAACGGGATTCAACTTGCGAGTCAGAAGAATTACTACTAACGATGCCCGAAGTACTCGAAATCAAGGTTGAAGAAGGTTAAATGGTACCTTCTACCTATAGCCATTTTCGTTGAAAATCACTCGGCTCTTATGCATAAAGGATTTCTCAAACCTCCTCAACTTGTTCTCCTGCGGAAAAAAGCAGTACAGCAAAAAAATTAAATTTCAAACGTTTTCCCTTCAATGGCCAGTGCTACATTTTCAAATTCAATGGAAGCTTCATCGACAAACGCTTGCAGATCCTATACTCTGATGAAAAATGACCCAATAATAATTGCTTCACCGAGGCTTGCTTTGCTATCATGCCGGCTTCTTGAGCAGTACATGTAAACGTTCAATGGCTTTGTGTTGACGATCATGCAGATAAGTAGATTCGTGATAACAAATCAACATCCATGATATCTGCACAAATTTCAGGTGCATACCTAGTATCTGCACAAAAGCATATATTTTATTTGGATGTCCTGCTCAGTTACCCACTCATTTTTTATAAGCTCACCATCCTTCATAATATAATCTTCCCCTGCCGTTAATCGACTATAAAAATATTTTGGAATATCATAATCTCGAAGTCGATGCGGAACTAAAACTCGTTTACGTTTCTTTCAATAAACTTAAATCCATGCGTTGGCACACTATGATATACAGGAAAACATACTACCTGATACTTTTCTTCATCAACTAAAACAGTGTGCTCGGCATCCGATAAAATTGTGAATCGAATGTCAAACCCAAGATTCCATTGAAGCTGCGACATCAAAATCTTTTTCACTTCAAGGACAATAAATAGATAATTCCTTTTCTCTTCCAAATAAAGCCAAACTGCTAACAAATCCCTACCAAGCCATAAAAGTGGTGCCGTGGGCATGACTAATAAAACTATGATTAATGCGAGCACTTGTATACCAAATTGTTGCATACGCATTTGAGCACCCTCACCGCAATCCATCAAAATAATTGCTCATGAATTTCAATTACTTGCGAAGTAGGATATTTCCATAAGCAGGAATGCCGAATTATTTCCGAGTATGGTAATTTTCATAACAACGCAAGGCATGTTTTCGTTAATGTAAAACAGCATAGCAAAAGCCCAGAAATGAAACGAAAAATAAATCGTTATAACTTTTTACATAAGTAAGATTACTATAAAATTATATGATTTGAATTGGCTTATTATAAGCAAAAGCAAACCTCCCAATTTTAAAAGAGCCTATTCAAATTACGGATGATTCGAGTAAATAAAATTAGTAATATTATTTTCCAAGATAGGCGAATGTAACAAGTCGGTATTTCCATCTCCATTTAAATCTGAAGGTAAATAACAGTATCAAAGGTGGCAATACGAAAATCGAGTTCCGAAAATCGAGTAGGTCAATGTTTTCATCTTGTAAAATATCACCCGAAAAATAGCCCAATTACCCGGCTCAACTTCTTCATATTATCACCATAGGCTTTGCTTGCAGCATTGGTAAAATCGTAGGATGTTGGCGATGCACCTAAGGTAACCGGAACTGAGCTCCAAGTTTGCACGGTAGTTGGATGTTTAATCACAATATAATACGAACCTACAATGGAACTAAAAGTTGCTATGGCAGTACCATTTGTATTGAGCGCAACTTTTGCCGTTGCCACCATTGCATAGGGTGCATTCGATTGATGGAGCTCAACTTGAATTGAATCGGTAAGCGTTGTACTTGGCGACAAACTATGATTTAGCAATACGGTTGTCATTCGACCCGAATCAACATAAAACCCTTTGATGTATGCTTTCAAACTTACTGTTGATGCACATGGCAAAACCGAAATATTTACATTAGCACCCACACTGGTAATCAAACTGGTGCCACCTGTTCGATATGCTCTGGCTGTGTATACACCTGAATGCGATGCATTTACATTATCGATTGTAATATTCTGACCACTTGCAACAAATCCATTCGGGCCATTCCACACTAACCAATAGCTCCGTTTACAGGCGCTACAGATAAGTTTAATGTTGTATTAGGACAATATAAAGTTGATCCCGATATAATAGGTTTACTCACTAAGTTAGTCCCACAACCTGCATTATCATTATCTAAAATATCCGCATAAACATAATAGTTCAGTAAACTCATCGGCATATTCATATTTACATTTCGCGGATTAGATAATTGGGCGTAATAGCTTTGTAAATTCCGAAATTCCATCATCAATAATTGAGGCAGAAAACACTTTCGTGGTCTCCCAGGTCCAAAAGTCAGCGTAAGCGCACAGGTGCCAAATGTAAAATCAGTTCCTTCCTGAGCAGATGAACTATACAATAAATAATCAACAGCAGTTGTATAGGTTTGTGGTGACGAAAGTGTTACCGTAAAGAGTTGTGTACCTGCATTCTCATTTACGGCTAACGGCGTAGGAGGAAGAATAGTTATAACAGGATCATTATCTTTATATAGCATAGGCATAATAACTGAACCTACTGCTACCGGTAAACTATTACCCGCACGAAACGCATTAGAAATACTGAGATAATAATATTCTTCATATTCGTTGATATAGTCATCCAAAATTGAAACTGTTACAATTTTTGTAGTTTCACCCGGAGCAAAGGTTAAGGTGCCGAAGTCGCAACGTATTCTGTTCCAGCTGTTGCACTTATATCATTGGTTTGGTAAGAAAATGAAATGGATAAGTTTGTGGAGCTGAAAGTGCAATTGTAAATGATTGGATGCCTGACGAAGATTCTGTGATAGAATCTGGTGAAACCAAAGTAACATTTATTGTTGGGTCAATATCATCGATATACCCATATGTGTTAATGTTTGACAAGGTCATTGGCAAACTAATTTCCAGCATGTTGTGCACTACTTAGATTTAAATAATAAAATTCAGAATACTCATACATGAAATCATTTAAAATGGGAATAGTAATCAGTCTTGTAGTTTGGACCCGCAAAACAAGGGTATCACTTATAGAAGTATAATCCGCCCTTGTATTGCTGAACCATCGGCAAAGTTATATAAGCTACCGAAACTGAATAAGTTTGTGGCGCTGAAAGCGTCACTGTATAGGTTTGGCTAGCTCTGAGAACCTCAACAACATTGGTAGGGTTTGGAAAACCAATAGATAAAAAAGGGTCATCATCGTTAATACTACCGGTAGCATATGGTGATATAATAGTGATAGGTTAGAATTAATCGTATTGGTCGCATTTGACAATTCAACATATTAGCTTTCAGGGCATTCGTTCAGAAAATCATTTATAATAGGAACAGTTATAGTCTTTGTCAATTCACCTGGAGAAAATAACAAAGTGCCACTAGTCAAGGTATAATCACTTCCTGCCGTAGCTGATGACGGTTGAGTTTGATACTGAACACTGATTGGAAAAGTTGGCGAAGCTGATAATGTTACTGTATAAACTTGCGAAACGCCAACACCTTCTGTTACTGTAGCCGGAATAGGATTACTGATACTCAATGTAACATCGTCATCATCAATATAACCATAAGCAGAGGCGCCAGAAATACTTAAAGGCAAACTATTGTTAACATTCAATGCATTCGTGACACTCACATAATATTACTCAAATATTCAAATGCGTTATCGTCGATTATAGGCACAGAAATAGTTTTCGACGTTTGCCCAGGCAAAAAAGCAAAGTACCACTAACAGTTGTATAGTCGCTGCCAGCTATTGCCGAGCCATCGAAACTATTATATTGTACAGATACTGAGTATGTTGTTGCTGAAGATAAGGTAACCGTAAAAACTTGAGATCCACTTGATTCAATAATGGTCGAAGGAACAGGATAATAATTTATACTAACCTGTGGGTCATCATCATCAATATAGGCATAACAAGACGCTGTATAAATTACTATGGATTGAGAATTTGATATATTCTGTGCATTCGAAATTGCTACATAATAATATTCTGTATTCTCGAACTGATAATCATTTATCATGGGAACAGAAATGGTCTTGGTTGTTTGTCCCGGATTGAATATCAATGTTCCACTTTGACCAATAAAATCATTTCCTGCGGTAGCAGAGGCATCATAGGTCTGGTAGCTCACAGATACTGAATAAGTTTGTGGCGTTGACAGAGTTACGGTAAATACTTGATTCCCCCCTGACTCAAGAATATTCGTAGGACTTGCGTTGGTTAACTCAACATAATAGAATTCTTGGATTCATTTAGGTAATCATTCAAAATGGGAACAACAATATTCTTGAGTTGTTTGCCCGGGTGTAAAAATTAATGTACCATTTGTATGGGTATAATCTGACCAGCAACTTGCCGAATAATTTATGGTTTGATAATTTACCGATACTGAATACGATTGTGCAGCTGAAAGATTTACGGTAAAGGTTTGCGTCCCTCCTGTTTCACCAATATAGGCTGGCACAGAAGTAATGACCATACCAACAAATGGATCATCATCGTCAATATAACAGTATGCATACTGGTTGCTAATATACATAGGCGACGCATTCGTTGAATTTTGCGCATTGCTCATTTCAATATAATATTCTGCATATTCGTTAAGATAATCATTGATGATTGGCACAACTATCAACTTAGAAGTTTCTGCCGGGCAAAGGTTAAAGTCCCGCTGGTATTAGTATAATCAACTCCACTTGTCGCCGAAACGTTTAAAGATTGATAGTTAACAGTAACTGAATAGGTTTGTGCAGCCGATAGCGTTACTGTAATGGATTGTGTACCTGCAGACTCAGATACATTAGCCGGTGCTGCTATACTAATTGCTTGGATCTTCATTATCAATATAGGCATAGGCGAAATTTTACGCTAATCGATATAGACTGAGACGTTGTCGCATTTTGCGCATTGCTTAACTGCACATAGTAATACTCTTGCCCTCATAAAGATAATCGTTTAAAATAGTAACTTGAATTGTTTTAGTGGTTTGCCCTGGGGTGAAGTTGAGCAGGCCACTTGGAAGGTGGCAAATCACTTGTTCCTATTACCGAACCATCAAACGACTGACAATTCACGGTAACTTCGAATGCCTCAGCAGCTGACAACGTCTCTGTAAGTGTTTGCATCCCGACTGACTCAGGATAGTTGCCGGATCGGCGATCCTTACGGATTGCGAAAACCATTTAGGCTCAAGCATAAGATAGCAAAAATCAGAAAATGTATTTTTTTTGTCTGACGATTTTATTTAAAATAGATGATTGATTAGAAGATTTTTTTCATTCGTTATTTGGTTTTTTGGCTGAAGCCCTCTTCAAGCTAAACTTGCTATTTCTAAAAGTAAGTTCTCCAAGGTTCCGGTTTACGGACAAGAACATATCAAGTATCAAGATATCAATCCCCCATCAATAGTCTGGCACTCATACAAATTGTTAAGCCAGGAATCAATATTCAATTCAACTCCCACTCCCCAACACAAAACAGATAGCTATCGAACCTGCCTCAACCGCCAATTTACAGAACTTTCCCTAATAGTTCTCTCTACCAGCTCCCTTTTGCAGAGGACAAAAAAACATAGGTATGTAGCAATCAATTCTCCAAGACATACCATCCTAAAATATAAAAACTTGGAACTAAATTTATGATTGAATTTGCTTCCTCAAATCATTCACCATGTTGCAATTTTTGCAATTGCTGATAATATGGCCTTAAACTTGGGGTATCTCTTTGTCATCAGATAGCTTCAAAGCACACACAAACTTCATGAAACAACTACTTCATTGCGGCTTTAATTGTATAAGGCTGGTGGTTGTATTATCTGAATGCAATTCAAGTAGGTTTCTTTTTTATAAATGCGTTTATATACCACACCTTGTCTGGTAAGCAACACACCAGTGGTCCCCGTTTACAACATCAGATAATCGCTCAACAATTTTCCCAATCACCGACCTTCCTGTTTTTAATTGGGGCATAGAATCGCCCTGAATTGGGAAAAGCTCGATGTTTACCACTAATACGAAACGGCAAATTCTGGTGGGCAATTTTTCGATATATCTCGGGTCGCAAACCCCGCATAATAACCGGCAGATGCCTTTAAGGTAACCACTTCAATATATCGTTATTATCCTATCAACCATCATCGGAAGCTAGCAATCGGTTTTCACCAACGCCCATAAACGAATCGGCATCAAATTTCTTCAATCGCATTTTGTTAAAGCATCAATAGGCAATATTGAAAAAGATTTGAAAGATTAATCATCGTTTCTACCGGCGGCTCATAACGCTCCTCTTCGTACGAGCCAATACGCGCTGTCGCGGAATCTCTAATGTTTCGGCCAGTTGATCTTGAACCAATTTTAAGTTGCCGCAAATGCTTGATATTACTAGTATTCTATGCATACTAAATATTTAGTGCAATAATGCTAACATTATACATTTAATTCTCCACAAAGCGATACCCTATGGAAAGAAATATTGTACATATCGACCTCGACTCATTTTTTGTTTCTGTCGGACGACTCACAAATCCTAAGCTTATCGGATAACCCGTGTTAGTTGGCGGTAGCAGCGACCGAGGCGTTGTGGCCTCAACTAGTTACGAAGCCTGAAGCTTTGGTATCCACCTCGGCAATGCCTAGAGAGCCGTCGCCTCTTGTCCGGAAGCCATAATTGTACGCGGCGATACCGGTATTTACAGTCATTACTCAAACATGATTACCGATATCATTCACGAGGATATGCCTAGCATGAAAAGAAACTTCTATTGACGAATTTTATATCGACCTCAGCGGCATGGGAACGCTTTTTGGTTGTTATAAATGGCTACCGAACTGCGTCAAAAATTTAAAAAGCAACCGGCTTGCTATTTTATTTCCCCCTCGGCTAATAAAACCGTTCGAAAGTAGGTACGGGAGAAGCAAAAACCTAACGGACAAAAAGAAATTCCTTTAGGTAGCGAAAAACATTTCCTGGCTCCTTCATCAATAAAGAAAACTGAGTGGTGAGCGACAAACTTATCAATTATTACAGTGGCATGGGCATACAACAAAATTAGCACTTTACAACAAATGCCCTGCGAAATGATCCAACAAGGTTTTGGGCGAAAATCGCGGCCTTATATGGCGGTAAAGCAAATGATCGACAACTCCCCCATTATGAACCTATTCTGAACGGAAATCAATTTCAACCGAACGAACTTTCGACCAAGACAACTATTGATGCCAAGCCCTGCGTGAATTTTTAGTGGGCATGACCGAAAAAGTTAGCGTATCATTTATGCAGCGAAGCCAAACTTACCTCATGCAACTTTTTAAAATACGATACTCCTGGATTTCAATACTTACACTATGCAAAAATCGATATTAGCTTTTCCTCACTCGATCAATGTGTGCTCAATGGAAAAGGTAAGTGCTCTCTTGAAAAATTGTACAAAACAGTCTCTAAATTCGTTTAATCGGCATCCGCTTCAGCCATATACTCTAAGTATATGGGGCTACCAATACAATTTATTTGACGACACACACGAGCAAATTCAACTTTACCAAGCTATGGATAGTATACGCAAGCATGGAAAAGATCTGGGTAAGTCGCGCCGCAGGTAAAGCCTACCGCGATTATGGCTTTAATGCATTTAATGGGTTAAAAAATGATAGCCAGCGTAAGCCCCTAACCCAGCCCTGAGGGGGCGGCATCAGCTAAACGATGGATGGAGCTCCTATCGGCCGCCACAGCCCTGAAGGGGCGGCATCAGCTAACGCATGGATGTAGTCCATCGGCTACAAGCCCTGAAGGGGCGGCATCAACCAACGATGGATGCAGTCCATCGGCCGCCCTGAAGGGGCGAAGTCATCCTAACGATGGATCGTAGTCCATCGACTACAAGCCCTGAAGGGGCGGCATCAGCTAACGATGGATGTAGTCCATCGACTACCCAACAAAAAACACTAAACTATGGGACAATCACTCGTGAAAATTATGTACACATCGTATTCAGTACTAAACACAGAAAGTAAATAATTCATCCACCGATAGAAGCCGAACCACAACTATCTGGGGGGAATATATAATAAACTAGAGTACCATATATGTAATTATAGTTGGCGGTTACACCGACCATATTCATGTTTTATGCATTATCTAAAAAATTACCATTGATGAAATTATTAGAAGAAGTAAAATCACATTCATCTAAATGGATAAAGCTAAGGGTGGAAGCATATCATGATTTTTATTGGCAGGATGGGTATGGCGCTTTCTCCGAAGTAAAACCATCGGAAATTGATACGAAGTGATTGCTTATATCGCAAATCAACATGCACATCATAACAGAAAAACATTTCAAGATGAATACAGAGGCATACCCATGGTAGGAAATTGAATTCAATGAGCAATATGTCTGGGGATTACAGGCGTAAAGATGTAACAGGTGGCGGAGTTTGGGGTTCGCTCTTAAGAAGATTGATTCAATAGCTACCGGATTGAAAAATAATTTCAGGGTCCCCGCCGATACATATGAGGTAACTACAATGTACTCAGGGCAAAAGTAAAGCAGTAAAATTTCCAATGAGCCAATAATATCAATGTGATTTTTATAGCATTAAACTTCCATTAAATTGTTGCCAAAATAATTTATTAGCCTAAGCTAAAAATGGATATAGTAAAATGACGAGGTAATGGTTGGTTGTCCAATTTTATTGGAATATTTCAAATATGCTTTT